>CBDIAZ010000003.1:0-1616218 GCA_965276585.1 Acidobacteriaceae bacterium | reverse complement strand
ACAGCGCAACCCGTTCCGATTCCGGAGTCGATGCTCCCGGTGGAGAGTCACGCTCCGGCAAAGCTGGCCATTCCGCCGCTTCGCAAAGCAGCGATTTTGATGATTACGCTGGGCGACGAGCTGGCGCGGCTTTTTTATCCGCGGCTTTCTGAGCTGGAGCTGCAGCGGCTTACCGAAGAGATTGGCAGGATCCGCGATGTGCCACCGGCTCTCGCCGCGCAGGTACTCGAAGAATATAACGAGCTGGTCGACACGCAGCAGTACATGATGCACGGCGGCATGGAGTATGCGACCAAGCTGCTGGTGGACGCTTTCGGAAAACAACGCGCCGAAGATCTGTTGACCCAGGTGAAGCTGGCGGAAGAATCGATGCACAGCGATCTGGCCATGCTGCAGGAGGTCGATCCCATTCAGTTGAGCAAGTTTGTGGAAGGGGAGCATCCGCAGACGGTCGCGCTGGTGCTGGCGCATCTCGATCCCAAGCGGGCATCGCAGGTGCTGCAGCAGCTGACGGAATCGCAGCGGGTCGACTCCGTGCGGCGGCTGGCCGAGATGCAGCAGTTTTCTCCGGAGATGGCGCAGAAGGTAGCGCTGGTATTGCACAAACGACTGGAGTCTCTGGGCGATACCGGACGCAAATCCTATTCCGGCTATAAGGCAGTCGCGGACCTGCTGAATCGCCTCGAAACAGTGCAGGCGAAATCGATCCTGGAACAGATTGAGGGCGACAATCCGCAGCTGGCGATCAGCATTCGCAATTTGATGTTTACCTTTGAAGACCTGGTGACCGTGCCGGCGAACAGTATTCGCGAGTTGATTTCTCAGGTCGACAAGAAAGATCTGGCCGTCGCCCTGAAAGGCGCGAATGCCGAACTGCGCGCGCATTTGTTCAAGGCGCTCAGCTCACGCGCGGTGGAAATGCTGCAGGAAGATATGGACGTAATGGGCCCGGTCCGCGTGCGGGAAGTGATGCAGGCGCAGCAGGAAGTGCTCAACCTTGCCCGCAAGCTCGAAGCCGAGGGGAAACTGGTCATCGTCACCGATCGCGAAGATGAATTGATGATGTAGACAGGGCTCGATTGCAGTTGAAATCTAATTGAGACGCATAGAGCAGTGAGAGGAACATACGCCATGGCGCAGAATACAACGTCGAACGCGAAGGGTGCGACCGGATCGACGCCGGGGGTGTCCTCGATCGAGCGCCTGGAATATGGACTGCCGCGGCCTGCGGAAGAAGTATCGCTGCGCCAAGCGGGTGGGCCGGCGGCATTGCCCTCGTTTCCGTCGGTCACGAACGGAAAGTTTGCCGCGCCCGATCCTGCGCAGCCGCAAGGGGCGGAGCCTGCTGTTCAGGCCGCTGGTCAAGAAGCGCATTGGGCGCAAGTGGCGGCGGAGCTGGAAGCGCGCCTGGCCAGGGAGAACATGGAAGCGCGACAGGCGATTGCGGCGGCGCGTGAAGAAGGCCGGCGCGAAGGTCAGCATGCCGCGGAAGCCACGCTCATCGGCGATCAGCAGAAAAATAATGCGCGCATTGCGGCTGCCATCGATGCGTTTCGCGCCGAGCGTCAGAAATATTTTAAAGATGTCGAACGCGAGGTAGTGCGGCTGGCATTGGCGATTGCGGCGCGGGTTCTGCACCGGGAGGCGCAGCTCGATCCGCTGTTTCTAGCCGGCGCCGTGCGCGTGGCGCTGGATAAGCTGGCGGATACTTCCGGCGTGGTTCTGCGGGTAGCGCCGGGTCAGGTGCTCGTCTGGCAGGAGATGTTTCGCCTGAGCGAGAACGCCGACGAGCAGCCGGAAATTCTGGGCGATCTTTCGCTCTCCGCCGCGGAATGTGTTCTCGAAACTCGATTGGGCACGATCGAAGTCGGAGTGAGAGCGCAGCTGGAAGAAATCGAAAAAGGATTTTTCGATCTGCTCGATCAGCGGCCGGCATCCACGGCTGGAATGGTTCGACGTGCGGTTTAATTTCCAGCAGACGCAGGAGATCAATCCATGACGGACAACATTCTGCCGGATAACGTCGGGGTTTATTCGATCCATGGCATCGAAGCTGTGCCGCTGGTCGGACGCGTGCGCCAGGAGAGCAATGTTTCCGAGCAGTCTCATTCAGAACCGGAAACGGTTGCGCTGCCGGAAGATCGTTGGGATCCTCACGCCGATTCATCGAACGATGAGGAGGAAAATCCGTCGTGGCTGCGAAGATCGGATTCTGCAACGGGGTTGACGGCGATCGATCCATCGCGCGATGTGGCAAGGGAAATCGCCTCGCCGGAATCCGAAGGCAATCTGCTACGCGCCTATTTTCGCCAGCTGCAACGGCGACCGGCCTGGCGCTGGCATGGCCGTGTGCTGGAGGCGACCGGACAAACGATCGAATCGGAAGGGCCGTACTGCTCGGTGGGTGAGTGCTGCGAAATCATCGATCACGAGGGCCGTCCGCATCTCGGAGAAGTGATCGGATTTCGTGGACCGCGGGTCTTGTCGATGACACTCGATCCTCCGGACGGAATCCGTTATGGCGATGCGGTGGCGGCGCTGGGAGACAAGCCGCACATTGAAGTTGGCCAGGACTTATTGGGCCGCGTGCTCGATGCACTGGGGCAGCCGCTCGACGGTAGACCACGGCCAAGAATTGAAGAAAGCTGGCCGCTTGAAGGCGACATTCCGCAGCCGATGGATCGCGTGCCGATTCAGACGCCGCTCGGTACCGGGCTGCGTGTCATCGATGGATTGCTGACGGTCGGGCGCGGTCAGCGTGTCGGCATCTTTGGCGGATCGGGTGTGGGCAAGAGCACTTTGATCGGCATGATGACGCGCAATACCGAGGCCGATCTGACCGTCGTCGGCCTGATTGGCGAGCGTGGCCGCGAGGTGCGCGAGTTCCTCGAAGACAGCCTGGGCGAACAGGGCCGTCAACGTTCCGTGGTGCTGGTTTCGACATCCGACCAGTCGCCCTTGTTGCGAATTCGCGCGGCACAATCGGCAACCGCGGTCGCGGAATTTTACGCGGCGCAGGGGAAACATGTGCTGCTGGTCATCGACTCCGTCACCCGCTATGCAATGGCGGCGCGGGAGATTGGCCTCGCCGCGGGGGAACCGCCGACCTCGCGCGGGTATACACCCTCTGTGTTTCGCCGCCTGGCTCGTCTGATTGAACGGGCGGGCCAGTTCTCGACCGGTAGCATCACCGCGTTCTATACCGTGCTGATGGAGGGAGACGACCTGAACGATCCGCTGGTGGATGCGGCGCGTTCCTTTCTCGACGGACACATCGTTCTTTCCAGAGCGCTGGCCTCCGAGGGCTGGTACCCGGCGATTCAAGTGTTGGATTCGATCAGCCGGCTGATGCCGGCAGTGACGACGAAACCGCATGGCGATCGGGCAAGACTGATGCGGCAATTGCTGGCCGCCTACGCGCATTCCGAAGATCTGGTTCGGATCGGCGCCTACAAGGCGGGAGCCGATCCGGAACTGGATCGGGCACTGGCCGCGCGCAGCAAACTGCGCGCATTTCTGGAGCAGGGATCGCAGGAACGGATCACGTTCAACGATTGTCTGGCGCAGATGCTGGCGTTGAATATTTAGTCTTCGCCTCTTGGCGAGTCGAGTAGAGCAGTTCCACGGAAGGCGTATCCAGCGGGCTGGAACCTTCACGCAGCTTTTCCTTAAGAAAAGCTGCACCTCGCGATTTTGGGCCGGGCACAGTAACCGTGGAACTGCTCTAGAAAAGGGAAGCCATGCACGCGCTGGAACGCATCTTGCGCTTTCGCCGTTTGACCGAGCAGCAGGCCAAACGTGAGTTGGAGCGGGCAACGCAACTGCTGCGCGCCGCCACGGCAGCTTGCGAACGGCAATCGCAGGTGGTCGTCGAACAGCGCATCTCGCTGGCCCACAGCTGGATACCGCAAAATTCCGCGAACCGAAATCCGTCGACCCGGGCGGAGTTCGCAAACGTTCCTGGCGAACCGGAAGGGGGCACACGCGGATGGCTGATCGCGGAAGCTGCACTGGAATTTTCCGGTTGGAATCGAACCCAGCTGGAACAACTCTGTGCGGCGGAGGCCCGGCGGATCGAGCCACTGGTGGAGAAATACGTCGAATGCCGCCGCTCTCTGCGGCAGACCGAGCGGCTGGTCGAGCAGCAGGCCGAAGTTGCCCGCGTTGAGCAGGAGCGAAGAATGCAGACCGAGGCCGACGAATGGTTTCTGCAGCAGAATCTTCGCCGCAGCCGTAGTGAGTCGCGCAGGTAAATCAAGTCGGTTAGCAATGTATCCTCTTCTGTTTTCGCAGCTCAGTCCCAAATCTTAGCGTTTCCTTATTCGCTTCCAATCCAGATATCCCAACTTTGGCATGACACCTGCACGTATGCATCCCGCAAGGGGAAACCGCTTCCGTGAACGCGATCTCACACATCCAGGCCGCAACCATTCCGAACGCAGGGCCGGCGGCCGCTGTCTCCCAAAATCAGGCGGCAGGAGAAAGTGTTTTTCAGGAAGCTATGCATCAGGCGATGAAGCCGGAAAACAAGCCGGCTCAACATTCCGCGAAAGCGATGGAGAGGATCGGTCCACATTCCGCTGCGCCATTGCGTTCTGCGCCTTCTTCCGCTCGAACGACACGACCGGCGACTGCGCAGCCCGCGCAAGCCGAGTCTTCCAGGGCTGCGTTGAGCGGAACTTCGACCGGCCCATCTGCTGAGAATGCACAGGTCTCGAGCAGTACCGGCAATTCGAATTCGGACGCATCGGCCAGTGTCGATCCCGATTCCAATCCCGGTTTCGATCTATCGACTAGCAATTTTCAGGCGGCATCCGCAGCCGCAGAACTTGTGGGCGCGACATCTCCCGGTACCGCAGTTCACAGCGCTTCGTATCCAGCGGGAAAATCGGTCGACACGTCCGCGAAAGATGCAGGCGCAGATCTTCATGGCGCTCCGAAAACTTCCACTGCTCCATCCCCCGCGGCGCCAGCGCCTGTCGCGTCGGGAACGCCTCCAGCCATTACGATCGTGTTGCCCCTAAAAAGTTTGAACGACAATTCGCGTGAAATCTCGCATCTCTCAACAATGGGTTCCAGTACAAAACCGAGTGGGACGCAGGTGGAATCTGGATGGAAGGCAAACGCCGAAACTGCCTCAACTTTCGCTGCAGGAGCCGCGCATTCTGTGAGCGAGACTTCCAAAAATTTCAGTGGAGCTGGGGCTACGACAGCAGCTGCGGCGAACATGTCGACCACGGTCAGTTCGAGCGATCTGCTCCTGAACTCGACCGACGAGACTGCTTCCTCGGCGCAGTCTTTTGCATCGGATTCCGGCGATGCTTCTTTATTGAATGGCGTCGCTTCCGGTGACGTTGCCGGTGTCGCGGGAAACGGAACCTCCACAAACACCGCGTCGAAAGTTCCGGATGCGTTAGGCAATTTTGCGGGCGCGGGTACTGCGGCGGATGCGGCAACGATGACAGCCGCTGCGACACATGCAGCGCCGGGACATCCTGGAGCGCCGGGGCAGCCGGGATCGATCGATTCCATATCCGCGGGAACGCCTGCAGCAGCTGGGCAAACTGGCCCAGCCAATGGCAATACAGGAAATATATCGAGCGTCCACACGGGCTCCTCCTCCACCATGCCGAACGCGCGTATCGCGGAGCGAGGCGTTCCGGCAACCATGTCGCCGTCTGCAACATTTTCCGCGATGGATCGAGCCGGTTCCAGTACCGGTGAATCTCTGCTGCATGCGAGTCCGAATCAGGTGACGGTTGGCGTAGCGGATAGCGGAATGGGCTGGATTGAGGTGCGTGCGGAGCGCGTCGGAGGACAGGTGACGGCTGCGCTCACGGCGAATTCGGCGACAGCGCATGCGGAGTTGACCTCCGTGCTGCCCGCCATGAGCAGCTACCTGCAGGACCATCGTCAGCCGGTGCAACAGATTTACGTAGAAACGGGACAGGCGGCCAGTCATAACGCAGGCGGATCGCAGGAACAAGCCAGAGGTGGCCGACGGGATCAGGGCGATGCGCCGCAGGCGGTGACCGGCATCTCCGGTGTCGGTGGGCCGTCGCGAACTTCGGGCATGCGGTCAACGCAGCATACGAGCCATGCTGTGGAAGCAACGCAAGGGAGCGCGAAGGCGGAAGGCCATCAACTCAGCGTTCGCGCCTGATTTTTTCCGCCATGCGATGAGAACCCTGGCGCGGGAACTGTTTGAGTGTCGGTTCCGCAAAATCGCGCGGCCACGGACGCATGCAATGCCGGGGAATCGAATGTTGAAACAGCAGATGCTGGACAGAACTTGGAAAGGACGTCATGCATGAATCTCTTATCTCTTTTCAGCCACTTGCACTCTCCGTCGTCTTCGCCGCTCGCAGCACCGGCGGCGCAGAGCAAGGCATCGCCGGTGGTCGCCAATGCGGCCAGCACCGGGACTAATAGTTCCACGGGCAGCAGCACAACCGGCAGCAATTCGGCGACGATTACCGCGAACGACTTCCTGACCCTGTTGGTGACGGAGATTCAGAATCAGGACCCGACCAGCCAGACCGATCCGATGACCTACATCACGCAGTTGGTCGGGGTGAACAGCCTGGAGCAGCTGGTGCAGATCAACTCGACTTTGTCGAGCGCCATTACCACCACACCCTCGCCAACGGCGACCGGAAGTGTTCGATCGGACAGCTCACCGGCGGCAGCGAGTGCGGCCGTCAAAGCAGCAATTCAGACCGCACAGTCAACGACAGGCCCGGCGGCGGCCAATGGTCATCTGCTGCCACTCGGCGCCAGCGGACAGGCGACGACGGCTTCGACAAACGCGGTGGCGCAGGCCTTCACCCATCCCGCAGCCAAGCCGCAACAGGTGGCGCCTCCAACCCAGGTGCCGTTGAATCCGGAGGTCATGCGTGCGTTGGAACATTCGATTCCGGGCGCGAAGATGGCCGGTTCTTCCACGGGCGCGCAGCAGTAAGAACTAAACAGAAACGCCGCAACCGATTACGATGGCGAACCTGCCGCAGATTGGTGCGAAAAAGAATGAATCTTCCAGTCGCTCGTGGGCGGCCGGCAAATGAAACGCGGCGCATGGGCAATCGTAGCCAACGGCCCAACGTACGCAAACCAGAATACGCAAGCGCAAACATTTCGCGCAGGAGGAACACACCCATGGGTTCATTTTCAATTCCGCTCTCCGGCTTGAACGCCGACACGACGGAACTCAACACGATCGCCAACGACCTTTCGAATCTAAGCACGACTGGGTTCAAATCCCAGACGACATCGTTTCAAGATCTCTTCTACCAGCAGGTCGGTTCGTCCGGCTCGGGCGACCCGGTGCAGCAGGGCGAAGGCGTTGGCGTATCGGCCAACGCGACGGACTTCACCTCCGGCAGTCCCACGGCGACCGGAATCTCCAGCAACGTGGCACTGGACGGAAATGGATTTTTTGTGGTCGACAACGGGGGCACCCAGGAATACACGCGGGCGGGAGATTTTATTACAGACACGAATGGGAATCTGACCACCAGCGAAGGACAGCCGGTGTTGGGATATCCAGCCACGGATGGCGTGGTGGATACAAATGCTCCGCTGACGACGTTGAATATTCCACCCCTGGGCCAGACGGACAGTCCTAAACCGTCCAGCGAGTTTTCTCTCAATGCCAATCTGGATGCGGGCGCGGCGGTCGGCACCCCCTATTCCGGGGGGCAGGTCACGCTTTACGACTCGCTGGGGCAATCTCACCTGGCCACGATCAGCTTTACCAAAGCCGCATCGAATACCTGGAACTACAGTATCGCTCTGCCGGCAGGCGACTCCACGGGCGTCGCGACCAATACGACCGGAGTTCTAAACTTTAACAGTAGTGGTCAGCTGCAATCGGTCACCCCCACGGGTGGCGCTGCCGTACCGCCCGGCACCATGCCCGCTACCACCTTTCCCGGCATGGCCGATGGCGCTGCGGACATGAGCTTTAGCTGGCAGCCGTTCGATGCCACCGGAAATCCTACCGTGACCCAGGTGGCCTCGGCTTCTACAGTGTCCGACACGAATCAGAATGGCTATGCCAGCGGAACATCCAACGGATATTCGATCGACCCCACGGGAACGATTTCCGTGAGCTTTTCCAATGGCCAAACCCTGGCCGTGGGACAACTGGCGGTCGCTACCGTGAACAATGAGCAGGGCCTGAGCCGTGTCGGTGGCAATAACTATGCGACGACGATTGCCTCCGGTCAGGCTTCGCTTGGTGTCGCGGGCGCGGGCGGACGGGGAAGCATTGAGGGTGGGGAAATCGAGGCATCGAATGTGAATATCTCGACGGAGTTTTCCAACCTGATCGTGGCGCAGAACGCGTATGAGGCCAACGCAAAATCCGTCAGCACCTTCGATACGGTGTTGCAGGCGACCATCAACATGATTCAGGGCTAGAGAATTTCTCCTGATGGTATGTAGTGGAAATTTGAAGTCGGAGTGACCGTTCCACAAAGAGCGGTCACACATCGAGGATCTCGCCACACTACAGGAAAAGGAGAAATGTTCTAGTTCCGCAAAGTGCCGGGCGGCGGGGATGGGAAAGCGATTCAGCGATCTCGCATTTCCGCCGCAGGCTGCCAGATGCAATCCGATCTTCTCGATAAACAATCGCTCTCCATTAGCACAATAAGAATTCTCTTATCTTTCGCCGTCCGCTTTTGGTACTGCTCCTGCATATAGGACAGGCATCATGGCAACTCCTTCGACCCCCGCTTTTCTCAAGCCTCAGGACTTGGACACGGTAGAAAGACCGTCCGAGGCAAACTCCAGCGCCGCAGTCGAAAAAACGCGCAAAAGGTTTCCGCGCTGGGTTTTTTTCGCGTTGCTTGGCCTGGTGCTGATTGCTGCCGGTGGTTTCCTGTTTTGGCGGTATCGCAGAAATACGCATAGCGACAGAAATGGAGCGGTGCCCAACTCCGCCGCTTCGGTCGTGGCGGCGAAAACGGCCACTCCTGTGCCGACCATCGATCTGCCGCTCGATCCTTTTGTCGTGAATCTAGCCGACGCCGGCGGTCACAGCTATGCGCGGATAGGCCTCACCCTGCAGTTGGTCGCGCTGGCCGCAACCGGAAAAAGTGAGAAGCAGGCGGCCACCGGCGATGCATCCGGTCCGCGCGATATGGTGCGGGACACCGTCATCACGGTGTTGAACCAGGAGCAGTCCACCGATTTGCTCGCGCCCGGCGGCAAGGAACATCTCAAACAGGCAATTAAAGCCGCGGTCACGGCACGCGATCCGCAGGTAAAAATCGCCGACATCTATTTCACGGAATTTCTGGTCCAGCAGTAAGACCGCGCAGAGCCGTTCATCGGTTTCGATTCGAGACAGAGAGAGGAAAGTATGGCGAGTGTGGCGGAGGTTTTGGAACAGGCTCCTGCGGCGGCAAAATCGGGGTTGATCGTTGCGTCACCTCCAGGTGCCGGCCGCGATCCACAAACTCCGGCAACTGTGCCGGAGGATGCGCCGGAGCGCCGCAAACGATACTGGCCTGCCATCGAATGGCTTCCGGTGCAGATATCGATTTCACTGCCCATTCCGAGATTCCGGGTGCGCGATCTGCTCACGCTGGACCCGGGACAGATCATCGGCACGGACTGGCCGAATGGAGACGATCTTCCGCTCTCGGTCGATCAAGTGCAGCTGGCGTGGATCGAGATGGAATCGGTGGAGCAGGAAATGGCCGTCCGCATTACCCGGCTTTTATAGCGGGACGAAAATGCCGGCCAACGTGCCGGGCAGGAAAAGGCAATTCACCATGACAGACGAAACTTCTTCGACATGGACATCCGGAGGGCTGACTCCCGCTCTGCAGACGGCGACCGGAAGTACCGCGTCAGACGGGGTCAGCTCCAAACGGATGCGAGCATTTGTCTCTGCTCGAGTGGAGAGTATCGCCTCGAGCGACGCTTCCGGCATGCCACCGATCGTGCAATTTGTCCTGCATTCGATCGCGTGGTGCCGCGCGAAATTCAAGGGCGGCACGGTTGAAGTTTCTCCGCTGCGGCTGATCGGCCAGTTGCCGCTCGGAGGAAAAAGAAGCCTTGTGCTGGTGGAAGCCGATGGCCTGCATTTTCTCGTCGGAGGTGGCGTGGATAGTGTGACGGTGATCGTACCGGTCAGCCGCGCAGTTTCTCAGGAAGAAGCGGCGGATACTGACCAACTCGGCGTCGCACAATGCGAGACAACAGCGGTGCGTGCATCGTGATTTTTGCTTCCATTCTGATTGCGGCGCCGCAGTCGCTGCTTGATCCGACAGCCAACGGCCTGCGCATCGCCGGCAATGGCACGGTTCCGTGGACGATCGTATTTGTCCTCACCTTTCTCACCTTGATTCCGGCCATTCTGCTTTCTGTCACCCCGATGGTGCGGCTGCTGGTGGTTTTCCATTTTCTGCGACAGGCCCTTGGTACCCAGACTGCGCCCAGCAACCAGATCCTGATGGGACTTGGCCTGATGATGACGTGGTTCCTGATGCATCCGGTGTTGATGCAGGTGGACCGTCAGGCAGTCGAGCCGTTTCGCCAGGGAAGAATCACCGGCATGCAGGCGATGGAGCTGGGCTCTCAACCCCCGAAACAGTACATGCTGCACTACGCACGGGAAAAAGATTTGGCGCTATTTGCCTCAGCCACCATGGAGAAGCGCCCGGCAAATCGCGGCGACCTGCCGCTGCGCGTGGTCGTCCCCGCGTACATGCTGTCGGAATTGAAAGCGGGCTTTCAGATTGGCGCGGTGCTGTTCCTGCCGTTTTTGTTGGTCGATTTGGTGGTGGCGTCGATCACGACTGCGATCGGCATGTTGCAGTTGCCGCCGGTGGTCATCTCCACCCCGCTCAAAATTTTGCTCTTCGTCATGGTCGATGGCTGGAATTTGCTCGCCGGCTCGCTGCTGAAAAGTTTTTGAAAGTTTTTTTGGGATAGACAGATATGGGACCGGATCAGGTAGTCGAACTCGCGCGGCATTTGCTGACAGAAGCGATGTTGTTGAGCGCTCCGATGCTGCTGGTGGCAGCGGCGGTCAGCATCGTTCTCAGCGTGCTGCAGACCTTGACCTCAATCCAGGAGCAGATGATCACCACTATCCCGCGGCTGGCGACGGTCGCAGTCATGGCGATTGTTGGAATGCCCTGGCTGCTGCGCAACCTGGTCTCTTACACGACTCGTATGCTGACGGATTTTCATCGCTTTCTCGGGTAAAAGTCTTTCGGAGAAAGAATTTTGCGTGGGTACTCGTTGCTTCGCAGCCAGGAAGGAAAGTTTATGCAGGGATGGAGTGAGTTTTTGATCGTGGGAACGCTGGTGCTGGTGCGCATCAGCGGCGTCATGATCTTCGCGCCATTCTTTTCCTCCGGGGCCATTCCGCGTCAGGTCAAGATCGGCTTTTCTCTGGTGCTGGCATGGCTGCTGATGCCAATTGCCGCCAACCTTCCGGGAGTGCATGCGCAGCTGGGGATGGTGGCCGTACTGAGCGAGCTCACGACGGGACTGATCTTCGGTCTGTCGCTTACGTTGCTGATGGAGATGCTGGGGTTCGCCGGACAGGTTCTAGGATTTCAGTTCAGTTTTTCGCTGGTGAATGTGCTCGATCCGAATTCCTCCGTGGAAACGCCGCTGCTCAGCCAGATGCTGAATTTGATCGGCATCCTGGTGATTCTTGCCGCCGGACTTGATCGCACACTGCTCTCGGCCTTCATGCGCACGTTCACAGTCGTGCCGGTGGGAACGGCATGGCTGTCGCCGCGCACCAGCCTGGGGCTGGTCGGAATGGCTTCCGGAATTTTTCTCGCCGGGGTGCAATTGGCTGCGCCGGTATTGGGCGCGACGTTGCTGGTCGAGCTTGCCATTGCCCTGGTGGGCCGGCTTTCGCCGCAACTGCCGGTGATGTTTGTCGGAATTCCATTGAAGACTTTAGTCGGTTACACGGTGCTGATCGGCTCGCTGGGGATCTGGCCGCGTTTTATTGAATCGCATTTCGATGCATTGCTGAACCAGGCCGTGCACATGACCATCGCTTCGCATCGGGTATAAAGAGCCGTTTCGCAGAATGCTTTTCGTTTTTCTTTTTTAAGGGGCAATATGGCCGGAGACAAGACAGAGAACGCAACCGCACAGCGCAAGAAAAAGGCGCGGGAGCAGGGCGACATCGTCAAGAGCCGCGACCTGACCAGCGCGCTTGGCATGGCGGCGGGCGTGCTGGCGCTGGGCTCTGTGGCCCAGCGTTTTCTCTGGGACTGGCGTGAGGCCTATTCTCGGTGCCTCGATATGGGCGCGCATTTTGACCTGAGTCTTGAAAGCGGCGCGGTAGTGAATACCTTGCTGCGAGCCAGCATGATTCCCAGCATGACGGTCTTGGGCGTCGTTCTCGCAGCAACCCTGGCGCTGGGGCTCGCAACCGGCATGGCGCAAACCGGTGGAATGCGCTTCTATCCGGAGATGCTGCAGCCGAAGGGCGACCGTTTGAATCCTGCGAGCAACCTAAAAAATATTTTTTCTCTGCGTTCTGCTGCCAAGCTGGGCAAGTCGCTTGTGCCTGCGGCGATCGTGGTGATTCTGGGTGCGCACTGGATGGAGCGCAGCGTTCTTTCGCTGCCTGTGCTTTCGCTCGAGCGCATTCCGGCCATGTTTGAAAGCCAGTATCAACTGCTGCTGGCGGCGACCGGCACTCTGCTTGCCTGGTCTGCTCTCGACTATCTGATCGAGTGGCGCAGTTGGGAGCAGCGATTGAAGATGAGCCGCGAGGAGATGCGCGACGAGTATAAGCAGACCGAAGGCAATCCCCAGATTCGCGGACGCATCCGTTCCATCCGGCGGCAGTTGCGCAACCGCAAGCTGCGCGCGGATGTGGCCAAGGCGACTGTGCTGATCGTGAACCCGACGCATTACGCGGTGGCACTCGACTTCAACTTCGAAACCATGCAGGCGCCGAAGGTGCTGGCGAAAGGCCGCAACCTGGTGGCGCAGCAGATGAAGGAAGAGGCGCGCTGGGCGGGCGTTCCCATTGTGGAGAATCCTCCGCTGGCGCGGTCTCTGTTCCGTTCGGTGGAACCGGGGCAGGCAATCCCGCGCGATCTTTACGCCACGGTTGCAGCGATTCTAGCTTTTCTGTACCGCCAGCAGACGGAAGAAAAAATGCGCGCCGCGGAGCGCGAGCGGAGGCAACACCCGCCAGCGAATTCGGAGACCGGCCACACAGCATCGGCCAGGGAAATTCCCCTTGCGTCCTTTCATTCCGTGAATCAATCCACCGCAGAAGACGCAAGCGAATCCTCCGACGTAATCGATGCCGTCTGGGATGAGGAAGATCTGAACGACGAGGAAGAAAACGCATGAGCACGCAGGCGATCGCACAAAACCCATTGAATGTACCGAGTCCAAAAATAGCCGGACAGAAAAAATCCGGCCTCTCCCGCTGGATGACGCCGGAGACGGCTCGCCGGCTGCAGGAAATATCGCTGCCTGCGACCGCCATCAGCATGGTGCTGGTGATGATCATTCCATTGCCGGCCTTCATGCTGGACCTGCTGCTGACGCTGTCGATCACCGCGTCCATCGTGGTGTTCCTCTCTGCAATCCAGCTGCGGCGCGCAGTGGAGTTCTCCGTCTTTCCCACATTGCTTCTGTTGCTGACGCTCTTCCGGCTATCGCTCAACCTGGCGTCGAGCCGGCGAATTTTACTGCACGGTTATCAGGGAACATCCGCCGCCGGACAGGTGATTGAAGCCTTCGGAAATTTTGTCGTCGGCGGCAACTATGTAGTCGGCTTCGTGCTGTTCCTGGCGTTGATTGCCATTCAATTTCTCGTCGTCAGCCACGGCGCGGTACGCACGGCGGAAGTCACGGCGCGATTTACGCTCGACGCGCTGCCAGGCAAACAGATGGCTATCGATGCCGATCTGAATGCCGGTATGATCGACGAAATCACGGCGCGCAAACGTCGTGAAGGGATTGCGCGCGAAGCCGAATTCTACGGGGCCATGGACGGCGCGGCGCGGTTCAATCAGCGCGACGCGCTGGCGACGATTCTCATCACCGCCATCAACATCGTCGCCGGACTTCTCATCGGAGTTTTTCAGCAGGGAATTGCCATCGGCGAGGCGATCCGGACCTACACCGTGCTGACTGTCGGTGACGGCCTGGTCACCATGATCCCGTCGCTGCTGGTCTCCGTCGCCGGCGCCATTGTGCTGACGCGGGCGTCTTCCTCAGCCAGCACGCTGGGCACGGAGCTGGGCGCGCAATTGTTTCGCCGGCCCAACACGCTATGGATTGCTGCCGGTCTTTTAACGGTGCTGGCCCTCATCCCGGGACTTCCCAAGCTGCCATTCCTATTGCTCGCCGCCGCACTGGGATATGCCGCCTACCGCATGCCGGATCTGGCAATCGTTGCCGATGCGGCTGCGGCAGAGGGCGGCAAGGATGCGAAACCGGCAGAGGCCGCGCAGACGGAAAACCTTGCCGCGCTGCTCCAGGTCGACGACCTGAAATTGGAAATTGGATTTCAACTGATCCCGCTGGTCGATGAAAAACAAGGCGGCCAGATGCTCAGCCGCGTGCGCGCCCTGCGCCGTCACCTCGCCGGAGAACTGGGCTTTATTATTCCGCCAGTCCATATCACCGACAATCTTCGTCTGAAGCCGCGCGAGTATCTGATCACATTGCGCGGCGCGGAGATTGCCCGTTGGCAAACGGAAGGCACCCATCTGCTGGCGGTCAACGCCGATCCCAAGGCGCGCCCGCTGCCGGGCACGGAGACGCGCGAGCCCGCGTTCGGTGTGCCCGCGCGCTGGATTCAGCCTTCGCTTTCCGAGCAGGCGATGGCGGCGGGTTATTCCGTCGTCGATCCCACCACGGTGATTGCGACCCATCTGGGAGAGATCATTCGCCGCGATGCGCATAAGCTGCTGGGCCGCGCGGAAACGAAACGCCTGCTCGACAGTCTGCAGGAGTCGCACCCCAAGCTGATTGAAGAACTGGTGCCCAAGCTGATGACGCTGGGTGAAGTGCAGCGTGTATTGCAGCAATTGCTGCGGGAGCAAGTGTCGATTCGCGATCTGGGCTCGGTGCTGGAAGTAATGGTCGAAGCAGCGCCGGGCAACAAGAACGTCGTACACCTGGTCGAAACCATTCGCCAGTCGATGGGACGGACGCTGGTGCAATCGCTGCTCGATTCCGAGGAGCAGCTGCGCGTCTTCGTGCTCGATCCGGCATTGGAAGAAGAAATTATCGCGACCGTGGGCGGAGAAAACATGCAGCGTCTGCTCGGCGATGGAAGCCAACCGGCGCGGAATGCGACCAACTTCCTGCGCCGCATTGTCGAATCTTGGAAACAGCTAACCGGAACGGCCACAACTTCGGCCAGTCCGGTGCTCTTATGTTCAAGTCCGGCCCGCTATTATCTGCGGCGATGGCTGGAGCCGTTCATGCCGCGCATTATCGTCATCGCACCCGCGGAACTGCCGCCCGATATCCGCGTTCGCTCGCTGGGGATGCTGCGGTAAATGCAGATGGGGATGTAGCTGTAAATGCAGAAAAGATCGAACCCGGCGCAAGCGGCGACCGGAAAGCTTGAAGGAGTGGAAGAAATGCCGGCACACGAAATGAAATCGATGAACCCTTCGGCAGAGCGGCAGGTTCCTCCGCTCGTCCTGGTCCGCCCGATAGCATCGGAGGCTGCGCCGATGTCAGCCGCAAATCCCTTGTCCGTCCAGGACGAGGGGGGAATCCCATTTGCCGATCTCGACCCCGCCGAGCGCGAGCGCGTGCTGCTCGAGCACATGCCGATCGTCCGCTACATCGCGCGGCGCATTCACGAGCGTCTGCCCCAGCATCTGGAAATCGAGGATCTGGTCGGCGCCGGAATGGTTGGACTGATGGATGCCTTCAATAAATTCGACGCGGCCAAAAATATCCAGTTTCGCACCTATGCGCAGTTCCGTATTCGCGGCGCGATTCTCGACAGCCTGCGCACGCTCGACTGGAGCCCGCGCGATCTGCGCCGCAAGGGTCGCGCTATCGAAGAAGCGATCCGCACGTTGAGCAATCGTCTGGGGCGCGCGCCTTCGGAGACGGAAATTGCCGGAGAACTCGACCTGCCGCTGGGCGAGTATCAGCAGTTGTTGGGAGAGTTGAAGGGCCTCGAGATCGGCAGCCTGCACGTCGAACGCTCCGAGGATTCCGGCGAAGATGAGCTGGCCTATGTGCCGAATCCTCCCGAGGAAGACCCGCTCTTTTACTGTCTGCAGGGGGAAATGCGCGCCCGCTTGGCGGATGCAATTGTGAAGTTGCCGGAACGCGAGCGGCTGGTGTTGACCCTCTACTACCACGAAGAAATGACCATGAAGGAGATTGGCCTGACCCTCGATGTCGTCGAGTCGCGCGTCTCCCAGATTCATTCCTCCGCTGTGTTGCGGCTGCGCGCGGAGCTGGCCGGAGGCAAGTCGACCATCGCGGCGGATGGAACGAATCGCGCCGCTCGCAAGCTCGCCAAGGCTCGTACCGGAGTGCGCGCCGCCACGGGATCGATGCGCGATGGGCGTTCGCGGAACTCCGATCCTCTGAACCCGCTCGGCCTTGCCCGCAGAGGCGAGCAGCCCAGTGCAAAACAATAGAAGCTGCAAATCGCAATAAGAGGAAAGGGAGAGAAAAGGATGGAGAAACCTTTGGCGCAAGAGGAAATCGATGCATTGTTTGTGGCGGCGCGTTCCCGCAGCAGCCAGCATCGCGCAGCGACGGAAAATCCATCGGTGCTGCCCTTCAGCTTTTCCCGCGGCGGTCAGATCAACAACGAACAGATGCGCGCCATCAGTCTGCTTAACGATATCTTCGCCCGCAACCTGACACACAATTTAGGCGCATTTCTCCGCACCCGCTTTCACGTTGCCCTGGCCTCCGCGGAGCAGTTTGCCTATGCGGAATTCTTGCAGCGCATTCCCGACATCTGCTATGTCGCTTCGGTTCGTCTGGAGCCGCTGGGAGCCATCTGCGTCCTGCAGCTCGATATGACACTGGCTCAGCCAATGGTCGATCTGCTGCTGGGCGGGGAAGGAAAGGGCTCGGTCGTTCGTGAATTGACGGACGTGGAAGAATCGATCCTCGCCAGTGTGGTCGAGATCATCTGCCGCGAACTAACCTCAGCCTGGCAGCCGGTTGGATTGAGTTTCGATTTTGAAAAACGGCAGATGCAGACCCAGATCGCGCGCCTCATGGCGCCCACAGAAAAAACACTCTCCGTCAGCTTTCAAATCGGCATGCCCCAGGCTCAGGGAATTTTGAACCTAGCATTCCCAGCCGTGGTTTCAAATACGATCCTGCGGCGGCTGATCACCGACTGGGGCCGGCAGAACCGCCGCCGATCTTCGGACATGCTGGCGCAGATGGAAGAGCGTATGCACCAGGTCCGCTTCCGAGGCGCTCTGCAACTACCGTCGGTGCGGGTTGCCGCCTCCGAAATTGAAGCATTGGAGCCGGGTTCGATTGTGCGTCTGAATCTTCCCGCATCGGCGGCATCGGAATTGCGTATCGGAGGGGTGTCGCTGTTTCGCGCCATGCCGGTGCGCTTCGGCGAACATCGCGCAGCCCAGATCGTCGCCCGCAACAAACCGATACTGAACCACACAGCGGAGTGATTGGCCGCGAACGAACGAGTGCGCGGAGTTTTCCGCCGCGCAAGGTTTGATTCAGGAGAGATGGAATGCACGCAAACGAAACATTGCTGGAATTTTGGATCGAAACATTATGCGCCGAGCTGGGAGAACTTTCCGGCGCGGTCATCACCGCCTCCACGGCGCCGCATGAAGGCAGTCTGAACGTCGCCTATGAAACCGCGTTGCTGGCGCAGGGTCCGGTTCAGGGAGAGGTCTACGTCACCGTCGAAAGCAACGCGCTGGTGCAGCTCACGCAGCTGGCCGCTGGCGAACCGCTCGATCCGAAAATCGCCTGTGATGCCGAACGAATCGAATCCTGGCGGCGGCTGATCGACAGCGCTGCGGGAAGATTGTCCACTCGGCTGACGGCGCACTTTACGGATGCGAATCATAGCCGGTGTGTCATTCTGCTGGCCGATACGCGCCCGGTCGATGATGCAGATCCCTTGTCGGCAGAGCCCGGATCGCGCATTCAGCGCTGGCTGCTGCAGGCCGGTCAAAGCAGGATCGCAATTCTGGCTCGGGCCAGGATTGAATTTCCAGAAGAGATGATTCCGGCAACGCAACCGTCGGCCATCGCTGCAGAAGAAAATTCCGCCGCGCGTCCGACGGATACCGTCGTTGAAATTCAACGGCCCGCAGCGTCGGCAACCGGCAGCGACTCGGCTTCTGGAAATCCATCGAAGCCGCTATCGGAAAGCCAGTCGCCGGAAGCGGTCAGCGCTGAAACCGGACGGCGTCGGCGACCGTCGCGCGATCTCAATGAGCCGTTGGATTCTGTCTTGCAGCCACATCGGCTCGATCTGCTGTTGGACATTGAACTTGAAGCCACGCTGCGTTTCGGCGCCATTGAGATGCCGCTCAAAGAGGTACTCGAACTCGGCCCCGGAGATGTGCTCTCGCTCGACCGGCATGTGCAGGAGCCGGTGGAACTGGTGGTGGGCGATCGCATTGTCGCTCGTGGAGAAGTTGT
The DNA here is from genome assembly GCA_965276585.1 of Acidobacteriaceae bacterium. Lineage (GTDB taxonomy): Bacteria > Acidobacteriota > Terriglobia > Terriglobales > Acidobacteriaceae > JAKAAZ01. The sequence goes on along the minus strand of CBDIAZ010000003.1, from coordinate 1,597,576 downwards.
GCTGATCGGCGGCAACTTTGGATTGCATGTAACTGAGGTGGCCGAACCGCGCCGCCGTCTGGAGACGATACGATGCCTCTTTTAACCATGAAGAAATCCCGCACACCTGTGGAAGGCACGGATCCGTTCGCGGCCATTCATGCCTGGCAGGTGACCAACGCGCTGCGTCTCGCGGAAAAAGCACAGGCCGTAACGCAGCAGGCCAACTGGGCCGAGATCGCGCTGCGCCGCGACAACGTTCTTCCCGAACAGGATGCAGCGGGTGCATCGTTGTTGGCCACTTGCATGAATCCCAACTGCGGCACCAACTGGCTGCGCCTGTGGAGGCATCGTCAGCAGCCACGGTTTGAAGGGCAGTGGGCCTGCAGTCCCGAGTGCATGCGCGAAATGATCGACGCAGCCGTTCAGCGCGAGATGGGCGACGACATGCGCCTGAACCCGGAACCGCACAAGCACCGCATTCCGCTGGGGCTGGTTCTTCTTTCCCAGGGCTGGATTACCCGCGAACAACTGAGCGCTGCACTGCATGCTCAGCGCACCGTCGGCAAGGGACGCATCGGCACCTGGCTGATGCAGCAGTGCGGTCTCAGCGAGGAGCGGGTCACGCGAGCGCTCTCTATGCAGTGGGGCTGTCCCATGTTTTCACTTGCCGGCCATCAGCCCAGCTCCGTGGCCGTGCTGGCTCCTCGGCTGCTGCTCGATACCTATGGCATTCTCCCGCTGCGCGTTACCGCCGGGCGGATTGCGTGCCTCGCGTTTGAAGACCGCATCGATGCGGTGGCTGCCCACGCCATCGGCCGCATGAATGGATTGCGCACGGAAACCGGCCTCGTCGCCGGTTCCCAATATCTGCGCCATCACGAGCGCATGATGAGCGCCGCATTTCCCAAGCTGAACGTCGTCGATGTCGCCGACACCCGCGCCTTGAACCGCGTGCTGACCGAGACCATTGAGCGCCTGCGGCCCAGCCAGGCTCGTCTGGTGCGGCTGCATAAATATTTCTGGCTGCGCGTCTGGCGCACGCCGATGACTCCTGCAGCGCCCGGCGCGCAGACCGCCCATCTGCCCCGGCTGCATCAGGTGGAGGACCTGCTCGTCAGCTACTCGCCGCAGCGCGACTAACTCGGTCATGAGTTTTTTCTAATGCGAACGGACCCCGTTCCGGCATTTCGAATGCAACAGTTCCAGGTGTTGGAGGGATTCAAACGTGGACAGCGGATATTACGCAGCCTTTACCGGATTGCTGGCACGTACTCAGGCACTTGATGAGGTGGCCAACAATCTGGCCAACACCAATACCAACGGCTTTCGCGCCGAAAGAGATTTCTTTCGCAATACTGTCGCCGGTCCGAATGCCATCAATTCTCAGCTGAACACGGCGGTCAACAATTTCGGCGTCCTCGGCGGCAACCGCGTGGATCTGTCTCAGGGCCAGATGATGAAGACCGGCAACCCGCTCGATGTCGCGATCGAAGGTCAGGGATTTTTTTCCGTTCAGACGAAGCAGGGCATTCTCTACACCCGCGACGGTTCCTTCATGCGTTCGAGTACCGGCGTGCTCATGAACTCGCGCGGCGAGCCAATCCTGAACGCGCAGAGCAAGCCGATCACGATTCCGACCGGAGCGGTTACCATTGCCGCCGACGGGACTGTCTCGGTCAATAACGGAAATGGCGGCAGCGGGACCGTGGGCAAGATCGCCGTCTTCGATTTTCCTGCGGGAACGCCGCTGGTGCCGCAGGGTGTCAGCAGTTTTCAGGCGCCGCCCAAAACCGCCAAGGTTTCGACTGGGGCGGCTCTGCATCAGGGCATGATCGAAAGCTCCAACCAGGATGTGGTGAAGGGAACGCTGCAGCTGGTTCTGGTGCAGCGGCAGGTGGAGATGATGACCAAGGCGCTGTCGGTTTTCGACAACGATCTCGATCAGCAGGCAAGTCAGGATTTGCCGCGCGTTTCGTAGCAAGCGTGCCGATGTCTCAAACCGCGGAACGATGTGCGGCAAAGATTTAAGGAGAGAAAAATGATTCGAGCCTTGTACACAGCAGCCAGCGGAATGAGCGCCCAGCAGTTGAACCTCGACACCATTGCCAACAACCTTGCCAATTCCGGCACGGTCGGCTTTCGCAGCCGTCAATTGCAATTTCAGGACATGATTTATCAGAACCTGATTACCCCCGGCGCGGCGCAGAGCCAGCAGACAGTTTCCGCCGGTCTGCAGGTTGGGCTCGGCACCCGCTCCACGGAAAGCGAGATTATTCAGACCCAGGGCAGTCCCAACGAGACAGACAATCCGCTCGATATGGAGATACAAGGGAACGGTTTCTTTCAGGTGCAGCAGCCGGATGGGCAAATTGCCTACACTCGCGCGGGAAATTTTCAACTCAACAACCAGGGCCAGATCGTCGACGTAAATGGCAATCTTCTTCTGCCGTCGATCACCGTGCCTTCAAACGCCACTGCAGTGACGATTACGCAATATGGAACCGTGAATGCCACGCTGCCCGGACAGGCCAACCCATCGCAGCTGGGACAGATTCAGCTGGCGACGTTCACCAATCCAGGCGGGCTGAACAGCGTTGGGTCGAACCTGTTTCAGGCGACGCTTTCTTCCGGTCAGGCGGTGCTGGGCAATCCCGGGGATGCCACCGGTGTAGGAACACTGCAGCAGGGATATCTCGAAAATTCCAACGTGAACGTCGTGCAGGAATTTGTGCAGATGATCCTCGCCCAGCGGGCCTATGAGAGCAATTCCAAAGTGGCCACCGCAGCCGACGATATGTACCAGCAAGTGAACAACCTGGTGAAGTAATCCACCCGTGGTGAGGCGGAAGGTATGCGGACGCGAATCTCCAAAATCCGGCACATGACTCGGAGCGTCGTTCTCGGAGTGCTCGGGCTCTCGATGACCCTCGCCGCTCATGCCGAGGGCAGCCATCGTGGCTGCCCGGCATCGGCCTCGATCGTAGCTTCTGCTGGAAAAGAATTTCGGGTCGCGCCGGGATTCACTGTTCGCCGGATCGTCACAGATCGCATGCTGCATCAAACCTGGGCCATCGTCGAAGACTGCTCTCATCCGGAACGGCCGCTCGAAATGATTCAGCTCGGCGCGCCAATTTCTCCGGCAAAGGTCGAGCCCACCCAGGCCGCCGCACCGGCAATACCGGTTGCAGTCGCGCAAAGCGTTCCGGCAATCGCGGCGCGCTCGCCGCAAATCGCCGTTTCCGAACCTGTTTCTTCTTCAGTGCCGGCGCCCTTCTCTTCCGCAGCCCTGCTTCCTCAGCCGCTGCTGGTGCGGGCTGGGGATCGCGTTCACTTGTGGAGTGCGAGCACCAACGTTCGCCTGGAGATTGAAGCGGTTGCGCTCGACTACGGGCACGCCGGCCAGGTGATTCATCTGCGCCGCATGGGAAGCGACCCAAGTCGACGAGTGATGTTGGCCGGTCTTGTCGATGGCGCGGACTCGGCGGAGCTGCTGCCATGATGTCCACGATCAAGACCATTGCTTCGATCGCGCTCGGCGTTCTGCTGTGCGTGCCCGCTCTACAGGCAAAAAAGAAGGACAGCAAAGACGCGGGGCAGATCAAGCCGAACCCGGCCAGCAACGATCTCGACGCCTACATTCGCGGAGTGCGCAAATTTTATCCCGAACACAGAAGCGACGGTTCGCTGTGGAGCGCGACCGGACGCCTGACTTCCTTGTCGACCGATGTCAAAGCCTTCAGTCCGCACGATTTGATTTCGATCGTGGTCTCGGAAAGTCTGACGGCTTCGACTGACGGCACGGTGAAGAACTCCCGCGCATCGACGGCGACTTCGGCTTTGAGCGCATTCTTCGGTCTCTTTTCCCCATCGAGCGCCGCCAGCAATCTGGTCAATCAAAACTCCGGTTCCACCTTGAACGCGCAGGGCCAGAGTGTGACCAACTCCACGTTGAATACAACCATCGGCGGCGAAGTCGTCGATGTTCTTCCTAACGGCGTGTTGGTCATTGAAGCCGCGCGCCAGTTGGAGTTCAGCCAGCAGATGGAAACGATCATCATGCGCGGCCTGGTACGGCCGGAGGATGTCAGCCCGCAGAACCAGGTGCTTTCGACAGCGATCTCCGGCTTGCAGGTGCAGGTCGTCGGCAAAGGCATTATCAACGATTACACCTATCGCCCGAATGTCGTAGTGCGGACTTTGCAGCGTATTTTGATTCCGTAGCAGGTTCAGAAATTGTGGAACGATGAAGAGAGTTAACCCAATCCAAAGAATGTTCCAGCCGCTCGCATTTCCGCGCCAGCAAGCGGCTTGGACGCTGGCGCTGATATTTCTTGCCTGTGTCCCCGCCTTGGGTCAAGGCGGATTGCAGGGAACATCTCCGTCGGCCGGACCAGTCGCAATCAAGCAGGTTGCCGCCACCGTGACCACGCCCGATACGCACGCCAACGTTACGGAAGCATTAGTCAAAGATGTCACCTCGGTCGAAGGAATCCGCGACAACCAGCTGATCGGCTATGGAATCGTCGTCGGCCTGACCAACACCGGCGACAGTCAGATGACTGTCTTCCCGCTGCAGACGCTGGTTTCGACTCTGCAGCGATTGGGCATCACGGTCCCGTATCCGCTGACCTCCATCATGGTAAAAAATATGGCGGGCGTTTTTGTCGAGGCAACGCTGCCGCCGTTCGCGCAGCCGGGAGAAAAAATTGACGTCACGCTGTCTTCCACCGGAGACGCCCGCAGCCTGGCCGGCGGCATGTTATTGCTGTCTCCACTCTATGGTCCGGACGGACAGATCTATGCCGAGGCGCAGGGTCCGCTGGTGGTCGGCGGCTATTCGGTGGCGCAAAACGGCACCTCGAAACAAGTCAATTTTCCCACCACCGCGCGCGTCCCGGAGGGCGCAATCGTGGAACGCGCCGTGCCCATGGATATCGCTCACCAGCGCACGCTGACCCTGATGTTGAACGACGCCGACTTTGAAACCGCGATCCGTCTCGCACGCACCATCAACCGGGCTTTTCCCACGCCGCTGGCACATGCCATCGACAGCCGCCGTATCGATCTTGCCGTCACCCCAGGCCAGGATGTTCCGGAGCTGCTGGCGCAGGTGCAGTCTCTGCCCATCAAAATATTTCCGCGCGCCAAGGTCATCGTCAACGAGCGCACCGGAACGGTTGTGATCGGCGGCAACGTTCGCCTGCTTCCCGTCTCCATTCTGCATGGCGGCATACAGATCGATGTGGAGACGGAGTTCCAAGTCTCGCAGCCAAGTCCATTCAGCAGCACCGGCACCACCGAAGTCGTTCCCCAGAGCCAGGTGCAGACCGTCGAGCAACCGGTGAATCGGATCGAATTGAAACATGGCGCGACCGTCGACGATCTGATCCGCAATCTACAGGGAATCGGAGCGACCTCAACCGATGTCATTTCCATTCTCCAGGCGATGAAGCAGGCCGGAGCGCTCGAGGCCGATCTGGTTGTGATTTAGCAGCGCAATTTTGTGCAGGCGTTTCAGCGGAAGAAAGGACACCATGCAGATCATGAACGCAGCGCTCCAACTGGCACACGCGAAACAGGCCGGAAGCACGGCCAGCCCGCAGCTGCGCCAGGCCGCGAATCAATTCGAAGCCAGCTTTCTTCAGGAGCTGCTCAAGCCCATGACGGAGGATTCCATGTTCGGCTCCGAGGATGGCAGTCCTACAGGAAGCATGGGAACAGTTTCGAGCATGGCCACGCAGGCATTGGCCGACGGCATCGCCAAAAATGGCGGGCTCGGAATCGCCAAACGCGTTCTCGCCGAACTGGCTCCGGTTGAAGCGGCGCAATCGGGCAAAACGGGCACGACCGCCGGCGCAAAATGCGGCGGATGCGCGCCCCGGCTGCCTTCGCTGACGAAAACATCTTTGAGCGCAGCGACCGCCCTGCAATCGAATATTTCCCAGCAGGATGCGAACGAAGAAGATCTAGCGCTGCCTGCCCCCAGTACAGGGCAGAATCTCAGCAAAATGTTCATTTTGCCAGGGGAAATGCTTTAAAGTACTCAGGCCACAGGCCGATAAACGTACTGACGTACTGTGGAGGAATTTGTATGAACCTGTCGGGAATTTTCAATCTACCGGATTTGAGCCGCACCCAGGATACTGGCCAGGCGCAGTCGCCCCATTCCACCCAGGCCGGCGCGAATGTGTCGACGTCCTCGGCAGCGCCGAATGGCGGCAAGACGGATCAGGCCAGTCTCAGCGCCAGTGGTCTGGCAGCCGCGCAGTCCGCAACCCCGGAAGCTTCAGATGTGCGGATGGAAAAAGTTGCCAGCGTCAACGCCGCGATTCAGGCGGGCACCTACAACGTTTCCGCAAGCGATGTGGCGGACAAAATCATGCAGGGAATGTTCGATCCCAACCAGCGTTGATGCGGTTGAGCTTGTAGCGGAGGAAGAAGGGAGCAATCGATATGGCGGAAGGCGGCACAGTAGAAAAGATGCTCTGGCAGAGTGCGGCCCATCCGGCTCCCGCCGATGTGCGGCAGCTGACTGAAGCCGTCATCATGGCGTTGACGGAATGGAACGCCGCGGCGCTCGATCTGCTGGCCCAGCAGGCCTCCAGCTGGATCGAAAATCCGCCTCCCAGGCATTCCCTCGCCGCGGCTGTCGATCAGCACCGCCTGCTCGGCGCGCTGCTGGAGGAGACGGAACGGAATCTGCGCCTCTTCCGGGAAACTTCTCCATGCGTGGAAATCCGACCGAAAACAGGAACCTACGAATCGCGCTGGAGCTAAGGAGAGCCTGATTAAGGGACCGTTTCGAGAGCTTTGGCAGACCCCGGCCTTCAGGCCGGGGATACGTCACGGAAATATTAGGAATGGCTTTAGCCACTGAGGTGCTGCATAACGGAATCAAAGCTTTCCTAAAGCTGTTTTATCGATGTCGATGATTTTCATTTAGTCCCAAATCAACTGACCTCAAAGTTCGGATACGCGAAAAAGGAAACCGGATCGATGGGAACACTCAACTCAGCGTTACAGATTATGAGCGGCGCGCTCAACGCGGACCAGGGCGCTCTGAATGTCACGTCGAACAACGTCGCCAATGCGAACACCCCCGGCTACACTCGCGAAGTTCCCGTTTTTCAGTCCAGCGATGCCGTCACCATCAACGGCATCTCCTATGGCGAAGGCGTGCAGATGACCTCGGTCGAATCGCTGCGCAGCCTGGTGCTCAACGCCAGTGTTCAGCAGCAAACCCAGGGACAGCAGGCGACGAATAGCGAACTGACTGCAATGCAGCAGGTAGAGACGATCTTCAATCAGCTGACGACCGGCAGCGGAAGCGCGCCCAACAGCCTCGGCGATCAGGTTACAAATTTCTTCAATTCCTTGACCGCTCTCGAAGCGACACCGTCCAGCACCACGCTGCGGGAAAACGTGTTGAGCGCTGCCGGCGCAATGACCTCGACCTTCAACAACATCGCGTCCCAACTGGGACAGCAGACCACCGGACTCAACCAGCAGGTGCAGGGCGTGGTGCAGCAGATCAATCCGCTGCTGAGCTCGATCGCGCAGCTCAACCAGCAGATCACCTCTGCCAGTCCGAACGCGGACGCCGGTCAGTTGGAGGATCAGCGGCAAAACGATCTGCAGCAGTTGTCGCAATACATCGGCATCAATGTGGTTCAGACTCAGGACAACGGCTTGACGGTGACCACCACCGGCGGAGCGACTCTGGTTTCCGAAGGCCAGGCATTCCAGTTGACCACTGCCAACGTGGCCGGCAATTCCGGGAATCTCGACGTATTCTCCACCGCCCCCGGAACCGCGCAGGATATTACTGCCCGGCAGGCCACCGGCGGCGGGCAATTGGCTGGCCTCCTCGCCGCGCGCGATCAGGACATTCCCGCAATCGAGAATCAGATGGATACATTTGCCAACAGCCTGGCAACATCGGTCAACGCGGTCCAGACCGCCGGGGTGGATGTGAACGGCAATGCAGGCACTCCGTTTTTTACCATCCCCACTACGGTTGCAGGATCGGCCGCGGGCATTTCTGTTGCGCTCACCGATCCCACCCAAATTGCGGCCGCGGCCACCGGCGATGGGTCCGGCGATTCCACCAATCTGCAGGCAATGGCCAACCTAGCCAACCAGGCCAACGTGGCCGGCGACACTCCGTCGGATTATTATTCTTCGTTTGCCAGCGGACTTGGCTCCCAGGTTTCCGGCTTGAACACGCAGAACCAGGCGCAGCAGGCTTCGCTCACCCAGGTGCAGTCGCAGCAAAGCGCGCTTTCCACCGTTTCCCTCAACGGGGAAGCGGCCAATCTGCAGACCTATGAGCAGGCGTACCAATCGGCGTCGCAGGTCTTCAACATTCTCGACACGCTGATGACCAGCGCCTTGAATCTCGGCGTGACCACGGCGGTTGCATAGCAATATCTTCTGGAGATCAGGTATGAGGATCGATCCGCAGTTCGTGCAGAATCTGGTCGGCGCTCTCAATCAAAACACCGCCGCCGAGCAGCAGTACACCACGCAGATGGCGACCGGCGTCACCGTCAACAGCCTCTCGGACAATCCTGTAGCTGCCGGGCAGGATATCCTGCTGCGCACCAGTCAAAGCGTCAACGACAATTTCGTACAGACCGCAGGCGGCGTCGAAAGCATGCTGCAGGTGACCGACACCGCGCTGGGAAGCGTCGTGACCCAGGTCACACAGGCAATTACGCTCGCCACCGAAGGCAACAATGGCACGTTGAATGCCAGCGATCTGCAATCGATCGCCAACCAGTTGACCGGCGTCCGCAGCGAAGTCATGTCGCTGGCCAATACCAGCTATCAGGGCCAGTTTCTTTTTTCCGGCAGCCAGACCGGCACCCAGCCGTTTTCGCTCGACACCACCACCACGCCCAATACCGTCGTCTATTCCGGAGACGACGCGCAGGAAAGCCTGCAGAGTCCCACCGGCCAGCAGTTCAAAACCAACCTACCCGGCGATCAGGTGTTCGGATCGGGTTCCACGGGGATCCTGGCGACGCTCAGCAATCTGATCGCGGATTTCTCCAGCGGCGCCGCCGGTCCATCTACCATCGCCGATACCACTGCTCTCACGGCCAATTTGCAAAACATCTCGCAGCAGCGTGTCACCATCGACAACTCGCTCAGTTCTCTTCAGGCTTCCAGCACCTATGCGCAAAGCCAGACAGCCCAATTGCAGTCTGCTGAGGATACGTTGATCCAGACCAATCCGGCCCAGGTCGCAACCGAGCTGAGCGCAACCGAAAATCAGAACACGGCACTGGTCGACATGATCGGCTCGCTCGACCAGCAGGCAACGCTGTTCAGCGTCCTGCACTAGACGCGGGCTCAGGCCCGTGCCTGCTGCTTACGCAGCATATCGAATCGTCTTGTCTCCACACTCCTGTTGGCACGCCACGTGCGTTTGTTCCATGACGCGCGCATCTGAAAAATAATCCATGGTTGCTATATCCGGCTGGCTCGCGATGGAATAATCCGCTGGCTATCTCCTAAATTATTAGTTGACGGATAAGCTCGCGAGATCTATACTCCTAATAAGTTAGGAGTCCATGCCGTGAAGGCGTCTAAAAAAGCTGGCTTAACAAAGCTCGAACTAAAAATTATGCAGGTGATCTGGAGATGTGGCAGCAGCACGGTCAGCGCCGTGCAGGCAGAGTTGCAGCCTCCGCTGGCCTACACCACGGTGCAGACAATGCTGAACATCCTTGAACGCAAGGGGAAGCTCAGACGTGATTTACAAGGTCGCGCATACGTATACACCGCAAAGGTGACTGAAGCCAAGGCGTTAGGTCAGGGGCTTCGAGACCTGATCGATCGCATGTTCGGTGGCTCGAGCGAAGAATTGGTGATGAGCCTCCTCAAGAATCGTGAGATCGATGGTAAAAAGCTGGCGGACCTGACCGAACGATTTAATAAGGAAGCGGGCGAACTATGAGGAGCTTCGAATCCTGGATTCTGTCCTATCTCCTGAATTCCATGTGGCAAATACCACTGTTGTTTGTTGTTGGATGGTGCGCGGCGCGGGCGCTCAGAAAGGCTGGCGCCGCAGCAGAGCACCGTGTCTGGGTGATTGTGTTGCTGCTGCAAAGTCTTCTTCCGGCTTGCTCTGCGTTGTCGTGGGAGTGGTTGCGTTTGCTTTTCGCCTGGGGCAGCAATACACACCGGGCAGCTGAAGCCCATGTGTCGGTGGTGATGGGCGCGGGTACCGGATTGGGCTCGCTGCATCTGCCGGCAGTGCTGCTTACGACGATCGCGATTGCGTATGGCACAGTAACAGTTTATTTCGCGGCGAGATTTGTCTGGAGATGGATGAGACTCTCCGCTATGCGGCGGGAAGCAGAGGAAGTGGTGCTTAGTGGGCAAGCTGCCCTCGACTGGGCGCGATGCTCGAAGAGGTTCGGAGTCGACAAGGTGTCGATTGCAACTTCGTCCCAGATCTTCGGGCCGGTCACAATGGGACTTTCGCGAAAGATCGTGTTGCTGCCTGGAAGTATGGTCGCCGGTTTGCCGGAATCGGATCTCCATGCGGTAATCGCGCATGAGTTCGCACACATGCACCGGAATGACTTTCTAAAAAATATGATTTATGAGTTGCTCTCGTTGCCTGCCAGCTACCATCCGCTATTCTGGCCCACTCGCGAACGGATCATGGAGAGCCGTGAGATGGCGTGCGACCAAATGGCAGCCGAAATTGCCGGTCGAAACGAATATGCACGATCGCTCTTGCGATTGGCGTCCCTGCTTCTAAAAGGGATGTCGATCAGGACCCCTCACGCCATCGGAATCTTCGATGCCAACGTACTTGAAAGGAGACTTATGAAGCTAACTGAGAAACAAAGCGACATTCGAGGCGTGCGGCGCGCGGCTATTGTGGTCGTCTGCGCCATGTTTGGGGTTGTGACTTGCGGATCGGCACTGGCTTTGAGCATGCATGTGAATGCAACCTCGGCGGGTAGCGACAGCAACACGTCGAAAACAGCCGAGCCGATCACGGTTCCGGCTAGAGCGATGAGCGGGAATAAGCTGACGGGACCCGTTCCGAAATATCCCGAGGCGGCCAAGAAAGCGAAGATTCAAGGAGCTGTCGTACTGAGGGTAATCATCGGGAACGATGGAGCTGTAGAAAACCTCAAAGTCGTTTCGGGGCCGAAAGAGCTTCAGCAATCGTCGCTCGATGCAGTGCGACAGTGGACGTACAAACCCTTTCTCCTGAATGGGAATCCTGTCGAGGTTGAGACGACGATAAACGTGATCTACTCGCTCAAGAAGTAGTGTGCTCGAGGAAAGAGAGTGAGTAGGTTTATCTCGCTCTCCGTCTTTACGAGTCTGAATTGCGATTAGAGTTCTGGGATTGGGACAACTGCCAGCTGAGCCGAGAAGCTGGCTAACCCGATGAGAGCCTTCCACTAGAACATTCCGCCGCCAGCGGCCCTCCCGGCGGCAGCGCCATTTTGACTGGAAGTCGAAATGCAGCACTAAAAGCTTTTTTTAACTTTCCCACAAATATTTCGAGCCGGAATTATCCGAAACCCACTCGCGCCTGCGCCGTGTGCGATGAAAGCGTACATGGTACACTCGGCTGCGTTGGCACTTCTGCATGAAAAAGGATAGTTATGGCCGCGAAAATTGCTGTACGTCATTCCGACGGTGTATCGATTCTCGACATCAGTGGTCGCATCACCCTGGGAGAAGGCAGCGTAGGGCTGCGCGACGCCGTGCGCAAGGAACTCGACGCCGGCCATAAGAAAATTCTGCTGAATCTGGCGGATGTCAGTTATATGGATAGCTCCGGTGTCGGCGAGCTCACCAGCGCCTATTCTTCCGTGAAACATCAGGGCGGAGAAATCAAGCTGGTCAATTTGACCAAGAAGGTAGATGGCCTGATGCAGATTACGAAACTGGCAACGGTTTTCGATATCGCCAGCGATGAGAGCGCCGCGATCGCGTCCTTTAAGAAATAAGGCGCGCCTCGAAGAATAAGGAAGAGTCTGACTCGTCCCTAGTTGAAAGAAGCCACGGCTGCGGCCTGATCCTTATAGAGCTTGGCGTATTTCGTAATGCCCACCATGGTGAAGACCTTCTCAAAATGGGGCGTCAGCCCGAATGCAGCCACCTTCTGGCCGGATTTTGCCGCTTCCATCATCACCTGAATCACCAGTGCGATGCCGCTTGAATTGATGTAATCGGTCTTCGAAAAATCGAGCAGTACCGGCTGATTCTTGCCCGCACTTTCATAACTGCCCATCAGCGCTTCCCGCGAGTTGGAAGACATATCGCCGCTCAATCGCAGCACCGTAATCTGGCCGCCGTTGCCATCGCTCACCTGGTCCATTTGTACTTTGGTTTCCGCCTGCGTGTTCATATTGTTCATTCCGCGTCCTTATCGAGCCGGATGACCAGCCGCACGTAACTGCCGTTTCCCTTGTCTTTCACCCACTCGGCCTCATCCACCAGTGCCTGGATGAGAAACATTCCCATGCCGCGTGGATCTTCTTCGCCATGCATTTTGCGATCAATGTCGGGCTTTGCCGGCGGCTTGGAAATTCCGTCTCCGTTGTCCATCACTTTGACTTCCAGCTCATCGTCGCTGGCGGAAAGGATCACGCCTACGGAGAGCTTTTCATTCAAATGATTGCCATGCTCAATTGCGTTGATGCATGCTTCTGCGATGGCCGTTTTCAGATCTTCAATGCGGGCGTCCGGAAAGCCCATCAGCCTGGCCACACTTTCAGCCGTGCCCATAGCTACCTTTTCAAACCCCATCCGCGATGGGAGCCGTACCTCGACCGCAGCACCTTTGGTCTTCACCATATTTATGTCTCCCGCTCGGAACGTATTCGCATCAACGCCAGTGCAGTCATATCGTCCTGCTGCGGGGCTCCGTTTGAAAATTCATGCAATTGCTGCCATAGCGAATTGAGAATAGCACCACATTCCGCCGAGTTGCACGACCGAAATGCATCCAGCAGTCGCTCGGGACCAAATTCGTCCTCATTATGAAAGACTTCTGTCAGCCCATCGGTGTAGAACAGCAGCTTCGATCCCGGCGTAAACGCATGTGTCTCAACCGTATATTGCATCGACGGCACCAGCCCGATAGGCGTTCCGCTGGCACCGATCTCTTTCACCGAACCGTCATCTCCCACCAGAAACCCCGGATTGTGGCCTGCATTCAGAGCCGAAAGGGTATGATTTGCAGCATCGAGCTTCAGGAAAATTGCCGTTACATAACGCCTCTGGGCTTCGGTGCCTTCGTCATAATGTTGCCGGTTCATGCGCGCCGCCAGTTCCGCCAGCGGCAGGTCCGCATGCGCCATCACGCGAAATGCGGAGCGAAACGCTGTGCCGACGATCGCCGAAGCCAGTCCTTTCCCGGCCACATCGGCCACCGCCATGATGTGCGAACCGTTCGGCAGGCTGACAATGTCCACATAATCGCCGCCTACTTCATAGCATGCGCTTGAACGGATGGCCACGGAATAGCCGTCAATCTGCGGCATCGCCTGCGGTAAAAGGCTTCGCTGGATGAGTCGCGCTGCGTCCAGATCGCGCTGCAATCGGACCCATTCGAGATTGCGCTCGTGAAAGCGCGCATTCTCCACCGCAACCCCGGCCTGGATCGCCAGCCCTTCAAGAAAATCCTGCTCGTATATGGAGCAAGGGTTTCCCGGCTTGCAAGCGACAATCAGCTCCGTGAACATGCCGCCTTCTTTATCGCGGAGAGGAAAGCGCAGACATCCTTCCCAAGGCTCCGCCGGCACGTTCCCGAAGCTCAATCGCGGTTCGGTGAAAAGCGCCCCTGGCATTTCCAGCTCCAGCACCACAATGCGAAGCACCTTGTTCAGCACATCTTCCAGATGGACGGTCGAATGCACCTGGCGCGAAGTCTCCAGCAGCGCCTGCAAACGCGCCACCTGCTGCTGCAGGTCCAAAACCTCATTCGTATTGGAATCGAACGCAATCGACATAGCCGGTCAGGAAATAAGCTTATCGCATCGGCGGCGTTTCGGAATAAGGCAATCGATATCGAAATCCCAGACCACGCGTCAATGCGTCGATACAACGACGTACCCTTTGTAGCTCCCACCAATTGTCCGCACTGCTCAAACATCATACCTAGTATGATGTAATTGAAATACCTGCCATGCAAATCGTCACCGATTCTACTCAAGCACCGGTAGTGCGAACAGTTTCCAAAAAATACCTAATATTGTCTATGCGTCACCTGGGCGATGCTGTTATTGTTTCTGGTTTTATCAATGCGCTACAACAAGCAGATTCAACAACTTCTGTTGACGTGTTGGGCCGCCCGGACCTAGAAGCCGTCACTCGCTCATTCTGTAGTGTTTGCGAATACATACCCATCGATCTACCGTTTTTCGGCCATCATAAAAAGGGAATAAGAAATTTGCGAGAGGCCATCCGTCAAATGGCATATGTGCGCCAGCGCAAATACGACGAGTGCATAAATCTCGTTGGCGACATCAGGGAAAACTTGGTCGGTAAACTGGCGGGCACCAGGCGCAATACCGCTCCTATCTGGGACCAGGAAAACCTATATACGAAGCACATTAGAACCAAGGGAGCGCACTGGCTGGTCGAACGCAGTATAAGAATTCCCTCGGGACTCAGTAGTTTATATGACTCGATGAGATATTTTAGTGCCGAGCTTGGATTAATAAATCTAGAGTGGCCGAGAAATCCAAAACCGACCACCTGCCAAGGCTCTAAACCGGTGATAGCTCTGCATCCGGGAGCCTCGCAGCCAAGTAAGAGATGGCTGCCAGAGAAATGGCGAGCTTTGATACGACGACTGCATGAAGATGGGAAAGATGTTGTGATTCTGGGATCGCCCGCTGAACGCAAGGAGATATTCGATATGTTCTATCGAGAAATTATGTCCTTTTCATTGAGCGTAATTACCGAAAATCTTACAGCCGTCCTAGATAGCATATCTAGGGCTGATGTATTAGTGGGTATGGATAGCTTCTCGGTGCATGCGGCGCATGCTCTCGGTATTCCGGTGGTCGTGCTGCATGGCCCCTTCGAGCCATCGGTCATGACACCACCTGGGGGAATTCCACTCAGTTCTGGCAGCCTTTGCAAAGTATTTCCTTGCCGCAATAGGCCCTCGTGCAGAAATACAGAGCATGAGTATATATGCGTAAGAGGAATTATTGACAATACTGTAGTTGATGCGATCGAGTCTCAATTGAGTGCGCACTGTTAAACATATTTTATCGAACCTATTTTAAATAGGTTTCGTCTTACAATTTGATACGTGCGTATGAATGGGTATAGGCTGTGAAACTTCTTCCATGAAAAAGTGGCAGATTTGTTGCGGCAATCGAATGCCGGACCTGCCCGGTCGCTCGATGGTGCGGGCGTATTAACGTGTTCTAACTAAATCCGGGCCACATTTTTCCTCTAACTGCTTTACAAACTCTGCCCCAACATTTTCTGTAGAATGGTTTACTCGAATTGTCTCATAGGCGGCGGAATCGACAGTCGGGGGACCATAGCGAAGCCATTGCCGTAGAACCTGTTCAATCTGATCTATATTTTCCACCCATACGACATTTCCATCGGGAACATCACGCAGAATCCATGCAAAGTAAGCATTCCTGGTTGTTATAATAGGCTTGTTGAATTTAATTGCATCGAAGATTGATCCGCTCGCAGTGAGCTGATACGATCCCTCAGGATAAAAATAAAGAACCGCGCTGAGCGCATGAATGTCGCGATCAAACGTCTCCTTATCGTAAAACACTTGAGGATCATGGAAGTGCACAAATGGATTAATGTATGGATTTAAACTAGGATCGACCCTTCCTATGATTTTGAAGGATATACGCTTCTCTAAAATTTTCTCTTTAAATCGCTCCGCTAGCTTAAATATAATCTCAGATCCCTTTGAGACTGATGCCGCACCGACTGTACCAACTTCAAGACACGGCAATCTCCTATGAATCTGGGTGAGTGTTTCGGAGAAAGTATATGGATGCTCAATAGCGATCCAGTTGCTCGCGCTGGGATTTATTTTCTCCATCGCAGCTTTAATATTGTGCCCTAGAACTATTGGGTAAAGTCCGCGCACATTAATATTAAGCGACATTGGAAACCAGAAGGGAAGTTTCCAGAAGCGAGGTTCTTTTTTAGCAATTGACTCAAGCTCGTCGTGAATACTTAAAAACACCGGGCATCGGGGCGGTAACACCTTAAGCATCACCCGGGCAACGTTGTGAGAGAAATGGGAAATGTTGAGTATATGAAGTAGGGTTGCACGGTTCTTCCTTGCATAGCCGATTACTCGCATGAGTCGAACAATAGTCGCAATCTCACGCAAATACATTCTGATTATCCGATTGCTGGAATAAGGCCTATAAAAAGAGAAGTGGACTTGCCTGTCTATCGGGCAAACCCTATGAAGCGCAGATGCGTGTTTGGTCTCTGCAAACAAGTGCACAGGATACCCTAAGATACGCTTATAAACTTCGAGATAAAACTTGTTTATTTCAAAGTGTATTGTATCAATAGAGCAGAAATCAACCAATATCACCATGTCTCTTAGCCTCATCTTTTGCTGCAATTATGGTATTGATATTGTGTAGAAATTAAATGGCACGAACAGATTATGGTATGACGAGAATAAGCCTTGATATAAACTCGCGACGCAATAGGCTAAAAGAAAACACAAGATAAGTGCCCTCTCAAACCTTTTATGGGACGATATTGCAATGGGGAATAATAATATTTCAGACACCGTAAAATAGGTTGAGAATCTGATCAATGTATATGCCGTCAATGAAAATGCACATACCAGCAGGGTCCCATAAAACTGGGTTTGCAATAATCGCGAATACAGAAGTGCAAAACGTTGCCCTATGTGTTTCTGTCGGACACAAAAATATATATAAATAGATATGTCCTTGAAAATCCTGAAACTATCTTGCAGCTTTGTATCCGTCATTCCACCAGTGGCGTTGTTGATAATGTAGAGATTGATCTTATCGCTCAAGAGCAGAAAACCTATGGAGAGGCCCAAAGACGATAAATATTCGGTCAGGATGCTCCATACTGCAAGGGAGACTGATATGACTATTATTGTCATAATTATGTCAGTCTTGAGTGATCGCTTCGGAAGAGGCTGGAATAGCAGTACGAGCAGAAATATTATTGCCGTTATATGTATTGTTGCTGCCGCGATAACGAAGAAATAGGGCCACTTTTTATACCCTCGATATGAGAGCCATAACGCCAGGAAGCACAAGGAAACTGCTAGCGACTCCCTTACGAAGAATATGTCGCCAAGCATGGTACAGAAATATACTAGGAAAGATACGGATATGTACGGAGATTCACGGAGAATGGGTATTAATTTAGGGATGAATACAAGAAGGCCCAGCACCGCTAGGAAGAAATGATATGAGTGCGCCCAGGCAAATAGATAGTTGAGGAATAAATATCCGGGCTCCATGTACCCGTTAAAAATATTAACGAATAAGGGGGCGCTAACGTATGACTCGTATAGTGAATGATATGCGTCCCAATCCGTTCCATTGTTCCATCTCGAAAAAGATAAGATCCAGAATGTGCTTGCTAAAGAGATAGCGAGGATCGAACGGTTTATTTTCGAAATCGGAAAGACTTCATGCAACGAAAGAATACATAGGCCAAGAAAAAGTGCTATATAAAGAACCACTTAATTTTCCGATATAACAGGGTTGTCGGTTCGTAAGTTTCTAAGCAATGATTCCCCTTCCCTCTTTCGCTGCATATCGACGGAGGTTCCATTTAGATAATGTATTGTGGCCCAGCAGGAAAGCGAATAAAGAACGTGCTTGAGTGTAGCTGTACCATAGAAAGGCTAACCACGGCGGTAGGTATTTTCGTTGAAAATAGATCGTATTCCGAATTTGAAATCGAAGAGCAAATGATGAAGTATCTCCACCTGTTAGCGAGCTGACCTTATGCCAAAGCTTCGCGTCCGGCAAAAACCAGAGTGAAATGCCATCCTTTAAGCAGCGATAAAGAAAATCCACATCGTCGGAATATACGAAATATCGGCTGTCCATCAGGCCGATTCGATCAAAAACGCTCCGGCGCAGCATTAGGCAGCAGGTGGGCGTATAGGTTATGCGGCGAGGCTCATCAAATTGTCCGGTATCTTTTTGGTATTCCCCATCGTGCTGAGTGCGATATCCCAACCACGGTTGGAAATGTCCTCCCGCGCACCAGAAAATATCCGGTTTATCGTGGTAATACATTTTCCCTGTAGTCATGTCGCATTTGTGCTCTTCCAGGCCGGCATACAATTGCCCGATAAGATCTGCCGGGAAAACCGTGTCGTTGTTCAGCAATAAGACGCATTCGCACCCGTCCACAAGGGCGGCTCTGATCCCCTGGTTATTTCCCTCGGCCACGCCAAGATTTTCCGTATTCGCGATAATAACGGGGGATATATCTGTCTGTCGCCGGGTTATTTCCAGAGTGCGGTCCTTCGAGGCATTGTCTACGACGTAGAGAATAAAGTTTCGGTGCGTCTGCGCCGCCAAAGAAGTAAAGAACTCCTGCAGTACCGGCTCGCTGTTATACGTGACAGTTACCACGCCTATTTTGCCAGTTTCTACTTGCCTAACTTCAGCCACGCAGCAAACCTCGATCTCGCATCTCCGTCAAGGACCGCTCATAGCCTTCAGTGGAAGGCGAGGAGCCCGCTGCCCATGCTAAAAAGCATTCCAGGCCTTCGCGAAAGTTCCAGGCAGGTTGGTAGCCTAGCAGTTGCCGCGCGAGTGTCAGATCTGCAAACCCATGACGGATGTCCCCCTCGCGGAACGCACCTGTTACCTGCACGACAGAGCGACCTCCAAAATAAGCATTGATTTGCTCTGCGACTTCCAGCACGGTAATGCGTTTGCCGGAGCCAATATTGATCGAGTGACATCCCTGCATCGGCAGCAGTAGCGCCGCGGCCGTCGCAGCCACCACATCGTCGATGTAGACAAAATCTCGACTTTCCATACCATCCTCAAATACGCGAATCGGCTCGCCAACACGCGCCAGATTTGAAAAAACCGCCAGGATGCCAGTATAGGGATTCTGCAGCGACTGCCCAGGACCAAATACATTCTGGTAGCGTAGCGCTACGGCTGGAATGTCCAACACGTGGCCAAAGAGCAGCACCATTTGCTCCTGTGTCAGTTTACTCAATCCATAAAATGACGACGGCTGCTGTGGCGCGCTTTCCGGAGTGGCTATAGCGGCGCATGCATCGTGGCAAACCGGGCATAACGGATCGAAGCTGCCAGCCTGCTTTTCCGCGGAAGAACGCGGTTGCGGGTAGACCAGGCCGTCGCGGTCGCATCTGTAGGCCCCTTCGCCATATATAGCGCGGGAGGAAGCGACGACGATTCGGTCCAGCCTGCGATTCGCAGCTTTCGCGAGCACATCGAAAAGTTGGGCCGTGCCTTCGAGATTGGTTCGCGCATAACGACCCACCTCATACATCGACTGGCCCGTGCCGGTTTCCGCCGCGAGATGGACAATGCGTTCGACACCATGCAGAGCGTCCCGCATGGCAGCGGGATCGGCCACATCACCGCGCACCAGCCGTACTGCTGCGGTCAAATCCGCAGGAAGCTGCCCCGCTTCACCATGCACCTGGGGCAGGAAATTATCGAGAATCGTAATCGAGATGTCTTGTCGGAGCAAAAATCGCGCAAGGTGCTGGCCAATAAATCCTGCGCCGCCGGTAATGAGGATCTTCATATATACGACTGCCTGGTCAATATGATCTTGTCGTTTGAATTTCCGCGGACGCAGACAGCTGCCAAGTGCTCCAATCTCAGAGGTATACTACATCAATAGTATGACAACACTTTTGAAATCTGCACGCCGCATTGTAAGACCGGCGCGCCGTTTAGCGAAAGAGATACTATATCGCCCGCGCGGGGTAAAAATGGGCGATGGATCGTATATCCAACGTCCATACACGCTTTTGAATCCAGAGTTCCTATCTATTGGCAATGACACCGATATTCATTCGAACGCTTACATTACCCCCCTGAAGGAGTATGCGGGAATCAAGTATAAACCCGAAATTAAGATTGAGAATGAGGTTTACATCGGCCGGTATGCATATTTCGTGGCCATCGATTCAATAGTGATTGAGGATGGATGTGTCCTAAGCGAATATGTGTACATCACAGATAACGCTCACGGGTTGTATCCTAGCCTCGGCCCAATCATGAAGCAACCGTTGGAAAGTAAAGGGCCTGTACATATCGGCCGCAATTGCTTTCTTGGATTTCGAGCATCCATTATGCCAGGAGTTAAACTGGGCGACAATTGCGTGGTTGGTACAAATTCAGTCGTTACACATTCATTTCCAGCATATTCGATGGTGGCCGGATCACCCGCCGTTCTTATTAAAGTATATAGCGAGAAAGTGAAGGCTTGGTTACCCGTAGTAAATCAAGAGTCAAGATGAGCTCGAACTGACATAGGCGTAATGCACTTATCTAAGTATCCCTCTGCAGCCGCCACAACATCCTCCACTGAAACCTGCGTAATGCAATGTGCCTCTGTGCATTCGCAATAATGTATGCACGGTGGTAGCGGCTGAGCCGGCTGTATAACAGATACTCGTGGCCCCATTGGTCTGAACCGCTGCGGGGAATTTGCATGTTCCTGAGGGCATGATCGAGGAAAAGAGCTGATAGCGATAGTTGGAACTCCGAGAGCGCCCGATAAGTGTCCTGTTCCGGAATCATTTCCAATAACAATTGCGGCGTTTTTCAGGAGTAGCATCAATCCAGTCAATTGTGTTCTTCCTGCGATAGAAACAGCAGTCCCGCCACAAGCATCTGAAACTGCATTACACAGCTCGACTTCGCCTGGGCCTCCTGTGAGAAGAAAATTAATTGCATATCTCTCTTGAAGTCTCAATATTGCATCTGAAAACTTGTATGCTGGCCAATTCCTCTTTCGTTGAGTAGATCCTGGAGCAACAACAGCATAATTCCCGGCAGATAACTCGAATGGTAAGCCAGGAATAATTGTACTGAGAGGTACTTTCTCGTTCCTGGAGACGAGTAGTTGGAGCGTTGCGCTAGGCTGATTGACAATAGAATCAGATACAGATTCCGACACAACACCTACACGTTGCAGTAGGCGCAGTTCACGCACAATCTCGTGTTCATGAGAGCCGGCAATAGAACATTGTGATAACAATCTATCCCGAGATATATCGCCGCGGTCGACTGAGGCACTATAGCCGTATCGCTTCGGGGCAGAGCTTAAATAAGCCAAATACTGCGAACGAAATGGATCTTCTCCCCACCTGGGAACAATACACATAGAATGGCGAACATGGCGTAGATATCTCCAATAAAGTTTGATCTGACTTATTACATGAAGATATGGATTAATCACAGCAAGCTTGGAGATACCGGGCTCGAATGCGTACACGTTAGAAATCCCAGGGATACTCTTGCAGAACTCAGCCAGTTTTATATCGATTGCAATATCAACCGCATAGGATGAGAAATGCCTATTTAGGCTGTCAATAAGTGGGATTGTCAGTATAAGGTCGCCAAGATTGCAGTATAAATGGGATATCAAGATTCTCTTGGTAGACGGATTGGAAAGGTTATGCTCTCTATCTGCACCAATTTTCAACAGCAATGACGCATATAGTTTAAACAAGGCAGATGATATGGGGAAATAAATAACCTTTCGCATCGCCTTTTTTAATTTTCTTTTCGAAGAAGCCACTAACTTAATGGGCATATGGTAACTTCATTAATCATTCGACATTTTCTGCCAGTGCATGCAGAATCTTTTGGTTTGTTTCGATTAGGCGAGACTTGTGTAACTCCAGATAGTTCATTGCAGAGTAGATTTCACACGCTTGCGGCTCATGTAAATTACGATTTCATGTCATGGGCCGGCGGAGTGGCTGCGTTGACAATCCTTTGATTCCTCACTGATCGTACTTGGTTTATACATAAATCCGTAAGCGTTCTACTTGCAACTTGTTCCGTTGAGCCGAAGACATCAAAGTAGAGAATATCAGAGCAATTGATTGCTGCTTTTGTTAGAACCTCAAGGAATCTGCTCGTCGGATCCGATATCTCACAATACAGTTCTCCGCGTCTCGTAAAAACTACCCAGTGTCGATATCCATATTGCTCCAAAAACCGAAAGATGCTTTCCGGACTCTCATTAAGTTTCAGTAAGAGTTCCGGATACCATTCAAAATATACTGCAGGCTTGTATTTCTGCAGAATCAATTCCGCAGAACGTAAAATGGTGAAATCATAGCCTTCCGTGTCAGTTTTAATTAAATCGACACCATGCTGCTCTGCAAATCCCGCAACTAACATATCAAGTCTATTAAGTAGTTGTCCTTTAGCGGTACTGCTGAATTGTGTAGATGGGTTCGCCCGTCCATCGTCCACCAACACTACATTGACGTCCTTGCATTCACCGACAAAGGCTTCCTTCACAGTCACGCGCGCATTTCCTTTGAAGTTGCGCCGGCAAAGCTCTGCTAGTTCTGGTTCAGGCTCAATACAGAAGTATATGCATCGATCAGGAGTCCTCTGCTCGATCACTGCTACTGTTTCGCCGATATTAGCGCCAACATCAACGATTGAA
Organism: Acidobacteriaceae bacterium; assembly: GCA_965276585.1. Lineage (GTDB taxonomy): Bacteria > Acidobacteriota > Terriglobia > Terriglobales > Acidobacteriaceae > JAKAAZ01. The sequence goes on along the minus strand of CBDIAZ010000003.1, from coordinate 1,574,905 downwards.
AGCGAATTTCGTGACTTTGAAAGCGCCGCAACTGCCAAAGCAAGAGGGCTGTTATAGAGGGGGACCTCCGTAACGGTTGGGACTATGGGATGTTCTGCGGGCATCAGCATCTCTCGCCCGTAAACATGGCCACGTACCCATCTTTGTTGCCTTACAGCATTCCATACCGGAGACAAAAGTTTATGTATAACCCGCGCCCAAGTTCTTCCTATGGAACTTTTATTTGAAATTGTCCCGATAAGCAGGCTGTGGCGAAGATCAAAAATTAACTGTGCAATGCGAGATGGTGTCCGGGTGAGATTGCCAGATGCTTGAGTTTCCATAGTTTCCTTGTTTAGGATATCGTGAGTGCGCTCGCGACTAGTCATTCATTTTGAATTAAGCTAGAGAAGTTCTGCAGATTATGTGCTCCATATGAAATTCGGTAAAAAGTCCATATTATATGTAGTATCTAGCGTTGCCTATCAGTCGATGTTTGCCTCCAGAGCAGGTAAAAGCTCTGGATTGTCACACGCATTCTGGCGAGACTTGCTTGACTCTAGATTATTTAGAACGACGATTGTTTTCCAGGTTTGCGGGCCTATTAGTATAAGCACATACGATAAGATTGTCCCTAAGATCACACCGACTGAGCCAATTTTCTGGACCAATACAATCGACAAAAAAATGTTCAACGCTGCAGCAATGAGAGCAAGCCAAGTCTGTAAACGAATCTCGTTCGCAGCCACCAGAAGCGTAGCCTCATTATTCATAAGGGTACTGATAAGAACCCAGACACACATGGCGATCAACAGTCCCTCGGAGGGCATTGCCGCGGAGCCAGCCCAAAGGCGTATTAAAGTTCTTCCAGTAGATAAGAAGATCAGGCAGCATATAGATGCAAATAACATCGTGACCAACATGGTCCTGCGATAGGTCAATCTGACCCAGGACGAATCCCCTCGAACGATGGCCTCTGAATATGCAGGCCAAAGTGCAGGTGTGAGCAGAGTCTGCAAAACGGCCGCGTAGCCCACGAGCCTCCAGGTAACATTATAAGGAGTCACTTCGTTTGCACCTAGGTAATGGGCGATCACAAGATTGTCTGAATTAAAGACAACGAGCGCAGATAGCTGGAGCAGGAAAAACATTCCTCCAACACCCAGCATCTGTTTCGCAGTGGAAATGTGTATCTGTTTAAAGCTTGGGAATAGCCAAGGCTTATAGGAAAGAAATAGCCATGACATACAAATCATATTGCTGAGCAAAAGAGATCCAGAATATGCCAGCACCAATACCACGAGTCCGCCGTGGAAATATGTCGTCGCGACGATTGCTAGGAGGCTTAAAACCGCACCCGCCGCTGAAAAATAGTTGGCGATATGGAGTTGCTGATATCCGCCCAGCAGTTTGTTGACAAGATTAGTAGGAAGCCCGAGAAGAAATAATATATAGGCCATGCCAACTGCATCACGCGATTGTTTTATAGCGAATGGATCATGAATGTTGAATATAGAGCCAAAATTAAGGACATGCCAAAGCGGGTATCCTATTATCCCCAAAAATAATGCCACTGCAGCCATCATCCAGAAAGCACTGGCCGTATAAAGCCCAGCTAATTCTTTCGAACCCAGAGCATAGGCTTCTGAAATCGAATTCGTAAGAGTATTACCAATGCCGAGATCCATGACACCGAGCATTGCGAGCGTCGTGCCGATGGTCACCCACACACCATACATTTCAGCGCCCAAATACCGCACGGTCAGTGGAATGGAGATCGCGCTCACCGCTATTGAAATCCCTCTGCTCCCAATTGAGGACACGGTTGCGACAGCCACACGCCCGAGGCGGCTGTTTTGCGATAGTGCCGATAGCTTCGTGAGCAAATTCACGTCCTATGTTTTGTTCTCATGTGATGGTTATACCTTCCCTGTTATTTATCACAGTCGAGCGCGGACAGTTCTGTGCACCAAATTTCCGGTTTTTCAGTCTGCGGCTCAATAAGCGATCAATTACGAATAGCGGCACAGTCTACGAGAGGCGAATATAAGACGAATAAAAATATCATGCCTGCCGCCTCGCCAATTCGACTCCAGATTGAAGCTGAGCTTTCCAGCCCGATTCCGTCTCCCCTGACACAGGCGCCGAAATTAATTCGTCGAATCGCAGCTACCGGTATTGAAAGTATAGATAAAGTTCATCGATCACTGGGGGTCGTGAGTGTCTTGGCCATATATTCCCACACGTTTTCGAACTGCGGGAACAGAGTGGAGCCATGATGCTGTTTGGTAGGAAAATTGTTGATGAGGATGTGGTAGTCGCCGCGGATAACCTCGCCTGGCTTGACCCTTAGCGAGTTCGGTTTCGACATGTTCATCAGCACCACGCAGTTCGCGATCTGATGATGCACATTGAACGGATCCTCAAGGTTAAGGAACGCGAAGAATCGAGATGGGGGCGTGGCGCTTTTGCGCGCCAGCCAGGGGGCGGGTTTATGCAGATCATCCATATAATCCTGCGGACCGGAGAACATCAGCACCCGGTCGACCCTGAACAACTTTCCGATATAAGCTGCATGTCCGGCTCCCTGGGAATGACCCGCAACCATGATGCGGCTCCAGACCGGATGGCCGTTGGCCAGGAACTCGTCCCATCCGCCGCCCGGATCGTGTTTCACGAGATAGACCAGCAGTTTTTGGAACCGATTCAAGATGGAATTGGCGGGATTTACCTGAATTGTCGCGCTGACAGGATCTCCGGTCACAATGGCCTCGCGATAACGACCGAAGCTTGTGCTATCCAGACTGTGCGCGCGGGAAACGGCAACAACGTTGTCCTCGTAATCCAGGCTGATGGCGTGATAGCCCCACTGCGCAAAGGCGCTATCGATGGGCAGACTGCCGGTTGCTTTGCTCTTTGTGCCGACGAGAAAGAGGAACAGACAATGGCGGGGAGCCGCCTGCGGATCGTACACAGCGATATGCGGACCGTGAACCGTCACAATAGCGGAATCGGTCTGGTGCGGATCCACACGCAGCACCTTCACTTCAGCGTGAAGGTTCGCGTTTCCCAGAAATAGAAACATCAATGCAGTGCAAATACCGACGACTTGGAAACGCAGAGTGTTTTCGATCATCGAGTTCATTTTTGCAATGAGTTTTTTACTGCTCAAACCGCGCCCCTTATCTGGATCGATAGCCGTGTTTGTTGAAGCCGATTCCATAATGGCCAGTGAAAAAGCGCCTCTACTCCATCCCAGTCTTCCGGCAAATATCCTTCGCCGGCGCCATGCAATCCATCCCACAGATAAAATTTGCTGCTAGCTTTCCATGACAACGGCGGCGGAACGCGCCGGAATTTGCAAAGTTCCGGTCGTCGACTCGCCATCTGGTTGCTCCGGAGTGGCTACGATTAGTTTGCCCGCATTCGGCAGGTTCACTTTGGCGATAATCGCATCGGCTCTCGGATTGATGACTACCACCGCCCGTTTTCCGCCGACGGCGACGAAAACAGAATAACGAGACAGCCCATTCGCCGTCACATCGGCGCCCAGCGTATCCCGAAACTCGCCATCCCAAAGGTAGGCTTTGTATTTGCTCCGCAACGCATCGATTTTCTTTCCATAAGCCAGCGTCAGCGGAAAATCTCTCAGGTGACCTTTGTAGAAGAAAGGCTCGTATTGAATCACGTACCGATGCAGAAGAATCATGTTCAGCTTATCTCGATCGTCGAAGCCGCTGACCCCGGCCAGCAACAGGCAATTGGGATCGAGATACTGACAGATCGGGGTCGCGCCCACACCGGTCTCGGACACAGGAAAGTACTGCATCAACCAGTCCTGCGGCCCTTCGCCGGCAAAAACAAAATTGGGATTGACCTTATCGGCAGCGGCGCGGAGTCGCGCGGAGAGCGACAGATCGCCGTTGTAGATATAACCCGGCGGAACATATCCATGACCCGACGCAAAGTTGTATAGAACCGGGCCGTGGTGGCAGACTTCGTCCCACAGCCAGCCTTCTGCACCTAGCGCCAGAATCTTTTCAAACTGCTTTGTCGCAATGTCCCGATAGGCTGGGTCGAGAAAATCCATCACCGCCCGCCGGCGATTGTTAATTCCAGCCAGTTGTGTGGGAGTTACATAACTGTATCCAGGCGTCTGATACGGAATGCCATATGGATCGGTCGCCTGGTATTTATATAACTCATCCTTATACCAGGCCGTAGTCATATCGGCCCAGTTCAGCTTGCCAAACAGGATGACCTTCACGCCCATCGCCTGAACTTTGGCAATTGCGTCATGGAATTGTTGCCAGGTACCTAAATGCGGATCTATATCCTGGGAAGGATCGTCGCGGTCCTGGCCTCCTTTGTTCCATCCGATCAGTTGAACTGCCCGCACACCATTGTCGGCATACTCCTTGCCGTATTCCACAAAGTCGGTGTAAGGAATGGAATAATCTTCTTCCGGCGTATTCATCCGCAGCATAGTCCAGGAATGAACCTCCTTCGCCCAATCGGGAAGATGTGCCGGCTTGAACCAGGTGTTGCGCCATTCTTTATAAGTGTCGACCCCCGCGTGCCAGTCACCTTGATACCCGCGCAGGACGACAGGAGCCAGCTTCACAGTCGAATTAGGATGGGCAAAAATAAAATGGCATGTCCGAAACTTCAAATGCACCGGGAAGCCGGAGATTTCATCTGTCTTCGGTACCACGCTTCCATAAAGCACGCCGGGATGCTGCTCAAAGGTGTATTCCAGATAATAGGGAAGCGTCGGATCGGACATTTCAACATAAAGCCCTTGGCGTGGAGCCTGGAGCAGGCAGAAAAGACTGCGATTCGAGCCAAAGGTCTTAGTGGGGAAATCAACCCCCCAATAGCCTTTTTCATTGCCGAAATTCGGATAGATTTCGTCGGCCCCAAGGTTGCCATACCACATGGTGCGTGCCGCCATCGGCGTATCTTGCGTAGGCGAATTGATGTCTCCGAAGTACGGGTAGTCGATCGTTTCCACCGTCAGATGAGAATGGTTTTCGAGCGTTGCGTTAAAGGCCAGCTTGCCGTTGGTCAGGCTCACAACCGCCTTCAGAGTCATCGGCAAAACGCCGCCGTGCTCGCTGACAAGGTTTTCCCATCGCAGTTCAACTTCATGGCCGGAAATCTTTTTGACACTGACGGCCTTTTGTTTCTGGCCAAGAACGAAATTGTCGCGGCGCTCCGGAAGCGGCGCCAGCAACCGGAACGATGCTCCAAGTGCCGGCCGCCGCTCAATCGTCCAGTGGGTCGGCTTATACTCCATCCGCGTCAAAGCCCCGGAAGCGCGGTCGAATGCAACCAGAAGCTCGCTATCCTCTAAGACCATCTCTCCAGCTACAGCCGCTGCTTGCGCAGCGCTAAGATCCAGATCCGCCGTCAAAGCACCCATGGTCGCAAGGCCGGCTAATTTATTGAATGTGCGTCTGTCCATTTTTATCCTCATTTGTTCGGGTACAGCATGTTTCAGAAAATCATTTTGCTCATTGAATGAGCGGTTCCCGGATCACTTCACGGATCACATCGATGCGTGGATTTGCATCATCACGGCGGTCGTGCTTTGGACAGTCACGGCAATCCTGCCGTTTTTGATATGGCCAGCTGCGTCCATTTGCCCCGCCACGGTGCATCGTTAGGGATGGAAGCGCCGCCCAGAGTCGCCGTCATCCGCGCGGCATTGCAATGTTCCCCTGAGCCGGAGCCATCCACTATCCCTCCACCGACGCGAATTTCCTTCACGCCGATGTTCTTGAACAGGGTGACAAGTTGCGTGTTCGATGGAGTAAAAAAATACCCGGACACGCCGTAACGATTCGGCAGCATACTGGCTGTTTCAAAACCCAGCCCACTAAAGTCATCGGGTATGGCATAGCCGCGCGACGCTGTATCTACTGTCAAGATAATCGGCGCAGTTGGCCTGGACCGCGCCCACGCCGCAGATCCCAATAAGCAGGCCGCGCAGATCAGAACGGAAGCGATTCTCTTCATCTTTATTGCGACCTTTTCTGCAATCCACACATTGGCAATACTGATTCCATCCTGGTTTCAAATCGAGCTGGTCATCGACTTAGTGAGTCAAGCGAACGTCGTCCACATATCCGCCGTAGTTGCCTCTGCCGCCCGGCTGGTCGTAGTCGACATCGATGCGCTCGACCATTTTCCCGGAAAGTCTGCCAAGGTCCGCCGTCACATAGTTCCACTGGTCCGGCTCCAGGTGGTTGCATTCGTCCGCAGGATTCAACATGTTGCCGTACTGGTCCGTGATAGGCAGATTGCGCAGAGCTGTGCCGTCGGTGAAGACGATGTCGACCGCGACGCAGATACTGTTCTGCCCGGTCATTGAACTCGCGCCCGCCTCCTGGCCGAGTGGGGTCTCAGGATAGATCCAGTACGACAACCGGCTGGTGGAACTCAGCATGGTGCTGTTGCTGAACGCCTTCATATACGCGTGGGTAGAGGATGGTCGACTCGGTTGCCTCCACGATTGAGCACTCGGCAACCTCTCCATATTCGGTTGGGTGCCTCCGTGCTGAAAACCGTCCGACCCGCCGCTCGCAGTGCCCCCGTAGTGAATCGAGTCCGACCCGCCATTCGTGACGGCTGTACTGGACTGCAGGATGGCGCGGTCGACGCCGCTCTCGCCGCCTCCCGGAGATGCGCTGTCGACAGTGTCGGTCCAGGAGAGTTGAGGCTGGCCGCTTTCCAGGCCAGTGTAGAAGTCGATCGTGCCGCCGCTGCCGGATTCCACCAGGGAAGCGTTTCGGAAATACACCGTCGTGTTGGCGCCCTGGGTCGGCACCTGAACCTCAAACATTGGAGTTCCGGAACCGCTGATAGTTCCGCTCACGTTGACGGTTTGCCAGTTGCTGCTCAGCGTGACCAGTGAGGACTTGCTATCCGAGCCTCCGTTATTGAAATCCAGCAAAGCCGTCGCTCCCGGTGTGCCGGCCAGGTCCACCGAAGCGTTGTACGTAGCGCCCGGGACCAGGCTGTCCGGATAGAAGTTCATCGCCTGGTCGCTTCCTTCGCTTGCGGGAACACTGAAGGAGAACGCCTGCGAGCCGTTGAATGTTGCGGCGCCGAAGCTGGCGGTGGTGGAGCTGGAGCCGGGCGCGCTGTAATACCAACCTGGATTGGTGCTGGTGGAGGCGCTGAAATAAATCACCTGGGCCGAACTCGAGGGAGCGACCCCGACCTGGATCTGACCTTTTGTTGCGCTCTGCATTTCGACAATCATGGAGATCGTCTGGAACGCGGAACTCAGCTGGATCGGCGCGCTTTTATGATTCGCGGTTCCATCGTAAACCGTCATGAACGCCGTGCCGCTTCCAGCCACGCTCACCGAAAAGCGGTAATAGCGGCCCACGACCACATTCTTTCCGAGATACTCGTACGCGTAACAGTTCACGCCGGCATTGCCGGGTACAGACAACGCCTCGTATGCGCTCCCGTTGAAGTCTTGATTGGCCAGCAGCTCTTCGTCGTGGCCGGTGCCGCCCAGGGCCCAGCTTGAGGATGTGACGCTCGCTCCCGGCTCCTGCCCGTTCGCATTCCAGATCACATTGTTCGGATAGGCCGCGGTCAGGGTCGATCCCGCCACCGCCTGCGGATTGGCGGACACAGACCCCGCAGCCTTTTCGGTCAACGCCATTTCGCTGGGGGTCATAAAGACGTACGGATGGCCGCCATGAAGCTGCAGTTGCTGCGCTACGTACAGCGCGTCGTCCTGCGAAAGCGTCAAGTCGTCGTACAGCGCCTCGACGAACAGCGGCGCGCCCGACGACCAATGATCCGAGACGTACGATTCGATTGCCGAAATCTGGGCATCGGGCATGGCGTTATAACCGATCACCTGGCCATCGATTACGGTGCGGCCTTCCAGCGTGTATGGATACGCGGTGCGCCAGACCACGTGAGGCACACCGGTCACATCGGCGAAGGCGGCCACGTTGCTTTCATCCGCCGCGTCGAACCAGTTGGTGACTGTGCTCATGCTGTCTAGATTCATGAATTGACGGGTAAGGTCCGCGAATGGAGTTACGTCCCCGCCAGTAGTCCCCTGCGCGTAGCCGACACCGGAAGGCCCGGCCATGATTTCGTCGCTCTGCGGCAGAAACTGATAGAAGTTGCTGATGATCCCAGGCGAGTTCTGGATCATTCCCGGAGGCATCGTCCACGCCATCGGCACCGCGCCTAAAAACTTGCCATCCGTCCAGCGTTGAACATTTTGGTGCTGGATAATGGAAGCATTGTCGCCATCCGACGCTGCCAGCGCTACGTAGACGGTGCCGTTGGTGGTTGAGATCGCAGCCGGAGCCGGCTGCCAAAGGCTCCGTGGCTGCGGCAGCGAGGCCCACACAGATCCGTTGTTGTAGTCGTCGGAGGCGTTCAGAAAATGTCCCTCGCCGCTCCCGCTCAGGAAGGGAACATCGTTGTTCTCATCGTCGATATAGCCCATCATCGGCGTATTGTGCGGCGTGTAGTCGATGATCTTGCCATACAGCGTCTTCTCGTCGGCGTTGTCTTGCGAGAGATCGAAGGTGAACATCTTTGCCGCCACCTGGTAGTCGCGCAGGTTGTAGCTGTTAGGAAAATCCTGCGCCAGAATCGTCCCGTTGGTGCTGGAGATCAGGTTGTTGAATTGATACGTGTCGATCGCCACCCGGTTTCCAACGGCCGCCGCGTTGATGAAATAAACCGACAACGCGTTGCTCTGGGAATGGGCGCGCACTTGGATTTGAATGGCGTGGTTGCTGGTATTGCCGCTCAACGGAATCGGTACTTCAAGCTGCAAGGTCTGGTAGTTGGAGGTCAGCGTCACCGGCGCGCTCTGCACGTCCGCCGCGCCGTTGTACGCATCGAGAAAAACCGTTCCCGATCCGGCCACCTGCACCGAGAAAATATATGGGCGTGTCGATCCGCTTGCGGTGATTGCCGGATCGAATTTGGCCCAGGCATCGTTCGGCGCGTCGGCTGGCCGGGTCCATTCCAGCGCGGGAGCGTCGTTATAAGTGGTTGCGCTCACGGTTCCGCCATTGGCGCTCCACCCGGAAGTCCCATCGCCACCGCTGGGGTTGTCGACCTTGTTGATGGTCGCATTGTTGATCAGGCTCGCGTCCGCTCCGACCCACGTGTAGGTACGCAGATCGCCATTCGGCATCAAGGGCACACTGTAGGCCGACATGACGGCCAGGTTGTCTGGGTTGACCACCATGGCGTCGTTGATGGCGGCCAAAGTCATGGCCATGTTGCAGCTTTCCGGGGCCGGGTATGGATCGCAGATGTAATACCCCTTGATCCACGGGCCGTACGCGGCCAGCAGCGCCTTCAGCGCTCCGTTCGGATCGCTGGTTGTGAACGGAAAATTTGAGACCGTGATGCCCGCAGGCACCGCGTGCAACAGCCAATAGGGATCGTCGGCTGCGGTGCTGACATATAAGCGAGTGCGCTTCTGCAACTGGTTGTAGGCGCCCTGCAGCGTGGCTTCCGCCATGAAGTTGTTGCCCAGCTGGCCCGCGCCGACAAGGTTGACGTTCACAATAGTCGAGGGTCGGGAAAAGGTAGGCCATAACTTCGGCCCGCTCGCATACAGCGCCGGGACGCTGAACAACAGGCCAGCCGCCAACGCCATCCCAGTCGCAAACCTCGTTGCCCTGTGGCGATCGGCCACCGCATTGTCCGTTGGTTTCAGGCTGGAAAAGAAATGAGAAGCTGCTCTAGTCAATACTTTTCGTCTCATGTCATTGCTCCCGGAAAGGTATGTCTCGATGATTCCTTCATCCGTCACACGGCTTTTGGCAGCGATGGAAGAGGTTTCTAGCCTCCTCCATCGTCGAGATCAGGCAGGAGGAAGTCTCAGAAGAACAGCTTGGCAGCGAGCTGTCCGGTGCGGGCAGCGCTCGTTCCGGTGATGGAGCTGAAGGCTGTCAGGTTTTTGAAATTCAGCTGGCCGGGAGCGTTGAATTGCACATTGTTCAGCGTGTTGAAGGTTTCCACGCGAAACTGCAGAGAAGTGCCCTTTCCGGTGGCGAAGTTTTTGAATATGGAGGAGTCCAGGTCCGTATATCCAGGCGATCGCACCTGATTTGCTCTGCTGCCAAGCGGGGAAAAGTCGGTCTGTCCAATAGCAGTTGCCTGTGGCGGCTGTGCGAATGCCGCCGGGTTCAGCCACTGGGTTTGGTTATGCGGTCCCGCGTAGGGGTTCACGTCTGGAATCAGGTTGGCGTTGCAGCCAAAGTTCGAAGTCGCAACGGGGCACCCAACGTTCAAAGGTACACCGCTATGATAGGTATAGATGTAGTTGATTTGCCATCCTCCGATCAAGACATCCAGCCATTTGGGAATATTGCTCAGGAACCGGTTGCCTCGTCCGAAAGGCAACGCATACTCGCCCGATACATGAACCAGGTGCGTGGAATCGCCGCTGCACAGGGTAAAGTCTCGCCCGATGCCGAAGCCGGGCAGCCATTCCGCTCGATATCCGCTGCCAAGATCGGTTTTCCCATTGTCGTCCGACATGCACTTTCCATAGGTATAGTTGGCCAGCAGGACAAGGTCGTTTTTGAACTGGTGCTGGTAGGTCGTTTGCAAGGAGCTGTAGTTGGATTTCGCGATGCTCTGTAAAAATTGCGAGCCCCCAGCCAGATTCGGAATGGGAGAGTAGGGCTGCGCATTGACGCCTTTCGGTAGAATTTCCGTAACAGAGTTGTGGCTCCCGAAGGTGTCGAGATTTCTCCCGAACGTTCCCACATATCCGACCGAAAGGGAGTCCCGACGGGTGAATTGGTCCTGAACCGTGAGATTTACAGTTTGAGTGAGGGGCGACAGGTAGTTGTACTGCTTGCCAAAGAGGAACGAGTTCGCACCGGTCACCAGGGTAGGGTCTTGCAGGTTGACGGCGCCAAATGTGTTCTCCATGGTCGCCGTGGTTACACCGTCCGGCAGCAGCTCTGGAAGTTGCGAAGTCGTGCTGGGTGCGCCGATCGTATATTGGAATGGATAGTTGGTGCCCAGGGTGTTGCCGAATCCAACGCTGTCAAACGCGCCATAGGCGATGCCGTAGCCTCCACGTAGTACCACGTTGGGGAGGAAGCGGTATGCGAATCCGAGGCGAGGGGCGAAGTTGTCTTTCTGCGCCTTGTTGACACGGAGGCCGGATACGCAGTCGACCTGAATGTTATCGCCGGCCAGCAAGGCATTGAACGCCGCCGACCGCGGCACCGCGCAGCCTTTCTTCGGTATATAGAGAGTGCCCCCCGGACCGTTCCCCCCAGGCATAATGAAGTTCGATTCTCTGCCGTTCGATTCTCCATACGGCGTAAAGTACTCCCAACGAAGTCCAAGATTCACGGTTAAGTTGGACGTTGGCCTCCAGTTGTCTTGCACGTATGCGGCGTAATAGTCGGCGAAATAGTAGGTTTTAGCGAAATTTGAACCATAAAAATTGCTGATGCTGCCAAGGTTGGAAATGCCATTGGGAACCGTGGCGGGGCCGGGTGTCAGCAACATGTCCGCCATGCCGAGTTCGCTGCTGTTGCTATTTGGAATGTCCGAGTATTGCCCGTTGTAGCTGATAACACCCTTGCTGCTCGAAGGCTGCAGGATGTTTCCCCGGATATGGTTGAAGTTGAATCCTATATTGAATTCATGGCTGCCATGGAGCTTCGTCAGGTTGTCCTGAAACTGCAGCCCGGTGTCTCCGTTGAGCGAGGGTCGAAATCCATGTCCGCCAAATTGAGCGATCCCGCTCACCATAAAGTCCGGAAGACCGCCGTTGCCCGCGAACTGCGGGATACCCTGGATACCGTACTGGGCCGGTATGCCTAATGTATTCGCGGTGGGCGCTTCTAAAACCCCAACCGAATGGGCGTATCCGCCGTTCATTACATTTTCCATCGTCGGCGAAAAAACATGCGTATAGTTCAGAGAGACTTCAGAGTGCGGGTTGGAGCCTTGCTGCGAACCCAGCGCCTCTCCCATTGGGCCGGGAAACGGCTGCACAGCTCCGCTGTTTGTTTTGAGCCAGCTAAACGACCCCCAGATTAGATTGCTTGGGTTGATGTTTTCATCGATCCTCACGTCGTACTGGTTCGTGGTGGAAGTATTTGGAACAGCAGCAAAGTAGTTGTTGATCAGTCCGCCCTTGACAACTGTGTTTGCTGCCGGAAACTGGCTCAGCAATTTCACCGCGTTTGGATCGAGTCTCCCTGCCGGAATAATATTTAGTTGCGAAGCAAGACCGGTGAAATTCTGTATTCCGGCAATGCTTCCTCCGGTATAAAACGGATCGCGAACATAGACGGTATTAGCGGAATTGTTGGTAAAGCCGGATACGGGGTCGATCGCATGCGGTCCCACGGAACGCGTCGTTGCCGGATCGAGCACCGTGCCATGGGAAAATACACGTCCCAGGGCGTCCTTATTTGTTCCGCTGTTGCCGGCGATCAAACCCTGCAGATTGGTGAAACCGCTGCTTTGCATCTGGCTCGTTGGGACGGTCTCTGTGTATTCGGTCGCTTGCGTGATTCCTGTGTGCTGATAATCGAAAAAGAAGAAGGTCTTGTTCCTTCCGTTGTACAGCTTGGGGATATACACCGGCCCGCCCACCGTCCCGCCATACTGATTCTCGCGATATTCCGGTATCGGGGTGTTGTGTTGCTTGGCAAAGTAGGTGTTGGCATTGAACGCCTCATTGCGCAGGTATTCAAATAAATCTCCACTGACCCGGTTGGTGCCGGATTTGATGACGGCATTGACCACCGACCCGGCGAACTGACCGAATTGGGCGCTGTTGTTGCCGTCCTGCAGTTTGAATTCCTGAACAGCGTCCGGGTCCGGGGTATAGTTGACTCCGCCGAACACTTCGTTGTTGTCGTCCACTCCGTTCACCCGGGTATCCACCTGACCGGGCTCGGAGCCATTGATGAATGTCGAAGAATAGGCCCCCGCTGCAAGCGCCGTCAGAGCAAAGGGATTGCGGCCGGCCAGCGGCAAATCGTTAATTTGCGTGGTGGGAACGGTCTGGCCCAGAGTAGCATCCTGCGCCTGCAGCAGCGGTATGGCCGAGGTGACGGTCACCTGCTGAGAGACGCTGCCTGTCGCCAGGGGGACGTCCGCGGTCACAATGTTCTGGACATGAATTTGGATGCCGGTGTCCACGTATGTCTTGAATCCGGGCGCATCCACCTTCAAGGTATAGCTGCCGATCGGGACAGCTTCAAAGACGTAGGTCCCACTCGACGCAGATTGAGCCGACTGGACCACCTGGGTGGCTTCGTTGGTCAGCGTGATGGTCGCGCCCTTGACCACCGCCCCCGTAGGATCTTTGACCGTGCCCGCGACTCCGCCCATCGTGGTCTGGGCCCGAAGCTGCATGGGCGCGAAACCGGCAAGCAACATGACGAAGGCAAAAAATAGCGCTGGACATTTATGCCGGGCGCCCACTTCGATTCCACGATCTGAGGCTTCCTGCTCGTTGCGTGACATGAATTTTTCCTTAGCGACTAGCAAATACTTGCCCACTTTGGCCTCCTGGAATTGGTATGCATAATAATTGGCGCCTTTATATATATGTTTATAGCGAGCATAGATATATTTCCTCGTCGCTGTAGATATATATTATGAAAGATTGTGAACTGTCAAGGGAGGAAGTAAGATTTGGTGATTCTGGAGCCTTCAGCCGGCTCCGTGAATGTCCCATCCTGCCTTCTCAATACCTGGGACCAAACAGGGAAATAAGTCGAAAAAGCGATATAGTAAAAATTACTATATTCATGCATAATTCATGGAGAAAAGAGTGATTTTTCTCTCCAAAAATGCAAAACGTGAAATTGTATCCCACATGGAATCAACAGTTTGTATTGGAGCATAATGGAAATAAACACCGGTATTGCAGGCGATTGCCGGTTGCATCCACACCGGGAATCGAATGCGTTCTCCCTTGCAACCCACTCAATTCAAACCAGATAGCCGAGATTGGCGGACAGGCTTATTGCCCTGGCGCTTCGCGGGTCAAATCGCCGTTGACCATGCGCCAGATATGGAGCGGGTTTTCATTCTTAAGTTCTTCTGGCAGTGCAACTTGCGGAAAATTCTGGTAGCAGACGGGCCGCGTGAAGCGATAGATGGCCTGGCTCCCAACGGAAGTCGAGCGTCCATCGGAAGTGGCAGGATAAGGCCCGCCGTGGATCATGGCGTGGCAAACTTCCACCCCGGTGGGATAGCCGTTTACGATCAGCCGCCCCACTTTGCGCTCGAGAACAGCGAGCAGATCGGCATATTCCGCAATATCCGCCTCCGTTCCCTGAAGCGTAGCGGTCAGATGACCTTCCAGCGCGCGCGCGAGTTCAAGCAACTGCCGCCGATCCGAATAGCGAACGATCAAAGTGCTGGGGCCGAACATCTCCTTCGCCAGCACGCTGTCTCGCAGCAAATCGTTTCCATTTATCTGAAGGAGAATGGAGGAAACACGGGAAGAATCCGCAGTGCTCACGGAGGCGGATTTCGCCAGCACCTCGATGCCATTATGCTTCTGGCGCTCGGCACACGCGGCCTGGTAGTGGGCGCGCATGCCGACGGTGAGCATGAGATATTCCGGCGCGTTCATCACGCTTTTTCTCAGGTCTTCGACGACCTCATCCGCATGTTCATCCTGCGGCAGAAACACCAGACCCGGCTTGGTGCAAAACTGCCCGGACCCGAGAGTAAACGATCCATACAGGTCGGCTGCGATCTGCCGGCCGTGCATGCGCAAAGCTTCCGGCAGCACAAACAACGGATTGGTGCTGCTCATCTCGGCAAAGCAGGGAATCGGCTCCGGACGCGCCGCCGCCAACTGCATGAGCGCCTTCCCCCCTGCCAGCGAGCCGGTAAATCCAACAGCCTTCACCAATGGGTGTTGCACCAGGGCCGCTCCAATCCGTGTTCCCGCATCGAAGAGCAGGGCGAACACGCCGGGCGGCAGGCCGCACTCGCGAACGCTTTGGCGGATAATCTGACCGGCTAATTCGCTGGTTCCCGGATGCGCTGGATGGGCCTTCACGATGACAGGATTGCCCGCCGCGAGCGCGGATGCCGTATCTCCGCCGGCGACGGAAAATGCCAGCGGAAAATTGCTCGCTCCAAATACGGCAACCGGCCCCAGGGGACGCAGCAAAGAACGGATGTCCGGCCTGGGCAATGGCGTGCGATCAGGATCGGCCGTATCGATGCGCGCCATCGACCAGGAACCTTCCTCGACCACCTCCGCGAACAGGCGAAGCTGGTTCGCCGTGCGAGCCACCTCGCCTTGCAAACGTTTCTCAGGCAGAGCAGTTTCCTGATGTGCTCTATCGACCAACTCGTCCGCGATGCTCTCAAGGCCTTTGGCGATATGACGCAGGAACTTGCCCTTTTCTTTGCCGGGCAATTTTCCATAGACAGCAAATGCCTCGTCGGCAAGTTGCGCAGCGTGCTCAACATCCTGGAGGCTCGCTGAATGAAAAACCGGACCGAAGCTATTTCCGGTCGCGGGATTGACGGCGGAAAAGGTCGCCACGTTCTCTGTATCATTCTTCGCGCGAGGCTCGCATCCTATAAGCGATTCCCGAACAACGTCATTTCAATGTCTTTCATTGGAGGTGGGTTAAAGCAAGGAACGTACCTGAATCGGGGCCGGTTCTTTTCCCTCGATCCGCAGTGGATTCCGCAGAGCTCGTCCGAATACAGGAAAGCTCACCACCATGACGTCTTTGTCCTCCAGCGGTATATTTTCGCCAAAGCTGAAGGCATCCGCGCCAAAGAAATGGATGTGCACATCTCCAGGATGCCGGTGCATGTCGTATTTGAAGTGGTGATGTTCAAGATTGGCCAGCGAATGGCACATGTTCGCCTCGCCGGAATAAATGTCTGTTTTCCAGACGACCGTTTCATGGCGCTCAATCGCAACTGTGCCGGCAATGTTATCGAAGGATTCCTGGACCACAAGTTCCGGGCCCAGGGAACAGTTGCGCAGCTTGGAGTGCGCCAGGTACAAATAGTTTTCCTTCTCCATCCTGTGATCTGAAAATTCATTGCCCATCATGAAACCGATGCGGTAAGGCTGGCCGTCATCGGCGATGAGATAGGCGCCGGCGATCTCCGGTTCTTCCCCTCCATCGTCGGCATAGGAGGGTGCCACAAGTTCTTCCAGATGCGCTTTGACGATGGAGCCGTTTCCTTTGTAGAACCATTCCGGCTGCACTCCTGCGCTCCCGGCAGCGGGACGGCCACCTTCCTTCCCAAGCTGATACATGCGCATGCTGTCGGTCACGGCAATATTCGCTTGCCGGTGCATCGCCGCTCGATTTTCCGCGCTGGCCTTGTGAGTCAGCCCGGTGCCGCTGACCATCACCCGCGCCGGGTCATCCGGATGATCCAATGGAGGCAACAATCGCCATTCCGAATCCCCTCGATATACCGTTTCATAGTCCAGCGTTTTGCCGGAGGCAGTTTGCCGCGCGAGTTCACTCAACGTTCTTTTCTGACGGATCGCGTTCAGAGCAAGCTCGTAGACGGAAACATAAGGTTCAAGCAGGTGAAGACTGGCATTCTCGACGGCCGCGACAGCTCTGCGCCCATTGTTACGCACCTGGACGAGATGCATCGGATCCCTCCATCGATTTTTGCTTTTTTCCCGTCATGGATACTTCGCCTTGAGTCGGTTGTGACCTCGTCTTGCTCCACCGAAGTAAGTGAGATTCATCCATAAGCAGAAAGCGTTCGAGACTCCGCATCAGCTCTTCCAGCTTATTGTGGAGGTGCTTCCGCATCGCTGCATCGGCAATCTCTTCGGATCCTGAGGCAAGCGAACGGGCTAGCTGCTCGTGCCAGTGGGAGGGCAGCTTCCGACCACCATAGAGTTGATGATCGTAAAACCAATTGAAGACCAATATCTGGTTCTTTTCGATTTGCTTCGTCAGGTAGGGCAAATTGATACATTCGGCAATGTATGTGTGGAACCGCATATGAGCGCAGCGCCATTGATACAGCACTTTCGGGTCCGGCTCCGTCGAGCTGGTCGTGGATTCGTGCAGAAGATCGAGTTGCTTGGCCATTTCGATCAGCTCCTCGCGCTCCCGGTCACTCGCCATGCCGGCAAAAAGCCGCGCCGCCTGGGTCTCCAGCCCTTCCCGCACCACCCAAAATCCCCGGATGTCCTGCGGTGTCGGCGTTCTCACCTTCGTGCCGACTCCACGCGTGTTTTCAATCAGATCCTCATTTTCCAGACGGCTCATCGCTTCATTGATTGGCACCAGGCTCACACCAAATTCGATTGCGAGATCGCGGCGGGAAATCACCGTTCCGAAGGTATATTCCCCGGTCAAAATCCGTTCACGGATGCGCCGATATGCCTGCTCCGACAGCTCATCGTTCTTTTCGTATTTCTCAGATTCCGTCATACATTGACACATTAGCACAAGGTTGCTATGCTCGTAACATTTTTATGTGACTTTGTAATATATTTATAGTATTCTTATTTAACGATCCGGTGGACGAACCGCTCATACAACGCCGGGCTCGATATGTCCGAGAGTTGATCCGAATCCGCAAAAGTATGCGGACCCGCTCTTCAACAGCCGCTTTCACGAAACCATGGGCGCGACACTCCAGGGGGCGAACATCCGCTATTCCGGCTTTAAGCCATTTCAGCCCAATGATAAAAGTCGGGCACGCGTTGTCGTGAATTCTGGCGACACACTGGAACCAACGGAAATCGATATCGCGGGCGTAAGCAGCGAAATCACCCTTGCGACCCTTTTCCCTCCAAATCGCCAAAGCGTTTTGCCAGTCCGGATATCGCTTCCTCCCGATCAATTCGCAGCGATTGTGCAGCCATGACGGTCCATTCTCATCCAGCAGTGGGGCTTGGCATCGTCATGGTAAGTGGCACGTTGACAGCCAGTTTTCCTCTGCCGATGAAGTTTTCGCGAGCGTGGCGATGGGAGCACACATGGCTGGTTTATGCGACCCTGGCGCTTGTCGTCATTCCCATGTCTCTCGCTGCCTGGGCAATGCCTCACCTGCTCTCGTTCTACACTTCTCTTCCACCGAAAAACCTGCTGCTCCCTCTTGTCTTTGGGTTTGGGTGGGGGATTGCGCAGGTGACCTTCGGCCTTTCGATCGCGCGAGTTGGGATGGCCATGGCCTTCGCGATCGTCATTGGACTGAGTGCTTTACTCGGCAGCATGGTTCCGCTGGCCGTCTTTCATCCAAAAGCGCTTACCGGCCAGCCAGGCGCGATTTTGCTGGCGAGCGCAGTGCTTCTGGTCTGGGGGTTAATTCTCTATGCCCGAGCCGGTCGTGAGCGCGATTTCGCTGTCGCTGCTTCCGGCATGGACAGCGGAGCATTTCTGAAAGGTCTTCTGCTCTGTGTATTTACAGGATGTTTCGGATCCATGATCAACATGGGTTATGTGTTCGGCAGAAATATCGCGGACCAGGCAATGCGCCGCGGCGTTTCCGCGGAGCGTGCGACACTCTGTGTTTGGGCGGTAGTGCTGGCTGCCGGATATCTTCCAAATCTTGTCTACACACTTTATCTTCTAAAGCGCAACCGCAGCGCCAGAATGTTCCAGAAATGCTTTTTGCGTGAAACCCTGTTGGCGCTCGCCGCGGCCGGCCTGTGGCTTTTTGGAATGCTGGGATACGGAGTCGGCGCAGACGTGATGGGTACCTATGGAACTTCCATCGGATTTGCAGCCTGCATGACAGTCTTACTGTTGTGGTCGAGCGCGCTTGGAATTTTTGCGGGAGAATGGCGCGCTGCATCATCTCGCGCCAGATCACGCATGCGCGTTGGTGTGGCGTTCATCACCGCGTCGATGTTGGTCTTGGGTACTGGCAGCTTGCTTCACTAAATTAACGGTGTTCGCTTTTTTGACGAGGAAAAATGCGCATAGAAAAGATCTGGTCGGAGCTATATCGTGTCCCTGTCCATCGTGAAATGCACGATGCTATTCGGCATTTCAGCAAGATGGATGTCATCTTCGCCTACGTTGAAACCGACGAGGGTGTAGTGGGTTCCGGTTTCACCTACAGCATCATCCCGTTCGGCGCCCGCGAGATCTGCTCCATCATCAATCACGGCCTGAATGAAGTGATTCATCACATGGACCCACGAGACCACGAACGAATATGGTCTCGTATGTGGCGGCAAGTCGATTGGGTAGGCCGGGGAGGTATTGCCGTTTTGGCCGTTGCCGCAGTCGATATCGCCATCTGGGACTTGAAGGCTAAGCTGGTCAATATGCCTCTCCATCGATTGCTGGGCGGCGCTCGCGAGCGCGTTCCCGTGTACAACACAGATGGCGGATGGCTAAACCACACCATCGAGCAACTGGTGGAGGAGACAAAACAAATCGTCAATGCGGGATTTCGCGGGACCAAGATGAAGGTGGGAAAAGAAGACCCCTCTGAAGATACTGAACGCATCGCCGCTGTGCGCGAGGTGATTGGACCTCATCGCACGTTGATGGTGGATGCTAACGAGCGATTTACCAGCGCCGAAGCGATCAAGCGCGCCAGAATGTGGGAACCGTACAATCTGTTCTGGTTCGAAGAACCGCTGCCGGCGGAAGACATCCTCGGCCATGCCAGCTTAAAGGCCCACACTTCGATTCCAATTGCCGTGGGCGAATCTCTATTTACCCGTTTCCAATTCAGGGACTACATAGCAACGGGAGGAGCATCGATTCTGCAACCGGATGCCTGCCGCTGCGGAGGCATCACTGAGTGGCTTAAGATTGCGCACATGGCGGACTGCCACAATATGCAGGTGAGTCCGCACTTCGTTATGGAGTTGCATTTGCCGCTTGTAGCCGCAATTCCAAACGGTCTGTTTGTCGAATATATTCCGTCGTTGGATCAGGTGCTGACCAAACCTATCGAGCTCATCGATGGCTATTTTGTGCCGAGCGAAACGCCAGGCTTGGGAATTCATTTCGATTGGGAACGGCTCCGCGAGTTTCGAGTGGACGATGAGAATCGATAGCCATCAACATTATTGGAGAGTGGATCGCGGAGACTACCACTGGATGTCTCCTCAGGTCCCAGTGTTGTATCGGGACTATCTCCCCGTCGATCTGCGGCCTTTGCTGCTTCAGCACGGAATTCAGAAAACCATCCTGGTACAAGCCGCCCAGACCGTCGCGGAGACGGATTTTCTGCTCGACCTTGCCGCCGGGGACGACACGATTGCCGGCGTAGTGGGCTGGCTGGAGATGGACAGCCCGGGGTTTCCCCAGCAATTCGAGCAATATCGGAAATATGCCAAATTCATCGGCATCCGCCCCATGATGCAGGACCTTCCGGACGATGATTGGATTTTGCGCCCACAGGTGCTGGAGGCGCTTGGGGTCATCGCGGATGCCGATTTTCCCTTTGAATTTCTCCCCTATCCGCGGCATCTTCCTTTCGTGCTCCGGGCGCTCGAACGCGTCCCAGGATTGCGCGCCGTAGTGGATCATATTTCCAAACCGGAGATTCGTTCTGGCAAATTGGAACCATGGAAGCGTTGGATAGCTCAGGCCGCGCAGCACGAGAAGCTTTATTGCAAGCTTTCCGGAATGATCACGGAGGCGGACCATCAACATTGGTCTGTCGGCGATCTGCGTCCTTATGTCGAGCACGTTATGGCGTGTTTTGGAATCGATCGCGTGATGTTTGGAAGTGATTGGCCCGTGTGCTTGCTGGCTGGCAGCTACGATCAGGTGATTGGAGCACTAAGAGAGATTCTTTCCCCAATTTTGAATGGAGACACTGAGCAAAAGATTTTCGGGGCCAATGCCGCGCGATTCTACAAACTCGATGCCGAGGGCGAATGACTATGGATAAGGTAGGAATCGCTTTTATCGGGGCGGGTACCGTGGCGGAAATGCATGGCCGGGGAATTCAAGCCAACTCCAACGCCAGGTTCGTTGGCGCTTATGACCTGGATCGTAAAAAAGCAGAGGCGATCGCGGCCAAATTTGGCGGCCGCGTTTTCGATAGCCTGGCGCAGCTTCTGGCCGAGCCTAACTTAGATGCCGTGCATGTGCTGACACCCGTTCAACACCATGTGTCCCACGCAATTGCAAGTTTGAAGGCAGGCAAGCATGTGCTGCTGGAAAAGCCAGTGGCGGAAACATTGGGGGATATCGCATTGCTGAAGGCCGCCGCGCAACAGGCCAATCGCGTCTGCATGCCCGCACACAACTATATCTACGTGCCCTCGATACGGCGGGCGAAACGACTTCTACAATCCGGCAAGCTTGGCGATATTGGAAGCCTCTGGATTCTTTACAATATTTTTCACTCTGAGCGGACTGCAGCCGCTTACGGTGGGGTTTTGCGCGCAGTCTGCAATCATCATGCCTACTCTGTCCTGTATTTGTTGGGACGTCCCCGTCGCGTGATGGCAATGGTTTCCTCTGTGCACTATAAGAAGCTCGCCTGCGAAGATCAGGCCATGATTGTCTGTGAAATGGAGAATGGATCGATCGCGAACCTGTGGAGCAGCTTTGCAGCCAATGACCCTACCAGCGATCCGTGGACAGTGCTCTATAAGATTCTCGGGACAAATGGCGCAGTCAGTTACTCCTGGAATGAAGCGCAATTCAGGGATGACGGTGGACCGGCCTGGGGCATGCCTTGTTATGAAGAAGGTTTTATCGAAGAGATCGATTATTTTATCCATCGCTGCGTAATGGGCGGCGAGCGGCCGCTCTCCACGCTGGACGATGCCGCGGATGCGCTAAGAATCCTGATGGCCGCGGAACGTTCTATTATCAAACCCGAAACCTTGGAAAAAGTGAACTTTGAATAGGTACATGAAAAAAGTGAAGAAGGTGAGGATGGATATCAATGATTGCAATTCTTGTGCGCAAAGCGGAAGCAGAAATAATAGGTGTTCGGCAGGTGATAACCCGCACGCTTCAAAAGAACTCGGCTACTAATGGTTCCGGTGAGAAAATCTAGGGTTTTTATCAGCCGACCAGGGAAGCACACTGTAAGTGTTTGAAAAGATGGTAGGCACGAGGAGACTCGAACTCCTGACCTCTACCGTGTCAAGGTAGCGCTCTAACCAACTGAGCTACGCGCCTACAGGTGCTGCCATGATTCTAATGCCAGCCGGAAGCGGCGGCAAATTTTGCCTTGCAGTTGGCGTCTGCCGGCGCACATCTTAAATCCGGCTGTGCGTTAGGATGGATCAGGACATCTGAATCCCGTGCTTCGCCAACTCAGCGCACTGCCCAATCAACTGACGCTTCTGCGGCTATCAATCGTACCGTTTCTTGTCCTTGCCATTCTGGATTCGCACTATCACCGCGCCTTCATTCTGATCGTGGTTGCCGGCGTCAGCGACGGTCTGGATGGCTCGCTGGCGCGCATCTTTCGTCAACGCACGGAGCTTGGGTCCTACCTCGATCCGGTTGCCGATAAATTGTTGTTGAGCACGCTCTTTCTGGTGTTGATGCATGTGGGTCTCGTGTCCCGCCGCATCACTGTAATGGTCTTCAGTCGCGATCTTGGCATTATTGTTATCGCCGCGCTGCTCTATGCCACTACCGGCACGCGCGATTTTCATCCCAGCCTGTTGGGCAAGGCGAATACCCTGGCGCAAATTCTCGCGGTCTGTTCGGTGGTACTGGCGCAAACCCATCCGGCAACCTGGGTTTTGTGGATCCGGCACTGGTCGCTGATAGCGACGCTGTGGCTTACGGTACTATCGGGATTTCATTATCTATGGCGCAGCGGGCAACGGCTGGGTGCTCCAGTGGAGGCGCGCTCCAGCGGCATCACATAACTGCGGCGGATGGTGCCGCACGGCATTCACAGTCTGCAATTTTGCTCTTCAGGACTCAGAATTCGCCCCAGCTTCTTCCTGGCGCTCCTGCTGGCTGCGCTCTTCGATGGCCATATCGGTGAATTCGTGCGAGTCGAAGACCTCGCCGCATTCCAGGCACTCTACAAATTCTGCATCTTCTTCGCGCGTTAGCACGCGCACGCGGGGGTGTTTGCAGGCTTCCATGGCTAGGGGTTTAGATGCGGGAGATTCCCGATGGCGTTAGTCTCAAATATAGAAATGGGTTTGTCAAAGAAAAATCCTGGAAATATTCGACCTCGGCATATTTATCGATAGAGAGCACGGATATGGCAAACGAAAATCAAACTGAAGACCTGATCCGTCCGCATTTGGACACACAGTCTATTTTGCGTCATCAATTGGTGGCTTCCTTCCACGATGGCAATGTTCACGGTGACTTTGAAACCGTGTTCACAGGCATTCCGCCGGAGTTGCGCGGTATACAACCGCCGGCCCAGCCCTTCACGCTCTGGCGCATTCTGGAGCATGTGCGGCTTTGTGTTCTGGATTTTCTCGACTACTGCCGGGTCCCCGGCTACGTTGAACTGCCGTTTCCGGCAGGCTATTGGCCGGGACAGGACGCGCCTTCCAGCGAAGTCGCATGGCAGGCAAGCATTGCCGAGGTTCAGTCCAGTATGCAGGCGCTGGAGCAGCTCATCCTGAGTCCATCCACCGATCTTTTCTCCCCGATTCCAGGCGGAGATGGTCGCACCATACTCCGCCAGGCGCTGGCCTGTCTTGACCACAATGCCTATCATCTAGGCGAGGCGGTTCTGCTCCGCAGGCTGCTGGGTATCTGGAAAACTTCCTGATTGCGCTATTGCAGTCGCTGTTGCCTTGCTACGAGGACTGAAAGAGTCCTATTCTAGAGTGAGGCTGGCAAATCCTTATCGCAGGAAGGATGCCGGCGAAGGCCAATCATGCTCCGTCTCACCAAAAAAGCCGATTATGGCCTGATCGCTCTCAAGCATTTGGCGGAGCTGCCGGAAGGCCAGGCCCAGAGCGCCAAAGACATCGCGCAGGCCTACCATATCCCCACGCCGTTGCTGGCCAAAGTGCTGCAAACTCTGGCGCGTTCCGGACTGGTCGTCTCGCATGCCGGCATCCACGGCGGCTATACACTGGCTCGGCCAGCCAGCCAGATCACTGCGTTCGAGGTTATCCTCTCGATCGAGGGCCCGCTCTTCATCGCCTCCTGCACCACCAGCCATGGCGACTGTGACCTGCTCAACTCCTGCACGGTGAAGGAGCCGCTGCGCAAGTTGAATGACACCATCCAAGGCCTGCTGACCAATATGCGGATCTCCGATCTTTGCGAAGAATCGAAGGCAGAGGCAGCGTTTGCCCGCAGGGCAAATGCGAATCAACTGGTCACTTTGCGCCATTGAGAGCCGCGCTTTCGCCGCGACGAAACAGGGGAGTCTCCGCACCATGAGTGCTATCCAAAATGCGCCGGCAGCAGCCATTCAACTGCCGATCTATATGGATAACCACGCTACTACCCGCATGGACCCGCGCGTGCTGGACGCGATGCTTCCTTTTTTCACCGAAAAATTCGGCAACGCCACCAGCCGCAACCATTCCTTCGGCTGGGAAGCGGAGCGTGCCGTCACCACGGCGCGGGAGCAGGTGGCGAAGCTGATTGGCGCGTCAGCCAAAGAGATTGTCTTTACCTCCGGCGCGACCGAAAGCAATAACCTCGCGATCAAGGGTGCCGTCGAAGCAAACCGCGAGCGCGGCAATCACATCATCACCCAGATCACGGAGCACAAGGCTGTGCTCGACACCTGCGCGCGTTTAGGAAAAGAGGGGTACCGCGTGACTTGGCTGCCGGTGAAAGGCGACGGGCTGATTGAAATCGACGCTCTGGCCCAGGCCATCGACGATCGAACTGTTCTCGTAACCATCATGGTTGCAAATAACGAGATCGGCGTCATTCAGCCTATTGCGGAGATCGGCAAACTCTGTCGCGAGCGGGGAATTCTATTCCATACGGACGCGGTGCAGGCTGGGGGCAAAATCCCAGTCGATGTAAATGCGATGAACATCGATCTGCTCTCGTTGACGGCCCACAAGCTCTATGGGCCGAAGGGTATTGGCGCTCTCTATGTCCGGCGGCAGAATCCACGCGTCAAGATCGAGGCACAAATGGATGGGGGCGGTCACGAGCGCGGCATGCGTTCCGGCACGCTGAACGTGCCTGGGATCGTGGGTTTCGGCAAAGCCTGCGAAATCGCAGGCGCGGAGATGGCTGCAGAAGCCGAGCGGCTGAGCGATCTTCGCGACAGGCTGAAAGAAAAGCTGCAGTCAGGTCTGGCGGATGTGCAGATCAACGGCAGCCTGGAACATCGCCTGCCGGGAAATCTGAACATGAGCTTTCTGCATGTCGAGGGAGAAGCGCTGCTGATGGCGCTCGACGATATCGCCGTCTCCAGCGGCTCGGCATGCACATCGGCCGCGATTGAGCCATCGTATGTGCTGCGCGCGCTCGGCATCGACGACGACATCGCACATAGTTCAATCCGTTTCGGGCTTGGCCGTTTCAATACGCTGGCAGAAGTGGATTATGTGGCCGACAGAGTTGTCGATGTTGTAGGGAATTTGCGGGAGCTGTCTCCGTTTTAGACAAAATTTATTTTTTTGCGGAATTAAAAAAAAAGGAATTTTCGTTGCTTTTGAGGTTTTTCGCGAAAATGGCGATGCGGCGGGGGCGATATTTAGGCAAAATGTTCCACGTGGAACATTTTGGAAATTGACGGGCGGGATGCCAAACCCAAGCTATGTGGTTTGGATGGAGAGAGTTGCGGGAACGAAAATAAAGTTTAATTTTTGGCGTTTTGGCTGAGGAGTTCAGGGCCGGTCAAAAATCGCGGTTTTCGAGGCAAATGGGATGTAACCGGCAATGGGCTGCGATACCGGTATCCAATTTTGTTAGGCTCAATTGCAAGTTGTTGATTCTGCGCGGGATACAATTTTCAATTTTCGCGTTTTTTGATGAAAAGCGCCGATTCTGCTGAAATTCGGTTATATAAATATATAATTGGCTGCCCTCTTATTATATAAAGATATAATTTTACAACATTCCTATTAGCACCCGAGTAACCGCCTGACATCGAGCTGCGTTGCTACGCAAAGGCGTTGCGAAAGACTTCAAACTCCGGGCGGCCTTCGGTGAAGTACACCGAGACTACATCAAAACGCAGGGAAATCTGGTCGAAATTGTCCATCTGCCGGACGTATTCCTGGGCCATCTGATAGAGCATCCGGCGCTTGTCGTTATCGACAGCTGCCTCTGCCGGCAGAAAATTGCGGGAGCTGCGGGTCTTTACCTCAATAAAGCAAAGCGTCTCGCCATCCCAGCCGATCAGGTCGACATCGCCGCGCAGCCGGGTGCTCCGCCAGCGCCGCGCAACAACGATGTAGCCCAGATGCCGTAGATGGAAATATGCGGCATCCTCTCCGCGCAGCCCGGTCGTGAGGTGGGCCGTGCCTTTCGGCAGCCGTGGTTTCCGGGCAGCCTGACGGTCGAGCCAGACAGTCGTCCGCTCGAAGATAGAAAGGCGGTATTGGTCGAAACGAGAGATCTGCATATATAAGGGTGGTTGGCTCTACTCTAACCAAGGCATCGCAGAAAGGGCAGCGAAATCCGCTGCCCTCTATTGCCGATTCAGATGCTCTGTACTGGGAGTTAGGCGTGCGCCATCATTTTGGCGGAGACGTGCTCCCGCTCCACCTGGGTGATGCAGTCCTCCAGAATGTCGAGCGCGATGTCTGCTTCCTCCTGCTTCAAGATCAGCGGGGGAGCCAGTCGAATCGAGGTTTCTCCGCAGCCCAGGATCAGCAATCCCCGCTCATAGGCGAGCAGCTCGAGCTTATTTCTCCATTCTCCCGCAGCCTCGCGCGATTGCCGATCTTTCACGATCTCAATGCCGATCATCAGCCCGCGTCCGCGTACGTCTCCGACGATGGGATGCCTGGCCGGCCATTCCTTCAGCCGCCGCATGATGGCATCGCCTACTCTGGCGGCGTTCGCCATGCCCTCGCGCCCGATGACATCGAGTGTCGCCATAGCCGCGGCAATCGCTACCGGATTGCCGCCGAAGGTGGAAGCATGCGAACCGGGCTTCCAGTCCATAATGTCCGCGCGGGTCATGCAGACGCTGAGCGGCATGCCGCTCGCAATCCCCTTGGCCATGCAGACGATGTCCGGCTGGACGCCGGTGTGCTCGATCGCCCACCATTTGCCGGTGCGGCCGGCGCCGCTCTGGACCTCATCGGCCACCAGCAGAATTCCGTGCCGGTCGCAGATTTTGCGCAGCTCCTGCATGAAGATGGTAGGTGCGACGACATATCCGCCTTCACCCTGGATCGGCTCGACAAAGATCGCGGCGACTTCTTCCGGCGGCAGGGTGGTCTTGAACAATTTTTCTTCAATGTACTGCGCACAGCCGAGCGCGAAGGTCTCTTCTTCCTGGGGGCCACCGCTGCATCCGCGATAGGCGTAGGGATAGCGGACATGGGTCACGCCGGGCACAAAGGGGCCGAATCGCCGCCGCTGCTGCGGCTTGGAAGCGGTGAGCGAAAGCGCGCCCATGGTGCGGCCGTGGAAGGCTCCGAAGAAGGCAATGATGTTCTGCCGCCCGGTGTGATAGCGCGCAATCTTCAACGCGCACTCAACCGCCTCCGCGCCGGAATTGCCAAAATAGAATTTATGCGGCCCGGGCATGGGCGCAATTTTTGAGAGCCGCTCGGAAAGCTGGATCATGCTCTCGTAATAGAAATCCGTTCCGGACATGTGGATCAGCTCTGCCGCCTGATCCTGGATTGCTTTGACCACTTCCGGGTGACAATGACCCGTCGAGCAGACCGCAATTCCCGAGGCAAAATCGAGAAATTCGTTGCCGTCCACATCTTCGACCCGCATGCCGCGGCCACGCTTCGCCACCATCGGGTAGGAACGGGTATAGCTGGGGGAAATCCATTTGTGGTCGGCATCGACCACCGCTTTCGATTTTGGCCCGGGCAGGGAACCTTTGATTTTTGGACCGAATTCCGCGTATTTCGAACTATTTTTGTACGACTCGTTTTGATTGCTATGCATCGCGTGTCTCCTCGCCGAACCTGTGGCGGTGCGGGCTACTCCATAAATTATGGAGTAGCGGGTCTTTTGGAAGGGTTTAGGAGTTCAAAGCCGCGTCGTTGCGGCTAACGTCCCAGCTTGCGGGCGCATGATTCGTCGAACACGGTGCTGCCAATGTTCGAGCGGGCAGCTTAGTCGCTGCCAAACAAACTAGGTCGCGTGCGGGTGGGCAGGCTGCGCAGGTGCTTGCGCGGACGCAAGCGGGTCACGCGCTCGGAGGGAACGCTGACGTTGGCTGCGAAATAGAGAATCGATGTGCGCATTGGAAGCCTGACGGAATCAGTATAGCCCGCCCGCAATGCTTCATCCAAAAAAGACTTACCGATCGCGAGACTCTAAGGCCTCCAGTTTTCATGCAGTGGGTTTGGTGATCCGCTGTCAAGAAAACTCCGATCAAGTCCTGAGCGGTTCCTCAGCGGCTGAAGCCATCTTTGATATTTCAGTGATTTGTCTCCGGCCTGAAGGCCGGAATCTACCCAAAGCTCTCGCAGAGCCACTGAATCAGAGCCTCCCTAGCGTAGTGAGTCAGAAGTTCGTATCGATAGACCTCTCCGCTCGGGATGACAGATTTATGGGATGCATTAAAAGATTCACTACACTAGATTATTTCCGCCGCCAGCGCACTCCGTCGGCGCTGTCTTCGAGCAGAATTCCTTTGCCGGTAAGTTCCTGGCGGATGGCATCGGCGCGGGAGAAGTTTCGCGCTTTGCGTGCCGCATTGCGTTCCACGACCAGCGCGTCGATGGCCGCGTCGGACAAGGAAAATCCTGCGACCAACTCTGCGGAAGCTTCGCCCAGCCGCTGTTCCCGCGATGCCCAGTCCAGAGCCGATCGAGTCACGGTGTCGTCGCGATCTTCAAGCACGGCGAAGATTTCATCGAATCGCTGCAGGACTTCGAGAATCGGCGCAACATTTTCGCTTTGCAGTTCTCCGCGGTCGGCATGCGAGTTCGCCAATCGCACCAGATCAAAGATCGCTGCGCGTGCCTCGGCTGTGTTCAGATCGTCTTCGAGCGCGGAGGTAAAAGCAGCGCCTGCGTGCGCTGTTGCCTCCGCCAGCGCGATGTTTTTGCCGGCAGAAAAACCGCCCTTCTTCAGCCGATCTAAAAACGTGCGCAGTCGTTCCACTGCATTTGTCGACTCTGTCAATCCGTCGAAGGTAAAGTTCAGTTGATTGCGATAGGGAACCGAGGTCAGCAGAAATCGGATCGCCGAAGCCTTATACCCGCGCAGCAGCAGGTCGCGCAGCGTATAAAAATTGCCGAGCGACTTCGACATTTTCTTGCCTTCGACCAGCAGAAATCGCACGTGCATCCAGTGCCGCGCGAAGGTCTTTCCGCTGGCCGATTCCGATTGCGCGATCTCATTCTCATGGTGAGGAAACATCAGGTCTTCGCCGCCGGCATGCAGGTCGAAGCTCTCGCCCAGGTATTCGGTCGCCATCGCGGAACATTCAATATGCCAGCCGGGGCGGCCGGCGCCGAGCGGCGTGTCCCAGTGAAATTCGCCGTCTTTCGCGGCCTTCCACAGGGCGAAGTCGCGGGCACTGTCTTTGTCGTATTCATCGACATCGACGCGGGCGCCATCTTCCATTCCCGCGAGATCTTTTTTTGAAAGTTTGCCGTAGCCGGGGAAGCTGGCGATGCGGAAATAGTAGGAGCCGTTTTCTCCGCGATAGGCGCTGCCTTTCGTTACCAACTGTTCCACTAGCTTGACCATCTGCGGAATGTGTTCGGTCGCCCGCGCGAGAAATTCCGGCTGCTCGATGCCTAATGCTTCGAGGTCTTCGAGAAATGCTTTCTCGTATTTTGCCGTGTATTCGGCGATCGGCAGTCCGGTGGCGGAGGCGTTGCGCATGATCTTGTCGTCTACGTCGGTGATGTTCATCACGTGGCGCAGCGGAACCCCAAGCTGCTTCAAAAACCGTCGCAGAATATCCACGTGGATAAAGGTGCGGAAGTTGCCGATATGACCGTAGTCATAAACGGTAGGCCCGCAGGCATACAGCCCAAGAGGCTTGCCGGGCTGCGGCTGAATCGGTTCGACCTGCCCGCTGAGTGTGTTGTAAAGACGAAGTGCCATGCAGGTTTTGATTGTACTTTGGAAGCGCGGAAATCAGACAGCGGTCTTCATCCGAGCGCCAGCGAAGGTTCCGCGCTGAGCGATCCCGCGGCAAAATTTTGGGTGAGAAATTTTGGCCATGCTGCCGCGGCAATCATCGCCGCGTTGTCGGTGGAGAGAGCGAGCGAGGGAAAGGCCACGGGCAATCCGCGTTTTTTCCCTTCCGCCAGAAAGCGAGTTCGCAGTTCGCGATTTGCCGCCACACCGCCCGAGACGACGATGCTGGCGCATTCGAAGTGCTCCGCTGCGCCAAATGCTTTTCGGGTGAGGTCATCGACTACCGCGCGCTGAAAGGATGCGATCAGGTCCAGCGTTACCGCATCGCACAGCAACTGTGCGTTCTGCGGGGTTGGGTTTTCCATCGCTGCCAGGGCTTGCCGTCGCGTCTCAATCCGGTCCGCCATCGCATGTGTCTGCACATAGCGCAGCACAGCGGTTTTCATGCCGCTGAAGGAAAACAAAAATCGCGGGCTATGTTCCTGGATCGCGCGATATACCTTCTGCTTCACGTTTACCGGACCGAACGCCACGGCATGCGGATCGCCATGTGGCGCCAGCGCATCAATCCACGGCCCACCGGGATAGCCGAGGCCTAACAGCTTCGCCACTTTGTCGAATGCCTCTCCTGCCGCATCGTCTACCGTTTTGCCGATGTTTTTATATCGCCAGGCTCCGTCGATTTCTTCTGCGAGATACAGATGCGTATGTCCGCCGGAGACGACCAGCGCCAATGTCGGCTGCGGCAGCGATGCGTCTTGTTTCCGCATCTCCAGCAGCACGGCGTGGATGTGGCCTTCGAGGTGATTAATTGCGATGAGCGGTTTGTTGAGCGCGAAGGCCAGCGCTTTGGCGTACATCACGCCGACCAGCAATGCGCCCGCCAATCCCGGGCCTTCCGTAACCGCAATTGCATCCAGGTCATGAAACTTGCAGCCTGCCTGTTCCAGCGCCGCGCGCACCACCGGCACAATGTTTTGCAGGTGCTCGCGCGAAGCCAGCTCCGGGACTACTCCTCCGTATCGGGCATGCGTGCCGATCTGCGAAGCGATGACGTTCGACAGCACCTCCGAACCGCCGCGTACTACAGCCGCGCCGGTTTCGTCGCATGAACTCTCAATCCCAAGAATGAATCCTGGTGAGGCCGCGGCGCTACTGGAGGAAAGCATGGGATGCATGTCACCATGGTAAAGGCAGAGTGCTGTCAATCGGGGAATGCATGACGGCTGAACCCCAATCCGTTCCAGCATCGGCGCGCCGCGAGGCGGCCACGCAGATTGTGAAATGTTTGCGCGCCGCGGGCTATGCTGCTTACTTTGTCGGCGGATGTGTACGCGATCTGCTGCTGGGTCGCGAGCCATCCGACTTCGACGTGGCCACCAGCGCCACACCGGATGTCGTGCTGAAGCTATTTCCGCGCACCTTCGCTGTCGGCGCGCATTTTGGGGTTGTGCTGGTCGCCGATCCGTATGAATTGACAGAAATTCTCACCGAGGTCGCGACCTTTCGCAGCGACGGAAGTTACAGCGATGGCCGCCGTCC
The DNA here is from genome assembly GCA_965276585.1 of Acidobacteriaceae bacterium. Lineage (GTDB taxonomy): Bacteria > Acidobacteriota > Terriglobia > Terriglobales > Acidobacteriaceae > JAKAAZ01. The sequence continues at coordinate 1,543,232 of CBDIAZ010000003.1, read as the reverse complement.
CGATGCCGTGCAGTACACCAATTCCGCGGAACAGGATGTGCTGCGCCGCGACTTTACCATCAACGGCATGTTGCTTGATCCCGTGTTTTCCGGCGATCTCAAATCCGCTGTGCTTGATTTTGTCGGCGGTATTGAAGACCTGAACGCGGGCGTGATTCGCGCCATTGGCGAACCTGCGCGGCGCTTTGCGGAAGACAAGCTTCGCATGCTGCGGGCGGTGCGCTTCGCGGCGCGTTTCGGCTTCGTGATCGAGTCGAATACGCTCGCGGGCATCCGAGCGCTGGCGCAGGAAATCGACCAGGTGAGCCAGGAGCGGGTGCGCGACGAATTGACCCGCATGCTGACGGAAGGAGCCGCGCGACGGGCATTTGAACTGCTCGCGGATACTAATCTGCTGGGGAAAATTCTGCCGGAAGTCTCCCGCATGCGGGGCGTCGAACAGCCTCCGCAATTTCATCCCGAAGGCGATGTCTGGATCCATACTTTGATGCTGCTCGAACAATTGCCCGCCGGATGTTGCGCAACCCTGGCGTGGGGAGCGCTGCTGCACGATGTCGGCAAGCCGCCGACATTTCGCCGCGCGCCGGATCGGATTCGCTTCGACGGTCACGTCGAGGTCGGCGTGCGCATGGCGGAGGAAATCTGCCGCCGGCTGCGCATGTCGAACAGCGATACGGAACAGATTCTCGCGCTGGTTGCGAACCACATGCGCTTTGCCGATGTGGAAAAGATGCGCGCCTCCACCTTGAAGCGTTTTTTTCGGCTGCATGAATTTGACGAGCATCTGGCGCTGCATCGCATGGATTGCATGGCCAGCCATGGCGACCTGTCGCTGTACCGGTTTGCGAAGCAGCACTATGAAACTGCCGAGCCTGAGCAAATCCACCCGGCGCCGTTGATTACCGGAGACGATCTGATCGCGCTCGGGTATTGGCCCGGTCCGGATTTTCGCACCATGTTGACCATGGTGGAAGACGCGCAGCTAGAAGGCAGCCTGCATACCCGGGAAGAAGCGCTGGCGTTGCTCCACGCCAATTTTCCGAGGCAGTCATAGTAGACTGGCGCAGTTTCAGAGAGCAAATCATTTCGGAGTTGAAATTCATGCGCGGTAGGTTTTCTGCGGGAAGTTTCCTTTCTTTTCTGTTCTCACTGGCGCTGCCCATCTCTTGTTTTTCCGGCCTGTTCTCCCCAATCTTCGCGCAGCAACCGGTGCAGCATGTTTCCCTCGACGGGGCATGGCAGTTTCGCCAGACGGCCAGCGATCCCATTGCCGCAGATCATGTCGGCACGCACGCAGGCACAACGGAATGGCACGCTGCCACGGTACCGGGAGTTGTGCAGACGGACCTGCTGGCGAACGATCTCATTCCGCAGCCGTTCTATCGAGACAACGAGGCGAAGCTGCAATGGATCGGCTACGCCAACTGGGAATATCAACGCACGCTCAATATTTCTGCCGAGCAGTTTCGCCAGCAGCACGCGGATATTGTTTTCGACGGACTGGACACCTTCGCCAAGGTCTTCATCAACGATCAACAGGTGCTCTCGACCGACAACCAGTTCCGCACCTGGCGCGCCGATATTCGTTCGCAGCTTCACCCCGGCAGCAACACCATCCGCGTGGAATTTGAGTCGTCGCTGATCGCGCCTCTGAAGCAGATCCAAGCGAGGAAATACCATCTTCCCGCAGGCACTGCCAGCCCGTGGGCAAAACCATTTGGCGTCTCCACGCAGAACTACACGCGCAAGGCACCGTACAACTATGGCTGGGATTGGGGTCCGCGCTTTATCACCTCCGGCATCTGGCGTCCGGTGGAGATTGAATTCTGGAGCGCCGCACGCATCGACAATGTGTACGTTCATCAACTCGATATCAGTCAAGCGTCCGCGAATCTGAACATCGAAGCCGACGTCATTGCGAGCGCGACGAAGCAGGTTCACGTCGATCTGGATGAAGGCCAGTGGATGCCGCCGAACGATCCCGATGGCCCGGGGAAAACCACTGGGACAGCAACCAGTCTTCATCAAATCGTGTGGCTGCACGCGGGCGAAAACCATATCGTATTCCCGCTGAATATCGATCATCCTGCGCTGTGGTATCCAACCGGCTATGGCGCGCAAAATATGTATCGCTTCCATGTCAATCTGACCGACGGCGGACACCCGATCGACAGCAGGGAAGCGCACAGCGGCATGCGATCCGTGAAGCTTCTGCGCGAGCCCGACAAATGGGGCCGCAGCTTCGCTTTCGTGGTGAACGGCATTCCTATCTTCGCCAAAGGCGCGAACCTGATTCCCTTCGACAGCTTCCCTCCGCGCGTGAGCGACGCGCAGATGAAACGCGTTCTCGATTCCGCGGTGGAAGCCCACATGAACATGCTGCGGGTATGGGGCGGCGGCTACTATGGGACGGACCGCTTCTATGAACTGGCCGATGAGCGCGGAATCATGCTCTGGCAGGAATTCGAGTTCTCGGACGCGATCTATCCCCACGACAAGGCGTTCCTGGATAACGTGCAGCAGGAGGCGATCGATCAACTGCGCCGCCTGCGCAACCATCCCAGCATCGTGCTATGGTGCGGCAACAATGAGATCGAAGGCGCATGGCACGACTGGAAGGAATTTTCCGATGTGCTCGATGCCATGCCTCTGCGGCGTCACGATGAGGAATGGGGCGGCTACATGCACCTATTCAGCGGGATTCTGCCGCTGGCGGTTGCGCGGTATTCGCCGGGCACGCCTTACTGGCCAAGTTCGCCGAGCAACAACTTTGTGGTGCCGAACGGTCCGGATAACGACCAATACGGCGACGCGCATTATTGGGCTGTCTGGCATGGCCGTGCGCCGTTCTCCACCTTCAACGATCAATACCCACGCTTCATGTCGGAGTATGGATTTCAGTCCTTCCCGTCGATGGCTACGATCGATACTTTTACGGAACCTGGCGACCGCAGCCTGCTTTCTCCCGTGATGCTGGCGCACCAGAAAAACAGTGAAGGCAATCAGCTGATCAAGCTGTATATGAGTTGGGAATTTCCGCAGCCGAAGGATTTTCCTTCTTTCGTTTATGTCAGCCAGGTTTTGCAGGCGGAGGGCATCCAGCTTGGGGCCGAGCATCTGCGCCGCAATCGTCCGCACGTCATGGGCTCGCTTTACTGGCAGTTAAACGATTGCTGGTCGGTGGCATCGTGGTCCAGCATGGATTATTACGGCCGCTGGAAGGCGCTGCAATACTATGCAAAGCGCTTCTATCAGGATGAGCTGGTCAGCCCGCATGTGCGCGACGGCAAGGTGGAAATTTCCGTGGTGTCGGATCGTACGCAGCCCTTGCATGGAACCGTTCGCCTGCTGTTGATGGATTTTTCCGGCAAGGTGCTGTCGCAGAAAGATGTGCCGGTCGACGTTCAGCCACTTTCCGCCATGCAAGTCTGGGCTGCGCCGCAGCAGGAATATCTTGGCAGTGCCGATCCGAGCAGCGTGTTTCTGCATACGGAACTGACGATCCAGGGAGAGAACGGAGGCAAGCCGGTCTCGACGAACAATCTATACTTTCTGCCCTATAAGGATCTGCATCTTCCCGCCGCAACCATTTGGTCCAAATGGATGACTGTGGATGGGAAGCCGGCATTGCAATTGACTTCATCGAAGTTGGCGCGCGATGTGTATATCGAGACTGGAAAGCTGGATGGCGAGCCGTCGGATAATTTTTTCGATCTGTTGCCCGGAGAAAAAAAGATCGTAGTATTCAAGGCCGGGACTGCGGATGAGTTACGGCAAGGCGTCCACATTCTATCGCTCACGGATGCGTTCGGGCTGCCAGTGACATCTTCGGCGGATACGACGCGGGCGGCATCCGGTAAAGAGTGGGTAAAGTAGAAAACCGGACAATCCTGGATTGTCCGGTTTTTATTTCAATGCGTGCGAAGTTTATTTGCCGGCCAGTTGGAACCGCTTGTCGATCTCTTCCCAGTTCACGGTGTTCCACCAGGCGGCTAAATATTCCGGCCGCTTGTTCTGGTATTTCAGATAGTAGGCATGCTCCCAGACGTCGTTTCCCAGGATGGGGAAATGTCCTTGCGACAATGGGCTGTCCTGATTCGCCGTGGTAATGATCTTCAGCTTGCCGCCCTCGCTGATCAGCCATCCCCAGCCGGAACCGAACTGCTTGGCGGTGGTTTCGTTGAACTGCTTTTTGAAATCTTCGAAGCTGCCGAAATCCTTTTTGATCTGCTCGGCGATCTTGCCTGTGGGCTCGCCGCCGCCGTTCGGCTTCATGATCTGCCAGAACATGGTGTGGTTCACATGGCCGCCGCCATTGTTCCGCACCGCGGTGCGAATATCCTCCGGTACTGTGTTCAGGTTGCGCAGCAGCTCTTCCGCGGAATGCTTGCTCAGTTCAGGATGCTTCTCGATGGCGGCATTCAGATTCGTCACATACGCCTGGTGATGCTTGTCGTGATGCAGATGCATGGTGGTGGCATCGATGTGGGGTTCAAGACCCGCGTAGTCGTAGGGAAGCGGTGGAACTTCGTGTGCCAAGGGACTCCTCCTGTGTGGTTGGGTTGTCGAATTGGCGAGGGGCGCTTCCGAAAGAAAACAGCCCGTCGCGGAACTTTGGATTCGTCTGCGCCCGGGGTAGCACGCGCAGAAACCATCATAAGGATTCGATGAATTCCGTTCGCTGGCTACAATCGAACCAAGCCTCATCCTACTCTATGTAGATGCAAATGTAGCGCGCATAGGTCTAGGATGATCTGCGAGGCTGGCAGGGTGGGCCAAATTTTCTGTGGCGCACGCCATTCAGGATGCGTCTATCTGACAGAGGCGAGCCTTCTCGAATATCGAGTCGAACATCGCACAGTTCTCACGAAATTCAAACGGAAAGACCGGGAGTGCAAATGGATTTGACCGCGCCGGAATACCAGTGGATTACACGCGATGGAGCGGCCTTCGGCGCTCCGGGATTGCCGCCGCGCTGGACTTCCAGCGAGAAAGACGCCGTCGGCACCGCGTATTCGGCATCCAGCCGCGTCTGGTTCACCGTTTCGCACGGCGTGCTGAATGAAATTTATTACCCGACGATCGACCGTCCCCAGGTTCGCGATCTCGGCTTTCTCATCAGCGATGGCGAGACGTTTTTTCATGAAGAAAAGCGCGACCTGAAACATACCTTCCATTACATCGACGCCGACGCGCTGGCGGTTCGCATTGTCGGCACCGATCCGCAGGGTCGCTACACGCTGACGAAAGAAATTATCGCCGACCCGCATCAGTCCACCATTCTGGTCCACGTTCGCATGGAGGGCGACGAGGATTTTCTTAACCGCCTGAAAGTGTATGCGCTGCTGGCGCCGCACCTGGAAGTCGGCGGGGCGGGGAACTCCGGCCGCATTGTCGATGTTGGGGGCAAGCGGATTCTGCTGGCGTGGAAAGACAATGTGTCTCTGGCGATGGCCGTGAACTGCGGATTTGTCCGCGCCTCCTGCGGTTATGTCGGCGCCAGCGACGGCTGGAAAGACCTGAATGAGAATTTCAAGATGGATTGGGAGTTCGATCAGGCGCTCGACGGCAACATTGCCGTGATGGGCGAAATCGATGTCGCCTGTCATCGCGGCTTCACCGTTGGCGTCGGCTTTGGCGAAGGCCACCATGCCGCGCTGGCCGGAGTGATGCAGTCGCTGGCCACGAATTTCGAGGCGCATAAAGATCGCTTCATTGCGCAATGGCACCGAGCCAAGTTTCCGCGCAATTTTGGCTCTCGCTCCGACGATGGACGGCAGCTCCGCATCAGCCACAACGTTCTGCTGGCGCATGAGGACAAGACATTTCAAGGCGCGTTCATCGCCTCTGCCTCCATCCCCTGGGGACAGGTGAAGGGGGACGACGATCTGGGCGGCTATCACCTGGTGTGGACGCGCGATATGGTGCAGTCCGCCACGGCATTGCTCGCTCTCGGTCGCCGCGAAACGCCGCTGCGGGCGCTGGTCTATCTTGCCTGCGCGCAGCGGCCCGACGGCGGATTTTCGCAGAATTTCTGGGTGAATGGAACGCCGTACTGGTCTGGAATGCAGCTGGATGAAGTGGCCTTTCCCATCATGCTCGCCTGGCGTCTGTGGAAGGAAAAGGCCCTGGGGGAATTCGATGTGTTCCCGTTTGTCGAGCGCGCCGCGGGTTATCTGATGAAATTCGCTCCTGTCACCCAGCAGGAGCGATGGGAAGAGAACGCGGGATATTCGCCCTCGACCCTGGCCGCCGTCATCGCCGGGCTGATCTGCGCCAGCGAACTGGTGCGGGCCCACAATGCCGCGGACCTGGCGGATTTCTACGCCGCTTTCGCCGACTGGATCGAGTCCAACCTGGAGGCGTGGACGGTGACCGAAGACGGCATTCTGCTGCCTAGCGTTCGCCGCCACTTTATGCGCATTCGCCCGCCGCAGAATGGGGACCGCTTCTTCGATCCCAGCGTTGGCGAAGGAAGATTGCGCATGGCCAATCGCGGTCCCGGCGAGAAGGACGAATTCGATGCACGCGAGATCATCGATGCCGGATTTCTTGAACTGGTCCGCTATGGCATCCGTTCGCCTCACGATCCACTTATCGTCGACTCGCTGAAGGTCGTCGATGCGATCTTGAAAGTGAACACGCCGGTTGGTCCCTGCTGGCGCCGCTATAACCACGACGGCTACGGGCAGAAGCACGACGGCGGTGCCTACGAGGGCTGGGGCCAGGGGCGCGCGTGGCCGCTGCTGACCGGCGAGCGAGCGCATTATGAGTTGAGCGCGGGTAGGGATGTCCGACCCATGATTGCGACCATCGAGCAGTTCTCCTCCGCCGGCGGCATGCTGCCGGAACAGATCTGGGATGCCGCCGACATTTCCGCCCGAGGCATGTACCTTGGCCGGCCATCCGGCTCCGCCATGCCGCTGGCCTGGGCCCACTCCGAGTACATCAAGCTGCTGCGTTCGGTGGAGGACGGGAAGGTTTTCGACCGCATCGACCCGGTGGAAAAACGCTACAGCAATGGACCGCGCGCGTTGCCGGTTGAAATCTGCAAGCGCGATCATCTGCCTTTGCAGGTCGCTCCTGGAAAGATATTGCGCATCATTGAAGCATCGTGTTTCAGCCTGCTCTACACCCAAGACAACTGGAAAACCAATCGGAGGATCGAGTCGAAACCTGTCGGCTCTTCCGTCGCCTATGCCGACATTCCCGTCGACCTGCAGGCGCAAGGCGCAGTTTCTTTCACGCTTTACTGGCCTGCGGAAAGCCGGTGGGAGGGCCGAAATTACGATGTGCCCATCGACAAGCCTCAATAAAATGCATCCCGACCGGAGCGCGGCAGGGTAGAGAGACCTGCCGTTTATCGATTTCAATATGCCCTTCGCGGCGCCCACGCATCCGCTGCCGGCGCCCGGCATCTATACAATTGTGGGCAGACCCTCGCGCGGCGGTTTCGCGCTCATGAAATTCAGACCCCAAAGTTTTGAGAGGATGTATGACGGAACTGGATCAGTTGTCGATTAACGCACTGCGTTTCCTGGCGGTGGATGCGGTAGAAAAGGCAAACAGCGGCCATCCTGGCGCGCCGCTGGGCGATTCCCCGATCACCTACCTGCTGTTCCACAAATACATGCGGCACAATCCAGCCAATTCCAAGTGGAGCAATCGGGACCGGTTTATTCTGTCGAACGGCCATGCTTCGGCGATGCTCTATTCCGTGCTCCATCTCACCGGCTACAAAGTCACGATGAACGATCTGGAGCAGTTTCGCGAGTTCGATTCGCACACCCCGGGGCACCCGGAGTTGCACGCGACCGATGGGGTGGAAGTGACCACCGGTCCGCTGGGCCAGGGACTGGCGATGTCGATCGGCATGGCCGCCGCGGAGCGTCATTTGGCTGCCCGCTACAACCGCCCAGGATTTGAAATCGTCGATCATTACACCTATGCGATGTGCGGCGACGGCGACCTGATGGAAGGCGTGTCGCATGAGGCTTGTTCTTTCGCGGGAACGCTCGGCCTCGGCAAGCTCATCCTGTTTTACGACGACAACCTCATCTCACTCGATGGCCCGACGGAGTTGTCCTTCACTGAAAATGTGGAAGAGCGCTTCGAAGCATATCACTGGCACGTGCAGCGCGTGGCCGATGGCAACGATCTCGAAGCGATTGAAAAAGCCATCGATGCCGCCAAAGCCGTGACCGATAAGCCATCGATCATCGCCGTCCGCACGGTGATCGGCTACGGCAGCCCCAAGGCTGGAACCTCCAAGGCGCACGGCGAACCGCTGGGCGCGGAAGATACAAAGAAGACCAAAGAAAAACTCGGCTGGCCGGCGGACAAGAGCTTTTACGTTCCGGATGAGGTTGCAAAAAACTGGGCGCAGGCAAAAGAGCGCGGCGCGAAATTCGAGAGCGATTGGAACGCGCTGTTCGCAAAATACAAGCAGCAATTTCCCGAACTGGGCGCCGAATACGAACGCGTTTTCGCCGGCAAGCTTCCTGCAGATTGGCAAGCCAGCGTGCCGAAATTTCCCGTCGGGTCCAAGCCGATGGCCACTCGGGTTGCGGGCGGCAATGTGCTGAACGCCATTGCGCAGAAGGTGCCGGAAATCATTGGCGGCGCGGCTGATCTGTCCACTTCCACCAAAACGACCATCAAAGACAGCCCCAGCTTTCATGTCGATCCCAACGGCCGCAATATTTTCTTCGGGGTGCGGGAATTCGGCATGTGCGCGTTCGTGAACGGTATGGCCGCGCATGGCGGACTGATTCCCTACGGGTCGACCTTCTTCTGCTTCAGCGACTATGCCCGGCCCGCGCTACGGCTGGCCGCGTTGATGCAGACGCCGTCGACCTTTGTCTTTACTCACGATTCGATCGGCCTTGGACAGGATGGCCCCACGCACCAGCCGGTCGAACAGATCAGTTCGCTGCGCGCCATTCCCGAGTTCACCGACTTCCGCCCCGCCGATGCGAATGAAACCGCAGCCGCATGGCAGGTGATTCTCGAGCGGCGCAAGCCGTCGTTTCTCGCGCTCTCCCGCCAGGACCTGCCGGTGCTCGACGGCGAAAAATACGACATTCTTGCGGGCGTCCGTCAGGGTGCGTATGTGTTGCAGGACGGCGGCGCTGCGCCCGATGTGGTGTTGATCGCTACCGGGAGCGAGGTCAGCCTGATCCTTGCGGCGGCGGCGAAGCTGGAATCGCAAGGCACCCACGCGCGCGTGGTTTCCATGCCCAGCTGGCGTTTGTTCGATGCGCAACCGGAAGCATATCAGCGCAAGGTTCTCCTCTCCGGTGTGCCACGGCTGGTGGTTGAAGCGGGCAGCCCATGGGGCTGGTGGAAGGTTGCGGGCGACTCGGGCGATGTGCTCGGCCTGGACCGCTTCGGCTCTTCGGCGCCGGGAGAAATTGCCATGGAGAAGCTGGGATTCAACGTGGACAACGTCATCAAGCGGGCGACCGGAATCATTGAACGCGCCGGCAAAACCGCTGCCGCAACAGCCAGGTGAGAGAAGAAAAAATGAAGATCGCAATCGCCTCCGACCACGCCGGATTTGAACTGAAAGAAGAAGTCCGCAAATACATCGCCGATCTTGGGTATGACGTTCTGGACCTCGGTGCCTACAACACCGAGCCGTCGGACTACCCGGACTATGCGGAGTTTGTCGGCCGCGCCTTGATGGCGAAAAATGCCGATCGCGGCGTGCTCATTTGCGGCTCCGGCGTCGGCGTCTGTGTCGCCGCCAACAAGATGCCCGGCATTCGTGCCGGCATTTGCCACGACACGTACTCCGCCCACCAGGGCGTCGAGCATGACGATATGAACGTGCTGGTACTGGGCGCACGCATCATCGGCTCCGCACTTGCGCTCGAACTGGTGTCGGCTTATCTGAACGCGCATTTCCAATCGAACGTAGAGCGCTTCGTGCGCCGCTTCAACAAGGTGAAAGCGATCGAAGCCCGCTACATGAACAAACCGCAGATCTCGGCATAAAATCGCGGGATTCATTTCGCGATTCAGCAAAGACAATCATGGCTTCCGCCATCGGGGAGTGTTCATTTGGCAGAGCGGCAATCGCAGCGCGTCTGGTTCATCACCGGCTCTTCCACCGGCTTCGGCCGTTTGCTTGCTGAGCAGGTGCTGGCGGCGGGAGATTGCGTGGCTGCGACGGCTCGCGATGTGGCCAAAGTCTCCGACCTCGAAGAGAAATTCCCGGGCCGCGCGAAAGCGATCCGTCTCGATGTAACAAACAAGCAGGAAGTTTCCGCGGCCGTCGAGCAGGCCCTGGCCGCCTTCGGCCATATCGACGTGCTGGTCAACAATGCCGGTTACGGTCTGGTCGCGGCGCAGGAAGAAGCCAGCGACGATGAGATTCGCCGCCAGATCGATACGAATGTATTCGGCGTGATCGACGTAACCCGCGCTGTGCTGCCGCATCTGCGCCGGCAGCGCTCCGGCCACATCGTCAATCTTTCTTCCGTTGCCGGATTGGCCGGTACTCCGGGCCTGGGCTATTACAACCTGACCAAGTTCGCGGTGGAGGGAATGTCGGAAGCGCTGGCGCTCGAGCTCGCGCCGCTCGGCATTCATGTCACGCTGATCGAACCGGGTCCATTCCGCACCGACTTCGCGGGGCGATCCGGCGTTTATTCCGCAAACCAGATTCGCGACTATGCTGAAACCGCCGGGAAAATGCGCGCCACTCAGCACGCCGTTAGCGGCAACCAGAAAGGCGATCCGATGCGCGCGGCGCAGGCGATTCAACAGGTAGTCGACAGCAAAAACCCTCCGCTGCATTTGATTCTTGGGGCCTTCGCGCTGACGAAATTCCGCAACAAGGTTGCGCAGTTCGAAAAAGAAATGTCGGAATGGGAAAGCGTAACCCTGGGCGCGGATTTTCCGGATAGCGAGGCAGGATAAACATGCCGCTGACGAAAATCACCGCCACGTTCTGGGATTGCGGTGGAGTTTTTTTGACGAATGGATGGGACCACAACGCCCGCAGAAAAGTCGCAGAATATTTCGGCATGGACTTCGATGAGTTTGAGCAGCTCCATGAGCAGCCCAATGACGAATGGGAGCGCGGAAAAATCACGCTGCATCAATATCTCGAGCGTACTGTGTTTACTGTGCCGCGCAAATTTTCAGAAGATGACTTCATCGCCCAGATGCGGGCTGTCAGCCAGGTGCTGTATCCCGAGATGATTGCCTTTCTGCGCCGCTTGCGCGCGACTCGCACCCCGGAGGCCATCCCCAGCATCTACTTGCTCAGCAATGAATCGCGTGAGCTGATGGCCTATCGCATTCCGCAATTCGGACTCACGGACCTGTTCGACGCGTTCCTGGTCTCGTCTTACATCGGCCTGCGGAAACCTGGAGAAGATTTTTTCGAATGTGCATTAAATATTTCGCAACGCAAGCCCGAGCAGTGTGTCTTCGTCGATGACCGCGAGGAGAATGTCGCCGCTGCTCGCAAGCTCGGCATCCGCGGAATTCGCTTAGAGACGCCGCAGCAGGCAATCGCGGAGCTGCGGGAACTCGGGATTGTAGCCGCATAAGATTTGTATTTTGAAAGAGGAATGAATGGAACTTGGACTGATCGGTTTGGGAAAGATGGGCTTCAATATGGCGGAGCGTCTTCGCCAGGGCGGGCATACGGTCGTCGGCTTCGACTCCAATGCGGAAACCGTCGGCAAGCTTACCGCTGCGGGTTCGCTCGGCGTCTCGTCACTCGCAGACCTGGTTAAAAATCTGAAAGCGCCGCGTGCCGTCTGGATCATGGTGCCCTCCGGCGATCCGGTGGACGAAACCATCGCCAAACTCGAACCGCTGATGCAGAAAGGAGACATTTTTATCGATGGCGGCAATTCGAATTACAAGGATTCGCAGCGCCGCCACGCGCAGCTTACGGCTGCGGGATTTAACTTCGTCGACGTCGGCACCTCTGGCGGCGTGTGGGGCCTGAAAGAGGGTTACAGCATGATGATCGGCGGCGACAAGCAGGCGGTGGAAACGCTGCGGCCGATCTTTGAAACGCTCGCGCCCGGCAAGGACAAAGGCTGGGGACATGTCGGTCCGGCAGGCGCGGGCCACTTCGTCAAGATGGTTCATAACGGCATCGAGTACGGCCTGATGCAGGCTTACGCCGAAGGCTTTGCGATTATGAAGCACAAGGAGCCGATGCATCTCGACCTGACGCAGATTGCGGAGGTCTGGCGTTATGGCAGCGTTGTCCGTTCCTGGCTGCTGGACCTGACGGCCGATGCGCTCAAGAAAAATCCGGAGCTCGAGGGCCTCGAAGCCTTTGTGCCGGACTCCGGTGAAGGCCGCTGGACGGTCGCGGAGGCAATCGATCTCAACGTCTCCGCTCCGGTCATTACTGAATCCCTGATTCGGAGAATCCGTTCGCGCGAAGACAACAATTTTTCTGACCGAATGCTGTCGATCATGCGTAACGAATTCGGCGGCCACGCGGTTAAAAAATCGAGTTGAAAATCTGAGCGGCTTACGCCTCGATTTTTTTGAGGCGATTCGCCACGAAGGAGCAAGTCCATGGCAACCACCGAAGTGAAAATTTCGCCGGAACAGATTCAAGCATCGCGCGTCAGCGAGCACGTTCCCGATCCCTGCGTCGTCGTCATCTTCGGCGCCTCCGGAGACCTGACCAAACGCAAGCTGCTGCCTGCGCTCTATCACCTGGAGCAGGGTGGGCTGCTGCCGAAAAATTTCGCCGTTGTCGGCGTCGCTCGTCGACCGTTGAAAGATGAATTCGTCAACGACATGCGCGAGGGCATCGTGAAAGGCGGCGGCGTGGACGCGAACGATGCCAGGTTGACGGAATTTCTTTCCCGCGTGAATTATCATGCCATGGATTTCGACGACGCGGACGGCTATGTCCGCCTGAAGACGCTGCTCGAAAGCCTCGATAAAAAATACGGCACCAATGGCGGACGCCTGTTCTATCTGGCCACCGCTCCCGATTATTTCGCGGAGATTGTGGACCAACTGGGCGCACATGGCATGGCCAAGTCCGACAAGGCCGCAATTCGCGTCATTATTGAAAAACCATTTGGTCACGATCTGCAATCTGCGCGCGAGTTGAACGATAACGTCAATAAGGTGCTGTCGGAAGATCAGGTTTTCCGCATCGATCATTATCTCGGCAAAGAAACGGTGCAGAACATTTTGGTCTTTCGCTTTGCCAACGGAATCTTCGAGCCGATTTGGAATCGCAATTACATTGATCACGTGCAGATCACGGCGGCAGAAAGCATCGGCATTGAGGGCCGAGGCCCGTTCTACGAAAAAGCCGGAGCGCTGCGCGACGTGGTGCAAAACCATGTCATGGAACTGCTCTCGTTCGTAGCGATGGAACCGCCGGTTTCCTTCGGCGCCGCCCCGATACGCATCGAGAAAATTAAAGTCTGGAAGGCGATCCAGGCCGTCCGCATGAAAGATACCGTGCGCGGCCAATACGGCGCTGGAACCATTGATGGCGCTCCGGTCATCGGCTATCGCCAGGAGAGTCGAGTCGATCCCAACTCCAGCACAGAAACCTTTGCCGCGCTGCGGATGGAGATTGAAAACTGGCGCTGGGCCGGCGTTCCATTCTATGTGCGCGCCGGAAAACGCCTGGAAAAACGCGCCACCGAGATCACCATCCAATTCAAGCAACCGCCACTGTTACTTTTCAAGGAAACCCCCAACAGCAAGTGCGGCGACATCCAGCCGAACATCATTTCCATGCGCATTCAGCCGAATGACGGCATCTCTCTGCGCTTCGCCGCCAAAGTTCCTGGCCCTACCATGCAGAGCTGCCCCGTTATCATGGACTTCGACTACGCAACCGCATTCGGCGTTTCTTCCGCCAACGGATATGAGCGTCTGTTGCTCGATGCGATGCTGGGCGACGCGACCCTGTTTGCCCATCGCGATGGGGTGGAAGCAACCTGGTCGCTGATGACGCCCATCCTTGAAAGCTGGGCCGCCAATCCGCCGAAGGATTTTCCCAACTACGCCGCCGGCAGCTGGGGTCCCGCGGCATCCGACGAACTGTTGGCGCGCGATGGCCGCAAGTGGCGCCAGCAATAATCGTCCGCTACCATAACGAATGATGCCCAAGACGACAAAAGTCCGCTATACCGTGAAGAAAGACAGCGAAGCGCTGGCGTTGGCTACTGCCGACTGGATCGCTTCGGCCATTGAGCGAGCGATCGCCGCGCGCGGCACTGCCCGCATCGCCGTCTCCGGCGGCAACACGCCCAAGCGAGCATTTGAGCTGCTTGCCGACCCGGCCCATCCATTTCACGGGCGTATCGACTGGTCGCGCCTGCTGTTCTTCTGGGTCGATGAACGTTGCGTTCCGCCGACCGATAAGAATTCCAACTACCACATGACTTACGAAACGCTGTTATCGAAGGTGCCGCTGCCCAAGGAAAACATCGTTCGCATCGAAGGAGAACTCGATCCGGAGGAAGCCGCTTCCCGCTACGAATCGGAGCTGCGCACGCGCTTCCGCATGGAAGGCGCGGAGCTGCCGCGCTTCGATTTCATCCATCTCGGACTGGGCGACAATGGCCACACGGCATCGCTGTTTCCACACTCCGACGCGCTCGACTCCATGATGCGTCTGGCCGTGTCGGCGCATGTGGACGCGGATGTTCCGTGGCGAGTGACATTGACCTGGCCGGTCATCAATCATGCCGCGCAGGTTATATTTCAAATTCAAGGAGCATCCAAGGCCGAGGTGTTACACAACGTCATGCAGGGCCCATATCAGCCGGAAATTTTGCCTTCGCAATTGATTCGTCCGGAAAGTGGCGAGCTTAATCTGTTGCTGGACGCCGCTGCCGCCGCTCAATTGCCGCCGCCATCCGCGGACGGCACGGGCTTGCTGGAAGTGACCCGATGATCCTGGCAGGCGATGTTGGCGGCACCAAGGTTCATCTGGCGCTCTACCGTTTTGAACAGGGAAAATTGCGACATGTGCGCGGCCAGAAATTCGCCGCCACGCAATATCCCGATCTGCAGACGATTGTGCGCGAATTTCTGAGTGCAGACCAGAAGGAAAATAAAACCGCGGTCCAGCCGATTGTTGCGGCATGCTTCGGCGTGCCCGGTCCGGCGCGCAACAATGTCGTTCGTCTCACCAATCTTCCGTGGACGCTGGACAGCCATGTACTGGCGCACGATCTCGGCATCGAACATCTCTTTTTGATCAACGATCTCGAGGCCAACGGTTACGGCATCAGCGAACTCAGCCCGGAGCAGATTTTCGTTTTGAGCGAGGGTGACGCGAGCCTGGTTGGCAATCGCGCGTTGATTGCCGCGGGCACCGGTCTGGGAGAGGCTTTCCTCATCTGGAACGGCAAGCACCATATTCCCATGGCTTCCGAGGGCGGCCACGCTGACTTCGGACCGCGCACCGATCTTGAAATTGACCTTCTGCGCTATTTGCGCGCCGATCCGGAAATCGATGGCCACGTGAGCTGGGAACGCGTCTGCGCCGGCGTCGGGCTGAAAAAGATTTATACCTTTCTGCGCGATGAAAAGGGGGTGAAGGAATCTTCAATATTGCGGCAGCGCATGCTGGAGGAAGACCCGAACGCCGTGATTGGCCAGCTGGGCGAGTCAGGCGAAGACGAGCTCTGCGCCAAGACTCTCGATATCTTCGTTTCCGCCTACGGCGCGGAGGCGGGCAATCTTGCGCTCAAGGTTCTCTCGCACGGCGGCGTGTATGTGGGCGGCGGAATTGCGCCGAAGATTTTGAAGAAAATGAAGGATGGCACTTTCATGCACGCCTTCTGCGATAAGGGGCGCATGCACGATCTGGTATCACAGATGCCGGTGAGGATCATCCTCGAAAGCCGCGCCGCCTTGATGGGCGCGGCCGCATACGCCGAAGCACGCGCTGCAGAGATCTCCGGCCGCTCCCTGCGCGCGGCATCGGTGCATCTGGGCGCCTGACCTCAGGAGAAAACTGAATATGATTCGTTTCCGTCCGGCGCTAATGTCTTTCGCGCTGCCGTTTTTGCTCTGCGTGCCGAAAGCGCTGGCCCATGCCACGCTTGTGCGTTCGACACCGGCGGATCAGGCTGTCGTGCACAGTCGCAGCGTCGATCTCACGCTAGACTACAAATCCAGAATCGATGCCCGGCGTTCCAGCCTTACGCTGACCGGGCCCGGCGGAAAGACTGTGCCCATACAGATTCAGCCGGTTGTAAGACCGGCGGAATTGAAAGCTGTAGCCGGCAATCTCGTTAGCGGAACCTATCGCATCCATTGGCAGGTGCTTGCCAGCGATGGCCACATTACGCGTGGCGAAGTCACATTTACCGTTGACGCGCGGTGAGTAGATAGGGCATGCAAAAAAAAATCCGCGATGCTCGGCTCTTTTTTGGAAGCGGACGCAATCGCGGATTAATGGATACTGCATTTTTAGCGGACGGTAAAGCCTTCGTGCAAGGGAACATTCTCCGAAGAATCGCCCACGTATACGATGAACTTTCCGGGATCAACATTCCATCCGTGAGTTTTTACATCCCAATATGCGAGTGAGCGCTTATCCAGCGTTGCAGTTATATGGCGAACTTCTCCCGGAGCCAGCATCACACGGGAAAAACCTTTCAGCTCCATCTTCGGGCGCGGCACGGAGGCGGAAGGATCGCCAACATAAATCTGCGCCACTTCCGCGCCGGCACGCGATCCGGTGTTCTTCACGTCGAAGCCGACCGTGATCGGGCCATTGGCAGATGCCGATTTCGGCGACACCGATAGATTGCTGAACGCGAAGTTCGTATACGACAGGCCAAAGCCGAAAGGAAACAGCGGCTTCACCGCGCTGGTTTCGTAGTAGCGATAGCCGACAAAAATTCCTTCGGCATACTTTACGTCCACGGTGCCGGGCTGCTCATAATAATTCTTGTACGTGGGATTGTCCTCGATTCTCTTCGCCCAGCTGATAGGCAGCTTGCCGGAAGGGTTCACATTTCCGAACAGAATCTTCGGGAGCGCAACGCCCGCCTCCTGGCCCGCATACCATGTCTGCAACAGCGCCGGAACTTTTCCGATCCAGTCGCTGGTCGCCACGCTGCCGCCTGCAGTCAGCACAACAACAGTCCGCGGATTCGCCGCTGTAATTGCTTTGATCAGCTCTTCCTGTCCAAACGGCAGATGGTATGTGCGGTCCGCGCCTTCCGATTCCGTCCCTGGATCGAAGCCGACCGAGAGCACCACGACATCCGCCTTCTTCGCCAGTTCAATCGCTTGCCGATCGATCAGTTTGCTTTCCGCGATGACACCGAATTGAGCTGAGTTTCCGCTCCACGCCGGGAAGTAAACAAACTGCACCTTCGCCGCCTTGCCCGCCTCCAAAGAGATTCGCGCGGACTTTGGAGAGCCGCCTTCTTTCTGCACGATCTGCAATATCGGCTTGCTGTTGACCGTCACCTGATAATGCCCGCGGCCGGTTGTGCTGACGATGAAGAGATACGCGCCGGAAGTCTTCGGAATGAAATATCCGTTCCACTCCATACGCTTCGGCGTTTTAGCGTCCTCGCTCCATTTTTTGCCTCTTGTGTCGTTCACGACGGTATCGATTGCGGAACGCAGTTTGGCGCCGGTCGACACAACATATTCATCGCGGCGCAAGCCTGTCTGTTGGCAGGCTGCGTCCACACACCACTTTGTATTTTTGAAAATGTCCGACGGGCTTTGAATTCCGGAATTCCAATACACCTTCGCATCCGAATGCAGGGCATCGCTTAGGCCGGTCATAAAGCTTACCGGAGCAAACGCGGTCACATTTGCACTGCCGCCGGCTGTCGGTACCGCGGGATAGGCATCCGGCCCCAGCACCGCGATCGAATGGATGGAATTGCGATCGAGCGGCAGCAGATGGTTATCATTCTTCAGCAGCACCGCGCCTTCTTCCGCGGCTTTGAGTGTAATCGCGGCCCCGTGCTGGTTGAAGGCTGGAATATTCAGGTCCAGCTGGTCGCGATCAAGCCATCCAAATTGCATAGCCGTCCGTAGAATGCGCCGTACCTTCTGATCGATCGTTGCTTCGGTAACTTTGCCATCCTGAACTGCCGGCATCAGAGTGCCCGGATTCATAAATTTTCCCGAAGGCATCTCGAGATCGAGCCCGCCATTGGCCGCGGCCACTGCGTCGTAGGTCGCGTCCCAGTCGGACATCACAATACCGCGAAATCCCCAGTCCTTGCGCAGTACCTGGATATTCAAGAATTTGTTTTGCGTGGAGTGTTCGCCGTTCACCAGGTTGTAGGAATCCATCACTGCGCCGACATGGGCATCCTTCACGGACATCTCAAAGGCGGGGAGATAAATCTCCCGCATCGTGCGCTCGTCGGCGATGGAATTTTCATTGTGGCGATCGTACTCGGAATCATTCAGCGCATAGTGCTTCACCGTCGCGCTTACGCCCTGGCTCTGCACGCCGTCAATGTAGCCCACCGCGATGCTGCCGGCGAGATATGGGTCTTCGCCGAAATATTCAAAGTTGCGTCCGTTCCTGGGCGAACGATAAATATCGACTCCCGGGCCCAGCAGAAAATTCACTCCTCGCGCCCGCCCGTCTTCGCCAATTCCAGTACCCACCTCTTTCGCCAGAGAGGTATCCCAGCTTGCTGCCAGGCCAATCCCGGCTGCGTAGGCTGTCGACGGTCCCCACGTCCTCACTCCCATTGGCCCATCCGACATCTTCAACCGTGGAAACACGATGCCGGGCTCGGCGCGGATGAACATGTTATCCTCGCCGCCGATCAGTTCAAGCTTCTGCTGCAGAGTCAGCTTGCGCACCATCGCATCCACCTTCTGCTCCATTGCAGCGGTGACGGGTTGGGGACCTTGATTTTCGGAATTTTGGTTCGACGATTGCGCCGCAGCAATCGCAGTAGCGAAGAAAAACACAAGAGGCAGCAGAAGACACGGAGCTACAAGATATGAGGCCAGGGAAAATTTCTTTTGCATTTTAAACGGGCTCTTTTCAAGGGCGTTTTATTCCGGATGAAAGCACTGAAACGAGATTATTGGCCTATCCTCAAGCGATGGCAAGCGCAACTCTCAAAATCGACGATCGCCGGAATCGGTGAATGACCGCGGAATGCTGCAATGTGTCGGTTGAAAATCAATGCTCTGCAAGAGTTGATTGCGGGCATACTCTCTGGCTCGATGCCGGCTTGTGAGGGTCCGTCCGGTTCGCTATAGTGAAAGAGGCCAGGGCGCTATCGTCTAGGGGTTAGGACGTGAGATTCTCAATCTTAAAACACGGGTTCGATTCCCGTTAGCGCTACCAAAACCAAACCCACCTAGATCGAATCCTCCGCGACAACTGCCTGCCGCGCAGCGCAATCTTTCAGGGTCATTGAAACAAACCTATTCCAGCCTGGAACTCTGACCGGAAGGGAAGCTGCCGTTGCTTCACGCGACACCTGTATATCCTTTTCCAGAATCGATCCAGACATCCAAGATTCGCGTTTCGTTTGATTGCAGTAATCGAGAAAATTTCTCCAATTAAAACGGTGTAGTAGCCCGAATTATGCTGCATGGGATAGCAGAGTGGGTGAGCCGGGCCACCGAATGCGAACCATCAAAGCCGCTTAATCGATACCAATCGAAACCTAATTTTTATTTCATCGAAGATTATTTTCTATTGACACCGTTTTGTTTCGTGATAGATTTCAGTCACGCATTCGCACGGCTTTTGTTGGATGGCGAATTTATTCAGGTCAGGCCTCTCACCCACAAGGGCCAGCCTCGACGTAACCGTATTCATCGGTTTTATTTGCTTTAATAAGGAGCCAGCATGACGTGTAGATTCATAAAGATATGGGTCCTGTTGCTGTGCGGTCTCTTCACCGTGGCAACGTTCGCTCAAAACGCAAATTCCACGATCAAGGGCACGGTGGAGGATACCAGCGGCGCAGTTGTACCTGACGCAACCGTAGACCTGACCAACGTCGGCACCGGCCAGACAATCACCACGACTTCAAAGAGCGATGGCTACTACGTATTCGCCAATCTCAGCCCCGCCAACTACAAAGTATCGGTAACAACTAAGGGTTTCGCGCAGTGGGTCGGCGTGCTCACGCTGCGCGTTTCGCAGGATGCCGAGATCAATCCCAAGCTGACCGCCGCCAGTGTCTCGACGAAGGTTACCGTTCAGGATGTAACCCCTGTTATCGATCGGGTGAACCCGACAATTTCCGACGTCAAGAACTCGACGGCCATTGAAACCATCCCGGTCGCCAATCGCAGCATCCTGAGTGTTCTCGCCTTCAGCCCCGGCGTGGTCGCCGGCAGCTACGGTGGATCGGGAGCGGGCAACACGCGCATCAACGGCATGCCTCCTGGATCTGTAGATTTCCTGGTCGACGGTCAGACCATGACCAACAGGAACACCAACGAGCTGCAGCAAAACCCCCAGCCGACCCCGACCTTCCAGGAAGTGAAGGTGATCACCGCCAACGGCGACGCGCAATATAGCCGTCCGGGCATCGTGGAACTGGTGACCAAGAGCGGCACCAATAATTTTCATGGACAGATTTATGAGTTGAACCAGAACAACCATCTGCAGGGAAAAGTATTCCATCAGGGAGGTTCGGTCCCATACCTGCAGCACAATGAATACGGTTTCCAGGTTGGCGGTCCCGTCTGGTTTCCGAAAATCTACAACGGCCACAATAAAACCTTTTTCTTTGCCGACTTTGAATGGATCAAACAGAACGCCAACAAGCTCGTGCAAGATACCCTGCCAACCAAATCCGAAACGCAGGGCAATCTTTCCGACGTGCTGGCGCAGACAACAGGCGATCCGGTCACCATCTACGATCCGGATACAACGGCACCGGGTGCAAACGGCCCCTATACCCGTTCTTCTGTTCCCTTCGCGGGCAATATTATCCCGGCCAATCGTCTGAGTCCGGTAACGCAGAAGATATGGGGCAACACTCCGGTAGCCGGTCTCGTTCCTGTCCCGACCGGGGGAAATATTCCCGGCGCGCAGGTCTGGAATGGCCAGCCCAACTACACTTTCCCGACCGCAAAAACTACCATCGACAACAAGCTGTACACGATCAAGGTTGACCAGCTCTTCGGTCCCAATCGCCTGGCAGCGCGCTATTCCTATACAGACAGCAAAACGTTGAATCCCGAATACTATGCCCCCGAAGAGCCGAACCAGGCCGAAAATGGCGGGCACAACGGAGCCCTGACCTTTACCGAAGTCATCGGTCCCAAAGCCATCAATGTGGCCCATGTCGGCGTGCAGTACAACAACCACGTGCATAGCGGACCAATACCGATTCCAGGCACACAGGCGCTGCTGGGTCTCCCCGTGTATCAGACCGATCAATACTGGTCGCAGTTTTATTACAACGACTATGGCTACTCCACCACCGATCCCTACTGGACCGGCATCGATCGCGGCAACCCCAAGGATTACCCGGATCAGACCATCAGCGCGGGCGACCAGTTCACTTACAACAAAGGGAACCATCAGCTGATGTTCGGTTTCGACTTCAGCAATTACCGGGTTATCACCCGGGAAACAGGCCAGCCGGGTGGCAATTACCTTGCCAGCGGACTCTTTACCGCCCAGCAAGATCCAAACGGCGCAGATGGCGTTCCTCTTGTGAATACCGGATTGGGACTTGCGGACTTCCTGCTGGGCGATACGGCTCAGCTAACCGTGGCGGTCTATCCCGTGTACCATACCCGGCAGTCGGAATACGACGGATATGCCCAGGACGACTGGCGGGTAACGCAGAAGCTGACCCTGAACCTGGGTCTGCGCTATGAATACTGGACTGCGTTTTCCGATGCCTCCGGATTGACGTCGACCTTCAATCCAAACGTCGCCGGCGGCATGGTGATCTACGAGGGAAGCGGCGCTCTTCCATCGCAGGTTTCCGCGCCTGTCTATGCTGCCTTTCAAGCTCAGGGACTGCCGATTGAATCCGCGGCCAAGGCCGGCTATCCCACAAGCCTGTTCAACATGCCCAAGAACAATTTCGAGCCCCGGGTCGGCTTCGCCTATCAGTTGGACGACAAGACCGTCCTTCGCGGCGGTTATGGCATCTATCACTTTGCTTTCCCGTTGATCGCGTACCAGCAGGCAACCCGCGACGATGCTCCGTTCTACTACAAGGCGCAAATCGAGCCCGGACTGGTGAACGGCGTCGCTGCAAATTCCAACGCGGCACAGCTCGAATTTCCTATCGCACAGGCGCAATACGGCGGCCCGCAAGGGGCGAATCAATTTATGCTAGGCAATCAGAATTGTACCGGCCAGCCTGCAGGGACCTGCACTCCGCCAGGCTTTGTGGTCACTCCTGACGATGAAGCCGCGGCAATCCAACAGGGGAATGGCTTTGCCTTCAATTTCCTCGATCCCAATTACAAAGCCGGTATGGTCCAGGAGTACAACCTGACCCTGGCGCGCGAGTTGCCATACCACACGGGATTTCAGCTCAGCTACATTGGCAACCACAGCAATAACCTGCTGATGATCGATCCACTCAACACTCAACTTCCGCGGTTGTTATGCACGACTCCGGATGGCATCAATTGCACTCGGCAGGAGCGCAGTCTTTATCCGAATTTTGCCAACCCAATCAACGAATACGAATATAACGGTTATGCCAACACCAACGAACTGCAGGCGCAGCTCACCCATACCTTCGGCAATGGCTTGACGCTGCAAAGTTATTTCACCTGGATGAAAGCGCTCACCACCTCGGAGTTCGGACTCTCCAACGGAGGGACTCCAGGAGCGAACGCCGGCAATAGCCAGCCGAACACCATGATTCCGGCGGCGTTGACTGCCGGATACAACGTCACCCAGATCGGCTCGGGGGCATCCACTTCCGAGCGCTTGCGTGCCGTCTACTCGAACGATCCCACGCTTCCCACCAAGACCTTTCAGTTGAATGCCCACTATCAACTTCCATTCGGCCAGGGCCAGACATTCCTTGGAAATTCGCATGGCATCGTCAATGCCCTGGTCAGCGGATATAACGTTTCCGCCTTTTTCCTATGGCACAGCGGTTTCTACTTTTCGCCATACTTTTTCCCCGGTGCCGGAACTTCGGCGGGTAGAGCGATCAACCTGGCTCCCGGCAAAAACGGCATCCTGCCGGAAAACCAGAGAAACACGCAGATGTGGTTTAACGCCTCCGTCTACGATCCGACGAATACTGCGGGACCAAACGGCACTGCACTGCCCTATGCAAATCAGTCGTACATATTCGGAACACAACTACAGGGAGACTTCCGCAATAACGTTCCCAACAACTATATGACGGGTCCCGGCTTTAACAACCTCGACGCCAACATCTACAAGCTGACGCCGATCTGGAGAGGTCTGGTGCTCGATTTTGAAAGCCAGTTCTTCAACATCTACAACCACCAGAACCTGGGAGTGCCGACTACCTCAGGCAACATCACGAAAGTCTCCGGCGGCCCATGCGTCAACGGCGCTTGTCCGCGTACCATCCAACTTCAGGCCAAAATACTTTTCTAGCTTGGCTCTGTTCATTTGACAGCGGTCTGCGAAGTTCACGGGCCGCTGTCTTTTGCAGATCAAACACGCAATAAGAAAAGGCCACGACATGGATTCGTCCACGTCGTGGCCTTTTCTATCCTAATGAAGCTAGGGGGGACCCAGCCTCTTCTATCCCGCAACTACCATTGCACGCCTGGATATAAGCTCGGCAGCCGATACCCGCGATAGAAGTAATTGGAACTTAGCGTCATGTTCCAAACTGTCTGGGGGGTGCTCTGGTTTGTGACCTCAAAAATCTGTGAGTTGGTGCCGGTCAGCCCGCACAAATCGTATTCAACATTTCCATTCGTCAGGGTCTCCGCATTTCCGCCGAAGAAACTGTACAAATTGGCCGGTAAAATCTGGTGGAACTGCAGCGTTGCCGTCTTGGCAGCCTCGTTGATCTGGAAAATGGGGATAGTGCTGTACAAGCACGCCGGCGCACTCCCCACCCCACAGGTCACGCCGGAGGGAAAGATCCGGAAGTCGCCATTGTCCATCATTGTCAGCCCAAATATGCCGGTCGTGTTCGACGTGGTGAAGGAGGGCGCATGCTGCCCGTAGAACCAGTCGGTCGGGTCGGCGCCGCCTTCCAGCGTGAAATCCCCGCCCTCGCCCAGCCGCCATAAAATATCGCCGGCCCCTGCGCCATTGTTATAGTCGACCTTCACCACCCAGCTCTGGTGGCGCATGGAAACCAACAAGTTCCCATCGTCCTTGGAATAGACGATTGCATTTGTGTGCGTCCAGTCGGGGAAGGCTGAAGGATGCCGGTTTACATCCAGGTGATCGAATTCATTCCAAACCCAGGCCACATTCAAATTCGTATCCAGATCAACAATTACATCGCCCAAAACCTGCGTCGGAGTAGTCTGGCCATTCAATACAACACTCTTGAAGGTGTTGGTCAGAAGGAGCCAATGTCCATTGGGAAGAACCGTCACATCATGATGAAACGCAAGCAGGGTCAGGTTATAGTTCGCATTCGCCAACTCCGTGTTCAGTTGGGTCATGGTGATTTGCTTGATGGTATTTCCGGCAAGGTCGAATTCGCGAACCAGGTTGGCCGCTCCCGGCGGCACGGCTGTAGTCAAAACGGTCGATGACGCCACACTTGCCAAAGCGATATAGTCGCCATTGCTGAGCTGCTTTGGCGCATACCATTGCGAGCCACCCAGCGGAGTGTTGGGGTTGTACGTCCAGACAATATTTCCCGACAGGTTCGTCGCAACGATAGCCGGCAATCCCACAATTGGATTCAGCATTTCGATTCCAGCCTGCGGGGTCTGTCCGGTAGGAGTTGCGGCGGCAATCTGCGACTGCAGATTGCCCGGCAATGCTCCCGTGGCGAATGTATGGTCGCCATCGTTCACGCTGACGCCATTTCCGAATTGCACCGATGCCCGCAGATGATTCGTAGTATTCGCCAGCATGCCGGCGACTTCGATGCTCACCGGTCCGCCGCCGCTCGGCGTGGGCTGCGACCAGGTCTGGAAGCCGTAGCCGGTCGTGGGTCCAAAGCTGACCGTGACGTTGCCGGCAAAAGGCGGCGTAATCGTATAAAGCGCTACCTGCGGATTGGCGGTGGGTGTCACCGTTCCCGCGGCCATCGTGGCGGAGATCCCGGTCAAGTTCACCGTTGAGGGAGCTCCCGCGACCGCGTTCGCATAATTCAGATTCAGCGTAGCAATTTGAGAGCCCGGAGCAGAGGGTGTTGTCGGAGCGTAGGTGACCACAACAGAGCAGCTTGCGCCCGCCGCCAACTGAGCGCCACAGGATTGTCCCGCAACGATCGTGTAGCTGGGGTCGCCTGTCAGTGCGGGACTCAATCTGAGCGGAAGGCTGCCCGTATTGCTCACAGTCACGACGGTCTGCGTAACCGGATCGTCGACTACGTAGTCGCCGAAGTCGAACGATGTGCCGCTTAACGCAACCGTAGTGATGGGGGGAATCGCGTTGACAGATCCCAGCCTGGCGCTGGGCCCGCAGCCGGTCACCAGCATTACTGAAAGCAGGGCAAAAAGATACCCCCAAGAATTCTTCATCGTCAATTTACGGCTCCTGAGATTGGTTATGGATGCTGATGTAACTTTCGTTTTCGTGCAGATGTTGCGGATTTCAGCTTAGTTGAGTGGTTTCAATTTACCATTAAAGATAACTTTAGTTTTCGCATAAATGCGGAACTATATAGATTTTCTATTCCACGTATGCTTATTACTATTGTGATGGAAACGCCCTTCATCGCCCGCTATCTTTCGTCTACATTGCGAGGCTGCGCCTCGTGAATTCCACTCCATCCTGCGAGCTTTCGATCGTCATGCCTTGCCTTAACGAGGCGGAAACGATCGGCGTCTGCATCGACAAGGCATGGGCGACACTGCGCCAGAGCGGCATTGACGGCGAGGTAATCGTCGCCGACAACGGCAGCACCGATGGCTCTCAGCAGATCGCCATTGACAAGGGCGCGCGGCTTGTTCCCGTGCACGAACGCGGCTATGGAGCGGCATTGAACGGCGGTTTTCGCGCCGCCCGCGGACGATATCTCATCATGGCGGACGGAGACGATAGTTACAATTTCGCGCACGTCCCGCGCTTTTTGGAGAAGCTGCGCGGCGGCGCCGATCTGGTCATGGGAAATCGCTTCCAGGGTGGCATTGAGCCCGGCGCCATGCCTCCGCTGCATCGCTATCTGGGAAATCCGGTTTTAAGTTTTCTCGGCCGCCTCATCTTCCGCGCCGACTGCGGCGACTTCCACTGCGGCATGCGCGGTCTGTCAAAGGATGCGTTTCAGCGCATGGGTTTGCGCTGCACCGGCATGGAGTTCGCCAGCGAGATGGTCGTCAAGGCGACGCTGGCCAACATGCGCATCGCCGAAACTCCCACTACGCTTTCGCCCGACGGACGCAGCCGTGCGCCGCATCTGCGTACCTGGCGGGACGGCTGGCGGCATCTCCGCTTCCTTTTTCTCTATAGTCCGCGCTGGCTCTTTCTTTACCCCGGCGCGCTGATGATGCTCCTCGGTATTGCCGCCACGGCCTGGCTTCTACCCGCGCAGCGCAGCGTCGGTCCGTTCTCGCTGGATGTGGACACCCTGGTCTACGCGCTGGGCGTGGTGCTGATCGGCTTTCAGGCAATTGTCTTCGCGGTGTGCGCCAAGGTCTATGGAATCTCCCGCGGCCTGCTACCGAATCGGCCCGTAGTAGAAAAGGCTCTCCACGCTTTCACGTTGGAAAAGGGACTGCTGGCCGGCCTGGCGCTCACGCTGGCCGGTTTCGTCGCGGGCATCTATGGCGTCCACATCTGGAGAGCAGCCGGTTTCGGCAATCTCGATCCCGATACCATCCTCCGCATCACGCTGCCATCCTGCTGCGCCATCGTGATCGGCATTGAGTCGATCTTCGCCAGCGCATTTTTAAGCGTGCTGCAGCTGCCCAGTTCATCGCACACTGCGTCGATCGAAAACTGCTGAAGCGTTCCCGGGAAAGGCGGGGATGTGTCGAAGTGAACTCGTTCGACTAGCAACCCGCGATGGCATGCCCGCTTCCAACTGCAACAAGGGAGAAGGTTATGCCAGCAAAAAAATCCAGCAGCACTCGGTCGGCCACGGCCAAGAAATCTGCGGCGAAAAAGACATCGGCAAAGAAAAAATCCAGCACCAGGAAGTACAGCCCCAAAGCCTCCAAGAGTGTCGAGCGCGAAATGACGGCGTTCAAAAAAGGCCAGCTCAAGAGCGGGTCGGGCCGCAAAGTCACAAACCCCAAGCAGGCTGTCGCCATCGGCCTGTCGGAAGCCCGCAAATCCGGCGCCAAGGTTCCTAAAAAGAGCGAGAGCTAGAAGGGTTTCGCTTCCGCTTGGCATAAGCGTACCCGTCGCTCAATACGTCGCCAGCGTGACGCGCAACACCTCGGGAGCCGAGGTGAAGTTGAGTCCATAGTCGGTCTGGTCCCCGTTCCAGATACGCTCAAATTTCCAAACGCCGTGTTCGTAATGGCCCTGCTCCACGCGGACGAACTGCCGTTGTTTGCCGGCTTCGGTGGGCTTGAAGTCGACGCGTGCATGGATGGCGGAAACCAGGAATTCGTTGGGCCCGAGTGCTCCGATGAGCGCTCCGCCGTCAGACTGGGGATTGCCCTGCGGCTCCTTGCCCAATCCAAACTGCGGCATGCCATAAGAGATGAACGCTTGCCAGGTGCCGAAGTCGAGCGTCTGGCGATGCTCGGCGGGATTCTCGGAGACGGCCTGCAGCTTTCCTGCAAAATTCAGCGCCGCCAACTCGCGATCCATTTTCCCAGCCAGCTCGTAATTCAGGGCGAAGGGAGCCAGCGTATCTTTGTCGAGGTCTGGCGCTCCGATCGGTTGGTTGCGGGTTCGGGTGAAGTCCATACCGAAAGGGGAGAAACCAAGAGCGCCGTGGCCCAGGGTGGCAAAGAAATATTGGGCGTAGGGCGGTCGATTGCCGGTTTCGGGGACGAAAAGCGGATTGTCCGGGCGGCTGTAGCGATCGAGGTAGTACGTGTAGTCGTCGTAGGCAGGGTCGTAGATGTCGGGGGCGAGCACGTCGAGCGCAGGCGCGGCGATTTTCCAGATGTCGAGCACGTTGTCGGTGGGTCCGCCACTCTCGTAGGTGCCGGGCCGGGGATGACCGACGGGCCGCAGCGCGGCATTCGCGTACATGGGAAGCGGCTCGATGGCTTTGCCGGCCGCGGCCACCTGCCCGACAAAATGTGCGACATGCCATGCATGAAAGGTCTCGTCGGCGTCGTCGCCAAAGACCTGTTGCCATGTGCCCGGCTGCTTATGCAGGCCGGCGATCAGTTTCGCTGGAACAGGACCAGCGAAAAGCTTTTGCGCCGCCGGCGAAAAATCGCGCACGCACCCCCACGTGCCGGTTTCATTCTCCACCTGGACCATGAGCACCGTATGCTGCGGATCGTCGGCCTTGAGACGGCGCATGAACGCGGTGAACGCAGTGCGATCGGCGTCCAGAGTCGCGGGAAACAGCGGCGAGAGGGAATCCATGATGCGGCCATCGGAGCAGATCACGCGCGGATATTTCGCGTTGTCGAGCTTGACCCAGGCCGGCGTATAGTGCGGGCTGCCATTCTTCCAGGTGCCGAACCAGAGCAGGACGAGATGCACGTTGTGCTGGCGGGCCTGGGCGAGCAGAGTAAGTAGCACGGAATCGTCGAAGTTGCCCTGCGTGGGCTCGAACTGCTCCCAGTAGATGGGCATCTCCACGGTGTTCGCGTGGAGATCGTCGATAGCCGGCCAGACTTGCGGCAGCATCGCCGGCCACGCGCTGGAGTTATTGATTTGCGCGCCCAGCATCAGGTAGGGAGCACCGTCGACCAGCAGCGCGTAATGGCCGCCACGCTTTTCGATGCGGGGTATGGGAGGATTGGCGGAGGCGGATTGCGTTTGCGCCGGTGAGGACCAGGGGGCGACGAGCGCGGCACACAGCAGGACGAACGAAGACAGGAAAGGTTTACGAACCA
This sequence comes from Acidobacteriaceae bacterium, assembly GCA_965276585.1. Classification (GTDB taxonomy): domain Bacteria; phylum Acidobacteriota; class Terriglobia; order Terriglobales; family Acidobacteriaceae; genus JAKAAZ01. The sequence goes on along the minus strand of CBDIAZ010000003.1, from coordinate 1,514,168 downwards.
AGTGCAAATCTCCTATCGCGGCGAAAGGCGATTATAGAGCATCTCTCCTGTTGCATGAGGTGGTGAAATTCTCCATATGCGAAGTCTTCATCGCTCGCGACGCTGATGTTCCGGCTGTGGGTTGAGCGCGAAGGCCGCATTCACCAGCGCGATGTGGGACAGCGCCTGGGGGAAATTTCCTGTCAGTTCGCCGCGACGCGTGTCGTACTCCTCGGAAAGCAATCCCACATCGTTCTCGAGCGTGATCAATTTCCGGAACAGCTTCTCGGCATCCTTGTGCCTGCCGGCAGCCGCCAGCGTCTGCACCAGCCAGAAACTGCAGGCAAGGAACGCTCCCTGATGGGCGCTTTTCTTCGGCGGCCGGTTGCGTTTCAGAAATCCTCCTGTCGTAAGCTCTTTTTCAATCGCGCGAATGGTTCCTAAAATCCGGGAATCCGTTCCGGGGAGAAAGCCCAGCAGCGGCAGCAGCAGCAGGGAAGCGTCTACTTTCTTCGAGCCGTAATGCACCACAAACGTATTTCGCTTTCGATCGAAGCCCTGCCTGCAGACCTCATCGTGGATCTGCTGCCGCACGGTCCTCCACTGTTCGACGGGGTACTCTTCGGCAACCTTCGCGCTGCCCTGCTCCGCGCTGCGAATCGCTCGATCGATCGCTACCCACGCCATCACATTCGAGTAGACAAACTGCTGCGGCTTGCCCCGCTCCTCCCAGATTCCCTGGTCCGGTTTGCGCCAAACCGTCTGCAGGTATTCGACCAGCTTGTACTGCACCTCCAGATCGCGAATATCTCCCTGAATCCCGCCCTGCCTGGCCTGAAACAACACGTCTCCCACCTCGCCAAAAATATCCAGCTGAAATTGTGTTGCGGCCGCATTGCCAACCCGCACCGGGAGCGAATCCCGATATCCGCGCAGCCAGGGAATGGCAAATTCCGCAATCTGCCGCTCTCCGCTCAATCCATACATGATCTGCACCTGCGAGGCGTCGCCGCCGACGGTGCGCAGCAGCCATTTCTGCCAGGCCATCGCTTCATGGGTATAGCCCGCGTTCAGAAACGCGAGCAGAGTAAAAGTGGCGTCGCGCAGCCAGCAGTAGCGATAATCCCAGTTCAGCGCGCCGCCAATCTGCTCCGGCAGACTGGTGGTTGGCGCTGCGATGATGCCGCCGGTAGGCCGATACGTCAGCGCCTTCAGCGTAATCAGCGAACGCTCCACTTCCCTTTGCCACTTGCCTTTATAGGTGTTGCGAGCCGTCCATTTTGTCCAGAAGCGCTTCGTCTGTTCGAGGGCCAGCCTGGGGTTGATCCTCTCCGGAATGTTGTCGACCGAGGAAGAATAGGTCAGCGCAAAGGGAATCGTCTGGCCTTTTTTCACTTCAAACTCGGCCAGCATGTTTCCATCTTTCAGCTCGATTTTTGCCGGGGTTCGCAGATAGGCCGTTCCCGGCCCGGCAGTGGCGGAATAATCGTGCTTATAACGATGCTGCAGCCAGGGAATAGTGCGCCCATAGTCGGCGCGCAGGGCTAATTCCATGGTCATCGTGACTCTGCCTTCGACGCCGCGCACCAGCCGCACCACATCGGAATGCTTGCCGCGGATCGGCATAAAATCCGTGACCAGCACCGTGCCTGAACGGGTAATAAAGGTGGTTTCCAGAATCAATGTGTGTGCGCGATATTGTCTGCGCACCCGGAAGCGGTTTTTCGGGGCGAGCAGCCAGCGGCCATTTTGCGGCTTCCCCAGCAGCCCGGCAAACCACGCGGGGGAAGAAAAATTCGGCCAGCAGAGCCAGTCGATCGAGCCATTCTTCGAAACCAGCGCCGCCGTCTCGCAATCCCCGATCAGTGCGTAGTCTTCAATCCGGGAGCGGATTGAGGGGGAACTTCCGGGGGTACTATTTTTGGCACTTGTTTTCATATAGTTAACTTGGATGCGGTTCTTGAAGAGTTCAGGCGGGAACGACAAGGAGCATGCGTGGGTGTATTCTAAACATTATCGATAAACGTTAAGCCGTCCCCTCGGCTGGACGTATCATCCGTTTCACCGGGTTCTCATGTGGATTGTTCGCCTTGCCCTGCGCAGGCCTTACACCTTTGTCGTCCTCTCCCTGCTCATCCTGATCGTGGGCATCCTCACCATCCTGCGCACTCCGACCGATATCTTCCCCGACGTCGACATTCCCGTGGTCACGGTTATCTGGCAATACACCGGCCTTTCTCCCGAGCAGATGGGAGCCCGCATCACCAGTCCCTTCGAGCGGATCGCCACCACGACCGTCGACAATATCGAGCATATTGAATCCCAGGATCTGGCCGGCATCTCGGTTTCCAAAATTTATTTTCATCCTGGAACGAGCGTCTCCACCGCTTTGGCGCAATTGACCGCCATCGGTCAGACCGCACTGCACCAATTGCCTACCGGCATATTGCCACCGCTGGTCATCACCTATAACGCTTCTTCCGTCCCGGTGCTGGAGCTGGCTCTTTCGGGCAATGGTCTCAGCCAGCAGGAGCTGTTCGACATCGCCAACAATTTTCTGCGCACCGATCTTGCGACGGTGCAGGGCGCGGCGATTCCGTGGCCCTATGGAGGCAAGCAGCCGCAGGTGCAGGTCGATATCGACAGCGCCAAGCTCCAGGCCATGAATCTCTCGCCGGCGGATGTGGTGAATGCCTTCAGCGCGCAGAATCTGATTCTGCCCAGCGGCACGGAAAAGATCGGTCCATATGAATACCAGATCGAAACCAACAGCGCGCCCCGCACGATCGAAGGCTTGAACAATCTGCCGATCAAAACCGTCAACGGCGCGACCATCCACGTGCGGGATGTAGCGCATGTGAGGAATGGATTTCCGCCGCAAACCAACATTGTTCGAGTGGATGGCCTGCGCGCCGCGTTGATGACGATCGAGAAAACCGGCAACGTCTCGACGCTCGATCTGGTCGCCCATGTACGCAGAATTCTGCCTCACACCGCCGCCGGCCTGCCGCGAAACCTCAAGATTCGTCCTCTTGACGACCAATCGATCTTTGTCCGCGCCGCCATCAACGACGTGGTTGTGGAAGCTCTGATCGCCGCCTGCCTTACCGCGCTGATGATCCTCATCTTTCTCGGCAGCTGGCGCAGCACCTTGATTATCGCTGTGTCGATCCCGCTCTCCGTGCTGGTCTCGCTGATCGTGCTCAGCGCGCTCGGCCAGACCATCAACATCATGACCCTCGGCGGTCTCGCTCTCGCCGTCGGCATCCTGGTCGACGACGCCACGGTCGAGATCGAAAACATCAATCGAAATCTGGAAATGGGCAAGGAGATCGAACAGGCCATTCTGGACGGCGCCGCCGAGATCGCCATCCCCGCCTTCGTTTCGACGCTCTCGATCTGCATCGTATTTGTGCCCATGTTTTTCCTTACGGGGGTCGCGAAATATCTCTTCGTTCCGCTGGGAGAAGCCGTCGTCTTCGCCATGCTGGCATCGTATTTCCTGTCGCGAACCATCGTGCCGACCATGGCGAAATACCTGCTGCATGTGCATGAAGAAGGCGACCTCGAACGGCGCCGCGCCAGCCGCAACTTCTTCGTCCGCTATCAGATGAAGTTTGAAGAGAAGTTCGAGCGCCTGCGCGTCGGCTACCGCGAAACCCTGGTCGTCTGCCTGCATCACCGCGGTATTTTCATCGCCGGATTTTTCGCCTTCTGCGCACTGTCGGTGCTGGTCATCTATCCCTGGCTGGGCCAGGATTTTTTCCCCCAGGTCGACGCCGGCCAGTTCAAGCTTCATGTCCGTGCGCAAACCGGAACGCGCATTGAAGATACAGCGGAGCTGTGCGATCGAATCGACCAGACCATCCGCCAGACCATTCCGCAGTCCGAGCTGGGCTCCATTATCGACAACATCGGCGTGCCGTACAGCGGCATCAATCTTTCCTACAGCAACTCGGGCGTCATCGGTTCCTGGGACGCCGACATCATGGTCGCGCTCGATAAAAAACACCACCCCACGGAAGATTACATCCGCGCGCTGCGCAGCAAACTCGCCGGTGAATATCCGGGAGTCACGTTTTATTTTCTTCCCACCGATATCGTGAATCAGATTCTTAACTTCGGCCTGCCCGCCCCGCTCGATATTCAGATCATTGGCCAGAATATTGTTGCGGACCACGCTCTGGCAGAGTCGATGATGGCAAAATTGCGCTACATTCCCGGAGCCGTCGACCTGCATATTCAGCAGGCTCTGAACCTGCCGAATTTCACCGTGAATGTCGACCGGACCAAAGCGCAGCAGGTCGGCCTGACTCAGGCCAATGTCACCAACAGCGTGCTGACCGCTCTGAGCGGCAGCTTCCAGACGGCGCCCCAGTTCTGGCTCGATTGGCAAAACGGCGTCAGCTACGACATCGCCGTGCAGGAGCCGCAGTATCGCATGGACACGCTGCAGAACCTGCATAACATTCCCCTTACCAGCCCAAGCGGCGCGCCGCAGCAGATTCTCGCCAACGTCGCCAGCTTCGATCGCGGCTCCGAGCCTTCGACCATCAGCCACTACAACGTCAAGCCGGTCATCGACATTTACGGTTCGGTCGACGGGACGGACCTGCGCACTGTTTCCAATCAGGTCGACAAGATCGTTGCCCAGAGCCGCAAGCAGCTGCCTCGAGGCTCGCAGATCGCGATACGCGGGCAAACCCTCACCATGCGTTCTTCCACCACCGGCCTGCTCAGCGGATTGCTGTTCGCCATCGGCCTTGTTTACCTGCTCATCGTCGTCAATTTTCAATCGTGGATGGACCCGTTCATCATCATCGCCGCGCTGCCGGCGGCGATTACCGGCATCGTCTGGTTTCTCTTCCTCACCCACACGCATATCAGCGTGCCCGCGCTCACAGGCTCCATCATGTGCATGGGCGTGGCCACGGCCAACAGCATTCTTGTCGTCAGCTTCGCGCGGGAAGAAATGGAACGCGGCGCCAACGCCATCGAGGCTGCCATGGTCGCCGGCTTCACCCGCTTCCGCCCGGTGTTGATGACCGCGCTCGCGATGATCATCGGCATGGTGCCGATGGCTTTGGGTCTCGGCGACAGCGGCGAGCAGAACGCTCCGCTGGGCCGCTCCGTAATCGGCGGCCTGATGTTCGCGACGGTAGCCACATTGTTTTTCGTGCCGGTATTTTTCTCGATCGCCCATGGCAAAACCAAAGAGATCGCCGGCATAAAACAGCCGGAGAATCAGGCAGAGAACGAATCGTGACCGGCGAAATAAAAAATGCGTCTTCCTGAGCGGAGCGAAGGACCCTCGGTAATTTTTTCCGCACCCAAGTTGCACGAAGTGTTCTGAGGTATCGAAATGAGTCAAGAAGAAAATAACCCGGCCGGTACGCAGCCGCCGAAAGAAAATCTGCTCGAGCCGACACCGCATGCGACCCACCGCACCGTCGTCATCCTCATCGTGCTGCTCGTCATCGCCGTGATCGTCGCCATCACCGGCATACTCCCGCGCATCCACGCCCGTGCTGCATTGCGCAAGCAGACCGACAGCCTGGCTGTCCCCACTGTCTCCGTCGTCACGGCAAAATCCGGCGCGCCCATGCAGGAGGTCGTCCTTCCCGGCACCATCCAGGCTCATCAGGATGCGCCCATCTATGCGCGCACCAACGGCTATGTAAAGGCCTGGTACCACGACATCGGCTCCCGCGTTCGCAAAGGCGAGTTGCTCGCCGTCATTGAAAGCCCGGAAATCGATCGGCAAGTCGATCAGGCTCGCGCCAGTCTCACGACTGCTCAGGCCAACCTGCGCCTTTCTCATGTAACCGCGCAACGCTATCAAGGTCTGAGCGGAACGGAAGCCGTTTCCAGGCAATCGGTCGACACCGCCACGCAGAATGAAAGGGCGCAGCTGTCCTCGGTCGGAGTGGCCCAGCAGACGCTGAATCAGATGCTGGCCATGCAGTCCTTTGAACGCGTGTATGTGCCTTTCGACGGCGTCGTCACCGCCCGCAATACTGAAGTCGGCCAGCTGGTCGATTCCGGCAGCAACGGGGGCACTGGCAGCATCAGCCTGTTGCCCACCGGCACGGCGACCAACAACACCAACTCACCCCAGGAACTGTTCCACGTCTCCAACATTTCCGTCGTGCGCATTTTTATCAACGTGCCGGAAGTCTACGTTCCCCAAGCGCGCCCCGGCGTTGAGACCGACATCGATGTTCCCGGCTATCCCGGCCGCGTATTCAAGGGAAAAATCGTCCGCACTGCCAACGCGCTCGATCTGAACACACGCACTCTTCTGGTCGAAGTCGATATCGACAATCGCAAAGGCGAGCTGCTGCCCGGCTCCTACGCGCAAGTCCATCTCAAGCTGCCGATGAAGCATCCAGCGCTCATCGTTCCCGTCAGCGCGCTCATGTTCCGTTCCGATGGTTTGCGTGTCGTCACCATCGACAGCCAGGGCCATGCTCATCTCCAGCCCATTACCGTAGGCCGCGATTGGGGCACGGAGATCGAAGTGCTGACCGGCCTGAATCCAGGCCAGGGCGTCGTAGACAGCCCGCCGGACTCGATTCTGGAAAACGAAAAGGTAAACATCGCCGGCAACAAGAATGCAGGCGGCCAAGCATGAACCTTCGACGGATGAAATTGCGGACGCTCCAGGTCTCTCTTCTGAGACCCGGGTTCGCAGCTATATCGATTGCGCTCGTTCTTGCCATGGCCGGATGCACCGTGGGCCCCAACTATCATCGCCCGACCGCCCCGACTACGCCGAAATTCAAAGAGGCCGCAGGCTGGCAACCGGCTACGCCGCTCGATCAAACCATGAAAGGCCCGTGGTGGCAAAGCTATGGCGATGCTGAACTGAACGGGCTCGAAGAAAAGGTAAACGTCTCCAATCAGTCGTTGAAAATAACCGTCAGCCAGTACACGGAGGCGCGCGCCATGGTGCAATATCAGCGCGCCAACTATTTTCCGTTTCTCTCGCTGAACGGCAGCGCGACCCGCCAGCGCGGATCGGAGAACCGCGCTACCTATTTCTCACAGGGCACCGTCCCTAACCAATACAACGACTTTTCTATCCCTCTCGATGTCTCCTGGGAGCCCGATCTCTGGGGCCGCGTGCGCCGCACCGTGCGTGCTGCGCGAGAAAACGCGCAGGCCAGCGCCGCCGATGTCGCCAACGTCCGCCTCAGCCTGCAGGCGGAATTGGCGCTCGACTATTTCCAGATGCGCGGCCTCGATCAGCAAAAAGGAATTCTTGACCAGACCGTAATCGCCTATCAAAAAGCGCTGCACCTGAACCTGATGCTCCTCCACGCCGGACTGGGTTCGCAGTTGGAAGTCGAGCAGGCCCGCACTCAGCTCAAATCCACGCAAGCCCAGGATGAAGATGTCAGCGTAGCCCGCGCCCAGGATGAACACGCGATTGCTGTGCTCATCGGCCAGCCGCCCGCCACGTTGAGCATTCCGCCGCGCACCGCGGACTACATTCCGCCATCCATCCCGTTCGGCATGCCATCGCAGCTGCTCGAGCGCCGCCCCGATGTCTCCATTGCCGAACGCCAGATGGCCTCCGCCAATGAGCAGATCGGCATTGCCCGCTCCGCGTACTACCCGAACTTCGTACTCTCCGGCAGCGGCGGTCTGGAAAGCGCTCTACCCGGAAATTTCTTCACCGGACCCAGCACCTTCTGGTCCACGGGTCTGTCCGCGGCCGACACGCTCATCGACTGGGGCCAGCGCCACGCCCTCAACACCGAAGCCCAGGCCAACTACGACGGCACCGTCGCCAACTATCGCCAGACCGTGCTGACCGCGTATCAGGAAGTCGAAGACAATCTCGCTGCGCTGCGCATTCTTGAACAGGAGACGCAGACGGAAAACGAGACCATCGCTTCTGCCCAGCAGCAGGAAGACATCGCCATGAAGCTCTACAAGGAAGGGCTCGATCCCTATCTGAACGTCATTCAGGCGCAGAGCGTCGTGCTGTCGAGCGAGATCACCTCCGCCAGCATCCTGACGCGCCGCATGACCGCCAGCGTCTTGCTGATCAAAGCGCTGGGCGGCGGATGGAATACAACCCAGCTGCCCAAAGATTGAACGATGAAAAGATTTGTAGCCGAAGAAAGATGAACGAAGAATCTGGATGCCTTCTGTCTCGTTTCTGAGACACAGATGAAATGCGAGACCAATCGATGAACGCAACTTCAACGGAAAAGCTCGAAACACCGATCGCAATCGCTCCGGCTGAACAGGGGGCTGCGATCGACCGCAACCGCATGCACGACCGCGTTCGCTGGACCATCCTCGAACGCATCATGGATGGCACGTATCAGCCCGGGGAGCGGCTGAAGGAGCTCACCCTGGCGCGCGAATTCCACGTCAGCCAGGCGCCCGTTCGCGAAGCCCTGCGCAAACTCGAAGCCATCGGCGTACTCAAGTCCGACCCCTATCGCGGCACCCGCGTCCGCGAGCTATCGCCCACCGAACTGCGCGACGCCTATCAGCTGCGCGGAATTCTCGAGCAGGCCGCCACCGAATTTATCGCCGAGTTTCCTGTCGATAGTGTCGAATATCTCGAACAGGAGTACGCCGCCATGGATCCTGCGGTTCGCGCCGGGGACCTGCAGGCGCTGGTCTGTCACAATCGCAATTTCCATCGCCGCATTATGGAGCACTGCCAGAACAAGGAAGTTGTCCGCGCCTGGGAGTCGCTCGATGTGTGCATGCGAGTGCGGCTCAACGTGCAGCGCCGCGTCGAGCATCTGCCGGAATCGATCCGGTCGCATCAACCCATTATCGACGCCTTGCGCCAAGGCGACTTTCGCCATGCAGGTCAGTTATTGCGCGACCACTCCTTCGGCTTTGTATCGGATTTAGCCTAGCGCTCGGAGCGATATGCGCCCATCAGCTTGGAAATGAGAACCGCGAGATACATCAGGCCGAGGATCGACTGAATGACGGAGAGTGATCGTGCCTGGTCCGACGAAGCTTCGATCCCAGCCGCCCCGAGTGAGGTCATGGTGGCGAAGCTGTAATAGATAAAATCCACGTGATTGGGCGTGACGTGAAGATTGATCGCCGGATCGAAATAGAAGGCATGTGTCTGCAGCCTATCAAGCAGCCCGTAGATGTTCGAAAAGCCGAAACCCACCAGCAGATAAATGGAAAGCGCTCCGAAGATCGCTTCGGAGTCGTGTCTGCCGCGAATAAAAATGCGGTGAAAAACGACCGTGATGATGAACGCGTCGAATGCGAACGTCAGACACATATTCAATATCGAAAGAGCGCTGGCATCGTCCCTCAGGATCGAAAGCCGGTGCAGCAGCGCCGGAACCGCCAGCGCCAGAGCGATGAAGGCCACGCTCCGCCGGAAGCTGACGGCGTAGACGCTGAGTACTGTGATCGCAATCGCCAGGATGCGGAATATCGCGTAGCCTGTCGCGCTGGTCTGGGCGTAGGGATAAAAAATCAGATAGCCCAGCAGAAACACGAACAGCAAAAAGAATTTGTGCCCGGTAAGCTTTTCTCTGAAATCAAGGCTGCGGTTTGAAAGGATTTGTTCCGGCATCGGATCGGTGAGTTTCGCCGCCGATCATACACCTTTGAACGTGTGAGGCGAAAACCGGGCAGCCGGTACGCATTGCACCCCGATCTCTCCCGCTGGTAGGCTGAACCTATGGCCGACTTCAGTTCCATTGCGGACATGATGCAGGCTTGTGCCGCCGAGGCTGTGCACGCCGCGCACGATCAGTTCGGCTTCCTGCTCGATTACTCGGAAGCCAGCATCCAGGCTCTCGAAACCATCCTGACAAATATCCGCGTCTCGGAAGACAAAGAAGCCACCGATCACGCCGTAAAAACCTGGGGCAGCTATCTCGGGGAAACGGTCCGCAAAAATTTCGGCGGCGCCTGGGAACTGGTCCAGCCCCCGGGCCGAGCCGCCGCCGTTCCCACGCTTGTCATCGCTGGCTCGCAGCTCTATCCGTTGATGAAGGTCTATCGCCGGGTGACCATGGGCGAGCCGGAAAATGTCTGGAGATTCTACGAGAAAATCCGCAGCCGCCTCTCGCCCGTACATCCAACAGACAGTTTCGCCAACGGGTAGTGCTGAGTGTGCGACAATTGCATCTGATACGGTAGTCAGGCCGGAAAAATCGGCCTGCAGGAGAAAAAATCATGGGTGACTTACTACAGCCCTGGCATCTGGTCGTGATTCTAGTCGTTGCTTTGCTGATCTTCGGACCCAGCAAACTCCCCGGTCTTGGCAAAGGTCTCGGCGAAGGCATCAAGGGATTCAAGGAAGGCATCAAGGGTCTCGGCGGCGGCGACGAGGAAAAGCCCAGCACCGACCACGTAACCAAGACCACCACGACGGAAGTCAAGTAGCTTCGACCGGTCTTGCATGCGTTCCCCGAAATTCGGACGCACTATGTCTCGCTTCTGAGGTATGGGTTCACGCGAGAGAGCACCAAGCCCAGCTATGAAGAAAGAAAAATCTCTCCAGCGCGTCAAGCCGGACAGCAAGGTGCGGCTCTCGCATTTTCCCACCGCGGAATCCGGTCACTATAAAACGGAAAAGGCAGCCGGCGAGGAACTTGACCTGCGCCTGAAGCGTCTGGATACGCTGCAAAGCCTGTTTGCCGCCTGCGAGCAAAACGCCCTATTGATCGTTTTGCAGGGCATGGATACCGGTGGCAAAGACGGCACTATCCGCCACATCTTCGGCGGCGTCAACCCGCAGGGCTGCACCGTTACTTCTTTCAAAGTTCCTACACCGCTCGAACTGCGCCATGACTTCCTCTGGCGCGCGCACCTCGCGGTGCCGCCGCGCGGAATGATCGGCATCTTCAACCGGTCCCACTATGAGGATGTGCTGGTCGTCCGCGTCCACAAGCAGATCACCGATAAAGAAGCCCATCGCCGCATGAACGAGATCGTCGACTGGGAAGAAATGCTGGCCGCCAACGGCGTCATTATCCTGAAATTTTTTCTCCACATCAGCTACGACGAGCAGACCCGCCGCCTCGCATCCCGCGTCGACGACCCGAAAAAGCAGTGGAAGATCAGCGCATCCGACTTCGCCGAACGCAAGCTATGGCCCGACTACCAGCGCGCGTACGAAGATGTTCTAAGCCGCACCAGCCGCAAGCATGCGCCCTGGTTCATCGTTCCCGCCGATCACAAGTGGTATCGCAACGTAGCTATCTCGAACGTCATCGTCGACACGCTCGAATCCTTGAAGATGAAATACCCCAAGCCCACCGTAGACCTGAAATCTTTGAAGTTCGAATAGGATTCAGCTCAGGAAATCAGCGCCACCGCTGCCAGCGCGGCCGTCATTCCCACCGCTTGTCGTACGGAAGTACGTTCTTTCAACAACCACACCGCCAGCAGAATCGTTGACGCCGGATAGAGCGATGCCAGCACGGAGGCAACATCCAGCCGTCCGACGCGGGTGGCGGCGATAAAGAAAAAATTTCCGCCTGTATCGCACGCGCTTGCCAGCAACGCCAGCCCCACGCCAATCGTCCAGCGCCCGCGCAAACCTCCGGTATCGGCAAGGAAATTTCGCCGGCTGAAAATGAGGCCGCCGCCGACCGCGAGCAGAAGACTTCCCACGCGCGAAGCCGCCAGCGGCCAGATCAACCCGCCGCCATTTGCCTGGCGAAGAAAAATCAGGAACGCGCCAAATCCCAGGCCGGAAATTACCGCCAGCACAAGCCGCGTGCGCTCCAGCGGATCGGTTCGCTTTTCTGTCTTGGTCTGCACGCTGATCAGCCAGATGGCGATCGCCGCCAAACAAAATCCCGCCAGCTGTCTGTGGCTTGGCTGGCCGATTGTCAGCAGCGTATAGACCACCGGCAACGCTGCTGTCAGCAAGCCGGTAAGAGCCGCGGTGATGCCCATTTCTCCCAGCGACAGCGCGTGGTAGAAGGTGAGCAGCGCAATGCCGCCGGCCAAGCCGGACCAGAATCCCAGCAACAGAATATGTGTGTTGGGGGCGGCGATATGCAGTCCACCGGCCAGCGCCAGCAGGCAAATCAAACTGAACGCATGCGAGATCGCCAGCATCCAGAACACCCGCAGATGCCGGGCTGCGATGCCGCCGCTGAAGTCCGCTACGCCCCAGATCGCGGCCGACGTCAGGCCGAGCACACTCGTCAGCGCGGCCCCGGTCATAACTGTTACTGGTTGGCTGTCGCAGTCGGGTAGTAGCCCTGTTTCGCAATCACGTCCACGCTCGGTCGCAGAACACGAACCTCGATGTTGCGGTAGCGGCTGTCGAGCAGCGACAGATGGCTGTTGTATCCGAGCGTGTACTGGTCGCGTACCTGTTCGGAGATCTTCCCGAAGCTGCGTTCAATTGCGTTCGTCGATAGCTCCAAATCCAGACCGCCGCCGGTTACCTTCGCGTATGCCGGCAGAATGTTGTCGTTCATCTGCATCGGCATGTGATAGTGATCGAGGAAGCCGAGAATCGGCATTGCCGAATCGCCCACCACCGTTCCGTACACCGCAATCTGATTCGTCAGCAGGTAACGGACAACTTCCTTATACGAAACCCTGCTGCCCTGATTCTTGCCGTCGCTGATCACGTAGATCAACTTGCGGCGTCCGCGGCTGCGCTGCGAAAGATCGGTGGCTGCGCGGAAAATCGCATCGTTCAGCACATGCTGTTCTTTGGGAATGATGCCGATGAAGTTTCCATTATGCATCGGCGTCGTGTTGGGGTCGACCATCTGCCCGTTTAGGATCGGACCTTCCGCCAGCGGACCGGTATTGCTGGGGACCTCCATATAATTGCCGGGCGATTTCACGCGTTGCAGTGTCACCGTCAGTCGATTGCTCTGAGCGCCGGTAAAGCCGGTCGCCTGGCTCACATGCGAGGCATAGGTGTACACGGAAACTTCGTCATACGGAGCAAACGCGCCCTGCAATCCGCTCAACGCCTGGTTGACTCGCCGCATTGTATCGGCAGGCAGTCCCTGGTCGATGACAAATGCAACGGAAAGCGGAAACGGGTCTTCGGTAAAAAATGTCATCCGCTGCTGCACGCCGTTTTCATAAATCTGAAAATCGTGCCACGTCAGCCCGGCGACCAGTTGTCCGTTGTGGTCCTTCACGGTAACTGGAACCATCACAAAATTTATGCGCTCACGCAGCGTATAGCTGGCTGCGGCTGCGCCCTGGCCTTTGACCGGCATCTCCGGCGGCGGAACATTCGATGGCGCAGGTTGCTCCTGGGATTGGGCCGCACCGCCAGATTGAGCAGGAGCCTCACCTGCGTGGCCCGCGGGCTGGGTTCCATTTCCATTGCTGCTGCTTCCCGTGGGCGGCGGCGCGCCTTCTCCAGGCGTTACATCGTGCAGCAGATTCTTCAGAGAACCCGGCTGATTGCCATTGTCCTGCTGCGGCGCGGGAGCTGCCGGCACTGCGCCCGTCTGCGTGCTCGAGCTGGGTGCATTTGGCACCGTCTGGCTCTCTTGCGCGTGCATCTGCGGCGCCGCGATCCATAGCAGGCAGGCAAAAAATAAAACTCCCAGTCTCACCGAAACCCCCTCAGAAAGCCGCGCAAAACCATCTTTGAAATCCGTCAAAGTACCCTGCCACATTCCTGCATCTTATTTTCGCGATAACGTTCGTTGTTCCTACCATTGTACGGTGGGAAGCAGAAAGTGCCCAGCCGAGTTGTCAACGAGCCATTCCAAACTGTTTCATCCAGGCCTCTAATGGCAGTACAAGCTGTCGAGCGGGACATCTACGATCCAGAGTCCGCTCTCTATGGACTGAAGACATCTCCCCGTCCAGTCCACATGGACAGAGGTTGAACTGGATGCGCCAACAGGCTGACAGGCTTGACCCTCTCGTGGAGAGCCCGAAATCCGTTCTCGATCGCAAGATGAGCTTCGTTATTGGTGAAGGTGCAGGTCGATCTGGCTAATCGGTTGTCAATCTTCTTCTGAACACTGATGTCTGACGGCCAGGTCACCGCCTGTATCCAGCTTGCCCTACCTGATGCTCGTCGGCGTCTAACTATGATTGAGTTCGGTGAATATGTTACTGCCATTTGCCGCTCCGGAACCAAGCCATTCGAGACGAGGACGATACAAGGCGGAGGTTCGGGGAAATGCACTGCGAGGCGTACAATTCTGGAACTGAGAGACCTGGCTTGACTTCGCGGGAAAAAGCATAGGAGTGTATCCCCTTGGGAACCAATTATCCGAAAGCCGCGATACCCAAAAGGGCGGTTCTATCCAAACTGATTTATCTTGGCTGGGCGACGTCACTCTGTCTTGCAGGAGCTGTGCTGACGACGGCGGTTGGCTGTCGCGACAGCCGGCCTCGCGCGACGACCGCGCAGGGTGTTCCGCAGCTTGATTTCAATCAGGATGTGCAGCCGATTCTGGCCAGCAACTGCTTTAGTTGTCACGGGCCGGATCCGGAGATGCGCAAAGCTGGACTGCGGCTGGATCTGAAGGAATCAGCGTTCGCAAAGCGGCCGCAGCACCCCGATGCGATTGTCCCCGGACACCCGGAGCAGAGCGAACTGATCAAGCGGATCGAGTCCAAGGACCCTCATTATCTGATGCCACAGTCGCCGCAAGGCGAGGCTAAACCTATGAAGGCTGCGGATATTGCAATCCTCAGGGAGTGGATAAAGGAGGGCGCAGTTTATCGTCCACATTGGGCGTTTGAGAAACCCATCAAGACGCAACTTCCGGCAATTAAGGGCAGCAATTGGGCCAAGACGCCGATCGATATGTTTGTGCTTGCGCGGCTCAAGAAGGAAGGATTGCATACCTCTCCGGAGGCAGATAAGGACACGTTGATTCGGCGCGTGACACTTGATCTGACAGGTTTATTGCCAACGCCGGCGGAGGTCGCGGCGTTCCAAAACGATAAGTCGCCGCAAGCCTATGAACACGTGGTGGACCGGCTGCTCGCAAGCAAGAGTTATGGAGAAGCGCGGGCGCGCTACTGGATGGATTACGCGCGCTATGCCGACACGTATGGGCTTCACTACGACAACAGCCGGGATATCTGGCCCTATCGCGACTATGTGATTCGGTCGTTCAATAGCAACAAACCGTTTGATCGGTTTGCAATGGAGCAGATTGCGGGAGACCTTCTGCCGGCCAAAAATCTGGACCCATTGATCGCGAGTGGGTACGTTCGCCTGGGAGTGAGCAGCAACGAAGGTGGAACCATTCCCGAAGAACTTCGCGTCAACATGGCGAGGGAGCGCACCGAGGCTTACGGCGCCACCTTTATGGGCCTCACCGTGGGTTGCGCCGTCTGTCACGATCACAAATATGATCCGACCACACAGAAGGACTTCTACTCGCTGAGCGCCTTCTTCAACAACATCGATGAGCTGCCTTTCAACGGAGACAGACCGGTCTGGGCGCCAGTCGCCCGGGTTCCCAAGCCGCAGAATACGGAAGCGTACGACCAGGTGCTCGCGAGGCGATCCGAGCTTGCCGGCCAACTGAACGCAGCGCGGTTGCAGAAACGCGAGCTGGCAGAGCGGTGGCTTGCGTCGAAGCAGAATCCTCCCGAGGCTGTCTCGGCGGATAAGCTGATGCTGCGCCTGCGCCTGGATGAAGGCGGTGGCGAGGTGCTGAAGAACAGCGCGCCGAATGCGCACCCGTCGAGTTTTCTCATCGGCAAATCCAAGCCGCAATGGGGCGAGACTACATGGCTGTGGCCTGACTTTCGCATCGATGCCAGCACACATATCATGCTGGGACAGACCGGGGATGAGGATTGGAACCAGGCGTTCTCCCTGGGCGGATGGTTCATGTTGCGGGCGGCGCCGAACTATACGGTAGAGAGTACTTCTGGCGCTCTGATATCGAAGATGGATACGACCCAGCACAACCGGGGCTGGGACCTTTCCGTCGACAAGGGGATCATCAGTGTCGATCTGGTAAATGAAGAACCCAAGGAGAAGGCGAAGCCCAAGACGGCAGCGGTGAAGAAGGGAATTCTGACAAAGGAGCCATTCGATTATCCAACCCCGACGGATTTGACGGCCAAGGATCTGGCACCCAACAAGCCACCGCCCAAGAAGGACGCTCACAAAAAGGAGGTTGCCAGAAAGAAGGACCCCGAAAAGCCGGCCGCCAAGATGGCCAGGGACAGGACGCCGGAGGTTGCGATCAAGGTTTCAACGGTCGATCCTCTGCCTCTCGATGGTAAGTGGAGACATGTGTTTTTTACCTACGATGGATCAGGCAAAGCATCGGGAGTGAAAATCTATGTGAATGGCGCGGCGGTGGCTACCCGCGTGGTCTTCGATGCGCTTGGCCGCTCGACGATACGGACGCAGGCTCCGATGCAGCTTGGATGGAGATACCCCGACGCGACTCCGGCACAGGACACCCGGTACCAGGACATCCGGCTCTATGGGCGCGCACTGACGGCAGACGAAGCGAAGCGGCTGCCGTATGAAGACTATGTGGCGGAGATAACGAGCAAGCCGCAAGCGAAGTGGAATGAAGACCAATGGCATGTGGTAAGCGAGTTTTACCTCAACGATGTCGATACGAATTACATAGCAATCCAGAGCCAGATCGACCAGCTGGATACCCAGCTCGACAAACTGTCCGAGGGAGGTCCGCTGACGCTTGTGGCCTGGGAGAAGCCTTCCATTGCCTATGCGGACGTACTGACGCGCGGAGTGTATACGGCGCGCACCCAGAGGGTGGAGGCGAACACGCCGCATTTCCTTCCGCCCTTGCCCGCGGGAATGCCTCACAATCGGCTGGCTCTGGCGAGGTGGACGGTCAGCCCAGAGAATCCGTTGACGGCGCGGGTGACCGTGAACCGGATGTGGAACGAATTGTTTGGGACTGGGCTGGTGGAGACGACGGAAGACTTCGGCATTATGGGCCAGCGTCCTTCGCATCCCGAACTGCTTGACTGGCTGGCGGTCGAGTTCCGCGAGAGCGGATGGGACATGAAGCACATGTACAAATTGATGGTGATGTCGGCGACGTATCGGCAGAGTGCGAAGTCGACGCCAGAGCAGCTTGCGAAGGATCCGAAGAACCTGCTGCTGGCGCACGGGCCGCGGTTCCGCATGGATGCTGAGATGTTGCGGGATGTCGCCCTCGAGTCGGGAGGGCTGCTTGAGAACAAGATCGGCGGCCCCAGCGTGAAGCCATATCAGCCTGCAAATGTGTGGGAGCAGGTGAGCATTGGCGGAAGCGACACATTAGCGTACGTACAGCAGCATGGAGACGCGCTGTATCGGCGCAGCATGTACACCTACTGGAAGCGTATGGCTATGATGCCGGATATGGAGGCATTCGACGCGCCGATGCGCGACGCGGTATGCACGCGGCGACAGCGCACGGACACACCCTTGCAGGCGCTGGTGACCATGAACGATGTGCAGTGGGTTGAGGCTGCGCGGGCGTTGGCGCAGCGGGTGATCGAGACGGGCGGGAAACAGCCCGAGCAGCGCATCCGGCTAATGAGCGACATTTTGCTGTCGCACGATCCTCCACCGCAGATGGCGTCAGTTCTGAAGGGTTCGCTGGCGCAGATGGAAAAGCATTATGCAGCAGACCCCAAAGCGGCGCATAAACTGATCGAAGTGGGCGAAAAGAAAAGTGATCCGTCGATCCCAGCTCCTGAGTTGGCTGCCTGGACGATGGTGGCGAGCGAGATGCTAAACCTGGACCAGACAGTGACGAAGTAATCGAGGGAAGCGTTATGAAGCAACATCCGCAGTGTACCGATACCGAGCACGCACCGACCGTAATGGATCTGCCCATCCCCGCGGGATTGAAACAGGAGTGGGCTGTGCTGGAGACGCGCCGCCGCTTTCTGGGACGAGGGGGCAAGGTACTGGGGTGGGCGGCGCTGGCCAGCTTGCTGGGCGACCGTGCTCTGACCCGCGATGCGCAGGCGGCGAGTACGCAGAGTGCGCCCGCAGCGTCAGCGGCAGGGGATTGGAAGCTGCCTTATTTCGCTCCCAAGGCGAAGCGCGCAATTTACCTGTTTATGTCGGGCGGGCCGCCGCAGATGGACCTGCTGGATTACAAGCCAAACCTCGCTGCCCTCTATGACAAAGACATTCCCGACTCGGTGCGGGGCGCGCAGCAGTTGACGGGCATGACGGCGGGCCAGGCGCGGTTTCCGATCGCGCCATCGCACTGGGCGTTTAAGCAGTATGGTAAGTCGGGGACATGGGTGAGCGATCTACTCCCGTATACGGCGCGGATGGTCGATGACCTGACGATCATCAAAACGACGAACACGGATGCTATCAATCACGAGCCGGCGATCATGCTGATGAATACGGGAAATATGAACGCAGGCAAACCTTGCCTAGGTTCGTGGCTTTCGTACGGTCTGGGCAGCATGAACGACAATCTTCCGACATTCATGGTGTTGCAGACCAAGGTGAACGCGAAGGAGAACAACCAGCCGGTGTCGTCGCGGCTATGGAGCAGCGGATTTCTTTCCTCGGAGTACGCCGGCGTGGGATTGCGTTCCGCGGGCGATCCAGTGCTCTATCTAACCGACCCGAATGGGGTGGACCGCGAGGTGCGTCGCAAAATGCTCGATGCCGTGAATGCGATCAATCAGCAGACTTTCGAGGAACTGGGCGATCCGGAGACGAATTCACGAATCTCGCAATACGAGATGGCTTATCGTATGCAAGCATCGGTGCCGGAACTCGCCGACTTAAGCAAGGAGCCGCAGTCGACGTGGGATCTCTATGGCCCGGAGGCAAAGGAGCCGGGGACGTTTGCATATAATTGCTTGATGGCGCGGCGAATGGCGGAGCGAGACGTGCGGTTTACTCAGGTGTACAAGCGCGGATGGGATGTACACGGCGATGTGACAGGGGTGCTTCCTATTCTTTGCCAGGAGACAGATCGCGGATGTTATGCCCTGGTTGCCGACCTGAAGCAACGAGGACTGCTGGACGATACGCTGGTGATCTGGGCGGGCGAGTTTGGGCGCACGGTCTACAGTCAGGGCGGGTTGACACATGAAAACTATGGGCGCGACCATCATCCGCGCTGCTTTACCACGTGGATGACGGGGGGCGGAATGCGTCCCGGGATCACATATGGGGAAACCGACGAGTACAGCTATAACGTCGTTAAGGACCCGGTGCCGGTTCGCGATTTCAATGCGACAATCCTGCACTGCCTGGGGATCGACCATAACAAACTGACTTATAAGATCCAAGGGCTCGATCAAAAGCTGACTGGGACGACGCCCGCAAGCGTCGTGCCCGGTCTGCTCGCGTGAAGACCGGACAAATCGCCGCTTTGTTTTCTGACAGGCTGCTGCCAAAGAGCAAGTTGACGCGAGCAGCATGGGTCGCCGCGATCGCGATGAGCGTAGTGTTGCTGTTGCTGCCATGGCTTTTCAAGCTGGATGGAAAGCAACATGCGGACTGGCAGCAGTTTCTCGGGCGTTTTCATCCTCTCGTAGTGCACCTTCCGATCGGACTACTCCTGCTGGTTCCAGTCCTCGAGATTGCGGGAGCACGCCAGCCTGCATTGCGCGAGGCCGCCGGATTTGTGCTGGGCCTGGGATTTATTGGTTGTCTAAGCGCAGTGACGTTGGGATATTTGCTGGCCTACGGGAGCGGAGATGCGGGCCCCGGCGTGACGCGGCATATGTGGGGAGGAATTACGCTGACGATCGGGGTGCTCGTGTGTTTGCTGGCGCGGCCCTGGTGGACGTCCGGATCTATCCCACGGGTGTACCCGGTGCTGCTGACCTGTGTGCTGCTGCTGCTGTCGTGGGCGGCACACCAGGGCGGCTCGTTGACGCATGGAAAGAACTATCTCACCAAATATATGCCTGCACCGATGAAGCGTTTTCTTGTCCTTGGAAACGTCCAGGCAAACACGGTGCCGGGCTCGTTTTATGCCAAACATATTGACCCGATTTTCGATACGAATTGTGTGACCTGTCATGGTGAAGAGAAAGTTAAAGGCGGATTGAGGCTTGACTCGTATGCGTCGCTCATGGAAGGCGGCAAGGATGGCCCGGTGATCGTTGCGGGCAAACCCGAACAGAGCCTGCTGTTGAAGAGAGTGACGCTTCCGCCGGACCAAAAGCATTTTATGCCGGCGGAAGGTAAACCGCCTTTGAAGCCGGAGGAGATCGCGTGGATTCGAGCATGGATCCTTGACGGAGCCTCGCCAGCAGCGATCAAAGTGGCCGGCGTCTCGATTCGGGAGGAGACAGAGGTACCGCTGGTTCCAGTGGGAAACTATAGCCGGATGATGCCCGAAATTCGGCAGATGGCGAACCGACAAGGAGCCAAACTGACGCCGGTCTCAAGCAAGCCCTCCGATGGATTGATACTGAATACGGAGGATGTGGCGGGAACCTTTGGCGACGCGCAGCTTGCACAATTCCAAAAATTTGCACCCTACATCGTGGAAGCGGAATTGGGAGGCACGGTGGTGACGAATGCAAGCTTCGATACTCTGGACAAATTTACACATTTGCGCGCTCTCCATCTTGAAAGAACGGTAGTCACCGGAGATGGACTAGCTAAATTAGCTCCGCTGTCGCAGCTGACTTATCTGAATCTAAGTGGGACGAAAGTGACAAAGGCAGCCTTGGCTCCGCTACGTTCCATGAAGAATCTGCGCCACATTTATCTTTACAACACGCCGGCGCAGCCCGCGCTTGTCACGGCGTCGACTCAGGCCACCGCGAGGAAGATGCCATGAACCGGACACGGAATCGAGCTGCAGGAACATTCGACAGACGGCATTTTTGCGCTGTTATGGGAGCCACTGCGTTGACGGCTCTCGCAGGAAAAGGTGCGGAAGCAGAGGTGTGCCACGCAGATGAAAGCTCAGTGGAAGTGACGATGCAGACAGGCAACGGACAGTGGACCTACAGGGTCGTGCCCGGGTGGGGACAACTACCTTCCGGAACTGTTTTTGGAGGCACTCACGGGGGCATTGCTACTGACAAAGCCGGGCATATCTACGTCAGCACGCAGAGCGAGACAGGGATTCTAGTGTATGGCCCCGATGGACATCTGTTGAAAACGATTGCCAGTGAGTATCCTGAGATTCACTCCATGTTCTACACCCTGGAGGGCGGGGTCGAGTACCTGTATACGACGGTGCAGAAGGGAACGCCGAGCGAGAACTGGCTCTTTGTCAAGATGAAGACAGACGGCTCGGTCGTGCAGAAAATTACCGCCCCGCCAGAGGCCGGGTTCAAAGCGCCAAACGAGTGGCGACTAACAGCGGCCGTACCGGGACCGGATGGCAACATCTTCATTGCGAATGGTTATGGGGACTCGCGTCTCTTTAGGTTCGACAAGAATGGCGAGTACCGGGCAAGCTATGCCGGGAAGGGTAAGTCGAATGGTTTATTCGACTGCAGCCACGGGTTGGCAGTCGATACACGTTATGACCAGCCGCTACTGCTGATCTGCGATCGTGAGAACCGTCGGCTGGTTCATTTCGACTTTGACGGAAAGTTCGTGCAAACGATCACACAGCATCTGCGGCGGCCCTGCCAGGTAAGCTTCTTTGGAGACTATGCGGTGGTTTCTGAATTGGAAGGACGCGTCACCATCCTGGACAGGGACAACGTTCCGGTGGCTTTTCTCGGAGACAATCCACAGGCTGATCAATGGGCGGACTACCGGGTTCAACCACGCGAGGTAGCTCCTGCATCGTTTTCTGCAGCCCATGGATGTTACATCGACAAGAACGCCAATATTTATGTTTCCGACTGGAATCAAATTGGCCGTGTAACTAAGCTCGCCAGGACAACCGCTTGAACAACTTTGGGCTACGTCAGTGGCTGCAACCGGACGAATGAGCCGGGGCGTCGGCGTCAAAGCAGATGGGATCCGGTCAGCCAAGGCCGCTTCGATTTGAGCGCGTAAGGCGGCGACTGCTGACATATTCGTCTTATTTCGTCTATATAAAGCTGTGTCAAATACAGATGTTACTTTTTAAGTGCAGACTCTCGTTAATACCCTAAAAAATAAGGAGATAAAGATGAACGTCTCTCTCTCTGTCAGAAATAGGATGTTTCTTCCGATGATTGTTGAGCATCTGCGGATTTTTTAAGGCCTTAGGTGTCGTGTCTCAAGAGTTGTTTACATCGAGATCGATCAGCGTTGAGTGATGGATTTTTGACGGCTATACGATACGAAGACGAACCAAGTGGCGATCCGCCAGCTGTCCAGAATAGTAACGCCCGGTGAAGTTGACAGCGAAGCAATACAGTAATAAACGTAGGTGAAGATAACATAGATAGTAAGATTAAGAATAAAGTGCGGCATTTCGTACAACCAGCTGCGTAATTGTCCTTTGCGGACACCCATATTAGCAAGCGTGTAGCGAGCCCGAAGGAAGGCAAGGGCCTCATACTCGCCCAGCCAACTCGCTTTCTCGACCCTTGATCGGAGTTCTCTTGAGACTAATCAGTATGGTTATGGTTTTCCTGCTTGCTACTCTGGTTTCCGCCCTGGGACAGGCTCCGCGTTTTGACAGTTGGAAGATCGTCGGCCCGGGCGGAGGCGGTACGATGATCGCCCCAACCGTTAGCCCGCATGATCCACATCTTGTGCTCGAACACTGTGACATGACCGGCGGTTACATCACTCATGACGCCGGCAATTCCTGGAGAATGTTTAACCTTCTCAGCGGTCTTGATGGCTTTGCATTCGATCCCAAGGACAAGAATGTAATCTATGCCGCGAACATGGCTCTTTGGCGCAGTCAGGATCGCGGAAAATCGTGGAGCATGATCTTTCCCGACCCTCGCAAGAATACGGTCGAACACCAGGTCGGCGACCACGCGGATGTGTTTCTCACGTCAAACGACGCAGCATATCCGGGAGCCGGAGGTATAACGGCCATTGCCATAGACCCGAATGACTCGAGGCGAATCTATATCGCTTACACAAAAGAACATTCCACGTCGACCGCTCATGTCTCCCGGTCACTTTTCAGTGTTCCTGCGACAGCCCCCACAAGAGAGAATTCCGACTCATCCGTCTTGGTCTCAGTGGATCGCGGGACTTCCTGGAAACGATTGGCTCCGCTTCCGCAAAGTGCTATGCTGCTGAACTATGAAAACGGCAGCTTAATTGTTGTTGTTGGAAACGGCGCTTACAAGGTGAACAACGAAGGTAGCGTGTCGAAACTTGGTCAATTGCCGAGCCGCATCTTTGCCGTCAGCGCAGCTCAGACAGGGAACGCACTGTGGCTTTACGCGACGACGCAGAAAGGCAAGGTGTTTGTTTCTGAGAATGGTGGCCGAAACTGGCGTGAAGGCACGCCTTCCCTTGGTCAAAGTGCTGGAAAGTTTCAAGCGATTGCCACCAGCGAGCAACATCCAAAGGCAGCGTATGTAGGCTTTCGTGGATTGCAGCTTGGTGCGGGCAAAGAAAATTTGTTCAATGGGATTGCAAAAACTGAGGATGCGGGTAAAACCTGGCACATTGTTTTCAAGGAATCGACCAAACCTGCGGAAAACTTAGCGGGAACCTGGATTGAGCAGCGCGCCACGCAGAACGGCGAGTCTGTCTTCTTCGATTCTCCCAGAACCCTGGGCGTTGCGCCCACAGATCCGAATATCTGTTATTCCACCGATCTGTTTCGCACCTATCGAACTCTCGACGGCGGCAAGACCTGGGAGGAGGTGAACTCCAGGCGCGTCGATGGCAACCAATGGACGACTCGGGGACTCGATGTGACGACAAATTACGGAGTCCAGTTCGATCCCTTTAACTCAAAACACATCTTCATGGATAACACCGATATGGGTCTTTTCCAGAGTGGAAATGGAGGCGCCTCATGGCAAAGCAGTAGCATCGGTGTTCCGGAAGATTGGCGCAACACGGCCTACTGGCTGGCCTTCGATCCCAAGGTTAAGGGCCTGATATGGGGTGCTTTCAGCGGAGTACATGACTTGCCTCGCGCAAAGGATTGGAGAACGCGAAGTCCGCTGAGCTTCACGGGAGGCGTGGCTGTCTCGACGGATGGCGGTTGGCACTGGACGCCACGCAATCAGAGCATGCCTTCTACATCGGTCACGGATATTCTGATGGATCCGAACAGTCCGGTAGGGAAGCGGACTCTCTACGCGACAGGTTTCGGCCACGGCGTCTACAAGTCAGTCGATAACGGAGAAACCTGGACGCTAAAGAATAACGGCATCGCCGCAGCCCAACCATTTGCATGGCGCATCACCTTGACGAAAGCAGGAACCTTATATCTCGTCGTCGCCCGCAGATCCGAGGGGCGGAATCCGCCCATTCCCGGGCCCGGAGCCCTCTATCGCTCTACCGACAAAGCGGAACATTGGGTCCAAATTAACCTTCCTGCTGGAACCACTGGGCCCACCGGGTTGACGGTCGATCCGCGGGACCCTCAGCGTCTATATCTCACGGCCTGGGGCCATGAAGGCGTTGAAGCTGATCACGGTGGCGGTGTCTTTGTTTCCACCAACGCCGGACAAACGTGGACACCGATATTCCAGGATTCCCAACATGTCTACGATCTCACGCTGGACCCGAGAAATTCGAAGGTCCTCTATATTTGCGGTTTCGATTCAGCGGCCTATCGTTCCGTTGACGCCGGGCAGCACTGGAAAAGGGTTAAGGGCTACAACTTTAAATGGGGGCATCGAGTCATCCTTGATCTGAACGATGCATCAAAAATCTACATCACCACGTATGGAGGTGGTGTCTGGCATGGACCTGCTGTCGGCGATCCAAAGGCTCAAGAAGACGTGTTGACTAAAATCCCAATCGCAAATTGATCTGGATCATGCGTTGCAGTTCATTCTGCATGCTTTTGGCCGCTGACCGCCATGGCTCTTCTGGGCACTTATAGGGTGAGAGTATTACGATCCATCTCCGCGACGTTTATCGGTGCTAATCCAAACTGTCGACTTTGATTTCTGCCGTGACAGCTTGCACGCACCGGAGGGGTGTGGCCACCTATTCCGATGCAATGTGGCCAGGTATTCCAGGATAATTTGGCCACTGATTCCAGAGTTATGTGACCACTCATTCCAGCGGAGTTGGTCACATGGAACGGAAAAAAGGACCGACAAGCGGTTCCTTTAATATATGCTGGCAAAGCTGTTATGCGAGGTCTGGCGTTTTGAGTTGCCTCTGGGATTCGCCGCAAAGTTCCAAGCGAACGGCATTGGTCGGCAGACGGTCGGTCAATGCGTCTCCAGCTGTCGGCTCGGCGGCGCAGAGGTATTAAACGCTGACCATGCACCGTTCCGCAGAAAGTGGTATCGGAGACAACTTGCTGGAAGATCAATCCGGCGCCCCTTCATGGATTGCAACCCTAGCCGTATCCATTACACTGATTGCGTGATAAAAACAGAGATTTTATCGGTGATTGAGACTACTTTGAACCAGATTCAGGACGCCAAGGGAGACCCGCATGTCGTCCTGACGGACGAGACTGAGTTGCTCGATGGGCCACTTTCGATTGACTCGCTCGATTTGGCCCAGGTCGTCCTTGAGTTGCAATCGGTAACCGGACGCGATCCGTTCCAAGCCGGTTTCATCGAATTCCGCACAGTTGGAGAACTGGCAGCGCTATTCTCGGCATGAACGATCTCGTGGATTCCCTGCAGGCCCACGGAAAGGCCGATCTGGTCTCGATCGGCGAGCAAACCGTTCTGGCAGCGGCCGTGCTGGAACGAGCCGCCATGCTGGAACGGGCGATGGGATCGGTTGGCGGCCGCACCATTCTTTCCTTCGATATGTCTCCTGTAACATTGCTGGCGCTTCTGGCGATTGCGGAGAGCCATCCCTGCCAACTCATCCTTGGCCGATCCTCAGTCGATATTTCAACGCTCGGCGATACACTGCAGCCCGACATCGTCGTGCAGAGTACAGGGCAGATCGAGAAACAGGGCGAAAGGATTGCAGCCGGACGCCAACTCATCCCCGGGATCATGCTGCTGACATCGGGCACCACCGGGATACCGAAGATGGTTCATCAGACCCTTCCAGCGCTTCTGGGCCGGGTTCGGACCGGTTCGCTCGACAAGAATCGCGGCGCGCGCTGGTTGCTGACGTACGAACCGCATTCTTTCGCAGGCCTTCAGGTGGTTCTGTCGGCGGCGCTTTCCGGCGGCCTGCTGATATGCCCAGAGGGGCGAAGCCTGAAGGAACTGGCCCATGTGGCCCGTAGCCGCAACGTCACTCATATCAGCGGTACGCCGACCTTCTGGCGCGCCCTGCTCATGGCAATCAAAGACGACGGGCTCCCGTCCCTGCGTCAGATCACGCTGGGCGGCGAGGCGATCGATCAGGCGACATTGGATAGGCTTTCTTATGCCTTCCCGGGCGCGCGCGTGTCCCACATCTATGCTTCTACAGAAGCCGGCTCGCTGTTCGCGGTCCATGACCGCCGCGCAGGTTTTCCAAGTGCATGGCTCGGCCAGGAATTGCCTGGCGGCGTGGCGCTCCGGGTGCGCGATGGAATGCTGGAAGTTCGCAGTCCGCGCAGCATGGTCGCCTATGCATCCGGCCAGCAAGTGCCGCTCACTCAAGATGGATGGCTGGGTACCGGCGACCTGGTTCACATGGAATCCGATCGCATCCTGTTCGACGGACGTCAGGATCAAATCGTGAACATTGGCGGTCTCAAGGTTTCGCCAGTGGAGATTGAAGCATTCCTGCTGGCGCAGCCGATGGTGAGCGAGGCTCAGGTCTACGGAGTGCCTAGCCCGCTTACAGGCGCGCTGCTGGCGGCTCGCATCCTGATGAATCCCGGACTCGACCCAAAAATCGCGCTCGACGATCTACGGGCGGCATGTGCAAGCGGCCTGGCTCGGTACAAGATGCCGCGACGTTTTGAACTCGTCGACGCGATCGCGACTTCCAGTTCCGGAAAAAAGGTGCAACCGCTATGAAACATGTCATGATCACTGGTGGGAGCCGCGGCCTGGGAGCCGCGGCTGTTCTTGCCCTACTCGATGCAGGCTATTTCGTGTCCACCTGCAGCCGCACTAAAACCGAATTCATCACTGGGCTTGAAGGAGACCCGCGCTACAGAGCGCGCTTCTTTCATCGCCAGCTCGACATGGAGCACACCGAAGGATACGACGGATTCATGGGTGCCTGCGTGGAACAAGGTGGCCCGCTGTACGCGCTGGTAAATAACGCCGGAATCGCAATGTCAGGCGTACTTGCCACCTTCCCCAATATCGACAGTGAACGCATTTTAAAGGTCAATCTGCTGGGACCGATGGCGATGTCCCGCATCGCCGTTCGTCAATTTCTGCGAAACCGCAACGACGGACGGATCGTCAACATCAGCTCCATCATTGGCACTCGCGGCTACAACGGTCTGTCCGCCTACTCCGCCTCCAAGGCGGGACTCGATGGATTGACGCGCTCGCTGGCGCGGGAGCTAGGCCGTCTTCGCGTCACAGTAAATTCCATTGCGCCAGGTTACGTCCGCACGGACATGTCCGCAACACTCCTCGAAGGACAGATGGAGCAGATCATCCGCCGCACTCCCCTGGGGCGTCTAGGCGAGACTGCCGACACAACCGGTTTGCTGCTGTTTCTGCTGTCGGATGCGGCCGCTTTTATCACCGGCCAGGTGATTCTGGTGGACGGAGGGATCAGCTGCTGAGTTTTACGATCGACGCGACGACAATTGACGCGCCCAGTTCAGGAATGCAGCTCGTGGCCACAGAAACATTGCATTACGAGGCCGGTATTCTCCGGAATCGTACAGCTGCTTCCGTTGCCGGCTGCCTACCAGAAAACCTGAATCTACCGGCGCCTCACCCATGTGCACCAGCAAGCCGCCATTCTCAAGGAACAGGTTGTTGAGCCATTGCAGATGCGGGCTGATCCGCATCGTTTCCTCGGAATGGATCCAGGATGAACCGATAATGCCGCGAATCGCGAGCTGCAGCTCCATCGATTGAGCCATCCGCAGATAACATTGTTTGTACTCTCTTTCCATTAGAAACGAGGAACCGCGGGTGGGAATGTGGGCTTCAAAACAGGGTGCCCAACCTCCCATGCGGCGGACTGCGTCCACGGTGCGCAATGCATCGCGCCACTTCATCTTGAAAGGCCAGGATCGCGGAACCCCGGAAATATTCCAGTGCAACTGGCCGGCGACGAAGCGTTTGAGAAGCACGATCTCAGCCAGTTCGCGAAACTCTCGGCCACGCAATAGGAACAGCGCATCGCGTCCCGGACTAACAGCCGCGATCAATCGATAGTCTCGCAAAATCAATTGACGAACTTCGTCCGTTACCGGCAATTCCGCAATTCGGCCGAGCGAGCGCAATGCCGATTGTGCCAGAATCCATCTCCCCAGCAGCGGTTCTGCGTCGCCTGACCTCGATAACAGATTTTCCAAATATTCGGGAATCGCTCGGGACTTCACTATGGTATCGAGCACGAGCGGAGCCTGATCTGCGATGATGCCGGCCCCGCCGGGAAAAACAGAGATTTCCGGGCTAGCGAGAAATTGCTGCAATTCCTCCCGAATTAAAGAAATCGAAGCCGCTGGATCGCCGCTCATACAAGCTTTGAAAGACGCGTATGCAAGCCGCTCACGTAAAATTTGAAGGTGCCAAGATCCGTGTGTCCCGGAAATCCGATACGCGATATCTTGTGCGGGTCCCCACCTGCTTTTTGCCAGATGGGGGTAGTCATAAAGGCCCAATCGTATCCGGCTGCGCGCACTTCTTCGAATACGGTTTCGTTTACATCTCGCGAGGAACCGTTTGGATAGGCGATTGCATTGCAGGGAAGCTGCAATTTCCTCTCGATCGCTGCCTTGCTGTCCCGCAGCTCGGCTGTCATTCTTTTCCGGTCGATCGTCGAAAGAATCGGATGTTCGACTGTGTGGGAGCCAATTTCAAAACCCATCTTGGCTAACTCCCGGGCCTCGTCCCAATCCATGAACGCGCGTGCCTCAGGATCGTCCATAGTCGCAAGCGAAGGTGTTTTGCTGCGGAGAAATTCCAGATATTCGGTGCGGCGCTCTTCCGGCAGCCGCTTACAGGCCTGGTTGATGTCGTTGGCGATGGTACGACGCATGTCGGCCTCGGAGGGCAATGTGCTTCGCTGGCCTGACGGCATATCGATTTCGGATTCCGGCCAATGCCGCACACGCGCGCGTATTTCATCGTTCCAAAGAACACGGTCGGTGCCTAGATAGCCGGTGGCAAGAAAAAAAATGGCAGGCATACTTTCCTCTAGAAGGATTGGCGCCGCGACCGTCAGATTGTTGCGATAGCCGTCGTCAAACGTAACCAAAACCGGGGGCTTACGCTCCGTCCACTTTCCCCGATAGAAGCGTTTTAGCCCTGAAAGATCGGTCGGAATCAGGTGTTGTTTCAGCCAGCGAAGCTGCGAACGAAATGATTCAGCATCCATGTCATTTCCATAACTCCCGGCGTCCGCGCGAGGCCGCGCAAGAACGCCGTGATAGTTAAGCACCAGCAAGTCGGAACGTTGGATTGAAACAAGAGTTTCGTTGACATGGGTAGCGTTGCAGAGTGCTTTCAAAGCCGAATTCAAAATACCCTCATTCGTCACATCTCCGTAATTGCACAACCGAAATACCATTTCATTAAATATTCAATGTAGTCGAGGGCTATTGCAACTTGTATGATGCGGCGCATGTATTTCATGGTGTTTCTCCTGTGCTGGTTTTGCGGCGGTGGAGAAATCGCCACAAAGCGACTCCGATACCGGGCTGGATTGCTTCAACGCGCGCTTGTACTTTTCGACATCGGAAGATGGATGCTGCCGGACTGGAATGCGGTTCCGGGAGGCGGTGCTCTTGGGCATGCCGAGGAACAGTTAGTATGTCTTCTTGTGATTGTGCCCACGATTTTGATCGGATTTACCCTTAAGACCCTCTCCTTCTTGTGACAGAGGTCGCTTGTCTCAATCGTGTCCTCTGCCTATCCTTCCAATATCTTGCCAATTGACTACTGTCTAATTTGTGATTGCTGACAACAATGCCTGCTGCACGCGGTTGAAGCTACGGCCACGCAGAACTGCGGCTACGATGGTGCGTGTAGCTCGGACGTCGCCGATGCGGACGAAACGGCAGCCTGCGTTTTTGTCGACGGCCATTTCAGGCACAAGAGTGACGCCCACTCCGGCGGCCACCATTCCAAGAAGACTGCTGAACTGTCCACTCTCGAAAGCGATGCGCGGGGTAACACGCGCGTGGGCGCAGGCTGCGAAACTCAAGTCGCGGAAGCAGTGGCCGTCGCGTAGCATCACGAACGGTTCGCCGCGCAACTCTTTGAGGGAGATGGATTTTTGCGCAGCGCGGGGATGGTTTTTGGGCAGGACGGCGAAGAGCGGCTCGGTTCGGATCGGGAATAATTCAAATTCCTTGTGGCGCAGGGGCAGGGCGAGGATGGCGAGGTCGATGGAGAAGTTGCGGAGGCTTTCGACGAGTACGGGGGTAGTCTCTTCTACAATGCGGAGCCCGGCTTCAGGATATTTTTTTGCGAAAGCGGCGGTATAGCGTGGGATGAGATAAGGTGCGATGGTAGGGATGGCACCGACGGCCACGCTGCCGCGGATGTCGGTGCGCTGGTCTTCAATTCCGGCGCGGGCAGCTTCCATTTGATGGAGGATGGAGCGGGCGTGGGGCAGAAAGATGCGGCCCGCTTCGGTAAGGCGAATACTACGGCCAAGGCGATCGAAAAGCTTTGTTCCTAAATCATCTTCGAGTTTGATGACCTGCTGCGAAAGCGAGGGCTGCGCGACATGGCAGCGCTCGGCGGCGCGGCTGAAGCTACCAGTTTCGGCAATGGCGCAGATATATCGAAGCTGGTGAAATTCCATAGGCAATTCCTATACTCCGGATGGGAACTAGATATTGGAACTATTCCTCCTCATGATGCTACATTCATTGGGTTGAGACAAACGGGAACGTGGGCGCAACGAACGGGCCAGTTTTGCGCATATTTTGTCACACGGCTGGAAGCAGTGCTGGCAGATGAAGAGTATAGGCGATGTCGGCTGACACGGGCCGATACGCGTACAAGCAGGCAATCCACTGAGAAGCTGACATTTCATTCGATGCTATGAAGATGAACACACACTGATCAATGTCTGGGTTCCAGACTCAGTCATTGGACTCAAACAGCTAAAAGGAGAGAAAGCATGTCAACCGAAACGAAGTGCCCATTCAATCACGCCGCCGGTGAAGGCACATCGAACCGTGACTGGTGGCCGAACCAGTTGAATCTCAAGATCCTGCATCAGCACTCATCCCTGTCCGATCCCATGGACAAGGACTTCAACTATGCCGAAGCCTTTAAGAGCCTCGACCTGGCAGCCGTGAAGAAAGACCTTTTGGCGTTGATGACGACCTCGCAGGACTGGTGGCCGGCGGACTTCGGCCACTACGGACCTTTATTCATCCGCATGGCGTGGCACAGCGCCGGAACCTACCGTACCGGCGACGGTCGCGGCGGCGCCGGATCCGGCCAGCAGCGCTTCGCTCCTCTCAACAGTTGGCCCGACAACGTCAGCCTCGACAAGGCGCGTCGCCTCATCTGGCCGATCAAGCAGAAGTATGGCAACAAAATTTCATGGGCCGATCTCATCGTCCTCACCGGCAACGTCGCCCTGGAATCGATGGGCTTCAAGACCTTCGGTTTCGCCGGCGGGCGCAAAGATGTCTGGGAGCCGGACGAAGATGTCTACTGGGGAACCGAAAAGACCTGGCTCGGCGGCGATATCCGCTATGGCAAGGAGCAATCCAAAGATCAGTCCGGTGAAGCCGTGCTCGTCGCCGACCAGGACATTCACGGCACCGAGACAGATCGCACCGGCGCGGGCACCAAAGAGCGCAATCTCGAAAATCCGCTCGCCGCCGTGCAGATGGGCCTGATCTACGTGAACCCGGAAGGCCCGGATGGTTATCCCGACCCCATCGCCGCCGCCCACGATATCCGCGAGACCTTCGCGCGCATGGCCATGAACGACGAAGAAACCGTCGCGCTGATTGCAGGCGGCCACACCTTCGGCAAGACGCACGGCGCCGCTCCTCCGTCCAATGTCGAGCGTGAGCCCGAAGCCGCCGGCATCGAACAACAAGGCCTAGGCTGGAGGAACAATTTCGGCACCGGCAAGGGCGGCGACGCAATCACCAGCGGCCTGGAAGTCATCTGGACCACCAGGCCGACCCAATGGAGCCACGAGTTCTTCGACCACCTGTTTCGCTACGAATGGGAGCTGACCAAGAGTCCGGCTGGAGCGAATCAGTGGAAGCCCAAGGAGGACGCCGGAGCCGGTACCGTGCCCGATCCGCACGACCCGTCCAGGCGTCGCGCGCCGTCCATGCTGACCACGGATCTCGCCCTCCGCCTCGATCCTGTCTATGAAAAGATTTCGCGCCACTTCTACGAGAATCCCGACCAGTTCGCCGACGCCTTCGCCCGTGCCTGGTTCAAGCTCACGCACCGCGACATGGGTCCGCGCGAGCGCTATCTCGGCCCCGAAGTCCCTGCCGAAGATCTCCTCTGGCAAGACCCCATCCCCGCGGTCGATCACCAGCTGATCGATGCGCAGGATATCGCCGCGCTCAAGGCCAGGGTTCTGTCTTCCGGCTTGTCCGTCTCTCAGCTGGTTTCGACAGCCTGGGCGTCGGCCTCCACCTTCCGCGGCTCCGATAAGCGTGGCGGCGCGAACGGCGCCCGTATCCGTCTAACGCCGCAGAAGGACTGGCAAGTCAATCAGCCCGAGCAATTGGCGAAAGTCCTGAAGACGCTCGAAGGCATCCAGAGCGAATTCAACGGCAAGCAGTTTGAAGGAAAAAAGATCTCGCTCGCCGACCTCATCGTCCTCGCCGGTTGCGCAGCGGTCGAGCAGGCCGCCAAGAATGCCGGCCACACTGTGACCGTTCCCTTTACGCCGGGACGCATGGATGCCTCGCAGGAGCAGACCGATGTCGAGAACTTCACCGTGCTGGAGCCTATCGCGGACGGCTTCCGCAACTATCTCAAAGGCAAATACACTCTACCGGCGGAGACGTTGCTGATCGACAAGGCCCAACTACTGACGTTGACCGCACCCGAGTTGGCGGTGCTCGTTGGTGGCCTGCGCGTTCTCAATACCAACGCCGGACAAACAAAGCATGGCGTCTTCACCAAGCAGCCGGAGGCGCTGACTAACGACTTCTTCCTCAATCTGCTTGATATGGGTACGGAGTGGAAGGCGGTCTCAAAAGCCGAAGACCTGTTTGAAGGGCGTGATCGTAAAACAGGGGAACTCAAGTGGACCGGCACACGTGTCGATCTCATCTTCGGTTCAAATTCCCAGCTCAGGGCCTTGGCCGAAGTCTACGGAAGTTCGGACGCGCAGGAGAAGTTTGTCCATGACTTTGTCGCAGCCTGGAACAAGGTAATGAACCTCGATCGTTTCGACCTTGCATGATCTTGCAACGTAGGCCTTAGATTCATGCGGCGCTCAAACCTCGACCTAACACCGGGTTATTCCGGACTAGGTTGAGGTTGAGCAGTTCCTGCTTATGGAATGGCGATAACAGCCCTTAGCATTCATTGACAAACGACTGTGTCAGTAGGCGCCCAGATCACGATTCGAGGTAGCGGGTCCGTCTAGTCAGCAGCATTGGCTTCTCCCGCTCTCCCTGGTTTCTGCCTCTTTCGATTTGCCTCGCAATGAGAGGCCATGCAGCAGCCAATCCGGTTCCCAGCAACTGCCCAGTCTGATATTTTCGACCGGACTCATAAGAAACTGATCTTCGCGCGAAGCCGCTATAACAACTGCTGGTATCGTCACCAGTCGATGTAGACAGCGATGCGCCTCAGAGCGATCGCATCGCGATTAGCTTCTTCCTGGTTTAACGAGCGGCAGGCAGTCCGTTGGGCCGAACCCGGCCGGGATTCCAGGTGAGTTGGACATGAGGCGAGTTCACTGGTTGTCTCGTCGCCGCAGCTATGATGGTCGGTCCGCTGATGATATAGGTCAATCCTGGAGTGTTGGCATTTTGCGAATTGTCTCCCTCGGTCGTGAACGCGATCCCGGAAGCACCCCAACGCACCATTTGCGACGGCAGTCCGATCACGTTGGGAATGACAATCGAGTTGAGCAGAGTAAAGTGGGTCAGATCGAAGATCTGAAGCGTATAAGAGGTAGAATTCGGTCCGTAACTGCTCTGGTTCGCCGTTTTTCCCAGAAAGAACGCACGGCCCAAGGTGGAGTCTGGCACCATCAGCCCCGAAGCCATGAAGTTTCCGACTTGGGTGCCATCCGTCGGATTCGTGACCGCGCCTCCGTCGCTGTAGATATATCCGGTGCCTGCATCGAAATGCGGTCGGTATCCCAGGTAGATGTTGCTGCTCAATGTCTTATCGAATGCGACGCCAGCAGGAGAGACACTGAGCGCCGCAAGATATTCGGTCGATATCGCATCGTCCGACTGTGCGTACAGCGCAGTGTTGTCAGCTCCCCAGGTAAGATGACTGAAGTCGCCAGTGGCGACATCGTTACGTGGCGTGGCCCCGTCAAAAATAGCGACCGGACCGCATCCCAGCGGTTCGATGCCGACATTCCCCTGGGTTACGGCGATGGTCTGCGGCGCGCCGGGCGCCACCTGAAGCGAAACAGCAAAATCGCAACTATCGGTTGAGCCGAGGCCGTTAGCGCCGTTTACAGTACTGTTGCCGGCACCCAGCGGAATCTGCAAGCTCGCAGTGATCGCCGGCAGATCGTATCGTTCGACCGAGGCAGTACCGGTGAACCCAATGTATAGATACTGGTTGTCCTCGGAAAGAGCGAGAACATTGGGTCCACTCGGCACGCTTTCAAGGGATTTCAGAATTCCAGCTACCGGATCGATGGATGCGATGGTGTTCCCGTGGACCAGATCCTGGTCGCTCACGCTCTCGTACAGCAGACCCGTCGCAGAATCCCACACCAGATCAGATCCGGCCAGATTCAGCGTATCGAGCTGCATACCCGTTCCCAGATTGGGCGTGACGGTAAATCCGAGCGGATTCGAGAGCGCTTCGTTGGGATCGTTGACCGCGACGATCGGTCCAGCTGTAGGGTTGGTCAGAGCCGCGGCGGGAATGGTGACCTGCATTTCCGTAGCGCTTACGTAGATGCTTTCCACAACATTGCTGTTCCATGTGATGTAGGTGGAAGGAGAAAATCCTTGACCGGAAACCGTGATCACCGTATCAGGACTTCCGGCAGTGACAAACTCAGGGCTAAGCGCGGAAAGACTGGGCGCAGGAATGGCGTAAGCTCCGGTAGAGGAACTCGCCGCTGCGCCGGGTGTGACAAACGGACCGTCCAGCAGATAAATGGAGTTACCGGAAGCGAACGCTAGTCCCGCATTGCCCCAGCGAATCAGATTTGTGCCGCCTCCAGTTGTGGACGGCAGATAGATCGCGTCGAGATAGTTGTGTTTCATTTGATCGAAGACCTGGATCTGCGTACCCGAGGATTCGTCGGGAAACTCCGGATAAGCGGAATTGTTAATGAAAAATACGCGATCGAGCGAAGAATCCACCGCGAAAACACTCGATTCATATGAGATGTTATTCACGATGGAATAGCGGCCAAGAAGACTGCCGGTCGATGGGTCAACGATATTTCCATATGGATCGTAAAGATGAGCGGAGGCCAGGTCATAGATAATCCCCGAAGAAAAGTCGCCAAAGACGCCTTCCTCCGTGCTGGTCAGAGTTGCTCCGGAAGAGTTGACGGCGATATGGAACTCCGGTCCTCCGGATATGACGGTTGTTGTCCCATAGATTGCGGTTGCATCGGCGCCCCACTGAATCCTGTCGATACTTTCCTGGCTAAAAGCCGCCGTGGCGGCGAAGTTTGCCCGCGCTACGCCATCGTCATACACTGCAACCCCTCTGCCCGTAGCGCCATATTGCGCAACTGCGATCGTATGCGGAAGTCCTGGCGCCACCTGCAGATCGCTGATGGAAGACTGGCCACGAGGGGGTGAGGCGTAGGTATTGAATTGAATATCTGGAACGAGCGAGGGCAGCTTCAGCCGGGCAACATTGCCGATCGCGGGCAGGGAGACATAGAGATATTGCTGATCGCCGGTAATGGCAAGCAGTCCGGGTTCACTGGGCATCGGCTGGCTGGCGACAATGGCGCCAGAAGCTGGATCAATGGAGACAACGCTGCTTGTATTCGAAGTGGCTGAAGCAGGAATCGCAGCATAGATGCGCTGTTGCTTCGTATCCCACGCGAGCGAATTGGCGGGCAGATTCACCGAGCGAAGACGATTGTCTCCCGCTATGCAGTTCAGTTTGAGCGTCGAAGAAGTGCCGCCGCCAGGCGTAGGGTTCGCGATCGAGATATTTAGCGTTCCGACTGACGCGACATCCGAAGCGTTAATCTCGACATTTAAGGCCCCATTCGGATTGCTCGAGGTTTGCCGTGGAATTCCATCTACCAGAACCTGCGAGGTATTAACCAGACCGGAACCTGATACGGATAGCACAAAATTCGGAACTCCGGCAGTCACGATTGCAGGAGAAAGGGAACTGATCACTGGTTGAGGATTGAGAACTGCGAACGAAATCTGGTTGGAAAAACCGCTTGAATCTTTCACGGACATGTTGAGAGATGTCGCGGTACCGAGAAACTGTGCGGGGAGCATCGCCGTTAGCGTCGTCGCCGACACGAAATTCACCGGGACAGCAAGGTTGTTCACCAACAATACGGAGCTTGATGTGAATCCCGTCCCGGTAATAGTCACGGCAGTATTCGGTGAGCCCACGATTGCTGAAGATGGAGCCAAAGATGTCAATACCGGAGCAAGGACAATAACAACTGAAAAAGCACTGGCATTCGATATTCCTCCGCCGGGTGCCGGATTGGCGACGGTGATATCAGTTGTCCCCAGAGTTGCGAGATCGGTAGCGGTTAACGCAATCGTTAGCTGAGTCGCGCTCTGGAATGTTGTGCTTCGCACGGCACCACCGAACGAGGCCACTGAAGCCTGAACGAAGTTAGTCCCTGTGACCACGACATTCGATGTCGTCGTTCCGGCGACAGCCGTGCTCGGCATCAGTTGCGTAATGGTGGGTTGAGGATTGTTGACGATCAACTGGGTCGCAGACGAGCCGCTCGTACTTGTCGCACTTTGGCCATCGGCGTTGACCACCCCCACTGTAAACGTTCCTCCAATCGCAACCATAGACGCGGCAACGGATGCATTTAACTGGGAGGAATTAACATATACTGTGGGTAAATCGGTTCCGTTCAGCGTGACGCTGCTGCCCGAAGTGAAGCCGCTGCCTGTCACCTGAAGCGTGAAGCCTGCCGAGGCTCCCACAATTGTGCTAGGAGAAATTGCACTGATCGTGGCAGGTGCCAACTTCGTGCTTTGACTCATATTGCCCCCACCGCAGCCAGCGATGATGAGGCCAAGAACACAGGAAACAGTAGTAGAGAGTGAGAATGAACGAGGCAGCATTAAAGTTTGCATAGATCCTTAATTTTGGAAAGGTCAGCGGATTGCAATCATAAGTGCCTGCTTGTCCCTTGGCAAGCGATCTGGTAACACTCGAAGGTTTTATAAAGTTACCAGTCGTTCGATGTGCCGGCTGTGTTACTGGAGAAGCTCTCGGTCCAGTTCGTCGAAAAGATGCACAAACGCCAATTCCCGGCTGAAATGCCAATCGAGACATTTCTAGAAGAGTTAGTATCCGAGGTATTGGAATTTGTGGATCGACATAAACATTGCCGCAGACTGATTCTCAATTTGCCCGCATCAGGGAAATGCGAGTCTTGGATATAAGAGTAATAATTCCGTGTTCGATTGAGCATCGCAGAGTCGGTTCGGCTGGGAAGACCGAGTCTGTATTCATGGCAATACAGAGACTTGCAATCGGAATTTTCGAGCCGAACTCGCGAACCCCCATGTAAATTCCCTGTTGACAGGAAATTTGGTTCGGAGCTTGGTGAGAGGCTAATTACCCGCATCGCCATTTTGTCAGTCGCGTTGGCATCTCTCAGTTGCCCGGCCGAGAAACCGTCAATTCCAGCCAGTTCTGCGATATTTCCTCGTGAAAGCAAATCAGAGATCGATGAATTCTCCCACGTACTAACCTGTAAGTGTCGGTGCACTTCAGGTGCAAACCGCCGTTTCACGGGCAGTACAATTCGATGGGATCATCGTCCAAAAGTGGGTTCTTACTTTAATTTTGTTAGGAGCGTCTCGAATGGTGCACAGTCTCAACCGTAGGAAGTTTCTCTCCAGTCTGAGTCTGGGGGCTGCCGCATTCTCGATCGACCCCGCTGGAATGTTAGCTTCGCCCCGGCCATTGGAGGTGAAGCGAATTACCGGAAGCTGGTTTGAATTTCAGCATCACGCGACCGTCGAAGGAGTTGATTGGAATCCATCCTGCGCTCGTTTCACTGCCGCGCAGTGGGATGCGAAGATCAAAGAGATTGCTGACGCCGGATTGGAATATCTCGTACTTATGGCGACGGCGGTTTATTACCGCGCTTTCTATAAGACCGATATTTATCCTAAGTGGGAGTTGGGATGCGCAGATCCCCTCGAAGCAGTGCTTTCCGCGGCTGACAAATATAAGATCAAGTTCTTTATTGGTGGCGGGTTTTATGGAGATTGGGAAAGCGATCAAATCATCACAGACCCCGTTGGCGAAAAAAAGAGGCTCCGCTCTCTTGAAGAAATCGCTCGCATCTACGGTCATCACTCGAGCTTCTACGGATGGTATTGGCCCGATGAGGCCTTCATCAACCCGCGTTATACCCCGGAATTTATCCGGTATGTCGACATCAATTCCAGGCTCGCGCGCCAGCTGAAACCAAACGCAAAAATCATGATCGCGCCCTACGGCACGCGTTTTGCCATTCCCGACGACGAATATGTGCGGCAACTGGACACAATGGATATCGATATTGTGGCTTACCAGGATGAAGTGGGTGTGCGGAAGTCAAAGGTGACAGAGATCCCAGCTTTTTTCGAAGGGCTGCGCAAAGCCCATGATCGCTCCCAGAAGGCGAAGATTTGGGCTGATGTCGAGATTTTTGAGTTTGAAAAGGAAGTCTACAAAAGCGCATTGATGCCCGCCGCGTTTGACCGGGTCGTACGCCAATTGGAGGCGGTGTCCCCCTGGGTCGATCAGATCCTCATCTATCAATATCAGGGGATGATGAACAAGCCCGATTCCCCGGCTTTCGCCGGCTGCCAGACGTCCACGCGACTCTATTCCGATTACATCAACTGGCTTGCCGGTCAGTTTCAGAACCAAACGTAAAATGAAGCTGTATGAAAACAAAACCGGCATACATTGAGCGGTCCTCGCCTGTTACAGTATCCCTTCGTCATCCGCTTCAAACATAGAAGCAGCAGCACCGCGCAAGCCGGAAAACAGACCCGAGGAAGAGAGTTGCACAAGCGGTTTGCGTTTTAGTCCGAAGTGCAAAAGCGATCT
Source organism: Acidobacteriaceae bacterium (assembly GCA_965276585.1). Taxonomy (GTDB): domain Bacteria; phylum Acidobacteriota; class Terriglobia; order Terriglobales; family Acidobacteriaceae; genus JAKAAZ01. Next base: position 1,474,706 of record CBDIAZ010000003.1, on the reverse strand, counting down.
GACCTGGGTCTCCACCTGAGTAGCAAATAGAGTTTGTTCTTCAATCAGGCCGCCAGAAAGAATGACGGCTTCTGGATCTAGGATATTGAAGATGTTGGCTACACCTTCGGCAAGGTAACCGGCAATTGCCGTATAAGCTTTTTGCGCCGCAACGTCCCCGGCTAATGCAAGACGGCTTATCTTCTGTGCAATCGCCGCAGTTTCTTTTTCCGAATTCAATCGCTCCACTGGTTGCTGGTTTTCATACTCTCGAATCAGTGCTGCAGTCGAGACGTATGCCTCCAGACATCCCAGTCGTCCACAATTGCACTGGCGGCCGTCAAAGCGAATTGTCTGATGCCCGATGGTGCCGGCGAATCCATGCTGACCACATATAAGGCGGCCACCAGAAACAACTCCGCCTCCAACTCCGGTGCCGATCGTTAGAGCAAGGAAATCGGAAAGGCTGCGTCCCAATCCGAAATGCAACTCCGCGAGTACTGCAGCATGGGCATCATTGTTGACACGGACAGGTAGTTTGAAGCGCTTTTCAGCGAAGTCGCGCAAATTGAACCCTGTCCACCCCGGAAGATTGTCGGTAGCCGCGAACACGGAACCGGTGTACGCATCGATTGCTCCGGCGCTGGCTATGCCGAGCCCGATTGGTGTAATGCCCTCATCACGCGCACTTGCAATAACCCGCTCAATGGCTTCTACAGCCGCCGCCGCAATCGCTTCTATCCCTTGGTTCGCAACCGTCGGCACCCGCACGGCAAAGGAGACAATCCCTTGTCGATCGACCAGGCCAGCCTTAACGGTTGTTCCACCAATATCGACGCCAATGGCGGATGTAGTTTTATCAAGGGTAGCGATCGCACGAACAAAGCCCGAAGTAATGACGCCAGGACGCGTAATTGCTGAACCGACAACTACGCTCCATGCCCCACGCTCCATGGCCCGCTTTGCTTCTGCCGCCACGGAAATATGACCCTCAGCAATAATGGGTCGACCGGTTCGATTCACAAGTTCATCTAGCAGTTGCCAGTTAAAATTCCTGTTCCCCTTAGTCTCGTCGGTGTAGCCATTGAGAGTCATGCCGATCATCTCAGCCCCAGCCTCGGCGGCAGCGAGACCTTCGCTCAGAGTAGCGATATCTGCCATCACGGGGAGCTTCAATTCTTGGTGAATGCGTTCGATGCATTCACGCCAGGAATCGCCCTGATTCCATGAGCGGTCGGTGCAATCAAGTGCAATGATGCTGGCCCCGGCCCTCGCAAGCCGCGTGGCGGATGCAAAGTCCGGTGTGATCCGCATTTGCCCGTTGAAATACTGCTTATCGATGCCAATAATTGGGAGGACGGTATCTTGTCGAATGGCGGCAATTTGTTCCGCGCCATGGATTCGCAAGCCAACCGCGCCACCCTCCACTACCGCCCGGGCGATGCGGCGAAGAGCATCGATATCGTCGAGAGGGTCGCCAGGCCATGCCTGGCACGATACAACCAGTTTGCCTCGTATCCGGGCAACACTTTCCGGCATTGATGACATCAGCGCCAACCGTTCTTGAGGAAATGAATGGACCCCTATCTACGATAAATCCTGCCGAATGCCCGTTCTGAAATGTCGTTGAACGATCGCGGCTTTGCCTCTGGGCATCTATACCGGTGCGAAGGGCTGTGCCGGCGGATGCAACTCTAGAAATAGACTGTGCCTGACCGATCTGCAAGAAGCTTAAAAATCTCTTTCTTCATCTGCTTCTATGTCATTTCAATCAAGATAAGAGATCGCGGCAGCATATCCAGGTCAAGAATGCCTGGAGCTTCCACTCTCTGCTTCTTCTGTTCCCCGTCGATGTAGAGGGACATTTTCTTGCTGCTTCCTTCAAGTTGCACGCGCGGAGACTCCCCCAAATCGGAACAATTAGCGAGCACAACGCCGATCCGTCCGTCCGGAGCCTGCCAGGTGGCCGACTGCACCAGGGGTTCTTTGCCCCAGCCGAAATCGCGTTCCGTAACGTTGCTTACCTTCCATGGCCGCAGCATCTTTCCGTAGACAAGATAATCCCGGCCTATCCCGGATCGGAGCTGGTTGAGCCTCTTGGCCCAATCGATGATTGCAGTTTGGTCGGGAATGGCGCGGCTCCAGGGTTGATCCCAGTCGTACTCGATCCTCCCTTTATCCCGGAGCGTGAAGTTCATCATATAGCCGGTTACCAGCGCCCTGCCGATTGAAAGGCGCAACGTTTCATCGCTGACGCGATTGGTATAGAAGCCTTCATGGCCATTGGCATACTCGTGATAGAGAAATGAATAGAGGGGGCAGGTGCGCACGCGCGCATCCCAGATTTGAAAATCTTGCAAATAAACTTCTGGAGGAGCGCCCTCGCAGGACATGGCAATCTTGGGGGATATGGAATGTGCACTTGCAATGTCCGCTTTCAGTAGTCCGTTGAATGCTGTGGTCATCCAGGGTCCGGGAACCGGCGGATGTCCATGATCGCGGGCAAAGCAGGCTTTGGGGCCAGGGCCTTGATCGAATTGTTGAATGACCTCCGGCCTGAACTCCGCCATGCCACGTGTCATATCGAGAACCATCTTGCGGCCACCCTGGGTTCCAACACAGGCCACATAATTCTTTCGCCAGCCCCCTAAATTTTCTTCCAACAATTTTCCATCCCAATTGCGGACGACAGCAGCCTCGCCATTGTGTGCCCGAAAATAGGGCATGCCATCGTAGTCCGTATTCTTCTGCCAAGTTACCCAACTAAGGCCATCGCCATATATCACGGGGTGCCAGCCTTTTCCCTGTGCCTTGGACATAAATTCCTTCATGGAAGCTTCGCCTCCCACCGGAGGAAACGCGTCGGGCTGCACCCACGGGCCTCCATGCTCCCAATTGAAAACGATCGGCATCACGGGGCTTTCAAGTTCGGTGGCGAGTTTCTCAAGATAGGGAAGCGCATTCGTCGCAGGAGCATATTCTGGATTCGGCGTTGCCGGGCCGTCCCAATCGGACTGTCCACGCATAGGGAATGTAAGTCCTATCGGAGACTCGGCAATCCATTTGGGAGTGTCTCTCCTGTGCGCAAGCTTAACCGCGCAGAATGGCTGCTTCGATGCCCAGTTTCGGTAAATCTCCGCAGCCGCATACCAATCCCCATGAAAGGTACCGAGCACCACGTTATAGGGCAGCTTCGTTCTATCTGGGCCTTGCGTCCCCGGATAGTGTCCGAGACCCAGCGTAACTCCGTCAGCCTCGACCAGGGGGCCGATGAACTTAGGCAGCCCGGTTGCATCGTCGCAGGCCACATACAGTCCTCCGGCTTCGTTGTAATAAGCCATCAACTGGGACGAAACCCATTGTCCTGGATAATTGTTGTAGCGCCATATCTCCGGAGTATTTCGTTCTCTTCCGCCCCATGAGCTTGCTGCAATGGAGGGCTCAACCGGACCTGCCAGGACGCCATCTGCAAACGAGGACAGGATATGGCTCGAGTTTCCGTTGTCGGAATTATCAAATGGAATCTGTATAACCGGAAATTGCACATGCGCAATCCATGATTTAGTTCCATTGTTCAATTCAAGATTCCAGTAAGTTAAAGACTCGTTCATGGGACACCGAACTGTTACGCGAGCATCTATGGGTAAGTCGCCGATTCCCTTAAAATCGATAGTCAGCGTCTGCTCTGTTTCATCTCCACCTTTTTGCACATGAATTTCACTCGCTTGCGAGGAGCTAACAGTTTTGAATTCGGAATAGCCGTCCATCAACTCGATCTTAAAAAGCGACAACTGAGAATGGTTCGGAATCAATAGCTCCCGATCGGTACCGAAGGTAGATTGCAGAGAAGCGATCGAGCCGCTTTTAGAATCGACCAGCAGTCTATATCCGGAGTTGGATACGCTGATCGGCTCGCCTGAAACCTCTTTGGACGAGCTGACATGACTGTACTGCGCCATTGCTGGCGACGACTCTCCGACCAGAATCGCTGCGCTTGCGAGCGGCAGGCAGGAGCCAGCGGCGGTCGAAACAACGGCGGAAAGAAATCGTCTGCGCGATAGTCCGTTGATATCAGTCATACTTGAGACCTCTCTTCGAAAGCGTTTAAGTTTTTGTCGAACCTATAAACCTAGCAAACCTGGTTGAATCCGAGCGAAAGTAGAGAAGCAAGCTTGCGCAACTTACCCGCTAAGCGGCCAACGCCAACTGCACAATGATGGGCCGGCGCCTGTTGATTCCATTCCTGAATAAAGCGTCTTGCACCGATCGAGAACTTGTAGCGGCTATTAGTATTTCCAATTTCAAGCACTGGACCCGTCACAGATTCCCCTTCGGCCACCACCAGCTTCAGTCCACCTCCATCGCTTTCCGCAACAGATAGGAGGGTCACTGGCCCTCGCTTCACGGACATTTCAACCGACAAGCCCCGCCCAACTTTTCCGTGATATACGCCCAGGGGACGAACCTTCGTCCTACCTTCCGCGATGGCAATATGCCCAGGACCATCGTGTCCCATCAACACAACATCGTCATTGAAGTCTGTCGCATAGTATTCCGTAAAGGAACCACCGGCGCCAAAGCTATCCATAATTTTCATCGCTTGGGCATTCTTAATTTCGAACTCGCCAGCGACTGGAATGCCTCGTGCCGTCAGAAGACTCGTTCCCAGAATGATGGAACTGATGGCATCCTCATTCGCAGGATTGCCAACTCCTTTGTAATAGTAGGCCAGAGAACCTAGTCGATGCTTTGCAGCCAAACTATCTAAAGCAACCGACGTCCTGGCTGCTCTGTCCAGTTCCCGTGCATCGCAATCCGGCTGGACATCGAAGCGTTCCCGAAAATGTTGCACCCGCCTGCGGATTTCATCCTCACTTACCTGTGCACGCGCAGCTGCAAGTTCATCGACTTCCATAATCTCAATATGGCCACCGAAAGTCGCGCATTGTTGAGTCATATCCGTATAGATGTCGAGCATCCCACCGTAGTAATGACCCATTAGACCCAGTCGATTGTGTTCCATGATATGCGCGACCCGAGCGGCTTCAATCCACTCTTCTATCTCATTCCACGCAGTGGGATCGTCTTCGAGCATTCCGGTCACTTGGTAAAACGGAATGCGGCTGCGCTGAAAAATATTTGCAATCTCGGGCATGGGACACGCCTGACAGTAAGCCAGCCATTCCCCGGTCATCGCTGTTCGGTCATCCAAGGAATTAATTCGCTGATAATCGATCGCAGCTGTCGGCGATAAATTTAAAACTATAACTGGAACTTTCGCGCGGCGGATAACTGGAAGTACCGTTGAAGAAAGAGCATAGGTCGTTACATAAAGAAAGACGATATCTACGTCGGCTTGTCGAAAGAGGTGCCCCGCGGCAGCAGCTTTTTCTGGCGTGTCGATCAATCCCAGATTCACCACGTCCACATCGGGTCGAGCTAGTTTCTGAGCAACCCGATCCGTGTAGCCTTTTAGGCGGTTCTCGAGTCCGGGAAACTGCTCCCAATATGTATCCAGTCCAATTCCAAAAAGTCCCACCCTCAATGTATTCGATTCATATGTTGAATACTCGCTCATCTTATCTCCCTGAGATCAGGCATCATGCAACTCGTAGTAAATTGAAAAGCGCAATCGAGCCATCGTTTTTCACGATCTCAAGGCATCTTTCAGTGCATTCAGATAGTCCATTCCATGCACTGTATCGGGTTCAAGATAACTTCCTTCCGTCCACTCATTCCACGCATTGATGTTGAAGATTTTTGTTTTTCCCGGTTGCGAATTTAGGTGTGACTTCACTCTCGATAAAGCATCTCGAAAAGCAGCCGGAGTATTGCCTTTTACGATCGGCAGAAATGGATAATCGGAGAGGGTAAACACATCCGATTGACAAGTGCGCGGACTCGAGTCCCACCCCATGCTTACATTTGGATAATAAGGAACGCCAAATTGCCGATTAGCTTCGCTCCAATATTGCTCAGACTGGAGAGCCACATCGGAATACTCAGTGGTTGGGAATGTTTCGAGCTTGGCGTTATGTATCCAGCAGTAGGACGTCACGCTATCGAAACCGAGTTTGGACACGAGGCCCCGCATGGTCGCCGGACCGTCGTTGCCAGGCACGCCGCGTATTCCGAAATCGACTGCATTCAAGTGCAGGCCTGGCAGTCCGATAGCCATCGCCCTTTTTCGGAAGCGATCCAGCGCCGTCCTGGCGCCATCAATCCCCCCTAGCCCTTTCAGGAAGTTCGACAGATCGTAGATCGAAAAATAGGGCGCACCGCCGATCTTCCAATATTCAGGCGTGGACAAATACTTTTTCACGATATAGCTGGTGATGATGTCAAACTGTTTTGGGTCGACCGAGCCGGGATATTGCATTTGGTACGGCATGTGTAGGCGAGCGGGGAAGAGATTGATCCAGTTATGGTTGGCCCACATGAGACAGAACTTCAGCTTGTTTCTATTTGAAGCGCCAAGATGACCATTCTCAAGCGCTCGATTCAGGAACGGTTTGCCTCGATACCAGTACCAATCGTAGATAAAGTAATTAAGCCCTGCACTGGAGGCAGCGTCGATCTTCTTCGCGAACACCGTTGGGTCCGATTCATTCTGATAACCCCACTGCGGGATCTTGGGTTGCTGGTGGCCGGGATACTTTGCTTCTGCCCGTTTCAGGATTTCCCACTCGGTCCATCCCCGCCCATGCGTCTCTTCGTTCAGCGGATCGACATGCCAGTTCGGAAAGTAATATGCCCCAACCTCATAGTTTGGACGGGAGGTATTTTCCGCATGCGCGTCCTTGGAAAGAGCAGCGCTCAGTGCAGCAACTGTCGCTGTTTTTACAAATTTCCGTCGATCCATTGATGTTTCCTCTGTCATTTCATGTATGTGCAGATTTTGCATTCTCCGCGATGTTTGGAGGATAACTTCGGAGAGTGCTTCTCATGCGGCTATTGCAACCAGGCTACTGACGATCAAAATGTAAAAATCAAAAAATATGAGGCTGTAATAAAACCCTAACCGATTATGAGGCATGAACCGGATGCAGTCAGGGCAATGTCATCGGATTGACCATTAATAATATCCAGCAACATAATCCCCGACTGTCTGGAGCGTAAATGAAATAAAACGCTAGAAACTATATCTCAACTCAAATTGCAGAACACGGGAGCCAACCGATTCAAGATTTAACAGGCCAGGAGTTGGATCGGTTACACTATCGCCGCCAGACCAGAGGTTGGGATGGTTGAAAATGCTGAATGCATCCGCCCGGAACTGCACCTGGTGCCGTTCGGTTAGTTGAAATCCCTTCAGCAAGCTTATATTCGTCGTGTCGAGTCCTGGGATGCGAACGCTGTCACGCGCATTTCCGTACTGCCCCACTGCCGGTTGCGTGAAGCAGGCAGCATTGTAAAAGACGAGCTTCGACCGACTGAACCCACTTGTCGGATCGCAAACCTTATCGGCGTATTCCGGGTGCAGATAGCTCGTGTCCGCATTGTTGTTCGCGCTGATCGAAATGGGCTGTCCGGTTGCGAATTGCTGGACTCCCGAAAGCTGCCAACCGCCGACAAACGCCCGGTTGAACCAGTTATTTGAAGTTGCAAACTTCCTTCCCGGTCCGAACGGTAGATCGTACACCGCGCTCAATAAAAGGTTGTGCGTGCGGTCGAAGGAAGCCGGCGCATAGTCGTATTCAGGATGGTAGATTGTTTGCGGAATTCCATTATCGGCATCCAGAATGGACATACTCTTCGACCATGTATAGCTCACCAGGAATTGTAGGCCGTTGCTGTAGCGGCGCGACAATGAGGCGATCAGACCGTTGTAATTCGCACTATACGCATTCAGTTGCCCTTCCGTTGGACCTAGCAGCGGATTCGGTTTTACAGTGAGCTGCGCACTGCCGGGAGCCGCAGCGAACGGCTGGTTGAAATCGGCGCGGGCCGAACCGTGGCGCGACACATCGCCAATATATCCGAGCGTCAAGAGCGTATTGCTATCGATGCTTTGTTCGATCGTAAGGTTCCATTCCTGAGCGGACGGGTCCTTGAGCGTTTTCGTGATGGTGTAAGCGCCCTGTCCGGCAAGGGAAGGATTGGCTACGAAAAGAGTTTGGATATCTTTTGGAGCTGCTATGGAAAGGTAATATGTTTGATTGACAAAGTTAGGCGGATATAACAACTGAAATTGAAGGTTGTTGTAGAGAATTGGCGCATAGTAGATTCCATATCCTCCGCGCACAACCGTCTTCGGACCCGCGGAATAAGCAAATCCAACTCGAGGTCCCCAATCTCCGTAGTTCGTATTCCAGGTTCCTGGAACAGGTTTCCCCTCGGGAACGTTAAAGAGCGCACTATGCCCATTCTTATCGATCGGAGGATTGTCGAAATCGTAGCGAATACCTAGATTTACCGTGAGATTTGGCGACACTCTCCAATCGTCCTGCAAGTAACCGGCGACCTGTGTTTCCCGGAATGCTCCAACCGAGGTGCCCGTTGAAGCATTTGCACTAAGCGGATATCCCAACAGTAAATCGGCAAATGCGTTTCCCTGTGCAGCTGGGTTGGCAGTGAGACTTCCGTTGATATATTGGGCGGTTGCCGCTCCAGTGAAAGAATAGATGCCGTTGTTGCCCACAACCCAGGTTCCGTCAAACTGAGTCCTCACGAATTCTCCACCTAGATAAATGGAATGGTTTCCCAGTTTCCAGTTCAACTCATCGGCAAATTGGAAGCGGTTCTGGATTGCGCCGTCCGGCGAGTATGGATCGCCAAAGGAGGCATAGTTCTGGACATTGATTTGAGGTGGCTCCCATTGGGCGGGTGTGGGATTCAGGTTTTGAAGCCCATAAAATTTAGAGTAATTGAGCGCTCCGGCCCCCTCCTGCTCCCGGAAGACGTTGCTTCGGTTGTAGCCTACCTTGGCGACATTCACCATATTGGAACTGAGCACATAGGTATCTTCCACGGTCGCGTTGGTGCCGCTCACGGCGTATTCGAGGGCGAACGGTCCTGGCGAGATTGAGGGAGTGACCTGCGTGGAACTATTTCGGGCAATCGTTCCGAAGAGCTGGTTTTTTGAAGAAATATTCCAGTCGACGCGTCCCTGGTACTGATCGAAGTTATTTGTCGAGGGCAGATTTACGATGTAGTTGATGTTATCCGCGCCCAGAGGCACGTTCGGCAAGGGATAGTTCGCCAGCCAGAGTTGCGAAAAGGGACTGAAAGGACCGGAAATTTTGTTTTCCTTGAACGCGGTAGTCGTTCCCGTGGCCGGGTTGTAAGTTGAAGGGTCGTAAATGGTCCCAGGATCGGCAGAGAAATCGCCTCCCCGTTCAGCCACTGTGGGAACGCGGTCCCGGTAAACCGAGCTCGTATGACTGCGCAGGCCGGAATAGTCGAAAAATCCGAAGAGCCTATTTCGCAGAATCGGCGCGCCGATGTTTCCTCCAAACAGGTCGTATCGTTTGGGAGCTTTTGAAGTTTGAAACCAGTTTTTCGCATCGAATGCGTCGTTTTGCAGAAAGTCGTACGCCGTTCCGTGGAATTGATTGGTGCCGCTCTTCGTGATCACATTGACAACAGCCGGCTGGCTGAAGCGGGCTGGCGCGCTGTTCAAAATCGTGTTGACCTCCTGGGCCGACTCGACAGAGGCAACGATATTTGCAGTCTGCGTCAGCAGGTTGACGTTTTCGACTCCGTCCTGCAGAAATGAAGTGTGGTTGTTCCCAAGCCCGGCGATGATGACGCTATTGTTTTGCTGGTTGAAGAAACTCTCGTCGTCGCCGCTGCCACCAGCTGCAAAGTCCGAACCGGGTTGCGATGCAGGTCCCAGCGTGGCTACGTTGATCAGGCTTCTTCCATTGTTGGGCAGGTTTGTCAGTTGGAGAGAACTTACGGTTACCGAAATCTCATGACTATCGGTTTGCAGCGCCACCGAGCCGCCACCGTTCACCGTTACCTGCTGCGCTGCATTGCCCACGTTTAGCTGAAGATTGGCGGTCGCGCCGCTCAGAGTAAGGGAGATCGTCGAGATAGTCTTGTTGAACCCTGCCGCCGCGGCCGTGACCGTATAGTTGCCGAGCGTGAGCGACGGTATCGAATAAAACCCCCGCGCATCGGTCACTGCATTTCGCACCGCGGATGTCTGTACATTTTTCAATTCGATCTGGCAGTTGGGAACAACTGCGCCCGAACTGTCTGTGATCGTTCCAGAAATGGAGCTCAGATCGGTTTGGGCGATCGCATCGACGCATAGGAAACATGCAAACATGACCATCATCGCGAGCATGACCAGCGATTTTAAATTAAGATGTCTGCGGCAGGACAGAGACTTCACCGTTTGACGATTCGATATTCCATTCAAGCCTGGATTTTGCTGTTCTTCGTTCCGATGCATTGTTTCCCCCATAAAATTGGAAATCGGTTCGCCTCGGGATGAGAAGCACTCATAACCACGCCGTTTCTCTCTCTGTCTCAAATCCCGGCCCCTTGCGTGTGTCGTCGACTCCAATGGAATCCCGCAATTTTTTGAACCGCTGATGAATCTATTCCGCGTTTTATAAATCCGGCAACGTATTTCTTAGCAATAAGCCTGCCTGTTTCATTCTTCAAACTGCAATCTGTATTGAATGACGGTTTCCTGCAATTGCATCGCCGCCAACGGAATGTATGGGAATTAGGAAGCTGCTATTATGTTCCGCGTGGTGAAACGGAGACCAGCGCATGAACTCCCCCAAAGGGCCGAAAACGAATAAACCTTCAGAGACTGAATCTGTCGCAAGAGCCTGCAACATCTTGGCTGCTTTAGAAGGGACGGATCAGCCTGTCAGACTCAGAGACATCGTGCAGCGCACCGGCATCAGCAAAGCGACGGCTTTTCGCATCCTGGCAACGTTGCAGAATCATGGTCTCGTGACCAGGACGGAGCCTCACGGATATCGCACTGCCACCCAGAGAATTCGACCGCAGAGAATCCGTATTGGATATGCGGCGCAGACAGATGAGTTCGCATTTTCCCGGGCGGTGACAGAAGGCATCATTGCCAGTGCGAAGAAAGCTGACATCGACCTGTTCGTTCTCAACAACGAGTACAGTCCGATCGTCGCATTGCAGAATGCGGAGATGTTCATCAGGGAAGATGTGCATCTAATTATGGAATTCCAGACGGATTCAAGCATCGCTTCATTGCTTTCGGCAAAACTACTGAAGAAACATGTTCCGCTGATCGCGATTGAGATTCCACATCCCAACGCTACCTACTTCGGCTTGAACAATTCCCAGGCTGGCCTTACCGCCGGCCGCTACTTGGCACGATGGGCGGAGTCGCACTGGAACGGGCGTGTCGACGAAGTAATCCTGCTCGGCTTGCCTATGGCGGGATCTCTGCCGGGATCTAGATTAACGGGTGCACTGTTGGGGATGCGTGAAATAATGCCGTCGCTTGAGGACAGCCAGGTTCGCGTGCTAAGCGGCAATGGGAGATTCCAGACCAGTTATGAAGTGGTAAAACAATATCTGAAAAAGAGTACGCACAAACACATCCTGGTGAGCGGCATCAACGACCCAAGCGCCCTGGGAGCGTTGCAGGCGTTCAAGGATGCGGGAAGGCAAAATCACTGTGCGATTATGGGCCAGAACGCCAGCAGCGACGCCGTTCTGGAGATGAGTTGTCCAGATACGCGACTCGTCGGCTCAGTCGGATGTTTCCCGGAGAAATATGGCGAACAGCTCATTGCAATTGCTCTTCAACTCCTCGACCATAAGCCGGTGCCTCCGGCAATTTTTGTAAAGCACCACCTGATCACGCCGGACAATCTTCGGAACTATTACACGGTCGAAAAGACTCGACGGCCTCGAAACGGGAAATCCGCAATTCCTTCGCGCGCTATTTCGTCGACTGTTTCAACACGCGAGACCCGATCCGAAGCTGCAAAACGTTAAGGGCGGCCGATTCGCCAATTATCGGGGTTGTGTTACCTTGCCCCCGCAACCGCGCCATTCGATTGATCGCTGGGGCCATGGGCCGACAACACGATCTGTCCGATTGCCGCAGCAGCATGGCACTGCGCCGCGTGGGTAGGTTGAACTGGATGCGCGCTCCGCTAAGGACGTCGAGCAGGTCTACTTTTTGTGGCTGCAGGGATTCGTGCGGCCTGTAATCGGGTGGAGGAAATCAGGTTAGTGGGGCAGTCTCGCCGGCAATTCTGCGACGGCGCCTTCTACGGTGAAAGACATAAATCAGAAATCCTGCGGTCAGGATCGCCGCTGCCAGCAGTACCAGCGGCATGTGGCGTTTTGCGCCATGCAGAATCAGGTTCATGATCTCCGGACCGAAGAAGACGACCAGCAGTGCTGTCACCATGTAGTGAATCGTTCGGCCCACAAACACAGCGACCATGTAGGGCACGACATGCATTTCAAAAACACCGGCGCCAAAGGCAAATAGTTTGAAGGGGAAGGGCGGCGGCATGGCCGCCGGCACCATCACCGCAAACCAGTGATGACGATCGAAACGCGCGCGCATTTTTTCATATTTCCGCGGGTCCATTTGGCGGGTTAATACGAATTCTCCACCAGCCCGGCCAATGTAGAAGGGAACCAGTGCGCCGATGGCTGCGCCCAGCGCGCCCAACACGGCGTAAATCCAGAAGTGGGTACGGTCGTTCCACACATAGCCGCCGATGATCAGGTCCATCGGAATGGCGATCGAACTCGCATCGAGCGCGCCCAGCACGGTGACGCCCCAGAAGCCGAGTGGCTTCAGAAAGGCCAGCAGGGCCAGTTCCCAGTGATGAAAATTCGACAGGAGCTTACGTATCAAGAGAGTTTTCTTTTAGAGGAATTCCATTTATCGTACACGGCTTGTAGAGCTCTCGTGCGTGTCTTCAGAATGCCGCGTATGCTCAGGATGTTGCGTGTCGCCCGACAACAACGCCAGCGCATGAGGAATGAGATGCAGCACGGCGTCGAGCGACTGCACCGCTGCTTTCGGGCTGCCGGGAACATTGACGATCAGGCTGCGGCCCAGAGTTCCGGTGACGGCTCGACTCATTGGGGCCAGCGGCGTATCTTTCAGGCCTTCGCTGCGCATAAGTTCGCCGAAGCCGTCTAGAATGCGCTCGCAGACGGAGCGAGTGGCCTCGGGGGTCACGTCACGCGGGGTAATGCCGGTACCTCCTGTGGTAACGATCAACTGCGCCTCGGTCGCCTGCTGCCGTAGTGTGGAGGCGATCTGCTCCTGCTCGTCGGGAAGGATCAGGATTCCATTCACGGTGAAACCTGCGTGGCGCAGGCGGGCAGCGACCTCCGGGCCGGAACGGTCCTCCCGCTGGCTCGTGAAGCAGGAATCGCTGACGGTAATGACGATGGCATTCACAGCGCAATTTTACAACTCCGAGAAATGGTCTTGGATGCTGGCAGCCGGGGCGAATAATGAGACAATTGGAGGAAGTATCGTGAAATGATGTCCTTCCTTCTAGTTTGAGACAACTAGAGGATCGGTGTCGTCCAATTGTCGATGGCCGCAACGCAAACACCCCCGAGTCCGCCGGAAAATCCGATTGAGCCGAAGCTTGATCGCTTGCCGACTCGCTACGATTCCCGCTCACCGCATGAACTGCTGGAAGTCATCGATGAGCTCGAAGGCTCGCGACTCTCCGCGCGTGTGCGCGAGGCGATCTGGGTCTCGGTCATCCTGCATCTGATCATCTTCTGGTGGATCCTGTATGGACCCCGGTGGAAATTTCTCTCGCCCGCTACCGTGGTAAATCCGATGGAGGCACAGCAGCAGCAACAGAAGCCCCCGGTGTATCTGAACATGCCGCCAGACCTGGTGAAGCGCAAACCGCCGCCGACCAATATTATTTCCGATCAGAATCACGTGGCGCAAACCAGGCATCCGACGCAGGATCAAAAGACGATCGAAGAGTTGCAGGCGATGCGCCGGGCGGGAAAGCCCTCACCTCCTCCGCAGCCGCAGCAGCAGGCACGCCAGCAGCAACCACCTCCGCAGCAGTCAAGGCCGCAACAACAGCAGCGCGCGGCAGCGCAGTCCGCTCCTGCACAGCAGCCTCCGCCACTGCCGTCGGCGCCGAATGCGACGGAGCAGGCACGCGAACAGGCACGTCAGCAGCGAGCGGAAAATCGCCGGCAACAACAGGCCGCCAGCCAGCCCAACATGTCGGTGGGTGAGATGATCCGCCAGGCGGAGCGCAATGCCGCGCGATCAAATGGAGAGAATGGCGAGAACGGAGAAGGCGCTCCAGTGGCCCATCCAGGCCTGCAGACGGGAGTCGAAGTCCTGAGCGATACCATGGGCGTGGATTTCGGCCCCTATCTGCACAAGGTGATCGAGGCCACGCAGTCGACATGGGATGAGCTGATTCCGGAGTCCGCGCGTCCGCCATTGCTGAAAAAGGGCAGAGTGACGATCCAGTTCATCATCACGCCGGACGGCAGCATCAAGAAGATGCAACTGGTTCTGCCTTCGGGAGATGTTTCGCTCGACCGCGCTGCCTGGGGCGGAATCGTGGGCGCAGGGCCGTTTCCACCGCTGCCGAAGCAGTTCAAAGGACCGTTCCTGGCGCTGCGGTTTACCTTCCTCTACAACGAACAAACGGGCCAGTACGAGCGGCAATGATTACCGAGCCGGAGCGCGCGTTGCGACGGCGCCAGGCCGTCGGGCTGGTGTGGATCGCGCTCGCGGTTCTTCTGTTCTGCGCCGTGCGCGCGGGCTGGCATACTATCTTTCTTCCACTCTGGTGGAGAATCTGGTAGCCGAAGTGAGAGCGCCGGATGTGCCACCCCTGTTGGTCGTATTGCATGGCGCAACCGCCAGTGGCAAGACTTCGCTTGCGATGGAGTTGGCCGAGCGCTTCTCGGGTGAAATCGTCAGTTGCGATTCCGTGGCTGTGTATCGTGACCTGGAGATTGGCACTGCCAAGCCCTCCGCGGCGCAACGAGCCCAGGTCCCGCACCACATGCTGGACGTAGTTTCGCCGAGCGAGCCCTACACTGCCGGCGACTACAGTCGCGACGCGCGAGCGGTGCTGACACAGATCGCAGGGCGCGGTCATCTGCCGATCGTTGCCGGAGGAACGGGGCTGTATCTGCGGGCGCTGCTCGACGGATTGTTTCCCGGGCCACAGCGATCGGAGCAATTGCGGGAGCGCCTGCGCGGTATCGCCGAGAAAAAAAGTGCCAATTATCTGGCCCGAATTCTGGCGCGGCTCGATCCCGTTTCGGCCGCGCGCATTCATCCCAACGACACGCCGAAGATCATCCGCGCCATTGAAGTCACGCTGGCGGCGCGACAGCCCATGTCGGCTGCGTGGGAAGCGGGAAGAAATCCGCTGCAGGGATTTCGCATTCTGCGCCTGGGACTCGATCCTCCGCGAGCGGCGTTATACGTGCGTATCAATGAGCGCGCCGCGACTATGTTTGTGCGAGGGCTGGCCGAAGAAACCGAGCATTTAATGGCACGCTATGGCGAGGAATGTCGTCCGCTGACTTCACTCGGATATAAGCAGGCGGCGATGCTGCTGCGCGGAGAACTCTCGCCGCCAGAAGCTGTTGCAGCCACGCAGCAGGGCCATCGCAACTATGCCAAACGCCAGGCAACCTGGTTTCGCCGTGAGCCCGATGTTCATTGGCTCGCGGGATTTGGGGATGATGCCGGAATTGCGACGCAGGCGATCGCATTGGTTGAGAGAGCAATCCGCGAAAACGACAATAGTTTGTGTATTCGATGAACGGCAAGGCTATAGCCTTTGTTGCACGCGAACCACTCCGCGGCTATATTACGACTGACGCGGAACTTTTACCCAGGCCATTCCTGCGGCCTTTGCCGATTCGATTCCGGCATCGGCATCTTCAAACACCAGACATTGCGCGGGAGGAACATTTAGCCGTTTAGCCGCCAGCAGAAATGGTTCCGGATGCGGCTTGCCCTGCCGGTAGTCTTCCGCTCCTACGATTTCATCAAACCTGTCGTCGATCCCGAGGAATTTTAGCGTCTTGAAGATGGATGCGCGTGGACTGCCGGAGACGATGGCGAATGGAATCTCACCGTGCCGCGCGTGGACGTGGTCGAGTACACAGGCAACCGGCTGCACCTCGGGCAGCAGCGCAAAATACAGCGCTTCCTTACGTCGCACCGTCTCCTCGACCGGCATCGAGAGGTGGAAACGCTCATTCAGCATTTCCACGGTTTTGTGGAGGGTCATTCCGCCCCAGGCATGAAACAGCTCTTCCGGGAAGATACCGCCCTGCTCGGCAATCGCGGCGGACCAGGCGCGCCAGTGGACGGGCATTGAATCGGCGACAGTGCCGTCGCAGTCGAAAAGATAGGCGCGGAAATCTCCCGCGGGGAGTTGCAGTTCGGTATGTATGATGTTTTCCATTCAAAAGAGAAGCCGCTCGGGTGAGCGGCTTTTTCTATGATTCGTGTGTCTAAGCTTCGCGGACGCCGTCGAGAAATGCCCGCAACTTGCGCGAGCGCGATGGGTGCCGCAGCTTGCGCAGCGCCTTGGCTTCGATCTGGCGGATGCGTTCGCGGGTCACTTGGAAGCTCTGCCCAACTTCTTCGAGCGTATGCTCGGAGCCGTCTTCCAGGCCGAAGCGCATTTTGATGACGCGCTCCTCGCGCGGCGTCAGCGTGCGCAGCACCTGCGAGGTATAGTCCTTCAGGTTGACGCTGATCACCGCATCGGAAGGGGACACAGCCTGGTGGTCTTCGATGAAGTCGCCGAGGTGCGAATCCTCTTCCTCGCCAATCGGCGTTTCCAGCGAGATCGGTTCTTGCGCAATCTTCAGCACCTTGCGCACCTTGGCAACCGGAATATCCATGCGTTTGGCGATCTCTTCCGAAGTAGGTTCGCGTCCGAGTTCCTGCACCAGCTGACGCGAGGTGCGGATCAGCTTGTTGATCGTCTCGATCATGTGCACTGGAATGCGGATCGTTCGTGCCTGGTCCGCAATCGCGCGCGTGATCGCCTGGCGAATCCACCAGGTGGCGTAGGTGGAGAATTTGTAACCGCGACGGTACTCGAATTTATCGACCGCCTTCATCAGGCCGATGTTGCCTTCCTGAATCAGGTCGAGAAACTGCAGCCCGCGGTTGGTATATTTCTTCGCGATCGAAACGACCAGGCGCAGGTTGGCTTCGATTAGCTCACGCTTGGCCTGCTCGGCGTCCATATCACCCTGGATCATTTCCCGCTGCGTGCGCTTCAAGTCGGGAATGGAAACGCCGGCGTCGAGCTCCAGCTTGTCGAGATCGCCCTTGCAATTGCGCTGCTGGCGGCGATACTCCTTACGCATTTCTTCGCTCTTCGACTGCTCATGCTTCTGTTCCAGCGCTTTGATCTGACGATCGAGCGCGCGCATGGCATCGACGGTCTTGTTCACTTTGTCGAGCAGGCGTTTGCGCTCAAAGTTGGTGTATTTCAGCTCGCGGATGACGCGGGACACCAGCACCAGCTCGCGGCCCAGCGCCCAGCGTGTCTTGCGATGCTCGCGCGCCTTGCCTTTTTCCTTGGCGTTGATGCCTTCCAGTTTCTCGCGCAGCTGCTGCGTCTTCTTGTAATGCTTCACCAACGTGTCGATGGCGGCCGTGGTGGCCTTGGTGCGCGCCTGCAGGATCTCTTCGGTCAGCTCTTCTTCGTCGAAGATCACCACTTCCTTGATACTGCGCACGCCGCGCTTCAGGTCTTCGCCGAGCGCGATCACTTCGCGGGTCACAATCGAGGAGCGCGAGATCGCCTTCATCACCCGCATCTGCCCCCGCTCGATGCGCTTGGCGATTTCCACTTCGCCCTCGCGGGTCAGCAGCGGAACCGTCCCCATTTCCCGCAGGTACATGCGGACGGGGTCGTTCGTCTTTTCCATGGCGCCGGGCGTCAGATCCAGCTCGACGTCTTCGCTGTCCTCGCTGTCCAGCTCTTCGCTTTCCGCGGCCAGCTTCGGCACGTCATCGAGCAGATCGATGCCCTGCGTCCCGATGGTGGTCATCAGGTCGTCCAGATCGTCGGCGGAATTGACTTCGCCGGGAATCAGATCGTTCACTTCGCCAAAGGTCAGATAGCCCTTTTCCTTGCCGGTGTCGATCAGTTTCTGAATATCGTCTTCGTATTTATCGTTAGCCAAAGGTGCCCCTTTTTCGAGATGATTCTAAGTGTCCGTGGGCGAGACATTTTGGATGCGGTCGAAGCCGCGACGGCAGGCCAGATGATAGGCGTTCGTATGACGCCGAGGCGCACGTCCCCAGTCCAACATAGAATATCACGGTTTGGACAGCGCCGCCTGTAGCGAACAAATATATCCGCAGCTATTTCGGACCCAATAAATGCACTTCTTGGAGGGTCCACCAATACCCGCTGCCCTGTGGATTCGATGAATAAAGGGTGCCGTTCGACCCAAGATTGGTGAAGTTTGCCGAGTAGGAAAGCCATGCCGTCCGGCCATCCCGGCTGATAAATTTCGAGGGAAAATTGACGAAATATCCCTGCTCGCCAAAGTTCTTCATATAGACAGCCAGCTTCCACGGGCCGGTTATCTGATGGGCGGTAAGGATATACGTGTCGTACTTTGAAACCGTGGTGTGCCCGTCGGTGACCGCCATCAAATATAACTTCAACGGCGCGTCATAGGTGACGGTGACGCTGCCCATGTGGTTGTTCCAATCGAGCAGCGGCTGGATTTTTGAAAAGTCACGGGTCCAAATTGGCTTGCCACCATCTGTATGCCCGCCGAAATATTCGTATTTCTTGGCATCGTTCATGTTGCGGATGCCGGGCTTCACGCGAGCCAGATAAATCTGGTCGCCGGTGATCCAGCTCAGGTTGGCATCGCGCGGCTCGGGATCGGGATTCGCCGCCCCCTGGGAGACGAGATAGGCTTTTCCGTCGGGCGAGAAGCGCATGTTCTGTCCGAAATCGACCATGTGGGGAACGCCTAGCTTTACTTTGCCGTGAAGGTGGCTGGGTTCGGGGAAGAGCGGACGGGCGCAGGTGTGCGGGCTTGGGTGCCAGGTCTTACCGTAGTCAGCGGAGTAGCGAAAGCCGGCAAACGGGCCCAATACATCCCAGTTCAAGTGTTTGCCGGGTGTTTGATACAGGCAATAGGTTCCGTAGTACCACATCCCTCTGTAGACCAGATTTGCGGAGGGATATCGTCCGCCGTAGGGCTCCGCGCTGGCCGGGTAGGTTGCGGCATCGGCGATCGTCAGATGCATAGGGTCGTCGCCAAGGATGGTGGCAAACCCGGTCACTGCGTCTTTGCCCTTCCAGGAAGCGGAATCGATGCCGTTGACATTTCCATCCGTCCAGGGCGAATAGAGATTGCCGTTTGCCGCCCAGGACGGATACCAGGTATCGGCATGGCCATAGTGAGCATGTTTGCCGGTAAATACGATTCCTGTAATTTGCCTTGAGGGTGGAAAAGGAATTCCGGGCGGCGGCTGAGAAGGCCATTGCTTTGGCGTTGCAGATTCTGTGGCGAACTGTGCCATCGCAGCGCGAGGAGAAATCGAGCAGGCCAGGAAGAAGCCCATGCAGCAGAAGAGCAGCCAGTCCAGCGATGAGCGCTGTAGAGAGTTTCGTGTGTGCGTAGGTATGGCCGTCTCCTGATCGAGAGCCGAAAACTAGCCGCGGTGGCCGGAAATCTCGGAAAACGAAAGCACGGCGCGGCTGGGCACCGGAATGCCGTAGAACAGGGCCGGAGTGAAGTGGCTCATCAGCAGGATATTTTCCAGCTGCTCGCGGACGGCCTGCGACTGCGGGCCGGAGAGGATGCGATAGTCGTACACGCGTCCGCTCTTGCTGACTTCGGCCTCGACCACCACCGGTTCGTGGAAGGTAGCGCGGGAGTCCGCGCCGCCGACGGTGTAAAGAAAACGAGGCGTGCTCGTGCTCTCCGCTGCGGTTTCATTGGCGGCGACCGTAGGCGGAGCCGCGACGGTCCCGATCATCAGCGCCATAGCGCCCAGCAGAATCACCGCGCTGGCTAGACCGGCTGCGCCGCGCGCCAGCACCGGTGCCATCGAATTTTCCCAATAGAGCTGCCAGGCTTCCAGGCGACGGCGGGGAGTGCGGGCGCGTTCCTGCGAAATGGCGACCCGTAGCCGCAGGCCAAGATCGGCAGGCGGTTTTGCCGGCCCCACACTCGAAAGAAGAGATTGAAGATGACGCCACTCGGTAAACTCCGCCGCACATTCCTCGCAGGAGTCGAGATGGGCAGCGATAGAGTGCATTTCTGCGCCGGAGACGGCTCCGTCGAGGTACTCGGAAAATTGTGACCGCGTTGAGGAACAGGAAGTCATATCGCCTCCTCACAGGCATTGCGCTCTACGATAGGTCGAACGGATTTGGCTGGACGGTTGGAACTGACGCTGGTCTGCGGACGCTCTTGTGACTGCTCGGCGCGTGTCTGGGTCTGGAGACGGGCCTGGGCGACGAAGTCTCCCAGCCGCGCCCGCAGCATGGCTCGTCCGCGCACCAGGCGGGATTTCACGGTGCCTAGCTGCGCCCCCAGAATTTCCGCGATTTCATCGTAGGCCAGGCCTTCGAGATCGCGCAGAATCACGACGGTGCGGAAGGGCTCCGGCAGTTGGCGCAATTCCAGTTCCACACGGGCGCGAATTTCTTCATGCGCGGCGGCTTCAAAGGGAGATTCGTGCTCGTCGGCAAGCGTGTCCTTGAGACACATGGAATTGTGCCGCTCGCCGGCATCGGACTGGGCATCGGTCTGCGCTTCGAGGGTGACTTCACGGCCGCGATGCCGACTCCACCAGCGGCGCTGGTTCGATGCTTCGCGCAGCGCGATACGGTAGATCCAGGTCCGCAGGCTGGAGTCGCCGTGGAAGTTGTGAATGCCGCGATAGACCTTGATGAAAACGTCTTGGGTAATGTCGGGAGCGTCGGAGGGATCGTTCAATACGCGGGAGATGAGGCTGTACACCGGCGCATGATATTGCGCGATGAGTTGGGAAAATGCCTCCTCCGAGCCAGCCTGTAGCTCGGCGGTGAGGATGGCATCCTCCGGGCGGATTGCGATGACACCTGCGAGATTTCCCAAAGCGAAAGCCGCGGACATGCGGTTACCTCAACAGTATCAGGGTCTGGACCAGTTCTCAACGGGCAACCGGACCCGATGCATGGCGTCGAAAACGCTCTACTCACTTAGACAGCGCTGGCGGGGGAAAGGTTCCTGATTCTAGAGAACTTTCGGCGAATCGAACGAAGTTGCCGTCTAAAATTGTCTCAGCCATGTCGACACGGGTTCGTTCCCACGCAAAAATCAATCTTGGACTGGCGATTGGCCCGGTGCGTGCAAACGGTTATCATACGCTGGCGACGATCTATCAGACGCTGGCGATCCACGATGTGGTCGAGGTGACGGCGACGGCCCTGGCGAGCGGCGCGGTCAGCCAGATTTCCATCACCTGCAGCGACCCGCGGGTGCCCTGCGATGTGCGCAATACCTGCTGGAATATCGTAGAGCGGGCGCTGGAGCAGATGAAAACCTCCGCCCGCGTAACGGTTCATATTGAAAAGCGGCTGCCAGTGCAGGGTGGACTGGGTGCCGGCTCGGCCAATGCGGCGGCGGCGCTGATTGGGCTGGAACGTGAACTGAAAGTGAGCCTGCCTGGAAATATCCGGCTGGCAATTGCATCGGAAACCGGCTCGGATGTGCCGCTGTTTTTGATCGGTGGCACGGTACTTGGCATCGGTCGCGGAGAAGAGGTCTACCCGCTTTCGGATTTGCCGGAAACGGATTGCGTGCTGGCAGTGCCCGGGGTTGGCGTCTCGACCCCACAGGCCTTTCGCGATTGGGACCGCTCGCAGGCGGAAACTCTGGAAAACAAATTGACCGCGACGGCGGGTTCCGATAGGCTGAAGGAGTTGGGTCGTGTGTGGGCATCGGCTTTGGCCCGTCCCCAGGAACTTCATGCGAACGCCACCGGTGTCTTTCCTGCGAAAGACCGGGCTGGGAATCTTCTTCTCGAGCTTGTCCGTGCCGGGATCGAAAACGACTTTGAACAGGTCGTCTTCATTCAGTATCCCTCTCTGCGCGGCATCCTCGAAATTTTGAAGAACGGTACGCAGGCGGAATCGTCTGCAATTTACGCGGCGCTTGCCGGTTCGGGTTCGGCTTTGTTCGGTTTGTATCGGACTGCGGCGGATGCGAGTGTCGCGGCGAAGCGACTGGCGGAGCAGGGAATTCCGGCGCTGGAAACGAAGACCGTGGGGCGCGGAGAGTATTGGCGGGATATGGTGGACTCAGATCCATAGATCGCGACGTTTTTGGGCGATCGACTAATGGTAGGTCAAGTGCCTTTGACGCACTTAGTCTAGGTTCGAATCCTAGTCGCCCAGCCAGTTTGATCTTTGCAGTTTGTTTATACGCGTCGCGGACCGAAACAGCCGCGGCAAAGCAGTTTGGAACACCAACGCCAACCAGCTTGGAGGTTCAGACGGATGAGGGATATCACGGACGGTAGCTCGACGTTGACGATGGAAGCGGTAGCGCAACCGGCAACGCTCACCGCGGCGGAAGAGGGCAGCGCGAACACGGGCCAGCAGGGCCGGCCCGCCGCGCAACGGAAACGCGCCAAGTCTTACAGCGAGGACAAGCGCTTCAAGATTTTTAGCGGCGGATCGAACAAGCCGCTGGCGGAAGAAATTTGCAAGTTCGTCGGGGTGCCGCTGGGCGAGTGTCGTCTGCAGCGCTTCTCCGACGGGGAAGTGTATTTTCAGCTGCTGGAAAATGTTCGCGGCGCGGATGTTTTTGTCGTGCAGCCGACCTGCTATCCGGTCGACCAGCATTTGCTGGAGCTGCTGATTATGATCGACGCGTTGAAGCGGGCCTCGGCAGGCCGCATCACCGTGGTGGTTCCGTACTACGGCTATGCGCGTCAGGACCGGAAAGACCGGCCGCGGGTGGCGATTTCCTCCAAGCTGGTCGCGGATTTGTTAACGACTGCCGGAGCAAATCGGGCCTTGCTGGTCGACTTGCACGCGGCGCAAATTCAGGGATTTTTCAATATTCCGGTGGACCATTTGTTTGCCAGCCCGGTGCTGGTGGGTCATTTTCGGGAGCTGAATTTGCCGGATTTAACGGTAATTTCCCCGGATGCGGGCGGCGTGGAGCGGGCAAGATTTTTTGCCAAAAAGATGGAAGCGCCGCTGGCGATTGTCGACAAGCGGCGGACAGACATCAACGTTACCGAAGTGATGCACGTGATCGGCGATGTGCATGGACGGACGTGTTTGATCCTCGACGATATCGTCGACACTGCGGGCACGCTGATCAAGACGGTCGATGCATTGCTCGAGGCAGGCGCGAAAAAGGTGTATGCCTGCGCGACCCATCCGGTGCTGTCCGGGCCGGCGATTGAAAGGATTGTGAACTCCCGGCTCGAACAGTTGGTGGTCACGAATACGATTCCGCTTCGGGAAGAAGCGTTACAGGCGGAGAAGATCAAGGTGCTGTCGATTGCCGGGCTGATTGGCCGCGCGATTGAGAGCATTCACATGGAGACCAGCGTTAGCAGCTTGTTCAATTAGCGCCGGTTTTGAAATCGAATTTTCTGTAGGCAGATTGCACGCAGAACATAACAGTGTGGTGGAATGCACGTTCCGCCACGAGAAGGGAGCGGTCCTTGAAAGACCGTGCCCGAAGGGAAACCACAAACCATGAGCGCACCTGAAGTCGTAACCGCAACTCCCCGCGAGGGAAAATTCAATAAAGGCCATGCCCGTCGTCTGCGCGTTTCCGGCGTGATTCCGGCCGTGGTCTACGGAGCGCAGCAGCCCTCCGTCGCCGTCACCGTCGACCCCAAACAGATTCGCCGCATTCTCCATTCCGAGTCTGGACACAACACGATTTTCGATCTGGCCGTCGATGGAACCACTGCAAAGGTCATGGTCGTCGACTGGCAGAACGATCCCATCAAGGGCAACCTGATCCACATCGACATGAAGCGGATCGCGATGGATAAGGCGATGCGCGTGCAGGTGCCGATCCAATTAGTGGGCGTGCCCGTCGGCGTAAAGACGCAGGGTGGAATTCTGGACCAGGTGCTGCGGGAAATTACCGTCGAGTGCTTGCCGGCGGATATTCCGGGTCACATCGACGTCGATGTGAGCGAACTGTCGTTTGGCATGGTGATTCGTGTGGCCGACCTGCCACACGGTGGCAAATTGAAATTCATCACCGATGAAGATACGACCGTGGCCCACATTACGGCAGTAAAGGAAGAAGTGGTGGCAACCCCGGATGCATTGGCGGCTGCAACTCCTGCCGAGCCGGAAGTGGCCAAGAAGGGCAAGGCGGAAACACCGGAAGCTGCTGCTGCCGCCGGCGACAAGAAGGAAGCGAAGAAGTAATTGCGCGTGGAATCTTTCGGCGGCGTGATTTCGAGCGTGACGTTGATTGTGGGCCTGGGAAATCCCGGGATCGAATATCAATTCACGCCGCACAATGCCGGGTTTCTTGCCATCGATCGCCTGGCGGAACGCGCGAGCGTAGTGGTGGGCAATCGGCGGTCGAAGGCGCTCACCGCTTCGACGCAGATTGCTGGCAGGCAGGTGTTGCTGGCGAAACCGGAAACCTACATGAACCTGAGTGGGTCTTCGGTGGCGGCGCTGGTCGAAGAACTGGAAATCGATCCGCGGCGGAACGTAATTGTTTTGTACGACGAAGTCGCTCTTCCGCTCGGCAGCATTCGCGTTCGCGAGCGAGGCAGCGCCGGCGGGCACAACGGGGTCAAGTCGATCTCCGGCGCGCTGGGTACGGAAGAGTGGCTGCGGGTGCGGATCGGAATCGCGCCCGAAGAAGAGAAAGCCGCGGAAAGCGCGCGGCAGGGACGGAAAGAGTATGTACTGCGGCCGTTTCGCAAGCAGGAGCTGGCCGTGCTGGACAAAGCGCTCGACGATGTGGCGAGTGCGGTAGAAATCATTTTGACCGAAGGCCCCGGCGTCGCCATGAACATGTTCAACCGGCGACAGGGGTCGGAAGAAGCGTAGAGGCAACTCGACAAAATTTTGTCGATGCGGTTTGAAACCGCGACAGGCAGCGAATCGAAAATTTGCTGCCGGAAACGAGAGAAGAATGGAACGGAAATATGAAGTAATGTTTATCCTGCGCCCCGATGTGGTGGCCGAAGAAGCGGACAAGCTGATTGCCGGCTTTGAAGCGACGATCACCAAGGGGAACGGCAAGCTGGTATCGAGCGAGAAGCTGGGCAATCGCAAGCTCGCCTATACCGTCCGCAAATTCAATGAGGGCAACTACAACCTGCTGACGGTCGAGGCCGATGGCAGCCTGGTGGCCGAGCTCGAACGCCGTCTGCGCGTTACCGAGCCTGTGATCAAGTTCATCACCGTGCGCATGGATGAGGAAGAAAAGCGCATCAACAAGATTCGCAAGTTGCGCTCGACGCGCGTCAAGCAGAGCACGCTGAATGCCCAGGCCGCGCATGCTGCTGCGGCTGCATCGCACGCTGCTGCTGCCGAATCGATTCCGGCACAGCCCGCCGCGGTGGAAGCGCCTGCGGAAGCTGCAACGGAAGCCAGCGCGTAAGAGAATTTTTTGTCGGCTAAAGTGCCGATCGTCAAATACCAAGCACCCGCCGGAGCAGCGCTTCGGCAATCGAGAGAAGGAGTCGCAGTATGGCAGAAGAAAGATCGCAATCGGCACCACGTGAAGGATCGGGCCCGGGCGGTCCGCGCGAAGGATCGGGTCCAGGCGGCCCAGGAGGTTCACGGCCACCTCGCCCCGCGGGCGGGGGCCCCGGCGGACGCAAATTTTTTCGCCGCAAGAAGGTTTGCAAATTCTGCGTCGAAAAGATCGACGCCATTCCCTACCGCGACGTGCGCCTGCTGCAGGGCTTTGTTGCGGAGAGTGGCAAGATCGTTCCCCGGCGCTTGACCGGCGTATGCACCACGCACCAGCGCCGCGTTACACGGGCCATCAAACAGGCGCGCAATATCGCGCTGTTGCCGTTTGCGCAGCGCCACTAAAGTTCAATTCAACAGATTTTTTAAATATTTCGGTTCAACGGATTTTCTGGAGATAGAAACATGGAAGTTATTTTGAAGGAAGATGTCGACAACCTTGGCCATCGCGGGGATGTGGTCAAAGTGGCGCAGGGATACGGCCGTAATTTTCTGCTGCCGAGAAAGCTCGCGATTGAAGCGACTGCAGGAAACAAATCTGTCATTGAGCAGATGAAGGTCTCGTCTGTTCGCCGTTCGGCCAAAGAAAAGGGCGATGCCGAACTGCTACTCCAGCAGTTAGAACAGGGAACGCTCGAGTTCGCGCGCAAGACCGGCGACGGCGATCACCTCTTCGGGTCCGTCACTGCGGCGGATATTGCGCAGGCGCTCGAAGCGCAGGGATTCCAGATCGATCGCCGCAAAGTGCATCTGGAAGAGCCGCTAAAGTCGCTGGGGGAATTTCTTGTCCCGGTGCGTCTGCATCGCGAAGTGACCGCGCACGTGAAGGTCAACGTGGTAAAGGAAGCCGACGCGGAATAGTCTCAGTAAGAAGAAATCTGGGTGCCCCACATCTCGTTTTTGAGATGTGGGTTTTCTGTGTCCGCCGAGATCGCAGCGGCGCCCCATTCAAGCCGGGCCCCCGGTGAGCGATTTTTGCTCGCTGGGGTGGAAGCCGCCTTTGGCTTGAGTGGGACAAGCGAAAGCCGTCGCGACTTTTTCTCTACATCAAGATAGCCATCGAAATTTCTATCGCCCGACGCGTAGCCGCGATCCAAGTTTGTCCGGCAGCCCGGCACGCTGGATGCGCATCTGCGCCAGTCGCACATCGTACGGCAGGCGATAGAACGTGACGCGTGCCGCCTGGTTGTCGTACAAGGCAAACGCCGCGCGCCAGTCGCTATCTCTCGGCTGGCCTACCGAGCCGGGGTTGAGCAAGTACGTCCCCGAGGCACGCAAATCCAACTCATAGCTGTCGGAGCCCTCGTCCTCTGTGTAGACGGGCTTCAGAGCGGACCATTCGCCATCAGCATTCGCTGCATATCCGCCCTGGATATGGGTATGCCCAAAAAACGTAATCCCTCCCATAGCAGATGCAGGCTGTTCCGCGGCATCGCGCACAGACAGGATGTATTGATCCTCATCGATCAGCGAGCCATGCACGCAGCAGACCGCGTGCTCTTTTCTTTGGGGATCGCTCGGATTCGCGCCGCCGGAATTGATTCCGCAAAAAACAGGCCCGCGCGGCAACTCCCGCAGCCAGCGCATCGCGTCCACATCCAGCTGCCGAGCCGTCCATCGCACAGCAGCCTGGGCGATAGGATTGAAATTTTCCACATCGATCAAGCCGCTGCAGGCACGGTCATGGTTCCCTCGGACGAAAATGCCGCCAAGCCCACGCGCCCGCTCGATAACCTGCTTCGGCGCAGCCCCATACCCCACCACATCGCCCAAATTCCACACAACATCATGCGACGGCGCAGCCGCCAGCACCGCGTCCAACGCGTCAATGTTGGAATGAATGTCGGAAAGGATCAGCGCTCGCATCGTCAATCGCGCCCATTCATCGGACGCATCCATTCCTATGCTACTAGAGCATTTTGCCTGTTCCTGCGAACGTGCGTGGACAAAATTATCTATCGCGCCATTCGCGTCCAATGCCCACGGGCAACTTCCACCAGCGCGCCATCTTCTACCACGCCGTCCATTTCGCGCATAGCCAGCGGAGCATCCCTCCGGCTATGCATCGTCGGTACCGCCGCCAGCAGACTGCGCGTATAGGGATGCTGTGGGTTGGCGAAGATTTGTTTGCAGCTCGCCATTTCTACGATTTTTCCCTTGCGCATGACGGCAACCCGCTCGGCGACCTGTGCTACCACCGATAAATCGTGCGAGATAAAAAGCATTGCGGCGTTCGAGCATTCTTTTAATTCGCGCAACAAGTCGAGTATCTGCGCCTGCACGGTGACATCGAGCGCCGTCGTAGGCTCATCGGCAATCAGCAGGCTGGGCCGATTTACCAGCGCCATCGCGATCAGGATGCGCTGTCTCTGGCCGCCGGAGAACTGGTGCGGATAATCGTCGAACCGCTGCGCCGGATCGGGAATAGAGACCGACGCCAACGCTTCGATCGTCTTCTCGCGCACTTCAGACTTTGACAAGCCGCGCTGATGGACGCGGATCGCTTCCGCGATTTGTTTGCCGATCGACATCACAGGGTTCAGCGCCGTCATCGGCTCCTGAAAAATCATGGCAGCATCGCGGCCGCGGCGCCCAATCATAGCGGCCTCAGGCAATCGCAGCCAGTCTTCTTCTTTGAACCAGATACTGCCCGCGATCTGTGCCCGTGGGTCGAGCAGTCGCAGAATCGCCATCGAAGTAACTGATTTGCCCGACCCCGATTCGCCGACCAGCGCGAAGGATTCTCCCGGTGCGATGGAAAAACTGATGTCGTCGACGGCTCGAAGCAACCCGGCATCGGAAGAAAATGTGACCGACAGATGATCGACGCGGAGAAGAGGAGGCACACGCTTATCGTATCGCGCAACCATGCAGAAAAAAGCAAAGGCCACTCTGCGTGAGCGGCCTTTCCCTTCATGAATTGCCCGGAGCTAGCTGGTGGGTGGGCCTCCGGTGACGGGCAGCGACACGGAGCTCTGGTTCGCGAGCGCGGTCTCGAGAGAGTAACCTGGACCGGTGCTGGGAGTCAGGAACGGCGTCAGCGCTGCCACGGCAGATTTCGATCCGTTGTAGATCGAAGTCAGGCCATCGGTCTGTTCGAAGGCGAGATTGTTCGCCGGATTTTCATTGCCGATCACGCGGCCAAGAACCCTGTGCTCCGACTCGACGCCAAGAATCGACGCACCCACTTTGGCAAGCAGTTCGTAATCAGCCGCTGTGTACTTGGTATCGCCGCCGGTCAAGCCGCCGGAGCGAGCCAGTGTCGCTTTATAGGAAACCTCTTGAATCCCCGTAATGTAGGCGCCAATAAAGGCATTTTCCAGCGCATTCAGAATGCCTAGGAATGCCGTGAGCGTATTGAAGGTCCCGTTGGGAAAATAGAACGTCTGGTAGGGATCCTTTGACGAGCCCGCCGAAGAGCCGGTCAACGATAAGCGAAATAGGTCCGCATGTTCGATCTCCTGGGTAAGCGCGGCCCGCAGATATTCCACGTTGCCAAGGTTCCCGGAAGAAGTGACGTTGGTTGCCGAGCCTCCGGGCCCGGCCAGGTTGACGTTCTGGATGACGGGGCCGATCAGTCCGTTGTAATAAAAGGTGGTGGCCAGGTCCTCGGCAATCAGGAACGCGGTGAAGATTTCCGCGATCGTGTCCATGTTCGCCGAAGAGTTTTGCGCCCGTGCCGGCAGGGTGCCGAGAATCGCGGTCGAAGCAGCTGCGCCCAGACCGATCATGCCGGCCTGGCGGAAGAATTTGCGCCGGTCGAAACGGGCCTGCGCGATGCTTTCAATCTTGGAATTGATCTGGGAATCGAGTTCAGGAGTTTTCATGTGAATCCTCTGTGTACGGGTTGGTTTCGATTATCTGGACAACTCGCCGCGAGGGGGGATGCGGGACAGCGGGTCAGCAAACAGGGAGTATCCCTGCTCCGTGTACGTGTCTCAGGAGCGATTAGATTGCGGTGAATACCAATTTTTATTTTTTGGAAGAGGCAGAGAATAGCAGCGCGCAAAAGCCTGCACACGTTGCGCAAATGGTTGCTAGGCCTGAGTGCGATCGCCTGTCTAGTGATTCGAGAACCCGAGGACAGTAGGAATGTAGAAATGAAAGAACCGATCTGAGTCCGACCGCAGGCAAACATTGGCGTTGGGGCTCCCAGGTTCGACTCGCGTATACCCTTTGTCATCGATTGCGATCCGCATCGGCCGGGTAGGGCAGAGACCGGGATCGATGGCAGCGGCAACGGCCATCGCATCAAACAGGGTCGGCGTCGGATTGTTTGTGGATGCGGTCCACTGCTGGTAGAGAAGGGTCAAGGCATCGGTCAGCGGCGTGCCCTGGCTAAAGAGGGCATTGCGCTTGACTACGTCGAGTTTGAGCTGCGTAGAATCGAGCGGCATCATGGTAAGCGGAACACCGGAAGCAAAAAGTTTCTTCGCGGCTGAGATGTCCATCAGGATGTTGTATTCCGGACTCGGCCCGTGACTCGGCGTATAGCCCAGATCGCCATACCCGCGGCGAATGGATCCGCCCATGATGACGACTCGCTTCAATTTGCGGAACGTAGCCGGGTCTCTGTCGATCAATGCGCCGACATTGCTGAACGGAGTGATAGAGATCAGGGTGATCTGTTCAGGATTGCGGCGAATCGCATCGAGGATGAAGTCGATGGCATCGGGCCAGCCCTTTTGCGGCTCAGAATATGCAGACGCCCAACGCGCCTGGGTAAAGGGAGATTTCGCCGCGGTTTTCGGACCGGCCGCAACCGGCACATCGCCGTGACCCGTCTGCGTTAAAAAACGTGCGGCAAGCCGGGCGCGCAAATCGGTATCTCCCCAGGCCGTTGTTACACCCACTACCTGCAGTTTGGGGCTGGATACAGCAAGAGCCAGAGCGAACGCGTCGTCGATGTCATCGCCAATGTCCGTGTCGAGAATGATCTTCTGCCGGGCGCTGGCCGCTGCCGGTGTTTGTGCAAGCGCGCGACGGCCGGAAACGGCAAAGGAAGCCAGAATGGAAATGACCGATAGATACTTGATTGCTGTCGAAAAGATTTTCATGAAACCGACTCCTGCCGATCTTTAAATAGTGCTGGGGCTAGCTCAGCCTTTTCCTCCGCCAGAAACGAATCGACATCTGCTTGCGTAGGCATGGATGGCAATGCGCCCCGTCGAGTTACGGAGATGGCAGCCACGGCGGACGCAAAATACGCTGCATCGATCGGATTGGAGCCGCGCGCCAGTGCGACCGCAAATGCTCCGTTGAATGCGTCCCCAGCCGCGGTGGTGTCGGCCACTCGAACGACGTATGCGGGGATGGAAGCGCGCAAGCCTTCCCGGGTCGCGAGGTACGCGCCGCGCTCGCCTAATTTCAGCAGTACGTTTTGCGGTCCCAGGCTCATAAAATATTCGGCGAGTTGTCGAAGCTCAAATTCTGAGTTGGGCGAACTTGTGCTGCTGGAGAGCAACTGCGCTTCCGTTTCATTTGGCGTAATCCACGCTACCTTGCGTAGCAGATGGGGCGGCATGTGACGTGCGGGCGTGGGATCGAGAATGAGCGGCACGCCGCTGGACGATGCAATCTCTACCAGTGTTTCGGTAGTTGTGAGTGGGGTTTCCAGCTGGGTCAGGATGACTCCCGCGCCTTCGATCAAGGCTCGATTTTCCTCGACATCCTGCGGTAGAAGCTGGTCGTTCGCGCCTGGAACGATGATGATGCTGTTCTGTCCGGAATCCGCGGTAATGATCAATGCAACGCCGGAGTGTCCGGGAACCATCCCGATCAGGTCCGTACTGACTCCTGCGACTCTAAGGTCCTCCAGCATCTGAGAGGAAAAGACATCGCTGCCCAGCTTGCCGATCATGTAGACCGGGTGGCCCAGTCTTGCTGCGGCGACGGCTTGGTTTGCGCCTTTCCCGCCAGTGAAGATATCGAAGCGCGTTCCCGGCAGCGTTTCGCCGACATTAGGATTGCGCGCCGCGGAGACGACGAGGTCGAGGTTGGTACTGCCGACAACAACAATATGTTTCGCCATGATCACGTCCTGGAAAAGTATCTATCGAATGGCAGGGGCAAGTGCGATTGCTCCCAGCCCGGCAATAAAAAGAAAAAACATCAGTGGAATCAATCGTCGTGCTGCCGGCGGAGCTTCTTTGAATTCATGCCAGAGGAAAACGCCCCATGCCGCCGAGACCATGGTGGCGCCTTGGCCCAAGGCATAGGCGATCGCCGGTCCAACCAACTCTCCGCGAGAGGAAACGAAATTGAGTACCGCGCCTGTACACCAGATGCCGCCGCCGAGTATTCCCCAAAAATGCCAGAGCGGCCTGCCGGCGAAATACTGCGAGAAGTCGACACGCTTTTGTTTCCCAAGCGGCCGCCGCATAAGCCAGTAGTTCGCCGGAACTGTGCATAGAAGGACGCCGAGCGCAAAGTAAGGCACTACGCTGTAGGGGCCGAGTGCGCGTGCCCCTTGCAGGGAGCGTTCGACGAATGGATAAAACAATCCCATCAGCACACCGGCTAGCAGGCTGAGTCCAATTCCGGCGGAGCTGATTCTTTGCCGGTGGAGCTCGCGTTTGCGGAAGGCGGCTGCATCGACCACCAGCGCCAGTACCACCAGGCCCATACCGATAAAGAGCAGCCAGGGGTTGCCCGCGGGCGCAAGCATAAAATTCAGCAATACGCCGATGACGAGCGCCAGACCGATGGCGAGGGGGAAGGCCACGGCCAGGCCGGCAACGTCGATGGCAGCCACCAGCAATAAATTTGCTGCGTTAAAGATCACGCCCCCGGCAACGGCTAGCAGAATATGAGTGGCGTTTGCAGCAGCCAAAGCGCCGAAGAAGATGTGTGTGCCGCCGCCAAGCGTCATTCCCCAGCCGAAGCTCGCCAGCAGGATGCCGAACACGTAATCCCAGTAGAAGAGCTGAAAAGGCCATGCGGATACGAGTTTCAAAGTGTTTGCCCAGGAGCCCCAACAGATCATGCTGAGCAGCATGAACGCAAGTTGCGCTGCGTAGCTCGCCGGCTGATACATAGAATCTCCCACGAAGGTTGCACAGGCTGGGGAACTGCAACGCCAAATTGAACCCTTTCAAAAACTGTCCCGTCTGTTATGGCTAACAGAGTGCAATCCAGATTGTCAACGACATATTGATCGTGAATGTAGCGCTTTATATTTCCCGCACAGATCTCTTACCCCGCGTCGAAGATGCTTCCGATCTTGCGCTGTCCACGGCTACGCGCATCGTGGAGTGGCGAATTTTCAACTCTGTCGGAAGCACGATATGCGCCGTGGGGATGGTCGAATCTTTGATCCTTTCAAGAAGCATGCTGCACGCTGTGGCTCCAATTTGATAGCCGGACTGGTGCACGGTTGTTAACGCCGGTGTGGTGTGCTCTGCAAATTCAAAATTGTCGAACCCAACGATGGACAGATCTTCAGGGCAACGCAGGCCGAAGTGGTGGGCTGCCGTCAAAGTTCCGGATGCAAGCAAATCGTTAGAAGCGAAAATTGCGGTAGGCCGGGGCAGCATCTGCAACAGGCGCGTGGATGCTGTATAGCCGCTTTCGCTGTCGAATCGCGCTTCCTGAATATACTCCGGTCCCAGCTTGACGTTCGCCTGGGAAAGAGCGCGCTGAAACCCGCGCAGGCGAGCCGCGGCATTGCTCAGATGCAGCGGCCCGGTGATCACCGCAAGCCTGCGATGGCCGAGGCCCAGAAGATGGACCCCGGCCTGATATGCGCCGTCCTCGTTGTCCGAAGTCACAAACGATCCCTGCCAGTCCTGGGGACAGCGGTCGACAAAAATGATGTGCGAATCGGATTGACGAATGCCTTTAATTAGCGTGCTGCCGGCTGAAGGAATGATCAAAAGTCCGGCAGGACGAAAAGAACGAAGGTCGTTGAAATAGGAAATCTCTTTGCCTGGATCGTTATCTGTGTTGCAGAGTACGAGCCGATGACCATATTTGTAGGCAATGTCTTCCGCCCCCCGCACGACCCCCGGAAAAAATGGGTTGGTTATGTCGGGAATGATCATGCCCAGCATGTCGATGGAGTTCCTGCGCAGGCCGCGCGCCAACTGGCTCGGCTGATAGCCAAGGCTTTCCATCGCGTCCATGACGCGCTTTCGTCTAGGCTCGCGGACAGCTGCAGATCCGTTCAGGACGTGCGAAACCGTTCCAACGGAAACCTTTGCGATCCGGGCAATTTCCCGCACGGTAACTGAAGTCTTCTTAACTCCAACTTCCGGGCTCTTACGCTTGGCCATGGGTGGAAATAGTTTCTACGGCTGTTCTCTCGATGTCAAAGGAGAAGTGGCGGATAGCTATTTTTTAAGTGCGCAAATTGCGAAGAAAAAGATTGCGGTTGACAATTCACGTTTTCAGGAGCTAAGGTTTCTAGCGAACGTTGAACCGATTCAAAATAAGTCGCCAAAGAGTCGCCATTCAACCGCTGTCGCTTCTGACAGGCTCATGTTTCTCCGAGAGCGATTGAACAGCGAAACGGCTCTGGGCGAACGGTACATCGGTTGCACGAACATCCAGGAGATGAGAGGGAGTTTGAGAATGACAGTTGACGCCAAGCATTTCTTTTGGGGCCGTTTCGTACATTCGTTCTGCGTCGTGTTGGCCTTATGTTTCCTGCTTTTGTATGGAACCTATGGCTACAGCCAGGCCGACCAGGGTACGATCACCGGCGTGGTGAAGGATACGGCTGGAGCCGCCATTCCAAACGCCCAGGTGAACTTGACGAATACAGACACCAATCTCGCTCTTCAAGCGCAGTCCAATGGCAGCGGTATTTTCATCTTTTCTCCAATCAAGATTGGCAACTACGAACTCTCTGTTACCGCGCCTGGTTTTTCTACTGTTACCCAGCAGCATTTACAGCTGAACGTGCAGCAGCGATTGAACGTGCCTGTAACGTTGAATCTAGGCAGCGTTCGCCAAACCGTGACGGTAAATACCGCTCCGCCTCTGCTGCAGACGCAGGATGCGGCTTTGGGCCAGGTCGTTTCCACTAGGACCATCAACAATACTCCGCTGGCTGGACGCAATTGGGTCTACATTGCCCAGCTGACCGCCGGTATAGAGCCGGGGAATGGCTCGCGAGGAAGCGGTGAAGGAGATTTTAGCGCCAATGGCCAGCGCGAGGAGCAAAACGATTTCATCCTCGACGGCGTGGACAATAACACCGACACGGAAGATTTCCTGAACGGTGCCAGCTACGTGGTACGGCCTCCGCCGGATGCGCTGTCGGAATTCAAAGTGCAGACTTCCGACTATAGCGCCGAGTTTGGCCACTCCGCCGGCGCAGTGATCAACGCCACGGTGAAATCCGGCACCAATCAGGTGCATGGCGATTTTTGGGAATACTTCCGCAATGACGCTCTGAATGCGCGCGATTATTTCGCGACCACCGTGCCGGAATATCGCGAAAATCAGTTTGGCGGAACTCTCGGATTTCCTATCGTGCGGAACAAGCTCTTCTTTTTCGGAGATACCGAGGCAAACCGCATCGTGCAGGGAAGTCCTGTTACGATCAGCGTTCCAACAGCGCTGGAGCGGCAGGGAAACTTCTCCGAGCTTCTCAATGGGTCGATCAATGGCAATGGCAATCCAATCAAGTTGTACCAACCGGGGTCGGCTGGCGGAACCCCGCAGGGCTCAGCGGTCTTGAGTTGCAACGGACAAGTCAACGTGTTTTGCCCAGGACAGATGAGCCAGGTTGCCCTCAATATTTTGAACATGTATCCGTTGCCTAACACGAATAACGGCACCACCTACCTCAACTACAAAGAAAACCTGAATACCACCAATAACACCTTCCAGTGGGACACTCGCATGGACTGGAACATCAGTTCCAAAGATCAGGCGTTCGGACGCTTCAGCTACTCGAATATGCACCAATTTATGCCTTCGCCTCTTGGCGCCACGCTGGATGGCTACTACGGTGACGGCAACGATGCCAATATCGGCGAGAACCTCGCGGCCAGCGAAACCCATATCTTCAACCCAAACCTGATAAATGAATTCCGCTTCGGCTATAACTACGGGAACTTTACGGAGAAGCAGTTCAACCCCGAAACCAACGTCTCCCAAACCCTCGGCCTGGGCGGAATCCCATTCACGCCGGGCCAGGGCGGGTTGGTCAATGTGTCTCCCTCTGGGATTAACGGATTTGGAACGCCATACTATTATCCAACTCTGGAAAATGAGCATGTCCTCGAATTTCTGGATAACATAACGAAAATTGTTGGAAACCACGCTCTGAAGTTTGGTGTAGATTTTCAGTGGGTCAATGTTTCGGAGTTACAGCCGGTGATTGCAACCGGCGCTTATAACTATACCGGCGAATACACCGGCATCCCTGGAGTAAACAATACCGGGTCCGGCGTCGCCGACTTTCTCGCGAACGAGCAGAATAGCGCCACTACCGGCGTCGCCAATTATGCTGACGACCATCGCTGGGTAAGATCCGCGTATGGCCAGGATGACTGGAGAGCTACGCCGAAGCTGACGGTAAATATCGGCCTGCGCTACGACTTTTTTGGATCGAAAAACAATGAAAGTGGAAAGCAGGCCAACTTCTATCCCGGGCAAATCGGCGTCGGCACAGGCTCCGGATCGTTCGCGCTTCCTAATAGCCAACAAGGGGTTTTGCCGCAGCAGTTTCTGACTTTGCTGGCGCAAAACAATGTCGCCGTAGCATATAGCGGCAACCCTTCTCTCGTGGATTCACAGAAGTTGAACTTCGCGCCTCGCCTCGGTTTTTCCTATAGTGTGGATAACCGCACGGTTGTGCGTGCCGGATTCGGAATTTTTTATGGTGGCTTGGAGGGCTTCGGCTATGGCGTGAACCTGGCGCAGAACGTGCCGTTCAACTATACGTCGAATATCCCGGCGCCCGGCACTTGCGTACCAGGCGACTGTCCCACTGACGGCATTCTGCTGGAGACGGGTTTCACCCAGGGTGGAGCGGCAAATTTCATCAGCTATCCAACCATAACTGCGATAGCACGCAATGCGCAGACTCCATATAGCGAGCAGTACAACGTATCGACGGAGTATGCCATCACCAATAACATGTCTGCAACGCTTGGATATGTAGGTGGCACCGGTCACCACTTATATGTTGAGTATCCAAGCCTCAACTCTACGCACGCGCTGGCAGCTCCCGGAGTCAGTCTATTTCAATTTGAATCGTTCCAGACGTTAGGCGGCATCAATTACGAGCAAGCTATCGGCAACAGTATCTATAACTCCCTGCAGGCAAAGTTGGAAAAACGCTATTCCAACGGAGTTAGCTTCCTGGCTTCTTATACATGGTCCCATTCCATTGACAATGCGCAGAGCGATCTGGCCGACAATCAGGATTACGGTTATCGCGCTCCCGGCATTCTCCCCATTAAAGATGAGATGAGAAACTCCGCCTTCGATGTCCGCAACCGCTTTGCCTTCAATGGAAATTATCAGCTGCCGTTCGGATACGGACGCAAGCACCTGAACCGCAAAGGTATCGCCGATATTCTTGCAGGAGGATGGTCGGCGACTCTGGTCTTCCAGGCGCAGACCGGAAATCCATTCACGATCTACTCCGATATTTCAACGGCCAATGGCCTCGATAATGCGCCTCCGATCGTGACAGGAGATCCAGGCGCCGGTGGAGGTAACGCCGCCAACAACAACGGTCTTCCGCCCGGCTACACTTGTCCCGCAAAGGTGCGTACGCCAACCCAGTGGTATAACCCATGCGCCTTTGTCAATCCATTGCCGGGCAGCGACATCACTACTCCGGTAACAGATCCGGCAACTGTTCTGAAATATGCCGGCGGTCCTCTGCTTGCGGTGTATGGACCAGGCTATGCGCGGGTCAACATGTCAGTGTTCAAAAATTTTGCAACGTTTCGCAATCAGACGGTTCAGTTCCGCGCCGATGTATTCAACCTGCTGAACAGTCCATGGTTTGCCGTACCGTCTTACAGCAACGACAGCGCCTATGGCGGGCAGATTACATCGACTCGTCCTGTAGCCAACTTTACTCCGGATCCGCGTTTCTTCCAGCTTTCTCTGAAGTATCAATTCTGAGCAATGCCTTTCCGGGACGCGATTGAATTTCATTCGCGTCCGGAACCTGCAATAAAATGATGTTTCAATAAAAGATCAATGGGGAAAGGCAGGTATTTCTTGTGACACAATTCCGCCTGCTTGCTGTAGTTCTCGGATTTTTGCTTTCGGCTGGTATGCAGGCGCAGCAGTCTTCTTCAGGTTTTTCGTTGAAGGCGGGGGACAGGGTAGTTTTCTACGGAGATAGCATCACGGCACAGCATTTATATACGCGCTTTGTAGAAGATTTTGTCGTCTCGCGCTATCCGCAAATGCGTGTCGATTTTTACAATGCCGGCGTGAGTGGAGATACAGTTTCCGGTGGTTACTCCGGAGATATGGTAATTCGCCTGACGCGAGATGTATTGCCCTGGCATCCGACTGTGCTCACCATCATGCTAGGCATGAACGATGGCCGCTACACCACTGCGTTTCAAAATAATTTTCAGACTTATAAGCTTGGCTATGGCAAATTAGACGATAATTTAAAGACCGATCTTCCCGGTGTGAGACTGACCCTAATTGCTCCTTCGCCATACGATGAGATCACACGTGCGCCCATCATCTCCGGCTATAACAGCGTTCTCCTGCGCTATGGAAACTTCCTTTCCAAATGGAGCGCGGAACAGGGTATTCCATTTGTAGATTTCAACCATCCCATGACCGATGCACTGCGTGCTGGGATGCAGATCGATCCGCGAATGGCCGGATCGCTGTTGCCGGACCGCATCCATCCATCGCCCGCCGGGCACTGGATTATGGCTGCGGCGCTGGTGCGGGGATGGAATATCAATCCAATCGTCAGCAGCGTAACGGTCGACGCAGCCGGGGGCCGCGTAATCAGGCGGGAAAACACAACCGTCAGCAAGCTCAGCAAAACGGCAGACGGACTGCATTGGACGCAACTGGATGGAGCGCTTCCATTGCCGCTGGAGCTGAACGATGCGATGACACAATTCCTGCTGAAAATATCTGACATCGCCGCTCTCGATCGGCAGATGCTCCGTGTTACCGGACTCACCTCCGTGACTTACTCACTCGAAATCGACGATAAGAAGGTAGCCGTATTTACCCGGGACGAGTTATCTCAGGGAGTGAATCTCGCGCTGTATTCAACGCCAATGGAGAAGCAGGCGAAGAGTATCGACTGGACCGCCGATGACCGTTCCAAGTTGAGCGGAACGCGATTCGATTTACTCTTTGATGGCAATAATATTTCCGACGAGGCAGATGCGGTGAAAGTGCTCGACAAATTGGACGCAAAGATGGCGGATGAGGAATATGAAAATGCGCAGCCGAAACCGCATACCTTCGCACTCATCGAGGAAGTCCAGTGAAAATGCGCTCGCTGGCGCTGTGCGGGTGCGTTCTCAGCCTAAGCGTGACGCATGCGTACGCCG
This sequence comes from Acidobacteriaceae bacterium, assembly GCA_965276585.1. Taxonomy (GTDB): domain Bacteria; phylum Acidobacteriota; class Terriglobia; order Terriglobales; family Acidobacteriaceae; genus JAKAAZ01. The sequence continues at coordinate 1,435,534 of CBDIAZ010000003.1, read as the reverse complement.
CGCAAAGAACTTTGAAATTGAAAAGTCCGGATAGCCACATTGAGATGATGCTCTCGGTCGCTGGGGGACACGTCTTCTGGCAGGTGTCGATGGATGGGCGCGCGCTGCTTGAAAAAGAGCCGCTGGAAATTCACGCTGGCGGCGACGCAACCAAGACCGCGATCCGCTTCGGCAAAACGCAGCGCTACCGCATCGACGACAGATATTCCTGGTACGGCGTGCATTCGGCGGCGGAAGAACATGGAGTGGGTTTACGTGTTCCCTTACTCGGCACGGGTAAAACGACTGCATTCACGCTGGAGGCGCGGGCCTACAATAATGGGGTTGCGTTCCGGATGACGCTGCTCGGCAGCGAGCCGCGTGTACCGCAAGAGACGGCTGGATTCCGGCCCGTGATGGGAAGCGAAGTGTGGTCCTTCGATCCTACAGTGGCGCACTACGAGGGCGTCTACCGCGAGAGCCACGCCGCCGAGATTCCAAAAGGGCGTTTTATGGCCCCTCCCGTAGTTATTGAATTGCCCGGAGATTCGGCCTACCTGGCGATTACCGAAGGCCGGCTGTTGAACTATCCCGGCATGGTGCTCCAATCGAACGGCGAGGGAGCTTTCTTTGATAAACCGGGGAACGAAGTGCCGCCGGACAAAGCGTTGATCTACTTTCAGGGCAAGGAGACAGCGAAACGGCTGGCGATCCCAGCAAAGATATCCGGGCCGATCATGACGCCATGGCGGATTGTCATGGTCGCGCGCAATCTGAACAGCCTCGTCAACAACGACATCGTCAGCGACGTATCCGATCCGCCCAATCCAAGGATCTTTCCGGAGGGGATAAATACGGCGTGGATCAAGCCGGGACGCGCCGTCTGGAATTTTCTGGATGGCGGAGCGACCACGCTCGAAGGCTCGGAGAAGATGTCGCAGATGGCCGGACAACTGGGATTTGAGTACCAGGAAGTCGAAGGCTATTGGCGTCATTGGAGCGAAGCCCAAATCAAAGAGTTGGTAGATTACTCGCGCACCCAGGGTGTAGGCATCTGGCTATGGACAAATCGTCGTTCTATAGCAACCGAGCAGCAGAGGCAGGCATTCTTCGATCTTTGTAATCGTACGGGGGTAATTGGAGTCAAAATCGACTTCTTCGATTCCGAGGCGAAAGAGGTGATCGATCTCTATCAGACATTGCTTCAGGAGACGGCAGCCCATCATCTGCTGGCCAACTTTCACGGTTCAAATAAACCAACCGGGGAGCAGCGAACCTGGCCGAACGAACTGACGCGCGAAGCTGTGGAGGGAATGGAATATTGCTGCACCAATACCGGCGCCCCGGACGCGCCGAGGGCACAACACGCCGCGACAATTCCGTTTACTCGACTGCTGGCGGGGCCGGCGGACTACACGCCGATGATTTTCGACAAGAGGCTAAACGGAACCACCTGGGCCAACCAGATTGCGTCGGCGGCAATCATTACCTCTCCGCTATTGACGTTCGCCGCCAATCCGGAGACGATCTTGAGCAATCCTGCTGTGGAAGTCATTCGCGCGATCCCAAGCACATGGGACGAAACCATCGCCCTCCCGCAGTCTGCCATCGGAGAGGTCGCCGCGTTTGCCCGGCGGAAGGGGAATATATGGTTCGTCGCAGTGGACAACGGAACGGAGGCGCGCAAGATTAGAATCGGACTTTCTTTCTTACCCAAAGGCAACTATCAGGCGCAATTAGTGAGCGATGTGAAAGGAAATGCAGCAGCAGTCGCGATGAAAAACCAGACCATGAACCGATCGGATTTTATCGACTTAGACATGCCCGGAGGAAGTGGCTTCATTGCACGCTTTACACCTTGAGGATCGTTCGTGCTGCAGGCGCAGCTTTCTCAGTCAGATATTTTGACTGAACATTGTTAAGTCCATAACTATATTTCACGGCAAATATTTGAAACCTTTCATTAGACGGCTAAATAGATTGCCCTTGTTGATTCTTTCTACGATTCAACTTTGTAAGTATCTGTTTTTAGCTGGTTGTTCCTCTAGTCCCTCTTCATTGGGCTAGGCTGTTCTTACATCGCAGCCGGTGGTTGCAGCCCGATTGAAATGTTGATTGTAGCGGCAATCCAGAATGGCACGCATTCCCCCACTGCCCTGGATAGTAATTTCTTCTATTTAAGAATTTCCTGGGCGGGAATGTCTGGTGGGCCCGGAGGGATTTGAACCCCCAACCAAAGCATTATGAGTGCTCTGCTCTAACCGTTGAGCTACAGGCCCGCATCGCTGGTTGCAAGCCGAATGCACGTGCTCTCTATGCGACATTGTATGGGATTCAAATCGAATAGAAAATCGGCTGTGCGGTCCCTTTCCACTCCGGCGGACGAGGCAGATTTACTTTCATCGTAACGTAGTTGAAGAATTTCCTGACGAATTGGGGCGACGTATACTGGGTGCGTCTCTCAAGTTTTCTCTTCCCTGTGGCTACGATCTCCGTTCAATCCGGTGAGGCACTTCTTTCCCTGCTCGAGCGCGCCTTCGGTTTTTCTTCTTTCCGCGTCAATCAGGAAGTCGTCTGTCGTGCGGCCATCGAGGGCAAAGACGTTCTGCTGGTCATGCCGACCGGCGCTGGAAAATCCCTCTGCTATCAGTTTCCGGGCATTGCGCGCGGGGGTACTACGCTGGTCATCAGCCCGTTGATTGCGCTGATGGACGATCAGGCGGCGAAGTTGGCCGAACTGGGATTTTCCGTCGCGCGCATCCACTCCGGCCTTGACCGCGCGGTTTCGCGCCAGGCCTGCGCCGATTATTTATCTGGCGCGCTGCAGTTTCTCTTCATCGCGCCGGAGCGGCTGCGCGTGCCCGGCTTCATCGAGCTGCTTGCGAAACGCAAGCCGTCGCTAATCGCTATCGATGAAGCGCACTGCATTTCGCAATGGGGTCATGATTTTCGTCCGGACTATCGTATGCTCGGCCGGTCGCTGCCGGCGCTGCGACCCGCGCCGGTGATCGCGCTCACAGCAACGGCGACTTCGCGCGTGCAGGACGACATTGCAGCGCAGCTTGGAATGTCGGACGCATCGCGATTCATCAATGGGTTTCGCCGGGAAAACCTCGCCATTGAAGTGGTCGAGATGCCGCCTTCGCAGCGAACGGAATTTGTCGTCGGTCTGTTGAGCGATATCGAACGGCGGCCGGCCATTGTGTATGCGCCGACACGCAAGCAGGCCGAAGCGCTGGCAGCGGAGTTATCCCGGAAATTTCCCGCTGCCGCGTATCATGCCGGGCTCGATCCCCAGCATCGCGAAACGGTTCAGCGAAAATTTCAGATAGGCAAGCTGCAGGTGGTGGTGGCGACAGTCGCGTTCGGCATGGGTATCGATAAGGCGGATGTGCGGACGGTGATTCATACCGCGCTTCCTGGAAGTCTCGAAGCCTATTACCAGGAGATTGGCCGCGCCGGCCGCGATGGCCTGCCCAGCCGCGCCGTGCTGCTCTACTCATACGCGGATCGCAAGACGCACGAATTCTTCTTTGAGCGCGACTATCCTCCTGTCGATGTTCTGGATAAAGTTTTTCACCGTCTGGGCAGCGAGCCGCTGCATAAGGAAGAGGTTCGCAGCCAGCTGAAGATGGATTCCGAGCTGTTCGAGAAAGCGCTCGAAAAGCTGGCCATTCACGGTGGCGGGGTGGTGGACTTCGATGAAGGCGCAGCCCAGGGCCATGCACAATGGCGCGACTCCTACGCACTCGAATCGCAGCGCAGGAAGGCGCAGCTCGATCTTGTCACCCGGTATGCCGATACCGTGCAATGCCGCATGGCCTGCCTGATTCGCCACTTTGGCGATGATGCGGATGCTCGCCGTGCCTGCGGGCAATGCGATGTCTGCGCTCCGGATTCCTGCATCGCCAAGCGCTTTCGCCAGCCCAGTGAGAGCGAGATGAAAACCGCGCGCGCCGTCATTCGTTCCCTGAAGAAAAGTTCCGCCGGTTCTACCGGCAAGCTGCACAAGGAGATGTTTCCGCGGGAAGAGATGCCGCGCGATGCCTTTGAAGACCTGCTGCGTGCGATGGCCGCCGGCGGCTGGCTGCGGATCGAAGATCTCACATTCGAAAAGGATGACCGCAGCATCGCGTATCGCAGGGTGAGCCCCACTCGCGAGGCCATCGACCTGGCCGACGACGAGCCGCTGGAATTTGTCCTGACAGATGTGCCGGAAAGCACAGGCCGCACTCGCAACAAATCCAAAGCGAGCGCACGATCCGGCTCAAAGGCGTTCTCGCGATCGCAGCAGCCGGAGCGGACCGCTGTTGCGGTAGAGGAAAAACTCTCTCCGCGCGCCGCCGCAGTCGAAGAAAAATTGCGTCTCTGGCGCCTCGCCGAAGCGAAGGAGCATGGCGTCCCCGCCTTCTGCGTCCTCGGAAATAAGACGCTGCGCGCCATCGCTCAGCAGCTCCCCACCACGCGCGAAGAGCTATTGACCGTAAGCGGCATCGGCGGCATGAAGGCAGAAAAATTCGGCGACGCCATCTGTCGCATCTGCACACAGCTCTAAAAATCGATGCGTCCAAAAAATTCAATCACCCGCCCGCTCGCCGCTCCAGGCGACAAGCCGAACAGCGGATTGCTGATATTCGTCTCCGGACTGCCGAAGCTCAGCGGCAGCAGGTTCGTCTTATTGAAAATGTTGTACAGGTTCGCCTGGAAGCGGAACGCTGCCGGATGCCCAAGCGGCGAAAAGCTGAATTGCTTGCCAAAGCTCATATCCGTATCCATGTAACAAGGACCGTTCCAGGAGTTGCGTCCGATTCCCGGCTGTCCGCTGACGCCGGCAGGCAGGTGGTTTCCGGCATACGCGAAATACGCCGGCCCACCCAGCGGAAAATTCGTGCCATGTATGTACGAACCGTTGGAGCAGCTATTGCTCGCGTTCGGCAGACCGACCGCGCTGCCGTAACCCAACGGCCGCGTTGGATTGATCACCGAAGCGCCATTGACCAGCGCTACCGAGGGCACGCCGATCGTCGGCGTCCACGGATAGCCGGTGTGGAAGGTATAGACCACGTTCGCCTGCCAGCCGCCCAGCGCCAGCTTCTTCAATTCATTGCCGGTCGGGGAGGGAAGACTCCACAGCCCCACCACGTTCACCAGGTTTTTGACATTGAAGTCCGACGGCCCATACTCCGTCGCTGGGAAAGCAGGGTTAGTTTGATTCGACAGTGAGCCCGGACCTTCTTCCGAGGCGTTGTCCAAGCTCTTCGACCAGGTATAGGTCGCGTTCACCTGAACGCCGTGCTGCATCTGCTTGGTAAGTTGCACGTCGAGCGCGTTATAGCTGGTGTGTACATCCGTCGTAGGAACATAGGCGTTGTTGAAAGGTGATTGATTCACGCCCGGTGTGCAGGCTCCGCCGGTTGCGCAGGTGCCATTCGACTGCGTATAGAGGAAGTTCTGGTCCACCAGCCGTGAAAAGTGAAAGCCGGACGCTCCCTGATATCCCACCGTGGCCGACATCTGAAACGGTAGTTGATATTGCAGGGCCAGCGAGTAGTTGTACAGCGTGGGCTGTTTGATAAACGCCGAGCCGCTGTAGGTCTCAATCTGCGGAGGAGGCGCTCCGGCTAAACCGTTCGGCGTGCCGGTCACAGGATCGGTACCCGCCGCCAGGTTGGGATTGGGCGCATAGCTGAACGGCGAATCGCTGCTGCCATATTCGAAAACGATGCCTGTATTGTTCAAACCGGGGTTTACGGCATCCAGGCCCGCGCAGCACAAACCATAGTCGAAATAGCCGGGCCCGTTTTCATAGCTGTTGATGAACGGCGCGTCGTCCAGCCGATCGTAGGAAACACCAAAGCCGCCGCGAACCACCAACTTCCCGTTCGCTTGTGGTGGCTGATAGGCGAATCCGACCTTCGGCGAAAACGCATGCGGCACGCTCGGCCACAAATGGTTCTTCAGCACAAACTTTGCGTTGATCAACTCCAGTCCAGGCGTGGTCGAAAGCTGCAGCTGGTTGATGGGGAATGTCTTGTTATAGAGTGCCCCGAAATATTCCCATCGCAGTCCCAGGTTGACGGTCAGGTTCGGTTTCACGCGCCAGTCGTCCTGCACAAACGCGGACAGATACGTGTCGCGGAAGGCACGGGCTGCGTTCCCGATGCCTCCGGTGTCCGGGTTGGCGGCAATTCCTTCATAAAGCGGAGCATCGTTTGCCGCATCCCAGATTCCTTGAAAAGCATAATTGGGGCGCGCCAGCCCGGAAAGGTTGTCGTTGTCCTCTTCCTTGCGAAAAACTCCGCCGATGCGAATCGATTGCGTGCCCGCAATTCTCGTCACCATGTCACGGGTTTCGTAAGTATTCTCCGCAAAGATCGCAGGGACGTCCGGACTGGATTGATTGCTCAGATCGAGATTCCCAAATACATAGCTTTGCACATACAATCCTGGCGTTCCCCAGTTCACCACTCCTTTGGTGTCGTTGATCTGGTTGTCGGCGAAACGGGTGTAGTTGGTGCGTAGCTCGTTCAACAGGTTCGGAGTGAAGGTGTGGATATAGACCAGCGTTGCGGTGGAGTTGAATGGCTTGAATGGCAGGTTGGTATCGAGCGCCGCGCCGGAAGCCTGATCGAATGATTCCTGGTCCAGCTTCTGCGTGAAAAAGCTGCCGGCCAATCGATCCCCTTGCGTGATCTGCCAGTCGACGCGGCCATTGAACTGGGTGCCGCGATATCTGCTGGGCGTGGAGATCTGAGCAAACTCCATATCCGGCACACTATCCAGGCCCGCCCCGGTAAACAGGTTGGGAGTCGCGGGTGTGCCGTTGGCATTTACATTCGGCAGATACTGGCCGACTGCTCCGGCAAAGGAACCAATGTCGAACCCGCTGCCCACGGGCGCGCAGATCGTTTGCAGCGCGGAGCAGTTGCCCGGTAGAACGGCGTTCACCCGCGCCTGGCCGGTAGCCGGGGTAATACTTCCAGCCACCATGCCGGTTGGGCGGGCCGCAGCCAGGCCGGCATAATATTGCGGCGTCGGCACGTATGTTTCGCTGAAGGTCTGCAAGGCGCTCTTGGCCGCTTCATAGCTGGCGAACAAAAACAGTTTGTTCTTCAGGATTGGACCGCCGATGCTCGCCGCCCATTCCCGCTGCTGGTTTTCGTTGCGCACTGGAGGCGCGAAAAATCCCGGCGTCGAGGTAGGTCCGCCGAAAGGCTGATACGCGTTCAGCCCGGGCTGATCGTATTGGAAGAACAGACTGCCGTGAATGGTGTTGGTGCCGCTCTTGCTGGTGGTCAAAATGTGTGCGCCGACATTGCGGCCGTACTGCGCATCGTAGTTCGCTGCCAGGATAGTAATCTGGTCGACCGACTCCGGGTTAGGCGTGATAATTGCCGAGCCGCCATGCAACAGACTGTCCACGGTGACGCCGTCAATCTCATACGTGTTGGAAGTCACGCGCTGGCCGGCGGCGGAAATCTGAATCTGGTTCTCCGACTGGAAAATTCCATAGTTGGACTGGTTCTGGCTGGTATTGTTCGGCAGCGTAATCGCTCCGCCGGCGCCGCTGCGAGCGCCGTCTCCCGTAATGCCCACGCCGGTGCGCAGCAGCTCGTATGGATCGCGGCCAAAGATCGGCAGCCGCTTCACATCGGTCGCGCTCAAGCTGGTCGAAACCGATGCATCCCCGGTCTGCAGCACCGATAGCGCGTTTCCATTCACGGTAACGGTCTGCGTCGTGCCGCCCAGCTGCAGCTTCACATTCACAATCTGCGGCGCTTCTGCGGCGACGGTGATGTTGTTGAGGGTCTGCGTTTTGAAATTCGCCGCCGTCATATTCACCGTGTAATCGCCCGGCGGCAATTCGCTGAATCGATAAAATCCCGTGGAGTTGCTGGTCGTGGTTTCCGTGGCCTGGGTCGCCGGGTTGGTCAGCGTGACCGTCGCGCCGGAAAGAACTGCGCCGGTATTGTCTTCGACAGTTCCGGAAAGGCTGGCATTGAACTGCGCCAGGGCCATCGGACTGCAGCATGCCAGGCAGAGAAGCATGACCGCGTGCGGAAAATAACGTTTGAACGACATGGGTGAGCCTCCGGAGGTTCGCTTCTGGCAGGGGTGAGCGCTCCATGCCGGAAGCGGTAGATGGTATGGTTCGTCGCGCGCAGGCCGTTGGGGAGCGCGGGCGAACTCTTGCATTTATTTTTGAAGCGTGGCCGCGGGAGAGTTTTTCATCCCTCCGTTCCGCCGCTGCCTTCGTATGCCGCAAAGTAGGATGGTCAAACGAAAGTTGGAGATGGATCGAAAGGGAAAATTGCAGAGGGTATCGTGCTGGATACATTCGGTGATCGGAAGTTTGTGGGCCGGATTGTTCCATCCGAACCCTGCCCTGAGCCTGTCGAATGGGCAGGGTTCGAACCGTGGGATGAAACGCTCCGCACAGACTTGTTATCTTGTACAAAGGTGCGATGAATTTCGCGGAATGGATGGGAATGTGAGCACAGTTCTTACGGCGGCCACGCTGCTGACTCCTCTGACAGAGATCGATCGGCCGCAGGTAACCATTGAAAATGGCGCGATCGTCAGCATCGAATCGCGCGGCGCTCTCGAAGCGCCCGGAAATGCGCAGCATCTGGATTTTGCCGCCGATACGCTGGTGCCCGCGTATCTCGACGTCCATATCCACGGAGCCATGGGCCATGACGTGATGGAAGGAACCGACCAGGCCTTCGATACCATCGGCAAATTTCTCGCCGCGCACGGGGTGGGCGCGTACCTGCCGACCACGGTAACCGCCCCCATCGACCAGACGCTGCGTTCCCTCGAAGCCATCGCCAAACAGATCGAGCGCGGAAATTCCGTCGGCGCCAGGCCGCTGGGAATTCATCTCGAAGGGCCGTTCCTCTCCCACAGCAAGCGCGGTGTGCATCCGACGGAATCGCTGCAGGAGCCCTCGATTGAATTGCTCCAGCGCTTCTGGGAAGCGGCCGCGGGTCGTATCGTTCTCATGACTGTCGCACCGGAGCTGCCTCACGCGACTGAACTCATCCGCGAAGCCGTGCGGCTGGGCATCCGCGTCAGCATGGGTCACAGCAACGCCAGTACGGAGGAAGCTCTGGCCGGCATCGCCGCCGGAGCCGTCAGCGCTACCCATACCTTCAACGCCATGCGGGCGCTCGCTCATCGTCAGCCCGGGCTGCTCGCGGTGGTGCTTGACGATCGCAATCTGTTTGCCGAGCTGATCTGCGACGGCGTCCATGTCGATCCGCTGCTGGTGCGCCTGTTCTATCGCGCCAAGAGCCCGGATCGCGGCATCCTGGTTACGGACGCGATGGCCGCGACCGGAATGCCCGATGGCATATACAAGCTGGGCAAGATGGAAGTGACCGTCGCCAACGGAAGATCCACCTTTGGGGAAAGCCTGGCAGGCAGCGTGCTGACGCTTGATCGCGCCGTGCGCAATTTCGTCGACTTTACCCAGGCGCCGTTAAGTACAGCGATGCGATACGCCTCCGCCAATCCGGCAGCCCTGATCGGCTTCAACAGCGCCTATGGAGAACTGGCCCCGGGCCGCCCGGCAAACATCACCGTGCTCACCCCCGACGGCCAGGTGCGCAGCACGCTGCTGAACGGAGAAGTTTTTACGAAGGAATGAGGCCGGGATACCCGGGACCAAACGGATACCAACCTTTTTTCATAAAAAATAAATATAGTAAAAATTACTATATTTATGCCAAAAAACCGATGTTTTCCCTCCAAAACATGCAAAACTTGAAATCTATATCCTCCGTAGAATCAATAGTTTGAATTGGAGAAAATGAAATAAAACACCAGCTGCAAACAAACAAGGTCCGCGGGTGCGGACCTTGTTTGTTTGCAGCTGGAACAATGAAGATTACGGAGTGATGGTTTGAACCGGGTGCGTTCCGTTGGCTGAAGTGGCAACGCATGCCGGCTGGCCGCCCGCTGGAAATGGGCTGTTCAGCGTCGTAGTCAACGCGCCGGTAGAAGGATTGAGCTTGAATCCGCTGACCGTTCCGTCGACGAAGTTGGACGTGTACACATATCGCCCATACGCCGGCTCAATAGTGACGCAGGTCGGACCGGTACCGGTGCCGTACCCGGCCGCTCCACCCGCTATTTGAGTGGGGTTGCCCGTTGCCGGATCGATGGCATACGCGCCCACCTGGTTGGCGTTGTAGAAGGTCGCGTACAGGAACCGGCCGCGAGGATCGACCACCATGCCGTAAGGGAAAAGGCCGGTTGGGAACGGTCCATGCAGCTGCGAGGACAGGGTTCCATCCGAATTGATCAGGTAGCCGAGGATCAGGTTCTGATATTGGTCGGTGACGTAGGCGAACCGTCCAGTAGGATCGCTGACGATAGCGCTGGGCTTCACGCCTGCTTTGGTCGTTGAAATCAACGCCAGGGCGCCGTTGGTCACCGTGAATCCATACACCTGGGCCAATCCCTGATCGGCGACATAGAGATAATTCACAAACGCCGTAGCCGTGACCCCAATCGGCTGCGAGCCGATGGCGGTATTGCCTGGCAGAGAGAAGCAGCTTCCGGTCGAGCCCGATCCTGTCGCGTCGCCCTGGATCGGAGTTCCCAGAGTGCCGTCCGTCGAACTGATTGGATAGACAACCACACAGCCGTTGGTGGGCTGCGTGTTCTGGCAGCTGGCCTGCGTCGGCAGCGAGGAATTTCCCGCCGCCGTTCCGCCGCACAGTGGATTGATGTTCGGCGGAGCGACGACGTTCGCGTAGCCCGGAGCGTAGGTGTCGACGACATACAGGTACTTGTTGGCGGGGTCGATCGCGGTCGCAATCGGGTATGATCCAGGCGTATTGAGCGTGGCCGTCTGGTACAGTTTGCCGTCGCTCCCAATGTCGAACTGGACTACGCTGTTGTCGATCTCATTGATCACGTAGAGCCACTTGCTGTTGCTCGCTACCGCGTCCGCCACCGGATACTGGCCGCCGGAAGAGAAGGGCGAATTCGCCGTCTGGGTAAGGGCGCCGGAAACGCTGTCGATGGTGTAGGCACTGATCGAACCGGTGCTGGCCTTCGTATTGAGGGCATAAACGAACCCGAGCGTAAAACTTGGATTACAGGCCGTAATGCTCAATCCAAGCGCCAGCGATGCAACCAGGGCCAATGTGATCCGGCCGTATTGACTCCACTTCATGCGATTCCTTTATACCCGGCTTTCGGTTCAGCAGCGGGATCTTTTCACTTGCTGCAGCTTGTTTTGGGGATGTTCCCATCCGTATTGTAAAAGCGCGGACAGACTTTCTGCCAGCGCACCGCCCAGGAAAATCCGGACGGCTCGAAAAGCTCTTTCGTCTGCCTGTTCAACGAAAAGGGCCTCCTCGACAGAGGCCCTCAAGCGTCAACTTGCCAGAAGTTAAAATGTCCGTCCGGTGACGACCACGTAGGTCGGCTGTCCAACGGTTGGGGTCTGCACTGTTCCCTTGATGATATTGGAAAGCTGGCCGTGGGTTGCATCGATCACCAGCGCGGAAATTGTATTGTCGTTGAAGTTTGCTGTGTAGATGTACTGGTTGGTCGAATCTCCCGTCATCCAGATTGGACCGGAACCCGTAGGATAGGCACCCAATGGACTGGCTGGAATCGCCGTCAGCTGTCCGGTGGTCGGGTCGATGGTAAACGGCGAGATATTGCTGTTCGCCAGGTTGGGGTTGGCATTCGGTCCGTAGTTGGCCACGTAGAGGAACTGACTGGTCGAATTCGAGAAAAATGCATCCGGATGGGACGATGCATTGGGGACGTTCGGCACCGTTCCGCCCACCAGGGCCTGCAGCACGCCGCTGCTGGTATTGACGCTGAAGGGCAGAATGGAACCTGTAGGACACGATCCCGGTTGATTGCTGCCGGGGCATTCGGTAGATACGTCGGCAATGTAGACGTATTTGGCGTTGGTGTAGATCGTGCTTAGATCGCCGCCGACCGCTCCGTTGATGTTGAGTGGAGCATTCTGCGTCAGCGTCAACTGGCCGTTGGTGGCGTTGATGGCGTACAGGAAAACGTCGGGCGTGGTGCATGGCGATCCTACAGGCTGGCTGGCGCAGGCAGCCGGAACTCCAGTGCTGCTTCCGGGAACATACGCCTGGTCCAAAATATAGAGGTAACTGGAGGTAGTGATCGCCTGCACCGGCTTGTAGTTCACCGCGAAATAGGGCAGTTGCGTACCGCTGGTATTGAAGGTGTTCTGGTTGGTGACCAGGGTCAGCTTGCCAGTGGTGGAATCGATGGCAAATACCGTGATATCCCCACGGCCGGCATTGATGTCGACACCAGCGGAATTAATGTCCGGTGGCGCATTCTGATCGACGACAAACAGAAAATTTCCGGCGGAGTTGGTCACCAGCGAAACCGGATTGCTGCCGGAGGTCGAGTAGGACGCCTGGTAGTAGAGCGTGCCTGCCCCGCCAATGGTGTACATCGAAACATTGTTGGAGCCTTTATTCACCGTTGCCAGGAAACGGCCGCCCGGCAGCACGACTTCCTGTACCGGGTCGCTTCCGGAGGAAGCAAACGGCTGGCCCGTCACCGGGGTGAGATAGCCGAAATCGTGATCAACCTTGAAGGCGCCGATCTGACCATACTGCGCGCCGGTCACATACAGGTAGCCGGAGGTGTACACACCGCAACACGTGATGCTCAAACCGAGGACAATTGCACCGATCAAGGCCAACGCGACACGGCCATACTTCCAAAACTTCATTTGTATCCTTCAACCTCTAGAGCGCAGGGAACACGAAGAGGACTGCCAAAGCAGATTTTGATGTCTGGATTGCTTCCGTTCCAATTGTAAAAGCCCCGGCGTATTTGTGCCAGCCAGCCGCATGTTTAAGAACGAGGCGGGAAATCGTCTGCGCGCCAGGGACGTTTTCCAGATGCCATAGGGAAAGGGCGGCATTTAAGCGATTTTTCCGGGAAACGTCTTTAAAAAATCTTCAGCCGTATCACAAGATACTTCTTCGGATTCTGGCGAATCGCCGCCAGCAGCTCCCGCATCTCGACAATCGTCCGGTTGCTGTTGTTGTACAGCGCAGGATCGTGCAGGAGCTTGCCCACAGTACCCTGGCCGTCATTCGCCCGCTTCAGGATTTCCTGCAGGTTGGCGACGGTCAGGTTGACCTTGCTGCGGAAGGCCGGATCCTTGGCCAGCATCCCTAACGTGCCTTTGCCGTCGTTGATTCCGCCGATCAAATTGTTGGCATTGTTGTAGAGGGTTGGATCTTTGATCAGTTTGCCCACAGTACCCTGGCCGGCGTCGATCGAGTCGGCAATGCTCTGCAGCCGTGCGATCGTATCGTTGGCGCGGTTATACAGCGTCTGATCCTTGATCAGTTTTCCCAGCGTTCCCTGGCCGCGGTTGACCTGGGTAATGATGTCCTGGGCCTGCTTCAGCGTTGCCGCCGCGCTGTTGTAGAGCGCGGGGTCGTTCAGGAATTTTCCCGCCGTGCCCTTGGTGCTGTTCAACGAATCAGCCAGGGTATTCATCTTGGCGAGGATCACGTTCACCTGCTTGATGGTGCCTTGGCCCGACTTGATCACATCGGAAAGGCTGGGCGCCTGCTTAACAGGAAGTGTATCGCCATTTTTAAGCAGCGGACCCTTCGCTTGCGTGCTGTCGATGTCGATGAAGGTATCTCCCAGCACGCCTGCTGTGCTCATGGAGGCAGTCGAATCTGTGTGCAGGTCGCCGTGATACTTCAGCCCGATCTTCATTACCACTTCAACCGGCGTCTGCTTGCGCTCGGAAACAATCAGAATCTTGTTGACCGAACCGATGGTGACGCCCTGCAGGTTCACCGGCGCGCCCGGCTTCAGTCCAGAGGCATTTTCAAAATAGGAATGCACCACGATCCGCCGCGTGAACAGGCCGCCGGTGCTGTTGGACATGAGAGAGATCAACGCGGTCAGCGCGGCAATTGCCACGATCACCAGCACCCCTACCTTCAATTGTGACCAACGAACCTCGTGCTGATTCGGCACAATTTCTCCTGCCTGATATTAGAAAATTCAGCCGCCGGTCCGCTGCGCGCAAACCGAATATGTCGAGCATAGCAGAGGAGGCAATCCCTTCGGCGGCGACGAGCAATGCCGGTGGCGATTCATCCCGCCGATGGAGCTTTTCCACGAAAGATGTACCCGGCAGGCTTGAACCTTCGCGCAGCTTTTCCTTAGAAAAGCTGCACCTCGCGATTTTTGGCCAGGGAGAGTAATCGTGGAACTGCTCTAAAGAAAATAGATGCACGTTCTTCCGGCTGTCTCGTCAATCTTCCAGCACCACATAGGCAAGAGCATAAACGCGGCTATGGGTTAGAGAAATCACCGCGTTGCGTACGCCTAGACGTCCGGCAATCGTCGCCGCTCGGCCATGAAACGCCAGGGAAGGTTTTCCGCTCGAGGCTCGGACCACTTCGATATCCTGCCAGCCAACGCCGGAGTGGATGCCGGTTCCGAGCGCCTTGGCCGCGGCTTCCTTGGCGGCGAAACGGGCGGCGAAGCTTTCCGCGGCTTCGCGTTTGCGGCGGCAATATACGATTTCGTCGGCACAGAACACGCGCTGGCAGAAACGGTCGCCGTAGCGGTCGAGCGTCTCCGCAATTCGCGCAATTTCAATCATATCCACGCCGCAGCCGACAATCATTTCCTGCACGGTACCACATCGCGCCTGCGATTCCACTTGGGGAAGGACGGCGGGGCAGTTTTTAAATTTCAGAATTTCCATGCTGATGTCCTTTGCCTCTTCGGCCGATAAATGAAAGAGAATCGAATCGCGGCGAGTCTGAATCTGCTTTTCCACCGTTCTATACACAGGCGGGTCGCAGGCAGATTGATTCCGCGGGTTCGCCATGCGGGTGCTGCCATGCGGGTCCGAACACGATGCCGGGAAAGGAACGGAACCATGCTGAAGATTGCCCTTCACGGCTACAGTTCGATCGATCAGATGGAGATTGAAAGCCGCCTGGCGCAGATTGTAGTGGACTGCCGCGGCTGGATCCTCGACGAGAAGGCGACCTCGCTGACCGCATACCGCCTGCGATTTGAAGTAGCCTTGGCGGATATTCCCGACCTCTACGGATCCCTGCAGCAGACGGGATTGCAACTCACTCCGATGGCGCATCGTGCGCTGACGGAAATGTGCCTGTGCCGCAAACATCTGCCGCCCACTGAAGATGTTCAGATTGTCTCGATCGATCTTTACGTCGGCACTCTTGATGAGGAAAGAATCCGCTTCCGCCGCTTCGTGCGAATGCATTCGGTTTAACGTGAAGGCTGGCTATCTGGGCATGAACACTGGTTGGCTCATCCCTTGCTGTGCCCGCTGAAATGCAATGGGGCTGACATAAACAAAACCTTGAAACGGCCGATTGATATCCGCAATTGCCATTAGAGCCAGAGAAATCATCAGACTCAGTGCAACAATCAGCGCGAGATGTAGCCCTGTATTTCCGCTGCCGATCAAACAGGATGCGCCGATAGTAATTACCCCGCCGATCACCAGCACAAACCATAAAATAAGCGGCATTTCGGAGCGGCTCTCCAACAGACGAATACGGCGGTATCGGGTCATGTTGCCGAGCTCCAGCATGGTCTCGCGCAAGCTGACTTCCTCAGTAGATTTTAGTGTGGCTGTTTGCGTCAGCACTGCCCACATTTTTACCGCGATGGCATTACCTGAATAAGTATCACGGTCGCGATGTTCCGGGTTCTGAAACATCATGATTGGCCACTCTTTCGTCAGTACGGCGGACACGTAATCCCGCCCTAATTTCTGGATCTCGTCGCGTTGAGGGACAGGCAAGCCTTCTGCAGCTCGATACACGCTGAGAAGTGCATTGGCTTCATTGTCGGCATTGACATCGTCCGCCTGAAGATTTTCCCATCCTGCAAACAACATAAAGCCCAACAAAACGGCGTAAATCACCCCGAGAATACCGATCTGCCATCCAATGACGTCATTGTGAATAATGCGCCGGGCAGGCGGCCAGACATGATTGATCAGAAGCAAGCAGGTTATAGAGAGCACGATGCAGCTTAGGACGAAAAAGATATTGTGGCTCAGAGTTAACATCCGGTCTCCTTCAACAAACAATTGGCTTCGGGCTTCGATCTAGAATGTATCGAATACAGATGCCGAATGGCCTGTTTATATTTGCGGACTTTTGACAGCAGGAAATTATTCAGCCCGCTTCCACCAACCCATAACGCCGCTGCCAGCTCGTTCGCAAATGCGTCCACACAATCTCGACCGATTCGCGCGATAGATCTTTCTCCCCCGACTCCACAAAGCGCGAAGCCTCCATCCGCGCCAGCTCCAGCATTTTTCGATCTCGCAGAAGGTTGGCCACGCGAAAATCCGGCAGCCCCGCCTGCCGTGTGCCAAAGACCTCTCCCGGCCCGCGTAACGCCAGGTCCAACTCCGCCAGCTCAAACCCATTCTGCGTCCGCACCATCGCATCCAGTCGCTCATCCGCCTGCGGCGTCACCGCGCCGGCCGTCATCAAAATGCAGTAGGATTTAGCCGCGCCGCGACCTACGCGTCCACGCAACTGATGCAGCTGCGCCAGGCCGAACCGCTCCGCATGTTCGATTACCATCACTGTCGCGTTCGGTACGTCGACGCCGACTTCGATCACCGTCGTCGCCACCAGTACGTCAATTTCGCCGCGCTGAAAGCGGCGCATGACCACTTCTTTTTCTTCCGCGCTCAATCGCCCATGCAACAGCGCCAGCCGCAATCCGGAGAGATGCGTCGCGCGCAGCTCTTCGCACATCTGCACGGCAGATTTCAGCGGCTGCTTTTCCTGAAACAGCGACTCCGTTTTTGCGCGTGAATTTTTCGCAGCCTTCTTTTTTGCCGGCGGTTTCACTTCAACAGCGTCCGCGTCCTGCGCAAAATCCAGCTCCGGCTGATCGTCGCGGCTGCCTTCAATTACCGGATAAACAATGTACGCCTGATGCCCCGCAGCAACCTGCTTGCGAACGAAACCCCAGACCTCTTCCGCGCGCTCGTCCACAACTCGTCGCGTGACGATGGGCGTGCGCCCGGGCGGCAGCTCGTCGAGCACGCTTACGTCAAGGTCGCCATAAAGTGTGAGCGCCAGCGTGCGCGGGATTGGCGTGGCCGTCATCACCAGTACGTGCGGCTCGGCAGTGTTTGGCTTTTTCATCAGCCGGAAACGCTGCATGACGCCGAAACGATGCTGCTCGTCCACAATGACGAGGCCGAGATTCGCGAACTCGACTTTTTCTTCAATCAACGCATGCGTGCCGATGACCAAGTCGGCCTCGCCGCGCACGATGCGGCCCCGGTTTGTGCGCTTGCGATCTTCATCGAGCGAGCCGGTCAACAGAGCCACGTTGTACGCAGGCTGCCGCGTCGAGCGTTCGAGCAATCGACGCGCGGCAATGTAATGCTGCGTGGCGAGAATTTCCGTGGGCGCCATCAACGCCGCCTGATAGCCGTTTTCAATAGCGACGAACGCGGCTTGCAGCGCGACAATCGTTTTTCCCGAGCCGACATCGCCCTGCAGCAATCGCCGCATAGGCGTTGACTTCCGCAGGTCTTCAACAATTTCCGCCAGCACTTTTTTCTGCGCCCCCGTGGGATGGAAGGGCAGCACGCGTTTTAACGCTTCGCGCACACGCTCGTCGGCGGTGAAAGCAGGCCCGATCCGCTCCCGCATGCGCCGCCGCTTCAGCTCCAGACCCAGTTCGAGGAAAAATAGTTCTTCAAAGATCAGCCGCTGATGCGCCGGCGTGGCCGCGGACTGCAGCAGACGCAGGCCGGTTCCCGCCGGCGGAAAATGCGCCTGCCGCAACGCCTCCGCGCGCGCAGGCAGCTGCATGCGTTCGCAGATTTCTTTCGGCAGCGTCTCCGGCAGCTCTGGCCCGAGATCTTCCAGCAGTCGATAAATCACGCGCCGCAGCCATCGCGAATTCAGCTGCGTTCCCCCCAGCGATTCATACACCGGAACAATACGGCCCACTTCGAGCAGCGTTTCTTCCGCCTCATTTTCCGCGGGAAGAATTTCCACCTGCGGCTGAATCATTTTGAAGCTGCCGGCGCGGCTGCGCGAGGACTCAACCTTGCCGTAGAGCGCCAGCATCTGTCCTGGCTGAAATTTATCTTTCAGATAGGTTCCGTGAAACCACATGCATTTCATCGATGCGGAGCCCTGCCCAACCGTCATTTCAAAGATGGGCATGCGTTTCGTGCGCAGCAGCACGGCGCCGCGTATCTCCGCGATCACACTAGCCATTTCGCCAGGCACCAGTTCACTCAGCGAGCGCGGATTCAGCCGGTCTTCATAGCGGAAGGGAAGGTGGTACAGCAGGTCCTCGACAACAAGGATGTCTTTCTCTTTCAGCCTTTCGGCGACGCGCGGGCCGACTCCTTTCACAAACTGGATGGGAGTGTCGAGGGCAATCACATTCTGGATGCTACCAGTCTGCTCGGGTGGAATCGACTCGTGCCGCGAAGCGTTCGCAGCGGTTCCAGCATCGAAACAGCAGGGATACGATTCGAGATTCGGAGGAAATTTCCATGACAGCGGCAATTGGATTTATTGGGCTGGGAAATATGGGCGAGCCGATCGCCGACAATCTGATGCAGGCGGGGCATCGCCTGAAGGTGTACAACCGCACAGCGGCAAAGGCTAAAGGCCTGGTCGACAAAGGGGCCATGCTGGCAAGCGATCTCGCCGATGTCGCTGAGCCAGGCGGAATCGTCTTCACCATGCTGGCGGATGATCGTGCTGTTGAACAGGTTTGCTGCGGGCAGAATTCCTTCGTCGAGAAGCTGGGCTCCGGAGGTATCCACGTTTCTCTCAGCACCATTGCGCCTGCCACTGCGCAGAAGTTGGCCAGACACCATACCGAACACGGCGTCGCTTACGTAGCCGCACCCGTTTTTGGCCGACCCGAGGCAGCCGCGGCAAAAAAGCTGTGGGTCTGCGTTTCCGGTGCGGTACAAGCCAGGGAAAAAGTAAAACCGATGTTGAATGACATTGGTCAGGGCATCTTCGACTTTGGTGAAGATGCGAGCGCGGCCAACGTGGTGAAGCTGTGCGGAAATTTTATGATCGCCGCGGCGATTGAAGCGATCGGCGAATCGCTGGTGCTGGCGGAGAAGAACGGTCTCGATCCTAGGACAGTCGCGGACATGTTCGGGAAGACGCTATTCGCGTGCCCTGTTTATCAGGGCTATGGAAAGCAGATTGCCGAGCAGCGCTTCGAGCCCGTGGGATTTCGCCTGGCACTCGGATTGAAAGACATTAACCTGACGCTGCAAACCGCTGCCTCCGCTGCTCTGTCGATGCCGCTTGCCAGCTTGTTGCACGACCGCTGGATCACAGGCATTGCGAAAGGCCGAGCCGATATGGACTGGACCGCCGCGACCCTCAGTATCGCCGAGGATGCTGGACTGAAGGCCAAATCCGCGGCAGGAGATTGAAGCTTTTATTCCAGCGGATGCTACCAGCGATATCGCTCGCGCAGAATGGCAACGTGATGCACTAGATGCCCGGCAAGGATAAAAGCGATGGCGCGCACGGTGAATGCATTTCCATCGGCAGTGCCGGTACGCATCCAGGCCTCGGGCGGCAGATTGCGGAATAGCGAAATCGTCGCCAGGCGAACTCGACGGAATTCTTCGATATGCGCAGCCCAGGAGATTGCATCCGCGCCTGCGCCGGCAACGCCGATATCCTGATCGTAGCCGGGCAGCGGAGCGGCGAATCCGCGGGCGAACCAGAGCGCGCGAAAGGAAAAAGCGCGTTCTGTATCGGCGATGTGATTCAGCATTTCCCGGATGCTCCACTTACCGGGAGCGTAGCGAGAAAGAGAAGCTTCTTCGGAAATGCCGGAGAACAGCGGCCGCATTTCATCCATCTGAGTTTCGAGAGTTGCCAACGCATCCTCTCCAACTACGCGGTTGATATAGGTGAAGTAGTACGGCGCGGCTTCGGAGGTTTGCGGGCGTCCAGACATGGCTACCAATGTAGCGCAAAATCGTTGACGATTTTCGATGAGCATTGACTTCTATAACGCAGCCCTTTGCTACACTGCCGACAACGTATGAACATCGTTGCGCTGGATCGAATTTCGAAAGCTTATGAGAACAAAATCGCAGTGCATGAACTGAGCCTGCGGATCGAAGCGGGCACAATGTTCGGACTGCTGGGGCCGAACGGCGCCGGGAAAACCTCCACCATCCGCATGATGATCGGCATTACGGTTCCGGACTCGGGGACGGTCACTCTTTTCGGCAAACCGTTTACGCGCGCCAGTCTGCATCGGGTCGGCTATCTGCCGGAAGAGCGTGGACTGTACAGAAATATGAAGGTGCTCGATCAGCTTGTATTCCTTGGGCAATTGCATGGCCTGGATGCGGCGACCGCAACCCAACGCACGCAGCGCTGGTGCGAGCGGCTGCAGATATGGGACGCAATCGGGATGCGGGTTGAGGAGCTGTCGAAAGGGATGCAGCAGAAGATTCAGTTCATCTCGACCCTGCTGCACGAGCCCGAGCTGATCATTATGGACGAGCCTTTTTCCGGGCTCGACCCGGTGAATACGGAGCTGCTGCAGGACACGCTGCTCGAATTGAAAAATGCGGGCCGGGCGATTTTATTTTCCACGCATCGCATGGATCAGGTGGAGAAGCTGTGCGATTCCATTTGCCTGGTGCATGACGGCGAGGCAGTGCTTTCCGGCAGCATGCGCGAAGTGAAATCGAAGTATCCGCGCAACCGCGTGGTGGTGGACTTTGAAGGCGACGGGGATTTCGTCCGGCATTCAGCTGTGGCGGACTACAAGGCGTACGCCGGTCATGTCGAAATTTTGCTCAAGGACGGAGCCGATGCGCAGGCGCTACTGCATGCTGCAGCCGCGCAGGCGAAGATCTACCGGTTTGAACTGATCGAGCCATCGCTGGAAGAGATTTTTATCCAGACGGTGGGGAGGCAAGTGCATGCGTGAAGCGTGGCTGATCGCGAAGCGAGAATATCTGGAACGTGTGCGCAGCAAGGCCTTTCGTATCAGCACGGTTATGATCCCGCTGGTATTTGCGGTGATCTTCGGCCTGGGCGCGATCTCTGGCAATCGAGCTGGCCGCGGGCAGCGCATGGTGGTGGCGTCGAACGATCCCGCGCTTGCCGAAAGCGTGCGCTCTGCGTTGCTGGCCGCTCGCGGCAAACAGCCGCTTGCGCAAATGGAGGTAGGCATCGTCGCGCCTGCCGCTGGCGGTGATCTGGCATCGTTGGACAGTCAGGTGAAAGATGGCGCGATCGATGGCTACTTGTGGCTGAATGCAAAACCTGGCGAGACGCAGCCTGAAGCGACGTATGTTTCCCGAAGGGTCTCGCGGCTCGACAATCATCGCGACTTGCGCGACGCCATCGGGTATGCATTGACACGTAGAGCGCTGATCGAACGAGGCGTACCCGGTGCCGAAGTCGAAGGCCTGATGAAAGTTGTCGACCTGAAAACGAGACAGCTTGCGGGCGGCTCCGACACGGGGAAAAGTTTCTGGGGCGCGTATGCGATGGCTCTGGTGTTGATTTTCGTCGTCCTGCAATACGGCATGAACGTTGGGCGCTCCGTAGTGGCGGAAAAGACATCGCGCGTGTTTGAAGTGATGCTGGCTACAGCGAAACCGGAATCGATGATGGCGGGCAAGTTGCTCGGAGTCGGCGGTGCGGGGCTGACGCAGTTGGCCATCTGGATCGTAGCGGCGACCTTGTTGACCACATCTGCAGCAGGCGCACGCTTGGGTACAGGCGGTCTGGCCGCGTATGGAATTACCCCACTGCAGCTTGTTTTTTTCGTCATTTATTTTCTACTGGGATTCTTTTTCTATAGCGCGCTGGCCGCGGGTTTCGGCGCGACGGTTAGCCAGGAATCCGAACTGCAGCAGTTTGCTATGGTGCTGATGCTTCCGCTGGTAGCAGGGTTGGTGCTGATCGTCTACATTCTTACAAATCCCTCTGCTTGGCCGGTGGTGTTGCTGTCGCTGTTCTCGCCATGCACGCCGGTGGTAATGTGCTTGCGAATGTCGGCAATGGCCGTGCCGTGGTGGCAGCTGGCACTTTCTCTGGTACTGATGATTGGCTCGACCGTGGGCGTGCTGTGGCTGGTGGCGCGCATCTATCGCGTGGGAATTTTGATGTACGGCAAGCGTGCCACGCTTCCGGAGATCGTGCGCTGGCTGCGCGCCGGCTAATCGCGCTCGGACGTACCTTACGTTCGTACATCTATAATGTAAGTACGAGTGAGGATTACGTTATGACAAAGGCCAGGCAGACCGGGCAAAGCACATTTACATTTCGCGTAGACCCGACGCTAAAAAAAACATTTATGACGCTCACGGAGAAAGAGAACAAACCCGTCGCCGAGGTTTTGCGGAAGTTTATGGTCGATTACATCGAGCGAAAGAAGAAGAAAGAATTTGAAGCTGAGGCTCGCAGACAATCGGCGCTGATCTCCGATTCTTCAGAGGAAGCGCAAGTGATGGACTGGATCAAGGATGTGGCCGACCGTGAGGCGTGGAAGTGAAACGCGGCGATCTGGTGACCATCGCCGTTTCAGGAGATTATGGCAAACCGCGACCGGCGCTCATCGTTCAGGCAGATGCCTTCGATGCGCATCCGTCGGTGACGGTTATGCCGCTGACGACAGAAATCCATGAGACGCCACTTTTTCGCGTTACGATTCTGCCGGGCAAAGACACAGGCCTGCGCAAGATATCGCAGGTGATGATCGATAAGATGACGACGGTTCCGCGCACCAAGATCGGTACCCGCATGGGCCGCGCGGATTCGTCTACGATGATGGCCGTCAATTCGGCAATGGCCGCGTTTCTCGGACTGTGAACGCTAAAGCTGTTTCCTATCGGTGTAGATTGAAGCGAAGATCTCGACGCCGTTTTCCCCAAGGAAAACGGTACTTCGAAGATATCTGTGGTGCATAGAAATAGGAAAACAGCTCTAGAATGGCCATGTGTCCGCACGCCACAATTTGAAACGCCGCCTGGCGCTGGCGTTGCTGCCGCCGTTGGGAGCCATGCTGATTCGGCTGCTGGGCATGACGCTGCGATATCAGGAGATCGGCGATCCAGGCGCGCACGCAGATGACAATCCGCAGACGCGTGTGTATTGCATGTGGCATCGCTCGTTGCTTTCTGTCGCGCACCATTTTCGCAAACGCAAAATTGCCATCCTGATCAGTCCGAGCTTCGACGGCGAGTTGATTACGCAGACGATTCGGCGCGTGGGTTATGCGACCGTGCGCGGATCAAGCTCTCGCGGCGGCGCGTCGGGTTTGCTGGGAATGCAGCGGGCGCTCGAGGAAGGCCGCTGCAACTATGCGGCGTTTACGTCCGACGGTCCACGCGGGCCGGTGTATCACGCCAAGCCAGGAGGAGTGATGCTGGCGCAGCAGGTGGGCGGCGGCGTGGGTGTTTTCTATGCGGCTCCGGCGCGCGCGTGGGAGCTGCGGTCGTGGGATCGATTTTTGATTCCCAAACCATTTTCCACCATTGTGATTGGCTGGCAGATGCCTGTCGCCGTCCCGCGCGGCTCGGATGAAGATTCACGCGAGGCTGTACGGCGCGGGGTGGAAGAAGCGTTGGAGCGGGCCCGGCATGCGGTGGAAGAACACATCGCATCCAGGCGCAATTCTGCTCTTCGCTAGAATTGATCCGTGCTGGTTCGCGATTTTGACTATGTGTTGCCGCCCGATCGGATTGCTCAGCAGCCGCTCCAGGACCGGGCTGCGTCGCGTCTGCTCGTCTTCGACCGGGCTACGGGAGCCTTTCAAGACAACCTGTTTCGCCGATTTCCGGAGTTTCTGCGCGAAGATGATCTGCTGGTTTTGAATGACACCCGAGTGCTGCCTGCACGGCTGTTTGCGCGGCGCGCCGGCATTCACGCGCAGCCGGTGAGCCTGCGGAATCCCTCGGCGCGCGAGCATCTGCATGGCCAGGTGGAGGTGTTGCTGACGGCGCAGCATGGCCCGCTCGAATGGAGTGCGCTGGTGCGGCCCGGGCGCAAGCTGCCGGTAGGAGAGACGCTATATTTCTATCCGGAGCAGGATGCCGCTCCATTGCTGACAGCGCAGATTGTCGAACGCGGGGAATTTGGCGAGCGCCGCTTGCGTTTTGCTCCGGTTGCAGATTTTTACGCGGCGCTCGATCGGCTGGGCCATATACCGCTGCCGCCATATATCCATCGTGAGGATAAAGAGGAAGACCGCGAGCGCTACCAGACTGTGTTCGCAAAAGAGCACGGTTCGGTAGCTGCGCCAACCGCCGGGCTGCACTTCACGCAGAAGGTATTGGCAGCCATTCGCGCGTGGGGGGTGGAGATTGCCAGCGTGACGTTGCATGTGGGGCTGGGAACATTTCAGCCGATACGCGTCGACCGGGTAGAGGAGATTCATCTGCACGCCGAGCGTTACACGCTGCCTGAAGATACGGCGCAGGCGGTGAACCGCGCACTGCGCGAACGACGCCGCGTCATTGCTGTCGGTACGACGACAGTTCGCACGCTGGAGCATTGCGCGTCCCTTGCCGAAGGCGCGGAGCTGCGTGCGCATTCCGGGGAAACCCGGATGTTTATTGCTCCCGGATATGAGTTTCGTGTGGTGCAGGGGCTGCTGACGAATTTTCATCTGCCGCAATCGACGCTGTTGATGCTGGTGTGCGCGTTCGGCGGCACAGAAAAAGTTCTTGCGTCCTACAACCATGCGGTCGCGCAAGGGTATCGTTTTTTTTCTTATGGCGACTGCATGTTCCTCGCGTAAACAGAGCCCTTCGTAATTCGTTAGACTCATCCATGATGGCGACCCAGCACGAAAAGCCCGCAATTTTTCTCCTCGACAGCATGGGATTTATTTTCCGCGCATATCACGCGATGCAGCGCCAACGGCCCATGTCCACGCGCACCGGAGTGCCGACGGCCGCGATATACGTTTTCGTGAACATGCTGAACAAGTTAAGGAAAGACTTCAATCCGCAATACCTTGCCGCTGTGTTTGATGTAAGCGCGCCGGTGTTCCGCGATGCCCGGGCGAAAGAATTAAAAACCCGGAAATTCAACGCCAAGACGCAGACGTTCGACGCCGTGGATTATGCCGGGTACAAGGCAAATCGTGCGGAGATGCCGCCTGATTTGTCGCAACAAATTCCGTATATTCGCCGCGCGCTGGAGGCGCTGCGCATTCCCATCCTGCAGCAGGAGGGATTCGAGGCCGACGATGTGATCGGAACGCTGGCGACGCAGGCCTCGCGCCAGGGGCATCCGGTGTATGTGGTGTCGAACGATAAGGACATGATGCAGCTGGTGGGAGACAACGTGTTTATGTTGAATCCGGCCAAGGACAATTTGGTTCTCGATCGCGCGGGCGTTATCGCAGCCCTGGGTGTTCCGCCGGAACAGGTGATCGATGTAATGGCACTGCGTGGCGACTCGATCGACAATATTCCCGGTGCGCCGGGGATCGGCGACAAAGGTTCGGTCGAACTGATTCAGCACTTCGGCAGCGTGGAAGCAGCGCTCGATCGCGCAGCAGAGGTGAGCGGCAAACGATATCGCGAGTCGCTCCAGAACAATCGCGATACAGTTTTGTTGAGCAAGGAGCTGGTGACGATCCATTGCAATGTTCCGATGGAACTGGATCTGGAGCAGATGCAGACCCGCGCGCCGGACCCGATTGCCAGCCGCGAACTTTTCACAGAGCTGGAATTCACCACGCTGATTAAAGAGTTGGGCGTGGAAGAAACACCGAAGCAGATAGCGGAGCTGCTGCTGAATCCTACGCTTGATGAAATTCGAGCGCTGCTGGAGACCGCGCGCGCGAAAACCCTGATAGTTGCGAGTGAAACAGAAAGCGCGGCGGCGGAATTATCGGAAGAAGTGGAAGAGACGGAACCGGCGCAGCAGTCTTTTTCGCTGCTGGATGCGATGGAGAAGGCCGAAGTACCTACAACCAATCGAACTGCGACGCTCACGCTAGGTTTGGCTGTCGATGATGCAAAAGCGCTGCGAGCGCGGTATGAAGGACCGGCAGCGAAACTGCTCCGCGCCGCGCTCGAAGATTCGACGCTAAAGAAATCTGTGCACGATCTGAAATCGTTGCTGCGCGCTACGCGGGCGCATGGGATCGAGCTTACAGGCGTGCATGACGATTTGATGCTCTATTCCTACCTACTGAATCCGACCCATGCGACTCACCGCATGGCGGATGTGGCGGCGCGATTCGACAATCAATCGCTGCGTGGAGAAGGCGAAGAAGCCTTGCCGATGGCTGCCGCAACGATTGCGCGGCTAGCGCCGCAGTTGCGGGCTTCCGTCGATCATGCGGAGACGCGGAGCGTGTACGAAACCATCGATCTTCCACTGGCGCCGATTCTGCTGGAGATGGAAGATGCCGGCGTCCGCATCGATTCTCACAATCTCGAAAAATTTTCTGAGCGATTAGCCGCGCAGATGCAGGAGCTGGCGGAATGCATCTTCGGCAATTGCGGCCATCGCTTCAATATCAATTCTCCCAAGCAGCTGGGAGATGTCTTGTTCAACAGAATGGGGCTGCCGAAGCCAATCAAGTATGGTCGCGGCAAAGTGGTTTCGACAGCACAGGATGTGCTGGAGGAGCTGGCGGAACACCATGAAGCGCCGCGCATGGTGCTCGAATATCGGCAGCTGGCAAAGCTGAAGTCGAATTATTCCGACAGCCTGCCGCTGCTCGCCGATGAGCAACATCGCGTGCATACCACGTTCAATGCGGTTGGAACTTCGACCGGGCGGCTGTCGTCGATTAATCCGAATCTGC
Source organism: Acidobacteriaceae bacterium (assembly GCA_965276585.1). Classification (GTDB taxonomy): domain Bacteria; phylum Acidobacteriota; class Terriglobia; order Terriglobales; family Acidobacteriaceae; genus JAKAAZ01. The sequence goes on along the minus strand of CBDIAZ010000003.1, from coordinate 1,408,684 downwards.
AGAATATTCCGATCAAGACAGAGCTGGGCCGGGAGATTCGCGCTGCATTCGTTCCCGCGGACGGCAACGTGCTGCTGTCGGCGGATTACTCGCAGATTGAGTTGCGGCTGATGGCGCATTTCTCCGAAGACCCGTTGCTGCTGAAGGCGTATCGCGAGGATGTGGACATTCATACTTTGACCGCATCGGAAGTGTTCGGCGTGCCGATCGACGCGATGGACAAGACGACGCGGAATCGCGCCAAAGCGGTGAACTTTGGAATTGTGTATGGCATTTCGCCATTTGGGTTGGCGCAACAGCTGAATATCCAACCGGCGGAGGCGCGGGTTTATATCGATCGATACTTCGAGCGATACCAGGGAGTGCGGACGTTTATCGATCGCACGCTCGAAGAAGTTCGCCGGACGCAGAGCGTGCGCACGCTGTTTGGGCGAGTGCGGCCGATTCCCGATATCGCCAGCCGCAATGCAAATATGCGCGGATTCTCTGAGCGCACAGCGGTGAATACTCCGCTGCAGGGAACGGGTGCGGATTTGATCAAGCTGGCGATGATCCGCATTGCGCGTGAATTGCGTGAACGGAAATTGCGCGCGCAAATGGTGCTGCAGGTGCACGATGAGCTTGTCTTCGATGTTCCTGTTGCCGAAGTGGACGAGGTACGGGAATTGGTGAAGCGGGCGATGGAACAGGTGATCGAGCTGAAGGTTCCGATTGTCGCCGATGTGGGTGTCGGGCCGAACTGGCGGGATTTGAAATAAAGCCGATGTTCAGACGCCCAACTCCGCGCGGATAGCTTCAGCAATGCGGTTGGCGTGGCGCTGCATGATTTGTTCGGACTCGGCTTCGATCATGACGCGGGCCAGCGCTTCGGTTCCGGAGTAGCGGACAACGACACGGCCATTACCTTTGAGTTCGACATCGGCCTCGTGGATGGCTGCGACAACTTCGGGCAGGCTTTCCATTGGCTTTTTTTCGCGCACGCGCACGTTGACGATGATCTGGGGAAAAACTTTCAGGTCCTGTTTCAACTCGGAGATGGTTTTGCCGGCGCGATGCAGGATATCAAGCACGATCAAGGCCGTCAGCAATCCGTCGCCAGTGGTGTTGCGGTCGAGAAACAGGATATGACCCGACTGCTCGCCGCCCAGGTTAGCGCCGTGTCGCTGCATCTCTTCCAGCACATATTTGTCGCCAACGGCGGCACGCAGCATGCGAATTCCATCTGTGCGCAGCGCAGCTTCGAGGCCCATGTTCGACATCGTGGTAGCGACAACAGTGTCGGCGGCAAGCATCTTGCGCGCCTGAAGATCGCGGGCCGCAATCAGCAGGATCGCATCGCCGTTGACGACCTGACCGTGCTCATCGGCAAACAGCGCGCGGTCGGCGTCGCCGTCGAACGTCATGCCCAGATTGGCTTTGTGGGCGAGCACTTCTTTCGCGACAATCTCCGGATGGAGCGCGCCGCATCGGTCGTTGATGTTGCGGCCGTCAGGGGTCGTGTGGGTCAGCACAAGATTGCCGCCGAAGCGGGCGAATAGTTCCGGCGCAATCGCGCTGGCCGCACCGTTGGCGCAATCGACAACAATAGTTTTGCCATCGAGCTGAAGATGGGGAACCTGGCTGAGCAGAAAATCGATGTACTTCATCCGCAGAGAATCATCGATTGCAGGCGCAGCTGCCGCGGACAGATCGGGCTCCTGAATCTGCACCAGCTTTTCGAAAATCTCCTCTTCCATCGCCAGCTCGACAGCATCGGCCAGCTTGTAGCCGTCTCCGCCGAAGATTTTGATGCCGTTGTCTTCCCAGGGATTGTGGGAAGCGGAGATGACAATGCCGGCGGAAAATCCGCCAGTGCGCGCGAGATAGGCGATGCCCGGAGTAGGAATGACACCGGCGCTGGTGACCGTGACATTGCCTTCGCGCAGCCCGTGGGTCAGGGCGGCAGCGATCCACTGGCCGGACTCTCTCGTGTCCATGCCGAGCAGGACATGCGGCTGTGGGCTTTGCTTGCGCAGCGAATGCGCCAACGCGATGCCAATGCCGTAGACAGTTTTTTTATCGAGCGGGAACTGGCCGGCAACGCCGCGAATTCCATCCGTGCCAAAAAGTTTTCTCATGACTTTTATTCATTTTCCTTTTCTGTTTTTATCACGCGTGCGCGTGCGCGACCGCGGGCAAAGCGCAACTGCAAATCCTCTCCGGCGTGCAGAAGATTCGCATTTTTCACCAGGGTGCCCGAGCCGGAATACACCAAAGCGTAGCCGCGATCTAAAACTGCGAGTGGAGAAAGCGCGAGCAGACGATCGTTGGCTCGGCTCCAACCGGTGCGGCAGCGTTCCATGGGAATGCGATTTGCCTGCTGCAATGCGAGATGCAGCGCGCGCAGCCTTTCCTGATGCAGCGCCAGTTGGCGGCGGACATCCTGCTGCATTAACCGCGTTCGCAGCAGTTGGATTCGCTGGCTGCCGGCGGCGCATTGTTTATCCCAGCAGGATTCGAGACGGAAGCGCAGCTCATCCAGCCGTTGCTGGCGACGTGCCAGTCCATGCTGCACGCGCGCGAACACCGCGGCAGCATCGAGATGAGCCATGCGCTCGCGGGCGCGCATGCGCTGGTACCGCGCGGCTCGCTCCAATCTTGCGGAGAGTGCGTCGAGATGTTCGGCCACGCGATATTGCGCGTCGGTCACCAACTCCGCCGCTGCGGAAGGGGTAGGGGCACGCAGGTCGGCGACAAAGTCGGCGATGGTAAAGTCGGTCTCGTGTCCAACGGCTGAAACTACGGGCAGCGTTGACGAGACGATGGCGCGGGCCACGGCTTCGCTGTTGAAGGCTGCCAGATCTTCCAGCGATCCGCCGCCGCGGGCGAGGAGCAGCACATCCGCGCAAGGATTTTTTTGAAACCAGGCGAAGGCTTCGAGGACTTCGCCTGCGGCAGATTCACCCTGCACCGCTACCGGATAGAGCAGCACCTGCATGCGGGCGTGACGGCGCGCCAGCACGTTGAGAATGTCGTGAATCACCGCGCCCTTCGCCGAGCTGATGACGCCGATGACGCGCGGGTACGCGGGCAGCGGACGTTTGCGTTCGGCGTCGAACAGGCCCTCTTCTTTCAATTGTGCGTATAGCTGTTCGAAAGCGACCTGGAGCGAGCCTTTGCCGCGCGGTTCCATGCTTTCCGCGACCAGCTGCAGCTGACCGCGATCTTCATACACGGAAACGCCGCCGCGCACCTGTACTGCAAGTCCATCCTTGGCCGCGAATTTCAGCAGACGAGCCTTGCTGCGAAACATCACCACGGGAATCTGGCCCTGGTCGTCTTTCAGCGTGAAATAAATGTGCCCGGAAGATGCCTGGCGCAGGTTGGAGATTTCTCCCTCGACGCGCACATCGCGATATTCGCGTTCGACGCGGGCGCGGATTTCGGTAACCAGCTCCCAGACTTTCCACGGAGGACGGATGAAGTCTCGAGAGGATGGAGCTGCTGTGTCGGCAGGGAACAGAAAATCGAGTTGCGGGAGAGCGGCTGACGCGGCTGCTTCGGCTTTAGGAATTTTCTTGCTGGATGGATTCACGGATGAATTCTCAGGGATCTGTTCGACGAGCGGGACGCTCAAACGATGAGTCTAGCACCGCGTCTAGCGATGAAAACGGCTGAAAATATAGAACAGCAACGAGAGCAGGGCGCTGAGCAGAAGGCAGGTAACAATCGGAAAATAGACGGCTGAACTTTTGCCGCGCCAGCGAATATCGCCGGGCATGCGCCCCAGCGGAATGTGCAATCGGTTTGCGATCAACACGCAGATGCCGGCCAGGACGATGAACCCGCCAATCGAAATCAGGATGCGCCCGAGTCCCTGCATGCCTTTAGTGTAAGCCGCGGCGGCGTAGAAATCGGCGCTAGCGTAGAAATCATTGATCGAGCAGCGCGCCGGCTTGCTCCAGCAGCACGGCGGGCAGCACGGGCTTGGTCATGATCAAGCTGGGTGCGGCGTGATTGCGCGCCCATTTCCGCGCCGAGCCGAGATTGGTGTAATGGCCGGTGAGTAGCAGGACGCGGCAATCCGGGAATTTGCCGGTGACATTGCTGACGACTTCAAGGCCGTTCATGCCCGGCATCGACATATCGCACAGCAGCAGTTCGGGACAAAAGTCGTCTGTACAGGCAAGCGCTTCAGCGCCGGTGTAGGACACACGGCAATCGAAGCCGCGTTTCTGAAAGATGATGCCGAGGGTGTCGGCAACCATCTGTTCGTCATCCACAACAAGGATTTTGCGTTTCATCGGCACCCGCCCCCACGGGTATTCGATTTCACTTCTCTCTACATTGGGCAATGTTTTGAGAATCGATGAAGTCAGACTACTGAACTAAAATTGCGATCCGGTTAAAGTGAGTGGATTTGAACATGAATCGCACGGCCCAAGCAAGTGTGCAGCAAGGTACGTGGGGTGGATGTGGGTACCGTACACAGCGTTCGCGATCTCGAACATTTCGAATCGCATCGCTTGGCGGGAAACAGCAGCAAAGCGGAAGAATGTTTGGTATTTTTTTCTTCGAATGCGGCAATGTGATTCAATCTGCTGGAGAAGAGAATTATGAACGTGCTCTCCCTGATTGCCGGCCTGCTCTGCTTGTCTGAAGTGTTGGTGGATGCGTTTCAGACGATCATCCTGCCGCGGCGTGCCAGCGGGCGGCTACGCATTTCGCGTGTTTTTCTCACTGCCACGTGGATTCCCTGGCGGGCGATTGCGGGCAGGATGCGGCAGACTCGCAGCCGGGAAAGCTTCCTCAGCTATTTCGGTCCGCTCTCCTTGCTGTTGCTGGTGGTGGTATGGGCGTGCGGTTTAATCGTTGGCTTCGCGCTGCTGTTTCATGCGCTGGGATCGCCGTTTGCCGATGCGCATTCCCTGGGCAAATGGGAGACGGATTTTTATGTCAGCGGGACCACCCTGTTCACTCTTGGCCTGGGCGATGTAGTTCCCTTGTCGATGCCGGCGCGGTTTCTGGTGGCATTGGAAGGCGGCATGGGTCTGGCCTTTGTGGCCGGCGTGATCGGCTACCTGCCGGTATTGTATGGAGCGTTCTCCCGGCGAGAGGTCAGCATCATTCTGCTGGACTCGCGTGCCGGGTCGCCGCCAACCGCGATTGAGCTATTGCGTCGCCATGCCGGACCGTCGGGCGAGGCGGTGCTTCAGACGCTGCTGGTGGAATGGGAACGCTGGAGCGCCGAGCTGCTGGAGAGCCATATTTCGTATCCGCAGCTGTGCTTTTTTCGTTCGCAACACGACAACCAGAGCTGGTTGAGCGCCTTAGTGGCAATGCTGGACACATGCGCGGTGCTGATTGCCACCGTCGAAGGCGAAGCGGCGCGGCAGGCCCAGCAGACCTTCGTGATCGCGCGTCACGCGGTGATTGATCTGGCGCATATTTTTTCTCTTAAAGAGCAGATTTCGATCGTAGATCGGCTGCCGCCCACGCGCGTGGAAGAGGTTTGCGATCAACTGGCGAGTGCCGGCTACCGGCTCTGCACCGCGGCCGCGTCACTCGACCGGCTGCGGGAATTGCGCGCCATGTACGAGCCGCAGGCGGTGCAGCTGGGGCAACTACTGATGCAGCCCTTGCCGGCGTTTTATCCCGAGGCCGGCAAGCGCAGCAACTGGTCGGTCGTGGCCGGACTGCGGTCGCAGACGGAGGCTTCTCTGGCGGCGGGAAATCGCGTGCCTGCACATGGAATTGCGACCGCTTCGGATGAAGAGCACCGCTTCTAGGGAGACTCCGACTAATTTAGGAGACTCTGATCAATCCAGCGCTGAAATTCGTTTTTTTGAGAAGTGTGTCAAAAAGGTGAAAGCCTACGCAGTAACAGGCTCCAGCAAGCGTGCCCAGCGCCGTGCCTTGCGCTCCGTATGCGCCTTCTTATGATAGGCATAGCCTGCAATCAGTGGCAGAGCAAGCGTGGCTTCGCTGTAGACCATCTGCTCGTACGCGGTATCGACCTTGCCCCAGGAGCTGGCTTCTTTCAATGTGCTGGAAGAAAGCGCGCCATCGCGCACGTCGGCCACGGTGATCTGGATGGCGTACTTGTGCATGGGGGCGTCGGTGCCCAGCACGTCCGCTGCAACGACAATATCCTGCGCGAAGTTTTTCGGAACACCTCCGCCGATCATCAACAGGCCGGTGGTCGGGTTGGCGATCTTCAACTGCGTCAGTTCATAGAAATCTTTCACGGAGTCGATGGATACCCTAGGCTTGTCCTGGCGTGCGTGCTGATGCGCGACCAGGCCGAAGCCGGCGGAGCAATCGCTGAATGCCGGGCAGAAAATCGGCACATCTTGCTGGTAAGCCGCATACACAATGGAATCTGCTCCGCCTTTTGCGGGTGTCTTGCCCTGCTGCTCGAGATAGGCTCCCATGGCGCGGATAAATTCGCGCGAGCTGTGCGGACGAGTGGGTAGAGAATCGGCGATCACCTGGGTAGTCTCGTCGCAGATGCGCAGCTCTTCTTCGTCAATGAACGTATCGTAGATGCGATCGATCATCAGCTCGCGCAGGATGCCGTCTTGCATGCCGGACTTGAATTCATCGCCGGCGATATAGTGGCGGAAACCGAGCGCCTCAAAAAAATCCTGGTCGACAATGTTTGCGCCGGTAGAGACGACCGCGTCCACCATGTTGTTGCGGATAAGATCGACAAAAATCTGCTTCAGCCCCGCGCTGATCAGCGATCCTGCCAAACACAGGATCACGCCGCAATCCTGATCGCGCAACATGCGTTCGTAAATGCCGGCGGCGCGGGCCAGGTCGCGAGACGAGTAGGCCATGTGCTGCATGGCGTCGACGAGTGCGCGGACGTCATGCTGCTTGATGTCGATGTGTTGTATGGGCTGATTGAGAAGTTCTTTTTTGTCCGGCATAAAGCTCAGGATAGCAAAATGCCGCCTCGGCTTGCGTTGATGTTCTGTAAATACATCGGTAATGTTCAGGCGAAATTTCCTCGGATTCGAGCAATGCGATTCCCGTTATGGCAGCCTGTTCCTCTTCAGGACGAGGCTGGCAAAGACCAGCGAATCCTTGCCGTTCCTGCGGTCTCGCCCGCCTATACTTCGGTCAGCGTATGAAGCCATCGCATAATTTTCGCCGCAGTTTCGTTCTCGTTTCGTTGATGGTCGCGCTTTCCATCCAGTGTGCATTCGGCTGGGGGAAAGATGGGCACAAGATTATTAACCGGGTAGCGATGGAAACACTGCCTGCCGACATGCCGTCGTTCCTTCGCACCGCGCAGGCGCTGGATGAAGTGGAGTATCTGGGGCCGGAGCCGGATCGCTGGCGATCGTCCGCAGAGCCGGAGTTGAGCCAGACGCAGGCGCCGGATCATTTCATCGATCTCGAACTGGCCGATGCAGCCGCGCCCGATGGCTTGCCTCCTCTGCGGTATGATTTCCTCCGCGATCTGTATCGCGCGCAGAAAAAATATTCCAGGCTGGCGGAAAAGCTTACTCCGCAGCGTACCGGCCTGTTGCCGTGGCAGGCAAATGAATACCTTGAGCGCCTGAGTATAGACATGCGCGCATATCGCCTGCGCGCGACCGCCCACCAGTCGACCGAAGGCGTGGAGCAGTCGATTCTCTACGACATCGGTTTACTGGGCCACTACGTTGGAGATGGCAGCCAGCCGCTGCACACCACCATCGATTACAACGGCTGGGTAGAAGATGAGAATCCCGAGGGGTTCACGCGCAGGCGCGGAATTCACAGCGAATTTGAGACGCAGTTTGTGCAGGACAATCTTCATGCAGCGGAGGTTCGAGCGCTGGTTCCGGCATCGCCACACATCTTGGATTCACCATTTCAAAATTTTGTGGAATATTTGCGGGCGGCACACGGCGAAGTTGCGGAAGTTTACCAACTGGAAAAGCGCGGCGGTTTTGAAGGAGCCGGGACGGCCCGGTCGCGTAGCTTTACCGCCGAGCGGCTGGCTGCGGGCGCGGCCATGCTGCGCGACATGATTGTGACGGCATGGGTACAGAGCGCGCGGACAACTGACGATTGGCATGGTCGTTAGGTCCGACACGCGGCATTCATACGCTTGAAATTTCCACGACCATCGCTTCCGCGCCGCTGCGCATCTATTCAAGAAAGGCGTCCGATATCGCATCTATCGGGCGCCTGTTTCCGCCGCGCGGCGGCATGCCGGAAACGGTTTTCGCCGCGCGGCAAATTTGCTGGCGGAGGCGCAGATTTTCGCGATTTCCTCTGCTTGCCGCCGGAGTAGGAGAATCGCGCCAGCTGGCGGACTTTGCTGGCACAATCACTCTCAACGTATATCCAATGGCCCCCGCGCCGCTCGATGAGGTTCCCCATGAAGGCAGTTGTGTTTCACGGAATTGGCGATGTTCAGATGGATACCGTTCCCGATCCGAAAATTGCACATCCGCTGGATGCGATCGTTCACATCACCGCCAGCGCGATTTGCGGTACGGACCTGCATTTTATTCGCGGCACCGTTCCGGGAATGAAGCAGGGCCGCGTGCTCGGCCATGAGGCCCTCGGCATTGTGGAGGAGCTTGGAAAGGGAGTTCGCAACCTGAAGGTCGGCGACCGCGTCGTGGTTCCGTCGACGGTAGGCTGTGGCAGTTGCAATTATTGCCGCGCCGGCTACTATGCCCAGTGCGATCACGCCAATCCCGGCGGGCTGGACGGTTTGCAGGCCGAATTTGCCCGTATTCCATTCGCGAATGCCGGGTTGGTGAAGCTGCCCGAGGATTTGAGCGACGACCGCGCGATTCTGCTTTCCGATATTCTGCCCACCTCGTACATGGCTGCGGAGATGGCGGAGATCAAGCCTTCGAATACCGTCGCGATCTTCGGCTGCGGGCCGGTGGGACAGCTTGCGATTGCGTGTGCAAGACACTTGGGAGCGGGGAGGATTTTTGCCATCGACTCCGTTCCATCGCGGCTGGAGATGGCGCGGATGCAGGGCGCGGAGACGATTGCCTTCGATAAGGAAGATGTGGTGAAAGTTCTGCGCGAATTGACGAATGGCTCAGGCCCGGACCGCGTGATCGACGCCGTGGGAATCGATGCGGCTTCGAGCCATCCGGATGAGGAGGCGAAAAAAGAATTTAAGCAGGAGATGAAGACCGTCGCGCCGCATGCCCACACAAACGCAGGAATTTGGAGCACCGGTGGCGCGCCCTCGCAGGCGCTCGAGTGGGCCGTACAATCGGTGGCCAAGGCGGGAACGGTCTCCATCATCGGCGTGTATCCGCAGACGCTGAAGAATTTTCCAATCGGCGACGTGATGAATAAAAACCTTACGGTGAAGTCGGGAAATTGCAATCACCGCCGCTATCTTCCAATGCTGATCGAGCTGGTAAGGACAGGCGCAATCCACACGGAACAATTTTTAACCCAGGATGAGCCGCTGACCTCGGCAATTGACGCGTACAAGAAATTCGACAGGCATGCCAGCGGCTGGTTGAAGGTGAAGCTGGAGCCTGGCGTGTCGGCCAAAAAATCCGGCCGGCATGCGGCTGCGTAACGTCAGCGCTCGCTGTCCAGCATCCGCATTTGTTGCTCGCCATAACGAGTGCCGGCCACCGCTTCGGCGGGAATGGCGGATTCAATTTGCGCCAGATCCTGCTCAGTAATGTTAAGGTCGAGTGCGCCGATGGCCTCTTCCAGCTGCGAGCGCTTGCGTGCTCCGATGACCGGAACAATATTTCTTCCTTTCGCCAGAACCCAGGCAATCGCCAGTTGAGATGCGCTTGCCCCTTTGGTGGTGGCTATGTCTTGCAGAGTCTGAACCACACGCAAATTCTGTTCGAGATTATCTCCAGTAAAGCGAGGCAGGTGAGCGCGGAAATCACCCTGCGACGACGGCTTCGATCCGCTCAACAATCCCCGCGAAAGAACCCCATACGCGGTCACGCCAATTTTTAGCTCGTCCAGAACCGGAAAAATTTTCGCTTCCGGCGAGCGGCTGATCAAGGCGTACTCGATCTGCAGATCGCTGATCGGGTGTACTGTCTGAGCACGCCGAATGGTTTCCGGTCCCAATTCCGATAAGCCAATGTATCGGACATAACCGGCCTTCACCATGTCGGCGATTGCGCCGATGGTTTCTTCAATGGGAATATGCGGATCAAGACGCGCCGGCCGGTAAATATCGATATGGTCCACGCCCAGGCGGGTCAGCGTGTAGGATAGAAAAGTTTTTACCGCCGCGGGCCGTCCGTCAAAGCCTAGAAAAGCTCCATCGGGACTGCGCAGTGCGCCGAATTTGACCGACAGCATGGCCTTGTCGCGGCGATCTCTCAGCGCTTTTCCGACCAGCATTTCATTGTGGCCCATGCCGTAGAAATCGCCGGTGTCGAGCAGCGTGATGCCGCGATCGAGCGCGGCGTGAATCGTCGCGATGCTTTCGGCTTCATCCGACTGCCCATACATTCCAGACATTCCCATACATCCCAGTGCGAGAGGGAACGTCTCCGGCCCAGCCGCGCCAAGTTGCCGGATGGATTTTTCTCGCTTGTGAATCTTCGGGGAGCTCATCTGCGATCTTCCTCCTGCTGCTGATTATTCGATTGTGCAGAATCGCGCGTAGATGGAATTTATTACCGAACCAGCCGCCATTGTTCGGAAATAAAGTTGTCGGTCATTCCGGCGATGTAATCGGCAACGACACGGGGCACGCCTTCGCTGGGAATTTGCGATTGCTGATTTGCGGGTAGTAGGTCGGGGTGCGTTATCCAATATTGAAATAGACCTGCGATGGTTTCCTCCGCAAGCGCGTGGCTCTGATCGAGGTCTTCGGCATGATAGAGCTGGCGGAAGAGATATTCTTTGGCTTCGCAACGGAGCTTTTCCATTGCCGGCGATAGTTCCACCAGCCGCCGGTTCGCTCGCCGCACCTGTTCGAGGCTGGCGATGCCGGCGTTAGCCACGTTTCGATGGGTGGTAACGATTAAATCGTTCACCAGCGCGTTCAGCATCCGCTTCAATGCCTCCTGAAACAGCAGCTTCGGCGCGGCGTTCGAATGAACCTCTTCAAGCCGGCGATAAAATTCCGCGAATAACGAAACATTGCGGCACAAATCCTCCAGCGAAAGAATCTCCGCTTCCATGCCGTCGTCAATATCCGCAGTGAGATATGCGATTTCATCGGCCAGGTCGATAATCTGCGCTTCAAGCGGTGGCAGTCGATCGAGAAAATATTCCTGCAGCTCAGGGTGTTCGGCAGCCGAATAATCGTGCGAATGCTTGATGATCCCCTCGCGCACGGCAAGCGTCAGATTGAGCCCGCGAAACTCCACGTAACGCTGCTCGAAATGCTCGACGATGCGCAGTGCGTGCAGGTTGTGATCGAAGCGCAGGTTGTAAGCGCGCAGTTGGCGATCGAGCGCCTGCTCCCCGGCGTGGCCAAAAGGCGGGTGGCCGATGTCATGCGCCAGCGCCAGCGTCTCGGCTAAATCTTCATTCAGATCGAGCGCAGCCGCGACCGTCCGCGCAATCTGCGTGACCTCAATCGTATGCGTCAGGCGGCTGCGGAAGTGATCGGAGTAACGATGGGTGAAGACCTGCGTCTTTCCGGCGAGCCGGCGAAATGCGCGGGCGTGAATCACGCGGTCGCGGTCGCGCTGAAAGGGGGAGCGGTACGTATGGCGCGGCTCGGGATGTTCCCGCGTCGTCAGCAGATCGACTGTGTCATCGGGAACGGCACAGGAGCGGAGCGAAGTAAACTGCATGCGCGTCTATGGGTGTGCAAGTGCAGGATGATCGGCAGCAGGATGGCCCGGCGCAGTAGAGTGGGCTTCTTCTTTCGCCAGCTTCTGTTTGGCCTTGTCGAGTCGCTTGCGTACCTTGCTCACGTCGGCAGGTTCGGCGTCCGCCGGGGCGGATGCCGCATAATTCTTCAGCGAGCTTTGCCATTGCACTACGGCCTGCTGCAGATTGCCGGTCGAGGCGTAGACCTCGCCCAGATGATCGTGCACGGTCGGGTCGGTGGGAATCAGAGTGATCGCCCGTTCGAGCGCCTGTTCCGCCAGCGCGTACTGGCCCAGCTTGTAGTGAACCCAGCCCAGCGAATCGAGATACGCGCCATTCTCCGGTTCGAGCTTTACGGCGTGTTGAACCAGTTGCAGCGCCTCGTCCAGTTTCAGACCGTGATCGGCCAGCATGTAGCCGAGATAATTCAACGTCAACGCATTGTCCGGATCGATCGCCAGCGATTGCCGAAACTGCTGCTCTGCTGCATCGATATGTTTTTGCCGTTCCTGCAATGCGCCGTTCAGGAAATAAATCAGCCCCATGTCCTGCTTGGAAGCGTTCAGTTTTTCCGCCTGATCGATTGCCGCGGAAGCGTCCTTCCATTTATGCAGCCGTGTATAAATCTGGGCCAGCGTCAGGTAGACAACACGGTCCCGTTTGGAGCCGTTCAACTGCGCCTTGGCCAGGTCGACGCCTTCCTTGACCTTGCCGGAATCGATAAGCTGCCCGGCGAGCGTGAGCTGCAGATCGGAATTTTTCGGCAGCGTCTGCGCGCCCTGTTGTGCCGCCATCATCGCCTGCGGCAGCATCTTGGCATCGCGATAGGTATCCACCTCGCCCTGATAACCACGTTCGGCATCATGACCCCCGAGCGCGATCATTTCCTTATAGACATCGACGGCCTGCGAAGTCTTGTTCTGCTCACGATAGACACTGGCCAGGCGGTCGAGAAAAATCGCGCGGTTATTTTTTTCATCCGCTGTGTACTGCTCGTTGGCATGTTTCGTGTTATCTGCAAGTTTTTCCAGCAGCGTCGCCGACTGGTTCAAATGGCCTTGCGCCTCATCCAGCATGGCCTCGTTGTAATGCACTTCGATCGAATCCGGATCGAGCGCCTTCGCATGATCCAACGCGTCTTCCGCTTTTTTCAGGTGCCCTTGCGTGCGCTCCAACTCGGCCAGACGCAGAAAGGAATGTGCGTCCTCCGGATCTTGGGTGGTGATGCCTTCAAAAATCTTCAGCGCCGCATCGACTTGGTTGTCGTTCAGGTAATCTTCCGCCAGCGCGCGTTGTGCGTCGAGATTGTCCGGTTGAAGGTTCAGCGCCTCTTGATAGGCCGGAATCGCCAGCTTGATATTTTTTTGCTGATCGTAGATCGCGCCCAGGGCGAGATCGGTCTTCGGCGTACGCTCGTCGTCGGGAACATTTTGCAGCACCGTAATAGCTTGCGTCAGATTGCCCTGCTCGCCATAAAGGCGGGCAAGATTCAGCACCACATCTTCCGAGCCCGGATCAAGATTGCGCGCGGCTTCAAACTGCGCCTTGGCGTCCGCATTGTCGTGCTTCAACGTGTAGAGCTGGCCAAGCAACAGATGATTGTCAACCTTGTTTGGTTCCAGCGTAACGATCTTCTGATATTCCTGAATGGCGAGACCCAGCATGGGGCCGGGTTGCTGACCTGTTTCCGGATCGCCCAGCGAGCGCAGATAAACGCGGCCCAGCAGCTTGTGCGCCTTTAGATCGTCGGGATGGGTCTTTAGAATTTGCTGCGCGGTTTCAACGGCTTCGCGAATACGACCCAGCTTGAAATAGGTATCGGCTAGACTGTTCTGCAGGAAAACCGAATCCGGATCGTGTGTGATGGCGAGCTTGTATTGCTCCACCGCTTGCGTGGCCTGGTCGGGACGGCCGTATTGCTCGGCAGATTGCTCATACAGATGGCCGAGGGCGAAGTGGTAATAGGACTGCGCGCGCGTTCCGAGTGCATCAGCCGATTGCTGCGCGTCTGGCTGGGCTGCCGTCGCTGGTGCCGGTTTCGATCCGGCTGCTTCAGGCTTGCTAGGCGGTGCCCCCGCGGGTGAACTGCTTTGGGCAACAGCTGCAATTGAGAACGCAAGCGCAGCGCCGAGCACTATCGCTTTCCGCCATCTCCACAGAGAAAGGTACTTCCCTTCGGCGACCAGAACCTTCGTCATCTGAAACCAACCCTCGCACCCTGTGCAGCGGCAAACACAGACTCACACGGAGCAATCGCACCGTCCCTTCGATTGTACGCTGGAGGTATGGATGCTGGCGCGAAATGGATTTCATTCGACGGTTGGATGATTCACTGGGATAACATTGGCTACTCAACTAACGTTTGCCGCATCTGTTTCAACAGACGAGCAATCCAAAAATGAGGTTTGCGTGTGGCCAATTGCAAAGTGACTGTAATCGTAGAAAGCATTACGGTGTTTTCCAACGGAGACGCTCCCGGGAGCAAGCCGAATCATGCCGGTGGCCTGCAGAACAATGCCATCAGCGCGACGCTCGATTATCCGCGTGGCGGTGTTCCGGCGATTACTTCGCTGATCCAGGCCGATCTCCAGGACAATCAGCCGTACGCATTCGATACGTCAGATTTTTATGGACCCAATGGCGATGGCGTTCACGCGCCCGGGCTGTTCAAAGATGAGGAAATCGAAGACGAGTGTCCGTTGCTGATTCAAATCACCAGCAACGACGATGCCAGCCATCTGACGCTGATCCTCGAAAAAGTTTTCAGTAATCTTCTGGGAGCGGCCGTTTTTGTCGTTCCCGGCGGCCAGATCGTGAGCGCGGCACTGGAATTTGCCGCTGGTTCCGTAGGCGATCTGATTGCAGGGCAGAGCAAAGGATCGGTAGATGTGATTGGCGCCGCCCACGTCATGCTGAAGGTCAAAGATTTGTTGTCTGCGCCGAATCCATTGCGCATGACAGTACCGTTGGTCGCGCCCAAAACCATCCACAGAAAATGGTTCGTTGCCAGCACTCCAACCGGAGGAGGGCCGCCCGTCGCCACTCCCGCCGAGGCTGATCTAACCACCGCCGGCCAGCCGAATGGAAGAATCACGCTGCGAATTACAATTCAACCGGAATAATCGAACCGTACTTCATGCCACACCATTTTCGCAATCGGTGTGAACTGGGTGCCCCACATCTCGATTCTGAGATGTGGGTTTAAGTGCCGGCAGAATTGCCGGGGTGCCCATCCTTCGCGATGTTTGCGAAGGGTGGGACGCGATCTCGCTCGCACTGGACAAGGTTCACAGTTAGTTCGTCGCAGTCTCAATACCTCATGCCTTGCTGAGATAAAGCGTAGCCGGCCCTGAAAATGGCACAACGAAATCCACCTTATGCCCGCCTTTCACCGTCCCGCCCGCCATGGTGGTTCCCGCCACCGGATGCATCCATTCCACGTTGTACGTCTGTTTCGCGCCGGAAAGATCGACCTTCACCTCATAACCTTCCGGCAGGAAAATGAGATACTCCTCGCCGGGATTCGCCAGGCAATATCGCGAAGCCGACAACTCGTCATGTGGAGTCATCGCGGCCAGGTTCATGCGCTGCGCGTAGGTGCGTGTATTGCCCATCGCCTTGCGCGTCGGCTCCCAGATCCAGGGCTGATCGCCGATGCGCGTCGGATCGCCAGGCGGCGCAGACTGCGGATTGCATGGCGTTTCGTGGCTGCCCGGCATCCACGGATCCATGAAGAGTGTGTTGTAGCCGCGGCAAAAACTTTTCCATGCCCATAAAGGATTTCCGCCCACACCCCAGATATGGTCGGTGTCGAGGACAACGACTTTCTTGCCGCCCCAGGCCGGCGGATCGTTCTTGTAGAACTCGCCATCGGTGGAGCTGGGAGAAGCCCAGTCGCACCGGCTCTCCAGCATGGACGCGAAGGATTCGGCGTCATAACCGGTCAGACCGACCGGATGAACCCGCCCTTTCTTCTCTTCCGATTGATGTACGAAATCCACCACCCACCAGTCCCAATCTTTATTGCCGCCTTCATTGATCACTTCATACAGAACGTTATCGAGATCGTTCACCGTCTCGATCGCCTGAGCAATATACGCAGCCTGAATTTTGCGAACAGCCGGATCGTTGAGATTCACCGTGCCGGTGCTGTTCAATCCTCCATGGAAGCCGTTGATATTGTTGCTGGCGTTGTAAGGATGGCCGCGCCACGGGTCTCCGCAGTAATAATCAAGCGGCTTCTTGTTGGCGCTGAAACTTTGAAACAACTGCACCGCGGCATAGATATCGCGATCGCGTGCGTAGATCAGCCGCTTCCGCATGCGGGCGAAATACTGCGGATTGAATTTTGTTAGATCGAACTTCGGCTGCCCATCCAGCGCCAGCCCGGGGCCGGTTCGCAGATACGGCAGCGGCTCGTACAGAACTTTATCGGTCGTCCACGGCGCCCAGGCCGCCTGCTCCCAATGCCAGAAGCGCATGAAGTTCTGGTTGTGCTTCACCATCATGTCGATATAGGCCGGATAATCGAGGCGCGCCACCGGAGCCAGGCCGGTGTCCTGAAAGTTCGCCCATGTGTGACAGCCGGTCAGGAAGATTGCCTTGCCGGAATCATCGGTGAAATAGCGCGGGTTTGCCGGAAACTTCCGCAGCCTTCCGGAAATAGGCCAGCGCCCGGTCGTCCAGCCGGGAACCGCATCGGCGAAACCGGGAACCTCTGCCGTCTGCGCGGCAACACCAAGAGAAATTTGTGAGCCAATACCGGCCACAACGGCGCCGGCGAAAGTGTTTCTCAGAAATCTGCGTCGATCCATTCAGGAAGCTCCAGGCAAATTGCGAGAGTGCGAAACCGTTTTCATTTCAGGTGTCGCCGTATTCTAAATCGTGCCCGTGTTTGCTGCCATCTTCGTATTGCCCAGAACGCCGGAATGCAAAAATTCCGCACTGATTCGGGTGCGCGCTCACAAAATCCACAAAGTGGAAGTTATATATTTATAAAATAATTCCTGATCAAAAAGGTGAAGTTATATATTTATAAAACAATTTACGCGGGAACACCGGTCTATTCGCTCGAAAAACACAAAATTGAAAGATTTTATCTCGCATGGAATCAACGGTTTGCATTTTCGCATAACGAAAAAAAACACCGGCATTGCAGGCTATTGCCGGTTACACTTCAGTTTGTCTCGAAAGCGCCCATTTTCCCGGCCCTGAACCGCTTAGAAAAAACGCCACAAATCGACATTATTTGCGTTCCTGCAACTCCTCGATTCAAACCGGATAGCCAGGGTTTGGCCCTTCAATTGCTTTAGTGTTCCACGTGGAACATTTTGCCAAAACTTCGCCAACGCGGCGAGCCTCATTTTCGCGAAACCCCAAATCCACGACAAAAAAACGTTTTTCAAAAAAACGAAAAATTGAACATTTCATAAAATGCTGAGATTTCTAATGCCGAAAATGCCGCATGCCGGTGAAGACCATCGCTGCACTCAGCCGGTCGGCCGCCGCAATCACTTCCGAATCGCGGACGGAGCCTCCAGGCTGAATCACCGCCGTCGCTCCTGCGGCAATCACGGTCTCCAATCCATCGGGGAAGGGAAAAAATGCGTCCGACGCAGCCACGCAGCCGGCCAGCGGCAGAATCGCTTTCATCGCGCCGAACCTGGCTGCATCCACGCGGCTCATCTGTCCGGCGCCAATACCGATCGTCTGGCCATTGCGCGCATAAACGATTGCGTTCGATTTCACATGCTTGCACACGCGCCACGCAAACAGCAGCGCGTTGATTTCATCCTGCGTCGGCTGCCGCTTGCTCACGATCTTCAGATCGCTTGCGTTGACGTGGCCATGATCGCCATCCTGCAACAGCAGGCCGCCCGAGATTTGCTTGAGTACGCGCCCGGGCTCAGCACGACGAGCCTCGACTAGCCGCAGATTTTTCTTTGCCGAAAGAATTTCTTTCGCTTTCGCGCTGAAGCTGGGAGCGACGATCGCTTCGACAAACAGCTTGGCAATTTCCGCGGCTGCTTCGTCGTTCACTTCACTGTTGATACCGATCACCGCTCCGAACGCCGAAACAGGATCGGCGGCCAGCGCCTTCTGATACGCCTCCAAGACCGAGCCTGCCGTGGCCGCGCCGCAGGGATTGGTGTGCTTGATGATGGCGACTGTCGGTTCGCTGAATTCCTGCGCCAGGTCCCAGCAGGCGTCGAGATCGACCAGATTGTTGTAGCTCAGCTCCTTGCCTTGCAGTTGACGCAGCCCGGCAATTCCAGCGCCGCTGCCATCGCTGTAGAGTGCTGCCTGCTGGTGAGGATTTTCGCCATAACGCAATGGCATCGCCTGCATGTAAGCCAGCCGCAGCGTGGAAGGGAAGGGCCGTTGCTCGCACTGCGGCGAAACCAGCGGAGCTTCTTCCGCAGGAAGTTCCGGCAACGCTTCCAGTGCATTCGCTATCGCCAGATCGTAAGCTGCGGTCACGCCGAAGGCCTTTTGCGCCAGCCTCCAGCGGGTTGCGCGGCTGAGGCTGCCATGATTCGCGCGCAATTCTTCAATGAGCCCCGGATAGTCGGCAGCCGAGGTAACGACCGCGACATCCTCGAAATTCTTGGCCGCGGATCGCACCATCGAAGGACCGCCAATGTCGATGTTCTCAATCATTTCCGCAAAGCGAACGCCCGGCTTTTTCAACGTGGCCTCAAACGCATAGAGATTGACCACCACCATGTCAATCGGCTGGATTTCATACGCTGAGACAGCCTTCTGATGCTCCGGGTTGGCGCGGATATGCAGGATGCCGCCGTGCACCTTTGGGTGCAGCGTTTTCACGCGGCCGTCCAGCATTTCCGGAAATCCGGTCAGGTCGGAAATGTCCATGACCGTGAGCCCGGCTTCGCGCAGTGTGCGTGCTGTTCCGCCCGTCGAAACAAGCTCTGCTCCCTGCTGTTCCAGGGCTCGCGCAAACTCGACGATGCCGGATTTATCGGTGACACTTAACAGGACTCGCCGAATCTGCTTCATGCTGCTCCGCTCTTTTCCTGGGATTAAGAACTGATTTTAATGTAAGACGGGGGCGCGCACCCATTGTGTTCTCTCTCGGCGGTCGATAGCCTGTAGTCAGGCCGAAGAATCAGGCGAAGACATCGCCCCGAAGCAGGAGAGTTCGATCTGAGCAATTGGAACGGCAGGCACAATCAGAATGACAGGGCAGGCCACGGCGTGGAGGTTCTTCCACCCGCGCCGCGGGATTTGGAGCGCGGGACGGGTCATGCAGGCAGCCCGAACGAGCCCGATTACGATTTGCGATCGGGCTACCATACGCGCGCGCCGCAGCCGCAGCAGACGCGTTCGCGCATTCTGACAGGCTGGGCGTATGCGCCGGCGACCTACATTTTGATCGGCATCAACTGCGTCGTATATCTGCTGATGACACTGCGCGGCGTGTCATGGTGGGCGCCGACAGCTCAGGACATTCTGCGCTGGGGAGCGAATCGCGGCGCGAACGAAATTCTGTATCACCAGTGGTGGCGACTGTTGACGGCCACGTTTGTTCACGTTGGCATCGTGCACATCGGCACCAACATGTGGTGCTTATGGAATCTCGGCCTGCTGGGAGAGCCGCTGCTCGGCGGCTTTGGAATTTTTGCCGTCTATATTTTGACGGGAATTGCGGGAAATCTGCTTAGCTCCGGTGTCGAACCTGGGATTGTCGGTGCGGGCGCGTCCGGTGCGGTTTTTGGTATTGCCGGAATCCTGATTCTGCTGCTAAATTCTCCGCATCTGCCGTTTCCGCGCGAAGAACTGCGCCGCCTGCGACGCAGCGTGATCTACTTTGCAGCGATCAATCTGGCCATTGGTGCGTCCACGCTGCTCTACGCCGGTGGTATCAAAATCGACAACATGGCGCACCTGGGAGGATTTCTTTCCGGGTTGGCAATGGGGGTGCCGCTGGCGCCGGTTTTAGGAACCGGACGCGAGCCGTACTTTCATCGCCAGCGCGTGGTATTTGCCATCGTCGCCGGGATTCTGATCCTGTTTGGATATGGGATTGTGCAATTCTGGAAATAACTATCTGACCGCCTAGTTGCTTTCCGCCCCGGCAAATTTCTTCACCATTGCCAGCAGCAGTCTGCGATCGCTCTCATTCAGGCTGGCGGAGTAGCGCCGAATCTGCGTAAGGAATCTCAGTTCATCGTCGCTGAACCGCTGTGTGGGCATTTCGTAGCTCAGAGCGTTCTCGGCAAAGAAATGCGCCATGGGAACATCCAATGCGCCGGCTATTTTATAGAGCGTGTCGAGCGAAGGGACCGTATGTCCGTTCTCTACCCGTGACAGATAACAGCGGAGCAGCCCGGTGCGTTTTTCAATGTCGCCTTGCGACATTCCTTTTTGCAAACGGACTCCACGAATCGTAGTGCCAATTTTGAGCGCTTCCATAATTCTCCTGACTCACTTGCTTGAGCTGAGCCTGCCTATTTATAGGCGGGCCGGTGCCGGATGCAGCTTATTTACTCGTTAGTTAACATGCCGGAAGGAAAGTAAGCAAGTAAATTTTCAAACGGGGCCGATTTTCGGCATGTACTGATGGGAGTCCTACAGAAGATTCGTATCAAGGCCCGATATGAACTGGATGCCGGGAATCGTCAGGCGAGAGAGCCGGCGGTCGTTCGTAAGAAACAGATCGGCACGGCCTTGGGCCGCCGTCGCCAGATGGATCGCATCCGCTGCCGAAACGTTGTGCTCCGCGCGGATGCGCGCATAAATTTCGGTGGTTTCCCAGTCGAACGGCAGCAGTTCGATGGCGGAAGTTTGAAAATATGCGCGAATGACGCGTTCCATCTCTGCATCGTTTGTTTTAAGTGGGCCAGTCAGCAGTTCTCCGACAGTGAATATGCCAGTGCAAAGTTCATCGTTGCGCTGCTCCATTCTATGGCGTATTTTTTGGATCTGTTGAGCATATTGAGCTTTGTTTTCAAGCCAATACACAAACAGCATCGTGTCCCAGTAGATGCGGCTCATCCACGCTTGCTCGGGTCAGGGGTGTTGCTGCCGTAGAAATTTTCGCGTTCGTTGCGAATGAACGCTTCTCCGCCCCCAAGGGCTGCAAATGTTTTTTTCCCAATTCCCCGAAGATCGGCGAAGGTGACTGTTGGCGACGGTTTGCTACTGTCGCCTGTGTCGAGAATTCGATAGGTGAAAACAACGGTTGTGCTCGTGCCTTTTGGAGCCGAAGTCTGTGTGTCAATCAGTTCCAGGCCATATCGTTTTTGGAACTTCCCTGTCCCAAGAGCACTGCATACATTGGGTGTCCGATTCTTCAGCCCGAGTCCATTCACGACATCGCCAACTCTTATGCGAACTGTCTGTTTGCCGACGCGCCTTGCGGGTTCCACATAATGCTTATAGGCATATTCCCTCAATTGATCTGCTTGTTTCATGGATTCTCCTCTACAAAAACCTACTATAACATACCTAACCTACCTTCGTCGGACGCAAAAGAAAGGCGGCCACTCACCAGAGGGGCCGCCTTTCCTTCATCAACACGGTTCTACGGCGCTATTTTCTAGCGCCTGGCTTCACGGCTTCCTGGGCTATGGCGGCCCCGTTTACTGGAACGGCGGGGATGGGCGGTAACTCGGGTGCGTCGCTTTTTGCTGTGATGCCGAGCTTCTGGCGCAGCGTATTTTCGACCCGGGCGAAGGTGTCTTTGTTGTCCTTGAAGTATTGGCGAACGTTCTCGCGGCCCTGGCCGATGCGTTCTCCGGAGAAGCTGTACCAGGCCCCTGACTTTTCGACGACATTGTGCAGCACGGCCTGATCGAGCACGTCGCCTTCGCGGGAGATGCCTTCGCCGTAGAGGATGTCGAATTCGGCCTCGCGGAAAGGCGCGGCGACCTTGTTCTTGACGATTTTGACTTTGGTGCGCGAGCCGACGACGACATCGCCTTCTTTCACGGCTGCGATGCGTCGAATATCGACGCGGACGGAAGAATAAAATTTGAGCGCGCGGCCTCCGGTGGTGGTCTCCGGATTGCCGAACATGACGCCGATTTTTTCGCGAATTTGATTGATGAAGATGAGCGAGGTGCGCGATTTCGAGACCGTGCCGGTGAGCTTGCGCAGCGCCTGCGACATTAAACGTGCCTGCAGCCCCATATGGGAGTCGCCCATTTCTCCATCGAGTTCTGCCTTGGGTACCAGCGCTGCGACCGAGTCGACGACCAGCACATCGATGGCCCCCGAGCGCACTAATGCTTCGGTGATTTCGAGCGCCTGCTCGCCGTAATCGGGCTGCGAGATGAGCAGATTGTCGACATCGACGCCCAGCTTTTTCGCGTATTGTGGGTCCAAAGCGTGTTCCGC
This sequence comes from Acidobacteriaceae bacterium, assembly GCA_965276585.1. GTDB lineage: Bacteria > Acidobacteriota > Terriglobia > Terriglobales > Acidobacteriaceae > JAKAAZ01. The sequence goes on along the minus strand of CBDIAZ010000003.1, from coordinate 1,386,556 downwards.
GTCGACGAATGCGGCCATACCGCCGGCCTTCTGCGCTTCGGCAATAATCTGCAGGGTGATGGTGGTTTTGCCCGAGGATTCCGGTCCGAAAATCTCAATCACACGGCCGCGGGGAACGCCGCCGACGCCCAGCGCGGCATCGAAGGAGATCGATCCGGTGGAGATGACGGAGATGGGAACGATGGCCTCTTTGCTGCCCAGGCGCATGATCGATCCCTTGCCGAACTGCTTTTCAATCTGTGAAAGTGCGAGGTCGATCGCCCGCGCGCGCTCTTTATCTTCTGCCATCGGAATCTCCGGGGGTGAGTTGAAATTCGGGTCCCTGCAATGCGGCCCTGGTCCTGCGTCCGATTGAAGGTAACTTTGGTTACTGGCGGGATTTTAGCACCAATTCGCTCTAGGCGAACATAAGACGAAGAAATTTCGAGACTTTCTTTCCTCCAGCAACTAGGGAACGCCTGTCCGCGAAGCAGGCTCCTTTGGCAGCTCTGGCAGCTTTGGGCCGCGCAGGTTTCACCGCTATATTATTGTTTTTGAATAACTTTCATTCAGAAGAACGGTTTCCCCCGGCAAATTTTTCAGCGGCTTACATTTTTTTTTGAAGTAAGACAAGAAAAATAGATACATACTGGCTTACATAGATGCATACTGGCTTACATGGATGCTTACTCCGTCACCATCAGCACCAAGGGGCAGCTGGTGATTCCGGCTGAATTACGGGCAGCGATGAAGATCAAACCGGGGATGCGTTTTGCTGTGATCCGCGAGCGCAACCAGATAATTTTGCGCCCGATCGATGGGCAGCTGGTGAATGAGCTGCGGGGCATGACCGCGGGCGGTCCGTCGATGACGGATGCGCTGCTGAAAGGGCGTCGAAGTGGCGATAACCGTACCGGCTGAGATGTATGCGCTGGACTCGAGCGCGATTTTGCGTTTGCTGGACAATGAAGCGGGCGCCAGCGAGGTTCGCAAGATACTCGCCAGGATGACGGCAGGGAATGTGGGCGTGCTGGTCTGCGCGCTGCATTGGGGCGAGGTCGCCGGTCACCTGCTGCGCATGAAAGGCGCGGAGATGCAGGAGCAGGTGCTTTCCCGGATCGCCGGGCTGGGAATCGAGATTGTTCCTGTTTCCGCCGAACGGGCTTGGCGCGCGGCCATGCTGCAGGTGGAGTTGAACATTCCGTACATTAGCGCGTTTGGGGTTGAACTTGCGGAAGGCACGCCTTGTACCTTTGTCACGGCGGACTACGATGTAGAACCGGCGGCGCATCGGGTGCAGATTCAGTTATTGCCGAGCAAGTATTTTCGACTCGAAACGCTGCCGCCTCATGAGTGAGTTGGTTGTTGTCGGTAGTTGGGGAACTGGGTTAGGCAGTTATCGGTAAACACAAGCCGACTTGCGTTACCTAGTGTGTCTCCCGGCCCTCCTTCAGCGGCCACGCAGAGAGGCGATACGCAGCACTCAATTTAAAGCCGCTGAGGCCCTCAACAAATCAACGCTTGATCCGACACCCTCTTCCTCTTTAAGTTCGCCCATTGAACGAGTTCATGGAGTGCTGGGCGGAGTGCCTGCCCCAGGTCTGTCAAACTGTACTCCACTCTTGGAGGCACCTGAGGGTAGATGGTGCGCTTTACGATTCCATTTCGCTCAAGATCGCGAAGTTGCTGGATGAGCATCTTCTGTGAAGCCAAAGGGATCGCACGCTCAAGCTCTGAAAAGCGCAGCATCTGCTTGTCGAAAAGATGGAAGAGGATCATCATTTTCCAGCGCCCCTCTATGAGTTTGAAAGCTTCTTCAGCCGCGTCGGCCGACCAGTCCTCTTTCGTGTGCCCGCGTGGTTCCTTGACCTTACTTTCAGGTGGGTACCCCACTTTTTTGTGCGTTCTTGCCATATCTTCAGCTTACTCCTAGTCTCAAGGGTGGGCACCCTACTTCTGCGGGCCCTCGCAGGCATTTCCACTCTTCGATACACATCAACGGCAATTGTTTACCCAGGAGCTTTATGAAGAAAGATGTGACCACAGGTCATGACCAGCCAAACCACATGAGCGCTAGCCGTCGGAGTTTTCTCAAAGGCGCAACCGCCGTCGGCCTCGGGGTTGCAGGCGTAACGCTCTCGTCCGCTGCCAATAGTCTCGCGCAGGATAACCCTACGATTGGCACTGATCCCGGTGCCCACATGATGAACCCCAGTAATGTGAAAGAGTTCGGGATGGCTGTCATTGGTCGTGCAGAACTTTCGCTGGCGACAAGCAAAATCGCGGTCGAGCGCGCATCCAAGGCCGACGCCAAGGAGTTCGCCGGATTTGAACTGACCGAAGCAATCGCCGTGACGACCGTGCTAAAGGAACTCGGCACGCCAGTGCCAACCATGACTACGAAGGCAGAAGCAACGCTAGAAAAAATTAAGAATGCTCCGACCGGTCCGGAGTTTGATAAGGCTTACATTGTGGCTCAGCTGGAAAACCATATAGAACTCCGCGATTTGACCCAGGCTTATCTTGGGCATCCGGCTCCGCCGAAAAGCGACATGGCAGAAAGCCAGGGACGGCATCTCGGGACACTCTCGCTCGCCGTGTTTAAAGAGCACGTAAAAATAACGCAGCGGATCTCGGAAGAGCTTCAGGCCGGAGCGTAAATACTACGCCGGTACTCCGAGGCACATTCTCCGAGCACCGGCAACTCGATGGGACTTCGGCTATGGCAAGACGCCATACGAGTTTCGTCATGGACGCGGTAGAGACAAAATCGTGAGTGATGCGCGCGATCGTCTGTACTGCGGCAAACGGACGCCGCTTGGCGACACAACTACGGACGTACAGGGAACGCCTCCTGGAATAACCCTCGCAGCCGACAAGGCAGCGAGGCACACCGAACTTGGAGCATTCAATGACATCGCATCAATCATCCAATCGTCGCAACTTTCTGAAGGGCGGTCTTGCGGCAGCAGGCGCCGTGGCTCTCGCACCCGCGCTACTTGCAGCACCCGCCATGGCCGAGGAACGCGAAGAGGGCCGCGCGATCTCTGCGGGCGATATCGCGATTTTCAGGTTTCTGGCTGCAGTTGAACTCGTAGAGACCGATTTGTGGACGCAATATACACTGCTTGCCGAGGGCAATCCTGGCTTCCAACGGGCGTTGACCAACATCGATCCCGCGCTGGTTCGCTACAACCACGACATCCGCCGCGACGAGGCCAGCCATGCGCGGTTTATCAACGCCGCACTCCAGGATACCGGCCGAAAACCAATTAATCTGGATGAGTTCCGTACCTTGCGGATGCCGCAAGTACAAGGCTCAAACGAGGCCGGATATCTAACGAATCTGACCGATCTGAATGTGGACACAAGCTGGTACACGAAGCTGCGCTCCCATGCAAACCCCGACTTTGGCAGCAAACCCGTCCAACTCGTTGAGTTGAACGGCGTCCCGGCGATCCCGACCAGGGATGGCCTCACGGAAGAGCAATACCAGGCCATCGCAAACACGGCCACATTCCATTCTCCCAGTATCGACGAGGCCGGAACCAGTCTGTATGCGCACTTTCTATCGAGAGCGAGTGACCTTCGCGCAGTCAATGTTTTGGCCTGCATCCTACCGGTTGAGGCAATTCACTTCACCGGATTCAACAAGGCACTCGAAGGCCTGCCAGGTGTGACCGTCGACGGAATCACGTTCCCAAATCTTCGTGGAAATCCAGGCTACGCGCAAGGTATTTTCCCGACACCATGCCCGTTCGTCAGCACCGCATTGCCGCAAATCTCTGTGATCCGTCCAGTAAACTCGCCGAACGTCGGTGCCGTCGCCCTCGTCAAAAAGCTGACTGCCTCGAATCTCTTCAAAGGACAGTCGAACGAGTTTATGGATATGGCAATGCATCTCGCAGAAGAAGCGGATGAGGCAGAACGTTCCATCTGAACGCGGATCAGGGTGTAGACTTCGCTGACGCGGATGCCGAGTGTATCGGTGTGGGCAGCTTAACAATCGCTGCTGCCCCCGGGTCGTCGCGCAGCTTTAGATAAAGCGTCGCTCCATCCGCCGGCGTTGGCACGGCAAACTCGCTCTGCGCGAACCCGGTCGGCACATCGGTTGACCTGGCAAAATCTTTTCCCGCACCGAAGGATTGCACCAGGAAAAGATTTCTTCCATTGACCGTGCACGTCGCCGCATCAGCGGTAGTGCATTTGATATCGCTGATCTCGGGCGTTCTGACCAGGACACCCAGCCGCGTCCAATCGCCCATGCTTCCGTCTGCCGCTATCGGCCGCATGGCGAGCGGGCCGAACGCCGATTGTCCAAACGCCTTCAATGGATTCAGCGTCACGACCGCCGTGTGATCGTCCTGCAGGACCAGGTTCTTATCCGCGAGCGACAGCGTTGTCTTAGTGCCTTCGTTGGCCGTCGCGACCTCTATCTTTTGCGTGCGCGGAAAGACATTTTTCGTCGTGACAACGAAGGTAAGATTTCCGTGCAGCGGGATCTCATCCTTGCCGCTTAGCACAACCGAGAGTGTTCCACCCTCTTCCGCCGGGGACGCGTTCATGGACACCAGCGTCAAGCTCGGTCTGGCCGCCGCGACCGTAACTTTCACTGGCAACATGCGCCCATCCTTCAACTTCGCCTTGGCTTCATCACCGTCCTTTGCAGTCACGGCAGCCTTCGCCTCGAGATGTACGGTTGCGTCGTTGCTTCCGGCAGCGGGCATAAATGTCTGTCCATCCAGATCCAACGAGACAACGCTGCCCAGGCCCTTGCCCGTGAGCACTGCAGTCCGGTCGCCTGCATGGATCGTGAATGCATCCAGCTTGATGTTCGCGTTATACGCCGTGAAGGGAACGCGCACCTGGTTTTTATCGCCGAACTGCTTGATCCCGAACGAATACCCGCCCGGCTTTACGCCCTTCAGCGACAAGTCGAGCGCGAGGGTATCCTTCTGCGGCTTCCCTCCGTCTCCCTTCGCCGGCTCGTACTTCACATCGACATCCCTGGCGTCTTTCGCCCCCTGCGCCGGACTGAGCGCAATCTGTTCCACGCAAGCCGTTCCACTTCCCTGCAGCATCAGTTTGTTGTCCTGACCCGCCATCAGCTGCGTGTCACCGACGATCTTCCAGTCCTTGCCATCGACCTGCTGCAGGTTGACCGTCGGCCCCTCGAAGCGGTCAAACCCCCAGAAACCCTCCACCGTCCCTGAGATCACCAAGTCCGTCGCCGAACCCACCTTGCCCTGCGGCTTCACGGCATAGTTCGCCTTGGCCATCACACCGTCCAACGGCTTCCGTTCTTTATTAGAAGCCACCACCAGTCCGCCCTGATTCGCATCCGCCTGCAGCGGCAGATCCTCGGGAGTTCCAGTCCGGTTGAGGTGCAGCACCATGTCGTGCGCCAGCGATGTCGAGAACACCAGCGGAGCGCCCCCGATCGCTATAACCATCTTCGGGTTTTTCAGGCACGACATCTCATCCGCATTGGTCGGCTTCAGTGGAGGCAGCTTGGCCGCCTGCACAGCCGGCAACGCAATTACGATCACCGACTTTGGGTTCAGGAACGAGGGCGGCGCATTCAGTTTGAGGTTCAGGGTCGAATCCTCGGGCAGCGATAGCGCCGGAATGTACTGATACTGCGCCGTCCTCATCAGGCTGACGATATGAACGACATCCACAATGACGCCCACATATGCGGAATATAATCCGTAACCCGCCTGCGGCGTGTAGGAGGCGTTGCTGGCCAGCTCCTGTGCGGTCCCCGACGAGAGCGCTTCCGTCACGCTCATCTCATGCCCGTCGTTCAACAGCAGCGGGACGCTGCCCTGCGTCAGGCATGTTACCTGCTGCGCTACCGGCTGTTTAAAACAATCCGGATTCGGCTTCAGACCCAGTGTCGCCGCCAGCTTCGCCGACCGATCCGCAATGACCTTTGGGTCTTTCGAGTCGACCTTCTTCATCCCTGCCAGATAGCGTTGAATCCGCTGCTGCTCGAACGAAGCCTCATTCAGTCCGGCATCGGCGCGAATAAACAGTCCCGGCCGCCCGCGCACCGCTCCGCGCAACGTCTTGAAGTCCCCACCGGTCTCCGGTGCGATGAACATCAGCGCCTGCTCCGCCCCCTCTGGCACAGTGATGGTCGTACCCTCGACGATCTTCTTGTTCCATGTGTCGATCTCGTGGAACCAGTTCTCCGGAGGTTCATTCGTTGTCCCGCGCAGAAAAGCAACGATTAGCAACAGGTGATTGGACTGCGTCGAAGGGAGATCGGCCTTTATGAAAAGCTTGTCCCCTGCCAAAAGGTTCGGCACTTGAGCGATAGGCAGCGTCCTCCCACCCCGCTGCACATGCACTTCCACCTTGGGACCAGCCAGATCGAACTTTACCCCAGCATCCGCCCACGACCGTGAAACCGTTCCGAATATTCCCATCAATCCAGCTATGAAACAAGCGGCACGAATCGTTTTCTTCATTACTATCTATCCTCATACAGTTTTCCGTTAATATTAGATGCTCGCGGTTCTGCTGCCAAGCCTCTATCCATCGGAGCCTATACAGCCGAAATACCAACAAATACAGGGGTTAGTCTCATTAAGGGACGGCCACAAATAGGAGACGAAGCTTCTGGCATTCACCGGAGATTTGTCGTTGCAGCCTACATTTATGTTCCGCATGGGTTATGCTACGATCGGCCCTTCAGAAGTTCCGAGACAAGGCTTATCGCAGGTTCTCTTGAAGAATTCTTGAAGTGCGCCGCTCTCATAGGTGAGCCTCCATCCAGTCTGCCGCGAGAAGAACGCATACCGGGTAGAAGCTGCGCGATTGCAGCCTCGCGAGAAACGAGCCTGGTTTACCGGAACGCCGAACGGCAGCCGATGGATCAGTAACGGGAAACGCGCTTGTGTTCATCGAGCTCATGGGTTTTAGCTGGATTCTATGAAGAATCTATTGCGTAGCAACTTATCCGTGGACTTTTGGCAGGTTCCAGTGTTGCCAGACGCTGACCATGCGTAGGGCGAAGCAGGCTGCTCCGCCGAGGGACATGGTAAAGACAGTGCGTATCTTCAGCTTCCAGCCGAGGACGACAATGGCCGCTCCGAGCAGTGCCGCCGTTGCATAGATATCGGAGTTCAGTACGAGCGGGATGCGGGCCAGCAGAATGTCGCGGATGGTTCCGCCGCCTACGCCGGTGATTCCTCCGATCAAAATCGCGAGCAGGGGATGGATGTTGTATTGCAGCGCTTTGGCCGCGCCGGCGACGGCAAACAGGCTGAGTCCTGCTGCGTCCAAGGTCACGATCCACATCGAAGGGACGTGGCTGAGGTGCCGGTAGCCGATAAAAACGACGAGCGCTGCGAGCAATGCCGTGGCGGCGTAGCGCCAGTCGCGGATGGAGTTGGGAGGGATGGCGCCGATGAGGAGATCGCGGAGGATGCCTCCTCCTAATGCCGTGGCGAAGGCCAGCACCATCAAGCCCAGCAGGTCGAGATTGCCCTGGATCGCCGAGAGCGCTCCTTCCAGCGCAAATACGGAGGTTGCCAGCAGATCGAAGACGAGCAGCAGCCGGGCGGGATCGTATTTGCGGGGCATCTTCATGCTTACCGCTGCAGCGGATCGATGGGGATGTTTACGTCGGCGATGCGGAAATTTTGGGCCAGCACTGGATGTTTTTTTGCTATGGCTTGGTACATTTCCCAGGCGACGCGGCGGTAGGAGATATGGCCTTGTGGGGCGCTGCGCAGCTCGGCGATGTATTGGGCTTCGGCGAAGTCCATTTTGAAGAGCGAACGGCAGCGTGTTCCCAGCGGTAACAAATACTGCGCGGTTGCGGCTGCTTCGGGAATGTTTGCCTGCGATAGACGCTCGAAGGCCTGGTGTGCCTGCTGTACGGCTTGTTCGTAGGGCTGACGCAGGCTGGATTCGGCGATCAATTCCGGGGTGTCGAAACCATGCAGGCTGGTGAAGTTTTGCATGGTTTGAATGGAGCGGCGGTGACGGTGCATGTCGCGGAAACCGCCGATGTCCATGAGGATGTCGAAGCGGAATTGATAGCCGGAGGCGAAGGCGCGGGAGAGCTCGTCGTGTTTGCCGCGATATTTTGTGCCTAATAAGAGGAGTTCGTCGCGACGGATTTTATCTAACGCGGCGACTTGGTTGTGAATCTGGCGGTAGGGATAATGGCAGGCGCTGTAGAGCAGCGTGGTTACGATTTCTATTTCCAACGACTCTGGATTGTGCTCGGGTTCGATCAGATCGACGAGCGGCGCGGACTGGATTTTTTCCTGTTGCATTAGGGCCTGCGCGGCTTGTTCCAGTTCGGTACGGGTTTTCTGTTGATACTCGACGGGCGCGGCGTATTTGACCAGCGTGGGGGCGACGGGAATGTCGCGCAGCAGGATCGCGGCGGCGCGTTCGCCGAGTATTGGATCGACGGCGGCGATGTCGTGGTGGAGGGATTCGAGCGCGGTGCGCTGGACGTTCCACGCGGGCGTGGCTGCGGCTTCGCGGAGTTTTTCGCCTAGCTCTCGAACTTCTGCGTGAGTGTGGGAGAGCAGGCGGGAGACTTGGGTTTCGAGCGTGCGGGCGTTGACGATTTCTCCCAGCGAGGTGTTGGCGGCGAGCGGCAGAAGATAGCGAGCGCCGTCGAAGGCTCGGGCCTTGAGGGTGCGCTCGTAGGCTTCGGGCTTCATCTCTTCCGGCTTCGGCACCTGGCTGCGCAGCAGTTCCACTGCGTTGCGCGACGTTTCATCATAGGAATGGAAGAGGCTTTCTATGCTGTCGGTGTAGGCTTGCCGGGCTTGGGTGTTTTCGCCGAAGCTGGGAAGGTACCAGCCGCTTTTGCGGAAATTCTGATAGCGGGTGGAGCGCTCCTGGCCATCCCAGCGCTGCTCGTCGACGAGCACGATGGCGGCGAGGAGAGACAAGCGTTCGACCGCTAACGCGATGTGGGCGAGATCGGCGATGGAGCGATGGCCGTACTGGAAATAGAAGGTGTTGAGAAACTGTTCGGCGCGCTGCGCGTTCAACTCCTTGAGGGACTCTTTCATGGAGAGGGCGGAGCGGGAGTATTTTGCCATGGCGTAGGCGAGGACTTCGGGGTCTGCTCCGTGGATGGCGTAGACTTCTGTCGAGTTGCGGCTGGCGGAATTTGTTTCGTTGGCAGGCATAGTTTTTTCGTGACGAGCTGGTTTTGCCTTAGGATTTTTTTGTGTCTGGTTTTCAGGGTAACGCAGAGCGGATGATGGTGCAGTAGAGGGTTGATGGGCGACATTCTTACGATGACCGAAGATCGGCCGTGGGCGCTGCCGGCGAAGCCGTGGGTGATGACGCAGCGCTGGCATAGTCTGCTGTTTGCGCATTGGCCGGTGGCGGCGGAGGCGATCGGCGATCTGCTGCCACGGGGTCTGATCGTCGATGGATTTGCCGGGACGGGGTGGGTGGGGATTGTTCCATTCACGATGGACCGGATTCGATTTCGCGGACTGGGCAGCGTTCCGGGAGCGCGGCGGTTTGCGGAGCTGAATCTTCGTACATACGTGCGGGACCAGCGGACGGGGACGCCGGGGGTATATTTTTTTTCGCTGGATGCGGCGAATCCGGCGGCGGTGATGGCGGCGCGGGTGTGGTTTCATCTTCCATATTATTGGGCGCGGATGCGGGCGAAAGAAGGGCAGGGCGGCTGGGTTCACTATGAAAGCACGCGCCTGTTTACGAAGGAGCCGGTGCGGTTTCGCGCGACCTATCGCGGACTGGGACCGCTATCGCGGCATCGGGCGGCGCGGGATACGATCGAATATTTTTTGACGGAGCGCTATTGCCTGTTCACGCACGATCGCGCGGGGCAGTTGCTGCAGGGGAATATTCATCATGCTCCGTGGCCGCTGGAGGCGGCGGAGGCGGAGATTGAATTGAACGAGTTGCCGCGGGCGCATGGGATCCAGCTGCCGGATATTGCGCCGGTGCTGCATTTTGCGCGCAGCCAGGCAGTGGTGATCTGGAAGCCGCAGCCGGTGATGGCTTTGGCGTAATTCTTCTTCATCTGCCTGGATACATCCGGCTCAGGTGATATTCAGCGCGGCGATTGGCAATCGTTGGGCTATCTAAGGCCCACAGACGATGTATCATCACATTGTGACTTACCGTGCCCATATCCAGTTACCCCAGGAACTGGTTGGCGAAATCGACGCGATGGTCGGCCCCAGAAAACGCAGCGCATTTTTGGTGGAAACGGCCAAAGCGGAAATTCGCCGACGCAAGCTGCTGGAGTTTCTCGAATCGGATAAACCTGTATGGGAAGATCAGGACCATCCTGAACTTGCCCAAGGCTCGGCTGCGTGGGTGCGCAAGTTGCGCCGGGAGGGACGGAAGCGCAGCGACCAAATTGCCGGTCACGCCGGCCCGTCGAACAAGCCTTCCGGCAGGAAGACCAAATCCAGCGGCAGGAAAAAGTGAATCTGCTGCTCGATTCCACGGTATTGATCGACGTTTTACGGGATCGGCGCGGTCGCCGGGAGTTGCTGGCGAGAGAGGTTGGCAATGGACATTCGCTGGCCACGACGGCCATCAATATCGCTGAAATCCATGCCGGTATGCGGCCGCGAGAAGAAGCCGAAACGGAGGCGTTTCTCAATCGCCTGGAGTGTTATCCGATCACAGCAGCCATAGCGCGCACGGCCGGCAGGCTGAAACGCGACTGGTCGCGCCGAGGCCGCACAATTGCCCTCGATGATTTGTTGATCGCCGCCAGTGCACTGGAACATGGGCTTACGCTGATGACCGACAACAAAGTGGATTTTCCCATGACCGAACTTTCTCTATACTCACTGCCGTAACATTCCATTCAGGAGTTCATCGATGTTTTCACTTGCAGGTCGGGTTGCATTGGTTACGGGCGCGTCGCAGGGTATTGGGCGGGCCTGTGCTTTGACGCTGGCGAAGGCGGGAGCGCAGGTGGCGCTGGCAGCGCGCAACACCTCGAAGCTGGCGGAAGTGGCGGCGGAGATTGAAGCCGCGAGCGGGAAGGCGGCTGCGTTTGAGATGGACCTGGCGAGCGAAGAGTCGATCAAAGCCGCGGCGAAGGCGGTGCTGGCGCAGTTTGGGAAGATTGAAATCCTGGTGAACTGTGGCGGGATTACACGCGACAATTTGATGTTAAGAATGAAGCTGGCGGATTGGGATGCGGTGCTGGCGACGAATCTTACCGGCGCATTTCTGCTGACGCAGGCGGCGTGTTCGAGCATGTTGAAGGCGCGCTGGGGCCGGATCATCAACGTGAGCAGCGTGGTGGGAGAGACGGGACAGGCGGGACAGGCAAATTATGCGGCCAGCAAGGCTGGACTGATTGGGCTGACGAAGTCGCTGGCGCGGGAGCTGGCATCGCGCAATATTACGGTGAACGCGGTGGCGCCGGGGTATATTTCTACTCCCATGACAGATGTTTTGAATGAGCAGCAGAGGAGCGCGATGCTGACGCAGATACCGCTGGACCGGGCGGGAACGCCGGAGGAAATTGCGCATGCGGTTGCTTTTCTGGCTTCGGATGGAGCCGGGTACATTACCGGTCATGTGCTGGATGTGAATGGCGGAATGCACATGGGGTAGGGTTGTCGATCCCAATCGGGCGGTAACGGATTGTTTTGAAGTCCAGCGCTTGTGCGATACAGTACGAATGTTTGTGGATAAGTATGAAAAGTTATTGACGCTGTCGATGCAAGGTCGGACAATTTCCGCAGAGGATGCCCCGTCGTGAGAAGAAGAATTCCGTCTGCTTCTGCTTGCATCGCAGTGGTGGTACTTTCGTTGTCCAGTTTCGCTGGAGCAACTTCTGTAACCGGTCCGAAAAATGTCAGCTTTCAGAGCGGCGGGGAGACGGTTCACGGCGTGCTTTACCGGCCTGCGGGAGCTGGCCCATTCCCGGCAATCGTGATTATCCATGAATGGTGGGGCCTGAACGGCTGGGTAAAGCAGCAGGCACAGATGTTCGCCGAGCATGGCTATGTGACCCTGGCGGTCGATCTGTATCGAGGGCAGGTGACCAGCGACCCTGAGATGGCGCATGAGTTGATGCGCGGACTGCCGCAAAGTCGCGGAGTTGCGGATCTGATCTCCGGTGTGGATTACCTGAAGACATTGAAAGATGTCGAGCCGAATCGGATTGGCGCGGATGGATGGTGCATGGGCGGGAACTATGCCATGCAGTTGTCGATTGTCGACCCGGTGCTGCGCGCAGTAGCCATCAATTATGGCGCGCCGGAAACCGATCCGGCGCAGCTGAAGAAAATCCACGCGGCGATCTTGGGGAATTACGGTGCGCAGGATCGCGGAATTACGCCGGAGGATGTGCGAAAATTTGCCGCGGAGATGGAGAAGATCGGGCATCCGGTGGATGTGAAGGAATATGCGGATGCCGGGCATGCGTTTCAGAATCCATCGAACAAAGGCGGGTATCGTGCTGCGGATACGGCGGATGCGGACCGACGGATGTTTGTCTTTTTTCGACGATATTTGAAGGGTTGACGGATAAAACCCGGGTGCGCTTGCGCCCCAGCGACGAAGACCTATTGCTCGAAACCTGGGTCGCGCTCCGGTGGGGATGACAAACTTCATTGTAGAAAGCCAAGTCAGCTTTCCGGATGGCGATTGCTATGCCGTCCGCAGGACCTTACAATTCATCTGACGTGAATACTGTTCGTGCGATTTACCCAGGCACCTTCGATCCGCTTACGAATGGTCATCTTGACCTGATTGCCCGTGGCTCGAAAATCTTCGATCATCTTGTAGTCGCCATTCTGAACAATTCTGAAAAGCAGCCGCTGTTTCCGGTGCAGGATCGCGTGGAAATGATTACGGAAGCTACGCGCGAGTTTGGGAATATTTCAGTAAGCACGTTCGACGGGTTGCTGGTGGAGTTTGCGCGGCAGCAGCAGGCGCAGGCGCTGCTGCGCGGCATTCGAGCGATCAGCGATTACGAATATGAATTTCAGATGGCGCTGATGAACCGGCGGCTGGCTCCGCAGCTGGAGACGGTGTTTATGATGCCGGCGGAGAAGTATTCTTATGTCAGTTCGCGGCTGATTCGCGAAGTGTTTCGGCTGGGGGGCTCGGTCGAAGGATTGGTGCCGGCGAGTGTGGTGGAGCGGATGCAAACCCGGGCGGCGAAAGAGTCTGAATGAGCCGAATTCCCACGTCTCAGAAACGAGACGTGGGGCACCCGGCACCCGGCAAGTCCCTCCATTACCCCTCGACTTCGCTCGGGGTCCGGCTGGGATGACAGATTTCTGGTTGAACGATTTCACTCTTGGCGTCTTCTGGCATCTTCTGACAAACTAGACGTATGACTGTTTCTGCTGCTCAAAAGATATTTTCCGACCGCATTGGCCGCATTGAGATTTCCGCCACCATGGCTGTTACCGCGGAGGCTGCCAAGCTCCGCGCCGAGGGCAAGAATCTGGTGGATTTCGGTGCCGGCGAGCCGCACCTTCCCACTCCGCAGCATATTAAAGACGCTGCCATTGCCGCAATTCAAGGGAACTTTACCCGCTATACGACGGTGAGCGGCATTCCTGAGGTACGTAAGGCGATTGTGGCGCGCCATGCGGCGGACTTTGGCTCGAACTATTCGCCGGATGAGACAGTCTTTACTACCGGCGGCAAGCTGGCGCTGTTCCATGCCATCCAGGTGCTGGTGGATCATGGCGATGAAGTGGTGCTGCCGGTGCCGTACTGGGTTTCGTTCAAGGACATCATTCAATATGCGGGCGGCAAGCCGGTATTTCTGGAGACGAGCGAAGCGGAGAATTTCCGCATTACGGCGGCTGCCATCGAGCGCTGCATTACGCCGCGGACCAAGGCGATTATTTTGAATTCGCCGTCGAACCCGGCGGGCGCGGTGATGTCTCCGGCGGATCTGGAACAGGTGGTGCGACTGGCGCATGCGCGCGGAATTTATGTGCTGCTGGATGAATGCTATGTGTACCTGCAGTACACGGGCGCGGGTGTCTCCGGCGGATCGTTTACGGACTGCAAAGAGCACATTGTGGTGCTGGGGTCGCTGTCGAAGACCTACGCGATGACGGGCTGGCGCGCGGGATACGCGCTGGCGCCGAAGCCGATTATCCAGGCGATGTCGAAGCTGCAGAGCCAGGACACTTCCTCGACCGCGGCGTTTGTGCAGAAGGCGGCGATTGCCGCGCTGAACGGCCCACAGGAATGTGTGGCGGAGATGCGTGGAGAATATCTGTCGCTGCGCGATCAGGTGCTGGCGCGGCTCAAGGAGATTCCCGGCGTGCGCTGCACGGTGCCCGATGGCGCGTTCTATGTGTATCCGAATGTGTCGGCGTATCTAGGCTCGCGAGGGGGTAAAGGAAAAATCGCGACGGCGTCGGAGTTGGCGACGCGGCTGCTGCATGAGGCGCATGTGGTGGTGGTGCCGGGAGAAGCGTTCGGGACCAACGAACATGTTCGGATTTCCTATGCTGTTTCGCACGCGGATGTGGATGAAGGGCTGAAGCGGATGAAGGATTTCTTCGCGAAGATTGCGTAATTTATTGTGATCACCCAGGTCTCAAAGGCGAGACCTGGAATACACGGCTGTTCCAGGGTTGAACCGTTTTCTTCTGAATACACTTTCTTCTCATAACAATTTCCTATGGACAAATTGACTCCTTTTCGTTTGCGGCCGTGGTTTCGCACGCGTGTTTGGGGCGTGCGGAATCTTGCTCCCTGGTATAACCACCAAATTGTTGGCGAGCCGATCGGCGAGGTCTGGCTGAGCGGGGACGATTGTGTTGTCGACAGCGGGCCGCTGACCGGAGAGACGTTCGCCCGGGTTTTTCATGAGCATGGGAAAGACCTGGTGGGTGAGGCAGCGAGCCATCAGGAACGCTTTCCGTTGTTGATGAAGATTCTTTTTCCGCAGGAAAAATTGAGCGTGCAGGTTCATCCCGGCGACGGGATGGCGCGGGAGCATGGCGAGCCCCACGGAAAAACGGAATGCTGGTATGCGCTGGAGGCGGAGCCGGGTGCGAAGGTGGCACTGGGGTTGCGCGTGGGGTCGACGCTTGATGCGATGCGAGCGGCGATTGAAGCGGGCACGCTGGAAGAAATGCTGGAGCGGGTGCCGGTCGCGAAGGGCGATATGATTTTCGTCGATGCGGGAACGGTGCATGCGGTTGGGCCGGGCGTGGTGTTGCTGGAGACGCAGCAGAATTCCGACATGACGTATCGCTTGTACGACTACGGGCGTCCGCGGGAGCTGCATTTGAAGGATGGATTGAAGGCGACGCGGGTGCAGACGGCGGCTGGCAAAGTGCCGGCGAGGGCTGAGGGCGATCATGCGGTGCTGGTCGAGTCGAATTATTTTCGTGTGGACCGCACGGTAATCTCGGCGGGGGCTGCGCGGAAGTTTTTGGCGCTCGAAAAACCGGCGGTGCAGTTGATCTTTGTTGCTAATGGCAGCGGCGTGCTGCAGGCGGGGAATGAAGCGCCGATTCAACTGGAGCGCGGAGAGCTGGCGGTGGTTCCGGCCTGTGTTTCGGAGTGGAGCCTGGTTCCGGCAGAGCCGATGGAGATTCTTCGGGCTGTTCCTTTGTCGTAGGGAATTGTACCGGTGTGGCTGGGACACCCGAATTCATTTACGATGAAGCGTGCCTCGCGGCGAATCTATGAATTTTCGGGATTTTCGACCTTTCATTCTGGCCGGCGGCAGCGGCACGCGTTTCTGGCCGCGCAGCCGGCGATTGCATCCCAAGCAGGTGTTGTCGCTGGACGGCGAGCGCAGCATGTTGCAGCGGACGGTGGATCGGCTGGGGCCGATTGCGCCGCCGGCGCGATGCTGGGTAATCACGAATAATTCCTTGATGTCGACGATCACTGCGCAACTGCCGGAGGTGCCGGCGACGCAGATTCTGGCTGAGCCGGTAGCGCGGAACACGGCACCGGCAGCGGGGCTTGCGGCGTTTCTGCTGGAGCGCGAGACACCGGATGCGGTGCTGGGAATATTTCCTGCCGATCACGCCATTGAAAACGAGCGCGGGTTTGGAGAGATTCTGCGCAGCGGTTGTGAGTTGGCGGCGGCGGGAGAAAATATCGTCGTGCTGGGGATTGCGCCGAGCCGCGCGGAGACTGGCTATGGCTATATCGAAACCGGCAACGCCTTGAATGATTCGACGTTCCACGTGCGGCGATTTACCGAGAAGCCGAATCTGGAACGCGCGGAGGAATTTGTCGCGGCGGGGAACTACTTCTGGAACAGCGGCATGTTTCTGGCGACGGCGCGAACATTTGCCAATGCGTTTCGGGAGCACCTGCCGGAGACCGCTCCGTACCTGGAACAGATTGCGGGTACGTTCGGAACGGCTGCGTTCGCGGAGACGATGGCGGCGCTCTATCCGCAATGCGAGAACATCAGCATCGACTACGCGGTGCTGGAGCCGCGTTCCGCGAAGGGCGAGCACCGTTCGAATCTCTACTGCATTCCGGCGGAGTTTGGGTGGAACGATCTTGGCTCCTGGGCCGCGCTGTACGATCATAAGCTGGCGCGCGGCGAGAATGTATGCGGAGAGGCGAATGTGATGGAAGCCGCGTCGCAGAGTGTGCTGGAGGCGCGCGGGAATTATGTGCATGCGCCGAAGAAGCATGTGGCGCTGGTGGGAGTGAACGATCTTGTGATTGTGGAGACGGACGATGTTCTGCTGATCACCACGCGCGGCGGTTGTCAGGATGTGGGCAAGCTGGTGAATCGGCTGGAGCAAGAGAAGCAGACCGATTTGATTTGACGGCGCGAGAATATGACACTGTGACAGTTACAAAAGAGAAGACCGCGGTGAAATTCGGCACCGACGGTTGGCGCGCCGTAATTGCGGAAGATTTTACCTTTGCCAATGTTCGCGCCGCGGCGGCGGCGATTGCGAATTATGTGCTGGCGGAAGAGGATGCGTCGCGGGGGATCTGCATCGGGTACGATACGCGATTCGGCTCGCGGCGTTTTGCGGAGATTGCGGCGGAGACGGTTGCCGTTGCGGGGATTCCGGTCGAGCTGGCGAGCGGGATTACGCCGACGCCGGCGCTTTCCTTCGGAGTGCGCGAGCGGGGCGCGGCGGGCGGCATCATGATTACGTCGAGCCACAATCCTTATCAGTGGAATGGAGTGAAATACAAGGCCAGCTATGGCGGCTCCGGCCGGCCGGCGATCATGGCTGCTATCGAAGGGCAGCTGGGCCGGCCGCTGCCGCAGGCTGCGACGTCGGCTTGCATTTCTCGCGTGGATTTTCGGCCCAACTATGTTCGCGCGATTGCGGCCTTCGTCGATCTAAAAAAGATTGCTGCCAGCGGGTACAAGTTTGCCATCGATTCCATGTATGGCGCGGGGGCGGGTGTGCTGGCGGAGATATTTTCCGGCGCTGGAGTTCCGTTTGTGGAAATTCGCGCGGAGCATGATCCGTTATTCCCGGGCATCAATCCCGAGCCGATCGAGCCGCATATTCATGCGCTGCAGCAGGCGGTGGTGCAGCAGGAATGTCAGGCGGGCCTGGCGACGGATGGCGACGCGGACCGCATTGGCGCAGTGGATGAAGACGGCAACCTGGTAGATGCGCACAAGATTTTTGCCATTCTGCTGCGTTGGCTGATCGAACGCAAGCAATGGCCCGGCGAGGTGGTGCGGTCGTTCAACACGACGCGGATGCTGGACCGCATCTGCGAAAAGCATGGACGTAAATTGCATGAGGTTGGGATTGGATTCAAGTATGTCTGCGATCTGATGCTGGAGCGGGAAATTCTGATCGGCGGGGAAGAGTCCGGGGGCATTGGGATTCAACGGCATTTGCCGGAACGCGACGGCCTGCTGAACGCATTGCTGCTGGCGAATGTGATGGCGGAGGAAGAAAAGACGCTGGGGGAGCTGGTTGCCAGTCTGCAGCGGGAGTACGGCGAGCATCAGTATGGCCGGATCGATCTGCACATTGCCGATGACATTAAGAACGCGGCCATCGATCGGGCGCGAGCCGGGGTGAAGGCGTTTGCCGGGATGCCGGTGGAGCGGATGGAAACATTGGACGGCATGAAATTTTTTCTGCGCAATCCGGAAGCGGCGTCGAAGCTGAATGCCGCGGAAACCTGGCTGCTGCTGCGCGCTTCCGGCACGGAACCGCTGTTGCGCGTGTATGCCGAGTCGTGTTCGGCGGAGTCGGTCGGGCAGGTGTTGGCCGCGGGGCGGGAGTTTGCATTGCAGGGAACGAATGACGAATGAAAGGGCGGGGATGGTAGAGCTGAGGGTTCGGGGCGTGCTGTTCGATATGGATGGCGTGCTGATGAGCTCGCTGGGATCGGTGGAACGAAGCTGGCGGAGTTATGCAAATTCGCGCAGCCTGGATCCGGAGCTGGCGATCAAAATGGCGCACGGGCGGCGGGCGATCGAGACGGTGAGGGCTCTGCGGCCTGACCTGGATGCGGTAGCGGAGCTGCGCATTATCGAAGACCTGGAAGTTGAAGACAACGAGGGCCTGGTTGTTTTGCCGGGCGTGCAGGAAATGATTGCGGCGCTGCCGGAGGGTTCGTGGGGAATAGTAACCTCCGCGACGGAGCGGCTGGCGCGGAGCCGACTGGCATTTGCCGGCATCCGCATTCCAGAACATTTTGTTACCAGTGAGACGGTTGCACAGGGAAAACCGCATCCCGAGCCCTATCAGCGGGGCGCAGCGCTGCTGGGCGTGAACGTGCAGGAGTGTGTTGTGGTCGAGGATGCGCCGGCGGGAGTTGCGGCCGGGAAGGCGGCCGGGTGCCGCGTGCTGGCGGTGCTGAGCACCCATCCGCCGGAAACGCTAATGGCGGCGGATTGGCGGGTGGAGTCGCTGGCCGGGGTGCGGACGGCTGCCGGGCCGAGGGATCAGATCACCTTGCGGTTTGAGCCCTGGACGGCAGGGAAATAGGCTTTCCGGCCGGGCAGCCAAATTTTTTCCACAGAGACGAACCAGAATTTCAGCAACCTTTTTCAACCCGAATGACATCGAATTTACTAGATACCAGTGTAGGAGTGAGCGATGAATATGTCCTGTGCAAATCGCGAGTGCAAGGCAGAGTTGAAATATCTGCGTGGCGGCCGTTTGTTTCTGATGGAGCGTCGGCCGAATTTGTCCCACCTGGATTCCTACGACCCTTCCCGACAGAAGCGGCCTGTGACCATGCGCCGTTATTTCTGGTTGTGCGAGAGTTGCGCCAAGATTTATTCCATTCAGCGCTGGACGGATGCAGGGATTGAACTGACCGCCAAGCCGGAGATGAAGCGCGTGCCCATGTCTGCAGCGGTTGCGTCTCGCGACTGGACGATGCCGGGGCTGGTGGGTTAGAGCGGTTTCTTCCAACCTATTGGTAGAAGCAGATATTTCCCACTACATTTTCGCAGAGCGAGAACTTCAGTCCAGACGACGAACTTTTAATTGTCATTCAAACGGAGAGCTCGCGAAATTCATCAGCTCTCCGTATCTCCTTTACGATCGCTGTGGTTTGATTCGCGATTCGAGGCTTCCCATGCCTTTACATATTTCCAATGCACGTAGACGGAATGATTCAGGTGCAGGATCAAGCCTTCGCGTCCGTCGAGAAATCCCAAGCGAAAAATATAGTTCTTGATGAAGGTCAGGATAGGGTTCAGGAGGGCGTTGGCTGTGAAGGCCCAGGTGGAGCGGTTCGTTCTCCCCTCGCCGAGCAGGATGCGAGCGCCGTCGGAGCTGTAGCCGTTCATGTGCGTCAGGTATTGGCGGAAATTGGGGTAGGCGTAATGCAGGAGATGATGTTTGAGCTTTCCCGTGGGGCAGGAACATTGCGGAGAACCATGCGGCTCCGCACCGGCCATGCGGGCTGTGCCGCGGCGGAAGAGGCGCAGCTTGCTGTCGGGATAGAAACCGCCGTGGCGTATCCAGCGGCCTAAAAACAGATTCAGGCGAGGCTGCCAGTAAGCGTCGAACTTTGGATGCTCGATGGTTTGCCGTATCTCTTCCGACAGTTCGGGCGTGAGGACTTCATCGGCATCGAGCAGATAAAT
Source organism: Acidobacteriaceae bacterium (assembly GCA_965276585.1). Lineage (GTDB taxonomy): Bacteria > Acidobacteriota > Terriglobia > Terriglobales > Acidobacteriaceae > JAKAAZ01. The sequence goes on along the minus strand of CBDIAZ010000003.1, from coordinate 1,366,536 downwards.
CCAGTCGGAGGTGCAGGCGTCAATGGCGAGATTTTTCTGCGGGGTGAAGCCGAGAAAATTTCGATTGAAGGAATGTTTGGCGCCGTAAGAAAGAGCAATCTCGGGAGTGCGATCCGTCGAGCCGGAATCGACGATGACGATTTCGTCGACCCAGCGGACACTGTCGAGAGTGCGGGGAAGATTCGCCTCTTCATTGCGGGCGATCATGGCGACGGATAAGGTGGGGCGCATCGCGCTTCAGTTTATCTGCTCAAGGAAATTTCCGAAAGCGCTTCCGGTTGGATGTTGACCGCCGCGGAGTAGGCCGCGAGCTGCTCGAGATATTTCGAGCGGATGTTTTTTCCTTCGTAAAAACAGCGATACCAGTCGACTGTCATATCCAAGGCATCGGAGAGATGCAGCGCCGGTCGCCAGGACAATTCCGCCGCTGCTTTCGAGCAGTCGAGGCGGAGCATCTGCGCCTCCTGGGGAAGATGGCCGGGTTCGACATTCCATTTCGCTTCCGCTCCCCAGGCGGCGGCGAGGCGCTCGGCGATCCAGCCGACGGGCTGAATGTCGGCGGCGGCGGGACCGAAATTCCATGCGCCGCTGGTGTGGGCGGGATCGTGATACAGATGCTCGGCGAGCAATAGATAGCCGCGCAGGGCTTCGAGCACAAATTGCCAGGGCCGCGTGGCGTGAGGATTGCGTAGCGTGACCGGCTTGCCGGCGGCGAAGCTGCGCATCATATCGGGCACCAGGCGATCCTGTGCCCAGTCGCCGCCGCCGATCATGTTGCCGGCGCGCGCCGTGGCGATGCCGATCGGACAATCGTGAAAAAAAGAATCGCGATATGAACCGACGACCAGCTCCATGCAGGCCTTGCTGCTGCTGTAGGGATCGTTGCCGCCGAGCGGGTCGATTTCTCGATAGGCCCAGTCCCAACTTTTATTTTCGTAGCATTTATCGGTGGTGACGACGATGACGGCGCGGACGCTATCGCATTGACGGATGGATTCCAGCACAGTCGCGGTGCCGATGACGTTGGTTGTGTATGTATCGATGGGATCATGGACGGCGCGCCGTACCAACGGCTGTGCGGCCATGTGGAGGACGACTTCCGGATTGGCTGCACGCATGGCTGCGCGCAGTCTTTCGAGATCGCAGATGTTGCCTTGAAAATGCTCCATCTGTACCGGCGATTTTTTTTCTTCGGGCGACGATGTGGAGTAGCCGGAGACGGTGGCGCCGAGGGACTGCAGCCAGAGAGACAGCCAGACTCCTTTGAAGCCGGTGTGTCCGGTGATGAAAACTCGCTTGTTGTTCCAGAATGCGCTTGCCACAACTGCCATGCCTCAATGCCTTTCCATTCCAACTCTAAATTTGACACCAGGAATTCTGAACGACGAGGCCCGTCGACAAGCTTCGGTCAACACAATTCCAGTGCTCGAATTACCTCAAGCGCATTGGCCAGCGCGGTTCGGCCTACTTTCCGTTCAAATCCCTGCTGCATTTTGTCGAAAGCCGCAATCATGCGCAGCGCACACTTCTTGCCATGCGGTTTCAACATGAGCAGATATCCGCGCGCATCCGACGGATCGATTTTCCGTTGCACAAGACCTTTCGCCTCCAACGAAGATACGGCGTGACTGATGTTGCTGCGCGTTATGGCGAAGGTTTCGGCAAGTTGAGACGGTTTAATGGGACGCGGCGCTTCGAAAAAGATGGCCGCGAGGACGAGGCCCTCCATGAATCCGAGATCGTCCGCAGCGAAGGCTTGCGCAGCCACCGCGTCGAAACGCCGGGCCGCACGCTTCACCGTAAACATGGGACTCTCTCGAAGGAAAGCTTCAATTCGCATAATAATTCGAAAAATCTAGTTTACTCGATCAATCATTTAGCATGGGATAAAAGTATCGTTGCGGCGCTGCTCGAATTCCTCCATGATCGCTCAGAGGTTTTTCTCTTTCATGATCGATTATTTCGGACACAGTATTTTGATGGTGCATCGTCTCGCGGTTTTTGCGGGCATAGAGTCCATGCGGCCGATGCAGGCGAGGATCCACGCATGATGGTCAGCCGGTACGTTCCGGCAATGCTTGCCTGCATGGCCACGCTCTGCGCATTTGCGCAACAGAGCACTACAACGATCAGCCCCGTCCTGACCACGGTGACGGTGCTGGGTTCGCCAAGCCCGGTGCTGTTGGGTGAGTCCGCGCGCTCGGTGATGGTGATGGATACGCAGGAGCATCCGCTGGCATTCAATTCTGTGGAAGATTATTTGCGCACGGACTCTTCCGTGCAGATCAACCAGCGCGGCTCGGGAGGATATCCGGCGGATATTTCCATTCGCGGAACATCGTTTGAGCAGACGCTGGTGCTGCTGAATGGATTTCGCGTGAACGATGCGCAGACAGGACACAACAATCTCGATCTACCGGTGCCGCTGGCGGCGATAGCGAATATCGAAGTGCTGCACGGCGCGGGATCGACGCTTTATGGCGCGGATGCGCTGGGCGGCGTGGTGGATTTTGTGACGCAACGGCCAGCGGAGAAGTCGCTGTGGGTGTCGGGCGGCGGCGGAAGTTTTGGAGAAAATCAGCAGACCTTCCTCGGCAATTATGCGCGCGACAAATGGGCGGAGCAGCTGGCCGGGCATCGCGAATACTCTTCCGGCTTCATGTACGACCGCGATTTCCGCAATGAAAATCTAAGTTCGCAATCTTGGCTGACAACGCAGTTGGGAACGACCGACGTGCTGCTGGGCGGGAGCGACACGCCGTTTGGCGCGAACAATTTTTACGGCAACTATCCTTCCTGGGAACGTACGAAGGGGTGGTTCGCATCGCTCCGGCAAGACCTGGGCGCGAAGACAGACGCTGGATTTGCCTACAGGCGGCACACGGACAATTACATTCTGATCCGCGACGACCCTTCGTATTACGCGAACAACCATATCGACACCAGTTGGCAGGCGATTGCGCGGCGCAAGGCGATCTGGCACAAAAACGATGGAATTTATTACGGGCTGGATTTCGATGGCGATGCGATCGACAGCAACAACCTGGGCAAACATGCGCGCAACTGGGGCTCGGGCTATGCCGATCTCGATCTGCGATCGTGGAAGCGGGGTACGGTTTCCGTAGGCGCGCGGGAAGAGATCATCGGCGGCGGGTATGACGTTTTCAGTCCGGATGGCGCGGCGACGTTCTGGATTTTGCCTACTTTGAAAGCACGGGCGTCTGCCGGATACGGCTTCCGGCTACCGACGTATACCGACCTCTATTACAGCGACCCGGTAACCCTGGGGAATGCGAATCTAAAGCCGGAGTCGGCATGGAATTATGAGGGCGGCTTCGACTGGTTTCCGCGGAGTGGGGTGGGAGTTTCGGTAACCGGATTCTATTCGCCGCAGAAGAATTTTATCGATTATGTGCGCAGCTCTCCGACAGCGCTGTGGGTAGCCACCAATCTGCCCCAGTTCAGCTTTGCAGGCACGGAGGCTTCGCTGATGTGGCGGGTGAATGAAAGCCAGCAGGTGAATCTTTCCTGGACCTGGCTGCCCGGCGGTCCGAATAATGTGCTGAACGGCCAGCAACTGGAGGATGGGTTTAATTATCCGGTGCACAACGCGGTTTTCAACTGGTATGCGAGGATTGGGAAGCTGGTGATGATCAACACACGCGTTGGAGTCGAGCAGCGGCTGGAGCAGACGGCGTATCCGGTGTGGGATATGTCGCTAGTGCATGAATATGGGCGGGTGCAGCCGTTTGTGCAGATGACGAATTTGAGCAATACCGGGTACGACGAAATTCCGGGAGTGCCGATGCCGGGGCGTGCGATTATTGGCGGAGTGAAGATTGTGGTGTTTGGGCGGCGTTGACAGCGCGATTTAAAACCAGGTCTCTCCGCTCAAGTGCTCGCTGTGCGAAAACTTTGGTCGGGGTTACAGACTTTTTCGATGAAGGGCGGTTGTTCGATGTTGATGCTGGCTGTGATTCTGGCCATATTTGTCTATGGCATGACCGCCTCCACGCTGGGGACGATTCTGCCGGATCTCTCCGAGCGATTTTCACTGACTCCCAAACAGAACGGCAATATTGCGTTTGCGCAGGCGCTCGGTTTGATGTTGGCGTCACTGGCGGTGGGCCCGCTGCTGGATGCAGAAGGCAAAAAAATTGGCCTGGTGCTGGGGTTGGCGCTGATTGCGATTGCGCTGGCCGCGTTGCCGAAATCTTCCGGATATCGGGTGATTCTGCCGCTGTTCTTCGTCCTGGGCGTGGGTGGCGGCATCGTGATTACGGGTGCGAATGCGCTGGCCAGCGATGTGGGCGGCGCGCATCGGGCGAGCGTGCTGAACCTGGTGAATCTGTTTTTCGGACTGGGCGGATTCATCACTCCGTTTATTTCGGCGAATCTTTTTGCGAAGAACTGGGTGCGGCTCTGCTACGCGATTTCGGGATTTACAGCGATTACGCTGGTGTTTGAGATTGCGACTCGGATGCCGGGGCCGACGGGCGTGCATAGTTTTATCGCCGCCGATATGGGGCAGGTGCTGGGCAGGCCGGTGATTCTGCTGCTGGGGCTGCTGCTGTTCCTGTATGTCTCTTGCGAAGTGGGGGTGTGGAACTGGCTGCCGCGACATCTGATCGCGCAGGGTGTCCCGGAGTCGCGAGCGCTGAATATTCTTTCGCTGGGATTTGCGCTGGGGCTGCTGGCGGGACGGTTTCTTGCATCGAGCATTTTGATTCGTGTGCCGGCGATTACGGTTACGCTGGTTGCGTCGATTGCAATGGCGATCACGACGTTTCTGATGTTGAAGACGAAGCGGCCTGGGGTGGCGCTGATTTTGGTGGCGCTGGCGGGGCTGTCGATGGCTCCCGTGTTTCCCACCGCGCTGGCGATTGTGGGCAATATATCTCCGCACATGACGGGCACAGCGATTGGATTTGCGATCACGTGCGGATGGGCGGGGCTCGCGGTTAGCTCGCGAGTGATCGGCGCGATCGCCGGGGGCGATGCGCTGCGGCTGCGCAAGGCGCTGATGGTGATTCCTGCTTCCGCGGTGCTGATGGTGATATTGAGTCTTGCCATCCGTGCTGCACTACATGGATGAGGCAGATGTATCGCTATGTCTTCTCGGGATTTGGCGCGGATTTAATCAGCTTTTCCAACTGCTTGATATTTTGCTCGATCTCTTTACACCGCTTTTGAAGCCGTGGAATTTCGGCTTTCATCATGGTAAGCTCTTCGCGCTGGCGCTTCATCGATTCCTGGATAAGTGCGACGGAGTATTTGACCCGTTGCTCTTCCGTTACGTGATCCGTTTCGATATTCCGGTTGACCGGCATAAACCCCCCTGAAATTCCAAGCCTACACCTGGTGTGCGTATCGCTCCACGAAGCAAAGGGGAACAGGATTAAGTCTCCTGTTCCCCTGTGGTCTTGGCGCTGTTTTACCCTGTCTGGTGCTCGGTCCTAGGTTCGCAGTCTCCAGTAGTGTCCGACCTGTCTACCGGCAAAGTAGGCGGCATATCGCTTCGCTTCGATATTGATCAGCGAGCGAGGCAGGTCTTCGGGGGCGGGGACGCGTTCCTGCAGGTGGACTTCCGATAGTGACGATGGATTTGGGAGAAACCGTGGCATAGTTAAACCTCGATTCAATGGTTAAGTTGCTGGCACAGTTGGGTTATGGTCCGCCGGATATCTCCAGTCGGGCCGCGGATGGGCGCACTACACCACGCCTACGGCTGCGCAGCTCATACGCCTTTATTTCGTCCAAATTCACTGATTGGTGAAGACACTATACACAAAATCTAAAAAACTACAAGAGGGGAAAATAAAAGAAAAATGGTCACGGATCCTAAGGGTGCCGTTCGATTCGATACGGTTTTAATGTGATCGACGGCTCCGCTGGCCCCGGTATTTCGTGGGCGCCTTTGGTTATGGCCGGGAACCGGGATTCTCGCGGCCGCGCAGCTTATGGGGGCAAGCTACAATTCAGATGAGGATGCGCTCTTTGCAAGCAAGCATGCGAAAGTGGCGGAATTGGCAGACGCACCAGACTTAGGATCTGGCGGGTAACACCGTGGGGGTTCAAGTCCCCCCTTTCGCACCAGATTGAAAAAACAGCGGTCATCCCGAAAGAGATGACCGCTGTTTCTGTATGAGCCCCGTGTTCAAGTAGCAATGTGGCTGGTTATTCGCCGTTAGCGCTGGGCGAAGGCATCTTTCCTTGTGTGCCGTCGGGTGCGCCAGGTCCCATGGGAGCGAAACGGCGACGGAAGAAATCTTCGCGCATCTGGCGGAGTTTCTGCTTCTGATCGGGCGTGAGTGCGGCACGCATATCCAGATGAAAGTCGATTGCGGCCTTTCTCTGAGCGAGCTGCGTGGAACCGATCTCATCGAGCTTCTTATCGATCGCGCTCCGGTCCGGGTTCTCGGCGCTAAGCAGATCTTTTAAATCCAGATATTGAATCTGCAGGTCGGCTCGGTTGCGAATTTGAGTTTTGCGGAAGCCGAGAGTTTCGGTGCGAATCTTCTGCGCCTGATCTGGTGTGATGCCGATGCGATCTCTGAATCCAGGTCTGCTCACGAGGCGAGCCAGCATGAACTGGTGGTGTCTACGCATCCGCGAGTGCATGGGTCCCCAGCCGCCCGGCCCGGGACCGCGATGATCCCAGCGGGCACGATCCATTTTCCGCGGGTGCATGGGATGATGCATCTGTGTCGCAGGACCGGATGGAGATTGTGCTGGCGGCGGAGCAGCGTTCTGTCCGAAGGCCAGCGGTGAAGTAAGGGCAAGAGCCAATAAGGCAACGGGTAAGTTCGAGTGAATTCGCATTTTGTGTTCTCCTGCGGGAAGGGACAGATTGCGTCTTCTCCCGGAAATCGATCCGGAGCAAGGTCCGGTATCTGTATATACGCCGCAGCCGGGGATAAGTTTCGCTGCGCGGCGCCGATATTTTCGTTGCGCCTGAAATAAAGCAGACAGATATACCGGCGGACTCGCGATACCCTTGATGCATGAGCCAACCAATCCAGTCTCCGAACATCAACGTCGTTCATTCCCCCGATTATCGGGACAGTTATGCCAACAGCGTGCAGGTGCGCGCCAGCGTGTGGGATTTCATGCTGGTGTTTGGCGCGGCGCGGCAGGACGTGCCGACGGAAGTGACGTTGCAGAATTTTCAAGGAATTTACATGAGCCCGCAGCAGGCAAAGGCTCTGTGGAATTTGCTGGGCCAGAATATCGCACAATACGAACAGGCGTTTGGCTCGATTGTTCTTGAGCCCACGCATAGTTTCCCCGGCGCTGTGCCCGGCAGCAACGGTCCGGTACACTAAAGCTGTTTTCCTATTCCTATGCACCAAAGATGGCGTCGAAATGCCGTTTTTCTTGAGAAAAAACGGCGTTGAGATCCTCGCTACGGTCTACATTTATAGGAAAACAGCTCTTGCCGAGTCTTGCGGAAATCATGGTTGGCCAGTGCGGTTGTGGTACGACTGTCTCTGCGAAGGAGTTTGCTTGCCAGCATCGAACCAGCGAGTCCATCAGCCGAGCAGGCAAGAAGCGAGTTCTCATACCTGGCTGAACCGCTTTCTATTTCGCCGTCATCGTGAGGAGCCCGCGCCTGCGTGGATGATCTTTCCTCTCATTTATGCATTTGTATTTTTGACGCATCTTGGGCTGCTGCGCTTGCCGTATTTCTGGGATGAGGCGGGGTACTACATTCCCGCGGCGTACGATTTTTTTCGCAGCGGCACGCTGATTCCAACTTCCACATTGACGAATGCGCATCCGCCGCTGCCGGCGATTTATCTTGCGTTCTGGTGGAAGGTCTCCGGTTTTACACCTTCCGTGACGCGGCTGGCGATTTCGCTGGTAGCGGCGTTCGCGCTGACGGGAGTTTTTGTGTTGATGCGTCGGTTGGCGAACGTGCCCGTCGCAGTGGTAACCACGTTGCTGACGGCGCTTTACCCAGTGTGGTTTACACAGAGCACGCTGGCGCATGCGGACATTTACGCGGCTGCCGGAACGTTGTGGGCATTGGTGTATGCGCTGCATGAGCTGCCATCGGCTCGTCATGGCTGGTGGGCGGTGTGTTGGTTTTCCCTCGCCGCGCTGTCGAAGGAGACGGCGATTGTGACGCCACTGGCACTAGTTGCCTGGCATCTTTGGGAGGTTCGCCGCAAGCCCGCGTTTGCCGGCGGACATTGGCGTGTGGCTGGACAATTTCTGCTGCCGATACTGCCGTTGTGCGCCTGGTATGGCTATCACTTTCACAAGACCGGCCACATTTTCGGCAACCCGCAATACCTGCGCTACAACGCCATTGGGACGCTGCATGTTGCCAGATTTTTTCTTGCATTGGCGCAACGATTGATGCAGGTAACGGTCTACATGAATCTGTTTGTGCCGGTGTTGCTGATGTTGGCGGCTATGTTATTGCCGGCGTTGCGGCAGGCGGACGGCTCCAAACGGCCACGGGTTTCCTGGAATGCGCAGGCGCAGATTGGCATCATCTTACTGGTGAACGTACTGTTTTTCTCTGTCGTGGGTGGAGCGGTGCTGGCGCGTTATTTGCTGCCATTGTATCCGTTGATCCTGCTGCTCTGCGTGTCCACATGGAGACGGCGAGTGCTGCAATGGCCCTGGTTCGCGGTGTTAAGCGTGGTGGCGTTTCTGGCGGGCCTGTTCGTCAATCCGCCGTATCGCTTCGCGCCGGAAGACAATCTGACCTATCGCAGCATGATCGTAATGCAGCAGCAGGCGATTGCACAGGTGTTGCATCGCGCGCCGGGTGGAACGGTCCTGACGGCATGGCCGGCGACGGATGAGTTGATGCGTCCCTGGCTGGGATATGTGCGCAAGCCGGTGCGGGTGGTGGCGATCGACAATTTTTCGCTGCCGCAGATTGAGGCGGCGATGCAGATGCCAGGGTACGATGCCGCGCTGGTCTTCGCGACAAAATATGAGGCGGCGAATACTCCTGCATGGCTGCGGTTTGGCGACGGCGACTGGAACCGGAAATACTTTGGCGAGCATCATGACTTGCCGCCGGAATTGATTGCGCGGCTGCTGCATGGCGATCTGGTCTGGACGGCGCGCAGCCGAGGATTGTGGACCGCGGTGCTGCTGTTCAATCGTCCGCAGATGGCCCGGCTTTCGAGCGTCGGCGAAAAGCTTTCGTATTGAACGCGATGGTGAACTCTATAATCACGAGTGTTGAGGTGGAACGCCGAGCTATGATCGCTTACCGTCTTCGCCGGGGAGTTGTTCTCTGCTGTCTGATTGCGCTGACATGCGTGGCCGCTGGGGCGCAGTCTGCGTTGCCGAAGAGCGCGAGTCTTGACGGGCATCTGGTGTGGGTGATGCCGTTTCAAAACAATTCCGCGCAGCCGGGGATTGACTGGATCGGCACATCGTTTCCCGACATCATGAATCAGCGGCTCAGCTCAGCCGGATTTTTGACCATTCGCCGTGAAGACCGCCGCTATGCGCTACAGCATCTTGGGCTGCCCGCGGATTTTCATCCTACGCAGGCGACAACGTATCGCATCGCACAAACGCTGGATGCGGACTACGTTGTATTTGGAAACTATACCGTCGCCAATGGCCGCATTACCGCTACGGCGCGCGTGCTGGCGATGAATGGTCCGCGCATGAACGATGCGTTGGAAGAGCAGGGAAATCTCGATCAGCTGATCAATATTGAAGACGTGCTGGCGTGGAAGGTTGCGATGCAGATCGAACCCGCGCTGAATCTGGACGAGCAAACTTTTCTGGCTGCCAGCCGCGATCTGCGTCTGGATGCATTTGAGAATTACATTCGCGGCGAAGTGGAACCGGGGGTGCAGGAGCGCATCGGGCATCTTGCGAAGGCGGTACAGTTAAGCCCGAATTATGTGCAGGCATGGTTTGCTTTAGGTAAGGCTTATTTTGAGAACCAGCAGTATGAGGAAGCCGAAGTTCCTTTCAGCAAAATTCCCAAAGGGAGCAGGTTGTGGCTGGAAGCCATGTTTTATACGGGCCTGAGCCATCTCTACACCGGCAACTATGCCGACGCGCAGACGGAATTTGCCGCCATTGCCGCTGTGCTGCCGATGCCGGAGGTTCTGAACAATGAAGGCATTGCCATCAATCGCCGCGGGCAGAACGGGACGGCGTTTTTTCAACGCGTCGTGCAGTTAGATCCGCAGAATGCCGATTACTGGTTCAACCTGGCGGTTTCAGAACGCCGCACCAAGAATTACGATGCTGCACTGAAGGCGGTTGAGCGGAGCCTTGCTCTGAAGCCGCAGGATGAGGAAGCGCAGCATCTGAAAAACAATCTGCTCCTGCTGAAAAATGGACCGGCGGCTGCGAGTCTGCAGACAACTTCCGCTGCGAAAAATTCGACGAGCGATGCGGATGCCGGAGACGCGGCAGATAGCGATGCGCCTGCGGCTGCGCAAACGGACAACGCGTCTTCACCGGCAGCGTCGGATGATTCCGACGCCGCGGCGCCTGAGGACTATGAGCCGCTGGAGCGCATTGCCCGCGCTTACGATGAAAGTTCTTTTCGCCAGGCGGCGTTTGAAATGGAACAAATGAACGCGATGAAGCTGCGTTCCATCCCTGCGGCGGAACGCGCAAGGCTGCTGTGCCAACAGGGAACGGAATATGTGAGCGACGGTTTGCTGCTGGAGGCGGAACGCCAGTTCCAGTTGGCGGTCGATGCCGATCCATCGAGTGCCGCAGGCTATGCCGGGCTGGCGCAGGTGCATGAATATGCGGGCAGCACGAAAGTTGCGCAACAGGAAGCTGCAAAGTCGGTCGAAGAGAAGCCGAACGTAGCTGCGTACCTGGTGCTGGCGAGGATTGCGCTGGCGCAACGCTCGTATGACGATGCACGGAAGAATGTGGAACAGGCACTGAAGATGGACCCGAACAATAGTGCGGCGAAAGGCGTTTTACAGGCAGTCGAGTCGCAGCAGCCTCGATAACAGATTTCCAGGTCAACATGCGGACAAGAACTCAAGCCGGGATTGCTCGCTATTCCGTTGCGATTTTGTGTTGCCTTTTTTTGGTTGTTTCGCCGTTTGTTGCGCACGCGGCGCAGTCTCGGCCTGTCGTAATCGAGCTGCCGCTGCACGATACGATTCAGCCGATCAGCGCGAGCTATCTGCGACGCGGGCTGCAGCGCGCAGCAAAGCTTCAGGCGCAAGCCGTAGTCGTGGAGATGGGCACGCCGGGCGGTTTGCTTACTTCCACACGTGCGATGGTGACGGCTATTGAGCAGTCGGAGGTGCCCGTCATTGTTTATGTTGCGCCTTCGGGAAGCCGTGCGGGCTCGGCTGGATTTTTTATTCTTGAGTCCGCCGACGTAGCCGCGATGGCGCCAGGTACGGAAGCGGGTGCATCGCATCCGATTCTGGAAGGCCAGAAGATGGAGCCGATCCTGAAACAGAAAATTGAGAACGACGCGGCCGCTTTTCTTCGCTCGTATGTTTCGCGCCGAGGGCGCAATGTGCAGGCGGCGGAAGATGCCGTGCGCAATTCCAAATCGTATACGGATCAGGAAGCGCTGCAGCTGCATTTGATCGATGTCATCTCGCCGAATGTAGCCACTCTTCTTGACCATTTGAACGGGACGACCATCACCCGATTCAACGGAACCACGCAAGTGCTGCACACGCAGGATGCCGATGTGGAAGTAATGCCGGCGAGTACGCGCGAGCATATTCTGAGCGCGCTGACGGATCCCAATCTTGCGGTGATTCTTCTCATTGCCGGTGCGCTGTTGATTTATCTGGAATTCAATGCGCCGGGCACTATTGTTCCGGGCGCGCTGGGAACGTTGCTGGTCCTGATCTCGTTGTTTGCTTTGAACTTGTTGCCGCTGGAATATACGGCAGTCGGTTTTCTGGTTGGCGCACTGGTGCTGTTTGTGCTCGACATAAAATTTGCGACGCATGGAATTCTGGGGCTGGTCGCAATCGGCTGCCTGGTGTTTGGCCTGCTGACGCTGGTAGATGGGCCGATTCCGGAGATGCGGGTTCATCTGGGCACCGCGCTGGGAGCGGGCATCGGCTTCGGCGCGATTACGATTTTTCTGACCACGATTGCAGTGCGGGCACGGCGTAATAAAGTGCAGACGGGAAACGAAGCGCTGCTGAATACAGTAGCGATTGCGCAGACCGCGCTGACTCCCGATGGACATGTACTGGTGCGCGGCGAGCTTTGGCTGGCGCATGCGAACAGCAATATTGCGGCGGGAGAGAAGGTTCGCATCCGCGACCGCAGAGGACTTATTCTGGATGTCGAACGTGACCCGCGGGGTTCCTGAAACAGGATTCGCGCTGGAATTTTTGACGATTCATGCTATACATCGAAAGGCAAGCGGCGCACGTATGCCACCTGTGCCTCGGAGAGTTTCCCATGCCATCCACAGCGGTTCTGGTCGTCATCGTCATCATAGCGTTTTATCTTTTCAGCTCCATCAAAATTTTGAAAGAGTATGAGCGCGGCGTGATCTTTCGCCTGGGCCGGCTGCTGAGTTCACCGAAAGGGCCCGGCATCGTTCTGGTGTTTCGCCCGTTCGACCAGATGGTACGCATTTCGCTGCGGCAGGAAGCGATGGAAGTTCCGGCGCAGGACATTATTACCCGCGACAACGTCACGCTGAAGGTAAATGCGGTGATTACGCTGCGCGTGATCGATGCCGCCAAGGCTGTGGTGGAAGTATCGAACTACGTGTATCAGACGTCGCAATTTGCGCAGACCACGCTGCGCTCGGTGCTCGGCGAAGTGGAATTGGATGAGTTGCTGGCGCACCGCGAAAAATTGAATTTAAAAATCCAGACCATCATCGACCAGCATACTTCGCCCTATGGGTTGAAGGTGGTGAGCGTGGAGGTAAAGCAGGTCGATCTGCCGGAGTCGATGCTGCGCGCGATGGCGCGGCAGGCGGAGGCGGAACGCGACAAGCGCGCCAAGGTGATCAACGCGGAGGGAGAATACAACGCTGCGCAACGACTGCTCGACGCCGCCACGCTGCTGGCGCAGCAGCCGATTACGATGCAGCTCAGATATCTGCAAACGTTGAGTGAAATCGGCACAGAGAAAAATACAACGGTTGTGTTTCCACTGCCGCTGGAGCTGGTTACGTTGTTGCAGCATGTATCGAAAAACATCATTTCAAAACCGGGTGAGGGCGTCTAGCCATGACGGCTTTGCTGGAAGAGCAGCTGGACACGATCGACACGGCGGAAGTGCATTGGAGCACCAGCACAATCCTTGCGGTCTTTTTTGCCGCGTCGCTGATCTCGGCTGTTTTTTTCGGACTGGGATATTCCTTTGGCCGCGGCGGGACGGCGAAGATGGCGGTTGGCTCCAATGGAATGGGAGCAACCGGTTCAGAGCATCCGGTCGAACAGGCTGCGAATCGGAACTCCTCGGGAGCTGTACGTCGGGACGGCGTGAGCACGCGGGCTGTACATGCCGCGAGCCGGGAAGCCGCCTCGGTTCCCGCGGCGCACCTGGCTACTGTTTCAGCCGTCGCGAAAAAAACTGTTGCCATACAAATGCATGAGAAAGCGGCATTGTCGAATTCGACCGCCGCGCAATACATGGTGCAGGTGGGCGCGATCGGCAGTCGCAGGGATGCACAAAAACTGGCGGCTCAACTGCGCAAGAGAGGGTTTCATTCCGGAATTTATCCCGGCAAGCACGACAAGTACCTGCATGTGCAGATTGGGCCTTTTGCTACACAAGAACAGGCCAATGCCATGCGTCATCGTGTGGCGACGGATGGATTTCATGCGATCCTGAAGCGCGCGTCGTAGTCTGTAGATATCCATGCCGAAGCGCAAAGCACTCCCGGAAAATCAAATTCACTTAATCGCCAAGGCTTTGTCCGATCCGCGCCGGCACGAGATCCTGAAACAGATTGGCGCATGCAACCGTGGCGTGTCGTGTACGGATGTGCGGGAATGCCAGCCGATCAGCGCGGCCACGGTCTCGCACCACATGAAAGAGCTGGAAATTGCCGGATTGATCGTGATCCATCGCGAGGGCAAGTTTGCCAACCTGGTCCTGCAGCGCGATGTTCTGAAAGCCTATCTGGATTATCTCCAGAAAATTTAATCGCAAAAAGTTGAACCCTTCCGTTTGTGCCTGCCATCAATTAGACAGTTAACGAAACGTCGAAGTGAGGGCGGTTTGAACTGAGGATACGATGAAAAAACTGGCGAATAAAGTAGCGGTGGTAACGGGCGCTTCCAAGGGGATTGGCGCAGGCATTGCCAAGGCTCTGGCGGCGGAAGGCGCGGCGGTAGTGGTCAACTATGTTTCCAGCAAAGAGGGCGCGGACCGCGTGGTTGCGGAGATCGTGGGGAACGGCGGGAAGGCGATCGCGGTCCAGGGCGATGTGGCGAAGGCGGCGGATGTAGAGCGCATTTTTGCGGAGACGAAGAAACAATTCGGCCGCCTGGATGTGCTGGTGAACAACGCTGGCGTCTACGAATTCGGCGCTCTGGAAGAAATTACGGAAAAGCATTTTCACAGACTGTTCGATACCAACGTGCTAGGGCTGATTCAGGCGACACAGGCCGCGGTGAAGTTGTTCGGGCCGGAGGGCGGGAATGTCATCAACATCGGCTCCGCTGTGACCGAGTTGGCGCCCCCTGCGAGCGCCGTCTATACCGGAACGAAAGGTGCGGTGGACGCGGTGACGCATGTGCTCGCCAAGGAGCTTGGGCCGAAAAATATTCGCGTGAATTCCATTAATCCGGGAATGGTGGAAACCGAGGGGACGCATACGGCTGGATTTATCGGAAGCGACTTCCACAAGCAACACGAAGCGCAAGTACCGCTGGGCCGCATTGGGCAGGTCGGAGACATTGCGCCTCTAGCCGTGTTCCTGGCCTCTGCCGACTCCGGATGGTTGACGGGGGAAGTCCTGGTCGCCTCGGGCGGGATTCGGTAATTTTTCGGGCGCGGCGGTGAAGCAGTTATCCTCTGCCGCGTCCTTCATGAAGATTGTCAGCCGCGCATCCATTCCGGCAAACCGGCGGCAATGGAATCCCGCACGGCGATCATTAGAGCTTCTCGCGTGGGAAAGTCCGCAGCCAAGATGGGCGGATGAAAGCAAACATGCGCTTCGCCGGGCGTGACCTGCAGGCTGCCTTTTCGCATCATGCTTTCGGTTCCGTAAATGGAGACGGGAATGACGGGCGCACTCATCTGTTGCGCCAGATAAAACGGCCCTTTTTTAAAAGCCAGCAACTGGCCAGTGCGAGAACGCGTGCCTTCGGGAAAACTGGTGATGTGCACGCCGGACGCCAATACCTGCGCGGCCTGTTGAATGCTTTCCCGAGCGGCCTCGCGTGTTCCGTGGCGATCGACGGCGACAAAGCCGCCCATGTGCATCGCCATGCCGATGAAAGGAATTTTCATCAGAGATTTTTTAACAAACACAGCGGTACGGCCTGGAATCATCGGCAGAAAAACAGGCGGGTCGAGATTGGAAACGTGGTTCGCCATGAAGATGCAGGCTTGATTGCGCGGAATATTTTCAAGGCCTTCTGCATGGACGCGAATTCCCGCCCAGCGAATGCCGGTGGCCGCGATCCACATGGCAGATTTGTACAGGAATGTTATATCGCCGGTGATCCACGTCCAGGGAAAACCGACGAGAGCCGCGAAGGGAGAGAGCGCGGCATAACAAAGAAAAATTTTCAGCGCGGGAATCATGGGGCAATCGATGTCTCCCGGGCAGATGGATGGCTGGTGTGCAGCTGTTCGGGCAACCTGCGGTAGATTCCGTCGAAGCCGCCGTTGGAAAGAATCGCAACGACGTCGCCGCTCCGCAAATGTTTGGAGAGATACTCAACGATCGTGGCAACATCGGGCAACTGGCGAGCGGAACTGCCGGCGTTCTGCAGCGCCTGCACGACGCGCTCGGGATGCAGCACTTCATCTGCGGGGATGTTGGCAGGCTGGTAGACGGCGGCGAGAATGATTTCGTCGGCCAGCGCTAGGCTCTCTGTCAGTTCGTGCTGAAATACGTTGCGGCGAAGGGTGTTGGAGCGGGGTTCGAGGACCGCCCACAGACGCGAGCCCGGATACTGCAGCTGCAAAGCGCGCAGAGTTTCGCGGATTGCTGTGGGATGGTGCGCGAAGTCGTCGATGATGGTGATGCCGTCGATTTCGGCGACGACTTCCAGGCGGCGCTTTACGCTGCGGAAGGTTTTGAGGGCGTCGCGGATGGTGTTGGCCGGAATAGCTTGTCCAAAGGCGAGCGCAGACGCGGCGGTTGCATTCAGTACGTTGTGTTCGCCGATGACGGGCATTTCCAGTTCGAGCCACGGTTGGCCTTGCTGGTCAACGCGCCAATGGCTGCGGTTGCCGTGGATGGAAAGGTCGGCGATACGCCAGTGCGAATCGCGCGCGAAGCCGTAGCGTTCGATGGGACAGAAGGCGCGGGCGATGCATTCTGTTACGTTGATGGAACCGTCATAGGCTACGATGCGTCCGCGCCGTGGCACAAGATTGACGAGGCGCTTGAATGCGGTCTTTACGGACTCGAGATCGGCGTAGATGTCGGCGTGATCGAACTCGACGTGGGTGAGGATCAACGCGTCCGGAAAGTAGTGGAGAAACTTTGGGCCTTTGTCGAAGAAGGCGGTGTCGTACTCGTCGCCTTCAATGATGAAGGGCTGTGTTGGCTGCAGTTGAAAGCTGGAGCCAAAATTTTCCGCGATGCCGCCGATTAAAAAAGATGGGGCCAGCGAGGGAGTTCGTTTCGCGGCAGTCTCGTAAATCCATGCCAGCATGCTGGTGGTGGTGGTTTTGCCGTGCGTGCCGGCGACTACAAGCGATTCGCGCCCGGCGAGGAATTCCTGATGAATGATTTGTGCCAGCGAACAGAACGGAATGCGCTGGTCGAGGACCGCTTCCAGTTCGGGATTGCCGCGCGAAATGGCATTGCCGATGATCACAAGATCAGGGCGGAGATTTAGATTTGTCTCCGAAAATGGCTGCAGTATTGGGATGTTGAGTTGTTGCAGCAGGTCCGACATGGGCGGATAGGCAGCTTTGTCGGAGCCGGTGACGCGCCAGCCGCGCAGCTGCAGCAGGCCGGCGAGTGAAGCCATGGCGCTGCCGCAGATGCCAATCAGATGAACATGTTTCGATTCGGTCATGGGTTTCTTTCGCTCAGCGTGACAGCGGACTCAATGAATCGTAGCGCAGGTGTTCGGTTCAGATCGAGCTCCGATTGCGCGCCGATCGGCAGGGTGATGTTTCGCTCCGGAACATGACCGGAGCGAAGGCCGATGGCGACGGGACCGGAGAAGTCTGCCAATGTGCGCAGGAGTACGGCATCCAACAGTTTTTCGTCTGTGTCCGGCTGTACGCAATTCATCATGGGGCCGAAGACAATGCCGCGAACGCGCTCGAGTTTGCCGGCCAGCCGCAACTGCAGCAGCATTCGATCGATTTGATAGGGCTTGACGCCGATGTCTTCGAGAAACAGGATGGTGTTCTCGGTATGTATCTCATACGGCGTGCCGAGCGAGGCGACCAGCATGGAGAGGCATCCGCCGTAGAATTTTCCTTCCGCGTGGCCGGATTTTAGAACGCGGAGGCCAGCTTCCGGCCCTAACTGCCAAGGGATTGCCTGCGATAGCGCAGCGTGCCAACTCGGGATATCGACTCCGTTTTCGCGGGCGAAATCTCCGGCGGCCATGGGGCCGTGAAACACGATCAGGCCAGTGGTGTCGTGTAACCAGGTCTCTAGGCTGGTGATGTCGCTGCAACCTATGAAGATTTTCGGGTTGGCGCGAATCAGGTCCAGATCCAGACCCGCAAGCAATTCCGCAGAGCCGTAACCGCCACGGTTACAAATGATTGCCTGCACGGAATGATCCGCGAACGCGGCGTGCAAATCTTCCAGACGCTGCGCGGGAGTGCCGGCGGAATATTGCCCGAATCGTGCCAGGGCGTTGTCTGCCAGCCGCGGCCTGTATCCAAACTGGCGCAGCGTTTCCATTCCGGCCTGAACTTTTTGCGGATCGAACCAGCTGGCTGGGGAAACCAGCCGCACGGCATCTCCGGACTGCAGCGCCCGGGGCCGAATGGTTTCGTGCGGAGTGGAGTATTGCGCTGTGCTCATAGCAGCAGGCACTCTCCCTGGGCGATGATTTCCGCGGGGCCGGTGAGCAGCAGACTTGCGTGATCGTCCGGCCAGTCTACGGTCTGTTCACCGCCTTCCGCGATGACGATTAAAGTGCGGGAAACGCCTCGAGTTTGCATGCTGGCCGCCGCAGACGCAGATGTTCCGGTGCCGGAGGATTGGGTGGGGCCGACGCCGCGCTCGTAAATCCGGAACTCTATTCTATTTGTATCTATGACGCGCACAAATTCGACATTGGTGCCTTTGGGAAAGCTTTTGTGCGCGCAGATTTCTTCGCCGATCTGCTGCCAGGCACGGCCAAAACACTCAAAACTTTCGGTTTCTACAAAAACGACAAAATGCGGGTTCCCCATGGAGACGTTAAAGCCGGCGACGGTGGTTCCGTCTTTCAGTGAGACGGTTTTCGGTTCGATGCCGGGAACACCCATCTCGGTTGCGATGCGATAGCGGGGGTGATTGCGCTCCAGAACTCGGCACCGTCGCACACCGGCATGGGTGCGGATGGAAATCTCATCCTCGTCCTGCTGATGCGCCAGGTAGGCAGCGACGCAGCGGGTGCCGTTGCCGGAGATTTCTGCCTCCGAGCCATCTTCATTAAAGAGACGAATGGAAAAGCTGCCATTCTGCGACAGGGAGAGATATTCGATTCCATCGGCGCCGACTCCGGTGTTGCGGGCGCAGAGTCGGCGGGCGATGTCGCTGTAGTCAGATTCGCCTTTCAGCGCGTCCAGCGGCTCTTCGACAATCAAAAAATCGTTGCCGCAAGCATGCGCTTTGACGAACGGAATCACCGGTTCTCCTCGGGCAACTTTGAATTCCGAGGCTGACGCGAGACGTAGCGCCGGCCTGTAAACGTATATTCTCCGCTTAAAACCCGGGCAATCGCCTCCGGATATGCGAGATGTTCCTGCTCGAGAATCCGCGCTGACAATGAGGCTTCGTCATCCTGATCGAGTACCGGGACTGTGCGTTGCAGTACGATGGCGCCGTGGTCGAGCTCCTCATCGACGAAGTGCACGGTGCAGCCGGAGACGGCGACTCCATATTCGAGCGCCTGATATTGTGCGTCGAGGCCAGGAAACGCGGGCAGGAGGGAAGGATGGATATTCAAAATCGCGTGGGGAAATGCTTCTATGAATTCCGGCGACAGCATGCGCATATAGCCGGCGAGACAAACTAGCTCCACTCCATGTTTGCGCAGGCAGGCGATGATTTCCGCGTCGTGTTCGGCGCGCTTGCGTCCCCGTGCTTCAATGATTTGCGCCTCAAGTCCATGCGCCAGCGCTGCGTCAATCCCGGGTGCGTTTGCGCGGTTCGAGATGACGATGGAAATCTCCGCGTTTTTCAGGGTGCCCCGCTTGATGGCGTCGGCGATGGCCAGAAAGTTCGATCCGCGACCGGAGAGGAGAATGCCGAGGCGTGTCATGATGCGTGTCAGTTGTAGAGTACCCGGCGTTCGCCCTTGGTGACCTTGCCGATGACGGCGTGGGGCTCGCTGGCGCGGTCAAGCAGGGATTTGACGCGCTTGTATTTTTCCGGCTGCACGACGCAAATGAGGCCGATGCCCATGTTGAAGGTGCGCAGCATTTCGTCCTGCTCCACATTGCCGAGAATGCGCAGATGATCGAAGATGGGCAGTACGGTCCAGGAACCTAGCTCCACTGCGGCGGCACAATTTTTCGGCAGGATGCGGGGCAGATTGTCGGTGATGCCGCCGCCGGTGATGTGAGCCATGCCGACAACTAAATCCGCAGCGGTCAGCTTGCGGATGATATTGAGATAGCTGCGATGCGTCTTCATCAGCGCGATGCCGGCCTTCTCGCGCAACTCGTTTACATATTGGTCGGGGGTGTAGCGAGCAACTTCAAAAAACAGTTTGCGAGCGAGGGAATAGCCGTTGGTGTGGAGTCCGGTCGACGGCAGGCCGATGAGCAGATCGCCGGCACGAATTCCGGTGCCGGTGACGATCTTTTCCCGCTCGACTACGCCGACGATGAAGCCGGCGAGATCGTATTCCCCATCGCCGTAGAAGCCCGGCATCTGCGCGGTTTCTCCGCCAATGAGCGCGCAGCCATTGGCGCGGCAGGCATCGGCCAGGCCGGAGACGACCTTCTCGGCGATCTCGCCCTCAAGTTTGCCGGTAGCGAGATAGTCGAGGAAAAACAGCGGCGTGGCGGCCTGCACGGCAATGTCATTGACGCAGTGGTTGACGAGGTCGGCGCCGATGGTGTGATGCATGTTCAGGTCGAAGGCAACTTTGAGTTTGGTGCCGACGCCATCGGCGCTAGAGACCAGGACGGGATTTTTATAGCGTGCGGTATCCAGCTTGAAGAGGCCGCCGAAGCCGCCGATTTCGCTGAGCACCTGTTTGTTGAAGGTGCGCTGGGCTAGATATTTGATGCGCTGCTTGGTGCGTTCACCGCTGGAAACGTCCACGCCTGCATCGGCGTAGGTGAGGGTGGGGGCTGGTTTGGACGAAGGCTTGCTGGGCACGGGCGTCGCGTTCCGAAACTCGAGGATTGTTGGTATGCGAGCGCTTTTACGATCCCACCATGTCGAAAAAAACATGCGGAGCGAAAGAACACCAATGCATACCGGGAAGCATCAGTGTAGCATCGCGGCGCGGCAATGCTGGGGATCGGTGGATAAAACCAGGTATCACAATCGCCACGTGGAACAGCCTGGGTGGGCGGAATTCTATACTGGGTTGGATGACTCGATCGATGGAATGTTCTCGCGCACTGCAGCAGCGGGCAGAGGAATTTTTGCCCGGCGGTGTGGACTCGCCGGTGCGTGGGTTTCGTGCGGTGGGCGGCGATCCGCCTTTTGTGGCCGGTGCGGAAGGCGCATGGCTATGGGACGTGGATGGCAACCGCTATATCGATTATTTCGGCTCCTGGGGGCCGATGATTCTGGGTCACGCTGCGCCGCAGGTGGTGCGCGCCGTGCAGGAAGCGGCAGCGCGGGGAACCAGCTTTGGGGCGTCGACGGCAACGGAAGCGGATCTGGCGGAGATGGTACGGCGTGCATTTCCGGCGGTCGAGATGCTGCGTTTCGTCAGCTCCGGAACAGAAGCTACGATGTCGGCGATTCGTTTGGCGCGGGCATTTACCGGACGTAAATTTTTCGTGAAATTCGAAGGCTGCTACCACGGACACGCCGATGCGCTGCTGGTAAAGGCCGGCTCCGGCATCGCGACGCTGGGCATTCCGGGCTCTGCTGGCGTGCCGGAGGAAACCGTGCACCATACCCTGGCGCTTCCGTTTAACGATGTGGCGGCGGTGGAGGAAGCCTTCGCCCGTCACAAAGGGAAGGTTGCCTGCGTGATTGTCGAGCCGATGGTGGGAAACGCGGGCTGCATCCCGCCACGGCCGGGATATCTTGCGGCGCTGCGCGAGATCACGCGGCGCGAGGGCGCACTGCTGATTTTCGATGAAGTGATGACTGGCTTTCGGGTTGCCCTGGGCGGCGCGCAGGAGCTGTATGGGATTCGGCCGGACCTTACCTGCCTGGGAAAAATCGTTGGCGGCGGCCTGCCATGCGGGGCGTTCGGCGGCCGCGCCGATATTCTGCGGCTGCTGGCTCCGCTGGGGCCGGTGTACCAGGCGGGCACGCTGAGCGGCAATCCGCTGGCCATGGCGGCTGGGATCGCTACGGTGGGATATTTAATCGAGCACCAGGGCACAATCTATCCGCAACTGGAAAAGACTGCAGCAGCGGTTGCCGACGGAATGGCGGGGATTGCTCGGGAGAATGGCGTTTCCATTGCTACGAATCGTGTCGGCTCCATGTGGACCTGGTTTTTTTCCGGGGAGCCGGTTGTGGATTATGCCAGTGCCTGTCGCGCGGATACGAAGCAGTTCGCGGCGTTCCATCGGGCGATGATGGATGCGGGCGTGTGGCTGCCCCCGTCGCAGTTTGAGGCTGCGTTTTTGAGCGTTGCGCATGGGGAGAAGGAAATTGCAGCGACGCTGGATGCTGCGCGATTAGCGATGGCGGCTGTGATGGAAGCTGCCTGATTGACAATGGAAGAAACCCAGGTTCGGGTTTGAACAATTACTGTTGAGAGCCGCCGATTCTCATACAGCTTTCTTATGGGCGTTCATGTATTCGCGTAATGCAGCGTTGATGCGGCTCTGGTAGCGCTTTCCGGTGCTTTTGAAAAATTGCAGCACGTCAGCATCGAGCCGCACGGTGAGTTGTTGTTTGTTTCCGACGGGGATCAAAGTTCCGGGCCGTGTCCAAACCACGCCGGCCTGGGATTCCAGATCGCTGTAATCGAGGGCTTTGTCCTGGATGGCGCGCAGTCGGGATTTCTGTTGCGGCACCAACTTCGGCGGATTTTTTTCATCCAAACGGAATTTAACGGTTCCAGTACGCTTCTCGTTCATGTCGATCTGCCTTTCTGGCGGAGATGATCCGAATCGCTTCCATACGCAAGGTGTAGACAACTACGATCTCGAATTCATCGACTCGTCCGATTGTGATCCAGCGGTCCTCGGTGTAACTCTCCCGCATATCTTGCCTTCCAGTCGGTTCTTGTCCAGGAAAACTCGGGCTGCGAAGGGAATGGGATGGCGTGTTTCCGTTCATTGCGGATGGCATTTTCCGAATCCCATTCAAAGTCCACACGATCATCTTACTACAATTGTAGCTACAATTGTAGTTATTTCTTCAACCCTTACGTCACGAGCGGTGCGTTTTTGCGCGGATTCCAAAGTGGGTACGGCACTCCAGCCAACCGGTTGATGGCGAGCGCCTGAAGCGTGAGCAGCACGACCGCCGCTTCAATGATGATGAGATCCCTGGGGTGGTAGATGATTCCAAGGGAAACGATGAGCGTGGTTGCGCCGGCGGGTGGATGGCTTACGTGCAACAGAATCATGATTGCGCCGGTGATCGACAAAGACAGCGCAGCGGAAAGGATCATCGGCCAGTGAATCGGCGCGTGCGCGTTGAAGGGGAAGGCGGAAGCGCCGGTGACCACGAGGGCTGCATATCCGCAAATCAAGCCGATCGCATGTCCCAGGATGGCGTTGCGCGGGCTGGCGGATTTCGCCAGCGGCGTAAAGAAGAACAGATACGCGGTTGGCCCCACGGAGGGAAAGACAAATGGATTGCCGGTGGCGAAGGCCAGCGCTGCCAGGATGGCTACGGTGAGAAAGCCGTTGATCAGCACATAGACCGCATGGATAATGCGCGGCGGAAAGTGGCGTAGCAGCCAGTTGAGCCGCAGGTGCTCCAGCAGCACCACGACGTGCTCGAATTCCTCATGCTCGATATTGCGGAGCTGATCGAGCGGGGAGCCGGAGGATTCCATTTCAGGCCCAGGCGGCTGGAGTTACAAACTGGCAGGCTTCGCCGCGGTCGGCGAAATCTTTTTTCCAGAAGGAAATTAGGCGATCGGTAGCGACGACGGTATGGCTACGGTCCTGTTCATGCTCGGCCTGTCCGCCATCGTGGAGCAGTGCGTTGGTGGCGTGCCCGCGCCGCTGATTTTTCCGGAAGCCTCGTAGAACATGCTGCACTACCGCTTCCGGCGTGGTTGATTTCCAGTCGTATCCCATGGCGTTCCACATCACGGTCTTCAGGCCTAACTCGCGGGCGGAGCGTAGGATATCCGGACGCCGGCTGCCATGCGGCGGGCGAAACCATCGCACGGGCGCACCCAACGCGTCTTCCAGCGCGGCATTGCAATCGCTGAGCTGCTGCCGCACGATCCTGGAGGAGCGGGTCAGCAACAGTGGATGAGTCATGGTGTGGTTGCCGATCAGGTGGCCGGCGGCGGCCACGGCGCGGGCGATATCCGGACGCTTCTGAACGAACTGGCCGATCATGAAGAATGTTGCCCGCACGCCATGCTTGGCCAGAACGTCGAGCAGCTGAAATGTGTTGGGATCGGCAGGCCCGTCATCGTAGGTCAGCGCAATTTCGGTCGGGCGTTTGGAGGCGACGACGCAGGGGCCGAAAAGCTGGGATTCCGGCCAAAGGCCCGCGTAAGCGTAGCTGCCGGCGGCCAACATAGTGATGGCGCGAACACCCAGGCCCATGGTGATGCTTGGGAGCCAACTGGCTGCCAGGCCAGAGGAAAAACGGTGCGCCGCGTTAAAGGCCATGCCGGGGTTAAAAGAGTTAGAAAACATTCGCTATCTGCTTGTATCCGTATGAGTGTATTGGATCGCAACATGCAATGCACGGCGCTTGGAAGTATTGCGGGTATCCGGAAAGTATCGCATGATCTTCTATTGGATCAGGGTGGGAAGCTTGCGGATGCAGAATGCGCGTGCTATCTTCGTTTTTTATTCGCCTTTCTGGTGAGTGGAAAATGAGGAGAACGCAATGGCGAAATTATTTGAAAATCCGCGATCGATTGCGATCGAGGGGCCGATTCGTGCCGGCAAGTCCACGCTGGCGGCTTTGCTGGCGGAGAAAATCGGCGCCCGGCGCATCGCCGAGTCCAACGAAAATCCTTTTCTCTCTCGATTTTACCGTGGCGAGAAAAGCGCTGCCCTCGCCACGCAGATGTGGTTCCTGATGACCCGTTATGAGCAGCTGTGCGCCGCGGCGGAACAGGATGCCCGGGCCTCGCAGCGTCTGCCGATGGTGGCGGATTATATTTTCGAGAAAGATAAAATTTTCGCCTGCCTGAACCTGGCCGACGACGAGCTGGCTCTCTACAACCGGCAGTACCAATACTTCCGCGATCAGTTGCCGACGCCGGATCTGGTGATCTATCTGCAAGCCTCGCCACGGGTGCTGCGCAGCCGCCTCCGCCGCAAAGGGCTGGCCGACGAACGCGCGATCTCCGATGGGTATCTGGAGCAAGTGGTCCAGGCTTATGAACATTTCTTCTTCCACTACACCGCCAGCGATTTGCTGATCGTCAATACGGATGACATCGATTTCGTCGAAAACAATCAGGATCTGCAGATGTTGCTGCGAAGGCTGACCGAGCCGGTAAGAGGCACGCAATATTTTCTACCGCTCGGCAATGGGAGCGGGAGTGGACATCGCAATCTGGTGCGGGGGAATCGAACGCAGACGCCAACCCTGCGCGCACTGGCACAGGGCTTCGGGCCGGGGATTGTGCAGGCAGCACAGATGCTGAAGCGGGCGCTATAAATGGGTGTCAGCGGGGAATGCTGAGTTGTTTGAGCGGCAGAGAGATGTCCGTGCCGGCAACGGCGAAGGTGTCGGTTGGATTCCAGCTACCCGAGGAACAATCGAAACCTTCGAGCGTCATTGGATCGATGACCCAAAGATTGCGTACTCCCATTTTGCGGTAGTCATCCAAACGTTCCTTGTAGCGGCCAATGCGATCTTCCGGCGAGAGAATTTCGATGACAATCAGCGGCGGCGTGAGCAGAATACGTTCTCGGGGAGCATTGCTCGCAACAATTGCGATATCCGCGACTCGAAAACGATGCGTGCTGGTCTGCACCCGCATTCCAGGAAGAGTATGAAGTCTCCAATCGTTGATATGTTGGGCGAACCATAGAAGAACGGCCATCTGCATTTCGGAATGCTCTAAATCGCCCAGGTTCCGCTCCTGAAGTTCACCATCGATGAAGTCGCAATCGGGCCGGAAGCTTTTCCCGATGTAGTCTTCAGGCCTCAGAGGCAGTTTGGCAGCGGTCGCCATAAAGTTCTCCCGTTGCGAACATGATAAACCTGTTATCCGGCATTTATTCCATCGAGCGCCTACTCCGGACGAATTGCGCGGCATGAGAATCCAAAGACGAATCGCGGCGGCCACGGAACGAGAAGACCCTTTTTGGAATCCAAGTTGAATATGGAGCCGACGCAATCGACCGTAACGCGAGCCGATATCGAACAGCTTCTAGCAACAGTTGCCGACAATGTTTCGCAGCCGGAGAACGGAATCTTTGGGCCTTCTTCCGTCAGCTGGAAGATCAATCGGGAATCGGCGCTGTTTCTCGGCGCCGGTCGCGCGGCATTGTTGCAGCTCGCCCATCCCTGGGTTGCGGCGGCGCTCGATCAGCACTCCAATTTAAGGTCCGATCCGCTGGCAAGATTTCACAACACCTTCCGCGTCGTGTTCACCATGATCTTTGGCACGCTGGAACAGGCGCTCGCGGCTTCGCGCTCGCTCTATCAATTGCATACACGGATTCAGGGAAAAATTCCCGAATCGATTGCCGCGTTTAGCCGCGGTTCGCATTATCAGGCCAACGAGCTGGATGCGCTGCGCTGGGTGTATGCCACGCTGGCGGAGAGCGCCGTCATCGCATATGAAAGTGTGCTGCCGCCACTTTCCCTCGCGGAAAAGGAAGCGTATTACCGCGAAAGCAAGACGCTGGCGATGCTGTTTGGAATTCCGCCGAACGCGTTGCCAGCGGACTGGTCCGCATTTGAGGCATACAACCGGGCGATGTGGGCGTCAGACACGCTGGGCGTGAACGCGCTTTCCCGCGAGATGGCGCACCGTGTGCTTCGGGGCAGAGGATCCTGGGTGCCGGTTCCGCAGTGGTACCGGGCTCTGACAGCATCGTGGATGCCAGAGAGGTTCCGCGAGTCATTCGATCTGCCGTACGGAAACGCGGAGCGGCGGGCCGCGGTGCGGGCGGTGCATTGGCTGCCGCATATCTATCGAAGGATTCCCGGGTCGTTCCGATATGTCGGGCCCTATCGCGAGGCGCAGGCGCGTCTTCACCATCGCAGCATCGGTGTTCTCACTCGCGCCAGCAATCGCTTTTGGATGGGACAGCCAAAAATGTTATTCGCCGATCGAAATTCCACAAACGCTTCTATCGGCAATATCGATTTGTAAGCGGCGTGTCGGCAAGCGTATCTTTGAAAGTGTTACGGGCGGTATCCCGCATAAGGGAACTGCACTGGAGATGGTTATGAGTTTGACGGAACCGCGCAGCGCGAATGCTGCTGTATCTTCTACTTCCTCTCTGAAAGTCACGATTCCCACATTGCAGGAAAAAAAGCGCAACCATGCGCCGATTTCCGCTCTGACCGCTTACGACTACGCCATGGCGCGGCTGGTGGATGAGGCCAGCATCGACCTGGTGCTGGTGGGCGACTCACTCGCTATGGTGATGCTGGGGCTTGAGAGCACGCTGGCCGTCACCATGGAGGAGATGCTGCTGTTCACGCGAGCCGTGCGGCGCGGGGTGAGGCGGGCGTTGCTGGCGGCCGACATGCCGTATGCCTCATATCACATTGACGTGGCCGAAGGGGTGCGCAATGCGCTGCGCTTTGTAAAGGAATGCGGCGCGGAAGCGGTGAAGGTCGAAGGCGGACGCAATCGCGTGGAGTTGGTTGAACGGCTGACGGATGCGGAAATCCCCGTGATCGGCCACATTGGTCTGACGCCGCAATCGCTGCACCGCATGGGCGGATATCGCGTGCAGGGCAAGTCGGCATCAGCCGCGGAATTGCTGGTCGAAGATGCCTTGGCGCTCGAAGCCGCGGGAGCGGTGCTGCTGGTGCTGGAAGGAGTGCCGCGCGAAGTGGCTGCGAGAATCACCGCGGAGTTGAGTATCCCAACCATCGGTATCGGCGCAGGCCCGGACTGCGATGGACAGATCCTGGTGCTGCACGATCTGTTGAATCTTACGTTTGCTCCGGCGGCGAAATTTGTGCGCCGCTACACCGATGCAGCTTCTACCGTGCGCAACGCGGTCGAAGGCTATCGCAAAGATGTGGAGACTCGAACCTTCCCAAGCGATGCGGAAAGCTATCATCTGCCGGCCGAAGCACGCAGCAGCTTTGCCGGCACAAAGGCCCGGCAACCGCGCAAAGCCTGATGCGGATCCTTTCCGGCATTTCAGAAACGCGATCCGCGCTTGCAGAATTGCGCCGCGGCGGCAGCGTAGGATTTGTGCCGACCATGGGCGCACTGCACGCAGGGCATCGCTCGCTGGTGCAGGCGGCGCGCCAGCGCTGCGGTGTGGCGGTCGCTTCCATCTTTGTGAACCCAACCCAGTTCGGGCCGAACGAGGATTTCAGCCGCTATCCGCGCACACTGGAGGACGATTGCCGTATGCTCGAAGCCGAAGGCGTGGACCTGGTGTTTACTCCGACAGCGGAGGCGATGTATCCGCCGCATGCTTCCACCTTTATTGAAGTCGGCGGCATTGGCGATCGGCTTGATGGCGCTTCACGTCCCGGGCATTTTCGTGGGGTGGCAACCGTCGTCGCAAAACTCTTTCATATCGTTCAACCGGACTTTGCTTTCTTTGGACAGAAAGATTCCGCGCAGGTGGCGGTGTTGCGGCAGATGGTGCGCGATCTCGATTTTCCCGTGGAGATGGTTGTTTGCCCCACGGTACGCGAATCCGATGGCCTGGCGATGAGTTCGCGAAATCGATATCTTTCCGCTGAAGAACGCGCGCAGGCGCTGGCATTGCACCGCGCGCTGGACGCAGCGCAAACCCTGGCTGCGCACGGCGAGCGACGTGCGCAGGTGTTGTTGCGAGTCATGACGGAAACCTTGCAGCGTGAGTCCGGCGTGCGTGTCGACTATGTGGCCGTGGTCGACCCGGATACCTTGCTGCCGCTCGATACGATTCAGCGGGGTGCGCTGCTGGCTGTCGCCGCGTATGTCGGCAATACGTGGCTGATCGATAACACCGTGCTACCGCCCTTTCACTGAAACGCAGGCATGTCCGCTGAGAAAAAATCGCAACGGAAGCTCCGCCGCTTTGCGAATGCCGATGCGCGGCTTGACGCGGATTTCCCCGCACAGAAAACCGTCGTCATACAAACCAAGCGGGCTGTCGGCATGGGTCAGGTCACAGCCATTATCTACTGAGCGCGTGATGCCGAGCGCCTGGCAGAGTTTGCCCGGCCCTGAAGTTAGCGCATGGAGCGGTGCGGACATTTTCAGCTTGCGATTCTGCCGCATTGCATCGATACCCAGCAACGGTTCGAGCGCACGCAGCAACACACAACCCGCATCGCCTTCACGAAGACAGCTGACGTTCATGCATTGGTGCAGGCCGTAGATGTTGTAGACATAAGCATGCCCCGGCGGACCGAAGAGGACGGCATTACGCATGGTGCGGCCACTGGCCGCGTGGGCCGCAGGATCATCTTCGCCGAGATAAGCTTCCGTTTCGACAATGCGGCCGGCCAGCAACGCGTCGTTCGAACGATGCAATAGAATTTTTCCCAGCAATGCCCGCGCCACTTGTTCGGGAGAGGCATCGAAAAAACTGCGAGGCAACAGTTTCCATCGAGCCGGATCGAGCGCGCGTTGTTTTTCAGGCGTGATGGGTCTTGGCATACTCGCGGATTGTTTTCAGAACTTCTTCGGCATGGCCTTCCGGTTTTACCTTGGGAAAAATTTTTAGAAGGCGGCGATCCGGGCCGATTAAAAACGTAGTGCGCTCGATGCCAATAACTTTTTTCCCGTACATATTTTTCTCGCGCAGCACGTCGAATTGTTTGCAGACTTCTTCGTCCACATCGGCCAGCAGAGGATAGGAAAGATTATATTTCTGCTGAAATTTCTTCTGTGCTTTCGGTGTGTCACGGGAGATGCCGAGAACGACGGCGCCTTCATTTTCCAGCTGGGTGAATGCATCGCGAAAGCCGCATGCTTCAATGGTGCAGCCCGGCGTATCGGCTTTGGGATAGAAAAAAAGAACGACGGGCTTGCCTGCAAAATCGTTGAGCTGAACCGTCTGTTCGTCCTGATTCTGCAGGGAGAAATTTTCGACTTTGTCGTGAACTTCCATTGCGGATCTCCTCATTTTTTATGCTGTGGCATTGCCGTGCGCGCTGGTTTCGAACAGATATCTCTACCGGGTAACTTTCTCTTGCAGGGAAGGCAAGGTCTCCAGCCATTGGCGAAACTCTTCTCCAAGATCATCGCGCTTGAGGGCAAACTCGACGGTAGCTTTCAGGAAACCAAGTTTGTCGCCCGCATCGTAGCGGATGCCTTCAAAGCTGTAGCCGAAGACTTTTTCGTGCTCCAACAGGCTGCGGATGGCGTCGGTCAACTGCAGTTCTCCGCCTGCGCCCAGAGGCGTTTTTTCCAGCAACTCAAAAATGCGCGGCGTAAGAATGTAGCGTCCAATGATGGCATTTTTGGAAGGCGCTTCGGATAATTTCGGCTTCTCCACCAGGCCTTTCACTTCCAGCACGCGCGGATTTTTCGCTAGCGGTTTGGCATTCAGCACGCCGTAGGAGGAAATGGCCGGACCCTCGACGACCTGGGTCGCAAGGATGCTCGACTGAACATCGTTGAATACATCGATCATTTGTTTGAGACATGGAGTTCTGGCATCGATCACATCGTCGGGAAGAACCACTGCGAAGGGTTCATCGCCAACCAGATCGCGGGCCATCAACACCGCGTGGCCAAGGCCCATCGCCTCCTTCTGTCGGATGTATGCGACGCGACCGAGGTTCGAAATATGGCGCGCCATCGCCAACAGATCGTGTTTGCCGCGCGACTCCAGCTGGCTTTCAAGTTCCACGCTAATGTCAAAGTGATCCTCGATCACGGTCTTGCCGCGGCCGGTTACGATGATGATCTGATCGCATCCCGCGGCCACGGCTTCTTCCACGCCGTACTGAATGATGGGCTTGTCGACGACGGGAAGCATTTCTTTGGGAATCGCCTTGGTGGCGGGCAAAAAACGTGTGCCCAATCCTGCGGCAGGAAATACGGCTTTGCGGATTCTGGTCTTGGCCATTTGAATATTTTCTCCGAAATAAATTGCGTTCGAATGAAGGGCAAAATTTTACAGCTGCGCCCTTATAGGGTACCGGCAAGTATATGCAATCGATCCATCCTCGATAACAACAATGGGATGGCAGCGGCGATTCCATTGTTGTATTTGCGCGGAATTTAAGCTGTGTGTCACGGGCTTAGTGAACCGTTTGTCCGACTGGATTCGCAGGCAGTTTTTGCGTTGCGGGCGCGGCTAGCGCTTCAATCAACCGATGCAGTTCGCCCAGGATCTCCGCCGATTGCGTTGCTTTCACGGGGAATCGCAGCATGCCCTGCGGCGTAAACTGTGCCCCTCGTTTGGCATTGCGGGCTACCATTTGCATCAGCTTTTCCAAGTCAATTGCGGCGGTTTCCGTGAAGCGGACGCTGACCATCTGACCCTTGCGGTCCATCTGCGCGACGCCGGTCTGCTCGCAGAACAGGCGCAGGCGGCCGGCGGCGATCAGCAGCTGGACCGGCCCCGGCATGGGACCGTAGCGGTCGATAATCTCCGCGATGATGTCTTCAATGGCGGTTTCATTTTCTGCGCTGGCGATACGCTTATACATGCGCAGACGCTGGTTTTCTTCTTCGATGTAGCTGGAATCGATGCGCAATGAAATGCCAAGATTGAGCTGCACCGATGGCCGCTCGGCCTGGTCTTCTCCCTTCAGCTCGCGCACAGCCTGTTCGAGCATGGTGGTGTACAACTCGAAGCCGACAGCCTCAATGTGGCCGCTCTGCTCGCCACCCAGCATGTTGCCGGCGCCGCGCAATTCGAGGTCGAGCGCGGCAATTTTGAAGCCTGCACCGAGATCGGAAAATTCCTTGAGCGCCGCCAGCCGGCGACGGGCAATTTCCGTTAACTCTCTATCGGGCGGAATCAGCAGGTAGGAATAGGCGCGGCGATTGGAACGGCCCACGCGACCGCGCAACTGGTACAGCTCGGAAAGGCCGTGGCGATCGGAACGGTTTATCAGGATGGTGTTGGCGAGCGGGATGTCGAGGCCGTTTTCGATGATGGTTGTTGCCACCAACACATCGTATTCGTGATGCATGAAGGCGAGCATGACGCGTTCCAGCTCGGTTTCGCCCATCTGGCCGTGGCCGACGACGATGCGCGCGGCAGGGACCAGTTCCTGCAGGCGGGCGGCGATGTCGTAGATATTTTCGACGCGATTGTGGACGAAATAAATCTGGCCGCCGCGTTCCAGCTCCACTTCAATGGCGGAGCGGATCAACTTTTCGTCATACTTTGCCACGATGGTCTGGATGGCCATGCGATCTTTCGGCGGAGTCTCGATCACGCTCATATCGCGCAGGCCGACCAGGGACATGTGCAGCGTGCGCGGAATCGGTGTGGCCGACATGGCGAGTACGTCGATCTCCCGACGCATCTGCTTCAGCCGCTCCTTATGGCGAACGCCAAAGCGCTGCTCTTCATCGACGACCAGCAGCCCGAGATCCTGAAATTTCAAATCCTTCGACAGCAGGCGATGCGTGCCGATGAGAATGTCGACTTTGCCTTGCTCGACTTTTTCGAGAATCAGTTTCTGTTCCTTCGGTGAACGGAAACGCGAGATCATTTCGATGTTCACGGGGAAGGCGGAGAAGCGGCGCTTGAAGGTCTCGAAATGCTGGAAGCAGAGCACCGTGGTTGGCGTGAGCACGGCAACCTGCTTGCTATCCTGCACGGCTTTGAAAGCTGCGCGCATGGCCACTTCCGTCTTGCCGTAGCCGACATCGCCGACCAGCAGGCGATCCATGGGCATGGTCGATTCCATGTCGCGCTTGATGTCGGCGATGGAAGAAATCTGATCGTCGGTTTCGTTGAAGTCGAAGGCGTCTTCAAACTCGCGCTGGAATTGATTGTCGGGAGAGAAGGCGTTACCCTGCGCGGCCTTGCGCAGCGCGTAGAGCTTTAATAGCTCGTCGGCCATGTCGGCCATGGCCTTCTTGACGCGGGCTTTCGTTCGCGCCCACTGCTGCGTGCCTAACCGATGCAGCAGTGGCGCAGGGCCGCTGTCGGTCGAGCGGTATTTCTGGATCAGATCGAGACGGGTGAGCGGAACATAGAGCCGCGCGGCTTCGGCGAATTCCAGGATCATGAACTCGACGTGCATGCCATCCTGATCGATTTCCTTCAGGCCCATGTAGCGGGCGATGCCGTGCTCGATATGCACAACATAATCGCCGACGGTGAGGTCGCGAAAATCGGAAATAAATGCCGCAGTGTTCGATTTGCGCGTCCGCACCGGGCGGGCGGCGACATCGGCATCGTCGGAAAGATCGTTGGCGCCGATCAGGACCAGCCGCGCCTCTTCAAGTACGACGCCATTGGTAATCTCTGTGCGCACGATGACGGGTGCGCGCATGTCGCCGCGTAGATAGCTGGTTTCGTCATACATGGTCTCGCTGCCGGAGTGTGCGCTGCGGCTGCCGATGCGATAGGAAATTCCATACTCCTGCAGGATGCCGGCGAGGCGCTCGACCTCGCCCTGATTGGCGGCGGCAAGAACGGTGCGCATATCCTGTGCTGCCAATGAGCGCAGCTGTTCGATCAGCGCGGGGATGGCACCGTGCAATCGAAGCGTGGGCCGTGTAGGAATTTCTACTTCGCTGAGCGAAGTTGTATCGGTGTCGAGCACATCGACCGCGCCCAGCTGATCGAGATCGATGCCGGGGGATTCCACGACGTGCTTCAGCCACTCCCACGGCGTCAAATACAGATCGGTGGGCGTGAACAGCGTGTCGATGCCGCTGCGTTCGTGGCGCTGCTCGACTTTGTTCCACCAGCGGTCGAGCTGGTTCCGCACCATCGACGGCTCTTCGACAAAGATGCGGCACCTGGGGACGAGATCGAAAACGGTATGCTGCGGGCCGCCGTCCGCCGAAGCCGCCGCGGCAAAAAATTCCCAGCCGGGAAAAATGTTCGTCCCTTCTGCTTCGATGGCTTCGTGGATTGCATCGTCCTCGCCTTCGATACGCTGGCCGCTCAGGCGGGTATGTACGCGTGCCAGCAGCGCATTGGTCATCGGCGTTTCGGTCAACGGCAGCAGGATCGCTTCATCGATAGGCGCCGAAGACCGCTGCGTTTCCGGATCGAAGCGGCGCATGGATTCAATTTCATCGCCGAGAAATTCAATGCGCAGCGGAGCGTCCATCTCCGGTGGATAGATGTCGAAGATGCCGCCGCGCAGCGCGTACTGGCCGCGCATCTCCACCATGTCGACCGACTGATAACCGACGCTGGCCAGATGCGCAACCAGCGTTTCCGGATCGGTCTCTTCTCCGCGGCGCAGGGCGCAGGTCAGGTTGGCATAGTGCTCGGCGGAGAAGACGCGAAAGCAGGCGGACTCGATCGGCAGAATGATCATCCGCGCGGCGCCGCGAGCAATCTTCCACAACGCCACGGCACGCTGCTCCTGAATGTCGGGATGCGGGGAGAGATTTTCAAACGGCAGCACGTCATGCGCGGGCAGCCGCACCACGTTATCTCGATCCAGTTCCCCAGTCAGATCGCACGCCGCCTGCACGGCAAGCTGCAATGCCTCCGCGGCGCGATTGTCGGAGACGACGACAAACACCGGAGCTTTGGCCATGCGCGCCAGCAGCGGCAGATACAACGCACGCGCGGTTGCAGTGAGTCCGGAGACACGGCGACGCCCGTGGCCAGAGGCGAGCCCCTGGCGCACACGATCGATCGCGTCGGACTTTTCGAGGTCTGCGAAAAATTCGCGGACGAAGGGGAGGATCATGGTGTCGGCCTAGCGAATCTCCAGGATGTTCTTGTCCGCGGCAGCGTGCGCTTCGGCGCGCTCCGCGACCTGGCGCGCGAGGTGATAAAAGGGAGCGGCGCGTTCCGACAATTCGCCGGCCAGCGAGATGGGCAGGCCACGATCTCCGCCGTAGCGGATCTCGGGATCGAGCGCGACGGAGCCGAGATAGGGCACGGCATATTCCTTCGCCGTTCGTTCTACGCCGCCCTTGGAAAAAATATCGATCTCATGTTCGCAATGTGGACATTTGAAGAAGCTCATATTTTCGATCAGGCCAAAAACATCGACATTGACCTGACGAAACATTTCGATGGCTTTGCGGGCATCCTGCAGGGCAACGTCGGAAGGTGTGGAGACCACAACCGCTCCCGTCAACGGAACCGTCTGCACCAGCGAGATGACGACGTCTCCGGTGCCGGGGGGCAGATCGACGATGATGAAGTCGAGTTCGCCCCACGCGACCTGTTGCAGAAATTGACGGATGATCTGGTGCAGCATGGGCCCGCGCATCACCATGGGTTTATCGCCCGGGGAGATGGAGCCGACGGAGATTAGTTTGATGCCATGCGCTTCGAGCGGCTCGATTTGATTGCCCTCGAGCACGCGCGGCTGGCTGCGGCTGCCCATCATCAGCGGCACGTTGGGGCCGTAGACATCGGCGTCCAGCAGCCCGACGCGGTGTCCGAGACGTCCCAGAGAAATTGCCAGATTGACGGCGACTGTAGTTTTTCCTACGCCGCCTTTTCCTGAGCCGACCGCGACAATATGACGAATTCCCGGCAGCGGCTGTGGCCCTTCCGGGCCCTTTCCCATGTGTGCCATTCTTGCTCCTTCAAAAAATTATGTTGCTGCTAGACCGCAGTTGTTGCGTCAGCCTGGCGAGCGGCGTGGCGCTGCTTCTTGCGCTCGCGTTCCTGGTCGCGTCGCTCACGCCTGCGGCCGGCGTCCTCATAACGACGCTGCTCGTCTGCGTTTTCCGTGACGAGTGGCGGCACCGGAAGACGGCGGCCGTTTTGATCGATCGCCACAAACGTGAGGTAAGCCGAAGACACGTGGCGGCTGGTGCCGGCCATTGCATTTTCGACC
Organism: Acidobacteriaceae bacterium; assembly: GCA_965276585.1. GTDB lineage: Bacteria > Acidobacteriota > Terriglobia > Terriglobales > Acidobacteriaceae > JAKAAZ01. The sequence goes on along the minus strand of CBDIAZ010000003.1, from coordinate 1,330,817 downwards.
AGCACCTTTACGCCGACTTCCATCGATGTCTGAAAGGCGCGATTGACGGAAGCCTTCAGGATGACGAGATCGCCGACATGCACGGGCGCAATGAAATCGATATGTTCCATGGACGCGGTGACGACGTGGTTGCGGGAGTGGCGATACGCGGCCATGGCGCCCACCAGATCGATGAAGTGCATCAGCCGGCCACCCAACAAATTGCCGAGCGTGTTGGTATCGTTCGGCAGCACCAGCTCGGTCATTTCGGACTGCGACTCCGCTACGGTTCGCGGCGGCAACGAGTCGCGGCGATAGGGAGTGGAGGTTTCATTCATGCTTGCTTTCCTGTCTGTTGCAGAGAGATTTGCACAGCGCGGCGGTGATGATCCTGTAAATCCCACTACAACCGGGAGAATCTTTATTTTACGCTGCGAAAGTTTTCCGAGGCTCCGGGTTGAGATGCGTTCGACGACGCCGTAAGGTGGAGGAAGAATATCTCAGAGCGCAAAATGGCGGGGCATCTGAAAGAGGATTATGGGCGTAGATAAGGTAGAGGCGTTCAAAGAAATTCTGGCGCAGGATGCTGAGAACACTTTCGCGCGGTACGGCCTGGCGATGGAATATCGGCAGCGCGGCGAAATCGATCTGGCGATGCAGGAGTTCGATACATTGCAGCAGCATCATCCCGACTACGTGGCCGCATATCAAATGGCGGCGCAGACGCTGATGGCGGAGGGGAAAAATCAGGAAGCCGGACAGCGGCTCGAAGCCGGCATCGCCAGCGCGCGCCGCACTCGCAACCAGCACGCGCTGGCGGAAATGGAAGCAATGCTGGAGGAGATTGAGGAGCAGAGCCGGTGATATTTTTCCGCATCTCCGGAGTGGAGGCTGGATGAAGATTGCGCTTTTCCCGCTCGATCTGGTGTTGCTCCCCGGTGCGCCGCTCCAGTTGCATATTTTCGAGGAGCGCTACAAGGAGATGATCGACGAATGCGTTCGCGAAAAATGTGAATTCGGCATCGTTCGCGCGCAGCGGGAGGGCCTCGCGATCATCGGCTGCACGGCGGCGATTGTTACCGTGCTGCATCGATATCCCGATGGACGCATAGATATTCTTTGCCGCGGCGAGCGGCGTTTTGAAATCGAATCGCTGCACGACGGTCGCAGCTTCCTCCAGGCGGAGGTGGATTTTCTGCCGGACGAAGAGCCTGCCTCCACGCGGCGCGATCGCGAGCAGTGCGCGGCGCTGCACATGGAGATGGTCGAGCTCTCCGGAGAAAACACAGCGCAGTTTCCGCAAATCGATTTGAACCGGCCAATCGTATTTTTATTGGCGTCTTCGATCCCTGCGGACCTGGAGTTCAAACAGGAATTGCTGCACCTGCGCTCCGATGGAGAGCGCACAGACCGGCTGATCGAGTTCTATCAAACCCTTCTGCCGAAGCTTCGTCGCGGCGCTATGGTGAGCCGGGCCGCGGCGCGCAACGGTCATGTGATGTAACCTTCGACGCGTCAACTCGTCTATCGATGCATCTAAGAAGAGATAATGACGATTCCAAACATTCCAACCCAGGAGGGTATGGATGCCAGAACACAAAAAAGTTCCACTCACGCTCGGTGAGTTGCGCAAGGATCCTCGCTTCGCGGAGGAGCGTATCGGCCGCCGCAGCGTCAAGGATGAAATGCGGGAGCACCTGGTCGAGCGGCTGCGCGCGAAAGAGGTTCTGTTTCCCGGCATCGTCGGATACGGCGACACGGTGATTCCGCGGCTGGTGAACGCCATTCTTTCGCGGCACAATTTTATTCTGCTGGGCCTGCGTGGACAGGCGAAGAGCCGCATCCTGCGGTCGCTGACCACGCTGCTCGATGAACAAGTTCCGTATATTGCGGGATGCGAAATTCGCGACAATCCATACGCGCCGCTTTGCAAGCCCTGCCGCGAGCGAATCGCCCTGGAGGGCGATAACACGGCAATCGCGTGGCTGCCGCGCGCGGAACGCTACGTGGAAAAGCTGGCGACACCGGACGTAACCGTTGCCGACCTGATCGGCGATCTCGATCCTATCAAAGCGGCGCGCAGCGGGGAGCAGCTTTCGAATGAGGTCAATATTCATTACGGACTGCTGCCGCGCGCCAATCGTGGCATCTTCGCGTTGAATGAGTTGCCGGACCTGGCGGGAAAAATTCAGGTGGCGCTGTTCAACATCATGCAGGAAGGAGATGTGCAGATCAAAGGCTATCCCATTCGGTTGGCGCTCGATGTTGCTCTGATCTTCAGCGCGAATCCGGAGGATTACACCGCGCGCGGAAAAATTGTGACGCCGTTGAAGGACCGCATCGGTTCGGAGATTCGCACGCATTACCCGCTCACCGTGGTCGAAGGCATCGCCATTACTACGCAGGAAGCGTGGACCGAGCGCGGCCTGATGAAGACGGAGATTCCCGGCTACATTCGCTCCATCGTCGAGCAGATCGCCTTCACCGCGCGCGAAGACAAAAAGGTCGACCGGCGCAGCGGCGTCAGCCAACGTCTGCCGATCAGCACTATGGAGCTGGTTGTCTCCAACGCCGAGCGGCGCGCATTGCAGCATGGCGAGCTGCTGGCGGTGCCGCGCGCGGGAGACTTGTACAGCGCGCTGCCCGGCATCACCGGCAAGATCGAATTGGAATATGAAGGGGAAATGCGCGGCTCCGACACCGTGGTGCGGGAACTGGTGCGGCAATCGATCGCGCAGGTTTTCGATCATTACTTTGCCGACACGAATACGCAGCAGATTGAGCAATGGTTCAATCTCGGCGGCTCCATCAAAGTCGAGGACGATCAGTCCGCGGCAACCATGCTGAAAGAGCTGCGGCAGATTCAAGGGCTGGTCGAAAAATTGTCTCCGCTTGGAATCGGCCCGAAAGACTCACCGGAGCGGATTGTTTCGGCGGCAGAATTTCTGCTGGAAGGCATGGTCGCGCATCGCCGCATCGGGCGCAGCGAAGAGCGCGGCTTCATCGCGCCGGAAAAAACAACGGGCCGCCGCGACCGCAATGAGGAGAGGAACTACAACGAACGCGAAGACCCTGAAGAATGGCCGCCGAGGCGTCCGCGGAAGGTTTACAACTAGCTTCGAGAATACCCACATCTCAAAATCGAGATGTGGGGCACCCGACACGTTTTCCCTCTGCACTATGACGAGACCTGAAGCGGGAAGCACATGAAGCGCATTCGATACACGAAATATACGGGCAGCCTGGCCGACGACCTGGACTTGGAGTCGCTGCTCGATGCGTTGTCGGATTTTCTGCTCGATTCCGGGTATCGTTCGCCATTTAGCCGTTTTCAGGAGATGAACGGCGAGCAGACGCTGGACAATCTCCGTGAGGCTCTGCGGCACGCTTTGGAATCGGGCGGCACGTTCGACGAATCGACGCAGGAGCAGATCGATCAGGCCATCGAACAGGGGCAGCTCGAAGCTTTGATCGAACAGCTGCTCGAACGCATGGAGCGGGAGAATTATGTCTCTGTCGCCGAGCCCCAACAATCGCGCGATGCCGGAGAAATTTCCAGCGCAGGCGGCCATGCCGGCGAAGCCCAGACAGCGGCACGGTTTGAAGTCACCGACAAGGGCCTCGATTTTCTCGGCTACAGAACGCTGCGCGATCTATTGGGCTCGCTGGGCAAGTCTTCTTTTGGACGCCATGACACTCGCGCCATGTCCACCGGCGTTGAAACCAGCGGCGGCTCGCGCGTGTATGAGTTCGGCGATACGTTGAATCTGGACGCGGCGGCCACCCTCGGCTCCGCCATTGCCCGCGAGGGACTGGCGCTGCCGCTGAACCTCGAGTACAGCGATCTGCATGTTCAGGAGAGCGAATATCAAAGCTCGTGCGCGACGGTCGTGATGCTCGACTGCTCGCACTCGATGATTCTCTACGGCGAAGACCGCTTCACTCCGGCCAAGCGCGTCGCCATGGCGCTCGCGCATCTGGTGCGCACGCAATATCCCGGCGATACCCTCTCGCTGGTGCTGTTTCACGATTCCGCGGAGGAGCTGCCCTTGTCGCAGCTGGCGCGGGCGCAGGTGGGTCCGTATTACACCAATACGCGGGAGGGCCTGCGGCTGTCGCAACGCATTCTCGCCCGGCAGCGCAAGGACATGAAGCAGATCGTCATGATCACCGACGGCAAACCCTCGGCGCTGACGCTTCCCGATGGCCGCATTTACAAGAACGCCTTCGGGCTCGATCCGCTGGTGGTGAGCGAGACGCTCGAAGAGGTCGCCCGCTGCAAGCGCTCCGGCATTATGATCAACACCTTCATGCTGGCCTCCGATCCCGGGCTGGTCGCATTTGTGCAGCGCGTCTCCGCCATGTGCAAGGGAAAGGCCTACTTCACGACGCCGGAAAATCTCGGCCAGTATCTGCTGATGGATTTTCTCTCCCGCAAGATGAAGACCATTCATTGAACCGGACTACTTCCGAATCCACCCCACGCATGCGGCCATGCTCAGGCGAAGTCAATTATTTACTTGACAATCTTCATGCCACCGGCCAATAGTTGTTGGCGCAAAAGGGTGGGCAGCTTCCGGTTCTGAACGGAGCCCCCGTCTGTAGGCAATAGGAACACTACGCGCAAGCCATCCCCATTCCATCCACGAAAAACCCAGGCAACTCATATCTGAGTAGAGGAACGAAAATGATACGTCCGTTCATAGTATTGTCTATCGCCGTCGGGCTTGCAGTAACCGGTGCCACCGCTCAAAACACCAGCCACCGGGTCATACCGATTCCCAATCAGATTTTTGCGCAACCGGTGCCGCATTTCATCGGCTCACCGGCAACTGCGCAGCCGATCGACACCATCCCGGTGCCGCAGAGTCCTTACATGGCTCCGAATGGACGGAGCGAGTTGCACACCGACGATTACCAGAGTGACACCTACCCGTTCGCCGGACCGCTCGGCCACTCCCCACAGGTGACTTCCACCTTTCTGGCCGCCGAATGCGGCACGGTGACCTTCGATGCCCGGGGCCGGATCATCGCTGTTTGTATTGGCCTACAGCCGGTCGTCTATCTCCTGGATCCCGATTCCCTCGAAACGCTGGCAAAGTTCCGTCTTCCGCGAAAAGGCGGTGTCAGCGGCAATTTCGGATCCGGCGGGTACTTTTTCCTGGATAACCAGGACCGCGCCGTCATTCCGACTCGCGGCCGCGACATCTATCGAATCAAGGAAAATGCGCAAGGCACGCAATTTGCGCTGGACCACACCTGTAAGAACAACCTGCCTGCAATGATTCCCGCCGACCAGGCGATCAACTCGGTCATCCCGGACGATCATGGTTTATTGTGGTTCACCACCAGCGGCGGGTCGGACCTGCAGGCGGAGCCGGCGATGGTTGGCACCGTCAACCCCAATCCCAATGACATGAATAGCTGCACCGTGAAGCTTTTCACGTTGCCCAAGGGAGAACAGATTGTCAAGTCCCTGGGAGCTGATCCCGATCCATCGCGCGGCGGCGTCTTCATCGTGTCCACGTATCAGATGTACCGCTTCGATCCGGCGGCGGACGGCACTCCCACAGTCACCTGGCATGAGACATACGATCGGGGCACTGGAGTCAAGCCAGGCCAGCGCTACCAGGGTTCCGGCACCACGCCGACGCTGATGGGAACCGACCTGGTGACCATCAACGATAACGCGGACAAGCAAACGGACGTGAACGTATACCGGCGGGCGGCCCATGTAACCGGACCGCGGCTGATCTGCTCTGTGCCGGTGTTCCAGCCGTACTACAGCGACAGCTTCAATTCCCTGATCGCAACCGACAGTTCCATCACCATCGAAAACAACTGGGGGAACGTCGATCTCACTTCGACCATCTTCGGCAGAACGACAAAACCGGGCATCGCCCGCGTCGATGTGAACCAGGACAGGAACGGTTGCAGTACAGTGTGGACCAACAACGAGGAATCGGTGCCGAACGTCGTCTCTCAGGTCTCTCTGGTGAGCGGCTTGGAGTACGCGTACACCAAGGATCCCAGTCCTTCAAATGCGCGCTACACGGATCCCTGGTACTTCACCGCTGTCGACTTTCAAACCGGCAAAACCGTATTCAAGGTCCTCGCGGGCACCGGCGTTTTGTACAACAGCAATTATTCCGGGCTCTATCTCGGCCCGGATGGGAAAACAGGGTATGTCGGCGTCGTCGGAGGACTCGTCAGAATCCACGATACGTACTGAGAATGGCAACCAACCGACTCTGGGGAGCGCGGCGGCCAGGGGCGCTCCCAGCAGGTTGCAGTTTGAGGCCCGACGGTGATCGATGCACGACGGGAAATTTCATCCCGACCGCGCTCCAGCGCAAATCAAGCCAAAGATCGGGTTAAATGACGCAGCGGCAAAAACGGCTGGAGTTGGAATGCCGGACCGAGTCTTAATTCAGCGCCTCCGGCGGATGCCGTAGCTGTTCCCGCAAAGCTCCGGCCAGCTCGACCACCTGCTGCAGTTTGACGGCGACATGGGCCGGCAGCGCGGGCTCGGCCAGCGCCAATTGCGTCTGCAGCAGCAGGCCGGTGATGGTGGTGTTCATTTCGCCTTCCATCAGCTGCGTCGCCGCCCTCATGGCCAGCGACAGCTCCCGCTCCCGGCGCTGCAGCGCGGCGCGCACTTCGCGCAGCACGCGGTTGCATCCGGAGATGCCGAGATTCACCTGCACCGGGATGGCGAGGCCGGCCTGCTGCCACAGGACTTCGGCGCCGGCGGGATCGGCTTCGATCAGGCCTTCATCGAGCACCATGACGGAATATTCCCGCCGCCGCAGGGCAATCAGTGCGGCCTTGCGGTTCTGCGCCAGTTCCACGGAAAGGCCGAGCTGACGGCCAATGGCGGAGGCGCAATTTTCCGCTCCGGCGATGGCGGTGACAAGCAGGACGGTTTGTGTCATGGGGGGATTCTCCAAAGTCTTCGATTGTCTTGTTTCCGGCGGAGAGGGAACCCACATTCGAGATCGAAATGGGCAGCACCCGCTCCTCTGTACCTGTCCATCGCCGCCGATTTTTAAAATTCCGGTCCTTCGGCGATGCCGTACTCCTTGAGCTTGCGGTAGAGCGTCGTCTTGCCGATGCCGAGCAGCCGCGCCGCCGTCAGCTTGTCGCCGTTCAGCTGGCGCAGCGTGTTCAGAATAGCCTGCTTTTCCATTTCGGCAATGGTCAGGATGCTGGCATCGAGACTGACTTCTTCCTCCGCTCCGTTGTCGGCTGTCTGCTGCGACTGCATGCGGTACTCCTGCAGCTGCGTCGGCATATCGCCCAGGTGCAGGATCGGTCCCGAGGACAGCGCACAGGCGCGCTCGATGGTGTTTTCGAGCTCGCGCACATTGCCCGGCCAGTCGTAGCTGCCCAGCACCCGCAGCACATCGTCGCTGAGCGTGTAGAGCACGCCGGTTTCGCGCCGCCGCCGCTCCAGGAAATGCGCTGCCAACAGCGATATATCCGAGCGCCGCTCGCGCAACGAGGGCAGCTTCACATTGACGACATTCAGGCGGAAGAACAGATCCTTGCGGAACTTTCCCTGCTCGACCATGGCCGCCAGATCGCGGTTGGTGGCGGCCAGAATGCGGGCGCGGATGGGCACGCGCTGCGTTGAGCCGACGGGCCGGATTTCCTTCTCCTGCAGCGCCCGCAGCAGCTTGGCTTGTAGATCGAGCGGCAGCTCGCCGATCTCGTCGAGGAACACCGTGCCGCCGTCCGCAGTCGCCAGCAGACCTTCCTTGGAGCGATTGGCGCCGGTAAACGCGCCCTTGGCATAGCCGAACAGCTCGCTTTCAATCAGCGTCGGCACCAGCGATCCGCAGTCGACGGGAATAAAAGGATGGGTCGCGTTGGGCCCGTTGTAGTGAACCGTCCGGGCGACGATTTCCTTTCCCGTTCCGCTCTCGCCCAGGATCAGCACCGGATGATTCGTATGCGCCACCTTCGACAGGATGCGGTAGACGCGTTCCATCTCCGGGCTGCGTCCGATCAGCGTACCGAAGCCGTCGGCGGTGCGCAGTTTTTCCCGCAGCCGACGGCTCTCGGTATCGAAGTGGCGGCGCTCGGAGGCCCGTTCCAGCACATCCGACAGCTCATCGAGCGAGAAGGGCTTGGTCAGGTATTCGCTGGCCCCGGTGCGCATGGCTTCGATGGCAGAAGAGACGGTCGCGTACGCCGTCATCACGACCACCACCGTTTCCGGGTAGAGGGTGCGAATTTCTTCGAGCAGCGGCAGACCGCCGCCGCCCGGCAGCTTCAGGTCGAGCAGCACGATATCGGCCATGTGGGCCTTAAGTGCGCCGCGAGCCGCAGCAGTGTTGTCGACGCTGGAGACGGCGAATCCATGATTGCGCGCAATATCGGAGACAGCGGTGCGGATGGCGTCATCGTCATCGACCACCAGCACATGCATCATGCTGGCTCGCTCCGTCGGGGGAAGAGGAGAGGTTGGGGAGAACATGCGTGTTGTCGTTAGCATATACCGCGGTTTCCTTCCTGGGTGCAGAGCAATTCAGATTTCGAGGGTGCGCGTGCCTTGCCGGATATTTCCTCGCGCCGCAACAAAGGGACGGCGCCAGTGAGCGTGAACCATGCGGGTTTCCATTTAAATTCGTGGGAACTCGAGTTCAAAGCAGCTGCCCCGGCCCGGCTGGGACTGGACCCGTACCCAGCCCCCGGCACGCTCCGTCAGATCCTGCACAATGGCCAGCCCGAAACCGTGTTGTCTCCAATCGCCGGCGCGTTCTTTTTTTCCGGAGGCTCCTTTGCTGGACACTCCAGGTTCAAAGATGGCCGGCAGGCGCTCCGCGGAAATGCCGCCTCCGGTGTCGGAAACGCGCAATAGCAGCGTCTTCGAGGCCGGATGTTTTGTGACCCCGGCCGGGGTCCGGCTGTTCCCGAGCACTGCCAGCCGCAGGCGGCCGCCGTTGGGCATGGCTTCAATCGCATTCGAGACCAGGTTCTGGAGGATGCGCTCGAATTCGCTCTCCGGCATGGCGATATTGCCGGCATCGGCCGGAGCGTCGATCTCGACATGAATCCGGCTTCCGGCCAGATGTTCAAACATAGGTTGTCGGCGGGCGATGGCATCGGCGATATCGAGAGGCAGAACTTTGCTGGAAGAAGATTCGCCGGAGGGGAACTCGCACACCGCTGCAGGGAGCGCCAGGCACGGTTTCGCCTCGCCGTCACCCGGATCCTCTTGATCGTTCCCGCTGGAATTCTCTTTATCCGCTCTTTTATCGTCTGCCCGTTCGACAGAATCGAGCAGCGAGGCTACCAGTGTGTGACCCCGTTCGACAGCGCTTGAGAGCTCCTCGATCCACGGTTCGTAGCCGCGGTTCACGGCCCCGGAGGTGCGCAGCAGGTCGCAGTAGACCTGCAGTACGGTGAGCCAATTGCGGGCATCGTGGGCTAGATAATTCGGGTCCGGCGAAGATTGTTTTTGGGACATTTTGACGACGGACAGCGGCGCGCTGCCGGCTGCAGCAGACTCCGTCTGTTGCTTGTGCTGTTTCCTGGGGAGGGCTACGGTCATCACTGCTTCTCCACTCTCTGACGCTCCCATCGATTCTGTTTCGGATTCCGGAAGACCTCTCCGGAAGTCGATTGTTTCGCGTGCGGCTATTCGTTCCCGGGTCCAGGTTTGTATCGATTGGTTCCCATTTCCGGCTTTCCTGTCCCTTCCTTATTCACGTCGCGTGCCAAACCGGGCCTAACAGCTAAGTTAAAGATTCGACAACCGAAACGGGATCGACTGCCGCCGCCGCTCGTTACTAAAGAAACGTAGTTGTTCCAAAGTGGGATCGGGCGCGCGTCGCAGCGCGGCATAACCTACTGTTTTTAAAGCGGTTGGCGCGCAGTTGGCGAAAAAATCCATTTCGGAATGGAATTCCCACCTTGGAACCTGTGCCGAAGCAGGCTTCGAAGCGTCCGCAATCTGCTCGATTTTCCGCAAGTCGTTACAATGAGGCTCATGGATCGAACGGAAACTCACCCTTACTTCCGGCCCGGCGACCGGCGGATCGACCAGCTTCGACCTCTGCGTCTGACTGCGGACTTTGTCCCTACGGCGGAGGGCTCGGTGCTGATCGAGCTCGGCCACACCCGCGTGCTGTGCAACGCGACGGTCGAAAACGGAGTGCCGGGCTGGCTGCGCAATCGCGGCCAGGGCTGGGTGACGGCCGAATACGGCATGCTGCCCCGGGCAACGCTGACTCGCACGGCGCGGGAGAGCGAGCGCGGCAAAATCGGCGGACGCACGCATGAGATTCAGCGGCTGATTGGCCGATCGTTGCGGGCGGCGGTGGATTTGAAAGCGCTCGGCGAGCGCACCATTATTCTCGACTGCGACGTTCTCCAGGCCGACGGAGGCACCCGCACCGCAGCCATTACCGGAGCGGCGGTAGCGCTGGGTCTGGCCGTCGATCGGCTGGTCAGAGCGAAAGTGCTCGCTGCCTCGCCCATCCGCCATCTGATTGCGGCGACCAGCGTGGGCATTGTCGACGGCACGCCGCTGCTCGACCTGGCCTATGAGGAAGACGCCCGTGCCGATGTCGATATGAACGTGGTGATGACCGAAGGTGGAGAATTTATCGAGGTGCAGGCGACGGCGGAACATAACACGTTCTCGCGTCAACAGCATTTCGAGCTGCTCGATCTGGCGGCCAAAGGAATTGGCCAATTGATCGCGCAGCAAATGGCGGCTCTTGTTCCTAGCCATTCGCATATACCCCAGGCAGAAAATTACGGCGAAAATAAAGCAAAAGTAAAACAGGAAAATCAGTCTAGCGAATGAAAGGCGAATCCGCAAGTAAATTTTTTTGGATCGCTATTCGGTCCGGAATGAGGTCCGGATCGCTCAACCCTCGCCCGCTATAGAATGAAAAAGAATTCCATTCAACCACAGGAGCATATGACGATGAAGCTTACCCCCGGCAAGCTGGCCGGAATGAAAGCCCTCTCCGATGAGCGGGGCGTGATTGCCGCTGCCGCCATGGACCAGCGCGGATCTCTGCAAAAGTCGCTCTCAAAAGAAAAAGGCTCGCCGGTAGATGCGAGCGCGCTGATCGAGTTCAAGACCCTGGTCACCGAGGTGCTGACGCGCCACGCCTCCGCCATCCTGCTCGATCCGGAATATGGACTGCCCGCGTCCAGGCATCGCAATGGCAAGGGACTGCTGCTGGCCTATGAAAAGACCGGCTACGATGCCGCCGAGCCGGGCCGTCTGCCGGACCTGCTCGACCACTGGTCGGTGCGCCGCATCCAGCATGAAGGCGCGGACGCGGTCAAAGTGCTGCTCTACTACACGCCGTTTGAGAACAAGGAAATCAACGACGTCAAGTATGCGTTCATCGAACGCATTGGCGACGAGTGCCGCGCGCACGACATCGCTTTCTTTCTGGAGATCGTCGGCTATGACGCTGCCGGCGGCGATGAGAAGACGGTGGAATATGCGAAGAAGAAGCCGGAGATTGTTACTCAGGCGACCAAGGATTTCAGCGATGACAAATTCGGCGTCGACGTGCTGAAGATGGAAGTGCCGATTCAGATGGAATTCGTCGCCGGCACCAAGGCCTGCAAGGGCGCCTCGGCCTACACCCGCGAACAGGCCCTCGGCTATTTCCGCAGCGCCGCGGAGGCTTCCGCCAAACCGATCATTTATCTCTCGGCGGGCGTGTCCAATCCGGTATTCATCGAGACGCTGGAGCTCGCCGGCGAATCCGGCGCCAAGTTCAACGGCGTGCTCTGCGGCCGTGCAACCTGGAAAGACGGTATCCCCATTTACGCCAAGCAGGGAGCCAAGGCGTTTAAGGAATGGCTGGAAACGGAAGGCGTCCGCAACATTGAAAACGTCAACCGCGCATTGAAGGCGGCGACGCCCTGGCACGAACGCTTCAGCATGTAGCCGAACGAGCAAACAGATGAGAATGGAAAAGGGCCGCATCGTAGCGGCCCTTTTCTTTGGGAGCAGATATTTTTTACTTATTTGCCAGATAGTGTTGATCGAGTGCCTGGCGAACCAGGGTTTTTATGACCGCCTGCCGGCTGATGTTCAGTTCTTTTGCTGCATTGTCCAGCTCTTGCAGCATCGGCGACGCGAAATCCACATTCACTCTCTGAATCGGTCCGACCATGCGGCCGGAGTTTGTGAAAAAACGGGAAATATCTTTTCCGCTATCCGCCAGACGCGCAATCGTTTCCGGCGCCACCGCTTTTTGTTTACGAGTGTTCTTCATACAGCCGTTGCTCCTGCCGGGTCGCCTTCCATAGCGTGACCAAGTGGTAATACTCACCGTCAATGTCTTCCCGCACTTCAAAAATGACTGTGTACAGCGATTCTCCAACCCAGCCGATGGCGCGCTGTTGTTCCGGCGAATCGGAACGCTGATCAAGATAGTACGGATGCGAAAAGATTTCCTGCACCTGCTCGAACCCGACTCCCCGTTTGGGATTCGCTCGTAATCGCCTGCTTTTCCGCTCGTCGAAATGGAATCGCACTGTGTATAACTGTTATACCATATTGGCAAAGAGATCATCCGGTCTGCGCCCCCATGCAAGCAGTCTAAAATGTAGGTATGGAGATCAAACGCATCGGTTCACAGCCCTCGGGCAAGGGTCCGGCGGAGTGGTTCACCGGAACCGTGCGGATTGACCCGCTTTTCCAGGCACCCGACCCGGCGCTGGTCGCGGGCGCCAGCGTCACATTTGAACCGGGAGCGCGTACCGCTTGGCATACGCACCCGCTGGGACAGACCTTGATTGTTACAGCAGGCTGCGGATGGGTGCAGCGCGAGGGCGGCGCCACTGAGGAAGTCCATCCCGGAGATGTGGTCTGGTTCGCGCCGGGAGAAAAGCACTGGCATGGTGCGACACCGGTCATGGCCATGACCCACATTGCCATTCAGGAACGATTGGACGGCAAGGTGGTGGATTGGATGGAGCACGTCAGCGACGAACAATATCGACGCTAGAAAATCCAGATGCAACGGACCTGCCCTTCAAGAATGCTGTTTCCTTGACTTCCCTGCGGTCTGTTCCTACTATCCGTCTAGACAGCGAAACGTCCAATTGCAAAAGGAGGCGTATGGAGAGCAACGGTCCCAACGAAGCATCCGGCTCTGCCGAGAGCCTCGCTTTGCATCGGAGTGTGGGCCCTCGCGAAGGTCTGATTCTTACCGCTGTGATTGAGAATTACATTGCCTCGGGCGACCCGGTAGCCTCGCAATCGATCGCGCGCCAGCAGAACCGCGAAGGCATGAGTTCGGCCACGGTGCGCAATGTGATGGCGGATTTATCCGAAGCCGGTTATCTCGAGCAGCCGCACACCTCCGCCGGTCGCGTGCCCACCGCGCGCGCCTTCCGCTATTACGTGGAGCAACTCTTGCGCCGCACAGCGTCGCCGCATCGTACCCTGCCGCAGCCCACCCAGGAGCAGATTGAAGAGACCTTCACCGGCGTCGCCAACGCCACGGATTTTTTTGCTCGCACCTCGCATATTCTGGCGTTGCTTTCGGGCGGCGTCGGTGTGGCCCTGACCGCTGCCGGGGACAGAGAACTGCTGGAGCACGTGCATTTCGTGCGACTGGGACATGCTCGCGTGCTGACTGTTCTGGTGACCACCACCGGAGTGGTGCGGGACCGGCTGCTGATGCTTGACCACGATCTGAGTTCGGCGGAACTCGAAACAGCGGCCAACTATCTCAACCGAAATTTTCATGGCTGGGCGCTGGAAAAAATCCGCCAGGAACTTACGCGGCGAGTCGAGATTGAACGGAGCGAGTACAACCGGATTCTTGGCTCGCTCGAAGAGTTGTGGGCAAAATGCGCCATGGATGGCGGTGCCAGTCGCTCCAGCGATCCCGCCCTGGATCGGGCTGTGCAGGAGAAATCGATCTTTGTCGAGGGCGTCGCCAACCTGGTGGTGAACGAAGTCGACCGCGGGCACCTGCGGCAGATTTTTATGGCTCTCGAAGAAAAGCAGCGCATCATCGATCTGTTGAACGCGTATGTCGACAGCCGCAACACCTCCGTCCGCGTGGTTGTGGGTCTCGAAGAAACCATGCCGGAGATGCATGACCTGGTCCTTATCGCCGCCCCGGCGCGCCGCGGGCAGGAGCATCTGGGCACCGTTGCCGTCATCGGTCCCACGCGCATGCAATACGCCAGCACCATCGGCACCGTTACCTATATCGCCGATTTATTTGGCCGCTGGGCCGAACAATCGTAATCCAGAAGGCCGAAGTTCCAACCTCGGTACAATAGAGGCAGGGGTTCCGTGAAGGAATCGCAGGTCCATCCGCTGCATCTATTGAGATAGGATTTCGGATCCCGCGGAAAGGGCGAATCGTCCCCCCAAGAAATATGCTGAAGAAGGACATTGGAACCATGCCGCACCCAACCGACCTCGACGAAAAAGAAACTATGCGACAAACCGAATCGAAGACATCCCAATCGAATCCTACGAAGGCCGCCGCTCCGCTGGAAGACGAGACGCAGAATCAGCCGCGCTCCGCCACGCGCGAGGAAGACGACAACCTGCCCGATGTGAGTGCGAGCGACGAGACCGCTTCGCGGGCCGAACTGGAACAGCTGCGCGGCGAGCGCGATCAACTGCTCGACCGGCTGGCCCGCCTGCAGGCCGAATTCGACAATTACCGCAAACGGGAAGCCCGCGAGCGCACTGAATATCGCGATTACGCGCTGGCCAATACCGTGGAGCAGTTTCTTCCTGTGCTCGACAATTTTCATCTCGCGTTGCGCTCAAAAGGTACCGCCGAGCAGCTGCGTTCCGGCGTCGATTTGATCGTTCGCCAGATGGAAGAGATCGTCCGTACGCTGGGCGTGCAGCCGGTGCCGACAGTTGAAACGCAGTTCGATCCGCGCGTGCATGAGGCCATCGAAATGGTCGAGCGCGACGATCTGCCCGATCATCAGGTGATGGAAGAGGTCCGCCGCGGCTACACGCTGCGCGACCGGCTGATTCGTCCCGCCCTGGTGCGGGTCGCCAACAACCCCAAACAGAAAACAGCATGAGTCCAACAGCCCGAGTGATCAAAGCCGATTATTACGAAGTTCTCAGTGTCGAGCGGACCGCCTCCGATCAGGAATTGAAGAGCGCGTATCGCAAGCTCGCCATGCAGCATCATCCGGACCGCAATCCGGACGACCCTGCAGCCGAGGAAAAATTCAAGCAGGCCAGCGAAGCCTACCAGGTGCTTTCCGACCCCGACAAGCGCGCTGCCTATGACCGCTTCGGCCACGCCGGCGTCAGCAATGGCATGGATGCCGGCGGCTTCAACGGCATGCCTGACCTGGGCGACATCTTCGGCGATATCTTTGGCGAGATGTTCAACGTGGGCGGCAGCCGCCGTTCCTCCCGCGCCCAGCGCGGACGCGATCTGCAATATGAAATGACGCTGACGTTCGAGGAAGCCGTCTTCGGCAAGCAGAGCGAAATTAAAATTCGCCGCATGGAAAACTGCTCCGCCTGCCAGGGCAGCGGCGCCGAACCAGGTCACGGCCCCACCGTCTGCGCGCAGTGCGCCGGTCGCGGTCAGGTTCGCTTTCAGCAGGGATTTTTCTCTGTCGCCCGCACCTGCCCCACCTGCGGAGGCGCCGGCAGCATTGTGAAAGATCCATGCAAACTGTGCCGCGGCGAAGGCCGCCAGGCCGCCGAGCACAACATTACCGTTACCGTGCCCGCCGGAATTGAAGACCGCATGCGCATCCGCTATCAGGGCGAGGGCGATGCCGGCCGCTACAGCGGGCCTTCGGGAGATTTATATATTGTCATCGCCGTTGAACCGCACCCGTTCCTGGAGCGCGAAGGCAACGATCTCCACTACGTGCTGCCGGTGTCGTTTCCGCAGGCCACGCTGGGCACGGAGATCATGATTCCCACGCTCGAAGGCGAGACCAAACTGAAAGTTCCGGAAGGCACGCAGAGCGGCACGGAATTCCGGATGCGCAATAGAGGCGTGCCGTACCTGAACGACCACGGCCGCGGCGATCTCGTCGTGCAAGTCGTCGCGCAGGTTCCAAAAAAATTGACCAAGCCGCAGAAAGAATTGATGCGCCAGCTGGCGGAAACTTTGACGGTAGAAAACACGCCATCCTCTCGCAGCTTCTTCGGCAAGATGAAAGACATCTTCAGCTAGTGTGGATTCCGCAAATCGAAAATCCCGGGTTTCGTTTTTGAGGCCTGGGATTTCAATCTTCTAACCGCCTACGATTCCATTCACCATTGCGGCAACGACAATCGCCGCTGTCTCCGCGCGTAAAATCCTTGGCCCCAGTGAAACCGACTGCCATCCATGCTCCGCGAAGCCGGCCAGCTCGCGTTCCGTCCAGCCGCCTTCGGGACCGATCGCGGCGTAGATATTTTTTTCAGGCGATAGCTCCTCTTGCAAAACTGTCCGCAGAGACTGAGCGCGCTCGTGTTCGGAAAGCAAAATTCGCAGGCCGTCGAGATGTTCCTTCAGCCACTGCGCCAGCGGTAGGGGATCGGCGATTTCGGGAATATCGTCGCGGCGGGATTGCTGCGCGGACTCCAGGGCGATCTTGCGCCAACGCTCGACGCGCTTCGCCGCCGCCAGCGTCAGATGTTTTTCGCTGCGCTCCGCCGCCAGAGGAACAATCCGCGCAACCCCCAGCTCCGTCAATTTTTCAATTGCCCATTCCATGCGGTCGAAGCGGACAATGCTCATCCCGACAATCAGAGGAAGCGATTCCGCCGTCGCAATTTCCTCGTGCAGGGAAAACTCGACAGCATCTTCGCTGACGCTTTCGATCGCCCCGCGGCGCACGCGTTCTCCGGCGACGATGTCGAACTCCTGTCCTACGCGCGCGCGCAGAACCCGCGCCAGATGCGCCGCCTGCGCATTCCGCAAAACCGCGGAGCTATCGTTCCATTCCTCTGCAATCCAGCGTCGCCGTGTCATTGCGCTCCCGCTCTTCAGCGTACTTGGCGAATGACCATACGACAATGTTTGCCGTTTTCGCCACAAACAGAAGGGGAGCGCTTTCGCGCTCCCCTTCTGTTTTGCCTTGCTTGATGCGGTTGCCTTACTTCTTTTTGGTGGTCTTCTTGGCTGCCTTCTTCGTTGCTTTCTTTGCTGCTTTCTTGGTTGCCATATTAACTATTCTCCCTTTCGATGTGAACATCGATCACTGCAGGTTCTTACTGCAGTTACACGAAGGTATAGTTTTCGCAAAAATCAATGTCAAGAAAAAAATTACATTTCTTTCTTCTTTTTTATTTTCGGTAACGGGGCGCGCGTGGCTTTTGGGGAGAATAATTTTCAGTCGCGAGCTTCCACGACATCGCGTGAAAAAAAATTTACGGTGAACTCGACAATCGAAATTGGAAAAAAGTTCCCCTGGAAATCCGGTCCGATTTAAATTCTTCGCTGCGTTAGAAGCCAACCTGCGCGCCCGCGCCGTATACTTTCCGGTTGCAGAAATCGTCTTGATACAGACGTGAGGTGTTGCATGGAAGATGTCGTCATCGTTGCCGGAGTACGTACGCCGGTTGGAAAATTCCTCGGATCGCTCTCCGATTTTTCCGCGCCGCAGCTGGGTGCGATGGTGGTGCGCGAAGTGGTGCGGCGCGCGGGAATCGATCCAGCCTCGGTAGACGAATGCATCCTGGGCAACGTCGTGACCGCGGGCGAAGGGCAGAACCCGGCGCGGCAGGCGGCGATCTTCGGCGGCCTTGCGCCGGAGGTGAGCGCGATGACCATCAACAAAGTTTGCGGCTCGGGACTGAAGGCAGTTTCACTGGCCGCGCAGGCAATCCAGACGGGGAATTCCGAGATCGTCGTTGCCGGCGGCATGGAGTCGATGTCGAACGCGCCGTACCTGCTTCCCGCAGCGCGCAAGGGATTCCGCATGGGCAATAGCGTCGCCGTCGACAGCATGATCCACGATGGGCTTTGGGATGTGTACAACAACTACCACATGGGCGTAACCGGAGAAAACGTCGCCGAGAAGTACGGCATTACGCGCGAGGAGCAGGATGCCTACGCATTGGAATCGCATCGCAGGGCTGCCGCCGCGCATCAGGAAGGTCGCCTCGCCTCGCAGATTCTGCCCGTCGAAATTCCCGCGAAGAAAAAAGGCGAAGCGCCCACGCAGTTCAGCCACGATGAGTCGGTGCGCGCGGACACGACGCTGGAAATTCTGCGCGGTCTGAAGCCTGCATTCAAAAAAGATGGCACCGTAACCGCCGGCAATGCACCCGGCGTAAACGACGGCGCCGGAGCCCTGCTGGTGATGTCGGCGAAAAAAGCGGCGGCGCTGGGACTGAAGCCGCTAGCACGTATTCGCGCCCAGGCCACCAGCGGCGTGGAGCCGAAGTGGGTGATGATGGCCCCGGTCACCGGAGTTCGCAAAGTATTGGAGAAAGCCGGGTGGCAGGCGGGCGAGGTTGACCTCTATGAAATCAACGAAGCCTTTTCCGTCGCCGCAATCGGAGTGACACGCGAGCTGGGGCTCGATCTGAAAAAAGTAAACGTCAATGGCGGCGCGGTCGCGATTGGTCATCCCATCGGCGCCAGCGGCGCGCGCGTGCTCATCACGCTGATCTACGAAATGATGCGCCTGGATAAGAAGAAAGGCGTGGCGGCCTTGTGCCTGGGCGGCGGCAACTCGGTGGCGATGGCGGTGGAACGATAAATGCAGACACCGCTGCAATCTCCAGCGCCGCTTCGTCCGACGGAACGCTTCAGCGACCGCGTCGAGAATTATCGACAGCATCGCCCGCATTATCCCGCGGCAATCGTTGCAGTGCTTGAGCGCGAGTGTGGCCTGTCTGCTGAAACAAAGATCGTCGACATCGCCGCCGGAACCGGATTGCTGGCGGAGAACTTTCTTGCTCACGGTAATCCCGTAGCTGCCGTGGAACCGAACGCGGCGATGCGCGCAGTGTGTCAGGAACTCGCTGCCCGTTTTCCGCAATTGAAGTGCATCGATGGAACCGCGGAAGCGACCGGCTTTCCCGCGCAAAGCGTGGACATGGTGACCGTCGGCCAAGCGATGCACTGGTTCGATCTCGCGCGAACGCGCACCGAGTTTGTCCGCATTCTTCGTCCCGGCGGATGGTGCGTAGTTGTCTACAACCACCGCCGCATGGACAGCGATGACTTTCACGTCGGGTATGAGCGCATCCTGAAAAAGTTCGGCATGGACTATCAGATGGTGCAGGGCAAGCATCTGCACGAGGAAAAGCTGGTCGACTTCTTTTCTCCAAACAGGATGCAGCAAACGGTTCTGCCCAACCTGCAGGAGTTAACCCTCGAAGGGCTGCGAGGAAGAATTCTATCTTCGTCGTATATGCCGCAGCCGGGCCATCCGCAATACTCGGCAATGTCGCAGGAGATCGACAATCTCTTCGCCCAATGCCAATACGACGGGCGCGTGCGGATGGAATACGATTGTTCAGTCTGCTATGGACGGCTCGGTTGATGTCGCCAGTCGAGAAGAAATGAGAGAATAACGGGATCGCGGCAGCGCAACGGAGGCAACGATGAAGGCGACCGGATTTTTGCTTTCGATTGCAGTGCCGGTTGCGTTCAGCCTGTTGCTCGGGTGCGGCAGCTCTCCAACCGGTGTCATGCTCACGCCCAGTCCGGACGTGTATGTAGCCGGCGGGACCTTCAACAGCCAAAATCTCGAAACTGCCGTCTATTGGAAAAACGGGACGGTCACCACATTAGGAAATCCGGGCGATGGTTCCGCGGCGAATGCGATCGCCGTGTCCGGGAATGATGTATACGTGGCAGGGATCGAAGGCATCCACAACAACGTCGCCAAATATTGGAAGAATGGTGTTCCGGTGGCGCTGACCGACGGTACCCACAATGCATCCGCGAATGCCATTGCCATTTCCAGTGGCAATGTCTACGTGGCCGGGTCGGAAGACGACGGCGAGCAGGTTGCAAACTTTGCCGGGGAATATAACGGAGTCGCCAAATACTGGAAGAATGGCAACGAAGTCCGGCTTTCCGATGGCACGCAAAACGCTTCGGCGAATGCGATCTTTATTTCCGGCAATGACATCTATGTCGCCGGATCGACCCTGGTGACAATACCGGCGTCGTCCAATTCGTCCTACGGTACACCCATCGCCACACTCTGGAAGAATGGCGTGGCGATGTATCTGACGGATGGCCTGCACCTCTCCGATGCATCGGCAGTGTACGTTTCCGGAACAGATGTTTACGTTGCCGGATTTGCCGCGCAGACGGCACAGAAAAACGATGCCGTCGCAACACTGTGGAAGAATGGCGCGCCGATCACTCTCTCCACGGCGATCGGCAGCGCAGCCACATCCGTGTCTGTCGCCGGGCAGGATGTCTATGTGGCCGGCCAATCTTCTTCGGGCGCGGCGTATTGGAAAAACGGCGTCGCGGTCCCCCTGGCGGGTACGGCCGCTTCGCAGATTGCGGTTGTTGGGAATGATATTTATGTCGCTGGAAATAATTTTCCGAAATCTTCGATTTATGGAAATGCAGTTCGCGACGCAGCCGGCAATTCCAACGTGGGAGCGCTGGTTTGGCAGAACGGCAACTTTGTTTCGTTGTCGCCCTCGTATTCCAATGCCAACTCCATTTCCGTCGTAAACCATTAGATACGGCGACTGCTTTCTCGATCAGCCAGCGTCTTGCAGGATGCTATACTCACGCCACCGACCCGCACGTGAGAACAGGCGAACTTCCCCACTATGCTTTTCAAAGCGTTCAGCGCCGCCGTTTATGGCATTCAGGCCAACATCATCGATGTAGAAGTGGACTTCTCCGGCATCAAGACGAACGAAGATCATTTCCATACCGTCGGTCTGCCCGATGCTGCGGTGCGCGAGAGCCGCGATCGGGTTCGCGCCGCCATCAAAAATTCCGGCTTCGATATTCCGCCGACGCATATCACCATCAATCTCGCACCTGCCGATCTAAAAAAAGAAGGCTCCGGCTTCGATCTGCCGATGGCGATTGGAATCCTGGGCGCGTATGGCGGCCTGCAGCTGCGCGATCTGAGCAATTTTCTTTTAGTCGGGGAGCTTGGCCTGGACGGCAGTCTGCGCCCAGTGCAGGGAATGCTGCCGATTGCGGTTGCGGCGCGGGAACGCGGCATCAAAAATCTGCTGATCCCCGCCGCGAATGCGCGCGAGGCGGCGGTGGTCGAAGGCGTCGATGTGTTTGGCGTGAATACGCTGCTCGAAGTGCGCGAACTGCTGAATGCGGCGGCCAACGGTGGAATTCACGCTCAGCCGATCCGGGTGAAGACGCGCGAACTGCTGGGCGAGATGCAGCATTTCCCGCTGGATTTCTGCGATGTGCGCGGACAGCATACATCGAAGCGGGCGCTCGAAGTGGCGGCGGCGGGCGGCCACAATATTTTGATGATCGGCCCTCCGGGCTCCGGCAAAACGATGCTGGCTAAGCGGCTGCCGGGGATTCTTGCGCCGTTGAATTTTGAGGAGGCGCTGGAGACGACGAAAATCCATTCCGTCGCCGGCGTGTTGAATTCCGAAACCGGCCTGGTGACGCAGCGGCCATTTCGCGCGCCGCACCATACCGTTTCCGATGCCGGCCTGATCGGTGGCGGCGCGATCCCTCGACCGGGGGAAGTATCGCTGGCGCACAACGGCCTGCTGTTTCTGGATGAGCTGCCGGAATTTCCCCGCAATGTACTGGAGGTGCTGCGGCAGCCGCTCGAAGACGGCCACGTGACCATTGCGCGGGCTTCCATGTCGCTCAGTTTTCCGGCGCGCTTTATGCTGGCCGCGGCGATGAATCCCTGCCCATGCGGATATTTCAACGACAAATCGCGGCAGTGCATGTGTACCCCGCCCATGATCCAGCGCTATGTGTCGAAAGTCTCCGGTCCGCTGCTGGACCGCATCGACATCCATATTGAAGTTCCGGCGGTGCAATATAAGGAGCTGCGCGGCGGCTCGGCAGCGGAGGGATCGGCGCAGATTCGCGATCGGGTGCTGGCGGCACGGGAGCGCCAGGCGAAACGGTTTGCCGCCGGGGCGGAGCGGATTTTCTGCAATTCCCAGATGGGTACGCGCCAGGTTCGCACCTATTGCGAGCTTTCTTCCGACGCCGAGCGTCTGCTGGAGCGGGCCATGCAGCAGCAGGGGCTGAGCGCCCGCGCGCATGATCGCATTCTAAAAGTGGCGCGCACTATTGCCGATCTGGAAGGGGAAGCGGACCTCGCGGTCAAGCATCTGGCGGAGGCCATTCAGTATCGGACGCTGGATCGAAGTTACTGGTCCTAAGCGATGGAATATCCATCACCGAGGCGCCTTGTTGTCTTTCCGGTTTCGATCGCATCGAATCGTAACTGGAAGATAAATTTTTGTTGACTTTCGAATTCCGCAGGCCTTAATGTAAAGGAAGCCAAAGTTCACCGGTGGTCCATTGCCGCTCCGGCAGGCGATCTCGGTTCCACTGATAAATCCCGCCAAGTCAAGGACTTCCAGGATAGGAAACGCCATCAGGCGTAGGTTCTTGCCTGACCGCTGACGGGGGAAGTGAACGGGTTGGCTTTTTTAGGACCGAAGTTGCCAGTGCCCGCAAGTACGAACGCCACAGAGTCACTCTTCTGTACGGAATCCGATGCGTCGATCTAATCGATAGATTTTGAAAAAATTAGATCATCCAGAGGTGTGCTTTTTGCGTCTAACTTGATAGAAAAACTGTTGGCTTGGATCGGTAAAACTCATTCCTGACTCTCAAACGGAAGGTTTCGCCGGCCATCACTAGAAAAAAGAGAGGTACTTTTATATGCGCTCCCAACTTATTTTTGGCGCGTTGACACATGTCAGAAATCGCTACGAGCTTTGCCAACTGGCTTCGAAGGCAGCTCGCAAGTTGCATAAACCAACCACCCGCCTGCAGGACACGATGAATGAAGTGCTGGTTCGCTTCCGTCAATCCGATCCGATGGGCGAAAAGAGCGCGGTGGTCGAAAAGGCCCGTACTCAGGAGCGTCGCGCAGCGTAAGCGGCGCGATCCTCCCCCGGCGCCCGCGTGCGTTTCCATCAGGACAATATTTAACCTCCTATCTGTAATGCTTCCCGCGAGATGACCCTCGCCGCCCGATCCGGGCAACAATCCCACCGAAGAAAAATCAACCTGAAAAACATTTATGACGATTGCCGAGTTAAAAGAAAAAAACATTACCGAGCTGACCCGTATCGCTCGCACGCTTGAAATTCCCGGGGCCAGCGGCCTGCGCAAGCAGGACCTGATCTTCAAGATCCTGCAGGCCCAGAGCGAAAAAGAAGGCCACATCTTTGCCGAAGGCGTTCTGGAAATTCTTCCCGACGGCTACGGCTTTCTGCGCTCGCCGGATTACAACTACCTTCCCGGTCCCGACGATATCTACGTCTCGCCATCGCAGATTCGCAAGTTCGACCTGAAGACCGGCGACACCATCAGCGGCAACGTGCGTCCGCCGCATGAGGGCGAAAAATATTTCGCGCTGGTCAAGATCGAGGCGATCAATTTCGAGTCGCCGGAAGAGACGCGCAACAAGATCCTCTTCGACAACCTGACGCCGCTCTACGCCCAGGAACGCATCAAGATGGAGACGGTGCGCGAAAGCATCAGCGGCCGCGTGATGGACCTGCTGACTCCCGTCGGCAAAGGCCAGCGCGGGCTGATCGTCGCGCCGCCGCGTACCGGCAAGACCATGCTGTTGCAGTCGATTGCGAACTCCATCACGGCGAACCATCCGGAAGTGGTGCTAATTGTTCTGCTGATCGATGAGCGTCCGGAAGAAGTCACGGATATGCAGCGCTCCGTGAAGGGCGAGGTCATCAGCTCCACCTTTGACGAGCCCGCCGTCCGCCACGTGCAGGTCGCGGAAATGGTTATCGAAAAAGCCAAGCGCCTGGTTGAACACAAGCGCGACGTAGTCATCCTGCTCGATTCGATCACCCGCCTGGCGCGCGCCTACAACACCATTGTGCCGCCCTCGGGCAAGGTGCTCTCCGGCGGTGTGGATTCCAACGCATTGCAGCGGCCGAAGCGGTTCTTTGGCGCCGCCCGCAATATTGAAGAAGGCGGCTCGCTGACCATCATCGCCACCGCGCTGGTCGATACCGGCTCGCGCATGGACGAAGTCATCTTTGAAGAATTCAAGGGCACGGGCAACATGGAAGTCATCCTCGACCGCAAGCTAGTCGACAAGCGCGTCTTCCCGGCCATCGACATTCAACGCTCCGGCACGCGCAAGGAAGAACTGCTGATCCCCAAGGATGAACTGCAACGCACCTGGCTGGTGCGCAAGGTGCTGAATCCCTTGTCGCCGGTCGAAGCGATGGAGCTGCTGGTCGACAAGCTCGGCAAGGCTCGGAACAACGCGGAATTCCTGCAGAACATGAACGCTCTGTAATTAAGTTTGTCATTCCGAGCGCAGCGAGGAATCCAGAGAATGCCCGTTGCTATGCGATACTTCTCGGATAAAACCCGGTTGGGTGTATATCCTCGCTGGTAGAACAGGGACGTTGTACACAGGAGTAACCAGCAACCTGGACCGCAGGATGAAAGAGCATCGCGCAAAACTTCGGCCTGGTTTTGCCGCGAAGTACGATTGTAACCGGCTGGTATATTACGAGGGATCCGATGATATCCGCAGCTCCATCGATAGAGAAAAGCAAATTAAAAGCTGGACGCGAGACAAAAAGATTGCGCTGATACAGAGCATCAATCCCTGGTGGAAAGACTTGGCGGAGGACTGGGGAAAGCCCATGGAAATCCCGGAAATCAAGTAATCAATAACAACGGACAGACCATTATTCCGGAGTTGGAGAAAAATCAAGCCGGACGAAAAAGGCCGTCATTCCGACCACAGCGAGGAATCCAGAGGACGCGGGCATTCTCTGGATTCCTCGCTGTGGTCGGAATGACGGCCTAACTTATTTTTCAAGGGGCCACAAACCGATGAAGCGAAGAGAGTTTCTGAAATCCGCCGCGGCGGTTGGCGCTACGGTTGCTTTTTCCAAGCCGGAGTTAGCGGCGGCAGAAACAGCCGCAAAACAACGCGCTGTTTCTACCGAAGAGCAGTACCCCTTAGGGCCGGATTCCAAACCGCAGCCCGGCGTCCCCGCCGGCAAGAGCTTCCAATTCTCGCTCGACGATTCCAGATTTTTTCCCGGCACCGATCGTGTCATCGATGTTTACGTGCCGGCACAGTACAAGGCCGATAAGCCCGCCTGCGTCTGGGTTGAACTCGATGGTCTTTCACAATCGACGCACATCGTCTTCGACAATCTCATTCACAGAAACGAAGTGCCGGTGACCATTGCCATCGGCCTGCATTCGGGAACAACTTCATCGCGCGATGCATCACAGAATCCACGCTTCAATCGCAGCTTCGAATTCGACAGCCTCACCGGCGTGCTGGCGCGATTCATCCTCGAAGAGCTGCTGCCGGAAGTCGAGAAGCGGAAAACCCCGGATGGTCTGCCCATTCTGCTCTCCAGCGATCCAAATGACCGCGGAATGACCGGAGGCAGCACGGGCGGCATTGGCTCCTTCACGGTTGCATGGCAGCGGCCGGATGCCTTTCGTCGCGTGTTCATAAAAATCTCGACGTTCGTCGGCATGCGCGGCGGTGATCGCTATCCGGTGTTGATCCGCAAAACCGAACCCAAGCC
The DNA here is from genome assembly GCA_965276585.1 of Acidobacteriaceae bacterium. GTDB lineage: Bacteria > Acidobacteriota > Terriglobia > Terriglobales > Acidobacteriaceae > JAKAAZ01. The sequence goes on along the minus strand of CBDIAZ010000003.1, from coordinate 1,305,145 downwards.
GCTGCGCGTTTTCATGCAGGATGGCGAGAAGGATGGCTGGCCGGGAGGTCTCGAACTCGGCGACTGGTGGATGAGCAATCAGGCGGTCGAACGCGCGCTGACCTTCGCAGGATACGAGGTGAACCATGTCTGGGGAGTCCTGGGCCACGAGGGCAGCCAGGGAGAAGCGCTGCTGCCCGCTGCGCTGCGCTGGCTATGGAAGGAGTGGCCAAAGCCGCTCGAAGCCGGACAGACGGAAAACTTCGCCGTGCAGGCGATCGCGAAACCGAACGAAGATTGGAAGGCCGTTGTTGCCGGGAATGATCTGCCTTCGCACGATCGGTTTTTTCTCTATGCCAGCGCGCCGGTGATCGACAAGCATTCGACCGCGGCTTCAATCGCCAGCGATCGGCAGGGAAGAGTGTACGTGCAGAATTCCGCCGACGGCGGAGTGTACAAAATCGGCGCCGATAGCAAGCCGGCATTGTTTACAAAAGCGAGCGTCGGCGACAACGGCATCGCGTTTGGTCCCGATGGCCGGCTGTACATCATGGAAACACAATCGGCCACAATTCTCGCGCGCAGTCCGGATGGAAAGACCTCTGTCGTTGCGAAAGGAATTCCAGGCCATCGGCTGACAGTCACGCATGACGGAAATATCTATATCGCCGAATCTCACAGTGCAAATGCGTATTCGGGTAAGGTCTGGCTGCTGCGTCCGAATGGAGAAAAATTCGCCGTCGCCGAGGGACTCAACGGGCCTGCGGGAATTTCTTTGACGCCCGATGGATTATGGCTCTGTGTAGCCGAAAGCAAAGGACACCACGGGTACAGCTACCGGGTACAACCAGATGGCACACTGCAATGCGGTGAGCCGTTCTACTGGTTCCATGTGCCGGACTCCGCCAACGACAGCAGCGCGCTGCAAGTCTGCATGGATCGGCAGGGCTGGGCCTACGCTGCCACGCGCATGGGCGTTCAGGTGTTCGATCGCAATGGACGAGTCACAGCGATCCTGCCGGTTGCGGAAAAACAAATTGCCGGGATTTGCTTTGGAGATGCGGACTTCCAGACGCTCTATGTCACTACCGGCAACGCGGTCTATCGGCGACGCGTGAAGACGACCGGGGTGCAATCGTGGGAAGCGCCGATCATGCTGCCGCCGTGGAGTGCTGGGTAAACCGTTTTTGGTAGGAAGAAACACAATCTTCACGCGAACGGCGTTCTGTCTTTCACCTTGCGTGCGGGAACGCCGGCATAGATCGACCACGGCTCCAGGTCTCGTGTAGCCAGCGATGCCAGTCCAAGAATCGCGCCATCGCCCAGGTTCACTCCCGGCGAGACATTCGCGCGCGCGGCGACCCAGGAATAACGGCCCAGCCGCATGGGAAAAGAAATGACAGGAAACGCGGGATCGTTGTAATCATGGGTCGCGCCGCAGATGTACGCGCCTTGCGACACGATGGCGTGCGAGGCGAGAAACATCGGCGCAGGGTTGTACAGTTCCGCCTCGTCGGCCACCATCACCGTGTCTTCGCAGGTCACATTCCACGGCGCCCACACGCGCGAGGCGGGATAGAAGCGGCAATGCGGTCCCAGCTTCGCGCCAAAGCATCGCAGCAGCCACGCCCGCCAGGCGTGCGCCACGCGCGGGGATGGACGATACAGAAACAGCCAGACGATACTCCACAACTGCCGCCGTACGCGGTTGCCGAATCCATATTGCGGAGAGGTATAAGGATCGCGCGCGGCTTTCGGCGGAAGTACGGACGAAGTGTCGAGAGCGTTCGGGTCCATAGGGTTTCGCTCTACTGCATTTCTCCTGAAGACATGTAGTGGAAATATGAACTCAGCGTGGCCGTTCCCCAATCCGGGGTGGAAAGAACGGCCACACATCGACAATCTTGCCACACCACAGTATCGGGAGAAATGCGTTATTGCATGCGCTGAAAGAATCGTACTAGCTCGCTGACATTCTGATCCAGGTTATAGCGATTCTCAAAGCAGGCCCGCGCGTTCTGCCTCATCTCGTCACGCGCATCTTCTGAAAGCCGCAGCCATCGCTCCAGCAGGTTGATCGTTCCTGCCAGCGTGTCGGCAGCCACCAGGCCGGCGCCGTCCGACTCGATCTCCGGCCAGATATTTACTTGATCGGAGATGAGCACGGGCCGGCTGCATCCCAGCGCCTCGGCCACGGCGATGCCGAAATTTTCCTGGTGCGAGGGCAGCACAAACGCGTCCGAGGCGTAGAAAGCTCCCCACTTCGCATCGCCCGTCACCAGCCCCGGCCAATGTACGCGGCTCTTCATTCCCACGACGGCAATCCGCGCCTCCAGATCGTGGCGCATTCCGGCGTCGGGGCCCGCCATCACCAGATCGATATCGGGATGGAGCGCAGCAATTTCGGCAAATGCCTCGATCAGCAGATCGCAGCCTTTTTTTGGATGAATGCGTCCCAGGTAGAGAAAAAATCGCCGGTCGCGCGCGCCGGGACAGACCTGATAGAAAGCTTCGATCTGTTGCGTGGGATCGCCGGTCGGCATCTCCGCGCCGTACGGCACCACGGCGGCATCCCACGCCGGCATGGAAAAACTTTCCGGCGCCAGCCGCTGTTCCGTCTCGCAGGTAAACAACACGGAGCTTGCATCCCGCAGCACGTTGCGCTCGGCGAGATACCAGTAAATCCACTTCTTCGCGTGCTTCAAGGGGTAGCGGCGCTTGAACCACGGATCAAGCATGCCGTGGGGAAACAGCACATAGGGTTTGCGTTTGCGGATGGCGCGCCAGGTTCCCCAGCTCTGGTATTGCCAGATGCCGTGGACCACTACGCCGTCGAAGCGGTCGATATTGTCGTGCAGCCACGGTACCCACAGCTTCGAATATCCGTAGGTGCTCTCGTTCAGTCCAAGCGCGTGGACGGGGAATGGAATCTCCTCCAGAAACGGCTGCGAGGCCTGATCGAGACAGGCGACTTCGCCCTCCCACCCCAGGCGCGGCCCGGCGGCAACAATGCAGCGCACCAGCTGGGCGGGCCCGCCGTATTCGGGATGCAGAGAACGGATCACGTGCAGAATTCGCATGGGCGAAGAAGCTCCATCATTCGTCAGGATTGTAGCGCTTGCGCTGGCTGGCCGCGGCGAAGGCTCGCGCCAGCCCGTTTACGTTGGCATCGAAGCTGAAACTTTGGATGCGTTCCAGGCTGCGCTGTCCCATGCTGCGGCAGGTTGCCGGGTCAGCCAGAACCAGTTGCAGCGCATCGGCCAGCGCAGCTACGTTGCGCGCGGGAAATACGCAGCCATTGTCTCCGTCGAAGACCAAATCGGGCTGGCAGCCAACTTCATCCGACACGATGACTGCCCGGCCGGCATTCATCACTTCATTGATCACCAGTCCCCATGGCTCGTGGACGGATGGCAGCACAAACACATCGCAGAGATCGTAATAGCGCGGCAGCTCCGACTGATTGCGGAATCCGAGCATGCGAGTTCCTTCCGCGTCCGCAGCGCGAATCCGCGCTTCGATCTGTGAGCGCTCCTCCCCATCGCCGACGATCAGGAGGTGGGGCGGTGGTTGAAGATCATCTTGCGACTTCCATCGCGCCCTCAACAGGAGATACGCTTCGACCAGATCGATGCATCGCTTGCGCTCGAGCAGCTTCGACGCGAATAAAATCACCGGCCGATCCGGATCGAGCTTGAGCTCGCGGCGCAGTGCATCTCGCGTAGCGAAAGCTGCCTGGCTATGCTGCTGGAAGAAATGATTGTCGACCGCGTAGGGAATCGAGAACAGCGGCATGTCGCGGCCCAGCTGATGCTGCCAGTATTCCGTATTGCGCTGGCCAACGCTCAAAACTCCCCATGTAAAAGGGCGCAGCATCGCGAAGAAGATTTTCTTGATCGCCAGTCTTAATGGACCGCGGGGATGATCGATCAGCGTGGAATCCGTGCGCAGCAGCACAGGAATACCGAGCAGCTTGGCCGCCGCCATTGCCATCCAGGAATTCAGCGTGGCATAGCCGTGAATCCACAGCACATCGAAGCGTCCGCGCCGCAGCCGGCGAAAGATGCCGTGATTCAGCGGACGAAAGAACGAGATGGTCGAGCCATCCAGCAGCCGCGGCAAAACCTCATGTTTATATCCGCCGAGCAGCGGGACATCCCATTCGACAGGGACGCCGAAGCCCTGGTCTTGATAGCTGCGCAGAGAAAAATCGGAAGTGTAGAAGACCGTCAGGTCAATATCAGGCTGCTGCGCCAGTAGACGCAGCAGGGGAGATTGATATTGGATCGGATGGCTTAGAAGATAGGCGACTCGCACCATGGATTTCGGGAGAATGCAGGATTTCGTATGTCTCTCCGCTCTCTTTCCCGGGTCAGAAACTGGATGTCAACTGCGGGAGAGAGTACAGGATACCGAGTGCTATGCCCGCGCCGCCGCCTTTGATGGCAGCTTTCCACCCGCTGGTGGGCACCATCACAATGTCATCGCTCTGGAGGATCGGGTCGGGGGCGGTGCCCTTGGTGACCTTCGTCAGGTTGACAGGAATTTCGCGTCGCTTGGCTCCGGTGGTCCGGATGATCCGGGTATCTCCTTGAGATGCCTGAAAGCCCGCGCCCCCGCTCAATGTGACCGCCTGCAACAGCGTCAGCGGTGTATCCGGCGTGATCGGGTATGCGCCTTGACGCATTACCGCGCCGACCACGTAGACAACGCCGACGCGCGACACCAGTACCCTGTCGCCGGGATAGAGCGGGATATTCTGCGACAGCGCGTTGGCGGGATCGGAGTTGAGCACCACCAGCAGCGGTTCGACAACTCCCTTGCGCAGGATGGAAATACTGTGACTGGCGTCCGGCTTCAACCCTCCGGCGGCTGAAATCGCATCCAGCAGAGACATGGGAGCGAAAGCGGGAATCGCTTTGGGGCCGTTCACTTCGCCCATCACCCCAATGACATCGACCATCGAATCCTGGACGGAAATCAGCACGTCCGGATAGAGAATCATTTGCCGATCGATCAATTCCTGCGCGACTTTCTGCTGCGCCTGCTCAATCGTCAGGCCGGCAACATGAATGCCGCCGATCAGAGGCAGATCGACGACGCCATCGCCGGCAATGCGCGCCGTCAGCTTGTAATCCGGCACGCCGTACACGCTCACGCTAATTGCATCGCCGGGATGCAGATGAATTGCAGTTCCCGGAAGAATTTCCGATGGCGCGCGCCTCAGCAGTCCCTTGTTATCCGGATTGGGACTATCGGCCTTTGTCGGAGCGGGTCCAGCATACTGCGCGTATCCCGCGACCGGGATAAACAGCATTGGCATCAACAGGCTGAACCCAAATAAACCGCAGGCGGTGCGGATAAGATTCCGTTTCACGAGAGAGTGCAACATCGTCATGAATCCTCCCGGCGCCAGAAGAATGGCCACTTCCGCTTGCCCGTACCATTCGCCGGAGGGCGGCCGTTGGTGTAGGAATAGCGCTGATATCCGTAATACCCGTAATAGCGTTGCGAGGCTGCGTCAACTGCGTTGATCACCGTTCCGCCCATGCGGATGCCGGCGCGAATCATCAGGTCGCGCGCGCGGCGCACGGAGTGTTTGCTGGCTCTGCCGTAGCGAACTACCAGCAGCACGGCATCGCTGAACGGCGCCAGGATCAGGCCGTCGGTGATGGTCAGAATCGGCGGCGAATCGATGATGATGTGCGTGAATCTTGCCTTGCACTCCTCGATCAGCTCCGTCATGCGGTTGGATGAAATCAGCTCGGTCGGGAACGGCGGCACCGGGCCGCTGGGCAGCAGGAAAAGGTTGGGCGCTTCCGGAACCGTCTGCAGCGCCTCCTCAAACGTGGTCGAACCGGAAAGTATCGTGGAAAGGCCGGCGCGGCTGGTGATGCCGAAACGGCTGTGGATCGTGGGACGACGCAGGTCGGCATCGATCAGCAGAACCGTCGCTTCGCGAAATGCAAGCACCGCGGCCAGATTGCTGGCGACCGTGCTCTTGCCCTCTGCCGGTGTCGAGCTGGTAATCAGAATCACCTGCGGCGGCTGTCCCACTCCGGAAAGCAGCAGGGAGGTGCGCAACGACCGGAAGGCTTCGGCAAACTGGGAGTTCGGCTGGCCGAGCACATCCACATTTCTTTGCGCCGCGGATCGCGTATCTTCTGTGATGCCCCGCGGCAGCACTTTCCGCGCACGCGGAATCACAGCGAGGGACGGCAGCTCGGAGATGGTTTCGATGTCGTGTACGCTGCGCAGGCTGGTGTCCAGGCTGTCGAAGAAGAAGGCCAGTGCCACGCCGCCGAACAATCCGAACATCAATCCGATCAATACACGCGAGCTGCGGCGCATTCCGCTCGGGAACAGGGGTTTGCGGGCGAAGTCGACCACATCGATTTCGCTCGATTCCAGGCCGGCCTGGATTCCCGCTTCTCGCAACCGCTGCCGCAGTCCGTCGTACAGCGTGCGATTGGAATCGAACTCGCGCTGCATCAGCACGAACTGCACCATGTCGTCGCGCTTCTGGTAGTCCTTGGCCTCTTCCTCCTGCAGCACCTGGCGGGTCATGTTTTCATTCACCGTGGCGGCGCGAAACGCATTGTTGGACTGGGCCAGAACGCGTCCCTCTTCCTGGTTGATCGCCTTCTGGTTCTGCAGCATCTCCGCTTTCAGCTGCTTGACCGCCGGATAATTCGGGCCGAATTGCGACCGCAGCTGCGCATACTGCGCTTCAAGCGACGCCTGTCCATTGCGCAACGTTGCCAGCAGAGTGCCCGTGCCCGAACCGATGACCGCCGGGCTGCCGTCGAGCAGGTCCGGGTTCATCGTCGTCAGCATGCGGTACTGCGCTTCCGTCACAATGCGGCGGATCTTCGCATCCGCGGCCGCCTTCGACAAGTCGTCGAGCGTGTCGAGGTTCAGGTTATGCGCCTGATCGCTGAACCCCAGCACGCCCAGCTTGCGCTGCAGCTCGATCAGTTTTTCCTGGGACGTTTCGACGGACTGCTTCAGATCGTCTAGCTGCGTTGAAAGCCATTGCGCCACCCGCTGCGTCGCCGCATAGCGGGTCTGGAAGCTGCGCTCGATGTAGTCGTTGATCAGCGTGTTGACTACCCGCGCGGAAAGTTCCGGCGACAGGCTGGTAAACGCGATTGCGATCAATTGTGTTTTGGGAATGCGCCCGATCGACAGGCCGCCGCGCAAATAGCCGATCATCCAGTCCTGGACGCCGGGATCGTTCGGATCGACATGGGTTACGGTCGACTTCGGTCCCAGGAAATAGGGATTGTCGTAGAGCTTGAGTTCGTTCGCCACTTTCAGCAGAAGGGAATCGCTCTGCAATATGGCGACTTCGGTTTCCAGACGCGTTCCCAGGTCCTGCGGTCCGGAGGAACCGTTGCCAATGCGATATTCGTTCGATGCGCCCGGGCTCACCTGGATCGTTCCGGCGGTGATATAGGTCTTGGGCGTGGTGATGGCGCGGATGACGCCATAGACCAGCCCGAGAAAAACGCAGCTCAGGATAATCCACTTGCGCTTGCGCAGCGTGAGCAAATTCTCCGCCAGCGCATTGCCTTCTTCATTCGTCACCCAGCCGCCGCCGGTCTGGAACTGCCGCGGCTTGAATTCCGCTAACGCTGGATTGGTTTCTTCGGGTGTCGGATTCATGCGGAAACGGACCACTCATTCATTCTTGCGCCAGGTTGCTGCATGGAGATGGTCTCAGAAACCTCGAGATGCAGAATTGTATGAACATTCGGCCAACAATTCCGTCTCATTCCTCTATGGGAGTGCGATCGGCGCATCCCCAGTCTATCGGGCTTCCCGCTGCAATTGGATTTCAATCTGGGATGGCCTGCACTATTGTAAAAGCATTTTCGGCACGGAAACCGCATCCGGCACGATTCCAGAGATATAACCGTATTCGGCACGATTCCAGATATAACCGCATTCGGCAAGATTTCCGAATATTTAGGATGCAATGGCTCTCTAATTCGTATTTTGAGGATAGGGGGAAGCGGCGTCCGGCGTCAATCTGAAAGGGCGTGTGGCAGGAGGACAGGCACCACGGTCACAAAGAGGATGTGATCCCGCTGATATCATCGTCGAGTATTGGCCGCATCGACAACGCGGCGGAATGAGCCCGGAAAATGGATGTGAATCGTCCCATCGTGGTCGTCGGTTCGGGATACGTAGGCCTGGTTGCGGCGCTTTGCTTTGCCGAGCTGGGCCACCGCGTGATCTGCGTCGACAAGGATGTGGAAAAAATGGCCGCCTTGCGATCCGGCCAGGCGACCATCCACGAACAGTTTCTCCCTGAACTGCTGGCCCGTCACGGCAACCGCAGCGTTACCTTTACTACAGAACTGGGTCCAGCCGCCCGCGATGCCGAACTCATCTTCATCGCCGTGGGAACGCCGCAGGCTCGCGGCGGCAAGGCCAATCTCAGCTATGTCGAAGCGGCTGTCAAAGAGATTGCCTACAACATCGTTCATTACACCGTAATCGTCGAAAAAAGCACCGTCCCGGTCTATACGAATGAGTGGATCGGCGGCGTGATCGAACGCTGCGGCGTGCCGCGGGAAAAGTTCGACGTCGTATCGAATCCGGAATTCCTGCGCGAAGGCAGCGCCGCCGCGGATTTTCTCCATCCCGACCGCATCGTCATCGGCTGCAACCACGATCGCGCCGCCGCTCTGGTCGAAGAGGTCTACCGTCCTCTCACCTCCGGCAGCTATTATGTCCGGGCGGATGCGGTTCCCGGTCAGTGCGACGCTGGCGAGCCGCCGGTATTGCTGCGCACCTCGCCGCAAAGCGCGGAGCTGATCAAGCACGCCTCGAACGCCTTCCTGGCGATGAAGGTTTCCTTCATCAACGCCATCGCCAATCTCTGCGAAACCGTCGGCGCGAACATCACCGAAGTCGCGCCCGGCATCGGCATGGACCAGCGCATCGGCACGCAATTTCTCCATCCCGGCATCGGCTATGGCGGCTCCTGTTTCCCGAAAGATCTTGCCTCCTTTCGCTCCGTGGCCACGGAGTTCGGCATCGACTTCAGTTTGCTGGCCGCCATCGAACGCATCAATGAGCTGCAGCCGCTGCGCTTCCTCGAAAAAGTTCGCAGCGCGCTCGGCAGCCTGGAAGGCAAACACCTCGCGGTCCTCGGTCTCGCGTACAAAGGCGGCACCGACGACGTGCGCGAATCCCCGGCCATGCGCCTCGTGCATCTCCTTCTCGCCGAAGGAGCCAGTGTCGCCGTCTTCGATCCCGCGGCCATGACCCGCGCCCAGGCAGTCCTTCCCGCAAGCGGCAGCCTGCGCTACGCGGCCAGCGAACTCGATGCCGCCGCCGGCGCCGATGCGCTGCTGATCCTGACCGACTGGCCGCAATTCGCCTCCCTCGATCTGGAAGCATTTGCAGGCAAGCTGCACCGTCCGCTGCTGATCGATGGGCGCAATCTGTATTCCGCGGAAGAAGTCGCGCGGCAAGGCTTCAGCTATTTCAGCATCGGACGCTCCGCCGCTCTCCCGGAAGGCGAAGCGGAAATTCCCGCTGCGGCTGTATCCCATGCCATGCCCGGCAGCCTGCGCAGCCGGCCTGCGCTGGTGCGTTCCGTCATGCGCCGCAGCAGAAAAAAAATGCGCATCCTGCTCACCGGCGCGGCCGGCTTTCTCGGCTCACATTTAACCGACCGGCTCCTCGGCGAAGGACATTATGTCGTCGGGGTCGACAATCTCTGCACCGGCAGCCTGCGCAATCTCGCCCACCTGAACAAAGAGCCCCGGTTCGATCTCATCGAGCAGGACACCTGCGATTTCTTCGATCCCGGCCCGGTCGACTTCATCTTCAACTTCGCCTCTCCGGCCAGTCCGCCGCAATACATGCGGCTCGGCATCGAGACGCTCCGCGTCGGTTCTCAGGGCACCGTCAACATGCTGGAGCTGGCCAGCAAATATCACGCAAAATTTCTCCACGCCTCCACATCGGAATGCTACGGAACTCCGGAGGTTCACCCGCAGCCGGAAAATTACTGGGGCCATGTCAATCCGGTCGGCCCGCGCTCCGTCTACGACGAGGCCAAGCGTTTCGGCGAGGCGTCGGTCATGGCTTATCGCGAGCATCACCAGGTCGACACCCGTCTGGTCCGCATCTTCAACACTTACGGCCCGCGCATGCAGCCCGACGACGGTCGCGTCATCTCGAACTTTGTCATGCAGGCGCTGCGCGGTGCGGACGTCACCGTCTACGGCGACGGCTCCCACACCCGCAGCTTCTGCTACGTCACCGACCTGATCGAAGGCATCGTAAGGCTTTCGAGAATCGAAGAAGCGTTGCCGGTAAACCTGGGAAATCCCGTGGAAGAAACCGTGCTCGAATGCGCGCGCAGAGTTATCGCCCTCACCGGCTCCACCAGCAAAATCCGCCACGAACCCCTGCCCCAGGATGACCCGCCCCGACGTCAACCCAACATCTCCAAAGCCAGCCGCCTGCTCGGATGGGAGCCGCAAGTGTCGCTCGACGAAGGTCTTAGCGAAACCATCGCGTATTTTCGAGGCCTGACAGAAAATCTAAGTGGACTTGCCAAGGTTCTTGCGTCAATTGTCTGATGTCGAAATATGTCATCAGATGTGATATGATTGATGTTTGATGCAGAGAGGATCTATGCGAACAACATTGACCATTGACGATGATGTGCTCGTGGCCGCAAAGAGTCTGGCATCCCGCCAGCGCAAAACCCTAGGAGAGGTAATCTCCATCCTTACCCGGCAGGCCCTGCAACCGAATACGCTCAGCGGGAATTCCCGCAATGGCGTGCCCTTGTTGCCGTCGCGTCCCGGATCGGCTCCCGTAACGCCGGAACTGGTCAACCAATTGCGGGACGAACTCCCCGGATGACGTACCTTGTGGACGTAAACGTGCTGATTGCACTGATCGATCCCCGGCATGTCCAGCATGACGCCGCTCACGAATGGTTTGCGGTTCGCGGCCAGCAGGCTTGGGCCACGTGTCCGTTGACGGAAAACGGCGTTCTACGGATTCTAGGTCATTCCAATTATCCGAATTCCCCCGGCAGCCCTGCTGCCGTGGCTCCGTTGATCGCGGGCTTACTGGCGCTTCCCGGCCACGCTTTTTGGCCCGACGATATCAGTCTTTTCCATACCGGAAAACTGGATCGATCGCGATTGCTTTCAAGCGGCCAGGTCACTGACAGCTATCTCTTGGCTCTGGCCAGTGCCCACCTGGGCCAGCTGGCCACGTTCGATCAACGCCTGGTTGCCGATGCAGTGCTTGACGGCGCCCAAAGCCTGCATCTGATTCGTTGAATTGGATGGTATGGCAATCTGCCCGTAGCAACGCGCACGTACTATGGGCAGCATGAGACTGCGCTCCGCCATTGCCGCCGTATTTCTCAACCTCGCGTTCTGCGCCTCCGCGCTGCCGCAAGCGAAAGAACCGGCGCTCAATTGGCAGCCGTGGTCGAATGCCGTATTCGCCCAGGCGCGTGCGCAACATAAATTCGTGTTGCTCGATCTCGAAGCGGTGTGGTGCCACTGGTGTCATGTCATGGATGATGTGACCTATCGCGATTCCGCTGTCGTTCGCTTGCTGAACCAGCGGTATCTTCTGGTGAAGGTCGATCAGGATTCCCGGCCCGACATCTCGAATCGCTATGAAGATTACGGTTGGCCCGCGACCGTCGTCTTCGCCGCCGACGGCTCGGAGATCGTCAAGCGCTCCGGCTACATTCCGCCGCGGCCCATGGCCTCCATGCTGCAGGCGATTATTGAAGATCCCTCCCCCGGCCCCAGCGTGCAGAAAGAGGCGGCGTTCCATCCCGCGGCCAACTCCGCCATTGCGCCTGCACTGCTGAAACAGGTGCAGGCGCAGTACGAAAAGCAATATGACCAGCACGCGGCGGGATGGGGCTTCGGCCACAAATATCTCGACAGCCAATCCGTCGAATACGCTATGCGCTTGGCCGCTCACGGAAATGCTCTCTATGCCAAACGAGTCGCGGATACGCTGCACAATGCCACCGCGCTGCTCGATCCCGCCTGGGGCGGTATGTACCAGTATTCAGTCGATGGAGTCTGGACGGAACCGCACTTTGAAAAGCTCATCTCCATCCAGGCGGATGCGCTGCGCGATTATTCTCTGGCCTACGCGCAGGCGCAGAAGCCGGAAGACCTCAAGGCCGCGCAATCCATCCATCGCTACGTATCGAATTTTCTGATGTCGCCAACCGCGGGAGCATTCTACGTCTCACAGGATGCCGATCTCGACGACCGGCAAGCCGGCAAGCACGATGAAGCGGAGGACACATCCTACTTCAAATTGTCTGACCGGGAACGCCGCGCCCAGGGGATTCCGCGCGTCGATAAACATGTCTATGCGCGGGAGAACGGCTGGATGATCGCGGCTCTCTGCGATTACTATGCGGTCTCTGGGGATGCCTCCGCACTGACCCAGGCGCAACGCGCGGCCAACTGGATTGTCGCGCATCGCACTCTGCCCGGCGGTGGCTTCCGCCACGATGACGTCGATGCCGCCGGACCGTATCTGGGCGACACGCTCGCCATGGGCCATGGCTTTCTCGCGCTCTATATCGTCACCGGCAATCGCCAGGACTTACAGTCCGCCGAGGCCGCCGCGCAGTTTATCGCCGCGCACTTCGCCCCGCGCTCACCCGGCACCGGTTTTATCACGTCCCAGACGCCGACCGACTCTGCTTACCGGCCTCATCCCGATCGCGATGAAAATATTGCGCTGGTGCGCTTCACCTCGAAGCTCGCTCTGGCCAGCCCCGGAACGAAGACAGGTCCGCGCTACCGCGCGATGGCCGAGGAAGCCATGCGCTACATCGCCGCCGCTCCGGTCGCATTGACTCCCATGTCCGCGGGAACTTTGCTGGCCGATGAAGATGTGAACCAACTCCCGCTGCACGTCACCATTGTGGGCTCACCGTCGGCCGCCGATGCTATTGCGCTCCACACCGCTGCGCTGCGGTCCATCGCGTCCCATGAAGTGATCGAAATCCGCGACCCGGCTGACCCAAATCCTTTGCCGACGAGCGTCAGCTATCCGCATTTCAATCGCGCGGCGTTGTTTCTCTGCACCGCGCGCGCCTGCTCCTCGCCGGTTTTTCATCCGCAGGATGTCCGCCAAAAAATTCAGCGCGCCGAATTGCAGTCGCAGCCGTAGACAGGTTGCCTTACCACTTACGCAAAGTCTTCTTCAGCTCCGGATACCAGGTGATCTGCACATTCGTGGTCACATCCGACTGCCCGCCGGTCTTGTACACCGGAGCCTTCCAGCGCTCATATTGCAGCCACGCATTCAACTCGACATCGGGCTTCAGCCGCTTCACCGCGGTCACGGTGAACAGGTTCTGCGTCGTGCCGCCGGGAATGAAATCCTTGGCCGCCTTCGCATTCCGATAGGAAAGCTGGAAGCTCTCCTGCGGCGACAGATGATACGTCAGCCAGGCCTGTCCGCCCTTCGACTCGCGCCCAATCCAGTCGCCGAAGATATTTCCCTTATTCGTGTAGCCCTGCTTCTGGACGGTTTCCACATACATAAACCCACCCTGCTGGCTCGCCCCGGTCGGCACATCCGTGTAGACAGCCTCCACCCGCAGGTCGAGCTTGGGCGCATCGGGAAGCCGCGCCAGATAAATTCCTGTCCGAATCCCCGCCCGGCGCGGCGCACTCACCGGCGTCACATCGTCATGCGATTCGGAGTCGGTGTACAGCGTCACCAGGCGGCTGATCCACGGCGGCCGCAACGTAAAGTCGAAGGTGCTGAAGCGCGCGCCGGGATCCTCGCGGGAAAATTTCGTTGGGACAGGAACATTCTGGAAGCTGGTAAAGCTCTTCCAGAAACTGCCAAACGTAATCGGAACATGACCTCCCGGCCCTCCCCCAAATGCGGGGCGATCGCCACCCCAGATGATGGTGCGGGAGAATCCAAATTCAAAGCTCGGCGTCGGATTGAACGCGAACTTCTCCATATGTACCCACGGCGAGTTCGGATACGTATGCCCTTTCAAACTGCCCACCAGAAATTCATACCGCACCGGCCCCAGCACATACGACAGCAGCGGAATTTTCAGCGGCTCCACCCGATTGATGCGGAAGGAATAAATATTCTCCGCATTGTTGCTCCAGTCGAATGCGCCGCCCACCGCCGGGCCGTCCCACACGTCGCTTTTCCCAATGGAGATGTCGTGGTTCCAAACCGTCGCCGACAAATTGGCCTCAATCAGCCGAAAATAATTCGCGCTCGAAATCGGCCCAGCCGGAATCGTGTCCTGACGCACCGTGGGATCGTAGGGAATCTGGTCGTTCGTGGAAAGCGTGGACGCCAGCGCGGAAGAATACCCATCGGCGCTCGGAGCATGCTGATACTCCCCGCGCACATACAGCGCAAATGGCCCGGAAGTCGCCCGCGCGCTGAACCCGGCATAGTTGTTGAATCCTTCTTCATACGGACGGCCATAGTTGTTGATGATGGTCTGCCCAAGATGGAAGCTGTCGTTCAACGGTGTTCCGCCAATCCCCATGGCGCGCTCATACACCGACTCCAGCGTGCCGTGAACCTTCCACCCGTGCGCGACTTCTACATCCGGCTCCAGCTCCGCCATGACCGCCTGAAAGATCGCCAGCGCTTCCTCATTATGGCGTTCCATATAGACGCGTTCCTGCTCGGCATACAACATCCGCAGCACGCTGATCCGCGTCCACGGCCGCATATCCATAAATGCGCGATTCAGATATCCCAGCGAGTAGAGCCGCATCAACGCCGGGTAAATCCAGCTGTCGAGCGGGATATAGGTCGACCCCAGGTTCGGCCCCAGCGCGGAAGTGTCGACTACCCGGTAGGGCGGCAGTGCCTCATCCATATCGTTCGGCGCTGGCGTCTGATTAGCGTAGGAAGAGGCGCCGTTCTGCGTCCGCGACGGCTTCGGCTGCCGATACGCCGGCATGCTTTGATCCTGCGGAAGGCTCTGATCCTGGCCCGCCTGCTGCCATTCGAGCGAAGCCAGGAAGCGCGCCGGCTGCTGCGCCGCACCGATGGCCTCGCCATCGAATGACGGGCTTCGCGTCCCCGCAATCGCCGTCTCTGCCGCCGCATTTGCCGTAGCTGTAGCCAAAAATCCCGCTGCCAGCCCCGTATAGATCAAAGCCGTAAACACAACCCGCATGCCACTCTGTTTCACTCGCACCTCAAAAAAATTTCCTGCGCCCGGCTGCCGCGTTCCAGTCGATCCTGCGCAATGTTCCGCGATCTCTTGAGCAGCCTCTACTTATGATGCGTTGCGAATCGTTTTCCGGCAAGGCAAGGAGGGTGCGAAGGCAAAATGATTCAGCACATTTGTCCTCCAAGTTACGGCTTGGAGTTAAGCTACGGACTTTGCGTCGTAGTTTTACCGGGCCAGCTTCCACCGATAGATTGATACAAGGCTCACGCTACATTCAGTTGTGCTTTCGGTGTTTTCTGGAGCGGGAGACGGGGATCGAACCCGCAACCAACGGCTTGGGAAGCCGCTACTCTACCATTGAGCTACTCCCGCTCAGGGTGGAAATTCGATGGTAGCAGAACCGCCGCACCAGCCGCATCAATGAGCGGTCTTCGCCCGCCGCTCCGCACGCATCGCGGCCATCTCCTGTGCGATCTCATCGGGGGACATCGCAGCAGGCTCCGGGGTCGCAGCCATTCGATCCATTGCCAGAAACAGTTCGCCGACACGTTGCAGGTTGAGTTGTTCGCGCAACCACCGCTCCAGTTGAGCGGACGACAAAAGTCCGGCACGCTGGGCTTCTTCAGCGAGCTGGTCCGGCAATGAAATTTGAATATCCGTCATTTGTCTCTCGAAACCCTTTGACATCACATTACCATCGCGGGTTGAGCGCCGCTGCCCCGATCTTCATCTCCGCATAACACAATCAAATACGCAGAATAAAAATTTCTACTCACCGCGCAGCCGCCCGCGCCGCAAATTAAATTGAATACTTCCTATAACTTTTTCGCGCCGCTCGCTCGAATCCGGTGCGGCCCGGCATTTCACAAGCGATCTTTCGCAGTTCTTAACTTGAAAACCTGGTGGTGAATTCGTATGCGATGGGCGTTCTCTCGCACAGCTTTATCTTGTGCTTTTCTGGCAACCTGTACCGGCGTCCACGCGCAAACCACTCTGGCCGTGCAGCAGCACCTGCAACAACTCGATCAGGCCGTCGCCCAGGCCCAGATGTCCGCCGACAATGCCTGGATGCTGGTCTGCGCCGCGCTGGTTTTGATGATGACCATCCCCGGCCTGGCGCTTTTCTACGGCGGGCTGGTGCGCAAGAAGAACGTGCTCAGCACCATGATGCATAGCTTCGCCATGGTGGGCATTATTTCGGTTGTGTGGGCCATCGTCGGCTACAGCCTGTGCTTCAGCCACGGCAACAGTTTCATCGGCGGCTTTCAATACATGTTTCTCCGCGGAGTCGGCGCAGCCCCCAACCCCGCCTACGCCGCCACCATCCCGCAGTCGACCTTCATGATTTATCAGTTGATGTTCGCCATCATCACCCCGGCGCTCATCTCCGGGGCCTTCGCGGAGCGGATGAAGTTCAGCGCCATGGTCCTGTTTTCCGTTCTGTGGTCGCTGCTGGTTTACGCGCCCATGGCCCACATGGTGTGGGGTAACGGCGGCTTTTTGAACGCCTCGCTCGGCGGCGGCCTGCCAACATTGGACTTCGCCGGCGGCACCGTCGTCCACGTCACGTCGGGTGTCTCGGCGCTGGTTTGCGCCCTCTACATGGGCAAACGGCTCCACTATCCCAAGGAGCCGATGCCGCCCCATAGCGTCGTGCTCAGCTTCGTCGGCGCGGGTCTGCTGTGGGTAGGCTGGTTCGGATTCAATGCCGGCAGCGCGCTTTCCGCCGGAACCCTCGCCACCAGCGCCTTTGTCGCCACGCATCTGGGCGCAGCCGCGGCTGCCATCGGCTGGAGCCTGGCGGAATGGTTCCGCAACGGCAAGCCCAGCGCCCTCGGGGCCATCTCCGGCGCAGTCGCGGGATTAGTCGCCATCACTCCCGCAGCCGGTTTCGTCGGCCCCATGTCGGCGCTCGCCATCGGCTTTCTCGCTGGCCTGTTCTGCTATTTCATGGTCGTCAAAGTCAAGCAGTGGTTCGGATATGACGACTCTCTCGACGCATTCGGCGTCCACGGCGCAGGCGGAACCCTGGGAGCCATTCTCACCGGCGTTTTCGCCACCAGCGCCATCAATCCCATCTTCAAAGACGCGCAAGGCAACGCGCTGCCCGTAGGCTGGCTCGACGGCAACTGGATGCAGGTGCCGCATCAACTCGGCGGCATCGCCATAGCCTGGGGAGTTTCCATCATCGGAACCCTGATCCTGCTCAAGGTCGTCGATCTGCTGGTCGGCTTGCGCGTTTCCACAACTCATGAAGCCGAGGGGCTAGACCTGACCCAGCACGGCGAAGAAGGATACGACTGGGAGATCGCGGCGTCGTAGCTCGCATTCTCATTTGCAGATCGAAACCTCTGGTTTGCAGCCATCATCTGGATGGGTATCTATAGATGAATCTCAATGAGTGGCTCGGCCTGCTGGCAATAATTGAGAGTTGAACTTGCCTAAAACCATGACTTGGTGTGAGGCTGGCCACGAACCGCAGAGGAACCCCGTAGCACGAAAGTCTATCAACGTCGAACCACTTCCCGAGTGCGTTCCAGAAGAGCGTCAGTGGTAGCCGAACTCAAAGGTGGCGTGTCGGCTGAAGTCATCGTAGAACAGCTCGTATCCGCCTTGATCATAGCCATCAATGGAGAAAATCAACTCCGACTTCCCATCGTTGTCATAGTCCCCGGCGTCAACTAGCCACATATTTGAATCCAGAAAGCGCACCTGATGCTTCGGTGTGATGACGAACCACTGAGGCGTGAATGCTTCGTCAGGAGGGCCGTCACATTTATAACCGCTCAAGACGACCTCGGCAAGGAACCAGTGTCGGTTCGAGGAATAAGCCTTATGCACCGCCATATTCGCGTCTACGTAACGCCATGGCTTTCCTTGTTCGATTTCCCGTTGACTACAGTTTTCCACTTGTGGAAAGCGGTTTCGGAATGCGTTGCGAATCGCAGAAGTATCATCGCTGGACAGCTGCGTCCGCTTCCAGTCATCTGGGTCGCGATAGTTTGGTTCAGAGACGGAAACCAACGGTCGATAGACGGGTTGTCCGAGGAAGCCGCCGAAATGTGAAGATAGCTTGCCGATCGTCGGTGGAGCAGTGCTGCCGACTATGCTCTGTTGGCCGACCGTGGCATAAAAGTCAAAAGACGGCGGCGTCCTGCTCATTACCCGCCCAACGCCCTTTCCGTTGAAAGTAACAGTCCATTTCACTTTAGCCGGGAACTGTGCCGTTATCGTTCTCAAGCATTGTTGGTCTGGACACTGACTCGGGAAGGCGAGCCATATGCCCCGCTCCTGGCGAAAGACCACTCGCACATCACGGTAGTGCGGATCACCTGCGTAGTGTCCCGGATTATCCTCAAGGATGCCGATAAGGGTAGGCTGAACCTGTCCCGCCGCTCCAGAAGCCATAGTGACAGCCAGAGCAATAAGAGTTAGGACAGCGAGATATCGTTCCCTCATGATCCATCCCCTTCAGGAGAGCGTTGCTCGATTCTCCAGCCTAACAGGGCCTAGCGAATGAGAGTGAACCTCCCGCGAAACGGCGTTTTGGTAACTACGAATCGGCGTACCCTTTCTCAGCCCATATGCAGTTGGTGATAAATCGCCGAGTTGTTCTTTGACATCCGGGAGTAAGCCACTTGTTTGAGTGGTCGCCGTATCGGACAAGTGGCGAGAGCGAACTTCTCTCTCTATTTCTTGGCCAGATTATGGTTGATTTTTGCTGCCTCGGCCAAATTATGCTCGATTTCCTGAAGCCGACGAAAAACACGGCGATTGAGAATAAAGTTCTTATCTTGCGGTGGCGATTTTTCCTTTGTCCCGAATGACAGACCCATTTTCCACTACAGTATCTGTCGAACCGCTGGTATCGTGAGCATAGAACCCTTTCCCCGAAATTGAATCCTTCATGTAGAAATTGAAATCGAGGAACCGGATATGCAGAAGATTGAAGCCATCATTCAGCCATCGAAGCTGGACGCTGTGAAGGAAGCGCTGATTGAGGCCGGAGTGGAAGGCATGACGATTCTGGAGGCGCGTGGACATGGCCGCCAGAAAGGTCACACCGAGTTTTATCGCGGCCGCGAATATTCCGTCGATGTGCTGCCCAAGATCAAGCTGGAAATGGTGGTGCCCGACGCCATGGTCGACCGCACCGTGCAGGCGATCCTGACCGCTGCCGGCACCGGACGCATCGGCGATGGAAAAATCTTCATCTCCCGCATCGATGACGCCATTCGCATCCGCAACGACGAGCGCGGAGAATCCGCCTTATAAAAAAATAAGAGAATCCGCCTATAAAAAATTAAGAGGATCGTCTTATAAGGAACTAAGAAGGAGTAGAGCCCGCTATGCCGACGCCGCCCTCGCCTTCCGCCTCTACATCACCCGCCGCAACGCTGCGCGCGGAATATCAATCCGCGTCGGACGAGCTGCGGCAGGCTTTCATCCAGGCCCAGGACGGCCCCGCGCTGGTCGAGGGTCGCGCCGCCCTGGTCGACCGCATGGTCGAGGCCTGCTGGCGCGCGCACATCGCTGAAGAAGACGATCCGCAGGGCCTAACCCTCGCCGCCATCGGCGGATATGGCCGCCGCCAGCTTTTCCCCTATTCCGACATCGATCTGCTGTTCGTCTGCGCCGAATCTTCGCAGGAAAAAGATCATCAGACCGCCATCCGCCGCGTCTGTCAGGAACTGTGGGATATCGGCCTGCGCGTCAGCGCCACCACCCGCACGGTGAATGAGTGCGAGCGCATGAGCGAGGAGAACGCGGAATTTACCCTCTCGCTGCTCGACCGCCGCTACATTGCCGGCGATTTCGAATTGTTCGACAACCTCGACAGCAAGCGCATTCCCGCCCTCGTCGAGCGCCGCCAGCAGCCCATTGTTTCCGCCATCGCCCGCCTCGCGCTTGCGCGCCATGCCAAATTTCAACGCACCCTGTTTCATCTGGAACCGAATGTGAAAGACGGTCCCGGAGGTCTGCGCGACTTCCAGACATGCACATGGCTGACCCAGGTGCTGCCGGAGATCGCACAGAACAAGTCGACGCAAAACGCCGCCGCCCGCTATGAGAGCAATCTTCTGGTCGAGCGCCGCGCCGAATCCGAGCTGGCCCATCGTTTTCTGCTCACCGTCCGCGCCTTCCTCCATTACCGCAACCAGCGCGACGACAACATGCTCTACTGGCAGGCGCAGGATGAAGCAGCCAGACAGCATCTCGGCCTCGCCCAGCGTCGCCCGGTAGAAACCGCGCAATGGATGCGCCAGTATTTTCGCCATGCCCGCTCCATCGATTGGCTCACCCGCCAGATGCTTGACGATCTTCCCGGCGGAAAAGGTTCGCAGGGCCGCGCAACATTAATGGGCCAGATTCGCCAATGGCGCACCCGCACCGTTCTGCAGGGCTGCCCCGTCGCCGACGGCCGCATTTCCCTCAAGTCGCCCGCGGAATACGAAGACCCGGATCGCGTCTTCACGCTGTTTCAATTGCTGGCCGGACAAAGTCTCCAGCTCAGCCGCGAAGCCGAAGGCCATCTCGCCGAATCTCTCGCCGTGCTCGCCAATCGACTCCACGATGGTCCCGCGATCTGGCACAAATTCGAAAAAATTCTTCTCGGAGCGGAGGCCGCGCATGCACTGCGCGCCATGCACGGCATCGGCATCCTGGAGCTGATCCTGCCCGAGTTCCATTCCGTCGACGCGCTGGTCGTGCGCGACGCCTATCACCGCTACACCGTCGACGAGCATACCTTCCTGATCATCGAGCACCTGCACGCGCTCGAACAGGCGACCGAAGGCTGGGAAGCGAACTTCGGCCAGATTCTGCGCGAGGTCGAAGAGCCCGGCCTGCTCTATCTTGCCGCCCTCCTGCACGACACCGGCAAGGCGCGCAGCGACGAAAACCACGCCGAGCAGAGTTTGCTCATCGCCGATGCGATCACCCAGCGCTGGGGCATGACCTCCGCGCAACGAGAATCTGTTTTGCGCCTCATCCGCCAGCATCTCGATATGTCCCGCGCGCTGCGCAAAGATATCTTCGATGCCGAAACCATTCGCGCCTTCGCCAACGTAGTTGGCACTCCCAACGATCTCCGCCTGCTCACGCTGCTGACCTACGCCGACATCCACTCCGTCAATCCGGAGGCGCTTACGCCGTGGAAGGCGGAAAATCTCTGGCGGCTCTACATGGCCACCTCGAACTATCTCGACCGCAATGTGGATGACGACCGTATCGCCGTAGACGCCGATACCGCGGCCATTCAAAAGGTGGTAGCGCTGGCTCCGAAACAAAGCGCGGAGATCCATCATTTCCTCGCCGGCCTGCCGCAGCGGTATCTGCGCACCCGCACCGCGCCGGAAATTTCGCAGCACTGGCAATTCTCGCTGCAACTCGACACCGCTTCGGCCAAAGTCTCTCTATCGCAGGCCGCGGCCTGGTGGGAATGCACCGTAGTCACCGCCGACCGCCCGTTTTTATTCGCCGACATGGCCGGCACCCTCACCGCCTGGGGCATGGACATCATCAAGGCCGACGCGTTCTCGAATGATGCCGGCGTAGTCATCGACACATTCCGTTTTCTCGATCGCTATCGCACCCTCACGCTGAATCCCGACGAAGCCAGGACATTTCAGAAGAGCCTCGCCGATGTCGCCAGCGGCAACGCATCGGTCGAGCGCATGCTCGCCGCCCGCGCCCACTCCGTGCGCACGCAGAACAACAAGACGCAGGTCGAGACAAGATTGTCGGTCGACAATCACTCCTCCACCCACAGCACCATCCTGCAGGTCATCGTCCAGGACACGCCCGGTCTGCTGCGCCGCATCAGCCTGGTAATGGCGCAGCAGCAGTGCGACATCTCCGTCGCGTTGGTCGATACAGAAGGCGAAATGGCCATCGACGTCTTTTATCTAACCCAGGGAAAAACGCCCGCCGCCGCCGACTCCAAGCTCGACGAAGCCAGAGTGGAAGCCTTGCAGCAGGCATTGACCGCCGCCCTCACGCCCGCCGCCCAATAGCGCACTAAGCCGCTATCAATACGTTTTTCCCGGCGTCGCCCGCAGAGTAGACTGGGAAAGTTCGAAGCGGTTGCTGTCCACGCGCGCCGATTTTTCAGCATAGGAATGTTTTGATGAAACGTGAGATTCGCCTTTTCGAACGGGCATTCGTCCTGCTGATTTCGCTCAGCCTGCCGCTGTTCGCGCGAACCCACGCCAAAAAATCCGCGCACGCAAACGGCAAGCAAGGCAAGCCAGTCGTCACGGAAGTCAGTCCGCCAAACTGGTGGAGCGGCCTGCCGAATCCCATGCTCCTGCTCCAGGGAAAAAATCTCACCGGCGCGGATGTAAGCAGCAGCATGGCGGGAATTTCCGTACGCCGAACCAAAGTATCTACCGATGGGCACTGGATGTTTGTCTGGCTCGATATCTCTTCCGCTCCGCCGCAGCGCCTCAATCTCATCGTCCATACCTCCGGCGGCACGGTGCATGTGCCGTATGAACTCGACAAACGTCACCAGCCCACCGACGGCTTTCAGGGATTTTCCTCCGCCGATGTCATGTACCTGCTGATGCCGGATCGCTTCTCCGACGGCGATCCCTCGAACGATCGCCTGAAGCAGATGCCGGTTACCTTCGACCGCACCAACCCCAGCGCGTATCACGGCGGCGATCTGCTCGGCATTCAGAATCATCTGGATTATCTGCAGCAACTCGGCGTAACCACGCTCTGGATCACGCCGCTCTACGCCCAGGACCCGATCTCCGCGGCGGATTACAGCGGCTACAGCCCCTTCGATTTTTTTCAGGTCAATCCTCACTTCGGCGCGCTCGCGGACTACGAAAATCTCGCCTCGGCCTTGCACGCGCGCGGCATGAAATTCGTACTCGATATGGTGATGAACCACGTCAGCCCGAAGAGTCCCTGGGTGCTCGACCCGCCCGCGCCCGACTGGTTCCACGGCACGCCGGACCGGCATCTCGCAGCGACCAACAACTTCGCGTCCATCGCCGATCCGCACGCGTCGGAGGCGGCCTATCGGGCTCCCGTGCATGGGTGGTTGGCGAACACGCTGCCCGATCTGAACCAGTCGAATCCGCTGGTCAAGCAATATCTCATCCAGAATGCCGTGTGGTGGATTGAGTCCGGCACGCTTGACGGCCTGCGCCTCGATACCTTCGCCAATGTCGATCGCTCGTTCTGGCAGGATTTTCAGACAGAGCTACGCGCGCTCTATCCGCGTCTCACGGCAGTGGGCGAAATCTACAGCACCGATCCCACCGTGGTTTCCTATTTCGCCGGGGGCGTGAAACATTCCGGCATCGACACCGGCCTGTATACGCCGTTCGATTATCCCAGCTACTTCGCGCTGCATGCGTCCCTCGCCGGCAACGCGCCCATGACCGCACTGACAGACATCGAACGCCAGGACTGGCTCTATCCCCATCCCGAGCGGCTGGTCACATTTTTCGGCAATCAGGATACGCCGCGCTTTTTCTCTACTCGGGGAGCGGGCATTTCTTCGCCCACCGCAGGTGCTTCTTCGCCCGTCGTAGGTAATTCTTCGCCCACGGCAGGCGAGGCGCGCATGAAGCTGGCCTTTGGCCTGCTGGCCACCACGCGCGGCATGCCGCAGATTTATTACGGGGATGAAGTCGGCCTCTCCGGCGGAAGCAATTTCGACAACCGCCGCGATTTCCCCGGAGGCTTTCCCGGCGATACCCCCGGAGGCGATATCAACGATGCCTTCACCGCCGCCGGCCGCACTGCTGCGCAGGAATCCATGCACGCCTGGGTCGTCGGCCTGCTGCAACTGCGCGCGCAGCACGATGTGCTCCAGACCGGACTGCAGCAGAATCTGCTGGCCGATGACACCGGCTTCGTATTTGCGCGGATCGAAGCGCTAACCCGGGCTTCTGCTGCTCCTCCCGGAGAAATCATGCTGGTGCTGATGAACAAGTCCGACGCGGCCAGGACTTTCCATCTCGATTTTTCCCACACCGCCCTCGATGGCATCGCGACACTGACCGCCGTATGGAACACCACCGGAACCGTGACAGTTACAAATAACATCTGCGATGTAAGCGTAGGCCCGGAGCAGCTGGTAGTGTTCACCGCGGCGCAGTGACAAAGTGAGCAATCGATGAAATCCGGGTTCCGCATTGCCGCCATTGGAGAGCTGCTTTGGGATTTGCTTCCACATGGTCCGCAACTGGGCGGCGCGCCGGCCAACTTTGCCGCTATGTCGGCGAATCTCGCCATTGCAGAAAATTCTGTAGACACAGTTTTTCTAATTAGCCAGGTCGGGAACGATTCGCTCGGCCGCCAGGCGCGGGAACAAATGGCGGCGCATGGCGTGCAGCCGGATTTTATTTTCATCGATTCCGAACTTCCCACCGGAACTGTCACCGTGACGCTTGCCGAGACAGGCCCGACCTACCGCGTCCACGAACCGGCAGCCTGGGATGCGATTCCGACAACGCCGGAATTGACGGCGCTCGCACCGACGCTCGATGCAATTTGTTTCGGCACCCTGGCGCAGCGCTCAGCAGTAACGCGACGAACGCTGCGCGAATTCGTGGAAGCGGCCCGCATGGAGTGCGCGCGCGTGTTCGACGTAAATCTGCGCGCACCCTACTGGACGCAAGAGTCGCTGGAGTGGGGCTGCGCCCACGCCTCTATCGTCAAGATGAACGAGGAAGAAGTGCCGCAATTGGCAAGGGCGCTGGCCGCGCCGACGTCCACTCCTCTGGAATTTGCCAATTTTCTGCTGCGGGAATTCCCGGTGAAACTGGTCGCTATCACCCGCGGTGCGCAGGGAAGTCTGCTGCGTACTCGGGAAGCAATCGAGGAGCATCCAGGAATTCCGGTGCAGGTGGTCGACTCCATCGGTGCCGGCGACGCCTTTACCGCCGGGCTGACGCACGCCTTCCTGCGCGGGTGCTCGCTCGAAGCCATCGCCGGCCAAGCCAATCGCCGGGGCGCCTGGATGACAACGCAACCCGGGGGCATGCCGCCGCTGGGATCGAAGCAGCCCGGAAAGAAATGAGCGTGCCGATAGCAAATTCAAGCTGCGTTCCGGGCGCAAAAATCGCACCGAAATCAGTGCAAACAAGCTAAAAACGAATACAGTAAAAATTACTATATTCATGCACAATTCACATTGAAAAACGGTGCTTCTTCCTCCAAAAATGCCAAAATCGGAATCTGTATCCTGCATGGAATCAATAGCTTGCAATCGAGCACAATGAAAGAAAACACCGGCATTGCAGGCAATTTCCGGTTACACTCGATCGCCTCGCGAAAGAGTCCCATTTTGGCTGGCCCTGAATCACTCAGAAAAAAGGCCACAAAAACGCCTTTATTTGCGTTTTCGCAACTCTCTCGATTCAAATTAGATAATCGAGGTTTGGCATTCCAATTGCGTTTGGCCCTTCAATTGCTTTTATGTTCCACGTGGAACATTTCGCCTAATCGCCGGCTAGACGTGGTTTTTCCCCGCAATCCCAAAAACATCGCAATTTTTTTTTATTCTTCCCCGAAAATCAAAAAATCGCTCCGACAGCCCTAAGTGTTCCTTTGCTGCGACTGGGAGGACGCGTACTTTCCTGCGACAATTCTGTCGAGGTGGAAAAACTAGGTTGTCGTTGCGAACCCTCAGGCACCCGCAGAAGATTGTCATCCAGGAAACCGAGGTATGGATAGAATGCCGCAGAAATTCCCCCGCGCTTTCGTTTGCATTTTGATCTTTTTTCTATCGGGCATCTTCACTTCTTCAATGCTGGCGCAGCAGAAAAAGCCAGATGAGGCCAAGGCGCAGCCGGTTGCGGCGGGCGAAGCAAACAAGACCAATGCGCCGCCAGTGGAGCAGAGCGTCTCCAGCGAACATACTCTTGGGCTGAACGGGCAGACGATCCATTACACCGCAACCGCCGGCAACCTGCTGATCCGCGATGCCGAGAACAATCCCAACGGCAGCATGTTTTATGTCGCCTATACGGAAAATGGTGCAGCGAAGGATCGTCCCATCACATTTCTCTATAACGGCGGTCCCGGTTCGTCGACCATCTGGCTGCACATGGGATCGTTCGGGCCGATGCGTGTCGAGACCTCCAGCCCGCAGGCCACGCCCCCGGCGCCGTACCGGTTGGTGCCGAATGAATACAGTCTGCTCGATAAATCCGACCTGGTGTTTATCGACGCCCTGGGAACCGGTTTTTCGAAGCCCGTGGGAAAAGGGAAGCTGCCGGATTTCCTCGGCGTCGACCAGGATGTGCACGCCTTCAATCAGTTCATTACGCGGTATCTGACGGTAAATCAGCGCTGGAATTCGCCCAAGTTCCTCATCGGCGAATCCTATGGCACGACGCGGTCGGCAGCGCTCGCGTATTCACTGCAACAGAGCGGAATTGCGCTGAATGGCGTGGTGCTGATCTCCTCCATCCTGAACTACAACGACCATGCCGCCGGGATGGATAACGACTTTATTGACAGCATTCCTTCCTACGCGGCGATTGCGTGGGTTCACGACAAGCTGGCGAACAAGCCGGCGGATTTACCCGCGTTTCTCGATCAGGTGCGGGCCTACGCGCGCGGGCCCTATGCCGAGGCATTGTGGCAGGGCCAAAACCTGAGCGCTGCCGAGGAGAGTACCGTCGCCGAGAAGCTGAGCCAGATGACCGGGTTGAGCGCCCAATACTGGAAGGAGTCGAACCTGCGAGTGACGCGGCTGCGGTTCCGCAAAGAGCTGCTGCGCAATGATCGGCGCACACTGGGCCGATACGATGCGCGCTTTGAAGGTATCGACGTCGATGCGGCCGGGGATGCGCCCTCCTACGATGCTTCCGATACAGGAATTGCCGGCGCATTTGTGGCCGCCTTCCATGAATACCTGGCCAACACGCTGAACTTTACTTCGACCGATCCCTACAAGGCGACGGCGTATGGGCCCGGTTTCCATTGGGACTGGAAACACAAACCGCCAGAGGGCGACCAACAGCAATCTCCCGATGTAGCGCTCGATCTGGGTGCGGCGATGCGGCAGAATCCTCGCCTGAAGCTGTTTTCCGCCAATGGATACTTCGATCTGGCCACGCCGTTTTTTGAAACGGAGTTCGACATTTCGCACATGCAGCTCGACCCCACGCTCGGGAAGAATGTCCACATTGGGTACTATCCTTCGGGTCACATGATTTATCTCAATGTGGAGGCGTTGAAGCAGTTGAAGAGCGATCTGGCGCAGTTCTATTCCGACGCTGTGACGCAGCCGCAAATTGATTCGGTCAGCCATTGAACCCAGACTGTTCGCAGCAAAGAAAGGTTGGGCTGAGATGAAATTCTTCTGCGCTGCATCTGCTGTTTTTGTGGGATTGTCGGCGATGGCTGGGGCTCAGAACCCACTGTCGCGTCCTCCGATTACGGGGATTGTGCGGGTCTCCGTGTACGACTCCAACCCTTCGCAGTCGCAGAAGTTTTACGCGGATTTGCTCGGCCTTGCCCGGGCGGGAACGAATTCCCTATCAAACGGTTCGACGTATCAGGTCGGTTCGGCGCAATGGATTGAGGTCGATCCGCTGCCGAAAGGTGTGGCCGATCACCTGGAATCCATCACCTTCGCGACTGCGAACGTCGAACAACTTCGCCGCTACTTGCTGGATAAGCATGTTCCGGTCCCGGATACCGTCGTAACACGCCGGGATGGCACAAGATCTTTATCGCTGCGAGACCCGGAAGGCCATCGCATCGTATTCGTCGACGCCACACGTCCGCACCTGGTTATCAGCTCGCGCAATCCTGATAGGGAGCCTGTCTCCTCGCATATTCTGCACGCCGGATTTGTCGTCCACGATCGCGCCGCGGAAGACCATTTTTTCCATGATATTTTGGGATTTCGCCAGGGCTGGCAGGGCGGAATGAAAGACAACCAGATTGACTGGGTAGATATGCAGGTTCCGGACGGAACGGACTGGATCGAGTACATGATCCACGGGCCAGGACCGGTTTCGGCGGCAGAAAGCGGCGTTTTGAACCACTTCGCGTTGGGGGTGCCGAACATGCACGAGGCCATGGAACTGCTGGAGCAGCATGGCTGGCATGCCTCTCCCGGGCAAGACGCACAGATTGGACGCGACGGAAAATGGCAGCTGAATTTATACGACCCCAACGGAACGCGGGTGGAATTGATGGAGTTTCGGCCGGTTGAGATCCCTTGCTGCTCGCCTTATACGCTGGCGGAACCGAAATAAGCGACTCATACCGGGAAATCTGCATCCAATACGCGAGCAGCATCATCAATTAAGTTGACAGTAAAGCACTCAACTGGGATACTAAAAAAGTAGAAATCGCGTAAGTTCATCAAAAAGAGGGGCGTCATGGGGAAAATTATAGGAATTGACTTGGGAACCACGAATTCGGTCGTCGCAGTCATGGAAGGCGGCGAGCCGAAGGTTATTCCAAACGAAGAGGGTGGCCGCACGACGCCATCTGTCGTGGCTTTTACCAAGAATGGAGAGCGGCTGGTGGGCCAGGTGGCCAAGCGGCAGGCGATCACGAATCCGGACAACACGATTTATTCGATCAAGCGTTTCATGGGGCGCCGCTTCAATGAAGTGAACGACGAAATGAAGATGGTGCCGTACAAGGTGAAGCAGCAGGGCGACCATATTGTGGTCGAAGCGCAGGGCAAGGATTACACGCCGCCGGAGATTTCGGCGATGATTCTGCAGAAGCTGAAGAAGGCGGCGGAAGATTACCTCGGCCAGAGCGTGACGGAAGCGGTCATCACCGTGCCGGCGTACTTTAACGACGCGCAGCGCCAGGCGACGAAGGATGCGGGCAAGATTGCCGGCCTCGATGTCAAGCGCATTGTGAATGAGCCGACAGCGGCGGCGCTGGCATACGGGCTCGACAAGAAGAAGGACGAGACAATCATCGTTTACGACTTCGGCGGCGGTACGTTTGACGTATCTGTGCTCGAAGTAGGCGAAGGGGTGATCGAAGTCAAGGCTACCAATGGCGACACGCACCTGGGCGGCGACAACATCGACCAGCGCATCGTCGACTGGCTGATCGATGAGTTCAAGAAGAATGAGGGGCTGGACCTGCGTGCCAAGGGCAACGAGATGGCGCTGCAGCGTTTGAAGGACGCGGCGGAACGCGCGAAGATCGAGCTTTCGACGGCGCAGGAGACAGAGATCAATCTGCCCTTCGTGACCGCGGACGCGAGCGGGCCAAAACATCTAGTGGTCAAGCTGACCCGAGCCAAGCTGGAGCAGCTGGTGGACGATTTGCTGCAGCGCTCGATTGGACCCTGCAAGCAGGCAATGAAGGATGCTGGCATCGATCCAAGCAAGATTGACGAAGTGGTATTGGTCGGCGGACAGACGCGTATGCCGAAGATTCAGCAACTGGTGAAAGAACTGTTCGGCAAGGAGCCGCACAAAGGCGTCAACCCGGATGAGGTGGTTGCAATTGGCGCGGCGATACAAGCGGGCGTGCTGGGCGGCGAGGTTAAAAATCTTCTGCTGCTCGATGTGACTCCGCTGACTTTGGCGATCGAGACATTGGGTGGCGTTGCTACCCCAATGATCCAGCGCAATACCACCATTCCGACGAAGAAGACGGAGACGTTTTCTACGGCGGCGGACAGCCAGACGGAGGTTGAGGTTCACGTGCTGCAAGGCGAACGGCCTCTGGCCAGCCAGAACCGCACGCTGGGCAAGTTCAAGCTGAGCGGCATTCCTCCGGCGCAGCGCGGCATTCCGCAGATTGAGGTGACGTTCGACATCGATGCAAACGGCATCCTGAACGTGACCGCAAAGGACAACGCCACCGGCAAGGACCAGAAGATAACCATCACGTCGTCTTCCGGTCTAAGCAAGGAAGAAGTGGAACGGATGGCGAAGGATGCCGATGCCCACGCCGCTGAGGACAAGGAAAAGCGGGAGGAGATCGAAGCGCGCAATCAGCTCGACGGACTAATCTACAACATTGAAAAGATGTTGAAGGACAGCGGCGACAAAGTTGCAGCTAGCGATAAGACAGAGGTGGAAAGCGCGCTGGCCGATGCCAAGAAGACGCTCGAAGGCTCGCCCAGCCCGGCTGAAATGAATGCGGCGCGGGAGAAGCTGACTGCTGCTTCGCACAAACTGGCGGAAGCGATGTATAAGGCCAACGCCGCTGCTGGAACGCCGGAAGGCGCACCAGCGCCGGAACAGCCGGAAGCCGAGCAGAAGAAAGATGAAGGCGTGATCGACGCGGAGTATGTCGACGTCGATGACAAAAAATAAGCGGATCTGCTGCGGTCGAGCGGGCGGGAAGCGAAACCGAATCAGGCTTCCACTCGTACCTTAAGCAGGACTGGAAAAGCAAGTGCCCAGTGAACGAGGGCGTCCTGAGAAACGGCGGGGCGCCCTCAACTTTCTCTCGGGTTGTGAGAAGGGGATGAGGAGGAACTATGACAGACACAGTCTGGCAATGCGAGCAACTGCGCGCGGGCAAGGTCTACAGCAAGGAACTGTTTCAGACGCGGGCGGAAGCGGAGGAATTTGTAGCGAAGATGGCGCGCGTGGCGCCGGATATCTTCTGCCGCATCGAGCCAATCGGCGTGGAGAAGGTTTGGAATTAACTGGAGCAAGCGTATAACGCTGCACGTGATACGATCAGCGTGTGATCCGGTCATTCGCCGATAAAGACATTCAGGAATTATTCCTGAATGGATCAAGCAGAAAATTCGGACCAATCGGCCAGGTTGCACTGCGCAAGCTGAATGTTCTGGATAGCGCGAAACGGATCGAGGACATGAGGTATCCCGCCGGCAACAGACTGGAGATGCTGCAAGGCGATAGGCTGGGTCAATACAGTATTCGCATCAATAGGCAATATCGACTTTGTTTTCGATGGCAGGATGGCGAGTCTTGGGATGTAGAAATTGTCGATTACCACTAGGAGCTACGATGTCGATACCACGGAAAGCCACGGATCGAATGCCGCCAATGCATGCGGGCGAAATTCTCAGGGAAGAGTTCATGAAACCATTGAAGCTGAGCTCGAACAAGCTAGCGATGGAATTACGTGTACCTGCGACGCGTATCTCAGAGATCGTGAATGAGAAGCGCGGTATCACAACCGACACAGCGCTTCGCCTGGCGACGTATTTTGGCACCTCGCCGGAGTTCTGGCTGAACTTGCAGGCTGGTTATGAACTCTCTTTAGCGGAGGACAACTTGCTCCCGCTGATTCAAAAGGAAGTAAAACGCAGGGAAATCGCGGAAGAGAAGCAACAAGTCCGCATGAAGCGTAGCGCTTAGCAATTAAATGGCAACACAGACCAAAGATTATTACGGCATTCTTGGAGTGAAGAAAACTGCGTCGGCGGATGAGATTCGCAAGGCGTTTCGCAAACTTGCGCGCAAATATCATCCGGACGTCAATCCGAACGACAAGAAGGCCGAGGAAAAATTCAAGGAGATGTCGGAAGCCAACGACATCCTGAGCGATCCGAAGAAGCGCAAGATTTACGATCAGCTTGGGTTTTATTCCGACAACATCGATCCGGCGGCGGCGGAAGCGGCGGCGCAGGGCGGCTATGGATTTCACGGCGGAGCCCCAGGCCAGCAGCGCGCGGGTGGTCCGGTTGGCTTTGAGGGTTTTGATTTTTCCGATTTTGCCGGTGGCGCTCAACGTGGAGCGCAGACCGGACGCGGGGCGGGTAATGCGTCCTCCTGGGGTGGATTCCGCGATATTTTTTCCGGCGCTTTTCGCGGCGGAGGACATGTGCCGGAAGCGGGTCCGCAGCCGGGTTCCGACCTCGAATATCAGGTGAATGTGGACTTCTGGACGGCGATCCGCGGCGGTTCTTTGCGGCTGCAGATTACGCGGCAAGTCGTATGCCCAACCTGTCATGGCACCGCCTCGACCGGTGGAGAAACTGTCTGCCCGGAATGCGATGGCACTGGCCAAGTGACACAGATGGGCGGGCGGATGAAGTTCAATATCGAATGCCCACGCTGTGGGGGGACGGGAAAGATTGGGCGGGAATGTCCTACCTGCCACGGTCAGGGCACGGTGGCGCGCACGGAGACGGCGGAATTCCGCATCAAGCCCGGCACCCGCGATGGACAGCGCATTCGCCTGGCGGGCAAGGGAAATGCGGGCTTGCGCGGCGGAGCGGACGGCGATCTTTATTTGATCGTCCGCATTGAACCGCATCCGATCTTCACCCGCAAGGCCGACAATATTTATGTAACTGTTCCGGTGACAATTACCGAAGCTTCCATGGGTGCGAAGATCGAGGTGCCGACGATCGATGGCCGGGCGCATCTGAAAATTCCTCCCGGTACGCAGGCGGGGCAGAAGTTGCGGCTGCGGGAAAAGGGTGTGGCATCTTCCTCCGCGGACGGCGTGCGCGGGGATCAGATTGTCGAAATTCAAATTGTGGTGCCTAAGTTGCAGGATGAGCGGTCGAAGGAAATTCTGCGCGAGCTGGCGCGGCTGAATCCTGAGGATCCGCGCAAAGAATTGTTCGCGCAGGTTTAACAGTTGCATTGAGTTGAGATTGGCCTGTGGCGACGAAGCGTAAATCCTATGGCGACGAAGCGTAAATCCTATGGCGACGAAGCGTAAATCGAAGGGCGCGTATATGATTTCGGCGGTGGCCGAGATGTATGCCATCCATCCGCAGACGCTGCGCTTGTATGAGCGCGAAGGGCTGCTGAAGCCTTCGCGCACAGAAGGCAATACCCGGCTCTATACAGAAGAAGACCTGGAGCGGTTGGAATTCATTCTGAACCTGGCCCGCGATCTGGGTGTGAACATCGCTGGCATTGCCATCGTCCTGCAGATGCGCGAGCGCATGGAGGAGATGAACCGGCAGATGCAGAGCTTCGTCGACTATGTGCGCACGGAGATGCTGACCCGCCAGCCCGGCAGCCAGTCGTCGGAGCCAGGGTTGGTTCCGCTGCGGCGGCCGATCATTGTCAGCGTGCCGGTTCGAGATAACAAAAAGCGCTCCTGACGTTTACGATTTTGCTTCCAATATTTGTTGCTGCAATTCATGGAAAAATTGCTTGATTTCGCGTTGGGCGTCGGCCTGTTCGGGCTGTTCACCTCGACGGTGTATACCGTGATGGCGATGATTGCCGTGATGCGGTTCAGCCGTCGAACGCATTATCATCCGCGCGGTTCCTATCAGCCTCCTGTAAGCCTGCTGAAACCGGTGCATGGCGCGGAACCCGGTCTGGAAGCCCACTTGGCGACGTTCTTCGAGCAAGATTATCCGCAGTATGAAATTCTTTTTTGTGCGCGCCAGTTGGATGACGCCGGTCTTGCTATTGCACGCCGCGTGACAGAGCGATACCCGCATGTGCCGGTGCAATTCCTCGCGAGCGGCGAGCCAACAGTGCCCAATGCGAAGCTGCTGTCTCTGGAAGTGATGGCGCAGCGAGCGCGGTATGACATTTTTATCATCAGCGACAGCGATGTCCGCGTGCAGCGGAATTATGTGCGGGATGTCGTAGCTCCCTTTGAAGACACACGTGTGGGAGCGGTCACGTGTCTCTATCGCGGCGACGCGGCGCAGGGTGGAATCTGGTCGGGGATTGAGGCCGCGGCCATGTCGATCGAAATGACGGCAGGGGTACTGGTCGCAGAGATGCTCGAAGGCATGAAGTTCGCGCTGGGCCCGACCATGGCGATACGGCGCGAGAGCCTGAAGGAAATTGGCGGGTTTCTGCCGATGGGCGAGTATTGCTCCGACGATTTTCTGCTGGGCAATCGCGTAGCCGCGCTGGGCCATACTGTGGTGCTGTCGGAGCATGTGATCGATCACGTAGTGCTGCATGAGGACTTCTGGCCTTCGATGCAGCACCAGGCGCGCTGGATGAAGAGCACGCGATTTTCTCGGCCCAAAGGTCACCTGGGCACGGCGTTGACATTCAGCGTTCCCTTCGGAATATTAACAGCGATCGCCGCTTGCGCACTGCGTTGGCCCACCCTCGCAGCGGCTGCCCTGGTCTGGTCTGTGTGCAGTCGAATGCTGCTGGCCTGGACGGTCAGCCGATCGGTGCTGCACGAAAGATCTCCATGGGAAAGCGTGCTGCTGTATCCGGTTCGCGATCTGCTGGGTATTTTTTTCTGGGCGGCCAGCTACGGCAGCCGCAAAATCTTCTGGCGCAATGAGATTTATCTGTTGGAAAGCGGCGGACGGATGCGTCGCCGGAAATCTTGAAACGTCCTTTCTGCTGAAGGCGTAAGAATGAAGATATGAGCGCAGTCGATCTTCACCGATGGATGCGAAACTGCCTGGGGCTATGCATGCTCGCCGGGATGATCGCCGCGCATGCCCAGCAGGTGACACTGCATGCGCGCAGCAACCTGGTGCTGGTTCCTACACTGGTTGAAAGCAAGAATGGGGAACCGGTCTTCAGCCTTACCGCGAACGACTTCGTCGTAAAAGACAACGGCGTTGAGCAAAAAATTCATCTCGATCCCGATATGGATAGGGCCCCGATGTCCATCGTGGTGCTGGTGCAGGTGGGAGGCTCGGCGGTACGGGAGTTCCACAAGATGGTGGGACTGCCGACCATGCTCGGCGCACTCGCGGGAGATACGCGACATCGAATTGCGGTGGTCGAATTTGACAGCCAGCCACGAATGCTGCTGGACTTTTCGAGCAATCCCGACGCGGTGCAACGGGCGGTATATTCCATTCGACCTGGCGATGGAGGCGCGGCCATTCTGGATTCGGTCTGGTACGCGGTCGATATGCTGCAGGACGAACCGAAACAGAATCAGCGCGTAATCGTGCTACTGAGCGAAACACGAGACCATGGCAGCCGAACTCCAACTCAAAATGTGGTTCGCAAGATTGGGCGCAGCAATGTGGTCGTCTATAGCCTGGCCTTCAGCCCGTCGCGGGGTGACCTGCTGGATTTTTCCCGTATGGGCGGCAGCGCTGATCTGCTGGCTCCGCTGCGTATGGCGATTGCGGCAATCAAGAAAAATACCGCTGCGGCAATTCCGCGGATGACGGGCGGCCAGTATCTTCGCTTCAATCAAGGAAAACAATTGGACAGCGAAATGGGCATGCTGGCCAATCAGGTGCATAATCGCTATATTCTGAGCTTTCAGCCGTCGGACCCTGCGCCAGGTCTGCATGTGCTGACGGTAGAGTTGAAGCAGCCGCTTGCAGTCCGGGTGCTGGCGCGGACGAGCTATTGGGCGGTTACTCCCGAGAGCGGCCAGGAGGAAACGATGTCTCAGGGTAGCCCCGCTTCCATCTCGCCGAAAAATTGATGCGATGCTTTTTCCGGATTGCCGCATCAGAAGAGTGCAGCATTTCGAGCAATACCGACGCGGATTGAATCGCGCTATCAAAATTTTCTGGATTCCTCGCTGTGCTCGGAATGACGAGCAGATTTGAATCACTGTTATCTTTCAAAAAAGGCAAGTATTTTCGGGCGGTCTGGCTATGCATTCCACAGCGGAAGCGTTTCTCCATTACGGATATCTGATCCTGTTCGGCTGGGTGTTACTGGAACAACTAGGCATGCCGCTGCCCAGTACGCCGATTCTGTTAACTGCGGGCACCCTGACGGCAACGCACCACATGAGAATTGGCTGGATTGTGCTGGCAGTAATGATTGCTAGCGCAATCAGCGACTCGATCTGGTTTCACCTGGGCGGCAAGTATGGAAGCACGGTGACTCGCTGGATCTGTAAGCTTTCTTTTGGCGCAGCGAACTGCGTTCGCAAGACAGAAGATGCGCTGACGCGGCACGGGTCAGCCGGACTGCTATTGGCAAAATTCGTACCGGGCCTGAACACGATGGCTGCTCCGCTGGCTGGGCAGAGCAAGATGCGGTATCGCACATTCCTTGTCTATGACATGGCGGGAACTTTTCTGTGGGTCACAACGCTGGTGTTGATCGGGCGATTTTTCGGGGACGCCATCCGACGGAATCAAGGCCTTCTGCATTGGCTGAGTCGGTCGGCTTTGGCGTTGGTGATCCTGGTAGTGCTGGGCATCTTGATCTTCCGGATGACGAAGCAGCGCTCTTTTCTCAATAAAATTCGCACTCTCCGGGTTGAGCCGAAGGAATTGAAGGCGATGATCGATCGTGGCGAGAATCCATACATCGTCGATCTTAGGCATCCGCTCGATCTGTTGCCCGATCCAAGGATTTTGCCGGGAGCGGTGCGATTGTTGCCGAATGAGCTGATCGCGCGCAATGCGGAAATTCCCCGTGATAGAGATGTGGTGCTGTATTGCACCTGTCCGAGCGAAGCAACCAGCGCAAAAATCGCGTTGACCATGCGACGCTTCGGGGTGGAGCGGATTCGTCCGCTACGCGGCGGTTTCGACGGCTGGAAAGAACAAGGCTATCCGCTGGTTGAAATATTGGAGCCAATCATCCGGAAGTGATATTCGCGCCAAATATGATGTCGCCGCGATCGCGGCAAATATCGCGCAGTTTTCCAAAATCCCAAAAAATCGAGACGTGTGGCATTCTGTTTGTTTGTGTCGGCATGGCTCAGCAAAACTGCCATTCATCGCACATTGACAAAGACTTGCTAGTTTTACAAGAACCCGCGAAAACATCGCTCTCTGACGCGGAGCAACTCTTTATAGTCAATTTCGCGTGTTCTTTTCGCGATGCCGTTGGGCACGCCGGAAGGGCTGCGGGCAGCGGAAAATGTGTATGTTGGAAGAGGCGATAGAGAGACCCGAATCTCGAGGAGGTCTGGTTGTGGGTGCAGGAATTGAAGTGCGGAATCTAAATGCCTGGTATGGAAACGCGCATACGCTGCATGACATCAGCATCATGATTCCCGCTAACCACGCCACGGCACTCATTGGGCCTTCCGGCTGCGGCAAGTCAACCTTCGTGCGCTGCCTGAACCGGATGCACGAGACCAATCCGATTGCGCGCGTCACGGGCTCGGTAAAACTTGGCGATTTGGACATTTACAACGGCGCGCCGCCGGTGGCCGTTCGCCGCCGCGTGGGCATGGTATTTCAGCGGCCGAACCCGTTCCCGAACATGTCGATCTATGAAAACGTCTCCAGCGGTTTGCGGCTGAATGGCCATTCAAGGCGCAAACCGCTGGATGAAATCGTAGAGCGCAGCCTGCGCCGTGCCGCCCTCTGGGACGAGGTAAAGGATGCATGGAAGCGCAAGTCCGGCGCCAGCTTATCCGGCGGCCAGCAGCAGCGTTTATGCATTGCCCGTGCACTTGCGATCGACCCCGAGGTGCTGCTGATGGATGAACCGGCATCGGCGCTGGACCCGATTTCGACATCCAAAATTGAGGATCTGATTTTTGAATTAAAAACCGATTATACGATTGTGATTGTGACCCATAATATGCAGCAGGCGGCGCGTGTGGCGGAAATGACCGGCTTCTTCCTGAACGGGGTTCTGGTAGAGTTCGACGCTACCACTAAAATATTTACCAACCCCACGGACAAGCGCACAGAAGATTACATTACAGGCAGGTTCGGATGACGCGCACACGCTTCCACCAAAATCTCGATGACCTGAAAGAGAAGCTGCTGGTCATGGCCGGAATGGCGGAGCAGGCGATTCAGCGCGCCATTGAAGCCTATCGTGTGGGCGACCTGTCGATCTGCGATCTAGTGGCGCGGTCGGAGCCGGCGATCAATCGCATGGAACGCGAGATCGACCAGATGGCGCTGGACCTGCTGGCTATGGAGCAACCGATGGCCATCGACCTGCGATTTATTCTCGCCGTTATTAAAATCAACGCGGATCTGGAGCGTGTGGGCGATCAGGCGTTGAACATAGCCGAACGCGTGCGCGACCTGCAGGCCCAGCCTCCGGTTGAATTGCCGGTCGATATTCCCAAGCTGGCGTCGCTTGCAGCCTCTATGGTACGTAACGCTCTGCAGGCGTTTATCGATGCAGATCCGGCGATGGCGGAGAAGGTGCTGATGATGGATGACGAAGTAGATGAGATGAATCGCGCCGTCCACCGCACTATGAGTCGGTGCATTGAAGAGAAGCCGGAGAATTCGCAGCAGGCGCTGAATGTGCTGCTGATTGCGCGCAATCTGGAGCGGGTCGGCGATCACGCGACGAATGTTGCCGAAGATGTGATTTTCTGGGTGCGCGGCGCGGATGTTCGCCATCATCTGCAGACCGGAAGCTAAGCGATTTCCCGCACATCATAGCGCCACCACAGCAGACGCGTGAGCAATGGGTAATAAAGTGCGAGGTGGATTTCCGAACGATTGGGATAGACGGCGCGGATCATTTCCGAATAGGTCTGCATCTGAGCGATGTACTGTTCCTTCTCTTTGGCAAGAAATTGTTCCAGCTCGCCCGAGCTGTACGATGCAGTTTTGAAATCGACAATCCA
This sequence comes from Acidobacteriaceae bacterium, assembly GCA_965276585.1. GTDB lineage: Bacteria > Acidobacteriota > Terriglobia > Terriglobales > Acidobacteriaceae > JAKAAZ01. The sequence continues at coordinate 1,266,588 of CBDIAZ010000003.1, read as the reverse complement.
TAGACAATTCTCGCCTCCGGCCAGCGGAGTTTCTCCGGCCAGGAACAGGCGATCGACGCGAACCGATCGAACTGCGCCTTGGTACATGGCCGTAAATGGAATCTCAAAGCCGGGGCTGGAGAACCCGGTAGGCAATCGATCCGAGTTCGCGGAAAAAGGCAGCGGATGCGATGCCAGCAGCCAGCGCCCCGTTTCATCGCCCACCACATTTTTTAGCGCGGATAAAATGCGGCGGGTTTCCCCTTCTGCATCTCCGGGCTGATACCCGCCGCGGCGCAGATGAAGACGAATCGGCTGCGCCAGATTATCCACTGCTTGCGTGATCGCGTCCACTCCCTTATATCGCGCAAGAATGCCGGCTAACGGCTCGAGGAATGCGTGCAGTGTTGTTCCGAATGTGCGCGCCTGCCATGAGCCTCGCGGCCGCGTATACGCTGGATATTCCTGCTCGCTGTTTTCGTCCCGCCATTCGATTGTCCGCTCATTCGGGACATCTGGTGGAATCGGTGGCGGCCGCCAGCTTGCAGTGAGCCGCTGAAAATTGGATAGCCGAACGTTCGCTGGGAAAGACGACTGTGCAACGGCAGCAATGGGACCAACGCGGCCTGGGATTAGTTCCCGTGTGCGCTGGGGTTGCTGTGGCAAAGGCATCTCCACGATGTTCGTCGCCGAAGTATCGGCATGGTACTCGTCCAAGTGCTGCGTAAAAATCGCTTCCGCAATCGGCCATGCCGGATGCAGCAAGCTTTGCCGGTTGGGCTTGCTGAGACGGGCGGATTTGGTTTCATTGCACTGCGCGAAAAGATGGACTTCCTGCCGTGCCCTGGTGCAGCCCACGTACAACAGCCGCTTCAGTTCCGCGCGATCGCGTTCTGTGTCGATCGACTGAATCCACGCGCCGATGGCCTCCTGCTCCTCCGCAATATGTTTGATCGGTGCCAGAAGCAGCGTGCCGGCGGCTTCACCGGATATTTGCTCCATCCATTGCACCAATCGAGGTTCCTGTCGCCGCGGAGTGCGATGTAGTCCGGGTAGCAGGACCATGTCCCACTCCAGCCCTTTGGCCTTGAAAAGCGTGAGCACATCCACGGGGGACTCTTCACCGGCAGCGGTAACCGTAGCAAAGAGTTTTTGCATTTGTTCTTCGAGTCGGCTGACGGTGGGCCAACCGCTTTCGTCTTCCAGTTTGTCCAGCATGGAAAAAAACTCGACCACGGTAGAGGTTTCCGAAGCGGGCACGCATTCGGGCCCTCCCAGCGTGATCCATGTGCGCTCTACTGTCATCGACAGGCGCTCACGCATAGACTGCCGTCCCGCAGCCTGGAGCGCTTCCATCACTCGGGCGGCCCGCAACTGGCCGTCGCGGCTGAGCAGGGAGGCCCGTTCGTGAAAGAGTTCCGGAACCGTTTTGCTGTTCCACTGTGGATCGTCATTGCCGCAGAGGGTCAGAAGATCGCTCAAGGTCAACCCGCACCACGGCGCCCGAAGAGCCGCCAGCCACGCAATGCGATCGCCAGGATGCAGCAGGCATCGGGTGATCGCAGCCAGATCGAGCAGCGCCTGGCGATCCGGGAGTCGATCGAGCTCCACTGCGCGATAGGGAATGCCGCGCTCGCGCATCGCGTGCAGAATCGGCGCGACGTGATTCCTTGCCCGCACCAGCACGGCAATGCTGGGCGGCGCTTCGCCCGGCGGAGTTTGCGTGCGATGCCGCTCGATCACATCGCAGAGCTCGCGCGCTTCGGCAGCGCAAGGATCTTCTTCAGCTGGAGAAGCATTTTCCAGATGCGGGCGCAACTGTGGATGCCAGAAGACACGCTGCGTTTCTGCTTCGCGATGCGCCGCCTGGGATGGCTCGAATTCGATTTCGTCTGCCTCGGGCGCTTCGCCGAATATCTGCGTAAATGCTTCGTTTGTCTGCCGCACCAGACTCTGATGCGAACGGAAATTGCTGCTCAAGCGTATGGGCTGCAGGCGAACTGCGCCCAGGCCCTCGCGACGCGCACGCGCAAACAAGCTGACTTCCACATGACGAAAGCGATAGATGGACTGCTTGGGATCGCCGACGAGAAAAACCGTCTGGCTATGGCCGTCCCAGCCCTGCACCAATTTGCTGAGCATCTCGAATTGCGTGATGGATGTATCTTGCATTTCATCCACCAGCAGATGCCGGATTTCCGTGCCGAAAGCGAGCGCGAGACTGTCCGCGTCATCATCCAGCGCGCGGCTGGCGGCGAGAGAATTTTCCACGAAATCCGTTTGGCGGGATAGCGCAAAGGAAAATCTGAGATGCGCCAATGCCTGCCGCAGCAGCAAAAAGCTGGCGCGCAGAATTTCCCGCTGCTGTTCTGTGTAACCGGCTGGCGGCAATGCAAGCACATCCGATAGTCCCTGAACCAGCGCGGCATCTCCCTCCAGCGATTCCAGCAACGCCTTAAATTCCAATGTGCGCGGAAGTTTGGGCGCGAAGCCGAGCGTCTTATTCACTCCGCGAGATTTACGCAGGCCGCAGTCTTTTGTCAGCAATAATTGCGCCGCGGTTTGCCATGCGATGAGATGAGCCGGCTCGCATGCCGGAACTTCGGCGGATGCAAGTAGAGGATGAAAAATATTTTCGTACTCCGAATTCTGCAGTTGCACGGCAGCATAATGAGCGAGATCGAAAACTTCTTCCCAGGCTTCTTCCGGCAACAGGCTGAATGCGTTTTCCAGTGTGCGCGCCACCAGCTGTTGCAGCGGCTTTTCGAATCTCTCGTGAATGACAATGTTGAGTTGTTCGTCCGATCGTTCCTCCTCAATCGGAAACACGCGGCCCCACTGGTCACGGCTGCTCAGCATGGCGGCCAGCAGTTCCGTCGCGCGATCCATGCGGTTATCCAGATGTAGCAGTAAACTGCGAGCGGCGCCGCGTAAGCGCGGGTCGCTTCCTCCCATCTCCTTGAGCGCCGCCTGGGCCGCTTCTCGATAGAGCTTCGAAGCATCCTCGATAGGCTGCATGTCTGCACCCAACCGCGAGAGCACCGGCAGACGACTCGTAATCTCACTGCATAGCGAATCGATGGTTCGGATGTTGAAACGCTGCGGCTGGGTGGTCAGGTTCCAGCCCATCTTCGCGTCGGCTTCGAGCGCTTCCAACGCAAATTTGCGTGTCTGCAATTTATGGGGAGATAGATCGAGAGAGCCGCCACGCTGGGCCTGCCGCAGCGCTTCGAGAATCCGGTCGCGCATTTCCGCCGCAGCCTTGCGGGTAAAGGTGATGGCCAGCACCTGCTCGGGCTGCTCTACGCGTCCCAGCAGCCGCAAAAACCTTTGCATCAATAACTCTGTTTTCCCTGACCCTGCCGGCGCTTCCACGATCCATGATTGCTCCACGTTCCACGCATCCCGACGTGCGGATGCATCGGATTGCTCCGGCGATAAATCTTCGGTGAAAAATGAATTCATCTCGTTCATGGCTTTGTTGGAAAGGAGTTTGTATCAATCTCGCGCTCTGCGGAATTCTCATTGATTCCCGCGGTTTCGCGAATGCGGCAGAGCAGCGATTGTTTGCAGTAGGCGCAGGTTTCGGCGTGCTTCTTGGGATCGACCGTCGCGATGCCGGCACGAAAATCTTCCGCAAGTCGAGTCAGGGTCGCGCCCCAGGCAGCCTGCTGCGATTGCATTTCCTCGTCCATCAATGCGGCTGAATTCCATCTGGACTTCAACGAAGCTTCCGAAGGAGCATCTGCGTCCACATTGTTTGAAGGAGACGAAAAGATGGAAGGCCGCGAGCCGACGATCGTAAACCCAACCTTTCGCGGATGAAGTCCGGCGAATGCCACTCCGGCCAGCTTGTTTTCTGAATCCGATGTCTGGCTTCGCAGAATTGCGTAGGCGGGCAGTTGCGGCTGGTCGGGGCGTTCGCCTTCGCAGGCATTGCGGTCCACCGGGCCGGTCTTGTAATCGAGCAACACAATTCCCTTGTCTACCTGATCGATTCTGTCGACACGACACTGAAATCCGATGCCGCCCAGCTGCGGACGGTCTAACTCATCTTCGGTTGTCAGAACGGTAAAGTCTGCGCGCTGCTTCTCCTGCTCCAGCCACGCCAGCAGTCGCTGCTCCAACCTTTCGGCTTCAATCTGCAACAGGGTTTGTTGCCACGGCTCACTTGCGTGTTGAAAGAACTCCGCAAGAGCCTGATCGATGTGCCGGCGCAGAATTTCGCGATGCTGCTCGGTCGTAGTCGCCAGCAGATTTTTTTGCGATTGCATTTCTTTCCAGAAATGCTCCAGCACGCGATGAACAATGGTTCCCTGCGCGCCGGGAGAAAGGCCAGCATCCGGTTCCTGCAAAGGTCGCGTGCCCAGCCGCAGCTCCGCGAAGGCGCGAAACGGGCATGCTGCGTGAAGCTCCAGAAAGCGAACTCCTCCGCGAATTGTGGTTCCCTGAAATGGAACCGCCGGCTCCTCGCGAATGGTTTCGAGGGCGCTTTCCGTAGAAATGGCGAATACTTCCGGGCTCGCGTGGAGAAATTCCGCTGCCGCAACGATGGCCACATCCGGCAAGATTTCGCGCAGCAGCGGAGACAAAATAATTTCTCGATCCGGAATGTGCGCGCTGGCATTTGCCGGATCGCTGTCCTGCAGAGCAAAGCTGACCACGGCAGTCTTTCCGGAGTGCAGAATTCTTTTTGTAGTGTGGAGAGCAAACGCATGATCCGTCATTGGATCCGCGTATGGCATGTGGGCTTCACGCTGCAATACCCAGGGTAAAAACGGCAGCGCCTTGCCGCGCGGAGGCCACACGCTGGCTTGCGCGTTCATCCACCAGACCGTATCGAACGAAAGCCCGGCGGACTCCGAGACGCCCAGGATCTGCACCGGCGCATTGCGAGTCTCCAGGGTAAAGAGCATCTGCGCCGCGAGGTGCTCCAGCCTCGCAAGCGCGACGGCAAATCGTGTCGGGCCGGTGACGCTGCTCAGTGAAGACAGCTCGGCCAGTAACGCGTTCCAGCGGCGCAGCTGTTGATACTCCGCACTGTTGCTGGGTTCGAGCAGATGCCATTCGGCCGTCGTCAACAGGTCCTGGATGATTTCGCTCCACTCAACAAAGGAGCGAGGTTTCTCCATCCCATATCGTTGTGCTGCGATTGAGAGGCGCTCGACCGTTCGTTGCTGCGCGGAAGACTCACCGGAGTTTGTGGATCGTGAGAGCCATTGCAGGAAGGAAGTCAGCGAGACCGGACCGCCAAGCTGAAAATCGCGCTCGCGAAACCGACGGTCTAGACGGGCGCGGATGTTCTCGGCCTGCGCATTGGGTGTACCGCTGAAGCCGCCATGCACCAGAAGCCACGAGACTTCTTCTGCGGGAATTGGGGACCCTATCCATCGCAGCAGCGTGAGCGCGGTACGAATGGGCTGCAGTCGAGCCATTGCCGTGCCGAGCGAAAATTCATAAGGTAGGTTCGCGTTCCTCGCGCGAATATCCATTGACGAGGGCGCGAGTACGCGTCGAAACGTTCGGTCAATCGCTCCCCGCATCGTTTCCAGCGACGGCACGATGATGCCGATTCGCTGCGATGGATTTTCGAGGAGTGTATGACGAACCCATCGTGCCGCCGATTCAATCTCATCCTCGATCGTATCGGCGCACACAATGCTGCGGTCCGATTCCGTATTCTCCTCAGGCTGCAGCTTGACGAATTGTACGGCGCAGCCGCGCGCGGCCACACTGTCGATAAGGGACATCTGCGCGGGCGTGACCCGATCGAATCCAACAAGAAACATCTGCTCCGCTAAAGCCATTTCCTGGGTAGCGATGGAATGCGCGATCGCAGCTTCTGCCAACGATGGCGAAAGATAGGAAGACTTGCGGCAGAGCTTTTCAAATTCCGTGGCCCAGGTGGTGAAAGCCTTCGCATCCAGGCCAGTGTCGCCGCGCAAACGAGCCAGTGGAATTCTGTATTGATGCATCTGTTTCCATGCGCGCTGGGCTTGCTCGGCAAGGCCATCGATGGAAAGTGTCCGGTTGGCGGTCGCGTCCTGCTCCAGCACCTTGTTCCAAAGCTCCAGTTCCTGCAGATCGGTCAGCAGCACGCGTGTTTCTGCGCCGGCAAGGATCGAAGCCTCCCATAATGTTTCAAGCCAGGGCTGCCAGGCAAGAATGCGCGGGGCCATCCAGCCCGCATTTCCGACAGCTTGCTGCCGCTGGCCATAGCTCTGGCGTAGTGCGCGCGCTGCGCGAACAGTGCTGGTGACGACGATTGCGCCAGCGAGATTCGACTGCATTGCATGTAGAAGATTCTGTCCCGTCCACACAACAGTGTGCTTGTTTGCCATGGCCGTGGAGGGGAACATTTCATCGTTATACGCCACGACAGGGTCTCGCCTCCACAGGGACGAGAGCGCTCACGATGGTAAGCTTGGGTTGTGAGACGCTGGGCCGCATCGCTTCTGCTGCTGTTGACAGCATTGCTGCCGTTACAGCCTCTGCTCGCCCAGGCGCAGCTGGAAGCGAGCCTGCCGGCATGTTGTCGCAGGAATGGCGCCCATCATTGCATGATGACGGGCGGCATGATGGCCGCCATGGCTCTTGCCGCTTCCACGCAGCCGTCATTTACTCCGCCGCGTTGCCTTTGGAAACCGGCTCCAAGTCCCGCGCTTGTGGCTGCGGCGACGTCATCGTATAGGCCGATTTCTTTACCGTTCATCGTGGCCGGAATCGGCGTCGCGCCTTTCTTCTCGCTCCATAGCCATCTCGACTCCTCGCAATCGACGCGTGCCCCTCCGCCAGCCGTTCTCTAATTCCTCGTCCTGAAAATCAGATTGCATCGCTTAGCTTCCAGGGAATGGTGTGTTCTAACATCCCGCTGAAGCGCTGCCTGCCATCCACCGAAGTTGAGCATGCACGACTAACCGAAGAGAAGAGAAGTCATGCGTACGTGCAAGTGTCTCTGGTCAATCCTGCTTATATGTCTAGCGTTTTCATATTGCGAACAAAATGCGCGCGCCACAGTCTTCGGGGAATTACAAGGCATTGTGCATGACCCGGAACATCGCCCGATTTCAAATGCCCGGATTACGATTCGCGCGGCGAACTCCCAATTCACCCAGGCCGTGCGCACAAATCGAGACGGCTACTTCGTCCTGCTGACAGTTCCCCTGGGAAGCTACAATGTCTCCGTTGCCAGCCCTGGCTTTGATGTTTTACAGCAGACGATCACGGTTTTGTCGAACACCTCACCGGTGTTGCACTTTCAATTAGAGGTGGGCAATATTCAGCAGTCGGTGAAAGTGACCGCGCAGACCGATGTCGCCAGTGTCAATTCTGTAACCCCGACGACGCTGGTGGATCGTGTGGACATTGCGCGAACTCCCGGCGCGGATCGCACCAACAGTCTGGCGATGATCACGAACTATGTTCCGGGCGCATATATCGTGCACGATATGTTGCACATGCGCGGGGGACACCAGGTGAGCTGGGAGATCGATGGCGTCGAAATTCCGAACACAAACATCGCTAGCAACCTTGGGCCGCAGATCGATCCGAAGGATATCGAGAATCTTGAGGTACAGCGCGGCAGCTATGACGCCAATGTTGGCGACCGCACCTATGGAGTTCTCGATGTATCGCCCCGCACGGGTTTTGACCGTGACAGCGAAGCCGAGCTCATCTTAAGCGCGGGAAGTTTTTACCAGACAAACGATCAGCTGAACTTCGGCAGTCACACGGAGAAATTTGCATACTATGGCAGCCTGAATGGAAACAGAACAAACTACGGGTTGATGCCGCCGATTCCCAAGGCGTACCACGACGCGGCTAACGGCTACGGGGGGTTCTCTTCGTTCGTCTACAACCGCACGCCACGCGATCAATTGCGGCTGGTCTCGCAGCTACGCCGGGACTATTACCAGATTCCATACGATCCCGATTCGAATGACTATGAAAATCAACCGCCGAATCCCGACTCCAGCGGCTTGCGAGATAGCCAGCATGAGATGGATGGATTCTCAGCCTTTTCCTGGGTACACACCTTCAATGCTTCCACAGTGCTGCAGTTCTCGCCGTATTATCACTTCAACAATGCGAACTATACTCCAAATCCGAACGATGTTCCGGTAGCGACAACGTCCAATCGCGCTTCTAATTATGCGGGATTACAGGCTTCTATTACTACCCAAATTGCAAAGAATATGCTGGAGGCTGGCTTCTATTCCTTTGGGCAGCACGACAGTTATGTCTTCGGGAATGTGTTCAAGGATGATAGTAATCCGAACTTCCTTATCAACAGCGGCGCCGCGGGTGGATTGACGGAAGAATATATCTCGGATAACTATAAAGCCACGCGCTGGCTTACCTTGATAGCTGGCCTGCGCGAATCACAATTTACCGCGAATTTTACCGAGATCGAAAACAATCCACGCGTGGGTGTCGCGGTGCAGGTGCCGAAAATCGATTGGGTATTTCGAGCCTTCTATGGGCGATACTATCAACCTCCGCCATTGCTTACTGTAACTTGTTCTCCGACGCTCAACTCATCGCCGGGCAATACAGCCTGCTCGCTTGTCGATTACGCAAATAGTAACAACACGACCTTCCTGCCGCTGCATGGGGAAAGGGACGAGGAACATCAGTTCGGCGTACAAATTCCTTTTCGCGGATGGCTGCTGGACGCAGATAATTTCGAGACACGAGCGAATAATTTCCTCGACCATTCCAACGTTGGCGAATCGAATATTTTCTTTCCGATAACGGTCGACGGCGCGCTTATTCAGGGTTGGGAACTGACCCTGCATTCGCCTACGTTATGGCATTTTGGACAAGCCCATCTTGCCTATTCCAACCAGCTTGCCCAGCAGCGCGGCGCGATTACCGGTGGCCTCGCCTGTTATCCGGCGTCCGAGTGTGGAGTGGGCAATAGTTATGTTCCGCTCGATCACGACCAGAGAAATACGCTGAACATAGGAATGAACGCAACGCTCCCGGATCATGCCTATGGATCGTTCAATGTTTACTATGGATCTGGATTCCATAATGGAGAGGCCGGCGATCCCAATTCTCCATATCAGGGTAATTATCTACCGCACGATACCAATCTAAGCCTCGCGCTGGGTAAGACCTTTCGTGGAAGTACAACGATTGACGTCAATGTGGTGAATGCAACCAACCACCGCGTCTTACTGGATAACAGTCTTACATTCGGTGGGTTCCATTACAACGCGCCAAGGGAAATTTATGGCCAGGTTCGCTATCGCTTCCATTACGGCAGGCTATTTCGTAGAAAGGAAAACTAAGTGGCAATTTGGAAAATCTCCTGGCAAGCTATGGAACGCCCGTTGTATGGATGTATCTCAGTGGCGCTGCTGGCAAGCTCCCTAGGATGTCACGGCAACACGACACCAAAGGCCGCAAACACAGCTTCATCCGGCAAACAATATTCTGTGCGGGGCAAGGTTATTTCGGTCGATGCGAAAGACGGCGTCATCGCGCTCGATACGGAAGCGATTCCGGGCTTTATGGATGCGATGACCATGGCTTATACACTGCAGAATCCATCGATAGCTCCGGGGTTGCACTCAGGAGATAAGATCTCTGCGCAACTTAAGCTGGGTGCTGCGGGCGCGGTCCTGAGCGATGTTGTTATCACGCAGCAGGCGGTGTTGAATCGATTGCCTCCCGTCCAATATCACCTTCCGGCTGCCGGCGATGCTGTTCCAAATTTCAAGCTATTGAACCAGAGCGGCCGCGAAATCCATCTCGATCAATTTCGCGGCAAAGTGCTGGTGCTTACCTTCATCTACACGCGTTGCCAATCTTCGCAGTTCTGCCCGTTGATGAGCCGCAACTTCGCCCAGCTGGATGCATTGCTGGCAGCAAATCCAAAACTCTACGCCGGGTCGCATCTACTTAGCATCAGCTTCGATCCTAAGCACGATACTCCTGCAGTTCTACGCAGTTATGGCGGCGCATACACTGGCCGCTATACCAAGGAAAAATTCGAGCATTGGGATTTTGCCGCACCTTCTCTGGGGGAGCTTGCATCTCTTCTGCAGTGGTTCGACGTTGGCGTTACGTCGTCGAAGGATGGCAACGTGCTGCTACATTCTGTTTCTACAGCTGTGATCGGCCCGGATGGAAAGATTTTTTCCTGGTATCCAACGAATACATGGACTCCGCAGCAAGTGTTACAGGACGTTGAGCAAGCAGTAGCATCGAAAAAAACAGGCAAACCGTGATCCTAATTTTGATGGGAGTTACAGGCACCGGGAAGACCACCGTCGGCGAGGCTCTGGCGCAGGTGACAGGCTGGCCGTTTGCGGATGCGGACGATTTCCATTCACCGGCCAACCGGGCCAAGATGCATGCCGGAATTCCGTTGATGAACGAAGATCGCGAGCCGTGGCTGCACAGCCTTCACCAACAAATCGCGGAGTGGGCGCGCGATGGCATCAATGGAATCCTGGCTTGTTCGGCGTTAAAAGAATCTTACCGTGCCACGTTGACCGCGGGGGTGCCAAAGGATTCTGTTCTCTTTATTTATTTGACCGGGCCGGCAGCGGTGATTCGCCAGCGGTTGGAAGCAAGGCAAGGCCACTACATGCCGGCATCGTTACTTCCCAGCCAACTGGAAACATTGGAGCCGCCTCGTAACGCCGTTACAATTTCCATCACGCAATCCGTTCCCGATATAGTGCAGAAAATCCAGCAAATCCTCGGCGGTGCTGCGCGCGAAGCCTATGCTGGAGAGAGTGGCACGAAATTGAATTAGGAGACCTGGAACCGTGGCCAAACTGACAATGGTCGTCGCTTTGATTTTGATTGTTCTTGGAGTAGCTGTGTTCGTTGCAATGGGAAGCCATGCGCCGACCGCGCTCATCCCGGCATATTTCGGCGTCCTGCTTGGCATCCTCGGACTGTTAGCGAATACCCCCGACAGCAAGCGCCGTATGCTGTTCATGCACATCGCCGTCACCGTCGGACTGATTGGATTTATTTTTCCCGGCTGGCGCGGCATCGGCGATCTTATTACGCAGATGCATGGACAGATCGTTCTGCATCCGGCGGCAATGAAAGAAGAGTTGGCGATGGCGGCCATCTGCCTGGTATATGTGCTGCTGTGCGTTCGCTCATTTATCGCGGCACGGCGGAACCGACTGTCGGCGGTATAAAGCATGGCGATCAAACCAGCATGGATCGATGCAGGAACTCGCGGCGGGCGAAAATCTGAGTCTGCCAATAGGGCTGCGTCTGCAGAGCCGGCAAAGAAAAGACCAGAGCTACGCAAAGCATTGCCACAGATCTGGGAACTGGTGCGTCCCCGCCGCGGTGTGCTGGCGCTGGGGTTGCTGCTAATGGTGATCAGCCGCATCGCCAGTTTCGCACTGCCGCTCTCCGCGAAATTTCTGATCGACAACGTCATGCGCCGTGGTCAGGTGCACCTTCTGCCGGAGATTATCGGCTTCGTTCTTTTGGCCACTGCCATTCAGGGCGCCACTACCTATGGGCTCACGCAAATATTGTCGATCGCGGCGCAGCGGCTGATCGCGGATCTGCGCGTTCAGGTGCAGCAGCATATCGGTCGCCTGCCCGTGGCGTTTTACGATGCCAACCGTACCGGCGCGCTGGTCGCCCGCATCATGTCGGACGTGGAGGGTATTCGCAATCTGATCGGTACGGGCATGGTGAACTTCATCGGCGGCCTGGTGGCATCGGCGATTGCGTTTGTCATTCTTATACGCATCAGCGCCGAAATGACACTGCTGGCCTTTATCGTCCTGGTCGTTTTTTCTACGATTTTGCTGATGGCCTTTAAAACCATCCGGCCGATTTTTCGCGAGCGCTGGCGCATCAACGCAGACGTGACCGGCAGGCTTACCGAATCGCTCGGCGGAGTGCGGGTGGTGAAGGGCTATCATGCGGAAGAAAGCGAAGCGAAGGTTTTTGCCGGCGGCGTGGACCGCCTGCTGCAGAATGTCATCCGCACCCTGACGGCGCAGTCGTTTATGAGCCTCGCATCCACGGTAGTGCTGGGCGTTGTGGGCGCACTGGTCATGTATCTGGGCGGTCTGCAGGTGGTTTCGCACAAGCTCACAATTGGCGACTACGTGGCCTACACGCTGGTGCTTACCTACCTGATCGGTCCAGCGGTGCAGATCGTTTCAGTTGGAACGCAGTTGACGGAAGCGTTGGCGGGTCTCGATCGCACGAACGAAATCCTTGCAGAAAAAGATGAGCAGAGCGATCCCGAACGCACCGTGCCATTGGGTACGATCCGCGGGGATGTGCGCTTCGCCGACGTTTTTTTTGCGTACGAACCGGAGAAGCCGGTACTGCATGGCATTTCCTTCGACGCTGCTCCAGGCACAGTATCGGCGCTGGTGGGGCCTTCGGGGTCGGGTAAATCGACCATCATCGGTCTGCTCTGCGCCTTCCACAAACCCGACCGCGGCCAGATTCTGGTCGATGGGATCGATCTCGCGACCGTGCGGCTCAGCGATTTTCGTACGCAACTGGGAGTGGTGCTGCAGGAGTCGTTCTTGTTCGACGGAACGATCCGGGAGAATGTGCAGTTTTCGCGTCCGACAGCGAGCGAAGCCGAGGTGCTGGAGGCCTGCCGTATCGCACGCGTAGACGAGTTCGCCGACCGTTTTCCCGACCGCTACGACACTGTTGTAGGTGAACGCGGCGTGAAGTTGTCAGGGGGCCAGCGCCAGCGGATTTCCATCGCGCGTGCCATTCTTGCGAACCCGCGCATTTTGATTCTCGACGAGGCGACATCGAGCCTGGACTCGGAAAGCGAAGCGCTGATTCAGGAAGGTCTCTCTTACCTGATGCGTGGCCGCACGACGTTCGTGATCGCGCATCGGCTTTCAACGATTCGCCGCGCGGACCAGATCCTTGTCGTCGAGGCAGGCAGGATCGTCGAGCGCGGCACGCACGCCGAGCTATACGCGCAGAACGGTCGCTACTGGGATCTGTACACGCGGCAGCACGGTCTGCAGGCGAATCTTTTCCTCGCGCCCGGCGAAGGTGACAGCATTCCCGACCAGGAAAATCAAGGCGAGCCGAAGAATCCGGATTTAAGTTTCACGCAGGCATTAGGCGAGGTTCGTTGAACCCGCGTCAAACTTTCTCTACGCCAAGCTGCCACAGCAGAAACGCGTAATCGAACGCAATCTCCTTGAGATAATCGTAGCGTCCGGAAGCGCCGCCGTGGCCTGCCTGCATGTTTGTGTGAAGCAGCAGCAGATTGTTGCCGGTCATGAGACTACGCAATTTCGCCACATACTTCGCGGGCTCCCAGTACATTACCTGGCTGTCATGCAGGGAAGTCTTAACGAGCATTGCCGGATAATCTTTTGCCGCCAAGTTGTCATACGGAGAGTAGGCGAGCATGGTCTGGAACGCATCCTTCTGGTTTGGATCGCCCCATTCCTCATACTCGCCAACCGTTAGCGGCAGACTCGCGTCCAGCATGGTATTCATCACGTCGACGAAGGGAACATGCGAGAGCACGGCACGAAACAAATCGGGCCGCATGTTTACGACAGCACCCATCAGCAGTCCGCCGGCGCTTCCGCCTTCAATCGCCACGCGATCTCGCGCGCCGTATCCTTTCGCGACCAGATGCTCGGCGGCGGCGATGAAGTCGGTGAAGGTATTCATCTTGTGCATCATGCGTCCGGCATCGTGCCAGGGCTTGCCCATCTCCCCGCCGCCGCGAATGTGCGCATAGGCCAGCACCAGCCCGCGATCGAGAAGGCTGAGCCGGTTCCCGCTGAACCCGATCGGCAGCGAATATCCATAGGAGCCGTACGCGTAGAGATATAGCGGATTTTCTCCGCGGCGAAATTTGTCTTTACGGTAGACGAGCGATATTGGAACCTGCACGCCGTCCGGCGCGATTGCGAATACGCGCTCGGAAGCATAAAGCATGCGATCGAATCCGCCGGGAATTTCGATCTGCTTCAACAGTGTGCTTTTGCGGGAGGGAATGTCATACTCGAACGTCGAGCTGGGTGTGACCAGAGAGGTATATCCATAGCGATACGTATGGGTATCGAACTCGCGATTGATTCCGGGCGCGGCGGTATAGGTTGGTTCTGGAAATGAAATCTCGCGCACGGTAGTATTCGCCTCCGGCGCGGACAGGTCCGCCTCAGAAAGATCATGGATGCGCAGGCGCGGAAGCCCGTTCGCTCGCTCGCAGGCCACGTAGAAATCGCGGAACAGGTCGGCATCTTCCAGCATCACATCGTCGCGATGCGGCAGGATCTCCTGCCAATGTTCACGGCCGCATCGATCCGCCGGTGCAGTGACCAGCCGAAAATTGCGGCCCGTGTCGTTCACGCGAATAAAAAAAAGACCCTCGCGATGATCGACGGAATACTCGATATTTTCGCGGCGTGGCTCAATGCATTGAAAGCTGCCGCCTGGATTTTCCGCAGCCAGAAACCACTGCTCGCTCGTAGTATGGCTGGCCGATTCTACGATCAGATATTTCCCATCGCGTGTGCGGCCCACGCCAACATTGAAACGCTCGTCCGGCTCTTCCCACGCTAGTTCAAGATCGGAAAACGCACTGCCGCCGCTATCCAGCACGCAGCGAAAAATCTGGTATGGACGCTTGGTCTCTTCATCCTCCACGCTATAGAAAAGCGTGCGGTTGTCTGCCGCCCACGCCACTGAGCCAACCCGTTCGGCCAGCGCCGGCATGGTTTCGCCGGTCCGCAGATTTTTCACATGCAGCGTGTACTGACGGAAGCCGGTATTGTCCGTGGAGTATGCCAGCCAATCGCCGTCGTCCGGAATCGCCGTGGCGCCGATCGACATAAAAGCCTGCCCTTCAGCTATCTGATTCACGTCCAGCAGGATTTCTTCGTTCGGAAATCCCTCCACCGGAGGAACGGGGCGCGTCGGCGAACCGGCTTCCGCAAGCACCCGGCAATAGAGCGGGTACTGCTTGCCTTCCTGCGTGCGCGAATAGTAATCGAATCGGCCATCGCGATAGGGAACCGAGACATCGGTCTGTTGAATGTGGCTCAGCATCTCCGCATACAGCTTATCGATGAGGGGCTGAGCCGGTTCCATCACCGCGCTTGTGTAGCCATTCTCAGCGTTCAGGTATGCGAGCGTTTCCGGATTTTCCTTCTCGCGCAGCCATGCATAATCGTCGTGGAGCGTGTGGCCGTGCAGTGGGAGATCGCGAGGGTCTTTTCGGGCGACTGGGGCGGCAATCGAAGCGGTTCTATCCATAAGAGTGTGCGTGGAACGGTTCAACATCCAATATAGGTGCGAGCCGGATAAACTGAAAGTTCGCAAGGGAGAGCATTAGGTGAACAGAACAAAATGGCTGCGGATTGCCGGACTCGCGCTGATATTTTGTTTTTTTGATTTGAACGCACAGACCACTCCGCAAAAAGTTGAGTCGCAGCTTGTCCAGCAAGCACAAACCCTCTCCATCCCTCTCACAGCGGTTGCGCAGTCAACTGCCGCGCCGGTGAAGGATTTGAAGGCGTCCGACTTCACTCTCGACGTGGACGGCAAGCCGCGCGCGTTTGAGCTCTCGCGACCCTGGGCCGACAGCATCAATCCAAAAACGGGTCAGCCGGAAGACCGGCCCAACCTGCTCATCATCCTTCCTCATGGTCTTCCTGTCGACCGCGAGGAAGTCCTCGAAAAGGCCGTCACCGATCTCAGTCAGCAGCCGGATCTGGACTGGAATATTTCCATCCTCGACGATGCTGGCAACCAGACGCACTATACACGTAGCCTGACAACCGCGGTCACAAGGCTGAAGACGATAGAGAATCGGGGCCACGGCGGAATCAGCCTCGCGGACTGGCGCGCGACGGCGACCGTCGCCATCGCCAGCATGCGAGATCTTCCCGGTCGCCGCGTGGTAATGACTCTGGGCGACATCTTTCACGAGGTGCTTGTAAATCGAGGTCAGCTAGTCTATGAAGCGTTTCAGGTCGATGATGTCGCAAAC
This sequence comes from Acidobacteriaceae bacterium, assembly GCA_965276585.1. Classification (GTDB taxonomy): domain Bacteria; phylum Acidobacteriota; class Terriglobia; order Terriglobales; family Acidobacteriaceae; genus JAKAAZ01. The sequence goes on along the minus strand of CBDIAZ010000003.1, from coordinate 1,250,615 downwards.
GCCGCGCGCAACGCCGGCGTGACGATCTACACCGCGGAAAGCGCTGGCGATCTCGAACACCTGCGTGGGTTGTCGAGTTACTTCTCCGTGATCGGCACCGGTCCATGGTTGCTGCTTACGAAGGATGGCCATGTTGCGGGATGGATTTCCAATTCTGTCGCCGACACCATTGATGACATTCGTCGCGACGGAATGGGCGCATACGACATCGACCTACACCTCGACCCGACGCAGATGGATGGACAACTGCATCCGGTTTCACTTACTCCACACAGGCCGCAGGTGATTTTCAATGCGCCGCTTTACTATATCGCTCCCGAATTGGCGCGTCTGCGTCAGCTTGCCGGCATTTCTCCCGCGCTGAGCCAGGCGCTGCAGACTCCGCCGCGTCCCAGTTCTTCGCCGCTTGAAATAGCGACGCAGCTCGCCTATTTTCCCCATCGTGATGGCAGAACTGGAACGCAAATCGCAACCACGGGATTTTTCTGGCACAGCGCCACTCCGCCGCCCATGCAACTGGAAACGGCGCTCAGACTGGAGCAGACCAGCAGCGGATACGTTCTGAACACCACAATTGGGCAGCTCGAATGGTCCTCCGATCTGCCGGTTTGGAACGCGGCGCTTGACGTTATCCCGGGAGCGTACAAGTTGCGTGTGGCTGCCGCCAGCGGCGATGGAAAAAATGCTGCCGCTCTGGAAACGCCGTTTACCGTCGAACCCGCCGGGGACGATGAGGTGATGATCAGCTCCGTGGTTCTCGGAAAAAGCTGTGTGTTCTCTCCGCTTCCCGCTGCGCCGGATGTTCAATCGAAAAGTGTCGATTATCTGCGGGCGGGTAACTGCGAACTGCGACCCGACCCAACCCATCAATTTTCACCGCAGGATATTGTCTGGACACTGGCGCGCATCACGCCAGTAGGCAAACTTGCCGGCCGGCCATCGAAAGACTGGAAAGCCAGTTTTGAACTGATCGACGCAGATGGATCGAAGCGCGCGGAGGAACCCGTGCGCTGGCTGGCAGCCGAAGACGGCAGCATGGTGGCGACAGCCGCATTTCCGCTGGAGAATGCAAAGCTGAAGCTGGTGGATGGGGAGTACGCAATCGTGTTTCGGCTGAGGGGTCCTGGCATCGAGCCTGACTATGGAGAAGATTCTCCTTTTGCAATATATGGTGCGGCGCAGGCTTCGACGAAACATTGAGCTTTAAATAGACCCGGTCTTCAGCGCGGATAAGCTTTCTTAGATCTTGCTCAATTGTCGAAGCTGCTGGTGCGCTGTGAAGATGAGGCGCGGCGCAAGGTAGGTTGCTGTCAGGCAACTCAGGCCGCCCGCGGTAAAGATCATGCCTAGCACAACGAACTGATAGAGCGCCGCGTACACGGGCGACGATCCCGACAACAGCATACCGGTCATAATTCCCGGAATCCATACGATGCCGAGCGAGCGCAGGTTGTCCGCCGCCGGAATCAGGCTGGCATGAAAGGAAGCCTGCAAATACGGGGCGGCGGCATTATCCGGAGTAGCGCCCAGCGCCAGCGCGGATTCAATCTCGCCGCGGTGGGAACCGACTTCGCCCAGAAAGCGATTGAGAAACAGCGACTGAATGTTCATGTTCTGCGCGATCACCATGCTGCCTACCGGGATCAGCATGGTGATCTTCGGCTCGATGATGCCGATGCAGGTCATGAACAAAATCACGCCGCCCGCACCCGCGGCCATGCACCATAATGACAGGGTATAGGCACCCGGAAGCTCTGGTACGCGCCGCCTAACAATGCTGGCGGCAGTGAAGATCATCACAATCAGCAGCGGAATCGAGGTCCACCAGGGTCCACGCATCAGCAATGCCAGCAATGCGCCGATCAGCAGAATCTGCACCAGCCCGCGCAGCAGCGCGATTGGGATTTCTCTGCCGATCTTCGCGCCGCGCCTTGCTGCAAACCAAGCGACGATCAGTGCTGTGGCGGCTACCGTGGCCGCCTGCGCGACCCCGAGAGACAGTTGGGTGTGGAAGAGCAGTTTAAGCATGCAACAGCTCCTGTGGCGTGCCCAGCGCGACGGCTGCACCGGCTTCAATTCTCAAAACGAGATCGGCCACTCGTGCGGCCTGGGCCAGGTCGTGGGTGACCCAGACACAGGTGGCATGGCGTTCGCGCACCAGCGCCGTCAGCAACCGCTCAATGCCGTCCTTGGCCTCCGGATCGAGCGCCGAGGTGGGCTCGTCGAGCAGCAGCACTTCCGGCTCATTCGCCAGCGCGCGGGCAATGGAGATGCGTTGCGCTTCTCCGCCGGAAAGCGTGGTCACGTCGCGGTATGCATATCCGGTCATTCCCACTTGCCGAAGCAACTCTTCAATCTGCGCGTCGGAGAATGTCAGGCCATGCTGCGCCGGTCCATAGGCGATGTTCCTGGCTGCGGTGCCCGGAAATAAATAGGGCCGCTGCATCACCATGCCCACGCGCCGCCGCAATTCCCTTGCATCGAAGTTGCGGCAGTCCTCTCCATCGAGCAAAACTTTCCCGCTGCTGGGCTCGTCCAGCCGGTTCAGCATACGCAATAGCGTGCTTTTCCCCGCGCCGCTGGGGCCTACAACAGCCAACACCTCTCCGCGCTCCAGGCGAAAACTGACGTCGCGCAGCAACGGCCTGGAGCCTGCGGAAATTTCCAGCATGCGGGAAAGCTGCGCAACTTCCAATACTGGAGGAGTCATAATCAATAGCTTGCGGGGTTTGGAATGGAAAAGTAAACGGGCGACATTTTGGCGAAATGTTCCACGTGGAACACTAAAGCAATTGAAGGGCCAAACGCAATTGGAATGCCAAACCTCGGCTATGTGATTTGGATCGAGCGGGTTGCGAAATCGCAAATAAACGCGATTTTGTGGCGTTTTTTCTGAACGATTCAGGCCCGGGAAAATGGGCTCTCCGCGGACGGTTGTTCGGCATAACCGATAAACAGGTCGTTATCCGGTTACATTTTTGAAATGGACGAATTGCAAGCTGTTGATATAAATGCGTTTACGCTTTTCAAGATTCGCGTTTTCGGGTTGAAAATGGCCGTTTTCCTGCGTGGCTTCTGCATGAATATAGTAAAAATTACTATATTGTTTTTTGGGGGATTTGCACCGGGTTTGGTGCGGTTCTGCCAGGCAGTTTCTTTATGTTGGAGACAGACGTGATCGATCCCGCCTTGGTAAATGCACGAAGCATGGAGCACCCGACCAGGAAAGGGATGGATTCTTGTACGGGCAAATCGAAGGCGGCGTAGCTGATTGTAAGGTTCTGAATGTCTTCGGGAAACGATTTGCCATCTAAGCTAAAGAATGCTGTTCCACCCCCGGGCTGGAAGGCGAACGCCGGAACAATTTCATATAACCATGGAGAATCGACATGAGGCGGAATATTCTCAGCTTGTTGAGCGCAGCGGCGCTCACATTTGGGCTTTTGGCTGCTCCGAACGCATGGGCGCAGATGCGCGGAGGCTCCACGATGGGAGGCCAGCAGCCCGGCGGCATGAATCAGCAGGGAACGCAGCCGAACGGAACGCAGCCGAATGGCATGCAGCCGAATGGAAATATGGGAATGCAGAACCCCCAGAACAGCGCGCAAGCTGCATTTGTTGCGAATGTGAAGCGAAACAGCAAGGTGGAAACGGACTTGAGCAAGATGGCGCTAAAAAACAGCAGCAATGACGGCGTGAAGCAGTTTGCGCAGCAGGTGATCCAGGAAAATCGCAAAAATGAAATGACGCTGACCACAGCCGACAACACCAATAGCTCCGGCATGCCGTTTATGGCCGATGTTCCCGACCAGACCCGCAAGGCGGAGAAGCAGATGAAAAAAACGACTGGGACGCCGTTCGATCAGATGTATCTGGCGCAGATGGACGGCTATGTCAAAAACGATCAGAAGCTTGTCACAGACGCTTCGGCCAATATGAATTCAGCGGATATGGGAGCGCTGACCATGCAGATGCGAAATATGGCGGACGCGCGCACGAAGCAGATCGGGCAACTGGCGCAGAGCGAGAATTTCAAGATTCAATGACGCTTGCTTGAGGGAACCGGCTGTGTTGGACGCGAACCTTCAGGCATTTCCAGTCACGTATTGATGGCCGTGAAGGAGTCTTCATCCCACCCTAGCGCCAAAAGACGGCGCTAGGATGGGGCACCCAGCCATCTCTACTATTTCCGTGACTTACCCCCGGCTGAAGCCGGGGGTCTACCTAAAAGACTTTTCAAAGTTGATGTAGAGTGCGGATGGAACAGTTCGTCACTTCGACCCATCGACGGATCTTCGTATTGCTGAAGAAAAGCGAAATGCAAAGATTCTTCGCGGCGCTCAGAATGACAATTTTCTCTCTATACCAACAGAGAAATGCTTTAACGCTGGGCGGTAGCGCTGCGCAGCGGTATTAATGACGGCACCGGTTCTTTGCCGCGGACGTCTTTGCCCGGGACCGTGGCCGCGTTCGCATCGCCGGTGGGCTGGGGAAGCATCTGGGAATTTACCCAGTGCATTATCGTCGCTGTGCTTTCCGGCAATGCCTGCGCGAATGTGGCCGCGAGCAGGGCCTGGGGAGTGATGGTGATTTCCGTGCGGCCTTCAATGGTCGCGCGGACCACCTTCTTCGCCGCCGACCTGGCGCTGATGGAAACCCCGGGCAGGCTGGCACCCATGCTGAACCAGCGATATTCCCGTTCGCGATCGCCGGTGAAATGCGCGTGCGTTTGTGAGCCGGTCCGCATGAGTCCCGGACATACAGTTGTGACGCGAATGCCTTTTGCGCGCAGCTCGGCGTGCAGCCCCTGGGAAAATCCCAGCGCGGCGAACTTGCTGGCGGAGTAGGGCAGCAGGTGCGGCACGGCCAGCTTACCGCCAATGGAGGCGATGTTCACGATACTTCCGCTTTGACGTGCGAGCATCTGCGGCAGGACAGCCAGCGTGGTGTGGAGCATGGTGTAGTAATTGCTTTCGATGGCGCTTTTGAAGGCGTCCACGGGCTGGTTCTCCACCGAGCCTACGGCGATGATGCCGGCGTTGTTGACGAGAATATCGATCTGGCCAAATTCTCTGGTTGCGGCTGCGATCATTTTTTTCGCTTGTTCCTGGTCGGTCAAATCGCAGGGAATGGTGCTCACGTCGGTCGAGGCCAGGCCGAGGGCCAGCAACTTTTCTCGAGCGCGCGCCAATTCGTCTGCATCGCGGGCGGTCAGAATAATCTTCGCGCCGTGGCTGGCAAACTCCTGCGCCAGCGCCAGGCCAAAGCCGCGCGAGCCGCCGGTGATGAGTACAACTTTGTCCGTCAGTCCCGCAAGCGAGTGGGTATGTCGATTCCGGCGGGCAGCAACCAGGGCAGGCAAAATGCTCCACGGAGAGAACTCACGCAAGGGACGAGCCAGTTGCGCGTACGTAGCCGCGGTACGTACGGTGCGGGACAAGATACTCTTTTTGCGCACGTCGAGCGGCTCAGCCCCAGTCCCAGGGCGATTCGTCCGGACGCCAAGCTTGCGGCCATTGTTATGTTGCAGGTACGCTATGCCTGCGGTAGCTCCCAACACTAGAAGAGTTCGGCCGATTTTCATTGTGATGTCCTTTCTAACGTACGAGCGCTACTTGAATCTTTGTGCAATTGCGTTGACGAACGAGCGGACGCGGCATCGTTGATTGCGGTGATCGGTCGAATCTCGATCGCTCCCTTTGCGCGTGCGCATGGCGTCCCGGCGACGAGTTGGATTACCTCATTCATATTGTCGGCCTCAATAATCGAAAACCCGGCCAGAGGTACAGCGGATTGGGCGAAGGCATCGTCCATAGTAACCGGTTGCGCGTCCCAGGCTCGCACAGTGGTTACGTCGGGCTGCACCGCGGCCATGAGTACACCTCTGTTACGCAGCGCCTCATCCTGCGCCAGCAATGCATCCTGCTCCTCTTTCGGGAGTGCATTCCAGTCTTTTTCGTCTCCATAGGCCAGACACAGGAATTTCATACTTTCTCCATTTGCCGTCGCATTTTTCGGCACCCTGTGGGATAGATGCGGATTGTTCCAGCAGCGTCGCTGGCAAAGTTATACACGGAGAAACGGTCAAGTCGTACAATCAGGCTCAGTATGCTAGCGATGAGTTTCAGATCAGGGCAAAGCTTGAAGTGTGTCCACGCAAACGGGCGGCACCGTGCGCGGCGGACAGCGTTGCTGCTGCTTTGCCTGGCGCCGTTGCTGCTGGTGCGCACGGCCCGAGCGCAGAAGGTGAGCGATCTTAAACCAACCGGTTATGTGAACGACTTTGCCGGCGTGCTTTCCGCGGCGACGCGCAGCCAGCTGGAAACGCTGTGCACAGCGGTCGACCGGCAAGCCAAGGCGCAGATTGCCGTAGTCACGATTAAAACGACGGGCGACGATACCATCGACGACTTCGCTACGCGGCTGGAAGACAAGTGGAAGGTGGGAGCGAAGGGCTCCGACCGCGGACTGTTGCTGCTGGTAGCGACCGACGATCACAAGTACCGGTTTGAAGTGGGATACGGCCTGGAAGGGATTCTGCCCGACGGCAAAGTGGGATCGATAGGCCGCGAGATGGTGCCGTATCTGCGACAGGGAAATTACGATGCGGCGATCACGCTGGGCACGCAGCAGGTAGCGCAGGTGATTGCGCAGGATGCGGGCGTCACCCTGCAGGCACCGGCGATGCAGGTGGTACCAGAGCGCGCGGCCCATCCTAAGCTTGGGCTGCGGGACATTCTGCTGGCGATCTTTGTGATTTTCGTGTTTATTTCGCTGCTGCGTTCCGGCTCCAGCGGCTGGGGCGGATTTTTACTGGGCATGCTTCTGGGCAACGTTCTGGGCGGCGGCGGACGCGGCGGATACGGCGGCGGCGATGGCGGGGGCGGCTTTGGCGGATTTGGCGGCGGCGGCTCCGGCGGCGGCGGTGCTTCCGGCAGCTGGTAAGCTATGTCTGTTTCTTCGCAAAGACTTCACGAGTTTTGAATTGAAAAAGGTCGAGGGGGAACATCAAGATGAAACGATCGGGGATGGTTGTCCTGGCAATCATTGCAGTGCTGGTGGTCATCGGACTACTGGTTTTCGGAAGCTACATTTCGGCGCGCAACCAGATGGTTACCAAAAATGAAGAGGTAAAGCAGACCTGGTCGCAGGTAGAAGTGGTCATGCAACGCCGGGCAGATTTGATTCCAAACCTGGTGTCGACGGTGCAGGGATTTGCCGCGCACGAAACGACTGTGTTTGGCGACATTGCCAATGCGCGGGCGGCATTGCTGAGCGCGAAGGGAAATCCAAAAGCTGAGATTGCCGCGAACGGACAGCTGGACGGCGCTCTTGGCCGCCTGCTGGCAATCTCTGAGAATTATCCGCAGCTGCGCTCGAACCAGAACTTTCTGCAGCTGCAGGATGAGTTGGCGGGCACGGAAAACCGGATTGCGGTGGAGCGCCGCCGCTACAACCAGTCGCTGCAGGACTACAACACGTTCATCGGACTTTTCCCGAACAGCATCTGGGCAGGGATTGCCGGATACAAGCGCAACAACGATTATTTCAACGCCAGTCCAGCTGCGCAGCAGGTTCCCAAGGTGACGTTCCCAGCGGCGGGAATGTGAAGATGAAGACGAAAAATCAATAGTTGTCCGGGTCGGGGGCCCAGTTGTCTCCATTGAAAGCTGGTTTCCCGTATTTGTAACTGTACGCGCCCCAGAAATCGACGTACGTGCCGACGGCGCGCAGCCGGGTTAGAGATCCTCGGCCCAGAAACCAGGGTTTATACAGGCCAAGAGCATTGGCATCCGTGCCCACAGGGGTAAAGAGCTCGGTTTGCTGGAAAAAGGCGGTCGCAGGGAAGTACGTATCTGGTTGGTTCGCCGCACATTGGGGGTAATTTTCCAGGCTTCCGGATCGAGAAATTGCGCTGTCGTATGCCTCCTTCTGGCCCACAAACCACACGTCCCACCACGCATCGAACGGGTATGTATTGCCTTTAGGACCGGTCGAAGTTTGCAGGCTAGCGCCGGGACCGTCAATCAGCGCGCCCTCCCAGAAACCGAAAGACTCAGGGTTGTTGGCAAGGAGGTCGGTTAGTCCCTTATACGAAGAGCAGGGACCGAAGAAAAAACTGTTGTAATACCAGTCGGGCTGTATGCCATAAGGCACACGATTCAGGCCGGGATCGGCGTAGCGATAGTGGACCGCATAGTAGTTGAGCGGCATCAGCGCCGCGTACAGGCTGCGCCGCACCGTCAGGTTATATCCGCTTAAATACTGGCCGAGCGCCTGCGTGTCGAATTGCAGGGTATTGTTGATGACCGGGGCCGCAGCCGTTTGCATCCTTCCCCAATCGGAGACGATCCGGCTAAAGGTCACACCAATGGTGGTGAGGGAATCGGCGTATTGATTGGCGCGCTGGTTCGCCAGCTGCGCGACTTCCGCAAAGTTCCGTTCCTGCTGCATCAGAGATACGCCGTTGGGGTCGTTCGCGGTGGTTCCGTCATCGGAAACGATTTCGTAGAGTCCGATCCCGGTGCGGATTCCGCCGCTGATCCCGCCACCGACAACCGGTATAAATGCGAGAAGGCCGCTAGCATCTCCAGCCAGGTTTAACACGTCATTGGTTGTGTTGGCGCCGATCTGGATGGTGTCTGTGTAGGGAATGTTCGCCAGCACATTGTTCTCCACGGCGGTAAGAAGGCTATTGAAATTCGGTTCCGCAGCGATCGCAGCGGTCACCATGTTGTTCTGGAACGCGCGTAGCGCGGTCAGGTCGTCGAGCTCCTGCAGAAGCTGCGTCTTTGCGGTGGCAAAGTCCTGGTCGCTAAATCCGCAAGGATTATTGGCGTTGTTGCAATCGCCGGGGGGCTGCAGGTTCGATAAGGCGGAATACCAGAGACTCGGTGTCTCATTTGTGTTGGTGTATGCGGAACGGATGTCGGTGCAACCACTGGCTGGAGCAGTTGCTCGCTGATCCACCGGTACGCATTTTTGGGCCCAACGGGGTCGGCGGGACCGGTGAGCGGCCACGGAATATGAGGAAGATAGGAAGCGTTGAAAAAGTCCAAGGCGGGCACAGGCACAACGCCCGCGTATTGTGAATACTGGGTTGCCAGATAGAAGCCGTCATGGCCTTTCTTCAGCACGCCCTGCATGTTGCCGGCCACTGGGTAGAGCGAGGTCTGCCGCGAGATGGCCTTACTGGCTTCCACGGCGTAGGGGTTGGAAACGTTGGAAGGGTTAATCCACAACTGGCCCACCATGTTGTAATCGTCGTCGGTGGGAACCTGATCCTTTCCATATTGGTCATAGTCGTTTTGGGCCAGAGCTGGATTATCCAACATTGCGAAGGTCGCATAGGTGCCGCCCAAATCCTGAACGGACTGCGCCACCCGATCCCAGACGTCCTGCATTTGATAGGACGGCGACGTAATCGTGGCCGGGAAATTGTGGGCGAGGCTGCCGAAACTGCCCAGGAACCAGAGGTAGCCGCGGGAAGGCAACTGTTGCAACTGAGCAGGCAGCTGGTCGAGGGAATAGATCGCGGTCCCGTCCGGGCTCGTGCACGTGCCGGGACAGTTGACCGGATTGGTGACGTAGGTTGCGTTGACCAAAGGCTGCAGGGTAGTTGCGTTGAGAACGACCAGGTGGAAGCCGCCGGTCTGGTTTGCCGGCATCAGCGCAGATTCCTCCTGCAGCGTGGCCTGGTCGTCGGGAAATTTCATCGACGATGCGGCGGGAATTTGCAGAATGACGATGTGCTTGTTCGGATTGTCCGGCGCGGGACCCATCTGGAAACGGATGAGCGGGGCGGCATACGTGAAGGTGTAATTGTTGTTATTGTCCGCGATCAAGAGTCCGCCCATGGCGCCATTGTTATAGACGGTCATTGCCGGCGAATTAGGAGTCGCTGGAATGGATGTGGTTCCCGTATCGGCTGTGCCGGCGAGGTTTGGCACTACACCGTCCACTCCGTTGGGGGCAATACCGTTTATAAACTCCGGATCGCTATCGGAAGCACCGGGCACCGGAAGGTTCAGACAGCCATTCGAGTTCGAACAGGTGATCCGCTCGAAATTGATTCCCGCGCTGAGCGCAGCATTGCCGATATTTCCGACGAAAGAATAGCCGGCCCCGGACGGACCGTTGGATGAAATGTAGGTGGAGGTGGGTGTCGCCCCGATGGAAGTGAGCGCGTTCTGAAGCAGCAAGCACTCAATCGTATCGAAGGGTTGCGATGCACCGGAGCCACAAGGATAAGGACTGAAGCCGGCATCGTTAACCGGACCTTGCAACACCATTAGACATCCCGGCTGTCCGCATTGTTTGACCAGCGACCCACCCGGGGCGATGTCCGCGATCAATTGATTCAACGGACCGTAATTGAATTCCGTATTGGGCGTAATGGTGTAGTGGTTGTTGGCAATCACTGACAGATTGGACCGGGAAAGCAGAAGAAGCTGCCAGTCCGTTGCGGGACCCGGATTGGCACGGATGTTCTGGCCGACCTCAACCCCGTTGGTTTGTTGCCCGGAGCTATTGGTCGTTTGCACCTGGGTCTGGATGGACACGGTATCGGGCGGCTGCGGGACCGACAATCCGGGATCTGGGGGAGGCGCATAGGAGAATGTGCGGAGCACAGATGGCAGGTTCACAGCCGTGGCGCTCAGGCGATTGCCGCCGACGTACACTCCATCTTTTATTGTCGCGGTGGCAACACCATCGGATTCCGTGAAGTCCGATGTGATGTCTGCGCCATTCAACTCAATCTTGATGGAAGAGAGCGGTTCCCAGTTCAGCCTGACTTGAATAGTTACCGGCAAGGAGCTGACGGCGCCGCCGCGACCTGGACTCAGAATGGTGGGAGACAGGCGCGCGATGCCGTTGCAGCCGGCAAGACACAACGCGGAAATGCCTGCAAGCAAGATCGGAACGAAAAACAACTGAGAATTTATACAACCAAGGCGATTCGGTTTCATGGCACGGCCTTCCAACAAAGGTTATGCGGAGTAGGACCTGGGAGTTGGAGCGGATCATCCTAATAGGTGCAATTAAAGCGGTTGGCGATCGTGCGGCTTTTCCTGAGAAAAAGCCGCTCTTCCAATGCTTCGCCGAGTTACAGTGACACGAAATCTGACCTGGAACTTATCCCGCTGGGATTTTTTGGTTTCTTGATAGGGATTTTACCAGATAGCATTTTATCGAAAAGGAAAAAAGGCCACCCAAGTGGGCGGCCTTTTGTACATCGCAGTCGATAGAAAGTTTACGATTGCTTGAAGGAACCGATGGCCTGGGCCTCGTCGTCCTTGATGTCGAACACCGTATACAGCTTGGTGATCTGCAGCAGGTCGTGGACCTTTTTCGTCAGCTTCAACAGCTTGAGCTCGCCACCCTGGTTGCGGACGGTGGTGAAGGCGCTGACCAGTTCTCCGATGCCGGAGCTGTCGATGTAGTTGACCTCGGCCAGGTTCAGCAGAATGTGTTTCTGGCCCTTGGCCAGCAGGTCACGAACCGCATCGCGCAATTGCACGCTGCCTTCGCCGAGGGTAATGCGACCGCTCAGATCGAGAATGGTCACTCCATCCACTTGGCGGGTACTGATCTTCATACTCACGGAATAATCCTCCTTAGGCGCTTTTCTGGGTTGAATCTAAATTCTTGATTAGGGTTAACTCGGTGCCGGGATGCAGTAGCTTGAAGTGTACTTCATCCATAAATGACCGGATGAGGAAAATTCCCCGGCCGGAGCCGCTGAGCAGATTTTCCGGCGCCAGCGGATCGGGCAGCGTTGCCGGATCGAGGCCCTGGCCCTGGTCGCTGATGCGAATAATCAGCGCCGAGCCGGTGTTTTCGAACGACGCAGTGATTTTCTTCTGCGGGTCGTATGCATTGCCGTGTAGCACAGCATTGACGGCCGCTTCCCGTACGGCCATCGTGATTTGAAAGACGGTATCCTCATCCAGCCCGGATTTTTGCGCGAGCTGCTCGGCCGCCTCTTCCACCTTGTTCACGCTGTCAAGCGATGAGTCCAAAGTGTAGCTGAATCGACTTACCATGGAATCCACCACATGCCTCGGGCCGCTTGACTTTAGGTGCTGATGGTCGGTTGATGCGTTCGGTTGCGGTGGTCGTTGCCAGGAATTCCGCAAAAATCATCCACACGGGCAGTTTGCTTGCATATTCGGTCCAGTGTCAAGGAGCGGCTGTCCAATCCTGCAGGAGCGAATGCCGATTCTGCAATTTTTTCAATCGTCGGGAGATGGCTTTACCGCCCGGTTGGGTAGACTGTCAAAGCAAGCTTTACGGCGCGAAGAGAGACCATCCATGCAGCCCGACGACCTGAAGAAAACGAAGGAGTGCCTCGACGGTTTGCAGACCCCCGAGCCGTTAGTGGTGCATCTTTCTTTACTGCTGGGCACGACGATCGTGGATGCCGCGGGACATTCGCTGGGCCGGGTTCGGGAGGTGGCGATCACGCCCGGGGCCAAGCCGCCGGCGGTTTCCGAGCTGATCTGGGGATCGAAAAACGATCTGAAGGCCGTGGCTCCAATTGGGCTGGAGCACATGCCCGGCGGAGAATTGCGTCTGCGGGGCGACGCGCGTCCGCGGCCATTCAACCTGGGCGAGCCGCTGCTGCTGCTGGACCGCGATTTGCTGGACCAGCAGATCATCGACGTTCACGGAAGAAAAGTTGTCCGCGTCAACGACATTGCGTTTTTCTGGTTTCCAATCGAGTGCGGCGGGGAGATGCGGCCGCTGGAAGTTGAGGTGGGAACACGCGGCGCGTTGCGGCGTCTGTTGAAGGGGCTGGCGACGAAGAAGGCAGTGGAACGGCTGGCATCGCAGATTCCTTCCAAGGTAATTCCCTGGGATTTTGTCGATCTGATCGAGGCCGATCCGGCGCGGCGGGTACGGTTGAAGATTTCTCACGAACGTCTGGAGAAGTTCCACCCTTCGGATCTGGCGGATATTTTAGAGGACCTGGCCCCGGCACAGCGGCAGGCGATCTTCGACACGCTGGACGAGGAAGTTGCTGCCGAGGCTCTGGAAGAGGTGGAACCGAAGCTGCAGAAGCAGCTGCTGGAATCGATGGACTCCGAACGGGCCGCCGATATTATGGAGGAGATGGACCCGAGCGCCGCCGCCGATTTGCTGGGCGAGCTGCGCAAGGAGCGCTCCGACGAAATTCTGGAGGAGATGGAGCCGGAGGAGCGCGAAGAAGTCAAAGAGCTGCTGGAGTTCAGCGAGCACTCCGCGGCCGGCCGCATGACGACGAATTATATTGCGGTGCCCGCAGACATAACGGTGGCACAGGCGGTCGACGCGCTGCGCAATTTCGACGACGACCCGGAGACGGTGACCGCGATTTATCTGGTAGACGAACAAGGTGTGCTGACCGGTGTCGTGCCGCTGGCTCGGTTGCTGATGGCGCTGCCGGAGAGCAAAGTCGCTGCGTTGAGCGAGTCGCGCTTCGTAAGCTGCCAGGCCGGGATGCACGACAAACAGGTTGCTGAATTGTTCGACCGCTACAATCTGTATTCCCTGCCGGTCGTCGATGAGCAGAATGTTCTGGTCGGCGTGGTGAACGCGGATCATGTGATCGCCTTCATGCGACAGCAGGTGTAAGGCAGGGCGACAAAAATGAGATGTGTCATCCCCAGCTACGCGAAGGATATTCGCGCTTCGCTTTCTACCGGGTTCCTTTGCTTAAGATGAGCTTCCAGTTTTGGTTCGAACTCTTATGGAGAATCCAACCGCATCGCTCCGCATTCTCTACATCGCGCCCATGAATTATGGCTGGTACGGCCTTTATCGGCAGCGCAGTCTGGAGCGGCTGGGCCACACAATTTTTCCCATCGACATTATGGGTTATGAAAGCCGCGGCAATCCCATTCTCGCGCGAGTGCGATATCGCCTGCAGATTGGCCCCACGGTTACGCGCATGAACGAAGATGTACTGCGGCTGGCCGAAGAACATCGCGTCGACGTTGTCTGGTTCGACAAGCCATTGTTCGTCCGTGCGGCCACGCTGCGGCGGCTGCGCGCAATGGGGATCGCGACCGTCGATTACATGATAGACAATCCCTTCGGGCCACGGCGCGATCCCGGATTTCGACTGTACGTGCGCATGATTCCGGAGTACGACGTCCATGTGCAGCAGCGCGATGTCAGCATCGAAGCGTACCGACAGCGCGGCGCGCGGCGCATGGTTAAAGTGCAGACGGCGTTTGAGCCCAGCGTACATTTTCCGCCGCCTTCTGGCTGGTCGGACCGCGATCGCACGCGAGAGATATCGTTCATCGGCACGCCCTACGACGACCGGCCAAATTTTCTGACGCGGCTATGGCAAAAATACAATCTGCCGGTTACGATTTCCGGCCCGGTCATCTGGAAACGTAAATTGGATCGCGCCGCTGTAGGTGCTTTATATCCCCGCGATGGGGAACTCTACGATGCCGGATATCGCGAGGGAATCTGGCGTTCGAAGATCAACCTGAGTTTCCTGACCCACGGCAATCAGGATGAGTATGCGCACAAGAGCTTTGAAATTGCGGCGAGCGGAGGATTTTTGCTGGCCGAGCGTTCCACCGGTCACAGCGCGCGCTTCAAGGAGGATGAAGAGGCGGTGTTCTTTTCCAGTCTGGAAGAATGCGCGGAGAAGTGCAGTTTGTATCTGAACGATGAAGCAGCGCGAACGCGCATTGCCGCTGCAGGCCAGCGCCGCGCCGTCGCCTGCGGATACGACAACGACACGCAGCTGGCAAAGGTGATGCGCGTGGTTGAAGAACTGCTGCCGGAGATTCGGCGGGGCCGCGGCAAATGATCATCGACCTGGAGCGAAACGAAGGTCTGCCGGAATTTTCCGCCGACGTATGCATTGTGGGCGCCGGGGCCGCCGGGATCGTGCTGGCAGCAGAACTTGCGCGCCAAAATCGGCGGGTATTGCTGCTGGAAAGTGGCGGCCTCTCGATCGAATCCACAGCCCAGGCGCTGAACGAATGTTCCTACATCGGCCAGCCGCATCGCGGTGCGAACATCGGCCGCTTTCGCGCCCTGGGTGGAACGACCACTGTGTGGGGCGGCCAGGTGCTGGAATTGGACGCGGAGGATTTTGCCGTGCGTCCGTGGATTCCAGGAAGCGGATGGCCGTTTTCGAAGCAGGAACTGATTCCTTATTACGAACGGGCGTTGCGGGCGGAGGGTCTGACGCAATCCATTCGCGCCGATCAGGAGATTTGGCGGCAGATGAAGATCGCCGCGCCGGAACTCGGCGATGCGTTGTCGACGTACTTCACACGCTGGTGCCCGGAACCGAATTTCGCGCGACTCTTTCGATCGACGCTGGATTCGCCGAACGTGTGTGTGGTTACGCATGCGACGGCGACGGCAATGCTGCTGGCGGAAGCAGGTTTACGCGTACAGGGAATTCGCTGTAGAACCCTATCCGGGCGGGAGCGGATTTTTTCCGCTGCGCAATATGTCCTATGCCTGGGCACTATCGAGTCGGTGCGCTTTTTGTTGCAGCCGCTGCCGGACGCGCAGACACCTTCCTGGAATCGCAGCGGCCTGCTGGGACGACATTTTCACAGCCACATCGATTTCAACGCTGCGAGCGTTCCGGCAGACGCAGCTGCCCGCCTGCAGCGATGGTTCGCGAACGTGTATCTCGGTAGATACAAATATCATCCCAAGTTCCGATTGGCACTTCGGTTGCAGCAAAGGGAAAAAATTCTGAATATTGCCGGCTCCTTCACCTGCATCAACAGCGCAGAAACAGAATTGCGGCGAGTGAAATTGCTGGCGCGCAGTTTTTTGCGTGGACGTTTTTCCGTTGCAGGTCGGAAAGATCTTCCGACTGTTCTGCGACAGCTTCCAACCATGGTGCAATTGGCCTACGGATATCGCGTTCGTCATCGGGCAGCGTGGCCAACGGATTCTGCCTTCTGGTTGCGGACGCATTGCGAGCAGGAGCCGCTGTCACAAAGCAGAATTACACTGATCGATGCGCGGGACGCCACAGGAATGCTGCGTGCGCAGCTGGACTGGCGTGTTTCGCCGCTGGAGTGGAGAACGATCCGATATTTTACGGAGCAGGTGCAACGTACATTCGCCGGCAATGGCATGGCGCACATCGAGCCGAATCCGCGCCTGGCGCTCGAAGATGGCTTTCGCGATATCACCTTCGACGACAGTCACCACCATATGGGGGGCGCTCGCATGGCGGTGAGTTCCGGTGAAGGTGTGGTCGACCCTGACTTGCAGCTGCACGGCGTGAGCAATGCGTATCTGTGCAGTGCGTCGGTATTCTCGACTTCCGGATTTTCTAACCCCACCCACACATTGATCGCGCTGGCGATTCGGCTGGCGGATCGCTTAAAGGAGGCAGCCCATGCTTGAAACCATCGAGTTGGCGGGCAGCGGACGCCGCACGACGCGGCTGGGCTTCGGCTGCTCCGGCTTGATGGGCGGCTTGAGCGAACAGGAGTCGCTGCGATTGCTCGAAACGGCTTTCGATGCGGGGATTCGCCACTTCGACGTGGCGCCGTCGTACGGTCATGGAATGGCCGAGCGCTGCGTGGGAAAATTTTTGCGCGGCAGGGCCGATCAAGTCACAGTCGCGACGAAATATGGCATTCTACCGCCACAGAGGGCCGACCTTCTTGACGCGGCGAGAAATGTGATTCGTCCGGTCGCGCGATTGTTGCCGGCAGTTCGCAAGCATCTTGCGCAGGCTGCCGCGGGGCTAAAAACGAAAGCGCGTTTTTCCGCCGAAGAGGCCGGGCAATCGCTCGAAAACAGCCTGCGCGAGTTGGGAATCGGACGGATCGATCTGTGGCTGTTCCATGAAGCTACGGCGGTCGATCTCGATGGCTCAAACCTGTCCGCATGGATGGAAGAAATGCGCCGGCAGGGCCGGATTGGGACCTATGGAGTCGGCGGCGCGCGCAGTCATCTGGATGCGTTGTGGCAAAGGCATCGCGACGATTGCCGGGTGTTGCAGTCTGAGTGGTCCATGTTCGATACAGTCCGGGATTTCCCCGGCGCATTCCGCATTCATTACCGGGCCGTCGCCGGGCCGATCGGGACGATACATCGATCGTTTGCACGTGACCGGCAGCTCTGTCGCCGCTGGTCGAGCGAAGTCGATGCCAACCTCGACGATTCGAAAACCTTAGCCGCGCTGCTGCTCACGGCCGCGCTGTCATCGAACCCCGATAGTATTGTGCTGTTTTCTTCGCGTGTCCCGGCTCACATCCAGGCCAACATTCGCATCGTGAGCGATCCTGCCTGGGCTGCGCGCTCGCGGCGGTTCCTGAAACTGCTGCAGCAGCAGGCGGCGCATACTCGTTGACCGTTTGCGTTTTCGCCTGATTTTCAGGCGCATGCGGGTGCGAATTTCACCGACGATCGTGTACCCTAGAGCAGTTTTCCTATTCCTATGCGACAAAGATATTCTCAAGTGCCGTTTTTTTGGAGAAAAACGGCGTCGAGATCCTCGCTTCGTTCTACACCTATAGGAAAACAGCTCTGAAACATTCGGAGTCAAGCCATGCAGCGCCGCTGGAAGAACCAATTCGTCCTGTTCCTTGCGGTTTTAGGGCCGGGCATCATCACCGCCAATGTCGACAACGACTCGGGCGGAATCTTCACGTATTCCCAGGCCGGCGCGCAGTTCGGATACATGCTGCTGTGGACGCTAATTCCGATCACGCTGGCGTTGGTCGTCGTGCAGGAAATGTGCTCCCGCATGGGCATCGTGACCGGCAAGGGATTGAGCGATCTGATCCGCGAAGAATTTGGCCTGCGTATCACCTTCGTGATGATGATCCTGCTGGTGATTGTGAACTTCGGCAACGTGATGGCGGAGTTTTCCGGCATCGCCGGCAGCATGCAGTTGTTTCACGTCAGCAAATATATTTCCGTGCCTATTTGCGCCGCGCTGGTGTGGCTGCTGGTGGTGAAGGGCGACTATAAAATTGTCGAAAAAATCTTTCTGGTCGCTTCCGCAGTTTATATTTCGTACATCTTTGCCGGATTTTTTGCTCATCCCGACTGGCATACCGCGCTGCTGGCGACGGTAAAACTTCCTCCGCGCAGCATTTGGCACAAGAGCGGTTACATTGCCATGATGATCGCGGTGATCGGCACCACGATTTCGCCGTGGATGCAGTTTTACATGCAGTCTTCTGTCGCCGAAAAGGGAACCAACGTGAAGCAGATGGGGGCTTCGCGGGCGGATGTCGTTGTCGGCTCGTTGATGACTGACATAGTGGGCTGGTTTATCGTAGTGGCCTGCGCGGCCACGTTGTTTGTGCATGGTATGGGTGCAATCCAGGTACCGTCCGATGCAGCCGAGGCGATGAAGCCGCTGGCAGGCGAGTATGCGTTCATTCTGTTTGCCGCGGGACTGTTCAATGCGTCCCTTTTTGCCGCGTCCATTCTGCCGCTGTCAACCGCGTACACGGTGTGCGAAGGAATGGGTTTCGAGTCCGGGCTGGATAAGAGCTTCAGCGAAGCTCCGGCGTTTTATTGGCTCTACACGCTGCTGATCGCAGCCGGAGCGGGCGTTGTCCTGTGGCCGAATTTTCCGCTGGTGAAGGTGATTATCGGATCGCAGGTGTTGAATGGCGTGCTGCTGCCGGTAGTTATGATTCTGATGCTGGTTCTGATCAACAAGCCGGAGCTGATGGGGAAGCACACCAACAACCGTATGTTCAACCTGATCGCGTGGACGACCGCAATCATCGTGATCGGGCTATCTGTCTCTCTGCTGTTTGTACATTAGAGCTAGAGGATTTTCCCCTGCGCCAGATCGCGGATAAATTTGCGATCGGCGGCTAGAAAATTATAGGCAGGTAGATCGCGCAACTCGGCCCAGCGCATATCTTCAAACACGCGGTTCTGGATTTCGCCTTGAAAATGATGCACGGCGAAAAAGCGCAGATGGATGGAGCCGCCATTGCGATAGTTGTGTTGCACCTCGGCAATATACGGACCGATCATAGCTTCAATGCCGAGCTCTTCCTGCAGTTCGCGGCGGAGCGCCTGCTCCGGTGTTTCTCCAAGCTCGATTTTGCCGCCGGGGAATTCCCACTGTAAACCCATCGCGGTGCCGGCTTTTCGCTGGCAGATGAAAACTTCCTTGCCGCGCAGAATCAGGGCGGCGACAACGGCGCGAGGCGGTCTTTCCGGTTGGGCGGGAATTTCGATTTCAACTTCGGGATCCATCTCTACTTCAGGATAGTGATTTATCGCCCTCGCGGCGAGCCTGCCAAGGAAATCATTCGCGGATGCACCGGGAACAAGTTTGGATGTATGGCCGCGGCCAGACAGGCCAGCCCATCGAGCAAGGTATGCGCGGGCGTATTCAGAAATTCGTCGGGAACACAATAAACATGGCCCTCTGCGACAGCACGCAGAGACTGCCATGCCCGTTTTTCGACAACCTTCGCCAGCGGTACGCGATCTCCGGCCCCGCACCAGGCGAAGATCAAAACATCCGGATCGCTGGCTGCGACTTCTTCTGCCGTCGTGGTTTTGCCCGGTTGTCCGATGAATTTGCCTCCAGCTGCCTCGACCAGCTCCGCGACCCACGATTGAGAGTGAATGAGCGGCTTTCCCCATTCTTCGCAATACACGCGTGGGCGAGTAGACGCCTTCACTGCCTGCGTATGCACGCTGTCGATACCCGCAACGATCTCTGCTGCCAGTGCGTCACCGCGCTTCGGCGCATGCACTACGGAAGCGAGCAGGCGAATGTCGGCGAGGATGTCGTCGATCGTGTGCGGCGCCAGCGTCAGCACAGGGCAGCCCGCTTTCAGAATGGCTGCCAGCGATTCCATGCGATAGGGAACGGAAGCGATGACGAGATCCGGCTTGACGGCGAGCAGTTCTTCCATCGTCGAAGACCAGGAGTCAGCGACGATTTTTATGGGGAGATCGCGAAGCTCCGGCAGAGCTTCGACGCAATAGCGGGTGCAGGCAACCAACGTGTCCAGCTTGCCGAGACGCTCGAGCGTTAGCGTGATGCTAGGCTGCAGCGATGCAATGCGGAGCGGCTTCATCCTGAATTGCTTTACAGGTGCTGTAGACGCGGCTGAAAGACTGGCCAACCCTGGGCGGCGGCAAATTCGCTCAAAGCAGATGTAGGATTCACCGCAAACGGGCACCGCGCGATTGCCAGCATCGCGGCGTCATGGATCGAATTGCCGAAGACGGCGTCCGGGCGTTCAACTCCGCTGCGCACAAGCGATGCGGCTTTGCCTTCGTCCGTAGGCACGTCGAGGAGCTCTTCTGTGATCAACCCATTCGTCACCTGTACACGCGTAGCCAGAACGCGTTCGGCTGGAATGCCGAAGTTGCGCGCAGCATCTTCAATCAACCAGTTGTTGGTGGAACTGACGGCCCAGAGCGTCACGCCTTTCTTGTGCAGGCGATCGCATAGCTCGGCCATTTCGGGAAAGATTTGCGGGCGGATCGTCTTCTCAAAAAAAGTGTGTACGGCCTGGCGCAGTTCCGTCTCGCGCAGATCGCGGTAAATCTGGACCATTTCGCCGCAGATGGCGAGCTCGGAAACTTCACCGCGCAAATAAGCGCGATAGCGTGCGTCGATCCAGTCGCCGGCTTCGCGAGAAAGCAGGCCGGAATCCATGGACCAGCGCATGAAGCCGACCCCGGCATCGCCGCCCCAGAGCGTGCCGTCGCAGTCGAATACGGCTACAACGGGCTGTGCGGATTCGACCTGGGTGAAAAATTCCGCTTCTGTCAACGTTGCAATCGGATGAGTGATTAGTTCTTGTGCCAAGACGAACGACCTTGTCGAAAAAATAAATTGGGAAATCAGTCTGGACTGC
Source organism: Acidobacteriaceae bacterium (assembly GCA_965276585.1). Classification (GTDB taxonomy): domain Bacteria; phylum Acidobacteriota; class Terriglobia; order Terriglobales; family Acidobacteriaceae; genus JAKAAZ01. The sequence continues at coordinate 1,229,769 of CBDIAZ010000003.1, read as the reverse complement.
AAAAAACAAGAAAGCATTCCGTCCCTCTCTATGATGCCGGATCGAACTCAACTTCGCCACCTTTGTAACCGGACTGCAATGTTCTTATCTCTTCACTGAAATAGGCTCGCCATGCTGGCAAAGTAGATTCCGCGAAGGTGAGTTGCTGTGCCCGGATGGCGCTCTCGGTCGATAATCATCTAGTGTCTTGTCCAGAAATTCGCGCCATCACAAAAAAAAACGTGGTGCCAGAGTAAATTGTGGAAAAGCAGGTCCCTCCACTTCGCTACGCTTCGGTCGGGATGTCAAACTTACGTCGCAAATTTCTGAGACACCACACCAGGTGAGTTAGGTTTGGATGACAACCGAAATCTCGAATTAATTGAAGGCTACCTGACCTACCTGCGAGTAGAAAAAGGTCTACGCCCGCTGACCTGCGAAGCATATCGGCGCGATCTATTGCAATGTGCGGAGTATCTCGAAACCAGCAACGGTTTTTTGATATCGGCTGAACATAAGGACATCGCCGGATTCGTGGCGCACCTGCAGGCGCACCAGGTGCAGGCGCGTTCCCGCGCGCGCAAGTTATCGTGTTTGCGCGGGCTCTATCGCTGGCTGTTGCTCGACAAACGCATTGCGCACGATCCGACGATTCATCTGGAGACGCCGGCAGGCTGGAAGGTGCTGCCGAAGTCCTTGTCGGAGTCAGATGTAGTGAGCATGATTGAACTCGCCGGACATACGGCTGACGACCAGGCAGGGAGTCCGTCGTCTTTGCGCGACCGCGCCTTGCTGGAACTGTTGTACGGTGGAGGCGTTCGCGTTTCGGAATTGGTCGGCCTGGCAGTCGAAGATATTTCCTTGCAGCAGGGGCAGATGCTGGTGCGCGGCAAAGGCGATAAAGAGCGCATCGTTCCTCTGGGTCAGCCCGCGATAAAGGCATTGACGGAATATCTGCAGCATGGCCGCGCAGCGCTGCTGTCGAAGAAACGTGCGGCGAATACCCATCACGTGTTTCTGTCGCAGCGCGGCAAGCCGCTGACGCGGCAGACAGTATGGAACCTGGTGAAGCGGACGAATCACCGCGCCAGCCCGCACATGCTGCGGCACAGTTGCGCGACCCACATGGTGGAGCACGGCGCGGACCTGCGCACGGTGCAGACTCTACTGGGCCACGCCGACATTGCGACCACGCAGATTTACACGCACCTGGCGCTGGGAAGATTGAAGGCGGTGCATCGCGCGCATCATCCACGCGGTGCGCTGAAGGCGCCAATCTTTGAGCGGCCATGAAAGCTGAAGTACAAATTCCGCCAAGCACAGAGACCACGCAAGCGCCGGAAATTCTTCGCCTGGTCGCTGAATATATGGTCGTGCTGACGGCGGAACGCGGGTCCTCCGAACACACGATCCGCGCCTATCGAAGAGAGCTCGATTCCTTCGCCGCATTTCTCGCCAGGCGCTGCGGAAGCGCTGTTGTGCCTACGCAGATTGAGCATCCCGTGATCCGCGAATATCTGGGTACGCTATACGGGAAAAACCTATCGAAGCCGTCGGTAGCGCGGGCGCTGGCGGCGATCCGGTCCTGGTTCGCGTGGCTTGCCCGCAAGGGACATATTGAGCAGAATCCCGCGCGGCTGGTGGCGACGCCCAAGCTGCCCAAACATCTGCCTCGCGTACCTGGCATGGAGCAGGTGAATCAGGTGCTCGATGGAATGGGCTCCGGCAGCACTGCGAAAAACGTAGAAGAAACGCGGCCGGAAACGGCATGGGTAGAACGCGACCGAGTGATTCTGGAGCTGCTGTACGGCTGCGGCATTCGCAATGCAGAGCTGGTGGGTCTCGATCTTGAAGATATTCAGTGGAGCAATGAATGCTTGCTGGTGCGGGGCAAGGGACGGAAAGAGCGGTATGTTCCGTTAGGTGATGCGGCGGCGGCGGCGATTCGCGCCTATCTGCCTTCTCGAACGGAAAAGCTGCGTGCGGCAAAACACGCTACGGAAGCACTGCTGCTCAACGCGCGGCTGCGCGGCAATGGCCGTTTGACGACGCGCAGCGTGGGCCGGATCGTAAAGCAACTGGCGATAGCGAACGGCCTGGCTGCAGATGTGCATCCGCACACGCTGCGCCATGCATTCGGAACTCATATGCTGGAGGAAGGCGCGGACCTGCGGGCGATCCAGGAAATCCTGGGCCATGCACGGCTTTCGACCACGCAGCGCTACACGCACCTGACCAGCGGCCAGGTGGCAGCGGTCTACGATCGAACGCATCCCAGAGCAAAGTAGAAGTCCACTACACGAGCTATACGGCCTATACGAGCTATACGGGATATACACGATATACTGGATATACCCAGCCCCGGTTGTACGCCATCCGCGCATCAACCAGCGGGGGCCGAACCCGAGGGCTTTTCTTGTCATAACCATTTGACAGAGGAAAAAGTTCAGTTGGAGTTGTTCTCTTGATAGCAATTGGCGATGCACTTACAAAAGTTTTCGGCACCAGCAATGACCGTACCGTAAAGCGGTTATCGACTACTGTGGCCCAGATCAATGCGCTGGAGCCCGGGATGCGCGCTCTCTCCGACGAACAGCTGCGCGCAAAGACGGATGAATTCCGCGCTCGTATCGCCGAACGCATCGTCGGCGTGGAGGATGCGGACGAACGCTACGACCGCGAACAGGATGAGCTGGACAAGATTCTGCCGGAGGCCTTCGCAGTGGTGCGCGAAGCGGGCCGCCGCACAATCAACATGCGCCACTTTGACGTGCAGCTGATCGGCGGGGCGGTGCTGCACCAGGGCAAGATTGCGGAAATGAAGACCGGCGAGGGAAAAACGCTGGTCGCCACGCTGCCGTGTTATCTGAACGCCCTTGCCGGGCACGGCGTTCACGTGGTCACTGTCAACGATTATCTGGCCAAGCGCGACGCGGAGTGGATGGGCAAGATCCACAATTTTCTTGGCCTCTCGGTCGGTGTGATCGTGCATGATCTGGATGATGCGCAGCGCCGCGCCGCCTATGCCGCCGACATCACCTACGGAACCAACAACGAATTTGGCTTCGATTATCTGCGCGACAATATGAAGTTCGAGCTGTCGGAGTGCGTGCAGCGGCCAGTGTATTTCGCCATCGTCGATGAAGTCGACTCGATCCTGATCGATGAAGCGCGCACGCCGCTGATCATCAGCGGGCCTACGGATCAGACGACCGATAAATACGCGCGCGTAGTCCGCATCATTCCGCAGCTTGAATTGGGCGAGGAGATCGAAGAGTCGCTCGACAGCAAGATTTTGACCGGCGACTACGTGGTCGATGAAAAACATCGCACGATCGGCGTTACAGATGAAGGCTGGGTCAAGATCGAAAAGCTGCTCGGCATCGAAAGCATTGCCGACCCGGAAAACTGGGACCTGAAGCATTATGTCGAGACCGCGATCAAGGCGCACGCACTTTACAAACGCGACGATCACTACGTGGTGAAGGATGGCGAAATCATCATTGTGGATGAGTTCACCGGCCGCCTGATGCCGGGCCGCCGCTGGTCCGATGGCCTGCACCAGTCGATCGAAGCGAAGGAGGGCGTGAACATCCGACGCGAAGACCAGACGCTCGCGACCATTACCTTCCAGAATTATTTTCGCCTCTACAAAAAACTGGCCGGCATGACCGGAACCGCCGACACAGAAGCCGCGGAGTTCGAAAAGATTTACAAGCTGGAAGTGGTTGTGATCCCGACCAACATGCCGATGCGCCGCATCGACAATACCGACGTGGTGTTTCGCACTGCCAAGGAAAAATATTTTGCGGTTGCCGATGAAATCGCCCGCATTCACGAGGCGAAGCAGCCGGTGCTGGTCGGCACCACGTCGATTGAAAAATCCGAGCTGTTATCTCAGATTCTGCAACGCAAGAATGTCCGCCACGTGGTGTTGAACGCCAAGTTCCACGAGCGCGAGGCGGAGATTGTCGCGCAGGCCGGCCACCTCGGCATGGTGACCATCGCCACCAATATGGCGGGCCGCGGCACGGACATTGTGTTGGGCGGCAATGCGGAATTTCTCGCCCGCCAGGAACTGGTGAAGAAAAATCGCGCGCGTGCAGTGAGTGCGGCGGAGGGAGAAATTTCTCCGACCGCCGGTGCGGGAATGTTGCGGTTCTACTACCAAAGCCAGGAATTTGAAACGCCCGAGGCAGACTGGAACGATGTATATGCCGGATATCACGCTCAGGCCGAAAAGAATCGCGAGGAAGTTCTGGCCGCTGGCGGTTTGATGATCGTTGGCACGGAGCGGCATGAGTCCCGCCGCGTCGACAACCAGCTGCGTGGCCGCGCCGGACGCCAAGGGGATCCGGGAGCGTCGCGGTTCTTCCTCTCGCTCGAAGACGATCTGATGCGCATCTTCGCCAAGGAGTGGGTCTCGAATCTTCTTCAGCGGCTGGGCATGGAAGAAGGCATTCCGATTGAGTCGAAGCTCATCACGCGGCGCATTGAAGGATCGCAGAAGCTGGTCGAAGGACAGAACTTCGAGTCGCGCAAGCATGTGCTGGAATACGACGATGTGATGAACAAGCAGCGCGAGGCCGTCTATGGCAATCGCCGCCAGTTACTCGAAGGACTCGATCAAAAAGAGCTTGTCACCGACGACTTCGTCTCGAATATTCTCAGCACGATTCTCGATAAGCATGCGCCAGACAAGATGCATCCCGACCAATGGGATGCGAAGGCGATTCAGGAAGCGGTGTTGATGCAATTTGGCCTCGACATTGCCGCCGAGGGCGTAAACATTCACGAGCTGAATCGTCATGAGCTGGGCGAGACATTGTTCGAGCGCCTGAAAGAACGCTACGAGGCGAAAGAGCAGATCATCGGCGCCGAGGCCATGCGATATCACGAGCGCATGATCATGCTGAGCGTACTCGACGGCCTGTGGAAGGACCACCTGCTGGCGATGGACCAGTTGAAGGAAGGTATCGGGCTGCGTGGCTATGGCCAGCAGGATCCGCTGATCTCCTACAAACGCGAATCCTTCGACGCCTTCGAAGCGATGATGACGCGGTTTCAGGAAGACACCGTACGGTTTCTGTTTCGCATGCAGATCATGGGGCCAGATGGACAGGAAATTTCCATTCCCGCGCGTCCGCGGCCACAGGCGGTTGTATTCAGCGGCGGTTCGGCGAATGCGGCCGAGCCGGGAAATGAGCCGATGTCGTCAATGTCGATCGGTGCAGCGCTTCGCGGACCGGCTTCAAACGGTGCGTCTTCGAATGGCGTTGCGGCGACGATCCCTGTCCCCACGCGCGCTGCATCAACGACGATCGATTCGCTGGAAGAGGAATTCCAGCGGCGCAAAAAGCGCGAGCTGCAACAGGCGCGCATGGCGGGCGCGGGCGACTCGAGCGAAACCGTCCAGCGTCGCACCGGAGATAAAGTCGGGCGCAACGATCCGTGTCCATGCGGCTCCGGGAAAAAATTCAAAAAGTGCCACGGTACAGAAGCATCCTGAACTATGCCCCTAGGCCGAATGAAGGCAGTTCCTAGATGTACATGGTGCGCCTGTTTGCTACGCTGTTGATCCTGGCGGCATTTTGAAGAAAAATTACGATCCAGCGCGGCAGTAGACGCGGTCTACCTCTGCGAAAACGGCGCAGCGGAGCTTTCGCTTCCAATCTCGGCGAAGGTCATGTTGAGGGCTGGATGGCTGGTCGTCCGTTTCCAGTCAAGAAACAATTGTCCATAGCTTGCAGTCAGGTATTGCGAAGATGGAATGCCAAGGCTGGCCGCCGTTTTATCGATCCAATCGTGCTCGCCTTCGAACTCGGTAAAATCGCCGATCGGAGTGATGTCGATGACGATATCGCCTTTCCCATCGCTCCACTCCGCGCGGACTTTTTCATAGGTGAAAACAGGCCGATAGCCCAGCCGCTCGAAGATCGCCGCAAGAGCATTGCCATCCTGAATTTCCGTCTCTGTTTCCAGTCGGGATTTATGAGTGCTTGCCGTATCGGATTCCGCCGGAGACTTGTGGGTCAGCTTCCAATGATTGCCATAGTGCCGGATGCGCAACAGCTCTTTGCGCTGCCGAAGTTTTTGCTCCGCCGTATCGAACAGGATATTGCGCTCCATCGTCTCGGCTGTTTTCAGATGGAATCCGAACAGCGGCAGTTTTGTGACGAACGCGGCGCGATCCGCCAAGCGCGCTTTAATTTCAATTTCCAGCTTGCCTGTAGATTTCTTTTCTGACATAACGCCAGTTTCGCACGAAGCACGATCAGGAACGAGGCTCGTACAGATTAGGATGAAGTACGAAAGGCAATAGATAACTGCGCTCAAAAATGACGCCAAAAAATACAGTTCGGATGGCAGTCGCGGCAGAGTCGATCGAAGCGCCTGCTGCCCGGTGCGCGCTGGTGCAGGCCGCAGACGTTCTGCGGGCCGGCGGCACCGTGGCGTTCCCTACGGAGACAGTTTACGGACTGGGCGCAAACGCACTTGATGCGGAGGCGGTGGCGAAAATCTTCGCTGCCAAACAGCGGCCTTCATGGGATCCGCTCATTGTGCATATTTCCGATACCGCAATGCTCAACCGCGTAGCAGCCAGCGTGGCTCCCCGCGTGCAGAAATTGATCGATGTATTCTGGCCCGGTCCATTGACGCTGTTGCTGCCGAAACGGGTTGACGTGCCGGATATTGTGACCGCTGGCCGTCCGCTGGTGGCTGTGCGCTTGCCTACGCATCCGGTCGCCCGTGCCTTGATCTCGATTGCCGGGATTCCGGTGGCCGCACCCAGCGCGAATCGTTTTGGCCACACCAGCCCCACTACCGCGCAGCATGTTCTCGACGATCTCGATGGCTGCATTGACCTTCTACTGGACGGAGGGCCTGCCTGGTGCGGCGTCGAATCGACGGTGATCGAAGTCGGCGAGCAGGCGACCATTCTGTATCGCCCCGGTGCGATTTCCTTGGAAGAGCTGGAGGCTATAACAGGATCGGTGGTGCTGTATCAACCGCCGGAAGATCGAAGGCTGCCGCAATCGTTGCCCTCACCGGGAGTCGGAATGCGGCATTATGCGCCGAAAGCTTCCGTAATTCCCATCGATGTAGGCGTGGATTTGGAGCCCGACCAGCAAGTGCAGTGGCTGCTTGCGATGGCGCGGCATTCTACGCCGGGCACGTGTGTGGGCGTCATGTTGCCCGCAGACTGGCCCCTGCCGTTAGGCTTCTCAGGAGCTCGCTATGACTGGGGAAGCTGGCATGACGATCGGCAACTGGCGCAGCGTTTGTTCGCCGGTCTGCGAGCGCTCGATGACCTGGGTGCGGATATTATTTTATGTCCATTGCCGCGCAATGCCGCACTGGGAGCCGCCGTGCGCGATCGGCTGCTGAAAGCCGCGCGGCCACTGTGATCGATCGGCAATAGGCAAATTCGAACTAACCGGGCTACAACATGGTCTGCGGCGCGTTCTCTCCAGCTTTGTAGATGTAGCGGATGCTGTCTTTGTAGATCAATACGCGGGTTCGTCCTGCGCTATGGGTGCCCTCGCCGTTGGAGTGACCGAGATTCCGCATCTTGATTGCGTAACGGTCGTACCACTCGATCACGCCTTCCAGCTGTTCCCCATTTTCCAGCACCACAATCATCCGGGTCTGCGCCTGGATCTGCTTCTGGAAGTAGAAAACCTCCGCGTGCGAACTTTCTTCATGGGGACCGCTCTGGGCGCCGCGAGCAGTAAGCGCTGCGCCGTTTCCATACAAAGCGGTTTGACGGCTGGCGACGGCATGCATCGAAAGCGTAGGCCGGATTAGACGCCGCTGCCCGGAAAATTCCGTCTCCGGAGGGGCACCGGACTGGCTTGCTGCAAAATTCGAGGGTTGCTCGCTGACCTTGGTTTTCGGCATGGGCATGGAATTCCGTCCGCACGGGTTGCAATTCCAGACACTTAGTCCGCTAGAGAAAGCAGGGGCGGGGGCATCGGGAACTTAAAAATGATTCAGCTGGTTGAATACGATGCTAGACCAGTGCGGCGCGTTTTCCAAATAAAGTTTCTTTGTTTTGGCGAATTAGGTACGTTCAGCGCTGCTGCATGCCGGCAGCCAGCGCGTCGAGTGAGAGCGAACGCAGCAGGTTGCGTCGCATGCCCGACTCCACATCTCCCATACGACGGGTGGTGCGTTCGATCCAATCGAAGGGAACACTTTCCGCCAGCCGGCGCAGTTCGGGCAGAATGTCGATATTTCGGGCCATGTCTGTCTGTCCGGCCTGCAGCAGCATCATGTCTTCGAGCAGCGTATAAAGCGTCCGCAGCAGAGTCTGCGTCTTCTGCTGGCCTTCCGCCCCGGCGCGGTAGGTTTCCGTCATGTGGAACAACGCGGAATGGTCCGGCTCGGCGATCGCTGTGCGCAGTAGCAGCAGCGCGTCCTTACGACCCGCGACGAATGAGTCCGCATCGAAGGAAAGCGCGCGCCCCACGGCTCCTTCCGCCAGTCGTGCGACCAGAGCGCGGCGATCCGGTTTCCACTCCGGATGTCGTTCGGTCAGAATCGCTTCCAACTCCGGGCGCGGCAACGCTTCCAGCCTCAGCAGGCTGGAGCGGGAACGGATCGTCGGCAGCAGATCGGAAACATTTTCCGTCAGCAGTAGAATATGCGCGTACTCGGGCGGCTCTTCCAGTACTTTCAAGAGCGAATTCGCCGCTTCATTCATAAACGTACTGCGCGGAAAGATATAGACCTTGCGCTGGCCCTCCGACGGCGCGCGCTGAACATTGTGGATCAGCGAACGCACCTGACCTACTTTGACCAGCATTTGCGGCGGGTCCGGCGGAAGCACCAGCACATCAGGGTGGGTCTGGATCAGGATGCGGGTTTCCTTGCGGTCGACATCGCGCAGCTCTTCACGCGCTTCGACCGCCTCCGCCACACGCATATCGAGATCGAGCGCGGAGGCAATTTGCGTGCAATTATGGCAGACATCGCAGGCGTCGGGCAGGCCATTGTGGGTTTGCGGGTCAAGACAGTTTAAAGTCTGCGCCAGCGCCAGGGACAGCGAATATTTTCCCGCGCCGCGCGGCCCGGAAAGCAGGATGGCATGCGGCAGCCGACTGGAAGCAACTGCCTCCTGAAGCTGCCGAACAGTAGCCGGATTGCCAAGAAAATTGCGGAAGTTCACCTTTTCGAGCGTAGCAGATCGGGCGATCAGGGTTTGCGTCGTTCGGCAACCATGATCATGGGATAGCGAGGCCGCAGCGTGATCTTCGGTTGCACATCGACAGTTTGGCCGGGCACCATCTGGAAACGCCATTGCTGCGCAATTGTAGCCAGAATCAGCACCCCTTCCATCCAGGCGAATGATTCGCCGATGCACTGACGCCCACCACCGCCGAATGGAAAATAGGCGAAGCGGGGCCGAGCCGCCTTCTGTTCCGGCATGAACCGTCCCGGATCGAATCGCAGCGGGTCGGGATAATATTCCGCGCTCCGCTGCAGAATGTATTGGCTGAAGAAAAAATATGTTCCCGCCGGCAGCCGATAGGGTCCAAGTTCAATGATTTTTGTAGCCTGCCGCCCCATGGCCCACGCGGGCGGATAGAGCCGCATGGCTTCCGCGAAAACCATCTCTGTATAGCGCAGCCGCGGCAGGGCATCGATTGTGGCCGGTTTTCCATCGAGGACGCTATCGACTTCCTGCTCCATCTGTTTCGCCGCCGCGGGATTTTCCGCCAGCAGATACCAGGTCCATGTCAGCGCATTCGCGACCGTCTCATATCCCGCAAGAAAGATGGTAATGACTTCGTCGCGCAGCTGGCGGTCGCTCATTCCTTCATCGTTCTCGCCCTGATCGTTCGGGACCGCCTCATCGCGGCCCGCAAGCAGCATGGAAAGCAAGTCGCCGCGGTCTTCATTTGACGCGCGCCGCTCTGCGATCATGCGATAGACCATCGCATCCAGGCGCGCTCGCGCCTTGCGAAAGCGAATCAGTCCAGGAATCGGCCAGCGCAGGTAGCTCTCCGCACGAGGCAACGCGATCAGGTAGTTGTAAAGCCGCATGATCACGTTGACCTCATCGTTGATCTGGCGGATTTCTCGAGTCACGTCTGTCGCAAACAATGTGCGCGCGACAATCTCAAGTGTCAGTTCCATCATCGCCGCGGACATATCGAAGCTTTGCCCAGGCTGCCATTGGGCGCGCATGGCAGCGGCACGCTCCACCATTGCTGTTGCGTATTTTTCAATCCGCTGGCGATGGAATGCCGGCGCTGCAATCCGCCGCTGGCGCATGTGAAACTCGCCTTCGCTGGTAATCAGTCCTTCGCCCAGCAGGATTTTCATGCGATGTTGCGTACGTTCCTTGATAAAAGAGGAAGCCTGGTTGATCAGGATCTCCCGGATGAGCTCCGGATCGTTGATAAAAACAATATGGCTGCTGCCAAGCTTGTAATGCGAGACCGAGCCGTAGCTGCGCACCAAATGCTCGAACAGCAGAATCGGATTTCCAGGGCGAAAAAATCGCCGGAAGAGATAGAGCGGCAAGTTCCGTTCCAGGCCAGGCGGATAGCAGAATTCCTCCTGCTGAATCACCGGAGGTTGCGTGGACGAGGTGGATGAGGATGCGGCCATTTGGATTGGCAAGGATCGCGAATGCGATTGCCTTGATCGGACGATATAAAGCGTATCTACATCGCCATTCGGTCTTTCACAATGGTTAGGATGCGCTGTTCAATCCTGTCCACTGGGGCATCGTCTTCAATAGTGACCACACGCACAGAATCGCGAACTGCGATCTCACGATATTTATTGAAGACGCGTTCGTAAAAGGCCCGTTCTTCGGCCTCGAAGCGATTTTCATCCGTGCCCTGCGTCTGCAGGCGAAGATTTCTGCGCCGCGCGCGGGTCAGCGAAGCATCCAGATTCGGCAGCAGAAGCAGAGTCAGGTCGGGCCAGAGATTGCCGCAGACCGCACGATGCAAATCGAGAACTCGCGCACTGCCGAGGCTGCGTCCTCCCCCCTGGTAAGCTTCCGTGGAATCGGTAAAGCGATCGCAAAGCACGATGTGACCTTCGGCCAACGCAGGCTCGACAATCTCCTGAATTGATTGTGCGCGGTCGGCAAACATCAGCGCCATCTCCGCCAATGGCGCCACATTCTGAGTTTTTGAATTGAGCAAAACCGCTCGAATCTGATCGCCGAGTTCTGTGCCGCCAGGTTGGCGCGTGGCAGTAACCGTATGTCCCGCCGCTCGCAACGAATGCGCCAGCAGCCGAAGTTGCGTCGATTTCCCCGAGCCATCCAGCCCTTCGAATGTAATAAAAAATCCCCGCGACATGGCGGGAGTGTATCACTGCGGCCTGGTTAAGAGATTCCGGTTGAGACGATATGCGGTTTTCTTGATTAATTTTGTGCGTGATGCGCTACACTTTACGCATGATAAAGAGTTTCCGCCACGCTGGCATTGAGAAATTTTTCCAATCCGGCAGCAAGGCGGGAATCCAGCCGAAGCATGCGGGCAAGCTATCGCTGCAATTGTTCGCATTGAATCGGGCGAGATCATCTTCCGATATGGCGGCTCCGGGTTGGGATTTGCATCCGTTACGCGGGAAGTTGAACGGTCATTGGTCCATTCAGGTAAATGGCAACTGGCGATTGACATTCGCCTTTGACGGCGAAGACGCCGTGCTCGTCGATTACCGCGACTATCATTAGAGGAGGAACTATTATGCTCATGCACAATCCACCCCATCCGGGCAAAGTGCTGCGGGAGTATCTCGGAGCGATGGAAGTCTCGAATGCCGCTGCACGGCTACATGTTTCGCGCACGACTCTATCTCGTGTGTTGAATGGCAAGGCTGGGATCTCCGCCGATATGAGCCTGCGTCTTTCCGAAGCACTCGGAACCTATCCGGCATTCTGGTCTGGCCTGCAATTGGATTACGATCTTCGCCAGGCTGCCCGCAAACGACGAGCCAGGATTGCACCGTTCCCGAAGGCAGCCTGAAATCGAATGTTTTGAGAAAATCATCCCATGGCATTGCAATTCACAACTTCGTATATCGAGGATTCGATCGGCCTGTTTCGTCATTACAAGAAACTTGCCGATGGTGCACTGGCGCAGGTTAGCGATGAACAGATGGTTACGCTATTAGATGAAGATGCGAATTCCATCGCCACCGTGATGAAGCACATGGCAGGTAATATGAAATCGCGCTGGACGGATTTTCTTACATCAGACGGTGAAAAATCATGGCGGAATCGCGACGAGGAATTTGAACGCCCTCCAGCAACACGGCAAGAACTTCTGCAGATGTGGGAGGAGGGGTGGGCCTGTCTATTCGCTGCGTTGCAATCCCTGACAGACACAGACCTGGGCCGCACAGTTACAATCCGCGCAGAAGCGCACTCCGTCATGCAGGCCATCAACCGACAGATCGCGCATAAAGCCTATCACTGCGGACAAATTGTTTTATTGGCAAAGCATTTCCAGCACGCCAACTGGAAATCTCTTAGCGTGCCACGTGGAAAATCCGCGGAATTCAATGCGAAAGTGCAGGCAGGCGAAGCGAGTCAGCGATAGATACGGTGGGTTCAAGCGCGGATTGAAAGGCTACTGAAGCATGGAAACAATGTCGCAAACGTGGTCAGCCACCGGGTATGCCGAGAATGGCCGTTTCGTCGCCGACCTCGGCGCTGCGGTTCTCGATCTTCTGGCAGCACAGTCAGATGAGCGTGTTCTCGACATAGGGTGCGGAGACGGTGCGCTGACAGAAAAAATTGGCGCAGCGGGGGCTCGGGTCGTCGGCGTGGATGTTTCGGACGATCTGTTGGCCGCTGCCCGTGCGCGTGGCATCGATGCCCGCAGGATGGATGCGCAGCGACTCAGCTTTCATGCCGAATTCGATGCGGCGTTTTCGAATGCCGCTCTCCACTGGATGAAACGCCCGGAGGACGTATTGCGCGGTGTGCATCAGGCTCTTAAACCAGGTGGTCGTTTTGCCGGCGAGTTCGGTGGCCATGGAAATGTAGCTGCCGTCTACACCGCTCTGCTCGCTGTCTTTGCTCGCCGTGGGATCGATCTGACCCCTCATCTATTGTTTTTTCCAACGCCAGACGAATATCGATCCCTGATGGAGAAGCATGGTTTTCGCGTGGAGTGGATCGCGCTGATTCCGCGCCCAACGCAGCTGCCGACGGGGATGAGCGGATGGCTGAACACATTCGCTCGCGGCATGTTTTCATTGCTCGCAATGCCGGACCGCGCCAGCGCAGTCGAAGAAACCGTGCAGCTTCTGGCGCCAGCTCTGCGCGATACGGAAGGCCAGTGGACCGCGGATTATGTTCGACTCCGCTTTCTCGCCTGGCTGCCGGCCTAAAAATTCTCAATCTGGTTACAAAAGTTTGGATCGTTAATTTTTCGCAAATCGCCGCTAATGTCGGCTGCATACGTGCCGATATCAAACTATGCGAGAGTTCGAAAATCCAAACAGGTGGTCATGGGCAATGGTAAATTCGATATCCGCAAGCAATCCTCAGCAGGCTGGAGCCGCAACGCAACCAGCTGCATCGGCTTCCACTCCAGCGGCAGCACCGGCCCCCGTGCCCGCCAAGCAGCAGGCGGATCAGGTAAAGCTTTCGCTGTCCGCACAGGTGTTGGCTTTGTACCACCAGGATATGAGCCCGAACCAGATTGCGGCTAATCTCGGAATACCGGCGGCTGAGGTATCGACCTACCTGCCGGGGACTACGGTCACAACTTCTTCCGGCGGCGCATCGGGCAGCACGTCCAGCTCAGGATCGACAGGTTCGGCGCCGGTGGCTTCGGCAGGTTCAGCTCCGACATCTTCATCGAGTGCGCCTGCTGCTGCTTCGCCCCAGGCGCCTACGGCCTCGCCGGTCGCAGCGCAGGGTTCTTCGGCATCTCCTTTAGCGGCGAAGAGTTGAGTCTTTCATGCATCGCGGGGGGTTCGCTTCAAAGCGTGCTTCTTACCATTTCCGCTCTCGCGCACAAAGGATACCCGGCTCTCCCATACATGATCTGGGCATCCGCTTGATTCCATCCATCACTTTCTCGACCGTATAAATTCTCTGCCACTTCAGCGCTTTGCATCGCTTTTTGATTACACTTGTCTGTCGCCTTCGAAAGCATTTTCAGGAGTTCTATGCGCCGCACAATTTCCTTTTCCTTTGCCAGCCTCGTACTGGCCGCAGTCGTTCCGCTCTCAGGCTACGGCCAATCCAGCGCAAATCAATCCGGCGCAACAGACGTGACAAGCTCTACCCCAATCACCATAACCGTAGATGCAACCGATGCACCGCGCAAGATGCTGCACGCCGATCTTGTCATCCCGGTGCAGCCGGGCGATCTGACTTTGGTTTACGCCAAGTGGATCCCTGGCGAACACGGGCCCACGGGGCCGATCGACAATCTGGCTGGGATCATCATCAAAGCCAATGGCCAGAGGCTTCCGTGGGTGCGCGACAGTGTCAACATGTTCGCGCTGCACGTGCAGGTGCCGGCGGGCGCGACTTCACTCCAGGTGCATAACGATTTTCTGGCAACCGCAGCCGCGACCGGTTTTTCCGCCGGCGCCTCGACCAGCGAAAATCTTGCCATGATCAGCTGGAATGAGATGATGCTGTGGCCCCAGGTCGCCTCTGCAAAGCAGGTGCAGGTAACGCCAACCGTCATCCTGCCGGATGGCTGGAAATACGGCACGGCGCTGACCGCGACCGGACATGCGGGCAACACGACCCACTTCGCCACTGTGCCGCTGAATGAGCTGATCGACTCGCCGCTGCTCTCCGGACGCTGGTTCCGGGAGATTCCGCTGGCGCCCGAGATTTCTCCAAAACACTATCTCGACCTTGCCGCCGATGGGCCGGAAGATCTGGAAGTCCCTCCGCAGATGCTCGCCGGCTTCAACAACCTGGTGCGGGAAGCGAGCGCCATGTATCAGTCGCATCACTATGACAGCTATCACTTTCTGATGACGCTCAGCGATCAGGTGGCGCACTTCGGCCTTGAGCATCATCAGTCGAACGACGACCGCGTGCCGGAAAAGACTTTCCTCGATCCGAATATTGACGTGCTTGCAGCCGGTTTGCTGCCGCATGAATTTACCCATTCCTGGAATGGAAAATATCGCCGTCCAGAAGGGCTGCTATCGCCGGATTTTCAGACGCCGATGAAGGGCAACCTGCTGTGGGTCTACGAAGGGCTGACCGAGTACCTGGGTGACGTGCTGACGGCGCGCAGCGGGCTTTGGACTCCGGAACAATATCGTGACGCGCTGGCAGACTCGGCGGCGAACTTGAACAATCGCCCGGGCCGCACCTGGCGCGATTTGCAGGATACGGCTACCGCTGCGCAGACCCTCTACGAAACCACAAGGCAGTGGGATAACTGGCGGCGCACTGTCGACTATTATCCGGAGGGCGAATTGATCTGGCTCGACGTCGACACCATTATTCGCAAGCAGAGCCACGGGCGCAAATCGCTCAACGACTTCTGCGCGCGCTTTCTCGGCCTCGGCGGCAACACCGGTCCCATCACTGTTCCGTACACCTTCGACGATATCGTGAGCAATCTGAATGCAGTGCAGTCGTATGACTGGAGAGGCTACCTGACCAATCGGCTGACGACCAAGGTGGATCACGCGCCGCTCGGCGGAATTGAAAACGGCGGATACCAGTTGGTCTATACAGACACGCCAAACTCCAACATGAAGGCACGGGAAGACATGGGCGGTGTAGATGCGTGGTTTTCGCTGGGCTTCAACATAACGAATGAAGGGATACTGCGCGATGTGCTGTTCTATTCGTCCGCTTACAAGGCAGGCCTGGGGCCGGGGATGAAAGTTATCGCAGTCGATGGGCGCCAATACACCGACGCGCTGATGCACGATGCGATCCGCAATTCAAAAACTTCGCCGGTTGAGCTGATCGTTGAAAACACCGGATATTTCCGCACGGTGAAGCTCGATTATCAGGGTGGCGAACGTTACCCGCATCTGGAGCGGGTGAATGCAAAGCCGGATCTGCTGGACCAGATTCTGCAACCATTGACAAAGCATCCGCAGCAGTAAAAGTACGTTCAAATGTCGCTCATTCTTAGCGAAACGAAGGAACTCTGTACTTGTATTTCTACAAGCTGCAGGGGTCCTTTTCTGTGTTGAGAATGATGAATGTGCACACGTCATTTCACTTCGGCATGGCGCAGATCGACAATCTCCAGCTCTATACCTCGTGCAGAATTGCTGTCGCTCTCTCGCAGTTTGTAGGCGATGTCGAGCAGCGAGTTCTCCACGATAACCAGCGTCTGCAAAGTATTGGCGAGATGCCATCCGACCGCTGGGTAAGAAACCGCACCTTGCGCCAGGCGGAGACGGATGTGGCGATCTTTCATAATGCGCGGAACTTCACTCACCCGCACGCGCCGCGCGAGAAAAATCGGCTCATCGTTTTCCATTCCGTATGGTGCGAAACGCTTGAGCCATCCTTGGATCGCGGGCGTCAACTGATCGAGCGGCAGCTCCGCGGCGCAGCATAATTCGCTGCCTTCATCGTCCCCGGAAAAATGTTCGGCGGCGTACGCTTCCATGCGCACCCGCAGCTCCGGCACCCGCGCAGAGGGCAGTGAGAAGCCAACGGCGTGGGCATGGCCGCCGAAGCGGGTAAAAAGATCGCCGCAGGTTGAGATTGCGTCGAGCAGATGAAAGCCTTCCATCGAGCGGCCGGAGCCATAGGCTTCTCCAGCTTCGTGCGTGATGACCAGCACAGGCCTGCAGGTGCGATCCACTACGCGGGAAGCAAGAATTCCGATCACTCCCCGATGCCACCCCACTCCATCGAGCACCAGGCATCGAGCGGCTGCATGGGCGGAATCATCCGCGAGCCGCTGCTCAATTTCCACCAGCGCTTCCTGCTCTGCGTTACGCCTCTCCGCGTTCAGCCGATGCAATTTCTCGGCGATCGTTCGCGCGTACGCGGCATCGCGAGTGGTGAACAGATCGACTACATCTCCGGCCACATCCATGCGTCCGGCGGCGTTCAGCCGTGGAGCCAGCCGAAAGCCAATGTCGCGCGTCGTTATGCGATTCGGCTGAATCTCTGCCAGTTCCATCAGCGCACGCAATCCGGGCTGTACCGGCCGCGCCAGCTGTTCGATGCCAAGCGAAACGAAGATGCGGTTTTCTCCCAGCAACGGCACCGCATCGGCAACTGTAGCAATGGCGAGCAGTTTCAGAAATGACGGCAGAAGCTTCGTACGCGCGCGCTCGCGGTCATGAGCTTCGAGTAATGCCTGCGCCAGCTTGAACGCCACTCCCGCGCCGCAGAGATGTTTTGAGGGATAGTCGCACGCCGGCTGATTTGGATTCAACACGGCCAGGGCTGTTGGATTGCCCGCGGCATCCGGAAGATGATGGTCGGTGACGATCAGGTCCAAACCCAGCCGCTTGGCTTCCTCCGCGGCGGCGAATGCGCGGATGCCGTTGTCGACGCTGACGACGAGGCTGACTCCATCCATGACAGCCTGCGACAACTGTGCCGCCTGCATGCCGTAGCCATCGCGCAGCCGATGCGGCACGTGAAAACGACATAGGCCACCGAGGGTTTCAATCGCTGTCTTCAGCAGCACCACAGCGATGGTTCCATCCACGTCATAGTCGCCGTAGATGAGGATCAGTTCCTGTGCCGCGATGGCTCGCTGAATCCTTCCCACGGCGATCTGCATTCCCAGCATGACGTAGGGATCGTGCAGGGCGTCGAATTGCGGCGAGAGGAACAACGCCGCTTCTTCCGGCGTGCGGATTCCGCGCGGATGCAAGAGAGCGGCAACGATGAGAGGCAGCGAAGCAGCGCGCGCCAGCGCTTCGATCCCGGGAGAGTCAGCGGCGATCGTCCAGCGTTTCTGTGTTACGACCTGCGTGGACGTCGGTATCGCTGCAAACTGCGCGATAGCCGGCACTGCAGAATCGGTGCTCACGCCGGTTCCTCATCATCGTCGTCATACCCTTTTTCAAGGATGTCCTGCAGATTGTCGATCATGTCGACCAATTCACGATAATGGCGATACCATCCGGTTGCGCTCTCATGTACAAAGAGAATTCCCTGATGGGCAAAGGCCAGTTCGATGTGACCCAACTTGCCGACCTGTAAAAATAGCCGATCGATTTTTTCCATCTCCGGACCGAAGGATTCCGTCCCGGACATTTCCTGAAATTCCGTCACCAGCATTTCCAGCGTCGCCTTGTCGAGCGAGTCTTCGCCAATGCAGACCATCGGCGCTCCGACAGCCTTCGCCATTTCGACAAAAT
Source organism: Acidobacteriaceae bacterium (assembly GCA_965276585.1). Taxonomy (GTDB): domain Bacteria; phylum Acidobacteriota; class Terriglobia; order Terriglobales; family Acidobacteriaceae; genus JAKAAZ01. The sequence continues at coordinate 1,211,478 of CBDIAZ010000003.1, read as the reverse complement.
CCTTCCAGCTCTCCTTGGAACTTTCGCGAACGCCTCCAGCATCTGGATCGGGATCGTTCCACCAGACACGCGGTGTGTCCTCCGGAATCAAAGCGGGGAAGTGGCACATGGCATGGCCTTCGATAAAGGCGATCATGTCATCCTTCAGTGCGGACAGGTCGTCGGGGTTCATTCCTATCATCGTAGAGCATTTCTCCTGATCCTATGATGTGGCGAGATTCACTATGTGCGACCGTTCTTTCCACCCCAGCGCACAAAGATCGTGCGCTGGGGACCCCGGATTGGGAAACGGCCACGCTGAGTTCAAATTTCGACTCCACACCATCAAGAGAAATGCTGGAGCCGAGTCTGACGCTTTATGATGAAAGAGAAGCAATCGATATTCCCCAAAAACTAGGAGCGGTATTTCTTGGCCAAATATGAGCGGCACCTCTTTGTCTGCACCAATCAGCGCGAGCCCGGAAGCGCCCGCCCCAGCTGCAATGAAGATGGCAAAGCGGAGCTGCACAAACAGCTCAGCCAGGCCGTCGCAGCCGCCGGACTTAAGGATCGCGTCCGCGTCAACAAGGCCGGATGCCTGGATCAGTGCGAGCACGGCCCCAACGTTGTCGTCTATCCCGATGCAGTCTGGTATGGCCATGTCGGCGCGGCAGATGTGGCCGAGATTGTCCAGTCCCACCTGATCGAAGGCAGGCCGGTCGAGCGGTTGGAACTGGCGGAGGAGTGTATCCACACGGCAGCCTGCGAGCATCGTCCAGCAAAAGGCTGAAGATGAAGCGGATGACCCAGAGCCTGCCCTGAGTTTGTCCTGAATTTGTTAATGGGGGTTCTCGCACTGAGACCTGGGTTTTCTACAGAATAGATATCCAAATTCGCTATGCTATATTCCGAAAGGAGCCCATGAATTTTTCAAAAGATTATGTCGGATACCTGGGACGGCGGACGATCAAGCATCTGATTGACGTCAATATGATCCGCACGGATAAGGTAGAGGTTCTCAACAATCGCGTCCACGCTGCACTGCTTGACGAAATGCAGCTTGAAGATCGCATCAACGACGAAGTCCGCCTAATCATGGAAGCCTATCAGGACGAGATGCGGCGCACCGGGGCAAGCTACCAGGAAATGTTCAAGAAGATCAAGCAGGAACTGGCCCGCAAGTATAAGGCGGTGCTGTGAGAATCTCCGACGATAAATTGAACAAACTGGCGCACGTCATCGCCGACACGCTGGCAGAAACTGACGAGTGTGAATTTCGCGAAGACCGCAATACCATCCGTCAAGAATCGCGAAAAATCCTGGGCAAACTGTTTGCCGAAGAAATGAAAATCGATCAGGCCGCGCGTCTTAAGGTTGCGTCGCACAAAAAGAACATCCCCGAAGGCAGCCAGGAGTGGGAAATCCTCTACCGCAAGTATTACCAGGAAGAAGTGAAAAAACTCGGCTTATAGCTGCGTTCATATTGTCAGCCGACATGACCAGTAAGTCCTTCACACGGCTTTAACGCAGTGGACTATGATCCTGCTGTGGAGTTCCGAATCTCATGACCTCGCAACCTGACAACGGCATCGTTAGCCTTCCGGCCAATCGCTCCGTGGATGAAACTGTCGCTCGGATTGCGGCACTGCTGCAGGAAAAAGGCATCAAGCTTTTTGCATTGATCGATCACAGCGGCGAAGCAAAAAGCGCCGGCATCGAAATGCGCCCAACCAAGCTGTTGATCTTTGGCAGTCCCAAGGCAGGTACCCCGCTGATGCTGGCCGCACCCAGCATCGCCATCGATCTGCCGCTCAAACTCCTGGTATGGGAGGATGCGGGCGGAAAGGTTTGGATTTCCTACAATACGCCGGCCTATTTGCAGCGAAGACATTCGCTACCAGACGATTTGCTGGCGAGCATAGCCGCGGTCGAGATGCTTGCAGCGAACGCGGTGAAGTGACGGTTGCTCTGGTTCCTGCGTGACTATCCTTTAGCCGCGGTCCTTTTGCGCGCCGCCACGCTGGCCTTTGACGCGTTGCTGATCGGCGGAATCTTCTTCTGCGCGGTTCTGCTGCCGCATGCGGCCAAGGAGCAAATATTCTCCCGGCGTGCTTTGCGTCTGTTGCGAACGGCTGCGGCCGGCCTGGTTATTACACAAGTATGTTTTGTCGTGCTCGATAGCATGATGCTGATGAGCGCCAGCGGCCTGGGTATCGTCGAACTTGTCACAGCAAACTATTTCCTCGCGGGCACGCTGCTGGCGGTTGCAGCAATGTTCTTCCTGTTTCTCAGCCGTTTCGGGATTCCAGCACAACCGGCGTGGCTGCTTTTTGTTGCGCCGCTGCTGGCTGCAATCGTCTGGACAAGCCACTCCGCATCTCGTCTGGAGCATCAGGTTCCGCTGATGATCCTCACCGGTCTGCACCAGCTCGCAGCCGCCGTGTGGATTGGGGGAATGCCGTTTCTTTGGCTGCTGCTCGCCTCATTCAGTGCGCCGAAAGACGATGCCGTCGTGTGTGCGGTGCGGCGTTATTCAACCGCGGCAGCCATCAGTCTTGCGGTGCTCGTCGCAGCAGGCGTCGGCATGGCGTGGTTCTACACCCAATCCTGGAGCGCTGTGTACGGCACGGCATATGGTGTCGTACTGCTGGCGAAATCCGTTATGCTCATGGTCCTGGTGCTGCTCGGGGCAGGAAATTTTTTATTGATTCGCCGAGGCCAGTTATATTTGCCACCGTCTTTGTTACGTATTGCGCGATTCTCTGAAGTTGAGATTGGAATTGGCTTCACAATAATCCTTGCGGCCGCTTCCCTGACCGCGCAGCCGCCTTCGATCGACCTGATACAGAACCGTTTGACGCTGCCGGAAATCGCCGCCCGCATGTCGCCGCAATGGCCTCGTTTGAAAACTCCGCCGATCAGCGCCATGCCCCCGGTTCGGCCGATGAGCCAGGCGATGCGAACCTATGCAATGTCGCCCGACGACCCCGCTTCCGCCAACGATCGGGTCGAGCAGGCATGGTCGGAATATAACCACCATTGGGCTGGGATCATTGTCCTAATGGCAGGAATCCTCGCTGCTCTAAGCAAATGGGATCGGGCAAAGTGGGCAAGAAACTGGCCGCTCATTTTTCTCGGCCTGGCGGTCTTCCTGTTTTTCCGCGCCGATCCGGAGGCGTGGCCGCTCGGCTCGCGCGGCTTCTGGGCCAGCTTCTACAATCCGGAGGACCTGGAGCATCGCCTCTGTATTCTGCTCATCGCGAGCTTTGTCGCGTTTGAGTGGAGAGTCGAGACCGGTCGACTGGCTTCGCGGAAAGCGGCCCTGGTTTTTCCGGTCGTCTGCGCGCTCGGTGCGGCATTGCTGTTCACTCACGATCATTCGTTCGGAAATGGGAACGAGGAGCTGCTCGCCGGAATCACCCACACTGCCATCGCCATCTTCGCGGTGTTTGCCGCTTCATCGCGCTGGCTGGAAGTGCGCGCAGCACCCGGGCGAGCGAAATCCGTGGCTGCATGGATATGGCCTGTGTGCCTGATGTTCATTGGATTGCTGCTACTCAACTATCGCGAAGCCTGAGCCATTCCACTGCAGAAATAGATGACGAAACCGATCCTTTGCGGGTATCGTATTCTGTGCTGAATTTATAGGTTGCGTCCGTCGTGCTGCGTCACCGTACATCAAAACAATTTTCATATTTCAGAGGAGCCATCCCTTGCGCATTCTTTCTCGTTTTTCATCGACCAGCCTGCTCACAGTCTCCGCCGCAATCCTGGCGTTCGGTTCCGTGCCGACTCTCGAAGCGCAAAGGCTGCCCACGACGGTAACGCCCGAGCATTACTCGTTGACACTGGCGCCGGACCTGAAAACGGCGACCTTTACCGGGAAGGAAACGATCGACGTAACCCTGGCGCAGCCCGCGACCAGCATTACCCTGAATGCCGCGCAGATCACATTTCAAACCGTGACCATCGCTTCCGATGGAAACACGCAGACCGCGAAAGTCAGCGAAGACAAGGCAAACGAGCAGGTCACCCTGCAGGTGCCCACAGAAATTCCAGCCGGCAAAGCCACCATAAAAATTCGCTACACTGGAATTTTGAACGGTCAGTTGCGCGGGTTTTATCTGTCGAAGACGGCCAAACGCAATTACGCGGTGACGCAGTTTGAACCCACCGATGCCCGCCGCGCATTTCCCTCATTCGATGAGCCCGCATATAAGGCCACCTTCTCCACCACGCTGATTGTGGACAAGGGCGACATGGCCATTTCGAACACGAATGTCATTTCCGACAAGCCGGGACCAACAGCCGACAAGCATACGGTTCAGTTCGCCACTACGCCGAAAATGTCGACCTATCTGGTGGCATTTCTGGTTGGCGATTTCCAATGTCTGTCGGGATCAAGTGATGGTGTTCCGATCCGCGCCTGCGCCACGCCAGACGAAGTGCAAATGGGCGCCTACGCGCTCAAAGGAGCGGAATTTTTCCTGCATTATTACGACACCTATTTCGGCATCAAGTATCCAATGCCGAAGCTCGACATGATTGCGATTCCCGACTTTGAAGCCGGCGCGATGGAAAACTTTGGCGCCATCACCTATCGCGAAACCGCGCTGCTGGTCGATGCCAAGACAGCTTCCATTGCAGCCAAGAAGAATGTCGCCATCGACGTAGCGCATGAGATGGCGCATCAATGGTTCGGCGATATGGTCACCATGCAGTGGTGGGACAATCTCTGGCTGAATGAAGGTTTTGCCACGTGGATGGAAACCAAGGCAGTCGGCCAGTGGAAGCCGGAGTGGAATATCCAGCAGGATGTGGCGCTGGCGACCGATGGCGTGTTGAACTATGACGCCGGCAAGATTACCCGAGCCATCCGCGCCAAGGCCGATACGCCCGGCGAAATCAATGAAATGTTCGACGGCATCACCTATCAAAAAGGCGGTGCGGTGCTCGACATGACAGAAAATTACGAAGGCAAAGAAGTTTTTCGCCGCGGCGTCCACAAATATCTTTCGGCCCACATGTACGGCAACGCGACCGCGCAGGATTTCTGGAATGCGCAGACGGAAACCAGCGGCAAGCCGATCGACAAGATCATGGACAGCTTCATCGCCCAGCCGGGCGTGCCGCTGCTGAAATTCACCGCGACACAAAATGGTTCCACAACCGCCACGCAGCAACGCTTTTATCTGAGCCCGGATGTTCAAGCGACTGCAGCCCAGACATGGACCGTCCCAGTCTGTTTCAAGACTGGCGCGAGTGGAGAGGAAACGCCAAAGTGCGACCTGCTTGCTTCGCAGCAGCAGTCGCTCGAAGTGCCTTCGAACGAAATCTTCTACGCGAACGCGAATGACAAAGGCTATTACCGGACAGAGTATGAGCCCGCAGATTACGACAAAATCCTGAACGTGGTTGAAACGAATCTGACGCCGGCGGAGCGTATCGGCTTTGCGGGAAACGAGTGGGCGCTCATGCGTTCCGGCCGCGGCAATATTGGCGACTATCTGAATCTGGCTGCTGCGCTGCGCAATGATCCGAACTCCGGTGTTATCGAAAACGTGGCGTCCTCCATCGAGGCCGTCGATGCCCGCATCGCCACGTCCGCGGATCGAAAACTGCTGGCCGCCTGGGTGCGGGAGCAGTTTGGCCCTGCCTATGACCGTGTCAAGGACATGAGCCCGTCGGATTCAGTCGAGAAGCGGCAGTTGCGCGCTACCCTGTTTGGATTGCTGGGGCAGATCGGGCGCGACCCGCAGATCGTCGTGCAGGCGGAGCAGATCGTAGAAAAATATTTGGCGAATCCTGCCAGCGTGGAACCCTCTTTGGTGCGGCCCGCGATTTTTATCGCCACGAAAGATGGCGACAGCCATCTGTTCGATCAACTGCAGCAAGTCAGTCAGACATCCAACAGTCCGGAAGCGAAGACCACTGCGTTATATGCACTCGCAACCTTCTCCAATCCTGCTTTGTTGCGTCGTGCGCTCGACTATGCGACCTCCGGCAAGGTACGCAATCAGGACTCGGTGATTCTTTTCGTCATTGCACTCCGCGATCGCGATACCCGTCCGATTGCGTGGGACTATGTCCAGAAGAACTGGGATAAGGTTCACGCGCAGATGACGACCATGATGGGCGGATATCTAGTAGGCTCGACCGGCTCGTTCTGCAGCGCCGAAAAGGCTCAGGAAGTGCAAACCTTCTTCACCGCACATCCAGTCATGGCTGCGGCGCGGGCCGTGCAAAAAGCTACCGATTCAATTCACGACTGCACGGTTTTGCGCGCGGACCAACAGCCGAAGCTGACCACATGGCTCTCCGGCCAGAACCTGAGCGCAGCCCAGTAGAGTTTTCACGCTCGCTGAAGATTTCGGCGCCTCATAATTGGGTAAGCCCCGAATCTCATTTGAGATCTGGGTGAGGATATCCGCACCCAGCGGCCTTTCAGTCTTAGTATCCGTTCGCGATCAAATATTCAAGCGTCAGCTCAAATTGCTTTTCCTTTGCGGCGTTGGAACCCGCAACAAAGCGCTCAGCATATTTCGCCATTACATCCACTTCGACATTGATTGGGCTGCCCGCCGACAGCGCATGCAGATTCGTGGCCGCATAGGTGTGCGGAATAACGGCGATCGCGACCGAGGTTCCTTCGATCCGCGCAACCGTCAGGCTGATTCCTTCGACCGTGATCGACCCTTTTTCCACCACATATCGCGCGCAGTCTTCCGGAACGCAGAGCCGCAGCCACCAGTCGGTTGCCGATTTGTTTTTGCCCGCGTTCAGCGGCTCCAAAGACTGTACCGTGCCCACTCCATCCACATGCCCCTGCACAACATGTCCGCCAAGCGGTGTGCCGGCCGGCGTCGGCAACTCCAGGTTCACGATGGAGCCGGGATGCAGCCGCAGCAGGGAAGTGCGAGCGATCGTTTCCGCGGCGAGATCGGCGGCAAATGTAAGGCTGTCCGTGTTGATGTCGACCGCCGTCAGGCAAACTCCACTGACAGAAACGCTATCGCCGATGTGCAGTCGCTCAATCAGCGATCGTGGCCCGGCAACGGTTACGCGCATAACTCCACGGGAATTTTCCAGCGAGCGAATTGTTCCGGTAGTTTCAATCAGGCCAGTAAACATGAATTACGCGCTTTCCCAGGGATTGTGAATATATCCCTCGACGCCGAAATCCTCGCCCAGTTCATACAGGCGATAGCTGCTCAGCCGAGTCGAAAAATACGTATTAGCTTCGAGCGAACGGACGACCGGAACCGCTGCATCACCATAGATCACCGGCGCATAAAACAGGAAAAGTTTATCGACGATCTGCGCTGCCAGCGCCGATGCGTTGATCTGTGACCCGCCTTCCAGCATGATGCCGATCATTTCCATTTTCGCCAGTCGATCGATCACTGCGCGCATGGGAACTCTGCCGGTAATTGGATCGGGATCGAGCCGCTCCACCTCGACGCCGCGATCTTTGAGAGCCTTCGCGTGCTCTTTGGCCGGTTTGGTATGGAAGACGAGAACATCCTGATTCGCAGTTCGCACCAGCTGCGATTCAAGTGGCAGACGCAGCGAGGAGTCCAGCACAACGCGCAGAAACGGCCGCCGGCGCTGCCGTCCGCTGCGATCGGTCAGCAGGGGATCGTCGTTGATGATGGTATCGATGCCGGTCAGGATAGCGTCCGCGCCGTGGCGTAGCTCCTGTACCATTTCCCGCGAGCGGTCGCCGGTAATCCAGTGCGTGGAACCTGAAGGCACATGGTTTTTTGTTCGCGGCGGAGCAATGCGGCCATCGAGCGTCAGCCCGGCCTTGAGCGTGACAAATGGCCGCCGGGTGCGGATGAACTTCGCAAAGGCTTCGTTGATCCGGCGCGCAGCCGCTTCCTTCACGCCGATGGTGAGCGAAACGCCGGCAGCCTGCAGGCGGTCCAATCCACGCCCGCTCACCTGCGGATTGGGATCGCGCACCGCTGTTACCACGCGTGCCACGCCGGCTTCGATCAGCGCGTCGGCGCATGGGCCGGTGCGGCCATGATGGCTGCAGGGTTCGAGCGTGACGTACGCAGTGGCTCCGCGGGCATGCTCGCCAGCCTGCTTCAGCGCGACGATCTCCGCGTGATCCTTATCCGCGTAGACGTGAAAACCCTCTCCAACAACGGCATCGTCTTTAACCAGCACGCACCCGATGGCGGGGTTCGGCGAGGTCTGGCCGACAGATTCCTCCGCGAGCGCAAGCGCCCGCTCCATCCAAAGTTCGTCCGGGTTTGATGTGGTTGCATTCATAAATAAGTTGGATGATCGAATCAACAGGAAAAGACCGTCATCCTGAACAATGCGAAGGACCTCTGTATTGCTGAAGAAAGTCAAATGCTAAGATTCTTCGCTTCGCTCAGAATGACGATCTTTTCCTCTACAGCAACTGGAGAAATGCTTCAGCCCTCCAAAAGAGAGTCGACAAAAGCGCTGCTATCGAATGGAATCAAATCTCCCATCTGCTCCCCAATCCCAACATATCGCACTGGCAGTTGCAGCTCGCGGGCAATGGCAATCACAATTCCACCTTTCGCCGTGCCGTCCAGCTTGGTCAGCACAATGCCGGAGACTTGTGCAGCCTGCGTAAACAGCCGCGCCTGCTGCAATCCATTCTGCCCGGTTGTCGCATCCATCACCAGCAATGTCTGGTGCGGCGCTTCTGGAATAAAGCGCTGCGCGGTGCGACGGATCTTATCCAGCTCCGCCATCAGATTATTTTTCGTATGCAGCCGCCCCGCTGTGTCGACGATCAGCACATCGATCCCTCGCGCCTGCGTCGCCTGCAACGCATCATAAAGCGCCGCCGAGGGATCGCCACCCTGCCGCGTGCGGATCATCTCCACGCCGGCGCGCTGGCTCCAGACTTCCAGCTGCTCAATCGCCGCAGCGCGAAAGGTGTCCGCCGCGCATAACAAGACAGATTTTCCCTGTTCGCGAAAATAGGCCGCCAGCTTGCCGGTTGTCGTCGTTTTGCCGGTGCCGTTCACGCCCACCAGTAGAATGATTTCCGGCTTCGCGTTCTGTACTGCCCGCGCAGGCACAGAGTCGAGAATGCGCAGCATTTCCGCTTTCAACAAACGACGCAGCTCATCGCCATTTTGAATCTGTTGCCGCGAACTCTGCTGCCGCAACTGCCCGATAATCTCCTGCGAAGTCCCCACGCCGACGTCGGATGCAATCAGCGTGCTCTCCAATTCCTCCAGCGCAGATTCATCTACCGGACGCGCCAGCGTCAGCAGATCGTCCATCCGATCCTGCAACGTATCGCGTGTGCGCGCGGCCGCCTGCTTCATGCGGTCCCGCAAGGTTGGTTCTGGAGTACTGAAGAGTGTCTGTATCAAGGTTGGGGACGGCTCCAGCTCCAGTGTACCAATGGGAGCGCGTTCCCCCTGCAGGGAGAATTTGTCCAGAGGCCTGTGCTAATTGGAAGAAACACCAACCAGCGGAGGAGAGCCAACCGTCTTCGACGCCAGCGGTTCCATCGGCGCACGCGGAAGCTCGACCGGGGCGTCGGCTCCATGAATGGAGTCGTCTTCCGCGGAATCAACCCGCTGCGGCAACACCACGCGTCCAGCTGCATAGGCGCGGCAGAATGCCTCCACTGCCTGCTCATCGAACTTTCTACCGGACATGGTGCGGATCAGGCGCAGCGCGTATGCCCCGTCCATCGCATCTTGATAGGTGCGGTTGTGGGTCATGGCGTCGAAGGTATCGGCGACGGAAATCACCCGCGCCATCAACGGAATCTCCTCGCCTTTCAGCCCGTGCGGATAGCCTGAGCCGTCGAGCGATTCATGGTGCAGCTCCACGCCGGGAAGCAGATCGACAAAGTCCGTGACCGGGCGAAGCATCTCCACCCCGCGCGTGGGATGGGTTTTCAAAATGTCGAATTCTGCCGCGGTCAAGCTTCCCGGCTTGGTTAGAATGTGCTCCGTCATTCCGATTTTTCCGATGTCATGCAGCAGCGCGGAAAGGCGAATCCGCGCGCTTTGTTCTGCCGGCAGCCCCAGCTCCGCGCAGATCAGGGAAGAATACTCAGCAACCCGGCCGGAGTGTCCACGGGCATAAAAACTCTTCGAACTCATCGAGGTGGAAGTGGCTTCCACCAGCCGCATGAAGATTGCCTGGTGATCGCGCGAAAGAACGATCCATTTGGCCAGCGAAGTGTCCGGACTTTCGCCGATATTGCCCAGCTCGACGGCAAGCTCTTCAATTTCCGGCAGTCCGGTGCGCGCGGTGGGAAGTACATATTCTCCGCGCTTGATTGCCTGCAGCGCCTCCAGGAAACGGCGCATGTCCCGGGCCCACTCCCAGGTCACCGTCCAGCATTTGACCGACAGAACCGCGGCGGCGACCGCCATCGTGAAAAGGACAATGCGGTCAGTCCAGGTGTGTTGGAAAAACACCGCCTGCCGCGCCAGCAGAATCGACATCATCCCGGAGGTGATCGGCAGCAACAAAGTCAGGTAAAGAGATCGCAACCATGGATTGCGCTTAATTTGCATACAGCATCTCAACTGGACGGAGCAACATTTTTCATCGCCCAGGGTAACCTATCCAAAGATATTACCTTTGGATGCACTAAATGCCTGGGAAATGTTTGTGCAATGACTAAAATTGCCCCAAAAATGGTGCCAATGCAGATTCTGAGTGTGGAAAAGGTGCAGTTTACTCATCCCGGCCGGGCCGGGACATCAATTCCCGCATGGCTTCCTTGGCGGAAATGGACTCGTTCAACACCGCGGAAACCTGTTCGGTGATGGGCATCTCCACGCCCAGCTTGCGAGCAACACCCAGCGCCGCGTGAGTCGTGCGAACGCCCTCGGCAACTTTACCGTTCATCGCGGCAAGAATCTCCGGCAACCGTCGTCCGCTGCCCAGCTCCATACCCACATGCCGGTTGCGCGATAACGCCCCGGTACACGTGAGCACCAGATCGCCCAGTCCAGCGAGCCCCGCCAGCGTCTCGCGCCGCCCTCCGCAGGCAACGGCCAGCCGTGTCATCTCGGCAATTCCGCGGGTCACCAGCGCCGCCACGCTGTTGTGTCCCAAACCCAGCCCGTGGGTCGCCCCGGCGGCAATGGCGATCACGTTCTTCAGTGCACCGCCCAACTCCACCCCAACGACGTCATCGTTCGTATACAGCCGCAGCGTCGGTCCGGCGAATTCCTCCTGCACGCGGGAAGAGATCGCTGGGTCACAGGATGCGATGGTGATCGCCGTCGGACTGCCGGAGCCGACTTCCTGCGCGAAAGAAGGCCCGCTCAGCACGCCGCAGGGCAGATTCAAATTTTGCCCTGCCAATACTTCGCCGATCACCTGCGTCATTCGCAGATAGGTGCCGTCCTCAATCCCCTTGGTAGCGTTGACCAGAATCTGATCGCCGCTGAGCAGCGGGGCCATCTCCACGCACACCCCGCGCAGATGTTCCGATGGAACCGCCAGGATCAGAATCTCCGCCGCGCCCAGCGCCTGTTGCATATCCGTAGTCACGTCGACGTCAGCCGGCACGGAAATTCCTGGCAGATAAGATCGGTTTTCGCGAGTTTCCAGAATGCAGTCGGCGACATGGCGCGTGTGCGACCACATGGAGATACGATGGCCGCCGCGCCGCGCCAGCACCACGGCCAGCGCCGTTCCCCAAGATCCTGCGCCGACCACGGCAATGCGGCTCATGCGGGGCTGCTTTCTTTGCTGCCAAAGCGAAATTCCGTGCCCTTCAGCAGACGCTGCACATTCTTCTCATGCTTGATCAAAATCACCGCCGGCACCAGCACCGTGCTGGCGACAAAGATCGCCCCGTGGCCATAAGGATGATGAAACACTCGCGCCGCCACCCATACCCATACCGGAAACGAAGCCGCGGCCAGGATGGAGGCCAGCGACACATAGCGCGTAAGAAATGTGACCACGATAAAGACTCCCAGCGCCGACAACGCCGCCAGCGGCGCCAGCGCCAGAAAGACTCCCAGCGCCGTGGCCACCCCCTTGCCGCCCTTGCCGCGCAGCCAGATGGGAAACACATGGCCAATGACCGCAAAGAATGCGCCGATCGAAGCGGTTTCGATCGCATGCGTTCCAGTGGTGAGATGGCGGGCAATCTCCACCGCCAAAAATCCCTTGCCCAAATCGAGCAGCAGGGTAAAAATTCCCAGCCAGCGCGAACCGGAACGCATCACGTTCGTCGCGCCAATGTTACCGCTGCCCGTCTGCCGGATGTCCTCTTTCCGAAACAGCAATACCAGCAGATAGCCGAAGGGAATCGAGCCCAGCAAATACGCAATCGCCGCTGCAACACAATCTAAGGTCATGGGAGTACGCTTCGAGTGTAGCAGCGGCAAAGCAACAGAGGGATGAACTTCACCTCCCGATCACATCAGCTTGCGCCGCAGCATATCCAGCGCCAGCTGACTCGCCAGCCAGCGTACCCGATCCCGGTCGCCGCGAAAATTCCGCTCGCACACGCTGATCTCTTTCCCGTCGTCGAGCGCAATATAAACCAGGCCAACAGGTTTCTCCTCCGTGCCGCCAGTGGGGCCGGCGATGCCGGTAATCCCCACCCCAATCGAAGTTTGCATACGCCGGCGAATTCCATGCGCCAGCGCTTCGGCCACTTCGCGGCTCACTGCGCCCTTCTCTTCGATCAGCTCTTCCGGCACATCGGCAAACTGCGTCTTCGCCGCATCTGTATACACCACCGCGCCGCCAAGAAATGACCGCGAGCTGCCGCTGACGCCGGTCAACCGTTCTGCCAGCAGACCGCCCGTGCAGCTCTCGGCGACGGAAATCGTAGTCCCGCGAATTCCCAGGTAATAGAGCACGATCTGCTCCAGCGTCTCATCCTGTGAAGAGAAAATGGCGTCTTCCATCTCTTCTTCCACGCGGCCGGCCAGCTCCTGCACGCGGCCCTGGGCCACTTCGAGAATATTTTTCGCGCACAGCAGATGCAGTTGAATTTCGCCGGGCTTGGCCAGGATCGTCGTATCCACATCAGTAAATTTCGTGTAGATCGGCGCCAGCCGCGCGTCCACTTCAGACTCCGGCAGCATGGCAATCTTGAGCACGCGCCGGGCAATGTGGCGCTCCGGAAGCGCTTCCTTCAGCCTCGGCAGGCACTCCGCAGTAAACATCGGCTTCAACTCCGAAGGCGGCCCAGGCAACAAAATCACCAGCTTGCGATGTCCTCCACGCGCCGTGTCCAGCCACTGTCCTGCGGCACTCCCATTCGGGTTCGGCAGAACTTCCGCGCCCTCGATCAGGTCGGCCTGTTTTGCATTGTTTCCCGGCATGCTGACGCGGCGTTCCGCAAAGCGCTTGTAGAGTGCAGCCAGCAGGTCGCCATTGCGGCGCACGCGCAAGCCCAATGCCGCGCCGACCGCTTCCCGTGTCAGGTCGTCCTCCGTCGGCCCCAGACCGCCCATCACACAGACAATGTCAGCGCGGTCCAGCGCAATCGAAACCGCCTGCACCAGATGCGCCTGGCGATCGCCGACAATCGTCTTGAAGATCACCGTGACACCAAGCGCGTTCAGTTGTTCGGTAAGGAAAAGCGAATTGGTGTCCTGGCGGTAAGGAGTAAGCAGCTCGGAGCCGACGGCGATGATTTCTGCGAACATGTTTGAGCGTGTGGAGCGAAGCGGGTACGGAACGGGTGGAATACACCCTCAATATTGCCATCCCGGGCGAAGCGAAGCACCGGAAACTTTCGGTTTTTTTATCCCAGCAATCGCCCGGCAATATCCAATCCAACATGATAAACGGTGTCGCGTGTAGCCAGCACCGCATCGCCCTCCGGCAGAAACGCCAGCCCCACAATTCCGGATCCCGATATCGCCAGCGATGCCTCCCGTTTCGGCGTAATCTTCACCACGCCGCGACGGCCATGCAGCGAGGCAGCTACATAAAGATTCCCGTCCACATCGAACGCCAACCCCTGCGGCCGTCCCAGCCCGGTATGAAAGCTGGAGATGGATCCATCCGGCTCAATAGCATGGATGGTTTCATTCGCGGATGTCGTCGGTCCGCTGACCATCAAGGTTCCGTGATCGTTGAAGGCCAGGTGATACGCAGACACACTCGGTTCCAGTGTGGCAAAAACAAACACCTGCCGGTCGCGCGCGATCTTGAAAATAGTTCCGCTGCGATCGCCCACGTAGAGCATGCCCTCGCGGTCGAACGCCAGTCCGGTAGCGATTCCCATCCCTTCGGCAAACACCGATCGCGCGCCGCTCGGCGTCACCCGGTACACGGTGCCTTCGTGTCGCGAGGAAACGTAAAGATTGCGGTCGGCGTCGAGCGCCATTGCGGTCGCATTCAAAATGCCGGTGGCAAAAGCCCGCGTCTGATATTCCGCATCGATCTGAAATACCGATGTAGGCGTCGGTTGCCCGCGCTGGCCGGAAAACGCGACATAAATATTTCCCTCGGCATCGGCGACGGGGTTGGCAACCGGGTCCATATTCTCTGCAATCGCAATTCCCACAGATAGAGGCATGGTGTTGCTGACATGACCATCCATCCGCAGCTGCACATTGCCCGAGATGGTCCCCGGCAGCACGTGCAATTGCACGCGGGAAGCCCGGCTCATGATCACGGGCGCCCGCTGCTCCCCGATCGTCGCCGAAGGCTGGCGAAAGCCGCTGGGCGTCAGCCCATTGCCATGCAGCTCAACCTCGCCGCCGGGCAGCGCCGCCGCCGGCGCAATCGATGCAATGTGCGGAGAATGCTCCGTCGAGTGAATGCCGAACTTCATAGAAAAACCTCTAACTATCTGCTGTCATCCTGAGCGCAGCCAAGGACGTCGAAATGACAGCGTGCCGGACTGCTAAAAATATCTACCGGCGAGCACCACCAGAATCAAAGCATAAATCCCCGCAGCTACATCATCCATCATGATGCCGAATCCGCCATGCATCCTGTCAAACTGGCGCGCCGGCGGAGGCTTGGTAATATCGAACGCGCGAAACAGCAAAAACGCCAGCAGCCAATTCCATGGAACGATTGTCGCTCCAATGAGCGCAATCCACTGACCCACAACTTCATCGAGCACCACAAAGCCGGGATCGTTCGTGCCCGCCTCTCGCGCAACAATGGTGGATGCAGGAATGCCAACCAGCAGCAGAAGCAAAGCCGCAACGGCGGTGCCGACGGCCAGCTGTCCACGTGTGAGATGCGTCCAATGCGCCACTGCCAGCCAGATGCCAAGACCAGCCGCCGAGCCCCACGTGCCCGGCCCCGGACGCAAAAATCCAGTACCGAAAAATGTCCCGAGCGCCCAGGCCCAGCCGGTTCGTCGCGGACTCATCTATTCGTCATCGCCTGGATTCTGCCCACTGCGATGTCTCTCATCCAACCCCTCCAGCACTTCCGGGTCAAGGATAGGCGAAGAAATGCGATATGCGCCGCTCGCCCATTTCCCCAGATCGATCACCCGGCAGCGATCGCTGCAGAACGGCAGATCGGGAGCGTCGCGCAGCACCAGAGTGCCGCAGGTCGGGCATCGCAAAGCGGTAGTTTTCTCTTTTCCCATGGAAGAACCTCAAAATGTAACCGAACTCGTTACATATTCAGGAATTGCGTTGAATCGCGTGTCAGTCCTCGCCGCGTCGTTTGCGGCCAGGAGCAGGATCGACCCATCGTTCAGCTGACAACCCGCGCCACCAGATCGTAATCATGCGCCTCGGTAATCTCGCAGCGATGAAACGTTCCCGGCTGTAGCGTTTCCAACGAACCAAAATCGTTGATCAGAATTTTGCCGTCGATCTCCGGCGCATGCATTGCCGCACGTCCCTGCCACAACAAGGGCGTCTCCTCGCTCTCGCCCTCGACCAGCACATCGAAGCCGCGTCCCACCTGCGCCGCCCGCACCACGCGGCTGATCGCCCGCTGGTTCCGCATCAGTTTGCGCTGCCGAGCGGAAATCGTCCGCTTCGGCACTTTTCCATCCAGCGCATACGCCGCCGAGCCTTCTTCATCGGAATATTCAAACACACCCAGCCAGTCAAACCGCGCTTCCTGAATAAAACCCTGCAGCAGATCGAAATCCGCTTCCGTTTCGCCGGGGAAGCCGGTAATGAAAGAAGTCCGCAGCGTTACATCCGGCATCGTCGCCCGCACGCGTTCAATCATCTTCAGGAAAATGTCCGCGCCGCCGCCGCGCTTCATGCGCTTCAGAACATTCGGGGCCGCATGCTGCAGCGGAACATCGAGATACTTGCAGATCGTTTCATGCCGTGCCATGGTATCGAGCAGCGCCGGCGTTACCTTGTTGGGATACGCATAAAGAAACCGCAGCCAGCGCAGGCCCTCCACCCGCGCCAGCCGGTCCAGCAGCTGCGCCAGCCCATCCTTCATGCCGAAGTCTTCGCCGTAGCAGGTCGTGTCCTGTCCGATCAGCGTGACCTCCTCCACACCCTCGGCCACCAGCCGTTCCACTTCCGCAACCACCGACTCGAACCGGCGCGAGCGGAACTTGCCTCGCAGTTGCGGAATGATGCAGAACCCGCAGGGATGATCGCAGCCCTCGGCGATTTTCACGTATGCCGACGTGCGTGCAGTTGTCCGCAGCCGCGGCGTTGTTTCGTCGTAGAGATAATTCGGCAAGTCGGTAATCGCGCCATCCCAGCCGTCGCGAGAAAAACGACCCTGCCGCTCTCGCGCTTCGCCTTCGGCGCGATGAGAAATGGCAGCTTCGGCAGAGGTCAAAATCCGGAACGGAGAATTTTCGCTTGGGTGTGGCGCAATTCCGGCAGCAGACAGAATCTGCTCCAGCTCTCCGGTGCCAACCACGGCGTCGACTTCGGGGATATTCTTTCGGATCTCCTCGCGGTACCGCTCCACCATGCAGCCGGCAACCACCAGCCGCGTTGCCTTGCCGCCGGTCTTGTGCCGTGCCATCTCCAGGATCGTATCGACGGATTCCTGTTTGGCCTTGTCAATGAAGGAGCAGGTATTCACCACCAGCACATCGGCAGACTCGGCGTCAGAAGTAATTGTCGCCCCCGCCTTCGCCAGGATGCCCATCATCACTTCGCTGTCGACCAGGTTCTTCGGACAGCCCAGGCTGACGAACCCAACTCGCGGCGCTGCCGTTTCCGTACGAACCGACGGTTCGGATCCGCTAATTTCCAGAATGTTCACATCTTCCATTTTACGTGCGCGGCGGCAATCCATGTTCCCGGCAGGCGTCCCAAAATCCGAAATATGAATGTAGTAATTTTTACTATATTCACGCAGAAAATCGCCTTATTTCGATGCAAAGTATGCAGTTTCGCGCACTTGATTGTCTAGTGGTATCATAGACTTGTGCCGGGTCCTACGCGACGCAATCCCGCCAACCCCGCCAGGTCCGGAAGGAAGCAACGGCAACGGGCTCATGCGTGTGCAGTGGGTCACCCGGCGCTTCAGGCCCTTTGGCCACACCCGCCGGGTCCACCGCGGTCTTCCACGTATCTCATAGATTCCAAACAGAAAACAAGCAGTGCAATCTTTCTTTGAGGCCACTTCATTGAATTTCGATCTTCGTTCTCGGCCGCAATTCCGCGCCAAAATCAGCGCCCTCGGCACATACGTTCCTCCCCGTGTATTGACCAATGCAGACCTCGAAAAAATGGTCGATACCAACGACGAATGGATCGTGACCCGGGTAGGAATTCGCGAACGACATATCGCCGAAAAGGGCGTCGCCACCAGCGATCTGGCTGTCGAAGCGGCAAAACGTTGTCTCAAGGAAAATGGCGTTCCGGTTGCGGAAGTGGAAGCGATCATCATAGCGACTGTCACGCCGGACATGTTGTTTCCCGCTACCGCGTGCCTGGTACAGAACAAATTAGGCGCCGAAGGAGCGTGGGGCTTCGACCTCTCTGCGGCTTGCAGCGGCTTTGTTTACGCACTCCAGGTTGCCGCCAAATTTGTGGAAACAGGCGCTCATAAGAAGGTGCTGGTGATCGGGGCGGACGTAATGTCCTCCATCCTCGACTACACCGATCGAGCAACCTGTATCCTCTTCGGAGATGGAGCCGGTGCGGTGCTGGTTGAGCGGGCATTGGAGGATGAGGTGGGCATCATTGGCTTCGCCCATGAGATCGACGGCTCTGGCGGTTCTTCCTTATACATGCCCGGCGGAGGCAGCCTGCATCCCCCTACCCATGAGACGGTCGACAAGAAAATGCATTGCGTGCATCAAGAAGGCCAGGCGGTTTTCAAATTTGCCGTGCGCAAGATGGTGGAAGCCAGCGAAAAAGTATTGGCTGCAAACGGGTGCAAGGTGTCCGATGTAAAGCTGCTGGTCCCACACCAGGCAAACCGCAGGATTATCGACGCGACCGTGGAGCGGTTAGGTCTGAGGCCGGAACAGGTTGTCATCAACATCGACCGCTACGGCAACACGACGGCGGGAACCATTCCGCTGGCCATGCAGACAGCACGGGAGGAAAACCGTCTGCACAAAGGCGATCTGGTTCTGCTGGCCTCCGTCGGCGCCGGATATACAGTAGGAACCTGCCTGCTGCGCTGGGAAATTTAACCTCTACCAAATGGTCTCCACGCACTTCGATTTTTGTATCGCGGCGTCCGCTGTAATCAAAGCCAATCCCTCGACGATCGCGGTCGCACCGATCAATCGATCCATCGGGTCGTTCGGGTACGCATCTGGCAGCCTAATTGTCTGCGCACAAATCCGGCCAGTGATCGGCTTGACAACGAATTGGGCTTCGACTTCGTCAAGAAATGACTCCATGGAAGTTCGCAGATCGATCCGGCCTCTGGATGCTAGCAGAGCAATCTCATACAGAGTCACTGCCGCGATTGCCAAACCGCCGCGTTGGTCGCGCGCATGTTCAAGGGCTGACACCGCCTGTCTGGACAGTTTTTCCGGATGGAATGCAAGCCAGAGCACAACGTGCGTGTCCAGCAAAATCACTTCAGGGCGTCCCAGTCTTCCAGCGGAACGATGGGAGAAATTATATCGCCCACTACTTTTCCCATTCCCTTGTAAAACCCGAATATGGGATCGTCCTTCTCTTCCACCGGAGTGAGCACCGCGACCGGTTTGCCATGTTTGGTAATCAGCACGGGTTCGCGCTTGGCCTTTACTTCATCCATAACCGCCAGGCAATTTGTCTTGAACTTTCCCGCAGGCATTGTCTTCATGGGCTCACCTGAAACTATAGTCATATTACCATAGCCATATTTTAGATATTTGCATTTCTTCGTATATTCACACTCCCGTCATCGTACGTTTTCCACAGTTGCTGCATGTATGAGGCATGGGCGACGCACTCTACGATACGTTGATCCTGTCGGATGTCCACCTGGGCTCTGAGCTAAGCCGCGCACAGGATGCCTTGGACGTGCTGCAATCGCATCGCTTCAAGCGTCTGGTGTTGTTGGGCGATATGTTTGCCGACCTCAATTTTCGCCGCCTGACCAGCGAGCATTGGAAGTTCCTGACCCATATCCGTAAGCTCTCGAACCCAAAGCGTCGTGTGGAAGTGGTCTGGGTGGAAGGGAACCACGATCACGGCCTGGCGAATCTGATGTCTCATCTTGTCGGCGTGCCGGTCTATCAACGCTACGTTTGGGAATATGGAGGCAAGCGTCATCTCGCCGTACATGGCCATCAGTTCGACCGCTTCCTTAGCAAAAACCTGCTCGCCAGCCGCACCTTCGAGCAGTTGTTTTATCAGATACAAAAGCTCGACTCGCAGACGAAATGCTTCTCGCGATTTCTTGACCGTGTCAGCACGCGATGGCTGCGGCTTTCCGACAAAGTAGCAGAAGGCGCGATTCAATACGCTCGAAGCGGGCGGTGCGATCGCGTATTCTGCGGACATACGCATGCGGCGCTTTCGATCGTGCAGGACGGCATCGAGTATTACAATTCCGGATCGTGGGTGGATGCGCGCGCCACGTTCCTGACCATCGATCAGCGTGGAGTGGAGATCCAAACCTATGCCGGCGGAACTCACCATCGTGGTCCCAGCGAAGAACGAGAGCCAGTCTCTGCCCCGGCTGCTGACCTCTTTGAGCAGGCAGGACTACCCGCATTTGCGGGATACCAAAGTCTTCGTTGCTGACGCGGGCTCGACCGACTGCACCGCGGCGATTGCACAGCTTTCGGCGGAGAATCTGCATCTTGCGCTGGAAGTGGTTCCCGGCGGTTTGCCGTCGGTGGGCCGCAACGCGGGCGCGCAACGCGCCACTACGCCGTATGTACTGTTTCTCGATGCGGACGTGGAACTCGCCAGTCCGTCTCTGCTACGCCGGGCGATGGAAGCGATGCAGAGCCGCGGCCTGCATTGTGTAACGACGGATATCGGCTGCACGGAAGGTGGCCGCGCCGACCGGCTTTTATTCGGATTGAACAATGTTGTTCAGCGGGCATCGCGCTGGGTGTCGCCGTTTGCCACCGGGATGTTCATGCTGTTCGATAAACGGGAATTCGATCGTCTCGGCGGATTCGACGAGCGTGCCTTGTATGCGGAAGATTATCTATTGAGCAAGCAGGTGGCGCGGAATCGCTTTGCGGTAATTCCCGGCGGCGTGCTGACATCGAACCGGCGCTTCAATAAAATGGGCCACAGACGCATTGCCTGGATGTTTCTGAAAACCGCGTTGAACTCCCGCAATATGGATTATTTTCTGCGCGACCAGGGCTATTGGGAAAAGCCTGTGAAATTCGATACTTAGAAGAAAAAGGCTGTTTTTCGAGACGATCGGGTGTAACCGGGAATCGCTGGCAATGCAGGTGTTTATTTCTGTCGGGTTCAATTGCAAAGCCTTGATTCCATGCAGGATACAGGTTGCACTTTTGCATTTTCTCGAGAAAAAAACATCATTTTATTGTGCGCCATGAATATCGGAATTATTCTGCTTCGAACTTAAATCCGATCTCTACCCTAGATTTTGCTTTGAGTTATCTCAAGCTTCCCTCGTTTTCGCCACATTATATAAAAGTATAACTAGTTATATAAAAATATAACTTTACTCCCTATCGAAGCCGGCGAAAAGCAGGTCCCTCCACCTCCCCTTCGACTCCGCTCAGGGTCCGGTCGGGATGACAATTCATGGGGGGCGCCTGCAGGATGCCAAAAGAGGCGACACAAGTTTTATACAGACAATTTTACCGGCGCACCGTTGGCGCAGGATTTGTAGATCGCTGTAATGATGCGTTGATCTCGCAAGCCTTCTTCGCCGCCGGTCTTCGGCTCTTTGTCTTCCAGAATGCAATTGGAAAAATAATCGGCTTCGGTTGCAAACTGCCGTGGTGAGGGATTGTCGAATGCGATATCGAGGGGCTGCTTTCCTTCCGCTTTCCCGCTCAGGTGCAATCCCTGATAGCCGAATGCCGGTTTCAACTCGAGCATTCCTTTTGACCCGGATACTCGTGCAGATCCACCCAGTCCGTTTCCGCCATAGGTGGTCGCGCAATTGGCGAGTACGCCGGAAGGAAAGCGAAAATTCCACACCACAGTTTCCTCTACTTCCTTGAACCGTCCATCGTGATCGGTTACGGAAGAGAAGGCTTGCACCTCGGCGGGTTCTTCGCCGGTAAGGTAGCGAGTCGCCTGAATGGAATAAATGCCGACGTCGACCAGCGGACCGCCGCCCGCCAATTTTTTATTCAGGCGCCATTCGCCGGGTTTGATATTGAAGCCATTCGAACTGCTAATCTCCACCAGATTGCCGACGTAGCCCTGGCGCAGCAGTTCGATGGCTTTCAAATTCGTCGGCTCATATTGACAGCGATACGCGATCATCAGCTTGCGGTTGGCTTGCTTGCAGGCTGCGATCATCTGCTCGCATTCCCTGACCGAGTTCGCCATCGGCTTCTCGCATAAGATGTGCTTGCCTGCTTTGGCGGCGCGGATGGTGTACTCGGCGTGCATGCCGTTTGGCAGTGCGATATAGACTGCGTCGATCTCGGGATTGTTGCGAATGGTGTCGTAATTTTCGTAGTTATAGATCGCGTGAGGGGCTACGCCATACTGGGCAGCGACACGATCGGCCTTCTCCCGATGACCGCTGACCAGGGCCACGACCTTCGATTGTCTGGAGAGGCGGACACCGGGCATGAATTCGTCCATGGAAATTCTGCCGAGCCCGACAATACAATAGCCAATTTTTTTCTCATGGGGCGAAGGAGGATTTGTGCGGTTGGCTGCGGGGGCAGTTTGCGCGAGAGATTGCCTATTCGCGAATCCGTTCGCGAACGCGGCCAGAGTTGCGGCGGAAGCAGCTTGTTTCAGAAAATCGCGTCGATTGGAACTCATAGTTCACCTTGTCAGCAGGTTGCCGATGGAATTGTGAATCTGTTCGCCGGGGCTGTCGAGCAGCGACCAGGGCTTTGGGTGTCGAACGATATGCAGTGTGCCCTTTCGATCAACGACTTCAAAATCCGTTTTTCCATCGCTGCCGCGTTGGAAATTCAATGTGACGAGGGCCTTACCTACCTGCAGACGTTCAAGCCTCAGAGATGGCAGCCAGTCGGGCAGCATGGGATTCAAAAACAATGCCTCCATCGGGGCGAAGGGCACAATTCCCAACATAGCTCGAATCATTGCAAAAGGAGCCGACGCCGTCCAGGCCTGTGGCCAGTCGGCCTTAGTGTACATGCCGGGAAATGGATGCGCCGTGTCGCGCGGATGGCCGGCGAACACTTCGGGAAGCCGGTTGTGCTGGAACAGCGAAGCCGCTTCGAACATTGCTTTGGTGAGCGCGTTCATCTCCCGATGAAAACCGTACCGGGCCAGCCCGATGGCCAACATGCCATTGACAACCGGCCATACGGTACCGCGATGATAGGCGAACGGATTGTAGGCGGGGTGGTCCGCGGAAAGGGTGCGGAGTCCCCAGCCGGAAAACATGTCCCTGGCCATCATGCGGTGTACCAGGCGGGGAGCCAGCGCCTGGTCGACGATGCCCAGCATGAGGCAGTGCCCGGGATCGGAGGCAATGGAGCGGATCGTGCGCTTTTTCGCATCGATGCCAAGCGCGATATAGCCCTCTTTCTCCATCCAGAAGATTTTGTTGAAATGTTTCTTCAGTTTTTGCGATTCGGCATGTAACTTTTTCGCTTGCTCCTTTTCCCCCATCCACCACAGCATTTGCGAAAATTGCAGCTTGGACGCGTAGACAAACCCCTGCATCTCACAGGTGCCGAGCGGGTCCTGGGCCTGCGATCCGTCGGCATGGACGATGGAGTCGCCGGAATCTTTCCAGCACTGGTTTTTCTCTCCCTGTTCGGAGCGTGTCCGATATTTATAAAATCCGTCGCTGTCCAGGCTGTACTTGTCCGCCCAGGCGAGCGCTTTCAGGGCAGGCTCGATAAGGGGGCGCACCAGTTCCTTATCTCCGGTCCATTGCCACAAGTCAGCCACAACCATCGGATAGAAATTGGAAGCCGTCGCATCGCCGTAATAGCGATGGTGAGGAGAATAGTTCATCTGGGCGGTGGGGCTGGTGTGCAGTCCATGCACCATTCGTCCCGGCTGCGCGTCCCGCCAATCGTCGGTTTCAGAAGCTTGATATTGCGGCATGAGGGTCGCCGCGCCGCGCAGCATGTCCGCGCCGAGCAGAGAGCTTTCCCATCCGACCACCAGGGAATCGCGGCCGAACAGGGAAGTGTAGGTTGGGATTCCCGCAGCGGGGAGCCAGCTATGCCGGCCGTTGTCGAGATCGTACAGGCGCAGCGCGGCTAGATCGCGTTTGGAGCGGTCGAGCACATTCCGCACGAGAGAACTGAGCGTTGTGTCTTCGGGCACGCTGAACTGGGTTGAGTCCTCGAGAAACAGGCTCCTTTTCCGATCCCATTCGGAGGGATTTTTTTCGGTGGCCTGGCAGCCATACTGCAGGGGCAGTGGATGACCGTCAATTTGGGGAATCCAATCCAGACAGGCATGCCAGGAGCCATGCGGCGGCAATTTCACCTGGAAGGAAATCGAGCTTCCTTGATAGACAGGATTTGAATCGGAATGTTCCACCCGCAATTTGATTCCGCGATGGACGCCGACTGTGCCTTGGTCGCTCTGATGATGGTAGGTATGCTCGGCTCGGTAGTCGTATTCCAGTTCCCAGACTTGGTCTTTGGCCTGACGCCACTTGCGGCTGAGATTCCCGCTCTCTCCGCGCTCGGTTTTGCTGGGATCGCCAAAATCGCAATCCATTTCCAGTTTCAGCGTGATGGAGGTTTCGATCTGGGTGTAATTGGCGACGTCGACTTCCTCATGCATGCCGCCGCCGATCGAGCGAGATAGGCGCAACTCAATGGCCTCCTGCAGCGGGCTGCATTCTCCTGTGGGAGTCTGCTTGCAATTCGGCGGAGTTGCGATGGAATAACCCATCCAGCGATGCTGGTCGATGTTGGAACCGGCGCTGAATTGCGGCGCTTTGCCCTCAATCGTCCAACGATAGCGAGAGAGCATGCGGGTCTGATATGCCCACAAGCCCTGGTGCGGCTCCGTATCCAGAATCTGGCCTTGAGGATTCGTAACCAGAACGACGCGCCCCTGGCTGACCTGAACGGTTGCATGGCGCGGCTGAAGTTCGATCAAGGAAGCTGCCAGTCCCAGACTGCCGGCTGCTTGTTCCAACTCGCGCCGCTCAGATTTTTTCAAGTGCTTCGCCCTGGAGGAATTCATTTTTTTGGGCCTTGCATTTTTTGTTGCCATTGGCGCGCAACTCCCTCGAATCGCAATTCTCACGGATTCAAATTCATGAGATGCGAACGATGGAGGAGTGGGAAGTCGAACCAGCGTTAGAGCATTTTTCATTGCGGTGATGACAACCGGGAAAGAGTTGCGATCTCCCACTCCAGCGCCAAAACGACCGGCGCTAGAATGGGGCACCCAAAAGTTTGTTCACATTTGAACCGGAAATACTCTAGAGCCAGCGCAGCGGCGGAACGACGGGCAGAACCTTGCATTCGGCGGCGTAACGAAAGAACAGTTCGATTCCCGCGATGCAGTCTTCGTCCAGGATGTAATGGATGTTTTCGGACAGATAGGTGCGGACGGTCGATGCCGAAATGTGCAGGCGCGGCGCCCACTCACGGACCAGGTCTTCAATATGGGCCAGGCCGTGATCACGCGACTGAATGAAATCGTCGATCACACTTTGCGTGTCCAACCTTGAGCGCTTGATTGCTTCAGGCCGCACCGCCCAGAAGGCGGAAACCCAGGGCACGCCGGTGTGCCGCTTCCATTCCTGAGCAAGATCGAGATATTGCAGGCGCTGGCCGGTGCGGGCAAAGCGCGCGTCTCGATCTTCGAGCGCCATCAAAGCGGGATCGCCGATCAGCACGGCGGCGTCGCAGTTGGTCAGCATGGCATCGAGGTCTGGCGCGTGCGGCACAAACTCCGGGTCGGTCTCGTAAAACTTGCGAAAAATAGTTTGCGCATAAGCGTTGGAGGTTCGTGAATCGCTGTCGGCGGCTACGCGCTTTACAGCAGCAAGGCCATCCGGATTTTTTACGATCAGCAGGATCGAGCGAACTCGATCGAGCGATGCAATCGTGCAGCCGGGAATGATTGCGAGATCCGGATTGGTGGCATAGGCGGCGATGGGGATCAGGCCGATATCGGCGGTTCCATTGGCCAGTTCCGTAGCGCACTCCGAGGGCATGGAGCGATGAATCCGGTAGCGTTCGCCGAGACGCATTCTTGCTGGAGGATGCTCGAAGTCCCACATCAGCGGTGCGGGATTCAGAAAGCGGATGGCGGAGATGCGGAGGCGCTCGGTCACAGACAAGTGTAAACAATTGTCGACGCTTCCGCCGGAAGGGCTGCAATCGCAGAGAAACTGTCAGGGTGTAATCTGCAGGCGTGGAGAGATTGCCGACATGACCGAACCGCTGCTGATTGCCAAAGGCGCCGCACGTAACGACGAATTGTACTTGCTGCCCGCGCTGGCGAATCGCCACGGGCTGGTGGCGGGAGCGACGGGCACGGGAAAAACTGTGACGCTGCAGGTGATGGCGGAGGCTTTGAGCGCCGCCGGCGTACCGGTCTTTGCGGCGGATGTGAAGGGCGATCTTTCCGGCATCAGCCAGCCGGGGAAATCCAGCGCAAAGCTAACGGAACGAGCCGCGCAAATGAAGCTGGGCGAGCTTCATTTTGCCGGTTGCCCGGTGACGTTCTGGGATTTGTTCGGCGAGCAAGGCCATCCCGTGCGAGCGACTGTCTCCGACATGGGTCCTCTGCTATTCAGCCGCATTCTGAACCTGAACGATACCCAGACCGGCGTGCTCACTCTGGTTTTCAAGATTGCGGACGACAATGGATTGCTGCTGCTCGACATGAAAGATCTGCAGGCCATGTTGCAGCATGTAGGCGAAGTGGCGAAGGAGTATCAGACGCAGTATGGCAATATCTCCGCTGCCAGTATTGGAGCGATTCAGCGCGGTCTGGTCACACTGGCCAGTCAGGGCGGAGAGCATTTTTTGGGCGAGCCGGCGCTGAACATTGAAGACCTGTTGCAGACCGATGGCAACGGGCATGGCGTTGTCAATATTCTTGCGGCGAACAAGCTGATGCAATCTCCGCAGCTGTATGCGACGTTTCTGCTGTGGCTGATGTCGGAGCTATTTGAGCGGCTGCCGGAAGTGGGCGATCTGGATAAGCCGAAGCTGGTGTTCTTCTTCGATGAGGCGCATCTGCTCTTCAACGGGCTGCCGTCCGTGCTGCAAACGCGTATTGAACAGGTGGTCCGGCTGATTCGCTCGAAAGGCGTCGGTGTGTACTTTGTTACGCAGAACCCGATCGACATTCCCGCGACCGTGCTGAGTCAGTTGGGCAATCGCGTGCAACATGCACTGCGTGCGTTTACACCGCTCGATCAAAAAGCCGTCAAGGCGGCGGCGCAGACCTTTCGGACAAATCCGAAGCTGAACGTGGAGAAGGCGATTACGGAACTGGGAGTGGGCGAAGCGCTGGTGTCGTTTCTCGATGAAAAGGGAACTCCCGGAATTGTGGAGCGTGCGCTGATCTGTCCACCGCGCAGCCAGATCGGTCCTGTTACGCCGGAAGAACGGCAGGCGATCATGAAGAACTCTCTGGTCGCCGGCGTGTACGATACGCCGGTCGATCGTGAGTCCGCCTATGAACTGCTGAAGGCCCGCGCGGAGAAGTCCGCAGTGGTCGCGCCGCCTACAGGACAGGTCCCAGTCGAACCTGAGAAGAGCAGTTCGTGGAGCGGCGGTCTGAATGTATTGGGCAATGTGCTGGGCGGCCTGGGCGGGGCGAAATCCGGCACGGGCGTGCGTCGCGGAGACACGGTGATGGAGGCGGCGGTGAAAAGCGCGGCGCGGTCGATGGGCAGCACGGTCGGCCGCCAGATTGTTCGCGGGGTGCTGGGATCGATACTAGGCGGACGGCGATAGAAACGCGAATGAGGACGCAATCGCAGGGATCGTGCAAGAATCTCGCGCTGCTGCGTGGGATCAATGTCGGCGGAAAGAACAAGCTGGCGATGAAAGATTTGACGCGGCTGTTTGCCGAGGCTGGATGCAGCGATGTTTGTACCTATATACAGAGCGGAAATGTGATGTTCAATGCTCCTCGCGCTGTCATGCCGAAGATTTCCGATCTCATCACAAAATCAATCGAAAAATCGATCGGGTGTCGGATTCCCGTGGTGCTGCGAACGGTGGAAGAACTTGGCGAGGCGATACGGAACAATCCTTTCATTGCTGCAGGAGTGCCGGAGAAAATGCTGCATGTGTATTTTCTGGCGAAGTTGCCGGAAGCCGCCGATGTCGCGGCGCTGGATGCGAACCGATCATTGCCGGATACTTTTACGGTGCGCGGACGGGAGGTGTATGTGCAGCTTCCGAATGGGATGGCGCGCACCAAACTGACGAATGCGTATTTCGATTCCAGGCTGTCTACGGTCAGCACGGCGCGGAATTGGAGTACGGTGATCCAACTTTATGAATTGATGAAGGGTTAGCCTGCGATTTGGTTGGCTGCGCCGCGGTCGCGGCTTGACATTCAATCCGGCCCCAGATACGCTCTCGCAACATCAAGCCAATTTTTTGAAACGATCGGTTCGTCGAATCAAATCGTCGGCTGTGGAGTGAATTTTTTTCTTGCGATGAATCCGGCCACAGAACAGTCCGTCAACACTTCCAGTGCTTCGCGAGGGCTGGAAGAAGAGCAGCTGGCATGGCTGGCGTTGACCATGACCGATGGCCTGGGGCCGCGACGCATCTGGCGCGCCGTCGATGCATCGGGCAGCGCGGAGCGCGTGCTGA
Source organism: Acidobacteriaceae bacterium (assembly GCA_965276585.1). Classification (GTDB taxonomy): domain Bacteria; phylum Acidobacteriota; class Terriglobia; order Terriglobales; family Acidobacteriaceae; genus JAKAAZ01. The sequence goes on along the minus strand of CBDIAZ010000003.1, from coordinate 1,183,220 downwards.
CACTGCCATTGACGCAATTGGAAATGCTGAAGCTGCCGGCTGCCGCGGCGCAGTCGATTGTATCCGGCGGCTCCCGTGCGAAGGCCGAGCAGGAATGGAAGAACGTGCAGGAGGGGGGCGGCGCAATTATCACGCCGGTCGATGCGACGTATCCGGAAAGATTGCGGGAGATTTTCGATTCTCCGACTGTATTGTGGATTCGCGGCGACGCGGCGCTATTGGCTCAACCGGGAATTGCTGTGGTGGGATCGCGGCATCCAACGCCGTATGGCACGGGTATGGCGGAGATGCTTTCGCGCGATCTGGCGGCGCATGGCATGGTGATTTTAAGCGGCATGGCGCGCGGCGTGGATACGGCGGCGCATCGCGGCGCGATCGAAGCGCGCTGCAGCGGGCTTCCTGGAAAAACGGTGGCCGTGTGGGGAACGGGAATCGACGTGATCTATCCCAAGGAGAACAAGAAGCTGGCCGAGCAGATTCTGGAATGCGGCGGCGCGATCCTCAGCGAATATCCCATGGGCACGTTTCCCGCGCCGCAGAATTTTCCGATTCGCAACCGGATCTTGAGCGGCATGAGCGTCGGGGTGCTGGTGATCGAGGCCAGCGAAAACAGCGGCACGCGCATAACCGCTCGCTGTGCGCTCGAACAAAATCGCGAAGTGTTCGCGGTGCCCGGCAATGTGACATCGAAAAATTCCTGGGGCCCGAACACGTTGATTAAACAGGGCGCCAAGCTGGTTGCGACCTGGGAAGACGTGTGGGAAGAACTGCCCACCCAGATTCGCATGGAAGTGGAGGAACGCGCCGGTGTTGCATCTTTTGGCGACCCTGGTGCATCGTTATTGAGCACGCCGGATTTACCGGAGGATCAGGCTCACGTGTTCGAGGCGCTTCGCCCGGATCATTCCACGCAGCTCGATGAACTGGTCGAGCAGCTGGAGGGAAAGCTTAGTTCATCGGAGATTTTTACCGCTCTGTTTGAATTGGAACTCGCGGGTAAGGTGCGTGCGATGCCGGGCAAAAATTATGTTCGGGTCTTTTGAAAATTAATCTACTGAAATCCCATGTCTCAGAAGCGAGAGATGGGGCACCCAGGTTCTATCAGGTTTTCATTACTGGCAACGGCAGCCGTAATCGTGTTAGCTTCGCACGTATTACCTAATGGAGATTCGCGCGTCCGTAGGTACATCGATTCCACTGGAGCGCGCACAATAGCGTAGTTGGCAAGTTCAGTTGCGAAAGAAGAAAGCGTATTTCAATGGCAAAATCACTAGTCATCGTCGAATCGCCCGCGAAGGCGAAGACGATCAACAAATATCTCGGTAAGGATTTCGTGGTGGAGGCCTCGGTGGGCCACATCATGGACCTGCCGAAAAATAAAATCGGAGTCGATCTCGAAGATGGAACCTTTGAGCCGGAGCTGATCGTGATGCCCGGCAAGGAAAAGGTGGTCGACCGGCTGAAGAAGCTGGCGAGCGGCGCGGATGCGGTGTATCTGGCGCCCGATCCCGACCGCGAAGGCGAGGCGATTGCCTGGCATTTGCAGATGCAGTTGAAGCCGCAGCTGCGCGGGAACGCGACCATTCAGCGGGTGACGTTCAACGAGATTACGCAGAAGGCGGTCAAGGCCGCGTTCCAGCATGCAGGCAACGTGGACGCGAACCTGGTGGATGCGCAGCAGACACGGCGCGTGCTCGACCGCATTGTGGGGTATCAGATTTCTCCACTGCTGTGGGATAAAGTGCGCCGTGGGTTGTCCGCCGGGCGAGTGCAGACGGTCGCGGTGCGTTTGATCGTCGAGCGCGAACGGGAGATCAAAGCATTTCAGCCGGTCGAGTATTGGACGCTGGATGCGCAATTGATTCCTTCGGCGGGAAAAGAGCAGCGCGAGTTTACCGCACGCTTCATCGGCATCGATGGCAAGCGGTCGACCGTTGAGACGGTGAATGCGCCCGCGCTGCCGAACCAGGCGGAGACCGACGCGATTGTCGCCGCATTGAAGACTGCCGATTGGAAGGTCCGGTCGGTGGAGAAGAAAGAGCGGCGACAGAACCCGACCGCTCCCTTCACCACCAGCAAGCTGCAGCAGGATGCATCGCGCAAGCTCGGATTCAACGTGCGCCGAACGATGGGTGTTGCGCAGCGGCTGTATGAAGGCGTGGAGGTGGGCAGCCAGGGCACAGTGGGTCTGATCACGTATATGCGCACCGATTCCACGCGCGTATCGCCGGACGCAATCGAGCAGGCGCGGGAGTACGTAAGCAAAAAAATCGGCGCAAATTATCTACCGGCGACCGCCAATACATTCAAAAGCAAGAAAGATGCACAGGATGCGCATGAAGCGATTCGCCCGACGAACGTCGAATTCGCGCCGGATGAGATCAAGCGCTATCTGAGCGATGAACAATACAAGCTCTACAAATTGATCTGGCAGCGGTTTGTGGCCTCGCAGATGGTGCAGGCAATCTTCGACCAGACCAGCGTGGACATTGTGGCCAAGGCGGATCGCAGCTATGACTATCGCGTGACCGGCTCTGTGCTCAAATTCGACGGCTTTCTGAAAGTGTATGAAGAAGCCAAGGACGCGAAGGACGCCGACGATGAAGCGTTGAGCAATCGCCTGCCGGAGTTGACGGATGGCCAAGCCCTGAAGCTGAATGCATTGAAGCCGGAGCAGCACTTTACCGAGCCTGCGCCCAGGTTCAATGAGGCATCGCTGGTGAAGGAGCTGGAAGAGCGCGGCATCGGCCGGCCTTCGACTTACGCTTCGATCATCAGCACCATTCAGGATCGGGAATATGTTGCCAAGGTTCCGCCGAAGGGGTCGGGCAAGTTTTATCCGACGGAGATCGGCGTGGTGGTGAACGACCTGCTGGTGAAAAATTTCCCTTATATTTTCGACCCGGCCTACACGGCGAAGCTGGAAGTGGAACTAGATGCAGTCGAAGACGGAACGGAAAAATGGACGGACCTGCTGAGCGGCTTCTATGGGTATTTCCAGAAGGAACTGCAAGTTGCCGGCAAAAACATGGAAGACATCAAGCGAATGGAAGAGCCCACGACGGAGAAGTGTCCGGAGTGCGGAGCGCCGCTGGTGTTGAAGTGGGGCAAGTTCGGGTCGTTCTACGCCTGTACGGCGTATGACAAGAAGAAGCCGGTGACCATCGCCAGCTCCGCGTGGGAGAAAGATGCGAAGAAGGCGATCAAGAAGATCGAGGAGAAGCTGGCCTATCCGATGACAATCAAAGCCACTGGAGGAGCTGGAGCGGCGCCGGCGGCAGTCAGCGTTGCGAATCGGAAAGAGCTGGAAGCAGGATTGTTGGAAACTGCAGGACCGGATCGCAAGCTGATCGTCGAACAGGTCAGCTGTAAATTCACCAAAGAAAATTTTGAAGCCAAGCCGAACCTGAACACTCCGGAAGCTGCAGACGCGGAAGCGGAAGAGGAGTTCTGCGAAAATTGCGGACGGGTGATGGTGCTGCGCAATGGACCGTTCGGGCAGTTTATGGCGTGCCCGGGATATAACGAAGATCCGCCCTGCAAGACCATTCGCAAATTGACCGCCAAACAGCAGCAGAAGCCGCCGGTGCCGCTCGATGAGAATTGTCCGAAGTGCGGCATGCAGCTGGTGCGCCGGACGGGGCAGTATGGGGAATTCGTCTCCTGCAGCGGCTATCCGAAGTGCAAATACATCAAGCAAAACCTGACCGGGGTGAAATGTCCGACCTGCGGTGAAGGGGACATCGCAGAACGCAAGGCGCGGCGGGGAAATCTTTTCTACGGCTGCACAAATTATCCCAAGTGCGATTTCACTTCGAATCTGAAGCCGGTTCCGCAGAAATGTCCGGAATGCGGGAGCCCGTACGTGCTCGAAAAAACGTTGAAATCCGGCGTGTACCTTATTTGCCCGAACAACGAAAAGCAGAACGCGCAGGAGAAAGCAGGCAGAGGCCGCAGGAAAAAAGCAGATGCCGAGCCTGCAACACCATCGCCGGCGCAAACCGTTGTGTGCCATTATGAAGAGCGCATTGGCGACGCGCCGGAGGAAACGGAAAAGCCGGCCGAACGCGAAACCGTTACCGCCGCTTCGTAGCCGATATCGGACTACGATAAGAACATGAGAGAAATGGAAAGCCAGATTGCGACCTTTGAAGATGCCTCGCTGATCCTGAAGCTGTACGATCTACGCCGTGAAGCCGTTCTACGCAAAGCGCGGCATTGGTTGATTTTTGAATTCAATCCGGCGACCGCGCAGGAATTTATAGACATCGCGCGCGGCTCGGCCTCGCAGGAGAATTCATATTTCCGGCAGGTGCTGGCCTATTGGGAAATGGCGGCTTCGCTGGTGTTGCATGGGGCGGTGAAGGCGGACCTGTTCCTGGCTTCGAACGGCGAGGGGTTGTATATTCTGGCCAAATTCCACAGATTCCGAGAAGAATACCAGGCGAAGACTGGCAGCCCATTCATGCGACAAACCGCGCAAATGGTGGAGAAATATCCCATGGCGCGGGAGATATTCACCGGTATGTTGAAGTCGGTGGAAGTGCGCGCCTCCTGAGGTAAGTTTCGGAAGTGCGGATTGTTAGAGAGTGGAGAAGGGACGCGCTTAGAGCGCGTCCCTTTTTTCTGATTTCATTTATCTGTTATGGTGAAATGTGAAGGGGTTAAGCGAAATTATGGCGAAAGCGGTGTGGAACGGCAAGGTGCTCGCCGAGAGCGACAAGACGCAACTGGTAGAAGGGAACATTTATTTCCCGCATGATTCCATCGATCGAGAGTATTTCCGGTCGAGTTCGACCATCTCCACCTGTCCCTGGAAGGGACAAGCGCGCTATTACACCATCCTGGTGGATGGACAGGAAAATTCCGATGCCGCCTGGTATTATCCGGACCCCAAGCCGGCAGCACGCGCTATCAAAAACCACGTAGCCTTCTGGCGCGGCGTGGAAATCGAGAAATAGGTTTCAATAAGCTCCCGCCTGCTGTAACGGTATTCGCACCTGGAAACAAGTTGCCCCGGGTTTTGATTGCACATCGATATATCCGCGGTAGCGGGTCAATATTCGATGAACGGCATCGAGGCTCAGCCCCGGTCCGCGGCCCCCGGTTTTGGTGGTAAAGAACGGCTCGAAGATTCGGCTATGCAGCTCGGGCGGAATTTCCGGTCCATCGTTCCACACTTCAACGCGCACCATGTCTCCGGTGTGTTGGGTAGAGAGACGAATTTTCCCTTTATCGTGCATTGCGTCCAGCGCATTTTCAAGCAGGGCCATCCACACCTGATTTAGCTCGCTTCCATTCGCGGAGATGCGAGGGAGATCCGGATCGAAATCGCGCGCCACCTGCACATCCTTTAACCGGTAGTGCAGCATGCTCAGCGTATTTTCGAGCGACTGCGCCAGGTCCACGTCCTGCAGCGAACCTTGATCCATGTGGGAATATTGCTGGATGGCGCGGATCAGCTCGAAGATGCGGGCGGTCGATTCGAGCACAGCGCCGGTCATCCGCTCGGCACGCAACGAGGACGCGAAGTGCATCAGCGCCAGGTTGGAGGCTTCGCCATCCAGAAACTCATCCAGAACGGCAAGTTCTTCCGGCTGAATCCCTGCTTCCGCAAACACGGGAGCGATCGACCATGTATCGGCAGCCTTGTGCTGCTCCAGCCATTCGGTCAGCCGTTCTTCGAGCGCTCCTGTTTCCAGCGGAGTGGGTTCTCTCATACGCCGTTCGATGCCAGCCCGAATGCCGACATTCCATTCCATGTAACGTTCTTCCTGTTGGTCGGTCAGGCAAAGCCTGCCGGCATCGAAGCTTACCTTGCCGTATATGCGCAGCTCCTGCAGCAGGTTGCTGGCGGCTCGTTGAGCGGCGCTGGCGGGATTGTTCAACTCGTGCGCCAGGTTGGCAGCGAGTTTTCCGAGCGCATTCAATTTTTCCGACTGCTGCTCGAGCCGCGTAACCTCGCGCACACGGTCCAGCATGACTGAGACACAGCGCTGGCCCATGGAAGGAATGGCGGCCAGCATTTCCGAGAACAGCTCCTTCAAAATCAGCAGCCCCCAGGCTTCTTCTGTCGCGATGCCATCGCCTCCGGAAGTTTTCATGCGAGAGAAGGGAAGCAGTCCGGTGATGTTGCCGGAGCGCCCGATGAAAAGGCTGCCCTGTCCTGCATATTGCCTGCGAACCTGGACTTCGCCGCCCAACAGGACCGTCATGTAGCGGGCTGGATCGCCATCCTTAAAGAGCCGCGTGCCGGCGGGCGCGGAAAATTCCCGGCCATTGCGGATCAGCCACAACAGTTCCTGGTCGGTCAAACCTTCCAACTGCCGCACGCGACGCAGCGCGTCCAAAAGTTCCGGCTCCGGAGAGTGGAGCTCCGAGACGCCTGCGGGGAGTTCGAAAGCGGAAGCGATGGATTGCGTTGGAGAAGTCATGGGCATTGCCTCCCAGCATAGACAGTCTATGTTACAGGGGCCTGAGGATGGTGCGCCCAACTCGTCCGGCGCCGGTGCCGGGCGTGGTGAGGGATGACGGCGAGAATCCAGACAATTCTTATTCAGCCGATCTTGTCTGGATTCCTCGCCGTACTCGGAATGACGCGCTTCCTCTGGAAAGCCAATCTATGCGTTGACGGTCGCCGGGGCGGGCTTCGCCGCCGATTCCACTGCACCGTTTTTTACGGTGACGGGATCGAGGAACGGCATGGCCGCGCGCAGAGGCTCGCCGGTGCGCTCAATGGAATGCTTGGCTTCGTCGCGACGCTGTCGCTCAAACCATTCGCGTCCGGTGGCGTTTTCCTTCAGCCAATTTTTCGCGAAGGTGCCGTCCTGGATTTCCGCCAGCAGCTTGCGCATGGCGGCGCGAGTTTCGTCCGTGACAATGCGTGGGCCGGCAATGTAATCGCCGTATTCCGCGGTGTCGGAGATGGAGTGCCGCATGTAAGCCAGGCCGCCGCGATACATCAGATCGACGATCAGCTTCAGCTCATGCATGCACTCGAAGTAGGCGACCTCCGGCTGATAGCCGGCTTCGGTGAGCGTCTCAAATCCAGCCTTCACCAGCGCACTGACGCCGCCGCAGAGCACCGCCTGCTCGCCGAACAGATCGGTTTCTGTTTCTTCCTTGAATGTGGTTTCGAGCACGCCGGCACGGGTGCAGCCGATACCCTTGGCGTAAGAAAGCGCGAGCGCCAGTGCGTTGCCGCTGGCGTCCTGATGAACAGCGACCAGCCCCGGCGTGCCGCCGCCTTCCTCAAATACCTCGCGTACGCGATGGCCGGGAGCCTTCGGCGCGACCATGCTCACATCCACATTGGCAGGCGGCTGGATCGTGCCGTAGCGAATGTTGAAGCCGTGAGCGAACATCATGGTCTTGCCCGCGGTCAGATACGGCGCGATGGAGTCGGCGTAAATCTTTCCCTGTGTCTGATCGGGAGCGAGCAGCATGATTACATCTGCCCACTGCGCGGCGTCAGCGGTGGTCATCACCTGCAGGCCGACACGCTCCGCGCGCGCTTTCGATTTGCTGCCGGATGGCAATCCGATGCGAACTTCCACGCCGGAATCTTTCAAGTTCAGCGCATGGGCGTGTCCCTGCGAACCATAGCCGAGAATGGCTACCTTCTTTTTGCGAATCAAATCGAGGCTTGCGTCCTCGTCGTGGTAAGTCTTAGCCATGTTCGTATTCTCCGGTTCTAGGGTTTGGATAACTTCTAAATCTGGGTTTATGTGTGGTCTTCGTCAGCGATAAAACCTGCGGCAACATGTTGCCGTTTGTTGGCCAGTGCCAGGTCATTTGGCGTTACGGCGTCGCCCAAGGCGTCCGTCACGCGACTGGTATGGTGGCCGCGCCGCATCGCCATGCGCCCGGTGCGCGCCATTTCTAAAATCCGATAGTTGCTCTGCTGCAGGATCTGCACCAGTCCTTCGATTTTGCTGGCGCTGCCGGTGAGCTCGAGCATCAGCGACTCGGGCGCCAGGTCGACGATGCGAGCCCGGAAGACCTCCGCCAGCTGAAACAGATCGGAGCGCGTTTTTGGACTGGCTTCCACCTTTAACAGCGCCAGTTCGCGAATCACCGCCGACTGCCTGCCCACGTCGTCGATCTCCAGCACGTCCAGAAGCTTGTACAGCGAGGCCATGATGCGGTGCGCGCGGTCTTCGGCGGCATCCGCAACGATCGTCATTCGCGAGACGCCCGCCGTCTCGCTGATGCCGACCGTCAAGGAAGTGATGTTCACGTTCAGCCGGCGAAACAACGAGGTCACGCGCGACAGAACTCCCGGTTTGTCCTCGACCAATACAACAAACGTGTGCAGCATTGTGGTTCCTGCTCCCTAACGCTCGGTTGCTGTTTCGACCAGTGGATTATTGCCCGGCCGCCGGATCATTTCATGCAGCGCCGCCCCGGTCGGAATCATAGGATAAACAGAGTCTTCCTGCTCGACGTGGAAGTCGATGAGGAATGCGCCCTTGTGCTGCCGCGCCGCGTCCACCGTTTCGATGACTTCCGCTCGCCGATGCACGTGCGCACCGCGGATTCCGTGCGCATCCGCGAGCTTTACGAAATCCGGGCTGCGCAGCGGCGTGGACTCATAATTCTTTTCGTAGAAAAACTCCTGCCATTGCCGCACCATTCCAAGATAGCCGTTGTTCACGATGGCGATGTTAATGTCGAGATCTTCCTGCGCAATCGTCGCCAGCTCCGGGCTGGTCATTTGGAAGCCACCATCGCCGGCGACGACCCAGACTTCCTTTTCCGGGCAGGCAACTTTCGCGCCAATGGCCGCGGGTAAGGCAAATCCCATGGTTCCAAGTCCGCCGGAGGTGATGAGCGAACGCGGTTGGTCGTGTTTGTAATACTGTGCTTCCCACATTTGATGCTGGCCCACGTCAGTCACCACGATGGCATTGCCATTGGTCTCGCGCCACAGGTCGTTGATCACGTGTGCTGCGTACAAATGGCCATTGTCCGGCAGATGTTGAATGTCGCGCACCGAGGCGTTGCCCTTCATCGAAGAGATCGTCTCCAGCCAAACAGAGCCATCTCGGTTCTCCATCAACGGCAGCAGCGTTTCCAGGATCTGTTTCAGATCGCCGACCAGCGCAACATCGACACGAACATTCTTATTGATCTCGGCAGGGTCGATTTCGATATGAATTTTCTTCGCATTCGGTGCGTAGGTGGCCAGCGTTCCGGTCACGCGATCGTCGAAGCGCATGCCGCAGGCAATCAGCAAATCGGCCTGTTGGACGGCATGGTTGACCCAGCTTTCTCCGTGCATCCCCATCATGCCCAGATTCAATGGGTGGGACGCCGGAAAAGCTGTCAACCCCAGCAACGTGCAGGCGACGGGAATCTGTGCCCGCTCTGCCAGCGTGCGCACCTGCGCGAGAGCGCCGGAGTGCAGAATGCCGTGGCCGGCAAGAATTACAGGACGTTCGGCATTGTGCAGCAATTCGAGCGCGTCGCGCATGGAAGCCGAATCCGCGCCCAGCATAGGATGCGGGCGATGCGGCGCCGGGGCAGACGCGGCAAAGTCGAAGGTAGCGGAATTCTGCTGCGCGTCTTTGGTGATGTCGACCAGCACCGGGCCAGGACGTCCGGACTTCGCAATCTGAAATGCTTCGCGCAACGCGGGAGCAATGTCCTCCGTGCGGTTTACCAGAAAATTGTGCTTCGTCACCGGCAGCGTGATTCCAGTGATGTCCACTTCCTGAAACGCGTCCGTGCCCAGCACCTTGCTCGACACCTGGCCGGTGACGCAGACCATCGGAATGGAATCGAGCATGGCGTTGGCGATGCCGGTCACCAGATTGGTCGCGCCCGGACCCGATGTCGCAATCGCAACCCCCACGCGTCCCGAGGCCCGTGCATACCCATCGGCCATGTGGGCCGCGCCCTGTTCATGCCGCACAAGAATGTGGCGGATGGGAAATTTCCGCAGCGCATCGTACGCCGGGAGAATTGCGCCCCCGGGATAGCCGAAGACATCGCGCACGCCTTCGCCCACCATGGTAGCCCAGATGGTTTCCGCGCCAGTCAGTCGCGCGGGCTGCGAGTAGATTGCGGAGTCAGAAGTATTCGGATTGCGAGAACCGGTCTTTCCAAAGGAATCCATGACCACCTTCTTCATTCCAGTGTTGCTGTTCCGTGCCGCTCAACCTTAGAGATTGGTAACCGCTCCGCGTGCGGCGGAGGTGACGTGGTTGGCATATTTGCGGAACACTCCGCTCGCATAGCGATGCTCGGGCGCCTTCCATGTTTTCATGCGTTCGGCCAGCTCGGCATCGCTCAACTCCACGCGCAGCTCGCGCTTGTTTATGTTGAAGACGATGATGTCCCCGTCGCGTAGCGCCGCAATCGGTCCACCCAGCGCCGCTTCCGGAGCGACATGGCCGGCCATCAGGCCGCGGGTCGCGCCGGAGAAGCGTCCATCGGTCAATAGCGCGACGCTATTGCCAAGTTCCGTGCCGGCGATGGCTGCAGTGACTGCCAGCATCTCCCGCATTCCCGGTCCACCGCGCGGCCCTTCATAACGAATCACGACGACATCGTTCGGTTTCAGGCTGCCGGTCTGTACCGCCTTGAATGCCGATTCTTCACTGTCGAAGACGCGCGCCGGACCGCGATGCTCCAGACGCTCATGTCCTGCGATTTTTATCACGCAGCCCTCGGGCGCGATGTTGCCCTTCAAGATCACCAGGCCGCCATTCGGCTTCAGCGGCTTCTCAATTGCGTGAATCACATCCTGCCCGGGTTTTTCTTCCGCCAGCGCAGCTTCTTCCGCCAGCGTGCGTCCAGAAACATTCAGCGTGGATCCATCGATATGCTTGTGGACGAGCAGGCGCTGGGCAAGCAGACGGCTTCCGCCCGCGGCCTGATAATCCGTGGCGACATAACGGCCACCCGGTTTCAGATCGCATAGCAGAGGAGTCTTTGCGCTGATGCGGTCGAAATCTTCGATGGACAGTTTCAACCCGGCCTCATGCGCAATCGCCAGCAGGTGCAGCACGGCATTGGTCGAGCCGCCGGAAGCGGCCACGCTGGCAATCGCATTCACGAGAGATGCGGGCGTAATGATGCTGCTGGGTCGCAGATCGTGTTTTGCCAGCTCCATTACCAGCCGTCCGGCTTCGCGCGCGGACTTTGTCTTCTCCGCTGAAAGCGCCGGCACGCCGGACAATCCCATGGGCGAGATGCCCATAAACTCGCACGCCATTGCCATGGTGTTTGCGGTGAACTGTCCGCCGCAGGCTCCCGCACCGGGGCAGGCGGAGGCTTCGAGTTCCGCCAGTCCGGCATCGTCGAGCGTACCGCGCGCATGCGCGCCGATGCCTTCATACACATCCTGCACCGTTACATCGCGGCCGCGAAAATGACCCGGCTCAATCGAGCCACCATAAAGCATCAATGATGGAATGTCGAGGCGCGCCAGAGCCATCACGGCTGCCGGCATATTTTTGTCGCAGCCCGCAATGGCAATCAGGCCGTCGAACAGATTTCCGCGCGCCACCAATTCGATGGAGTCGGCGATGACTTCGCGGCTGACCAACGAGGCGCGCATGCCTTCTGTGCCCATGGTGATGCCGTCCGAAATCGTGACGGTGTTGAACTCCATCGGCGTTCCGCCCGCATCGCGAACGCCCTGCTTCACGGCATCGGCAAGAATGCGCAGATGAAAGTTACACGGTCCAATTTCCGTCCACGTATTCGCGATGCCAATGATCGGTTTAGCCAAGTCTTCGCGGTTGAAACCGACCGCGTGCAGCATGGCGCGCGCACCGGCTCGGCTCGGACCTTCGGTCAGCGGAATGCTGTTGGACTTAGGATTGTGGGGGGGATTGTGCTTTCCGTTGCTGCCGCTCATGCGCGGGCCTCCTGGTTGCTGCGGGCCTCACGGTTGCCGCGGGCGCTCTGCTGCAGACGTGGTTGCGACCAGAACGCTGCATCATGCTGTTTTTCAAACGCCGCCAGCGCATCGGTATGCCGCATCGCCAGGCCGATATCGTCCAGTCCTTCGAGCAGGCAGGACCGGCGAAATTCATCGATGGTGAAGCTCTCGTGGAATCCCTGCGTATCGTCCACCGTTTGCGTTTCGAGCGAGACCGTCAGCTGGTAGCCGGGATGCTTCGCGCGCTCCATCAGCTGCGCCACCTTTTCATCCGGCAGTACCACCAGCAGAATTCCATTCTTCGCAGCGTTGGAAAAAAAGATGTCCGCAAAGCTCGGCGCAATCACGCAGCGAAATCCATAGTCGCTGAGCGCCCATGCCGCATGTTCGCGGGAGGAGCCGCAGCCGAAATTGCGCCCGGCGACAAGAATCTCCGCGCCCTCGTAATGCGGCTTGTTCAGCGAAAACTCCGGATTCGGCGTGCGATCCGCATTCAGCCGCCAGTCGAAAAACAAAAACTCGCCATAGCCGGTGCGCTCAATGCGCTTCAAGAACTGCTTGGGAATAATCTGGTCGGTATCGACATTCACCGCATCGAGCGGCGCGGCCAGCGAAGTAAGGGTGCGAAATGGTTTCATGTTTTTTGCAAACTCCTGAATACTTTATGAAGCGTCATTCTGAGTGAAACGAAGAATCCAGAGAGCGATGGCGGTTCGATGAAAGTCAGCATTCTCTGGATTCTTCACTTCGTTCAGAATGACTCCTCTTTTTAGCTGCGGAATTTCCAGTTGCGAACATCGGTAAAGTGGCCTTCAATCGCTGCTGCGGCCGCCATTACCGGACTCACCAGATGCGTGCGTCCGCCTCGGCCCTGCCGCCCTTCAAAGTTGCGATTGCTGGTCGACGCGCAACGCTCTCCTGGCTCCAGCGTGTCGGGATTCATTCCCAGGCACATGGAGCAGCCGGGCTCGCGCCATTCAAACCCAGCCTCGCGGAAGATGCGGTCGAGACCCTCGCTCTCCGCTTCCGCTTTCACGCGCTGCGAGCCCGGCACCACCATCGCGCGCACGCTCGTGTTGACCTTGTAGCCGGTCACGATCTTTGCCGCCGCCCGTAAATCCTCAATCCGCGAATTCGTGCAGGAGCCAATAAAGACGCGGTCGATCGGCACTGCTTCGATCTTCGTTCCCGGCGTCAGCGCCATGTATTCGAGTGCGCGTTCGTAGGCGCGGCGTTCGGAATCGCTGGGCGCATTGGCAGGGCTGGGCACTTCTCCGGTGACGGAAACCACCATGCCGGGATGCGTTCCCCAGGTCACAAAAGGAGTCAACTCGTCGACGGATATCGTCAGCTCGCGATCGAACTTCGCCTCGGTATGCGACGGCAGCTTGCTCCACTCCGCGACAGCTTCGTCCCACGCCGCGCCCTTCGGAGATTCCACGCGGCCCTTCAGATAGGCAAACGTGGTCGCATCCGGTGCAATCATGCCGGCGCGCGCACCCGCTTCAATGCTCATGTTGCAGACCGTCATGCGGCCTTCCATCGAAAGCGCGCGAATCGCCGAGCCGGCATACTCGATCACATATCCTGTCGCTCCGTCCGTGCCGATGCGCCCAATGATGCCAAGCGCAATATCTTTTGCCGTCACCGCGGGCGGCAATTCGCCTTCAACGGAAATGCGAAACGTCTTTGGCTTCGACTGCGGCAGGCATTGCGTCGCCAGCACGTGCTCCACTTCGCTGGTGCCAATGCCGAAGGCCAGCGCGCCAAACGCACCATGCGTGCTGGTATGGCTGTCGCCGCAGACAATCGTCATGCCCGGCTTGGTGAACCCCAGCTCCGGCCCGATCACATGCACAATGCCTTGCTCGGGCGAATGCACGTCGTAAAGCTGGACGCCAAATTCCTCGCAGTTGCGACGCAGCGTGGCGATCTGTTTCGCGGCAATCTCGTCTTTGATGTTGGCGCGGTGATCGAGAATCGTAGGCACATTGTGGTCCACCGTCGCCAGCGAGCGGTCCGGCCGCCGTACCTTGCGGCCAGCCATCCGCAGCCCATCGAACGCCTGCGGAGAGGTGACCTCATGCAGCAGGTGCAGATCGATATACAACAGCGCCGGTTCGCCCTCTGGAGCGACGACGACATGCATCTCCCAGATGTTTTCGAAGAGTGTCTTTTTCTTGTTTGCCATAATTTTTCCGTATTGCGTGGAAGTTTTTTAAACCGCGTGCAGCGCCTGCCGGCGGTCGATCATCTCGTTCAACGCTTCAAATACCAGTTTGCCCATTTCGCGCGTAGTGACCAACTGTTGATTGGCTTGATGGTCGCGCGCCAGATCCGCCGTGCGATAGCCTCGCGCCAGGACGCTCTGCACCGCGGTTTCAATTGCCTGCGCATCCTGTTCGAGCCCGGCGGAGTGGCGCAGCAGCATGGCCGCGGTCAAAATCGCGCCCAGCGGATTCGCCTTGCCCGTGCCAGCGATGTCCGGCGCCGAGCCATGCACCGGCTCATACAGGTTTACCTTGCCGCCGATGGTAGCCGAAGGCAGCATGCCGAGCGAGCCGGTGATGACCGCTGCCTCGTCAGAAAGAATGTCGCCGAAAAGATTCTCCGTCAGCACCACATCGAAGTTGCGAGGAATATTCATCAGGTGCATAGCGCAGGCGTCGACGTACTGATGTTCGAGGGTGACATCGGGATATTCCGCAGCCACCTCAACAACGGTCGCCCGCCAGAGTTGCGATACCTCGAGTACGTTCGCTTTATCGACGGAAGTCAGTTTCTTGCGCCGCTTCTGCGCCAGTTCAAATGCGATCCGCGCTACGCGCACCACTTCATTCCGCGTGTAGCGCATGGTGTTGAGCGCCACGCCATTTTCCTTGTCCCACGAGCGCGGCTCGCCAAAGTACAGGCCACCCAGCAGCTCACGCACAAACAGGATGTTCGCGCCATCGGTCACTTCCGGACGCAGCGGGGAATTGCTGCTCAACGCGGCATACGCCACCGAAGGCCGCAGATTGGCAAATCCGCCGAGAGCGTGGCGCAGTTGCAGCAGGCCGGCTTCCGGCCGCTTGTCCGGCGGCAATGCATTGAACTCATTTCCGCCGACGGCCCCCAGCAGCACCGCATCGCTATCGAGCGCTGCGTCCAGCGTGGCTGTGGGCAGCGGCGATCCATGCTGCTTGATGGCGACGCCGCCGATCGGCATTTCGACAAACTGAAATTTGTGACCGTTCAGTTGCCCGATCAAATCCAGAATTTCCATGGCTTCGCGCGTAACTTCAGGGCCGATCCCATCCCCGGCAACGACAGTGACTTTGATTTCCATTTGCAGTTCCAGCTCCTCGTGTGGAGTATTGATTGTATTTTTCCAGTGTGAACGATCAATGGGAATTCGGCGACTGCACGCGATTATTTATCCCTGCGTAGTTGAAATCGACGCACCGCTCCGCGCTGCCGCCGGCGAGTCGGGACGCAGATGTGTCAGCACAATACCGATCAGGTCCTGATCGAACACCGATTTCTTGCGGTCAGCGAAGGCGACAAAGTGGTCGTACGCAATGTCCAGTTCCTCGCGATCGAGCTTGTAGCCAAGTTCGCCCAGGCGATGGCCCAGCGCGTGCCGCCCGGAATGTTTCCCCAGCACCATCCGGTTTGCCGGCACACCTACCTGAGCGGGCGTGATGATCTCATAGCATAGGGGATTGGAAAGCACTCCATGCTGATGAATTCCAGCCTCGTGCGCAAACGCGTTGCTACCCACGATGGCCTTATTGGGCGCGGGGCCGAAAGTGATGATGTCGGTCAACATTTCGCTGGTGGGAAACAGCTTTTCGAGATCAATCGAATGTGAAAAAGCCAGCCGATCCTGACGCACATGGATCGCCGCCGCAATTTCTTCCAGCGCCGCATTGCCGGCGCGTTCGCCAATTCCATTGATGGTGCATTCCACCTGCCGCGCGCCTGCTTCGAGCGCTGCCAGACTGTTCGCAACTGCCATGCCCAGGTCATTGTGACAATGGCTCGAAAGCAGCACGTTTTCAACGCCGCGGATGCGCTGTTTCAGCAGCCGGAAGGTCGCTGCGTATTCATGCGGCATGGTGTAGCCAACCGTATCGGGAATGTTGATGACGGTCGCGCCCGCATCCACCGCAGCCTGAACGATGGCGCAGAGAAAATCGGGGTCGGTCCGAGTGGCGTCTTCCGGCGAGAATTCAACGTCGTCGAAATACGTGCGCGCGAAGCGGACAGAGGAATCGGCCTGCTCGAGCGCCTGCTCACGGGAGATCTTCAGTTTGTATTTGAGATGAATGTCGGAGCTTGCCAGAAAGATGTGGATGCGCGAGCGGTGCGCGTGTTCGAGCGCCTGGGCTGCGGCGGTGATATCTTCCTGCTTTGCGCGCGAAAGGGAAGCGATCCGCGGCCCGCGAATGGCTTTGGCTACCGCAGCGACGCCGGCAAAATCGCCATCGGAGGCGATCGCAAATCCAGCCTCGATCACATCCACGCCCAGCGATTCCAACTGATGCGCCAGCCGCAGCTTTTCCGCCATATGCATGCTGCAACCCGGGGACTGCTCCCCATCGCGAAGGGTGGTGTCGAAGAAAAAGATACGCTCTTGCTGCATGTCTTTGCCTCTATTTACGGCGGGAACGGGTACTGGCCGTACTCTTAAACTAACATAACGTAATCTAATGCGAACAACTTTTAACATTAGAATATATTATTAGTGCGTATATCCCTTTAAGACATATAAGGATCGCGAATGGATCTGTTTCAGCTGGAAACCTTTATGGCCGTGGCCGACGAGCGCAGTTTTTCCCGCGCCGCGGTACGCCTGCATCGCACCCAGCCCGCCGTCAGCCAGGTCATCCGCAAGCTTGAAGTGGAGATGGATGAAGTTCTATTCGACCGCGCCGCCCGCGACGCGACGCTAACGGCGGCGGGGGAAGTGCTGCGCGAATATGCCGAGCGCCTGCTGAACCTGCGCGGAGAAGCAACTACGGCGCTTTCCGAACTGCGCTCATTACATCGCGGTCGCCTGAATCTTGCGGCCAACGAATATACGTGCCTCTATCTGCTGCCGGTTATCGACGCCTTCCGCCGCCTGTCGCCGCATATCCAGGTAACCGTGCAGCGCTCGCTCGCTAGCCGCATGACGGAGGAGCTGCTGCAGCATTCGGTCGAATGCGGCATTGTCTCCTATCGACCCGACGATCCGCAGGTCAAATCGATCGTCGTTTATCGCGACGAGCTGGTCTTTGTCATGCACCCCGGGCACCCGCTGGCGCGGGCGAAAGAAGTCTCCATCCATCAGCTGGGAGCGGAAAACTTTATCGCTCATAATGTGCCTTCTCCACTGCGGCAAAAAGTAGTGCAGGCCTTCCAGCGCCACAAAACTCCCCTCAACATGGCCGTCGAGCTGCCGAGTCTCGAAGCCATCAAGCGCTTCGTCGCCATGGGCAACGGCGTCGCCCTGCTGCCCGGGCTCACTGCCCGGCCGGAAATCGAGCGTGGCGAGCTGGTGCAGCTGCGCGTGCCGGAGCTTTCCTTCGAGCGCCGCCTGCGCGTCGTGCATCGCCGCCATGCCAACCTGTCGCACGCATCGCTGGCATTTTTGAAGGTGGTCGAATCGATGGCCAGCGAGCGCGGAGATCCTTTCCATTTCCAGGTGGAACGGCCGGGTTAACGGCCGGCCACCCAAAGAATTTCACCGGTACTCGACGCAACTTCCAATTCATAGATGGCGTCTACACCTACAGTGCGTATCTTTGTGACTGCAAGTCGTTTCTACAGCCGCATGTGCGCCGGAAAGGTCCAATATGAATTCTCGAAAACTATTTCGCTTCATGGGCGCTGGATCGGCAGTTCTCGGTCTCGCTCTTTGCGTTCCAGCCGCTTTGCTGGCCCAGTCCACGGACTCCACTCAGACGGCTCCTCCGCCGCCCACCGCGCAGAGCGGAATGGGGATGCACCATCGTCCAAGCGCAAAGCGACAACTGCGGCGCATGACGAAACAGTTGAACCTGACGTCGGATCAACAACAGCAAATGCTGCCGATCCTACAGGATCGGAATAAACAGATGAAGGCAATGCATGACGATACTTCTTTGAGCCCGCAGCAACGCCGCCAGCAGACGCGCACGTTGATGCAGGACAGCAATCAGAAGATGGAAGCCGTCATGACCGACAGCCAGAAACAGCAGTTCGAACAGATGCAGCAGCAACGCCATGAGAAGATGCAGAATCGCCGCATGGGCCAGGAATCGGGCACACCGCCGCCGGATGCGGGAAATCCTCCTCCACCTCCTCCGCCTCCGCAATCGTAAAATTCAGCCGGATGAGAGCAGAGAAATCATCTTTCCCTGCTCTCATCCGCGCAGCTATCTCTATGCCGCCTTCGCCACCGCTTTTTTCCGCCGCCGAAAAATCGCCCGCCCTGCTGCCGAACAAACATCCTGACAGGTACAATTGCAAACAGTCACGGATTTGAGAGCCAGATATCTTTTGCGTGCGGGCAGGTTCTGCTTTCTGCGCGTCAAGCCTGGCGATGAGGGGTTCATCACCGAATGAAGAAGTTGTTTCTTTTGCTTTGTCTGCTGCCCATGCTGGCTTCCGTCGGCTTTGCGCAGGAGAGCCGGCAGGATGCCAGCATTAGCTTCGTTGGCACCTATCAACCCACAATTACAGGGAATACTGCCACCCAGACCTCCACTCTGGGCAAGGGTGTTTTGCTGGGATACCGCTTCATGCTGACGCCGAGCAGCGCCATCGAAGGCAACTATCAATATTCGCAATTCGACATGAAATACAACGGGAACTATGGTCCGGCCAGAGTGCATACTTCTTTCCAGGAATATTCACCGGCCTATGTCCGCAGTTTCGTTTACAAGAAATTCAATCCATTTGCAGAGGTCGGCGTCAGCCTGCTCTCGTTCCATCCCATCGACGACACTGGAACGACGGGCCAGCCCAGCAGCACCAGGGCGTATGGCTTCCTGTTCGGCGGCGGCATCGCGTATGAGTTGAGCCCCAGTTGGGATTTGCGTGTGCAATACCGCGGTATCGTTTTAAAGTCGATCGACTTCGGTTTCCCTCAGTACTCGACCAATCGGTTTTATCTCATTCAGCAGCCGGCCATTGGCGTTGCGTATCACTTCTAATGCCGATTAACGCAATTCAGTCGGGCCGCGGATTTGAGCGTCAAAGCGGACAAACATCGAACCAGCGAAATTTGATCCACCGGATTCAGGGGTCCATTACCGAATGAAGAAGTTGTTCCTTTTACTCTGTCTGCTGCCCATGCTGGCCGGGATCGGCCACGCGCAGGACGAGGGCGCGCGGCAGGACATCAACCTCAGCTTTATGGGCGTCATTCAGCCCTATGTCTCTCAGTCAGTCGCTCCCTTCGTCAAGCAGAAGTCCACCCTGGGAGCCGGGCTCTACCTCGGCTATCGCTACCTGTTGACCCCGAACAATGCCGTGGAAGCAAACTATTCTTACAGCCACTTCACGAATAAATTCAGCTCCACATACCAGGCTGCGAATGCGCGAGTTTACACCGGGTTGCAGGAAGCGACGGTTGCGTATGTGCGGAGCTTCGATTTCAAGCGGTTTAATCCCTTTGTCGAAGCCGGTGGAGGGCTGCTGTTTTTTACTCCCATCGGGTCGAAGACGACCGCCCTGGATACGGAATATACCCATGAATTGACGGTATTGTTTGGCGGCGGCGTTGCTTATGAATTGAGCCCCAGCTGGGATTTGCGGGTGCAATATCGCGGGCAGATCTTCAATACCACCAATTTCGGGCTGACGCACCCGGGCAATAATTTCAGCATCGGCCGCAGATATATCATGTCGCAGCCGGCAATCGGCTTCGCGTATCATTTTTAGGCAAATAGCAGCCTGTTTTCATAGATTTGCAGCATAAATGCGTTCTTGTGCGCCGAGCTTGATCTGTCAGGAAAATCGGCGACTCGCAGGATTTCGTCCGCCGGGGCGAAATGTTCCACGTGGAACATAAAAACAATTGAAAGGCCAAGCGCAATTCGAAAGCCAAATCTCGGCTATGTGGCCTGAATCCATAGATTTGCGGACTTCAAAATAAAAACGATTCCGTGGCCTTTTCCCCGGGCGATTCAGGGCTGGGGAATGGGCTCTTTTTTCCGGACGAGCGGGTGTAACCGGCAATGGCCTGCAATGCCGGTGTTTTCTTCAATTCTGCCCAATTGCAAGTCGTTCATTCTATACAGGATGCATATTTGAAATTTTGCATTTTTGGAGAGTAAGCGCCGTATTTTCCGCTTGAAATCTGCATGAATATAGTAATTTTTACTATATTCATTTTTCGAGATTATCCTTGATTTGGCCCGGCTTTTGCATCGATTTTAGTGCTTTTTTCGGTGTCTATTGAAATAGTTCCGCTTGAGAAGAACGAAATCTTTGCACCGGTCGGGATGACAAACTTATGCTGCGAAATTTTGGAACAAGGCACTACGTGATGTCGTCGGTATTGAAGCCAGGTTTGCGTGCGGGTGTCGCGGTTGGCCGTTCCACCAGCTTGCGCACCACATCGTCCATCTGCGTCTGTGCCTGCTGTTCTGTTTGCGGCTCGGCTGCCGACGCGATTTGTTCCAACGTGTCGCCGCTGTCGAGCTTTTCCAGCAGTACGATGGCGTGGGCAACGGCGACGTTGTCCTGATTCAATCCCTCGGGAGTCTTGGCTTTAATCCCGACGTTTCCGGGATCGATCGACAGCAGATCGGCCACGCGCTCGCGCAGCTTTTCCGCGACTGGACCGATTTTGGGCGCGGCCAGCACCAGCGTGGTGTCGATGTTGGCGATGCGATAGCCGGCATGCTCGACTTCCTCGAGCGCGGTTTGCAGAAACACGGCCGAGTCGGCGTCTTTCCAGCGCGGATCGCCGGGCGGGAAAAAACTGCCGATATCTCCCACGGCGACCGCGCCGAGCAGCGCATCGGTAATGGCATGCAGCAGGACATCTCCATCGGAGTGCCCGGCGAGGCCGAAAGGATGATCGAACGCGATGCCGCCGATTTTGAGCGGAACGCCGGGTTTAAAGGCGTGGGAGTCCCAGCCGTAGCCAATTCTCATTTTTCTTTCCGTACCACTCTTGCTATTACTGTTGCAGATAAAACTCGGCCAGCGCGAGATCGCCGGGCTGGGTAATTTTGAAATTTCGCGGCGATCCCGGCACGACGGCAACCTCGATTCCGAGCCGTTCTACCAGAGAGGCCTCATCGGTTCCCGCAAAGCCATCCGCGTCCGCAGCCGCGACGGCGCGCCGGAAAAGACCGCAGCGAAAGCCCTGCGGCGTCTGGGCCAGCACGATGCGTTCGCGGGGAATCGTCGAAGTGATGATGGCTCCGTCCGCTGTTCGCTCCACCTGTTTGATGGTGTCGACGGCGGGCACGCCGACGATGGCGGCCTGGTGACGCTCGACCGCTTCGATGGTGCGAGCAATGGTGGCAGCGTCGATCATGGGGCGAACGGCGTCATGCACCAGCACGACATCGTCGTCGGATGCAGACAGGAGGTTCAATGCGTTGCGCACGGATTCCTGCCGGGTGTCGCCGCCTTCCACGACAGAGATGCGCGATGTCAGATTGTGCTCGTGCAACTGCGCTTTCACGCGCTCGATTTCGTTTTTGCGAACGGCGACAAAGATCTGCTGGATCTCTTCGACCTGTAAAAAGGCTTGCAATGTCAGCACCAGGATGGGCTTGCCGCCCAGTTCCAGAAACTGTTTGGGAGCATGGGCACCGGCTCCGCCCGCTGCCATGCGCGTGCCCAGTCCTGCCGCCGGAATAATGACAAAAACCTGCATGAATACTGGAGTATACCGGAATTTAGAGCACTTCTCCTGTTCCTAATGATGTGGTGAGACTCACTATGTGTGGCCGTTCTTTCCACCCCTGCGCACAAAAATCGTGCGCAGGGGACCCCGGATTCCACCCCAGCGCACAAAAATCGTGCGCAGGGGACCCCGGATTGGGAAACGGCCACGCTGAGTTCAGATTTCCACTCCACACCATCAGGAGAAATGCTCTAGCGACTTGGTGCCGCAGCCAGTTCTTTCCGCTGGGGACGTCCGCCCTTTCGTCCGTTTGCCCGTGCGGCTTTTTTCTTGGCGATACTTTTTACGGAGCCTCCGCTGCGGCCAATCTCAGCCATCCATCGCCGTGTTCCGTAGACATGCTGAAGCAGGTTGGGAACATAATAATCGAGGTCGAGCGCGGGCCAGTGGAGCCCGGTTCCATTTCCCAGAATCTCAATCCGTCCGATCTGCTCTTTTGTTGCCGAGTGCAGGCCCTCCAGATCTTCTCGGGGAATGACATGCCGCTTGCCGTCGCTTAGCTTTAGAACAAGCAGATCGAGTCCTGGCCCGGATTTATATTGGATTGAGCTTACCCGCGGCTCATTCCGCAGTTCCTGCGCGCGTTCGATGGCACGATCCAGTGCCGCTTCTTTCGTGACGACTTTATGGTTTGCCATGAATTTTCTCCCACAGAGCTGCGAGTTGGTCAAAGTGCATGGCTGCGGAATTCAAAATCTTCGACACGTCGGAACGTTTGGCATGAACAGGCCGAATCGCGTCTTACGGTCGGCCAATGCGACATTTCCGTCTGAGCGAAGATCGACGATGATTTCCGTTTCCCGCAGGAAGCAATGAATGCGGCGCGGCGGATGGTCGTTCGGATACACGACGAATCGAATGCCATCGATCTGCAGCGAGCACACGAAACGAGTATAACCCAACCGTGCTTAGGTTTTATGTCGGACGGGTGCGGAGACTTGCCGCTGGGATGTAACAAAAGCCTGCGTGAATAATGATGTATACCGTAGGTTCGGAAATGCCGTACAGGCGCTGGCGCCGAACTGGATCGTAATACGGTTTATAGTTGGCATCAGTCATGTCGATTGCGCATGCTCCAAACGATGATTCGGAGGGCCAGCATTTTTCTTTGCATGTTCCTGTTCGCCTACATTTTTGCTGCCGCGCAGCAAAAGCCCGCCACCTTTCCGTCGGAAATTGTAATTTCACAGCACACATTTTTTGATTTTGGACCTCCTTTTGATTATTACGAGGTCATAACTGTCGATCGCACGAGAACGGGATTATCTGTTGAGCGTGTCTTGGTGACACCTGCTGGAGACGAATGCATACAGCAGCCAACAGTTGAGGTACAAACAGGAACGCTCCACGGCACAATGGCGGAACTATTCGAGAATGAGAATCCCTGTGAGATCCCAGATAACGTCCTAGATGCTGAATCGAGTCGCTGCAAGAACTGTATGCGGTTAAGTGGTGCTGACGTGACGTTGCACGTTGGTTGTGAAAAAAGAGATCGTCAACTTCGAATGGACATATTGGATCGAGATATGTTCGATCGCGCGCCGAAAACGCCGCAGTATACGTCGTTGACGATGAGAATTATGACCAAGCTCAATCAGGCATTAGGCCCAGGAGTCATGGAAAAGCCTGCATTCGCGGCTATTACGCCTAACTTTCATGCGTCTTCATCAAACCTGCGGGAAACGATGATCGTTAGAGAATTGATGAAGGGAAAATTCGACAATTTTTTTGATTCGAAGCCACTAATTTCCGAATTGGCGCACGAATCGAAGGAGACAAAATCTCCGACTTCCGTGGAATTCATTGAGTTTTCACCCTTCAATCCCACCTCGGTTGAACTCCCGACATATCCGCCGATTGCGGAGATGTCGCATGTCCAAGGTGACGTGACAGTCAGATTTGATGTGTCTCAGGAAGGAAAAGCTGAGAATCTAGCGTT
This sequence comes from Acidobacteriaceae bacterium, assembly GCA_965276585.1. Classification (GTDB taxonomy): domain Bacteria; phylum Acidobacteriota; class Terriglobia; order Terriglobales; family Acidobacteriaceae; genus JAKAAZ01. The sequence continues at coordinate 1,159,511 of CBDIAZ010000003.1, read as the reverse complement.
TGTCAAGGGATCGAAACTCTTGGAAAGTACGATGGCGACAGCTATTGCAAAGTGGAGATTTCCTGCGGTGGCATCTGGTCATGAGGAACAAGCGACGATTAATTTCCAAATGAATTGTGGCAAACGTTCTGAATCCCGCTGAGAAGAGATTTCTGTAGCAATCTACCTTTGTGATGCCTCATATTCTCGCCAACAGCTATCCTTCCACGGGTTCTACGTAGAACATTTCGTTGGTGCGGCGGAAGCCGCTGCTTTCGTACATGCGGCGGGCCTCTTCGGTGGAGTGCAAGGAGACGACGCGGATTTTTCTGCGGCGGGCTTCGGCCAGCGCCAGCTCGATGAGATTACTGGCGATGCGCTTGCGGCGAAATTCCGGATCGACATAGACGTTGAGCAGGTAGCCGCGAAAGGGTTCCGGGTCGAGCGGATGCGGCGGCCAGTCCATGATCATGAGGCCTGCTCCGGCGATGACTTTGCCTTCGTGGGTGGCGAGCCAGCCCATGTATTTGCCTTGTTGCATCATCGGCACCACCCAGGCCTCGAACGCCTCGGCCACGCGGCGCAGCGTGCTGTTGTCGGCCCGGCCCGCGTCGACAAACATGCGATGACGATGGCGCGCGATAATGGACGCATCCCCGGGCGTGGCCTGGCGGGTCTGGACGGAGCGCGAAACAGTTCCGGGAACCATGCTGGAAACCATGCGGCAAGTATACGAGCAGCGGGGCGAGCGCTCCAACCGGGATGCTGTTCCGCGGAGGATATCGACGATACGAAGGAAACTCCGATTGAGCCGTGAGCAGTCCCTCAGCGGCTGAAGCCGCAATTATTTTGGAAGACTTATCCCCGGCTAAAGCCGGGGGTCTAGCTAAAACCAAGTTTGTCATCAAAACCAGGTTTGTCATCAGCCTGAGACGGTTTGAAGCCCGTCCCCTTCAAAGGGCCGGCTTGATCGGAGTTTTCGAAACCGGTTGACGTGTCGAGAGAGATGAGAAATACCCAAAAAAAGCGAGGCTTTCCTGCCGACGCGCCGGGTGCTCCATTGCCGGTGGATGTCACTTTGTTTGCTCCCGGAGACCGCGTGTGCATCGCCGTTTCCGGCGGCGCGGATTCGACGGCGCTGTTGCGAACGTTGGTGACGCAGCGGGCGGAGCTTGGCATTGTGCTGAGCGTGGTGCATGTGGAACATGGGCTGCGTGGAGAATTCGCGGCCAGAGATGCGACCTTTGTTGCTGCCCTGGCGGAAGAATTTAAACTGCCGTGCAAGGTGGTTGCCGTCGATACTCCTATGCGGGCCGCGGAACAGAAGGAATCCATCGAAGAGGCCGCGCGCAATCTGCGCTACCAGGTATTCCGAGATGTTCTCGCTTCCGGTGAAGCGGATACGATCGCCACCGCGCATACCCTCGACGACCAGGCGGAGACGGTATTGATGAAACTGCTGCGAGGGGCGTGGACCGAAGGGTTGAGCGGCATTCATCCGGTGTTGCGGATGGATGGCGCGGGTGTCTGTGTTCGACCGCTGCTGAATGTGACGCGCGCGCAGATCGAAGCAACCCTGCGGGCGCTGAAGCAGCCCTGGTGCGAGGACGAAACCAACCGCTCGCTAGCGCATACCCGCAACCGGGTTCGCCACGAGTTGCTGCCGGTGCTGAGGGAATACAATCCGCAGATTGAGCAGGCTCTGGCCCATATCGCCGCGAACGCGCGCGCCGAGGAACAGCACTGGCAGGCGGAGCTGGCCCGGGTGCTGCCGCAATTGCTGTTGCCGGGGAAGCCGGTGCGCGGCGGGGGTCGCAGCGTGGCGACTGCGCCGGGTGCGGCTTCGGTAGCGATTGAAGTTGCACGGTTGCAGGCGCTGGACGCGGGTCTGCGCCGCCGCGTGCTGCGGGCGGCGGCGGAACGATGTGGCGCTACGCTGGATTTTGACGCCACGGAGAGTCTTCTTGGCCTGGCGGGGGCGAAATCTCCCGCTGCGAAACGGCTGGAATTGGCTGGTGGGGTGCGCGTGGAACGCACGGCCCGCGAGCTGCAGTTTGCGCGCACGGCGGCGAAATTGGCGATGGCTGGACCGGCAGCGGTCGCAAAATATGAGCTGCCCATTCCGGGAACCGTGGAGGCGCCGGTTTTTCGAGCGCGCTATCGAGCTACGTTCGAGGGCGAGACGCAACCTGGTGTAGACGAAAATTTTGGATTTCCGGCGGCCTGCGTGCGTGCGTGGCAGCCCGGCGATCGAGTTCTGCTGACCCATTCCAGCGGGCCGAAAAAAGTGAAGGAAATTCTGGAACGGATGGGCATTCGCGGAGAAGACCGTATTCTGTGGCCGGTGGTGGTATGGCGGGGGAAAATCGTCTGGATGCGTGGCGTGCAGCTAGAGGCGGAGGGTGCTGGAGGCGGCCTGAGAATTGAAGAAACCCGGATGGATGCAATCCCGCGGTAATCGGGAAGTTACGATTGCTTATGAGAGTTTCCCTTCTGGAGCCTGTCCGGGAGTAAGATCGGGGAGTAAAATTAAATTTGATCGACTCTGCGGCCCGCTGCCACTCCGTTTCCCGCACCGGTTTTGACCGGCGGATGCGTGCGACCAGATGGCACCGAGCAACGTCTAATAGGAGTAACGCCTAAGAGTAATACGGCACGCAGGAACTTCGAGCTGGACCGATGGCCTTTTCGCCAGGTTCAGGATAGATTCTTTGTACCGGTTCGCAGGCTTGAAACGAGGGTAGTTCGTGAATTCTACGGTAAAAACAATTGTTTTCTGGGTGCTGATCGCCACCTGTCTCATTGTTCTCTGGCACGTTGTGGAGAGCGGAGCGGGCATGGGCAAGGACGCGGAAATCCCATTCTCTAAATTCCTGTCCGACGCCCAGCAGGGCCAGATTTCTGACGTAACTGTGGTCAGCAATGAGGTGCACGGGCACTATCGCGCCGGCAAGGCCACCTTCCATACCATCGTTCCGAGCAATTATCCGGACATGTACAAGGTGCTGGAAGATCACCAGGTGAGCGTCACGATCAAGGATTCGCAGGGCGGGGCGTGGCTGAGCATTTTGATCAATCTTTCGCCGATCCTGCTGCTGGGGGCGCTGTGGTTCTTTATGCTGCGGCAGATGCAGACCGGCGGGAACAAGGCGATGTCGTTCGGCAAGAGCAAGGCACGATTGCTTTCCATGCAGCAGAAAAAGGTGACGTTCAAAGACGTTGCCGGGGTGGAAGAGGCCAAGGAAGAGCTGAAGGAGATCATCGAATTTCTGCGCGATGCGCCCAAGTTCCAGAAGCTGGGCGGCAGAATTCCCAAAGGCGTGCTGCTGGTTGGGCCTCCGGGAACCGGTAAAACGCTGCTGGCGCGGGCTGTGGCGGGCGAGGCGAATGTTCCGTTTTTCTCGATTTCCGGTTCGGACTTCGTGGAGATGTTTGTCGGTGTGGGCGCGAGCCGTGTCCGCGATCTGTTTGAGCAGGGCAAGAAGAATGCGCCTTGCATTATTTTCATCGATGAGATCGATGCGGTCGGTCGCCATCGCGGGGCGGGGCTGGGCGGCGGCCACGATGAGCGCGAGCAGACGTTGAACCAGCTGCTGGTGGAGATGGATGGGTTTGAGTCGAACGATGGCGTGATCCTTGTGGCCTCGACCAACCGGCCTGATGTGCTCGATCCGGCGCTGCTGCGTCCAGGGCGTTTTGATCGTCGCGTGATTGTGGGTCGTCCGGATGTTCGTGGGCGCGAAGAAGTTCTGCGCGTTCATGCCAAGAAAGTTCCGTTGGCGGAGGATGTCGATCTACGCGTGCTAGCGCGCGGGACTCCTGGGTTCACCGGTGCTGACCTGGCCAATATGGTGAATGAGGCGGCTATTAATGCTGCCCGGGCAAACCGCAAGGTCGCGACGATGTATGACTTCGAATCCGCGAAGGATAAGGTTTTGATGGGCGCGGAGCGCAAGTCCATGCTGTTGACCGATGAAGAAAAGAAGACCACGGCGTACCACGAGTCCGGCCATGCAGTTGTGGCCGCGCTGCGCGATCATGCCGACCCGCTGCACAAGGTGACGATTATTCCCCGGGGCATGGCGCTGGGCCTGACCATGCAGCTGCCGGAGGACGAGCAGCACTGCGTCAGCAAGGAATATCTGGAAACGCAGCTTGCCATTTTGATGGGCGGGCGCTGCGCGGAAGAAATTTTCCTGAACCAGCTGACGACCGGCGCGGGCAACGACATCGAACGGGCGACAGAGCTTTCCCGCAGGATGGTTTGCGAATATGGCATGAGTCGGCTGGGCCCGCTGACCTTCGGAAAAAAAGAAGAGCAGATTTTCCTGGGCCGCGAGATTTCGCAGCATCGTGATTTTTCGGAAGAGACGGCACGGCAGATTGACTCGGAAGTGCGCATGCTGGTCGACAATGGCTACCAGGCGGCGCATTCGCTGCTGGAAAACAACCAGCCGCTGATGCATCGCATGGCGACGGCGCTGTTGGAACGCGAAACACTCGATGCCGAGGAGTTGCGTCTGCTGATCCAGGGCAAGGACCTGCCGCCGATGCGCACGCCGCAGGATGGCGGTTCCGGTGGCGATGTGCAACACGTGTTGAAACCGGAAGGCGCGCGTGCGCCGGGCTTTGCCGGAGAGCAACCTTCGCCGGCATAGATCCTAGTCCAACGAGACCTCAGGCGCTAAAGCGCTTGAAATTTTCAATGACTTATCCCCCGGCTGAAGCCGGGGGTCTACCCCAAGCCAAGTTTGTCATCGGCCTGGCAGCCACAGGTTGCTCCCTTATTTCATGGCCGTGAATCAGGCCGGACCTGCGTCGAAAAAAAATAACAAGAAACAATATGTGAGCAAACCTCGTACTTGGGGTTGACTGCATTCACGGAGGAATGCGATGCGCAGTTTGCTGACGATGGGAATTTTGATACTGGCCATGTTGCCGCGTGCTTTTGCCGGCAGGCCTTCTCAGAAGCTGCTGGATGAAATGGCAAGCAGTGGAGCGATCCAGGAAAATGCTCCGGTCAAGACATCGTTGGAGATCACGATTGACGCGCCGCGAGAAAGAGTCTGGAACCTGCTGACGGACGTGAAGGATTGGCCATCCTGGGAGCATGATGTCACCGGGACGAAGATCTCCGGTCTGCCGACAAGCGGGACTGCTTTCGTATGGACCACCTCCGGCGCCAACATCCAGTCGAGGCTGGCCCTGGTGGTGCCCGAGAACGCATTTGCGTGGACGGGAAAGTCCTACGGGATTCACGTCATCCAGCAGTGGAAGTTGCAGCAGCTGCCGGGAGATCGCACGCTGGTACGAACCGAGGAATCGGCGGATGGGCCGTTGATCACTGTTTTTTATTCATCGAAAAAACTGGAAGCGAGCGACCAGCGCTGGTTGAACGATCTGAAGAAGGCGTCCGAGAGATAGAGTTTATGCCGGCGAGCAGCCATCGCCGGCATAAACTGATTTATCGAGCAAAATAAAAGGGCGTATTTTCCGATAGTGGGAAATGCGCCCTTTGAGTTGATGCAGCTTATTGAGCGGCGAACTTAGCAACAAATACTTCGCCCAAACCGGATGGATTCTGGAAGCCGGAGAACGCGGCGTTGGTTGTACCGGCGACGTAAATGTTGCTTTGGCTGTCGGTCACAATATACGGAGAGGGCGGAGCTTCCGAGTCGCTGCCGCCGAGGCCTGCCGCGAATTTCTGCAACCACATCGGTTGACCGTCGGGACCTACTTTTGCCACAAAAGCGTTCTGCTGCGCGATCGGGACGCCTGAGCCGGTGTCCTCGATATAGCCCGTGAAGACCGCATCGCCGCTCGCATCGAGAGACACATTCGACGGCAGCAATGTGCCATTGCCAAATTGTTCTTGCCAGCGAATGGTTCCGCTTTGCGCAGAGAACCCCGCGACGTAGCCGATCTGAGGCGTCTTGAGTCCAATCGCGCCAACGATGTAACCATTCCCTTGTGGATTGACGGCGACGCCCGTGTAACAAATTCCGGCCGGAGATGGTACAGACCAGAGCGTATTGCCGGTGGCACTATCCAGCTTCGCCAGGAAGCAAGGTTGATGATTGGACGTTGATTGCGATGTGAATTTGCTATTGCCGACGCCTGCGATGTAGAGGCTGCCGTCCGGGTCTGCGGCAATGTTCAGCACTCTGCCTTCGTTGACAGAAGTGTATTCGTGCTGCCAGATCGAATTGCCGGATTTCCCGTCGAACTTTGCAAAGAAAACACCCCATAGACCGAGGGTTGGACCGGTGACGGATCCTGCGACATAAACGTCTCCGGCAGAATCTGTAACAATTGTGTGGGGTGCAAACTCGGTGAGCTGATCGGTCGTCGGCAGGATTCCGGTCCATATTGTTGCGCCTGCAGGACTGAATTTTTCAACATTCAACGGAAGCAGCGTGGGTGAATTCCCAACGGTTGCCGGATTCGACGCGGCTACGTAATTTCCGTCGGGCGTCCCTGTTGCAACTGTCGCAATGGCCGCCAGCACGCCCTGGCCGTTTGGGGTTGAACTTACATTGTTGCCCGTGGTGTCATATGTAGCCAGAAATTCCTGCTCCTGAATAAAGGGGGCGTTGTTTGCGGGTAACGGATTGGGAACAGCTCTGCCGAGTGCGGTGATGGTATCGTCGGGCGAAACCGCAATGTTGGTTGTGAAGTCATTGACGGCCGTTCCTGTGGACGAGGTGCCGACGTTGGATTGCTTGATCCATTGCTGGGTGGACGCGCCTGGGAAAGTAACGGTGTGAACGGACGCACCGGGCGACGATGTCGAACTGTTACATCCGAGTCCACCGCAACATCCGATGAACGCTAGCAGGCTCCAATACTTTCGATAGTTGCCCACAGGACAAAACCGCGAATTGGCGATAATCATAGCCCTTGGACTCGGCGGTTGCGGTTTAGTGAGCTATCGCGCGATGTTCGATTGCGTAAATCCAGCGAATACTGTCGAAACAGTGGCTAATCCGTACAATGAAGAGTGTACCGGCCAGCCATGCGTTCTCTCACCCTATCTACTGTCGTTTGCCTACTGGCGTTTTATGTCTCCGGGTGCGGCTATCACACGGTTGGAAGCGCTGTGCATTTGCCGCCGGAAGTTACGTCGATCGACGTTCCCGTTTTTCAAACCAAGGTGGAGAACTACCGCACGGAAGTGGCGTTCACGAAGGCCGTGGTCGAGCAGTTGGATAGCCGCACCAAGGATCGCGTGACGGAGAGCGACAAAGCGCATGCGGCGGATGCTACGCTACGCGGAACCATCTTGACGGAAACCTATACGCCGCTGACCTATAACTCACAAACGGGGCAGTCTTCGAGCTATGTCATCACCGTGACGGCGAGCGTGGTGCTGACGGACGCCGATGGAAAAGTGCTGTACAAGAACGATCATTTTCTGTTTCGTTCGCAGTACCAGGAAACGGCGGACCTGACGAGTTTTATCCAGGAAGACAGCCCCGCGGTGGAGCGGATGGCGCACGATTTTGCCTCATCCCTGGTCAGCGATATGCTGGAGTCTTTTTGAGCAGCGAAAATAAATCGAGCAGGAGCGGAGGCTTTCTCGCCGTCGAGCGGCTACTGAAAGAAGTGCGCACGGATGCGCGTCGCGCCGGATATGTTTTGCTGGGCGATGAAGCCTACCTGCAACAGCAGTGCCGCCGCGGGATTATTGAAGCGCTGATCGATCCGGAGTTTCGCGAGTTCTGCGTGACCCATCTCGACCTGTCGGAGACCAACGTCTTCGACGCGCTCGATCAGGTGAGCACGCCTTCGCTGATGGCTCCATTTCAGATTCTCTTTGTGCACAACGTGAAGCTGCTCTATCAGCGCGGCGCGAAAAAAGAAGAGTTCGCCGCCATCCAGAAATATCTTCGCCAGCCCAATCCGCAGGCGATGCTGGTTTTTGTCGCCGATCACCTGCACATTCCCGACGACGCGCGCCGCATGGATATGCAGGACAAAGATCGCTACGAACGCATTCGCGAAACGCTGGGGGATTTCTGCGGCATTGTCGAACTGAGCCAGCCGGACGAGGCGAATGCGATCCGCTGGGCAATGGAAGCGGCCCAGGAGCGCGGCGTGCAACTGGAGCCGGACGCAGCGCGTGAGCTGGCCGATGCGCTGCACAGCGACCTGATGCAGATGGCGTCGGAGCTGGAAAAACTGATGCTCTTCGTCGATCAAAAAAAACGCATTACGCCGACCGATGTGGAAGAGATGGTGCTTTCTGCCAAGCAGCGCTCGTTGTATGAATTGACCGATGCGATTTCCGCGCACGATTCTGCTCGCGCGTTGCTGCTGCTGCAAGGTCTGCTGAATGCCAGTGAGAGCGGCGAGGATGGAGCCATCGGACACTTGCACATGCTGGCGCGCACGGTTCGCCAGATGCTGGTGATCGTGGAAAAAAACGTTCGCGATTCGCGGACGATCTGGCAGGCGCTTTGGCCGGGATTTCGTGTGCCGCCGTTTGCGGTCGATGAGCTGATCCGCCAGGCGCGGCGCTACAAATCGCGACGCGAGCCGATGCAGATGCTGGAGCGCATTGCTCGCGCCGATCTCGAAATACGATCTTCTCCGCCGGACAAAAGCCTGGTGTTGGAGCGGCTGGTGATCGACCTGGCGAAGATCGGGAAGCCGGCGCCGGTTAGGGCTGCGGTTCGGTAATACATTTTCGGTCACGGCGTTTACGACCGGAAAGAGCCGCAATTTTCCCACTCAAGCCAAAGAAGGCTTGAATGGGGCACCCGAGATTGTTTTTCACGCTTGGCCTGAAAATGCTCTGATCCTGCGGTTGGCAAACGCTCAGGCGAGCATGCGTTCTTGCTCGACGGCGTTGCCGGGGCGAGAGGTGAGTGTGATTGCTGCGCCGACAATCATGGCTCCGCCGAACCATGCGATGGTGCCGAGATGCTCTCCGAGGAAAACGATGCCGAGCAGGGAGCCGATCATCGGTTCCAGGTTGAGAAAGACTCCGGCACGGGAAGCGGGCACGCGGGTCAATCCCCAGTTCCATAGGAACGTTGTGCTGGCGGTGCAGAGCAAGCCGCTTGCGGCCAGCGCCAGCCATGCCGTGATGGAAATGTGAATCGGCGGTGGGCCATTGACGGCGAATACCCATACTGCCAGCATGATTGTGCCTGAGGCCAGCCCGTACGCGGTCACCACCATCGAAGAGTGATCGCGCAGCAGCCGCTGGTTGAGCAGAATCCAGGCCAGCGCGATGATCATGGAAGCGACGACCATGAGATCGCCGATGAGACTGGGAGTGTCGCCGCGGCTGCCGTGGTGGCTGCCGCCGAAAGCGATCAACGCGGCGCCGATGGTGGAGATTGTCAGGGTCAACCAGCCGATGCCATCCATCCGCTCCTGCGCGAAGATGCATGCGCCGGCGGCGAGCACGACCGGCAGCGTGCCCACCATGAGCGATGCGTGAGAGACGGTGGTGCGCGCCAGTCCGGCGAATTGAATCAGGAATTGCAGCGGCACGCCGAGGAAGGCTGCGAGGAGCAGAATTCGCCACTCCCGCAGATTGAGACGGGGGCGATGCCGCACCAGGAAAGGCGCGAGACCGATGCAGGCGAAGAGAAAACGGTAGAGCACCATGTGGGCCGAGCTCATCTCGCGCATGGCGATCTTACCGAAAAAGAAACCCGTGCCCCAGATGGCTCCCGCGAGTGCGCATGCGGCGTATCCCAAGGCTGCGTGTCCGGGTGCTGCGTACGAGCGAGGCTTGAGAAGAATTTTCATGGGGAGCGCGGGTGTAACTTGTTTGCAGATGACGCGTGTGTCTCCATCAGAAGCCCGCAGAAAAGCGAAGTCAATATGCTGCGCTTTTTTTCTGCTGATGCTGGTGATTTTGCCGGAGAATGCTGGGGCGCAAAAGTTTTTCAAACATGCGGCCAAAGCGAAGAGCGATCTACCGCAGCCGGAAGTACGCGTTCCTGTCGCAGCGTTGGGCTACATGGCTCCCGGAAAATTGCCTGAGTTCGATTATGCAGCATTGGTCGGACTGTATTTCATCGACGCGAATCGGCTGCTGTTCACATTTGACACGAAGGGTCTGCTGCATCGCGACGACCGGTGTTCGACGCCGGACACGGAGCGGCTTGTGCACGCCGTGGTGCTGGATATTCCATCGGGGAAAGTTGAGAAGCAGACCGAGTGGGAGTTGTACGATTTTGCCGATTACTTGTGGAGTCTTGGCGGCGGAAAATTTCTGCTGCGGCGCTGCTCGGAACTCTATCTTACGGACAGCTCCCTCACGCTGCATCCATTTCTTCAACCTTCCAGCGCGATCGAGACGATTGGATTTTCTCCCGACCGGTCGATGCTGGTGCTGGAGCAGGCTGCACCGGGACCGGCGGTTCTGCCCAAGACGGAGTTTCCGTTCGAGCATCCTCCAGAGCATAAGGTGAATGTGGATATCATCCGGCTCGATCCGCCGGGGATCGTCACGCGCTCGCAGATTCCTGCGCCCGTGGTGGTGCCGATTGTAGATGAGGGAATTCTAGAAGCGCTGATTACGCCGCATAATCGCTGGACCGTCGATCTGCAGCCGTTTCGCGGCGCGGCGCGGAACATCCTGACGCTTTCGTCCACCTGCCAGCCGAAGTTGACGGCGCTGACCGATGAAGTCATTGCGGCGGGTACGTGCTCGGGCTCGGATGGCAGAAGCTTCCAGGGTTTCGATACGAGCGGAAAATTATTGTGGCAGATTCCGGTGGCTACGGATCGCCATGAACCTCGTTTCCTGTTGACGCGGAATGGCGCGCATTTTGCGATGGAATCTCTGCACGCGACGCGGCCGCTGGCTGCGCTCGATCCGCTGGACAGCGAGGCGGTGGATGCGAACATGCTCGATATTTATGACACGCTGACGGGTACACGGATCGGCGGTCTGCGCGTGACGCCGGTATATACCGCGGGGAAAAATGCCGATTTTTCTCCCGATGGAACGCACATCGCGGTGCTGCGCGACGGGGCCATTGAAATCTATTCGCTGAATGAATTGGCGAAAGGCCCGCAATAGGACGGGCCGTGAAAGAGTTTCGATTGCGCGGAGAATTTTGCTTTCTCCCGGCCCGGACCTGTGCTAGCCTTCCCGCGAGGCGAACGCCATGAACGATATTGTCATTCCTTCGAATTCCCGGCAGCGGAATATCTATGGGCCGATCACGCCGGGCGAAATGTTCGAGCGGACGTTCGCGCTGCTGCGCGAAAACCCCGGATTGTTCTTCGGAATTGTGCTGGTGGTGATCGGTGTGGAAATTCTTGTGGGCGCGGTGCTGGGCGTCAGCGGCTTCTGGACGGGCCATTACAACATGGGCGCGGCGCCGATTGCGAAGGTTCTATTTGAGGCGCCGCTGGTGCTGATTGGCGCGGCGTTGGTCTATATCTTTACGCAGATCATCCAGGGGGCGCTGTTCCTGGCGACGCGGGCGAAACTGGCGAATGCTGCGATGACTGTGGGCGAAGCATGCAGTCTTGCCGCGAATAAAACGGGCAGGCTGGTCGGGATTTCGATTTTGGTGGCGCTGCGCGTCATTGGATATATGCTGCTTTTGGATATTGCCGCCGGATTTTTATTATTTCTACCGGTGCTGGCGCTTGGCGGCGCGGCGCATCTTACCGGTATGTTCCGGGCGGGTCACGGTCCGCTGGTCGGGGCTGGGATTTTCTATGTCTTCTTCATGCTGGCAGTGATTGCCGCCTATATTGCGGTGATGTTCTGGGTGGTGCTGCGGTATGCGGTGGCAATTCCGGCGGCGCTGGAAGAAGATCTGCCGATCACCGAGGCGATTCATCGCTCGATTACGCTCAGCCGGGGAAGCAAGGGCCGGCTGCTGGCGTTATATCTGGCGGTGGCCGGTGTCTGGATCGTGATGGCGGCATTTACCGTGCCGTTGCAACTTATGGCCAGGCATGGAGTGACGGGGCACGCCGGTTTTCTTTTTGCGGCGGCGGCGATCCGGATCTTGTTCAGCTGGCTTTTGATTGCGTTTGTAGGTGTGGCTACGGCGCTCTGTTATTTCGATCTGCGGGTGCGCAAGGATGGGTTTGGAGCTGCGCCTGCGGCTGCTATTGTGGAGATTCCACCGGCTGGTTCGGACGCGCCGCCGGACCGGCCAATCGAGGATTTGCCGGTTACATAAATAACCCTTTCTTCGGCCCGCTAGCGGAGAAGCGTTTCTGGTGGCAAGAAGCTGAGTTTGAGCTACCCTGGGTACTCGGCGCGATTTCGATCAGTCATCCCAGGGATTGACTACCGAGATCGACAGGTCTTCGAAGTGCCTGCCGTTTCGTGTTGCCAGGGTTGCGTGCGAGGCGAGGGCGATTCCGGCAATCATCGTATCCCGGAGTTCGCCCGATCGGCCTTTCTTTTGACGGGTTGCCATGAGGTCCGCTGCCTGGTTTGCCGCAGCGCTGTCGAAGTGAGCGATTCGTCCTTCAATCATTCCGTTCAGGAGAAGGTCGAATGCTGAGGTGAGAATCGTCCGCCTTTTCCCTGTCGCCATGACCTGGAGCCCGAAACGAATCTCGAATACCGTGATCGAAGTGGTCCACACGGAGTAACGTGGCTGGCGGTCCAGCCACTCAATGACTTGAGCGTCTGGAGACTGACGCATGAGTGCGGACAGGACATTTGTGTCGAGGAGAATCATGGCTCGAAGGCAGCCGGGAGAGCGGCATGGCCACGGTGTTCCGGGATGTCCTGCTGAAGGCCATGATCGCGGAACAGGGCTGCAATCTCGGTGCCTAGCCCGGTCGATGGCGTGTCCTGCTCGCGAAGAGCGTTGCGGAGAATGTCGCGCGCCTCTTCCTCCATGCTTCTGCCGTGCTTTTTGGCGAGGCGCTGCAGGCGCACTTTGAGTTGCGTTTCGAAATTGCGTACGAGGAGTTGAGCCATGGGTACCTGCTGATATCATGATAGCAGAGGTGTAATCGATGCTTCCTCTTTCCCACTCTTCGCAGAGAACGCGAAGGATGGGGCACCCGAATTTTCGTGCGACGGATTTTCTGGGTGGCTTTGATTTCCATGCTCCGATTTTGGGGCAGCCATTGTATGCGTTGGGGGTGGGGTGAGGTAAACTATCCATCTCCGGCTCCGGTAAAAGTTATACGTCCGAAAAATCGGGTTTCCCCACCCGTACCGGCAGGGTATTTTCTATAACGCAGCAAGAGACGGAGATTTTCCGCGGAACAAGAAGGGCGCCATGCAGAATCCAAAAACAGTCACCGGGCAAAAGCCGAAACGCGTTGACGGTTTGCCGCCGGCCCAGGGTCTTTACCATCCCCGCCATGAACACGATGCCTGCGGCATGGGTTTTGTGGCGAGCATTCGCGGAGAGCGCACGCACGAGATTATCCGTCAGGGGATCGAGGTGCTGATCAACCTGACGCACCGCGGCGCATGTGGATGCGATCCGGAGACGGGCGATGGCGCGGGGATTCTGATTCAGATTCCGCACAAGTTTTTTGCGCGCGAGTGCGCGGCGCTGGGATTTCCGCTGCCGGAGCCGGGAGCGTACGGCGCGGGCATGGTGTTTCTGCCGGTGGAAAAGCTGCCGCGGCTGCAGTGCGAAGGCATCATTGAAAAAGCGATTGGCGAAGAGGGCCTGACGGTCCTGGGCTGGCGCGATACGCCGTGCAACGGCAACGCGATCGGGCGCGTGGCGCGGGCTTCGCAGCCGTACATCCAGCAGATTTTTGTGGGCCGGCCGGCGGGCATGGATGAGGACGCGTTCGAGCGCAAGCTGTATGTGGTGCGCAAGCGCATCGAGGCGCAGGTGGAATCCTCCGACATGGAGGACAAGCATTTTTTCTATATTCCGTCGCTGTCGGCGCGGACGATTATTTACAAGGGCCTGCTGCTGGCGCCGCAGATTGCGAATTTCTATGGCGAGCTGTCGGACCCGGAAGTGGTGAGCGCGATCTGCCTGGTACACCAGCGCTTTTCGACGAACACATTTCCGAGCTGGCGGCTGGCGCATCCGTTCCGCTATGTGGCGCACAATGGCGAGATCAACACGCTGCGCGGGAATGTGAACTGGATGCATGCGCGGCAGTCGATTCTGGCTTCGCCGCTGTTTGGCGACGATATGGAGAAGCTGTTTCCGATCATCGAAAACGAGAGCAGCGATTCTTCGGCGTTCGACAATGCGGTGGAGCTGCTGTTTCAGTCGGGCCGGTCGATGGCGCATGCGATGTCGATGCTGATTCCTGAGGCGTGGGCGGGGAATCCTCACATGTCGGCGGAGAAGCGCGCGTATTACGAGTACCATGCGTCGCTGATGGAGCCGTGGGATGGACCTGCGGCGATTGCGTTTACGGATGGCCGCGTGATTGGCGCGACGCTTGACCGCAATGGGCTGCGGCCCGGGCGGTATTTGATTACGAAAGACGACATTGTGGTGCTGGCGTCGGAGGCAGGGGTGCTGGATGTGCCTTCGGCGGACATCAAGAAGAAGGGACGGCTGCAGCCGGGAAAGATGTTCCTGGTGGATACGGTCGCGCAGCGGATTGTTTCCGATAAGGAAATCAAGAAAGAGCTGGCGGCGCGACAGCCTTACGGCGACTGGCTGAAAGAAAAGCAGATTACGCTGGACCAGCTGCCGGAGCCTTCGCGGGTGCATGGATCGAACCAAGCCACGATGCTGCGGCGGCAGCGGGCGTTTGGATATTCGGAAGAGGATCTGCGGATGATTCTCGAACCGATGGCGAGCCGGGGCGAGGAGCCGATTGGGTCGATGGGCACGGATACGCCGCTGGCTTGCCTGTCAGACCGGCCGCAGATGCTGTTCAACTATTTCAAGCAGTTGTTCGCGCAGGTGACCAATCCGCCGATCGATCCGATCCGCGAAGAGATGGTGATGTCGCTAATCAGCTATATCGGCAGCGAGCGGAACATTCTGGAAGAGACGGCGCTGAACTGCCATACGCTGAAGCTGCCGCATGCGATCCTGACGAACCGGGAACTGGAAAAGCTACGGCGGATTTCTACCGGCGATCTGCTGGCGACGACGCTGCCGGCACTGTTTCGCGCGCAGGATGGCGAGGCGGGGTTGAAGCGGGCGCTGGATGAGCTGTGCCAGCGGGCTTCGCTAGCTGTGCGGAGCGGATACACGCTGCTGATTCTTTCCGACCGCGGAGTGGATGCGCAGTATGCGCCGATTCCGAGCCTGCTGGCGCTGGCGGCGGTACACAATCTTTTAGTGCGGGAGGAGACGCGGACGCAGGTGGCGCTGATTTTGGAGTCCGGTGAGCCGCGCGAGGTGATGCATTTTGCGCTGCTGATCGGCTTTGGCGCGAGTGCGATCAATCCATATTTGGCATTCGATTCGATGCGGGATCTGGCGCATCGCGGATATCTGGCGAATGGAATTACGCCGGATTATGCGGTGAAGAATTTCATCAAGGCGATCAATAAAGGACTGCTGAAGACGTTCTCGAAGATGGGAATTTCCACGCTGCAGAGCTACCGTGGCGCACAGGTGTTTGAGGCTGTCGGACTGAGCGAAGATGTGATGGAGGCATACTTCAAGGGCACGGCATCACGCGTGGGCGGCGTGGGATTGAGCGTGCTGGCGCGGGAAGCGCAGATGAAGCATGAATATGCGTTCGCTCCGCTGACGGATTCACAGGCCGATCTGGCGGTGGGCGGGACGTATCACTTCCGCACGGATGGTGAGTACCATTTGCTGAATCCGCTGACGATCAGCAAGCTGCAGCATGCGGTGCGCAGCAACGATGTGAAGACGTTCAAGGAATATACCGACCTGATCGACGAGCAGAGCCGCAGCATGGGCACGCTGCGCAGTTTGATGCAGATCAAGGAATCGAAAACGCCGGTGCCGCTCGATGAAGTGGAGCCGGCGAAGGAAATTGTGAAGCGCTTTACTACGGGCGCGATGTCGTTCGGCTCGATCAGCCAGGAGGCGCACGAAACGCTGGCGATTGCGATGAATCGCATCGGCGGCAAGTCGAACACAGGCGAGGGCGGGGAAGATGAAGCGCGGTTTACGCGTGATGCGAATGGAGATTCGCGGCGCAGTGCGGTGAAGCAGGTGGCGTCGGGGCGCTTTGGCGTGACGACGAACTATTTGATCAACGCCGATGAGCTGCAGATCAAAATGGCGCAGGGCGCGAAGCCGGGTGAAGGCGGCCAGCTGCCGGGGCATAAGGTGGATGAAAACATTGCGCGCATCCGGCATTCGATTCCGGGGGTGGGGCTGATTTCTCCGCCGCCGCATCATGATATTTATTCGATTGAAGATCTGGCGCAGCTGATCTATGACCTGAAGAACGTGAATCCGCGGGCGCGGATTGCAGTGAAGCTGGTGGCGGAGGTTGGCGTGGGCACCGTGGCTGCGGGTGTTTCGAAGGCGCATGCCGATGTGGTGCTGATTAGCGGAGATAGCGGCGGGACGGGTGCTTCGCCTTTGAGTTCGATTAAACACGCGGGGCTGCCTTGGGAGCTTGGGCTGGCGGAGACGCAGCAGGTATTGTTGCTGAACGATTTGCGCAGCCGCATTCGCGTGCAGACGGATGGCAAGCTGCAGACCGGGCGCGATGTGGTGATTGCGGCGTTGCTAGGTGCGGAGGAATTTGGTTTCGCGACGACACCGCTGATTACGATGGGCTGCATCATGATTCGCAAGTGCCACCTGAATACCTGTCCGGTGGGGATTGCGACGCAGGATCCGGAGCTGCGCAAGCGCTTCCAGGGAGAGCCGGAACATGTGATCAACTTCCTGTTCTTTATTGCCGAGCAGGTGCGCGAGTACATGGCGATGCTTGGCTTCCGCACGGTGAATGAGATGGTGGGGCGCGTGGACCGGCTGGATACGCGGCCGGCGGTCGATCACTGGAAGGCGAGCGGGATCGATCTTTCGTCGATTCTGTACAGCCCGGAGTTGCCGGCGCGCGTGGCGCGACACTGCACGCAGCCGCAGGATCATGGCTTGGAGCAGGCGCTCGATCATCAGCTGATGGAGTTGGCGCAACCAGCGCTGGAGACACGGCAGGCGGTCGAAGCGACACTGCCGATCCGTAATATTCATCGCACGGTGGGCGCGATGCTGGGTGGAGAGATTGTGCGGCGCTATGGGTCTGCCGGGCTGCCGGATGGAACGGTGAAGTTCAACTTTAAAGGTTCGGCGGGCCAGAGCTTCGGCGCGTTTCTACCGAACGGCGTGACGTTGACTCTAGAAGGCGAGGCGAATGACTACGTCGGCAAGGGACTTTCCGGCGGCAGGATCGTGATTTATCCGCCGCGCAATTCGAGCTTTTTGCCGGAGGAGAGCATTCTGGTGGGCAATGTGGTTTTGTATGGCGCGACCAGCGGCGAAGTTTTTTTGAACGGAATGGCGGGCGAGCGGTTTGCGGTACGAAATTCCGGCGCGACTGCCGTCGTGGAAGGCGCGGGCGATCATTGCTGCGAATATATGACGAACGGCACGGTGGTTGTGCTGGGCGCGTGCGGGCGCAACTTTGCCGCGGGAATGAGCGGCGGCATCGCGTATGTGTTCGATGAAGGCGGTTCCTTTATTCAGAAGCGCTGCAATCAGGCTTCAGTGGATCTGGAGCCGTTGAATGAGACGCAGGATATTTTCGCGCTGCGGGCACTGATCACGCGTCATCGCGACCTGACGGGAAGTCCGCGGGCGGGATGGATTCTGGAAAATTGGAGAGAGAGTCTCTCGCGATTTGTGAAGGTGTTTCCGCACGAGTACAAGCGCGTTCTGCGGGAACGCGAAAAACTACAGATTGCCATTCGGGATCATTCACCGCTTCCGACGGTTGGGCAGGTGCAGCATGGGTAAGTCGACGGGATTTATAGAATTTTCGCGCGAGCTGCCGGAGCGGCGGCCCATCACAGAACGAGTGAACGACTGGTTTGAAATTTATCGCGCGTTTCCGGAAGAGAAGCAGCAGGAACAGGCGGCGCGCTGCATGGATTGCGGCGTACCCTTCTGTCACACCGGTTGTCCGGTGAACAATATTATTCCGGATTGGAATGACCTGGTGTATCGCGGGCGATGGAAGGAAGCGATCCGACGGCTGCATGCGACGAACAATTTTCCGGAGTTTACCGGGCGGATTTGTCCTGCGCCGTGCGAGGCTGCTTGCGTGCTGGGCATCAACGCGCCGCCGGTGGCGATCAAGCTGATTGAGAAAAATATCATCGAGCATGCGTACGAAGAAGGCTGGGTACAGCCGGAACCACCTGCGTTCTTGACTGGGCAGCAGGTTGCCGTGGTGGGCTCAGGACCGGCGGGATTGGCGGCGGCGCAGCAGCTGCGACGCGCGGGACATGCGGTTACGGTGTTCGAGAAGGCCGATCGTATTGGCGGGTTGCTGCGGTACGGGATTCCCAATTTCAAGTTGGAGAAGACGATTCTCGACCGGCGGCTGGAGCAGATGCAGGCTGAGGGCGTGGTGTTCGTCACGGGTGCGCATGTGGGACAGAATGTTCCGGTAGAAGATTTACAGCGCGACTTCGATGCGGTGCTGTTGGCGGGTGGCGCGGAGCAGCCGCGCGATTTAATGGCGCCAGGGAGAGAGCTGAAGGGCATCCACTACGCGATGGAATTTTTGCCGCAACAGAATCGACGGAATGAGGGCGATACGATTGCGGACGCATCGGCGATTGTAGCGACCGGGAAGCGTGTGATTATTATTGGCGGCGGCGATACGGGCGCGGATTGCCTGGGGACTTGCCATCGGCAGAAGGCGGCTTCGGTCGAGCAGTTTGAGATTATGCCGACGCCACCGAATGAACGTTCTCCGCTGACGCCGTGGCCGTTGTGGCCGATGCAGCTGCGCACCGAAGGCGCGCATGAAGAGGGTGGCAGGCGCAACTGGAGCGTGGCGACGACGAAGTTTACCGGCGATGAACATGGCAATGTGAAGGAGTTGCATGGAATTCGCGTGGGGCCTCCGCCAAAATTTGAACCTGAAGCAGGGGGCGAGTTTGTGATGGATGCCGATCTTGTTCTGCTGGCCATGGGATTTCTAGGACCGGTACGCCATGGCATGGTGGAGAAGCTTGGAGTCAAGCTGGACGCGCGAGGCAACGTTGCGGCGGATGAGAACTATATGACTTCCGTCGACGGCGTGTTTGCCGCGGGCGATCTGCGGCGCGGACAGTCGCTGGTGGTGTGGGCGATTTCTGAAGGACGCAAAGCGGCGGAGGGGGTCAATCGTTATCTGGAAGCTTGCCAGAATGCAGATGAAGGCCGGCTGGTAGGTTCCGCTTCGAAATAGTAAGTCGATAAGTACAAAATGCCCACGCTTTCGATGCAGAAAGCGTGGGCATTTTTGCGATTGAAACTAGAATAAGAAGCCAGCTTCCAGCATTCCGCGAACTTGTGAAGTATCGTTGCCGTGGGAACCGAAAGCATCGCCGGCTGTTGAGCTCCCGGTATGGACAAAGGAAACTTCTCCGCGGGTGAAGAAGGCTCCTTTCTGATAGGTGGGCGTAGCGGTTATAGATACGGCGTTGCTTCCGGGGCCGTATAGTAGATTGGCGTAACCGTCGATGTTGTTGCCGGTCGTGGAGATGTATTCAAACCTGCCTCCCATCGACATGTGATGCGGTAGTGTGTATGTACCGAGGATCGCTTCTCCCTGACTTGACGTTGTGCGGTCGATTCCGATCTGCGGATGCTCGGATACTTTCGTAAATTGGAAGTATGGCTGGATCAACCAATTCTTGGCAGTATGTGTATAGATGATGTTGTAAATAGAACTGTTATTCTGCGCCGCCGGAGTGGCGAAGGTTGACTTGTTGGTATTTCCAAGATTTCCTCCAGCTACAAATCCAATGGAATTTGCCGCATTGAAGGTGTAGGTGACCAGGCCGGTGAGCCAGTTCCAGCGATCGGAATAGAATCCATCTCCCCAGGATAGGGATGCGGCCAGCTTCCCCTTTGCATAATTACCCTGTACGGCGCGGGTAACTGCGTTCTCCTGGTTCCACAGAAGACCACGTTCAATATTTACATTTTGGAAGCTGAAAGTATCTTCCGCCCCGATCAATGTTGGAAGCTTGCCGACCTGGAAGGAGAAGGAGCCTTTCGGAGCCAGTTTCAAATATGCAACGGGCAGTCCGCCATAAAAGTCGCTGACCGTATCGCTTGCCGAAAGAATTGGCGATCCCAGAGACGGGAAGGCATAGGCCCCGGCTTGTAAATAGAATTGCACCACGCCGCTGGCCTTCTGTAGAAATACCTGGCCGTTGCTGATGTCCGCTGTGCCGCCGGAGTCAGTCGATGCCGGGTTGTTTTGCCAGACGCCGAATCCGCTCAGTATGCCATTCACAGCCAGCTTACCGAAAGGACCTGCGTCGAACATGTTCGGCGCCGCGGCGCTGAGCGGCCCCACCATGGCCGGAGTGCCGAGCGGTGCCGCGGCCGCAGGCGGAGCGGCCGGGGCGGGCGGAGCAGTTGCAGCGGCGGGTGCAGTCTGCGTGGTTTGCGGCGTGGGCGCAGCATCGCTGGCGCTGGCATGGCCGCCTGCGGCAAGAAAGGTCAAAAGGAAAACGGGTAGGATGCCTCGAAGTAATTTTTTCATTTATAGAATTATTCCTTTTCACTGGTATTTGTAACGCGGTCTGCGTCCGGTGCAGCCGAATCTGATGCAATGTCGGCATGCCTCACCACTGGATGAAAGGGTGATATATGACATGCACGATGTTTGTCTTAGCAAGCATTGTCTTTGAAACCAGAGAGAAAACAACCAGTGAAAACATATTGCGTTAAGAATAATATGCACGATAAGTTCTTTTGATCAGAGTGTTGGTTTATGGCGAAAAGGAGGCGAGAGTCAAACAAAAAGTTATAGCCGCAATAAAAATGTCCTACTTCTGCAATCCTGCTTGTAAATCGGTAAACGGGTTGTGTAGGTTACAGCTACCAAACAGATATTTTCTGTTTCCCCGATTCGCAAACTGCTAGCCGTTCTGTCGACGTACATTGTTCACTTCAAGGCCAGGGTATTCAAGTCACCCGATCTTCAAACAAGGAGTTAATGAATGCATCTGAATTCCTATCGTGAAACGAAGCTCACTCTGAACCAGAAAATGACGCGCCTCAGTATTCGCATGCGAAACCCGGAATGGCGCCGTTATGCGGCAATTCTACTTGCCGGGAAAGTGGCTGGAGTTGCGCTGCTTCTGCTGTCAATCCAGTTTGTCACTCAGCTATGCTTCACGAATGTTTTTGCCGCCGATGCTCCTGGAGTGAAGGCCGCAGATATCGTGAATCCGGTGAATACGGCGTGGACGCTGATTGCCGCATTTCTGGTTTTTGGAATGCAGGTTGGTTTTACGATGCTGGAGGCTGGCTTCTGTCGTTCGCGAGAGACGGTGAACGTGTTGATGGAATGCATTGTGGACACATGCCTGTGCGGCATTCTTTTCTATGCCATCGGGTTCGCGTTCATGTTCAGCCATGGCAATGGATTTATTGGCTATCATTGGTTTTTCCTGAAAGATGCTCCGGTCACCTATGAAGGAACCGGTGTCGCGTTTCTTGCATTCTGGGTGTTTCAGTTTGCATTTGCCGACACTTGCTCGACGATTACTTCCGGAGCGATGATTGGCCGTACCGGGTTTGTGGGCGACTTACTGTACAGCGTTGCGGTATCTGGATTTATTTATCCCATCATCGGCCATTGGGCATGGGGGCCGGATGGTTTTCTGGCGCTGATGGGAGCTCCGGGCCACTTTATGCCGGCGCTGGGGCAAAGCTTCCATGACTTCGCGGGGTCAACGGTCGTGCATACGATTGGCGGCATGATTGCGCTTGCCGGGTCGATCGTGCTGGGACCTCGGCTGGGCCGCAAATTCAAACGCGATGGCGGCGGACCTATGCTGCCGCACGATCTGACCATTGCAGCTGCTGGTGGATTGCTGCTGTGGTTTGGCTGGTATGGATTCAATCCAGGCAGCACATTGTCTGCCATGGACTTCGAGGGAATTGGGCGCATCTCCGCGAACACGACGCTGGCGGCTTGCGCGGCTGGGCTTACGGCGATGCTGTATGCCTATATGTTCAGCAAGAAATGGGATGTTAGTTTCACAATCAATGGATTTCTTGCCGGGTTGGTCGCAATTACCTGTCCTTGTTACTGGGTGAGTCCGACGGGTGCAATTATTCTAGGAGCTATCGCCGGTGTGCTGGTAGTTATCGGCGTCGAGTTACTGGAATGGCTTCGTATTGATGACCCGATTGGGGCGGTTCCGGTGCATGGATTCTGCGGAATATGGGGAACGTTATCTCTCGGATTATTTGCGGTCGGAAAATATGGGGCTTCCGGACCGACCGGACCTGATAACTCGGCACCTTTAAAAGGCCTATTTTACGGCGGCGGCATAAGCCTGTTGAAAGCGCAGTTTATCGGGAGTGCAATTATTACGCTTTCGACTTTCGCTATCGCGCTGCTTGTAATGTATGCCGTGAACCTTACGGGAACGCTGCGCGTTTCAAGAGAGGGCGAGCTGTATGGACTGGATCTACACGAGCACGGTATTTCGGCTTACCCGGAATATGTGATTACAGCCCTTGGATCCCCTGGAGGGTCTCCTTCGGATTCTGGCAGCTAAGCTGAGGTTATCCGCCAAGCTCTTCGCAAGAGTTCCTATAGCTAACCGGTGGTTCGGAGAAGAAAAATTCTTCTCCGAACGCCAAACCTGAATCCATAGCGAGGGATGATGACTAAGGTAGAAGCGATCGTCAGGCCAAATCGATTTGATGCAGTAAAGGATGCCCTGGTTGAAATAGGCGTGGAAGGTATGACGGTTTCTGAGGCGCGCGGACATGGCCGGCAGAAAGGCCATACGGAGACCTATCGCGGGAAAGAATATGAAGTAGGGCTGATTCCCAAAATACGTCTGGAGTTGGTTGTTCCAGACCTCCGTGTGGATGCAGTTGTCGATGCAATCATCAAGGCTGCTTCGACGGGTGTGATTGGCGATGGGAAGATATTTCTGTACAAGGCAGAAGATGCAATCCGTATTCGGAACCAGGAGCGCGGCGATTCGGCTCTGTAGCTGAATCGGTTATAGAGGTAATTGCAAGACTGGGGAAGGTTGATTCGTGTTTTGCTTCCAAACTTTCTTACGGATCAATCTTCTTCCGGTGCGCGTGTTCCTGCAGTGGCAATCTCGAGAAATGTCTGAGCTGCGCGGGTCAGTTCATTGTCTTTGTGGAAGATCAATGCCAAATCGCGTGCGAGGCGAATCCCTTCGATACGTACGGAAGCCAGCTGCTTAGTACGTTCGTCTTCGGCGACATTGATTCGGGGTAGAAAACCTACTCCCAACCCGGCGATGATCAGGCGCTTAAGCAGTTCTCCGGAATCCACTTCCATTGCCAGCTTGGGTTGAAAATCGTTCATTTGAAAAATGCCATCAATCTGTTCCCGCTGCCTGCCTTGTTTTGGGAGCAGCAAGGGATATTGAACTAATTCATCGATCTTGATTGTCTCTCGCTGCGCGAGCGGGTGCGCCGGTTGGACGACC
The DNA here is from genome assembly GCA_965276585.1 of Acidobacteriaceae bacterium. Lineage (GTDB taxonomy): Bacteria > Acidobacteriota > Terriglobia > Terriglobales > Acidobacteriaceae > JAKAAZ01. The sequence continues at coordinate 1,135,990 of CBDIAZ010000003.1, read as the reverse complement.
AAGACTAACTCATCTTTGTGAACGAGATTGACGGTGATGCGCGGGTCTTTCAGTGGGAGAGAGATGACTCCAAAGTCGACCTGGCGCTTTAAGACCGCTTCGAGAGTGCGGGCGCGTTCTGCGCGGACGATGCCGAGGCCGACCCGTGGGCATTGCTTTTTGAACTGCGCGAAAATTTTGGGGAAGACGTAGAGGCAGGTGGTTTCGTTGGCGCTGATGGAGATGGCTCCGCGCGGGGAGCGGTGCAGGTCGGCTACGGTCATAACGATGTGGCTGTAGCACTGTAAGCAATGCTCTGCGAACGGTTCGAAAACGCGGCCGGCTGCGGTGGTGCTGACTTTGCCGGACTTACGGTCGAACAGCGTGGCGCCGACTTCTTTTTCGAGGGAACGAATTTGCGCGGAGATCGCCGGCTGGGTGACTCGCAGCTTTTCCGCGGCGCGAGAAAAACTTCCCTGCTGGCATACTTCCAGAAATGTCTTCAGCTTTTCAAAGTCCACGTTGAGCTTTCTTTGGGGCTTTTCTTGCATGGTAGCAGATTAATTTGAACGCCAGAATACGTTGGCGGCGTGGACAACGTATTCACAAGGCTGAATGTAGACTATCCCTGATATGAGCATAGAGCGAATGCACAGTTCGGAAGCCGGGCCACAGATCATTGCAAACTATCAATGCGAGACGGGTGAAAATCCGCTGTGGAACCCGATCGACCAGCGGCTGTATTGGTGCGATATACCGAACGGACGTATTTTTTGTTATGACCCGCTCGCCGATGCCCATGAGATTTGTTATGAGGGAGATGTCGTCGGAGGATTCACAATTGAGGCTGATGGAGCGCTGTTACTTTTTATGGCGCGCGGTGCGATTGGCCGTTGGTCGAATGGAAAGCTGACGGTAATTGTTCCGGAGATCGCGAATGAAAGAGAATCGCGATTCAACGATGTTCTGGCCGATCCGATGGGTCGCGTGTTTTGCGGAACGATGGCAACAGCTGCTCGGCCTGGGCGTCTTTACCGGCTTGACTTAGATGGAAGTCTAACTGTGATGCTGGAGGGAATTCTCTGCTCGAATGGCATGGCGTTTTCGCTCGATCGGCGACAGATGTATTACACCGATTCCTTTGCCAGGGAGATTACGTTGTTCGACTACGACCGGGAGAGTGGATCGCTGCGAAATCGGCGCTTGTTTGTGAAAACCGCGGAGGCGGATGGTTTTCCGGATGGTTCGACGATCGATGCGGAAGGTTGCTTATGGTCGGCGCAGTGGGATGGCAGCTGTTTGATTCGTTACACGCCTGAGGGAAAAGAAGATCGCCGCATTTATTTCCCGGTTTTGAAGGTGTCGAGCGTGACGTTTGGAGGGAGCGATTATTCCGATATGTACGTTACGACTGCTGGTGGAGATGATCCGGCAGTGAACGGGAAAGATGCTGGGGCTTTGTTTCGGGTGAACGTTGGGATTCGCGGCGTGGCTGAATTTCCGTCGCGTGTTGGGTTGATCGGCCTACGTTGAAAAGTCATGCATGCATGGCTCCGGTGTAGATTGCCATGCCGGCTACGGCGTCGATATGCATAGCATCGAGTTCATCGATTTCATTTTGCGCACGGATCCCGCCGGCTACGATCAGTTGGCGTTCGGTCTGCCGACGAAGGCGACGGGCGATTTCGATGGGGAATCCGGACATGGTTCCTTCGGTGTCGACGTGGGTGTATAGAAAAGCGCCGCAGAAGGGCTCGAGCTCGCGCATGGCGTCTTCCGGAAGCAGCTCAATCTGTTCTCGCCAGCCGCGTACGGCTACCTTTTCGTCCTTGGTATCCACGCTGAAAACCAGATGATCAAGGCCCAGGGATGTAGCGAGATTTTCGGCGAATTGCAGTCGGACGAGATTGTCGGCGCTGTTCGACTGTCCTGTTCCTGCATCGGCATGAAATAGGGAGGAGCCGAAGATGACGCGCCTGGCGCCGAGGCCGAGCAGATCGCGGGCATCCTGGCTGCTGCGAATTCCGCCGCCGACCTGGCAGGGAAGGCGATGAACGATGGATTCGATGAGACGGCGATTGTCGCCCTGGCGTTTGGCCGCGTCGAGATCGATCAACTGCACGAGAGGATAGGCGGCGAAACGATCGATCCAATAGTCGAGATCATCGAACCCGAGAGCCAGATCCTCACCCTGCACCAATTGCACAACGCGGCCGCCCATCAGGTCAATGGAAGGGATCAGCATGCCGACCTCAAATTGATTTTCATCTTTCCAGTATGAATGCCAACAACTCAGCAGGGCAAGCGCATGGGAATTTCCAGGGCGGACAATTGCTGCTTGAGGCTGCGCGCGTCGGAAATGCCGAAGTGGAAAATGCTGGCGGCGAGCGCGGCGTCGGCGCGTCCGCGAGTGAAGACATCGGCGAAGTGACCGACGTTTCCCGCGCCGCCGGAGGCGATTACGGGAATCTGGATGGCATCTGCGACAGCGGCGGTGAGGTCGCAGTCGAAGCCGGTGCGCATGCCGTCGGAGTCCATTGAGGTGAGCAGAATTTCTCCTGCGCCACGCGCTTCGGCTTCTTTCGCCCACTCGACTACTTTGCGGCCTGTGGCTTTGCGGCCGCCGCTTGCGTAGACTTCGGCTTCTTTCACGCGACGATTGGCGCGGCGGGCATCGATGGCGACGACGACGGCCTGGGCTCCGAAGCGGGATCCGATTTCAGAGATGAGTTCCGGGCGAGCCAGGGCTGCAGAGTTGACGCTGATTTTGTCGGCTCCAGCATCGAAGACCAGCATAGCGTCTTCGAGAGAGCGAATGCCGCCGCCGACGGTGAGCGGGATAAAGATTTTCTCCGCGGCCCTGTGGACAGCGTCGAGCAGCAGGGCACGTTTTTCGTGGGTTGCAGTGATGTCGAGGAAGACGATTTCATCGGCGCCGCCTTCGGCGTGTCGCACGGCGAGAGCAGCCGGGTCGCCGGCGTCGATGAGATCGAGGAATTGGACTCCTTTGACTACGCGGCCGGCGGCGACGTCTAAACAAGCGATGATGCGACGCGTCAGCATGAGGGAACCTTCATGAAATTTTCCAGAATTTTTCGACCGATAGCGCCGGATTTTTCCGGATGGAATTGGACGGCCATCCAGTTGTCACGTTCGAGGGCGGCGGAAAATTCGCCGCCGTAATTTGTAACTGCCGTGGTGGCATTTGTTTTTTCGGCGCGATAAGAATGGGTAAAATACACAAATGGAGAGGCGGAGAGGCCTTCGAACAGGCGCGATTTCTGCGTGACTTCCAGTGAGTTCCAGCCAACGTGCGGGGATTTTACGGTTGCGGGAAAGCGGTCGCACATACCGGGGAAAATGCCTAGGCCAGGAGTCTCTGGAGCTTCTGTGCTGCCGGCAAATAACCATTGCAGGCCTACGCAGATGCCGAGGAAGGGAACTCCAGCAGCGATTCGGTCGCGCAGAGCATCGCCTATGCCGCTGGTCAACAGAATGTTGGTGGAGGCAAAATGGCCCACACCCGGGAGCACGATTCGCGCGGCGTCGCGCAGGTCCTCCGACTTGGCGGTTACGCGCACGTCGGCGCCTACGGCACGCAGAGCCTTGCATACGGAATTTAGATTGCCGGCTTGATAGTCGATGACGACTGTTTTTTGCTGGCTCATTTATTAAGCTCCACTAGAGCAATCCTTTGGTGCTGGGCAACATGGTGCGTAATTGTTGGTCGCGGGAACAGGCGAAGCGCATGGCGCGTGCGAAGGCTTTGAATGTGGCCTCAATTTTGTGATGGTTCGAGCGGCCGTATAGAACCTTCAGATGGACATTGGCTTTCGCGCCGCGGGCGAAGCCTTCAAAAAAATCTGGCAGCAGTTCGGTCTGTAAATCGCCAACGATGCGTACCTTGACCTTGGTGTCGATCACATAGGAGGCGCGGCCGCTGAGGTCGATTGCGGCGGCGGCGAGAGTTTCATCCATAGGCATGAGGAAATAGCCGGCGCGCAAGATGCCTTTTTTATCGCCGAGAGCCTGGGTGAAGGCTTCTCCGAGGGCAATGCCGATGTCTTCGACGGTGTGATGCTGATCGACGTCAAGGTCGCCGTCGCAGGTGAGCGACAGATCGAAGCCGCCGTGACGGGCGAACAATTCGAGCATGTGATCGAGAAAGCGAATGCCTGTCTGAACGGAATAGCGGCCCTGGCCGTCGATGGTTAGCTTCAGCTCGATTTTTGTTTCGGTCGTATTCCGCTGAATGGTTGCGGTGCGTTGCGCTAATTTTCGGGTCGCCATGCGATCTCCTTCAATGTTTCTTCGAGGGCATCGATGCCTTTGCGGGTGTGATCGAGAGGGCCCAGCGTGATGCGGACGCAGCCATCGCAGCCAGGGTCAGCGCTGCGATCGCGAACTAAAATATTCTGCCGCCGCATACTCTCGACAAAGGCTTTGTGCTTTGCGCCGATGTTCATCAGGATGAAGTTGGCGCGGCTTGGCCACCAGGGAACTTTGAGCCGGGTCAATTCCTGTTCGGCGAAGGTGCGGCTCTGGCTGATTTGATTGGCGTACCACTCGATGTAAGCTCCGTCTGCAAGTGCTTCGGGCAGGCATTCGAGCGCGATGGAGTTCACGTTATAGGGTGAGCTGACCTTGCGGACGAAGCGCATCGCATCAGGATGGCCGGCGAGAAGACCGATTCGCAGGCCCGCAAGGCCGTAGGCTTTGGAGAATGTCCGCGCTACCAGCAGATTTGTAACTGTATTTGTTTCATTTAATACTGACTCGCCGTGGAAGTGGTAATAGGCTTCGTCTACCAGCAAAGCTGCCTGGGGCGCGGAGGCGGCAAGCTCCAGAAAAAATCTGGACTCGACTACTGCGCCGGTGGGGTTATTGGGCGAGGCGATCATGATAAGCCTGGTATTGGGATGGATGGCATCCTGTAACTGTCGATAGGGGAATTGCAGGTTGCTGTCGGCCTGGACGGCGCGCACGGTTGCGCCGGTCGCTTCCGCGTAGAGCGCGTACATGGAAAAGGTTGGTGTGACAACGATGACTTCGTCTTCGGGCTCAAGATATGTTTCGCAGACGAGGTGGATGGCTTCATCGACGCCGTTGGTGAGCAGGACGGAGGCGGGTTCAAGTCCGAAATGTTTTGCGGCGATGCGTTCTACATGTTCGCGCTCAGGGTATCTGGTGAGGCTGTCGGCGGAGATTTGTTGCAGTATAGCCTGCACGCGTGGCGACGGGGCGAGTGTGTTCTCGTTGAAGTCCAGGCGCAGTCCATCACGGCCTGCCAGTGGAGGATGGTATTCGTGCATGCGCTCGACGGCGGCGCGGGGGCGCAATTTCCGCAGTGGTTGAGTTGGTGTCATCGGACTTTTCCTTCCAGCCGGATGCGAACGGAAGCGGCATGACCGATCAGGCCTTCGGCCTCAGCCAACTTTGCAGCGTGGGGGCCTAGTTCGCGAAGGCCAGCGGGGGTATATTCCTGCGTGGTTACGAGGCGGAGGAAGTCGACAACGCTGAGGCCGCCGCGGATTTTTGCCAATCGTCCGGTGGGCAAGACGTGATTCGGTCCGGAGATGTAGTCGCCCATGCTCTGCGGAGTTTGGGTTCCGATAAAGATGGAGCCTGCGTGGCGGACCCAGGCGAGATCATTTTCGCTGTCGATGGTTAGATGTTCTGACGCCAGTCGATTTGTAACTGTTGCAGTTTCTTTATTATTTTGTGTCAGAAAAACGAAGCCATTTTTTGCGAGTGCTTGTGTCGCGACCTTGTTGGCCGCGGATTGCTGCTTCACTTCCTTGGCTGTTGCGCTAGCTAGCTTCGGGTTGCTGGTGACCAGAATGGCCAATGTTTCCGGGTCGTGCTCGGCTTGTGCAACCAAATCTGCGGCGATCCATTGCGGATTGCCGGTTTCGCTGGCGACCAGGATCTCTGTGGGACCGGCTAACATGTCGATGCCGCACTCGAAGGCTATGAGTTTTTTTGCGGTGGTGACGTAGAGGTTGCCGGGGCCTACGATTTTGTCGACGCGGGGAATGTTGGCTGTGCCGTAGGCCAGTGCCGCGATAGCCTGCGCGCCGCCTATGCGATAGAACTCCCGCACACCGGCCAGGTGAGCGGCGGCAAGGGTTTCTTTTGCCGGGCGCGGCGATACGACTACGATGCGCTCTACGCCGGCTATCTGCGCGGGGATGGTGGTCATCAACAAGGTGGAAGGGAGCGGGTATCTTCCGCCGGGGACGTAGCAGCCTACGGAGGCTAGCGGCAGGGATTTTTGGCCGAGGGTTATGCCCTGGGATTTGCGCGTCCATTCTTTGGGCATCTGCCATTTGGCGAAGCGGCGAATATTCGCAGCGGCAGCGCGCATTGCTTTTTGTAATTCCGCTGGCGTCTGCTCCCATGCGGCGGCCATCTCCTGAGTGCTGACAGAAAAAGCGGCGCCGGGCGCGAGGCCATCGAATTGTTCCGCGTAACGGCGTAGCGCCTTGTCTCCCCCGCGTTCGATTGCCTTCAGAATGCGCTTGACTGCCGGCTCCAGCCGTGCCGTGGCCGTTCCAGAGCGGCTCTCTATCTGCTGCAGGAGCCGCTCGGCTTCTTTCGCGGTTTTTCCGTAGGTGCGTATCAGCTTCATCGTTCCGTTTCCTAGAAAACGATTTTGTTCAGGGGGTATTCGACGATGCCGGTGGCGCGGGCGGCTTTGAGGCGCGGGATCACGTCGCGGACTGTGCGTTCCTCGACGATGGTGTTGACTGCGACCCACTCGGAGTCGCTGAGCTGCGAAATGGTGGGAGAGTTCAGGGCTGGCAATACTCCCAGGATGTTTTTGAGATCGGCGGCGCGTACGTTCATCATTAAACCGACCTGACCTTGTGCGGCGATCGCGCCTTGCAACATGAGGGCGATGTTGTCAATCTTCTGTTTTTTCCAGGGGTCGCGGCAGGCGGTGGTGTTGGCGATGAGCTGGGTTTCGCTTTCGAGGACGGTTTCTAAAATGCGCAGTCGATTGGCGCGGAGGGAGCTGCCGGTTTCGGTGACTTCTACGATGGCGTCGGCGAGAACGGGCGGCTTGACTTCGGTTGCGCCCCAGCTGAAGTCGACTTGCACGGGGACATTCTTGCCGGCGAAATATTTTTTTGTGGCTTCGACCAATTCCGTGGCGATGATTTTTCCGGCGAGATCTTCCGCGCGCTGGTAGGGCGAGTCTTCCGGAACGGCGAGAACCCAGCGGACTTTCTGGCGGCTCTGCTTGGAGTAGGTGAGGCTGGCGACGGTTTCGACGGTGAGGCCGCTTTCGGTGACCCAGTCGTTGCCGGTGAGGCCGGCGTCGAGGGCGCCGTGATTGACATAGCGGGCCATTTCCTGGGCGCGGATAAGCATGCATTCGATTTCCGGGTCGTCGACGCCGGGAAAATAGGAGCGGCCATTGGCGAAGATGCGCCAGCCAGCGCGTTCAAAGAGGGCGATGGTTGCGTCCTGCAGGCTGCCTTTGGGAATTCCTAGCCGGAGTTTCTGGCTCATGCGTTTTTCTCGCTTTCAGTGGAGGAAACAGGAATGATTTTTGTAAAGCAGCTAACGGTGCCTTCGTGGCAGACCAGGCCATCGCCTTCGACGGCGACGCGGAAGAGCAGGGTATCGTTGTCGCAGTCAGTGGAGGCTTCGAGGACGCGCAGGCGATTGCCGCTGGTTTCGCCTTTCATCCAGAGCTTTTTGCGGGTGCGGCTCCAAAAGGTGACGAAGCCGGATTCGAGGGTTTTGCGATAGCTTTCTTCGTTGAGGAAACCGACCATCAGCATCTGGCCGGTGGCTGCGTCCTGGACGATGCCGGGGACAAGGCCGTCGAGTTTGGTGAAGTCGATTGCGGGGTTCGAGAGTGTTTCCGTGCTCATCAGAGATATTCCTTATGGATGGAGTGTTTTGCAATGAAAAAGCCCACTGGATGCGATTCGCATCAGCGGGCCTGAAGATTTCTGAACTTTGCTTTAGTGCTTAGGAAGTCTGCTCAGAATGCGCCGCTGACACGTTCGCCACGTGGGCATGATGGTGATGATGGCGATGGAGCGGGCTGTACGGCATGAATCGAGGATAAGAACAAGCCTGCGCAATGTCAAGCAATTCGCATTTATGCTCGGGGCTCACTTGACGTATTGCTTCAAGCCCGCAATAATTTCTTGCACCATTTTCTGTGCAGGCGTATATGTTAATCAAATTAATATTCGATTGAAATTGCATCAATTTTCCGAGACCAGCGGTCGATTTTGAGGAGGCGAGCGATGACGGACGATCTGAAAAGAAGATTCACAAGGGCCAGGTTGGCTGCGATTCTTGAGCATGAACTGCATGAGGCCGGCCACCGCCAGGCTCGGTCACATGTCGCAATCGTTCCACGTATGGGCTACCTGGTGGCCATTCACGATTCCGATTCACTGACGATCCGGCTGATAGAGGAGTAGGTTTCAATTCGTCGATACGACGTCTCCAATATGCGCAATCGTCGAAGGTAGATTCGCCTGCCTGGGTGAGATTACCGGGATGGAACCATGATCTGCTGGTAGACCCGTTCTAACGGTTCAGGACCTACGCTCACGCGTCCACGATACGGATTGTCCAAGGCGACGATAAGGTAGACGAGTAGTCCAATCAGAACGGAAAAGAGGACGGTCAGCCAAAGATGCATACTGAAGCTGGCAGTGTGAAAAAGCCAAGTGGTAGCGATGCTGAGCAGAGCGCCGGCGACGACCAATACCCAGAGCGGACCTGGCATTTCTGCAGTCACGCTATTCAGGCGGGCCCGGCGGCTCTCGGTGAGATCGTTGAAAGCGCGATAGGCTTCCGCTGCAACGATTTTTTGCCGTTCGGTTGAGGGCTCAAACGACATGAAGTGGGTTTGAAAATCTGAAAGGGCTCCGCTGGCGTTATTGGGAACGATGCCTCGCTGTTGCATCGGCCAGCCCACATCAATTACTGCCCGGACATAACCGCGAAGGTCGTTTTGCAGCCGAGACCGGATCGGATCGGGAAAAGCGCTGACGTCGCGATAGAGGGCTCCCACAGCTACCGCTTCGTGGTCTACTCGGGCCTCTACATCTGAATAGGTTCCCCAGGTTCCGACGGCGACAAGGCCAAGCGTGATGCCATAGAAAACGGTGATGGCAGACAAATAAAAGCCGACGATGTCATTGTGCGAGTGGTCGATTCGATGCAGCCGGCGAACCGAGCTACGGGTGAGAAAAAGCCCGGCAATTCCAATCACCGTGAAGAAGCAAACAATCAGCGCGCCGAGAAGTACGTTGGGCAGGTCATACAGCCAATGGAAATCCACAGAAATCTGTCCTCGATGAAGAGGGATTTTGGCAGCATAAAAATATTAATTCGTTACGAAACGAAGGATACGCCCGAACGGAAACTTATATCCCGTTCGGGCGTATCCCCTCGACCTATCGTTTGCTCGAAACGTCTTCGGCAGCAACGTGCTCTACTTCGACCTGTTGACGGCGGACTTTATCCCGAACCGTTTCGACATGATCGGAACCGGTCTTGCCGACGACAACCTCTTCGGTAATGCGAGCGGACTTGGATACGACCGCCTCTTCCGCGGTCTCCCGTACCTCGACCATGGTATCGGACCAGTCGATATCCTTGACATAGTTTGGATCGGATACCGCTCGACGAACGACCTCAGCGTGTTCTTCATGCAAGGTCACCTGTTCTTCTACCGGCTTCTCGGTGACGAAGCGGCGAATGCGCGTGCTGCCCTGCTCGACCAGCCGCTTACCGACATCCAGATGCTCTTCTGCAAGACGAATCACCTCATTTTTGCCGAGATCCGTGGTGACAGGTCTGGCGGGCACGGCAGCGGCGACGGCTGCAGGAGCCGCGATGGCGGCGGCAGTCTCCTTGGAGATGACGCCGGCATCGACTGCGCGATCTTTTACATCCACTAAATTGTGCTGGTTGAGGATGCCCATCGCCTTGGCCACGTCATTCTGCGCCGCTCGGAGGGTGAGCACGACTCCGCCAGACTCAACCGCTTTGGCATAGACTGTCGCTTCGTGTTCCTCGATGTCGCTGCCGAAGATGCGATGCCACAGGCCAGGTTCGCGCAGAGCATCGCCGCTTCTTGGTAGCTCATCGCCACTTATGATGCTGATGTCTCTGTCAGAAAAGCCGGCATGTTGAAGGTTTTTTTCGGCTGCCTCAGCGTGTTGTACGGTATCGAATAGAGTTACGATCTTCTCATAGGCGCTCATAGATTTTCCTTTTCAAGGTTGCTTGCATTGATTTGGGTCCCGTCGCCGGGACCATTAGCCCGTTCGATAGGCATGCGAGAGATCTGCGCTTCTTGCTTTCGTAGAGTGACGGATTCCCGATGTCTTTCGGTCTGTTTGATCCGGCGAATATGCACCTCTTCTTTGAGCACAAGGCGCCGTTCGACTGTTAAGACTTCTTCGACAACAGGGATGATGGTGACATCGTCCTCCTGGCGTATGGAGGGCATGGCCTCGATGGATTGGTTCATGGGGACGCGCTCTACTTCTACTTTTTCGCATTGGAGCAACTCATCGACAATCTGCTGACGGTCATGAGTTACCCGCGATACCTGCACGCGCGCTGTTTCAACCACGCGCTTTGCAATGGAAAGCTCTTCTTCATAGAGCGGAACAACCGTTTGCTTGCCGATATTGGCAGTCTCAACGTCAAGCGTGTCGGGATTGGCCGGAGTAAGGTTCGTCACAGGTGACCTCGATGAAGAATAGAGATTTGTACGAGGAGTACTTTGTAGCAACCACAGGAAACATGCCGATTGAAATGTCCGGACTTCAACTATGAAGTTACCTGCGGATAACAATTGTGCAGAGTCTGTTGCTTCTTCCTTTTTGAATCAGAAAGCGCTAGACCCATCGCTCCCAAGCAGGACTCAGGCTATGGCTCGCATCTAAAAAGCGCAAGGATATTAAAGCGAATTTCACAATGCATTTTTATCCTGAAAAAGTAATTTATTTGATTCAGCGACTATGCCCTGCGAACGGGGAATCTAGCCGAATTTATGCGGTTTGGGTTGAACAACTGACGCTAAGCGCCACGCTGAATTACGTTGACGGATCGGCGCAATCCCTGATCCAGCGACAAGACCGAAGGGCAGTTATTCTCACAATTTTCAAATTCAAGACGAAATGGAACGCTGAAATGCGGAATTCCATTGTGTCGGTGAATTGGAGTCATACGATAAGCGCAATTGGATGCCCTTGCCTGCAGAATTTATTTTTTACCAGGTCAACAGGTTTTTCATTGACTAGACGCAAAGGGTTGGCTACCGTGTTGGCTACGTTGTTGCAGGCTAAAAGATTTGCACGGAGGAAATCCATGAATTTTCGGAATCGGTTGACTCGGATGCTGTGCGGGGCTGGTCTCGCGCTTACCTTTGCTGTTGTACCTGCGACGTGGGCGCTTTCTCCTGTCGCATCGCCGCAGTCCAGGAACACGGCGGCGATGCGTTCGTCGATGCGTTCTACGATCGCTCCGGTCGACATCAATACTGCCTCGGCCGATCAACTGAAAGCGCTGCCGGGGATTGGCGATACATACGCCAAGAGAATCATTCAGAACCGGCCTTATAGCTCGAAGGACCAACTGACGACCAAGGGCGTTCTGCCGCGGAGCGTCTACGATAAGGTCAAGGGCAACATTGTTGCGCACCGCATGATGAAGTAGCGCATTGTTTCACTTCCGCTGACATTCCCAGGTCTCAACCGCGAGGCCTGGGACACCTATGTTTTCGCGATGCGATAGAAACCGCCGCAGGTTCCGCCACTCCGTTCCCGCTACGCGAGAACTTCGGTCGGATGACACTATTTCGACCTCTTCCAATTTGACGGTCCGGATCGATCCCGATATATATCTGAATAGCCCTTGGTGTTCGGGAAGCGCGGTGTGACTCCGCCACTACCCCGTAACTGTAAGCGCGGAGAGCAAGGCAGGGCAGCACGCAGCCACTGGACTGAACAGGTCTGGGAAGGCAGCCACAAGCTCGAAGACGCGCAAGTCAGGAGACCGGCCAGGGTCACTTCCAGCTGTCTTCGGTCGCGATGGGAGGACCGAAGGGGCGTGCGCTTCGCTGCCACTTGCGGCAGATGCGCGCCTATCTGTTTTTTTAGCGTTTTCAAAGCTGCCGGTCTCTTCCTGGTCGAAGAGGGCGCAGCTTCAGGCGTTTGCCATTGCGCATTTCGGCAGGCGTAGACCTTTACCAATCGTGAAGTGTTCGGGAAGCGCGGTGAAACTCCGCCACTACCCCGTAACTGTAAGCGCGAGAGCAGGGCAGGGCAGCATGCAGCCACTGGACGATTAAGTCTGGGAAGGCGCCCGAAGCTTGAGGATGCGCAAAGTCAGGAGACCGGCTTCACGCCACGATACTCCGAGGGGATGGTTCATGATTTTTACCAGGCTAAGATTCAACCGGCGCTGCCGGTTTGCATTTTGTCCAATGGTGTCGAGCGTGCTCGCGCTGCTGTTTCTTTCGCCCTTTCTCTATGCGCAATCGCAGCCGACCGTGCCGGGACAGTCGCAGCCGACCGTAAAGGGAACGGTGACCGATCCGCTAGGCGCGGCGGTTTTCAATGCCCGCGTGAATTTGCTGACGGTAAACGGCGTGATGCTGCCGGTGTACGCGTTTACGGATGGACGCGGTCATTACTCACTGAGTATTTATAAATCCGGGCGGTATGTGGTGCGGGTGGTGGCTACGGGATTCAACATCACGACCAGCAAGGAGGTTTATCTTTCCCCGGCCAAGCCTGCGTTTGTCGATGTGGCGATGCAGTTCGGGCAACTGGAGCAAAAGGTGACGGTAACGGCGAACGGGGTGGCGACGCCAGAGGCGCAGACCGGCGCTTCCACTACGGTTATCGATCAGGCGCTCTATCCGCACAAACTGGATATTCAAGACACGCTACGGCTGGTGAGCGGCCTGCAATTTACGACCAGCGGGCAACGCGGTGCGGCAACTTCTTTATTTGAGCTGGGGGGGAATTCCAACGAAACGGATGTGCTGTTGGACGGCATTCCGATCAACGACATTGGCGGTGCAGTGAATTTTGCGTATCTGGCGGCGAATGGAATCAGCCAGCAGGAGATCTATCGTGGTCCGGACAGTGCTCTCTATGGCGCGGAGGCTTCGGCGGGGGTGGTGGCGTTGACGACAGCGCGCGGCACGACGGCGAAACCACTGCTGCAGTATGCGATCGATGCGGGGAATTTCGGGACGTATCACCAGGAAGCGTCGGTGGGAGGGACGCATAAAGCGCTTGATTATTTCGGCGATTTTGCGCGCATCGATACTTCGAACAGCTACCCGAACAGCACGTTTCACAATGTATCGTCGGTCGCCAACGTGGGGTATGCGCTATCGCCACGCACGCAGGTGCGGGCGACGGTGCATCGCATTGCCGCGGCGACGGGGGAGCCGAATGCGATTCTGTTCTACGGCATTCCCGACGTGCAATATCTGAATGAGCACGATCTGTACGGAAGCGCGACGATCGAACATCACTCCAGCGACAAGCTGGATGCGATTGCGCAATATGGCCTGGTGCGGCTGCGCTCTTTGAATACCGATCCTGCGCCGGCGGGGATTTTGACGGACAATCCAAACAATTTCAATTGCTTTGACAATGACGGCAATCCAGGAGAACCGGAATATCTTGGGCTTCCGGTGACGATTCGCGGAGCCAATGGGACCAGCGCGAGCGGTCAGGCATTCTTCAATAGCTGTGCGAATTACAGCTTTCCGATTACCACGGGAACTTTGACGAACCGGGATTTTTTCTACGGGCAAGCGAACTACAAGGCCAGCGACAAACTGGTTGCGCTGGCTGCGTTCCGGTATGAATCGGAGCGTGGATATTCGGCGTACGACTATATTCCGCAGTCGGCGAATCGTGGCAATTTCGACTATATTATGCAGACCTCGGGCAATCTGAACAACCGGCTTTATTACAGTGCGGGAGCGGATTTGCCGAACTATTCGGTGTTTGGATTTCAGCCTACGCCGCATGCGAGCGCGGCGTATTATCTGGCAAAGCCGGGAGCGGCGGGGCTATTGACGGGGACCAAGGTGGGGCTGAATTATTCGCAGGGGATTCTGGAGCCGACCATTGCCGAGCAGCGGGAATCGATCTATGGGCTGCTGGCGGCGCAGCCAAATGGGCAGCAACTCATCGCACAATATCATATTTCCCCGGTGGGGGCGCAGGAGACGCGCACGTATGAGGCGGGGGTCGACCAGCACGTGCTGGGCACGCGGATGCTGCTGCATGCGGGCTACTATCACAACCAGTTCAGCAACCAGGTGGAATATGTCGAGCCGCAGGGATTGCTGCAGGTGGGTGTGCCGCCGGCGGTGGAAGAGGCCTTGCCGTTTGGCGCGTATATCAATTCATTGAACTTCAGCGCGCAAGGGGTGGAAACGCGGGCGGAGTATCGTGTGAGCGACCATCTGTTTGCGCGCGGCGGCTACACGCGACTGAATGCGAATGTGCAAAAGTCGTTTTCGAGCGACAATTCTTCTCCTTCTTATAATCCCAACTATCCCAACACACCGATAGGAGCGTATTCGCCGCTGGTGGGACAGCGGCCGTTCCGGCGGGCGCCGAACTCCAGCTATTATGCGGTGATTTATGCGCGTCCGCGCTGGTATGCGCAGATGACGGGCACGTTTGTGGGGCGGCGCGATGACAGCACGTTTTTGACGGATGCAAATGGCGGCACTTCACTGCTGCTGCCGAATCGCAATCTTGCTCCGGGGTATCAGACCATTGGACTGACGGCGAATTATCGGATTAACCGGCATGTGTCGACGTATACGGTGTTCGACAATCTACTGAGCCAGCACTCGCAGCAGGTGTTTGGATATCCGGGGCTGCCGTTCAGCTTTCGTTCCGGGCTGGAGATGAAGTGGGGCGGAGACGCAAACCACTGAAGCATCTTTAATCACGATGTTGACAGCGGGGAAAGAGTCTCGATCTCCCATCCTGGCGCCAAAAGACGGCGCCAGGATGGGGCACCCAAAATTGGTCAACACTGCTTGGAATGGCGGTGCTGTGAACGTTGTGCGCTCGTTGCGCATCCAACCTTATTGATGACGCGCAGCAGTGTTCGCTTCACGACCGACACACGTCTGCTAGTCTGATAGAGTCCGGCAGTTTTGTCCGGAACGTTCCCTTGCATCCCCTTCAGTCGCTTGTTTCGGGAGGGCCAACCGGTAGGAGACACCCAAACATGCGCGTGCACCTGATAAACCCCAGCGATTCATCGTTTGGAATCGGTGTCATTACCCCTCGTTGGCTGTACGTTCTGGCCGCGGCTACTCCAGCAAAATATGGCGATCCGGTCATTACTGATGAAACGCTGGAGCAGCTGGATGCAAATAAAATTCAGCCGGGCGATGTGGTTGGGATCGGGATTCACACCGGTAATGCACTGCGCGGAATGGAGCTGGGACGCATGGCACGGGAGCGCGGAGCGTACGTCGTGTATGGCGGGATCCATGCGACGCTGTATCCCAATGAAGCGCTGGAGCTGGGCGGCGCACATGCCATCGTCAAAGGAGACGGAGACGTAATCTGGGGAAAAGTAATTGCCGATCTGGTGGCGGGGACGGCGCGTACGGTCTATGACGGCGGGCGTATATCCGGCGATCAATTTCTGCCGGCGCGGTGGGACCTGGCGCCGAAGGAGAAATATATGTGGGCATCGGTGCAGACGGTACGCGGGTGCCCGAAGCATTGCTCGTTCTGCTCGGTGTGGCGGACGGATGGACAGAAGCCGCGCCCGCGCACTTCCGATGTAATCCTGCGCGAGATTGTCGATCTGCGGCGTCTTGGATATCGCTTTATCGCGCTGGCGGATGACAACTTTTATCCGGTGAGCCTGGAAGACCTACGGCTGGCGAAGAAGCAGGGCAATACCGCGCGCGTGGAAGAGTTGGAAGGAATTCGGGCGGAACGGTTTGAACTGATGAGCAAGCTGGCGCAGCTGCCGCGCGATATGGTGTTCTTTACGCAGATCACCATGGAGGCGGGCGAGGACACGCAGTTTCTGGATGCGATGCGCAAGGCCAATATCAAGGGCGCGCTGGTTGGGGTCGAGTCGGCGACGGCCGAGGGGTTGAAGGCAGTGTTCAAGGATTTCAACCTTTCCGGCGATAATCTGGTGAAGAGGCTGCAGACGTTCAAGGAGCACGGCGTACACGTATTAGGATCATTTATTTTTGGATTATCGACGGACCGCGTGGACACATTTGCCGCCACGGCGGAACTGGCGAAGCGCGCCGACATTACCTTTGCGCAGTTTGTGATGCTGACGCCGTTTCCCGGGACGGTCGATTTCGATCGCTGGGAAAAGAACCAGGGCGAGGATTGCGAGCGCATTGCCGGGGTTCCGATTACGCGCCATTGGCTGATTCCGGCGGAGGTGAGGCCGAAGATGTTCAGCCCGCATGGGACGATGTCGTCGGAGGAGATCCGAGAGCGCACGCAGGGTGTCTGGGATAACTTCTACAGCCTGCAGGAAATATGGAAGCGCTCCAGCTGCTGCCCAAATCTGCGCAGCCGGTTGGCATTTTGCTTCATCTCCAAGCTCTACCGGCAGATGTATGCGAAGACGGGAATTTCTACGGACAGCGCGCGTCGCCAGAAGGCAACACGCATGGCGCGCTGGCTGGCGATTCCATGCCGCAAGCTTTTTGAAGCGAAGCCGATGCCGGAATTGAAAATGCCGGAGACGGTGCATGCCCCGGCGGTTTTGCTGCCGATTCTTTAAACGGATTTTCCTACTACTGCGAGGCGGTGAGAATCTTTACGTGCATCCGTTCTTTTTAGGGAACGGATGCGTAAGCCTCATGCCTTGACCGTAATATCTATCTATAAGAAAACCGGCCCAGCGAATCCTCGACAGATTGCGATCAAGCGATGGCTTTGTTGCCGCGATAGTCTTCGGCTTCTGCGAATCCGGCGGCCTCGGCAAACCCAGAGGCGATGGAAACTGCCGGCGTCAGCTCGGTGACCTGTGGACGCAAGGATACGGCTTCCCATGGATGGAGAGTGCGCATCTTCTCGAGCGAGTAGGGAAAGTGCTTGCCACAGTCGAGGCACACCTTGTAGCTGTGCGTCTCCAAGGTGAAAGGACGAGTCAGATTGCCGTGACTGCACCCAAAAAATATTTCGTAAAAAAAACTGTAGATCGCGCGTAACCAGGACATAGTTTGTTTTTCCTCGAGTATCGCTGCGGAACGTGCCGCAGTTGCTCGGGCCTCCCCGTTTTGCAGCCCCGCGTTGAGTACGGGTTTGCTGTATTAGTAGATGCACGCTCGGGGCCAAAGGTCGGTTGCGGGGGAAATAGGGTTGGCGGCACTGGGAGCCTCGCTAAGTTGTTGAAAAAATTCGGACTGAAGATTATGACATTGCTATGTACCAGGAGATAACTTGCGCAAAACATTGCATATTAAGGCCCATTATGGTTTCGCCAGGGAAATCACAATTTTGCCAAAATGTTGGCGACTTTCCAGATAGCGGTAGGCTTCCGGTGCTTCCTGAAATGGGAATGTTTTGTCGATCATTGGCTTCATGGCGTGGAGGCTTATGGTTCGGAGCATGGCTTCCATCATGGCGCGCGAGCCTACATAAATTCCTGCGATATGGATCTGCCGCATGAGGATGGGCCGGAGGGAGAGCCTTTCTTCCGCGCCGGAAAGGACGCCGATCTGCGCGATGGTTCCTCCTACGCGAACGGCTTTCATAGATTCGGCCACGGTGCCCGAGCCGCCTACCTCGACGATGGTGTCAACTCCTGCGCCGCCGGTCTGCTCTTTTACCCACTTAGCCCAGTCGGGATGCTGTTTGTAGTTGAGAGCTTCATCGAGTCCCAGCTGCGTGGCGCGGGCGAGCTTTTGGTCGCTGCTGGAGGTACCGAGGACGCGGGCTCCGGCGAGTTTGGCGAACTGGAGGGCGAAGAGGGAAACTCCGCCGGTACCTTGAATGAGGATATTATCGCCGGGCTGGATTCTGGCGGCTTCGAAGAGCGCATTCCAGGCGGTGAGGGCGGCGCAGGGGAGGGTGGCGGCTTCTTCATAGCTCAAATGCGCGGGAAAAGGGATCACGCCAGTTTCGGGAAGCACGACATATTCGGCGAGCATTCCATCGATGTCGCCGCCGAGAGCGCCGCGGGATTTTTCGGCGGAAGGAGGACCTTCCTGCCAGTTCTGCAGGAAAAGGCCGATTACGCGGTCGCCTACGCGGACGCGGGTAACGCCTGCACCAACTTCGATGACTTCGCCAGCGCCGTCGGAGAGGGGAATACGGGGGGTGTGCAGTTTGGGATCGTAGTGGCCGCGGACGATCATGAGATCGCGAAAATTGAGGGAAGTAGCGCGGACGCGGATGAGGACTTCGCCCGCTGTCGGCATAGGCTTGGGCAGCTCTACCGGCTTGAGATTTTCGAGTCCGAATTGCTGGATATGAAATGCGCGCATGATGTCCCTCCGAAATGATCAATGCTATGAATCGTCTATTCCAGCAGATGCGGCATTTGGTTGGTGTGATTTCTGCCCGGTTCCGCTACTCTTTATATATGGCGCGAGGATGGGAAAGTAAAACGGCGGAAGAGCAGGAAGAGCAGCAGGTTGAGCAACGCGCAGAGGCTGCGAAAGCGGTTTCCAAAAAGCAATCGACGGCGGCGGACGCGGTACAGTCCCGTGCGCGGCAGGTGCTGGAGCTGAAGCGGGAGCGGATTTTGTCGGAAAGGACCAGTCATCCGGCGCGGCGCGCGGCCTTGCAGGCGGCTTTGACGGAGATTGAAGCGGAGTTGCAGCAACTCGGCTGATGTTTTCGATAGCAGATGAGTGTCAAATCTTCTCACTTTGCCGCAAAAAGCATGCAAGGATGGGTGCCCGGTACAATTTTCGGACGTGGTCGATGCCCTAGTTTGCCTTGCGATTGAAGAGCAGGGAATTGGCCTGGTCGATGCTGGTGAGTTGGACCTGCGCTATGTTTACGTGGGCGGGGCGCGTTACCGCCCAGAGGATTGCATCGGCGATATCTTCCGCGACCAGAGGCGTTAGTCCTTGATAGACTTTGGCGGCGCGGGCTTCGTCTCCGTGGAATCGGACTTTGCTGAAGTCAGTTTCGACCATGCCGGGGTCGATGCTAGTGACACGCAAGGGCGTGCCTAACAAATCCTGACGCAGGCCTTCGGTGATGCGGTTTTCCGCGGCTTTGGTTGCGCAGTAGACGGCTCCCTTGGGATAGGTCATGTGACCGGCGGTCGAGCCGAGGTTGACCACGTGACCGACACCGCGCTGGACCATGCCGGGGACCACGGCGCGGGTTACGTACAGCAAGCCTTTCACGTTGGTGTCGATCATTTCCTCCCAGTCTTCGATTTTCCCTTCCTGCAATTTTTCAAGACCTCGGCTCAGGCCGGCGTTGTTGATGAGGATGTCGATGGCTTGCCATTCTTTTGGCAGCGATTCGATGGAGGATTGCACCTGCTTTGCATTCTGTACATCGAGCGCGAGGGTGTGGACTTCCGGGGCGCCGGCGGATTTCAGTTTTGCGGACATTTCCTTGAGGAGATTTTCTCGCCGCGCGGCCAGCAGCAGGCGGGCTCCGGCTTCGGCGAATTGTTGCGCGCAGGCTGCGCCAATGCCGGAGCTGGCTCCGGTGATGAAGACGATTTTACCGGCTAACGATTGCATTTGGATTCCCTCGCTTCTCAAGGATATCCAATGATTGAGGTGGGAGAAACAGCGGGTCTATTGACTGTCCCCATCCTTCGTAAAATGCGCGAAGGATGGGACACCCACAGGATGACGCAGCTTCGTTCTGGAACAAATGCCAGAGAAATTATTTCGTCCCCACCACCAGGACGACAAAGCTGTTTGGCAAGATTGCCGGGCGGCCGTGGGGATTGGTTGCAGTGGGCGCTGGCTTGGGGCCGAAGTCTGCTGTTACGAGGTATATGGTCCCGGTCGTCCTATCGAGCGCCATGGTGCGTGCACCATTCTTTGTTGTCAGCGTCTGGATTGGCGTGTAGGTGTCCGCGGAGTTCTGTTGGATTACGGTCAGTGTGCCGTCGTGGCCGTTGGGGCTAAACACCAGCTTGCGTTCGGCGTCGTAGCGGGTGGAGTCCGGGCCGTTGCCAATTGCCGGCGTTGCGACTACGCTGCCGGTGCGGGTGTCGAGCACGGTCATCAATTTGTTGTCGCAGACGGAGAAGAGGCGATGATTTGCGCGGTCGATGGCGAGTCCGCTGGGCGAGTCGCAGGGCGCGATGGACCAGTTGGCGGTGGTCTTCAGGGTTTTCGAATCGATGCGCTCGATCTGATTTTTATCTTCCAGGTTGACGTAGACGTTGCCGGCTCCGTCGGCCTGGGCAAACTCCGGCTTGCCGGGTAGGGGAATTGTCTGCAGCACGCGATTGGTGCGGGTGTCGAGCGCTGTGGCGGAATTACTGCGTCCGTTGAAAGCGAAGACGCGTTTCGTGGCTGGATCGAAAATGATAGCGTCTGGATTTTTCTCCGCTGCAACGCTTGCGATCACTTTTAGCGTGGCGCGGTTGAAGACGCGGATCATCCCTGCTTTGCCGTCGCTGATGTAACCGTACTTTCCGCGGCTGTCGAGGGCCACGCCATGCACGCCGCCCATGTCACCCATTTCCGCGATGAGCTTGCCGTTCGCGGTGTCGACAACCTGCACACGATTGCCGCGGGCGATGTAGAGCCGGTGCGCGCTGGGATCAGTCTTCAGATAATCCCATCCGCCATCGCCGCCAATGTGCCAGGTCTGTTCGACGTGGAACGCGGGCGTCTGTGCAGTTGCGCTCACACAGGTGAGACCCAAAGCCGCACCCAGCAACAGGGAACAGCGCAGCCAGTTCATGTTTCTTGGAATCTTCATGGACCAATCCTCCGGGAACATACAGATTTGCTTATATGCTTGACGTCTGAAATTATTCTGAAGTTTTGGCGGTGCAAAGGGGCTTGGCCGCTTTCGATTTTCTGTCCTTCGCTGGTACACTATGGCTGCCACCCGACATGGGGCTATAGCTCAGCTGGGAGAGCGCGCCGTTCGCAATGGCGAGGTCGTCGGTTCGATCCCGACTAGCTCCACCATGTATTTCAATCCTCAAAAATTTTCTTTCATGCGGTACCAGGCCGCGGTGCGCTGGACTGCGTCCTGGAGTGAGATGCTTTCTGTTAAGCCCAATTCTTGCGCTGCTGCCTCGACCGATGGAACGTAGCGTTGCAGGGGTGCGCCTGAAATTGGTTTTCGTGCGACGTGGATTTCGATTCCAGGATGGATAGCGGCTGCTACTGCTTCGGCGATGTTGCGGATGCTTAGGTCCTTGCCTGATCCGACGTTGAACGGGCGCATAGATGGCGCGCGGAAGAGCATGGTCCAGAGCCAGACGACGAGGTCGGCGGCGTAGAGGTAGGAGCGCATCGGCGTGCCGTCGCCCTGGATGGCGATAGGGCTGCCGCGCATGGCGTCACGGATGAAATTGCCGATGGCGAAATGGGCGTCGAGCGCAAGATGCGGGCCGACGAAAGCGAAACAGCGGGCGATTTTGCATTCCATGTTGGAGCGGGCGGACGAGATCGCGCAGAGCAGTTCGGCAATGCGCTTACCTTCTCCATAGGCGGAGTTGGGCGTGCAGGGGTCGGGTGCGCCGCGATAATTTTCCGGGATGTGGGTGATCTCCGACGGCTGCGGGCCGTAGACGGCGCCGGAGCTGGTGAGGAGGAATTTTTTTGTTCCGTGGGACTCGGCGAATTCCAGGCAGCGACGCGTGCCTTCGACGATGGTGGAGAACATTTCGTCGGGGCGTCCCTGGGTGTGTTTCGGCACGGACTCTGTAGCTGCATGGATGACGAAGGGGAATTCTCCTCGCGGAAAAATGAAATCGCGCACGTCGCCGGCAATCAACTGGATAGCGGAGTTGTTTGCCAGATGAGGACTGCGCAGGCGGAACTGCTCCGGGAATCTCGTTAGAACGGTTGCCTGGGCTTCGAGATTGAAGGCACTGTTCGCAGCGAGAAAGCTTTCGAGCAGCCAGGAGCCGAAGAAGCCAGTTCCTCCAGTGAGAAAAATCTGTCGACCATGCAGTTCCCGCCAAAGCGGCTCGGTTTGTTTCAGGATGTGATCGAGATCCTGCGAGTTAACAGGAGGCGCGGGTTTAGGAGTGGCGCTGGAAGGGCAATTCATGGGATGATTTCGAGTATTGCTCCCCGTTGGATCCAAGAGGAATACGCATGGAATTCGTGCCTAAAGTGTATACTCCGCTGCATTGGAAGCGGTTGAATCCTGCATCTATGCACAAGGGAACATGCGCAAGCATTTTCTCGCATCTTAAAACAACTATAGAGGCTCGCGATTATGACTCCCGAATCCGGTATTGTAAAAATCGGTAAAAGACTTGTTGGCGATGGGCAGCCGTGCTATGTCATCGCGGAAATTGGAATCAATCACAATGGCAATCTTGATATTGCCAAGCGACTGATCAGCGTGGCGGTGGCGGCGGGCTGCGATGCGGTGAAGTTTCAGAAGCGCACGATCGACGTAGTGTATTCCGCCGACGAACTGGCGCGTCCGCGGGAGAGTCCCTTTGGCACGACGAATGGCGAGTTGAAGGAAGCGCTTGAGTTCGATCGCGATGACTTTGAAGAAATCGACAACTATTGCAAGGCGGTCAAAATTCCCTGGTTTGTTTCCTGCTGGGATGAAAATTCCGTCGATGTGATTGCCGAGTTCGATGTGCCGTGCTTCAAGATCGCGTCGGCATCGCTAACGGATGACCACCTGCTGCAGCATACGCGGGCGCAACGGAAGCCGATCATTCTTTCGACCGGCATGAGCACCTATCAGGAGATTGACCACGCAATTGAAGTGCTGGGCAAGGACGATCTGATTGTGATGCATAGCTGTAGCACCTATCCGGCGTATTACGAGGAGCTGAACCTGCGCGCGATTCCTACGATGAAAGAGCGCTACAACGTGCCAATTGGATATTCCGGGCACGAGACGGGAATTTCTTCGAGCGTGGCCGCGGCGGTGCTGGGCGCGTGCGCGGTGGAGCGGCATATTACGCTGGACCGCTCGATGTGGGGCAGCGACCAAGCTGCGTCGCTGGAGCCGAACGGCATTACGCGGCTGATCCGCGACATCCGACTGGTCGAGCAATCGATGGGCGATGGCGTGAAGCGCGTGTACGAGCGCGAGCTGCCGATCATTAAAAAGCTGCGCCGTGTCGGGGCTGCCGTGTGATAGAGAAAATCCGGGCCATCGCTCTCGATGTCGATGGCGTTCTGACCGACGGCGGCATCTGGTGGGGACCGAATGGCGAGGAGTGGAAACGCTTCTGCTTTGCGGACGTCATGGGCGTTTCGCTGGCGTGCAGGGCGGGGCTGATCGTTACACTGATCTCCGGTGAAGACAGCCCGTTGGTGGATCGGTTCGCGGCGAAGTTTAACCTGGCCGACATCACCAAGGGTTGCCGCGAGAAGGCAGCGGCGCTGCGAGCCTTTGCAGAGCGCAATCAATTGCAACTGGACGAAATCTGCTTCATGGGAGACGATGTCAACGATCTCCCGGCGCTGGAGTTGGTCGGCCTGGCCGCTGCGCCTGCGGATGCGCGCCCGGCTGTGCTGCGCAAAGCGGAATTCATTGCTACCAGCAAGGGCGGCAATGGGGCGGTGCGTGAGCTGGTGGACGCAATTCTTGAATCACAAAGAGCCGTTCGCGAAGGTAAGAATTCCTAAACTCCCCTGCAAGGAAACCAAAAAGAATGCCGAAGCTTTCCGATTATTTAATGCAGTTTGTTGCCGATCAGGGTGTGCGCCACGTTTTTCTGGTGACTGGCGGCGGGGCGATGCACCTGAACGAATCGCTGGCGCGCTGCGAGGCGCTGGAGCCGGTCTGCAATTCGCATGAGCAGGCGAGCGCCATCTGCGCCGAAGCGTATGCCAAGGCGACGAATGCGCTGGGCGTGGCCATGGTGACTACCGGCCCGGGCGGCACGAATGCGGTTACGGGCGTGGCCGGGGCGTGGCTGGATTCGACACCGGTACTGTTTATTTCCGGACAGGTGAAGCGGCCTGACCGCATGTTCGACGCCGCCGGCAAACCGCTGGGCATGCGTCAGCTGGGCGTGCAGGAGGTGGACATTGTTTCCATCGTGCGCCCGATTACGAAGTATGCGGTGACGGTGCTCGATCCGAATACGATTCGCTATCACCTTGAAAAGGCTGTGTACCTGGCGCGCAGTGGGCGGCCTGGGCCGGTGTGGATCGATGTTCCACTGGATGTGCAGGCTTCGCCGATTGAAGATCCTGCTGCGCTGGCTGGGTTTGATCCGGCGGCGGAGGATGGGCAGGATTCGGCGGTGGATTTACAGGCGCAGGTGCGGCAGACGATTGCGGCGCTGAATGAGGCGGAGCGGCCGCTGTTGTTTGCTGGGAATGGGATTCGGCTGGCGCTGGCGGAAACGGAATTTCATGCGCTGCGCCAGCTGTTGAATATTCCGATCGCCGCGACCTGGTGCGCTGCCGATCTGGTACCGAGCGATGAACCTTTGTATGTTGGGCGGCCCGGTTCTGTGGCTGCGCGCGGCGCCAATTTTGCATTGCAGAATTGCGATTTTCTGTTGGCCATCGGGGTTCGGCTAGATTTTGCCATCACCGGTTACGCGCCGGACAAGCTGGCCCGCGAGGCGCATAAGACAGTCGTCGATATTGATGGTGCCGAGCTGGCCAAGCTGCAGCCGCACATTGAGCAGCCGATTTGCGCCGATGCTCGCGCCTTTTTGAGAGAGGTGCTGCGGCAGCGTGATGCGATTCGTCCGCGGGATCGGTCCGGCTGGGATAGCCGCTGCGCGCATTGGAAGCACCGTTATCCAGTAGTGACGGAGGAGCATCGCAATCCGGACACGCAGGTGAGTATTTATCATCTGGCGGAAGTGATTGGCACGGAGACGGAAGCTACGGATCAGTTAGTTTCGGGCAGCTCCGGCGCGGGGATTGAGATTTTTCTGCTGGCCTGTCCGACGCGCACTGGACAACGTATTTATCACACAGCCGGATTGGGATCGATGGGCTTTGGGCTGCCGATGTCAATCGCGGTTTCGATTGCTGCCGGGCGCAGGCAGACCATCTGCGTGGATGGGGACGGCGGTTTTCAGTTCAACATTCAGGAGCTGGAGACGGTCGCTCGGCTGAATCTGCCCATTAAATTTTTCGTGCTGAACAACAATGGCTACGCGTCGATCCGCGCTTCGCAGAAGAATTATTTCGGCCAAGCGAGCATTGGCTGCGACGGCTGCACTGGGTTGACGGTGCCGAACCTGAGCAAGATAGCCGAGTCCTATGGAATCAAATCGGCGGTGATCGCGGACCAGCGCAATCTGCGTGCTGAGGTGCGGCGCGTGCTCGACACGCCGGGGCCGGTGGTGTGCGATGTGCATGTGATTCCGGATGAGACGCGGGCTCCGAGACTTTCCTCGGCGCAGCGGCCGGATGGATCGTTTGTGTCGAAGCCGCTTGAAGATTTGTGGCCTTTCCTTGACCGAAACGAATTTTTGGAGAATATGATTGTGACACCACTGCAAGACTGAAAAATAAATAATAGAGGGAGTGCAACGCATGGGATCCCCCCATTCCGCGCTTGCCATCGCTCCAGCCTCTTCTGCCGAAGGTCTGGAAGCAACGCTGGAAGAAATTCTTTCTAAGCCCGTCTCACAGGTTGTCAGACGTGAGCGACACGAGCTTCACCGATTGCTGGCAGATCGAAGAGACCAGTGCGTCCTTTTTGGCGCGGGCAATCTTGGCTGTCGAGCGCTGGCCGCGCTGGATAGCATCGGGATCCAGCCGCTCGCGCTTTCCGACAACAATGCGGATCTCTGGGGAACTTCGATCGGCGGCATTGCCGTGGTGCCGCCGGAGGAAGCCGCAGATCGCTTCGGGAAGTCGGCTCATTTTTTTATTACCATTCGCAATGAGAATCACTGGTACCGCGAAACTTTCGATCAGTTGACGGGCCTGGGATGCGCGCACCTATCGAGCGGCGAGCCGATCGTGTGGAGATTTCCGGAGATGTTCCCATCGTTTCTGTCGTACGATCTTCCCCACAAGCTTTTCGAGCAGGCCGATCGCGTTCGACGCGCCGCGGAAATATGGGCGGACGAAGCTTCGCGCACGGAATATCTGGCGCAGGTAAGACTGCGGGCGTTGGGAGATCCCTCCGGGCTGCCGCAGCCGGCGATGGACGAGTCGTATTTTTTGGACGGTGTCTTCGACCTGGGGCCGGAAGACACATTTCTCGACTGCGGCGCGTTTGACGGCGATACGATTCGCGATTTGCTGGAACGAAAGAACGGCATTGGCAGAATTGAGGCCGTCGAGGCCGATTCACATTCGTTTGCGCAGCTTGCACGATATGTTTCCACGCTCGATCCAGCGCTGCATAATCGGATTCGCCTGCATCAGTGCGCGGTTGGTTCCCACAATGGAACGGTTCGCTTTGAAAATACGGGCAAGGTCGATTCGAAGGTTTCGAACCACGGGCCGATCGTTGTCGACATGGTTCCCATCGATGTGATGTTTGCATCGAAGCCTGTTTCGATGATCAAAATGGATATTGAAGGCGGGGAGTTCGAAGCGCTGATGGGAGCTACACACGTGATTCAGCGGGACCATCCGATTCTGGCGGTGTGCGTGTATCACTCGCAGGAGGACCTGTGGCGTTTGCCGTTGCTGATTCGGGCAATCTGTCCGGAGTACCGGATGTATTTGAAATCGTATCGCGGGGATGGAATTCAAACGGTTGCGTATGCGGTCCCGCGGGAGAGAATTTTGCGAATATGATTCGGCTGATTACGAACTGCGCCGTAGCTTCAAGACCTTCCAGCCATCCTTCATTAGCCTACGAAACATATACGGGGTGAAGATTGCTCCAGGCGCGCGGAATGCCTGCAGGACGGCATTCTGAATCCATCCCGGGTTGCCAATGGTTTGAATCAGAATGGTTAGCGTGATGCCGCTGATGAAGTTTTTCTTTGCGGCGGCGAGCGTGCGTTCGGCATCGATGTCGCCGCGAGCACGGGCGCGTGCCAGCAGATCGGCGTGAACGACCCGCGCTGAGTCTTGCCACTTCTGTACGGCCGATTGGCTGGTCGTGCTTCCCGGATGATTGGTGTATTGCACGAGCGGTTCGGGCACGCAAACAACGCAGTCGCGGCGCAACGCAACGCTTCCCCAGTTGCCGATATCGCAGAGATCGCCGTATTTTGCGTCATATCCTCCGACAGCGATCGCGTCCGCAGTTCGCAAAAGGATGCTGCTGAGGCGCGGACCGCGGTTTCCTGCGAACAGGGCGGCCAGCATGGAGGCTGCAGATTCCTCCTGCGGTCCGGCTTCCGTGGTCCAGAAATTTGCACTGTTCGCATCGGCAATGCGGCAGGGACACCAGACGACGCCGACGCGAACTGGGTCGTGCTCGAATGGAGCGACGAGACGCTCGATGCAACCTGGCGCGAGGACATCGTCATCTCCCAGCAGAAGAAAAAATTCCCCGGTGGCGTTCTTCAGGCAGAAATCGAAATTGGCGACGAGACCTAGCCGCTTGTTCTGTTCGAATACAACAAGGTGAGAATCCTGAATTTCCCGAATGCGAGCCACCGTGTCATCGGTTGAGGCATCGTCCGATACGAGTACCTCAACGTTGCGGTAGGTCTGCGCAAGAGCGCTCTTGATGGCGCGCAAGGCCAGTTTGCTGCGATTGATGGTGGGAATTCCGATTGTCACTCTGCCTGGAACTGTCATAATTATCTCGGAGCGGCTTTCTATCAACGGGTGTCCCAATCATGCCATAGAGATTGGTTGGGAACCGTACTGAGCTATTGGTTTCCGCATCTTACCAATATGCAACCATAGATCGCTCAAGAACTATTGCAGCGAACGGACAAGCCCATTGGTGCAGTACTCCACGAGCAGCGGTAATAGCAAACCATCTTCGCCGCGAGTGGCCCGGGTTCGGAGAGTTGCGAGCCATATTCCGCCGGGGCAGTTCTTGCGCTATCTAACGGTTGGTGCGTGGAATACGCTTTTCGGATATAGCACTTACGCTTTGTTCACGGCACTTTTGATGCCCAGGGTTCGTTACGGGTACCTTCTGGCTTCTGCATTCTCGAGTCTGTTGAATATTACAGTTGCCTATTTTGGCTATAAATTTTTTGTTTTCAAAACGAAAGGGAACTATCTGATCGAATGGCTTCGCTGCATTCTCGTTTATGGCAGTGGGATGTTGCCGGGACTGATTTTGTTGCCGCTGCTGGTAGAGGGGCTGCACTATTGGTTTCATCTGAGCCGGAGCGCTCCTTACATTGCGGGTGCGGTCGTCATGGGTTTGGGCGTCTTCTACAGCTTTTTCGGCCACAGACATTTTTCTTTTCGTGTGCCGAGCGATGCGGCCCGCGATGCCACGACCGAACCCCCGGGGCGAATGCGAGCGGTCGCTCTCCCTCTCGATCAAGACAAGATTCCGAGAACATAGGGTCTCTACTCGTAAATGCAAACATCCATCCATCGAAGGCCGTTACTATGATTGCAGACGGAATCGCGAGGACATGTGAAGATCATCAGCATTATTACCCCTTGTTATAACGAAGAAGACAACGTCGTCGAGCTTTATACGCGGGTGCGGGCGGTGATCGCCTCGCTTGGACACTATAAGTACGAACATATTTTCATCGACAATGCATCGGAGGATCGCACGGTCGCGGTGCTGAAGGGTTTGGCTGCTGCGGACCCGAACGTGAAGATCATCGTGAACTCGCGCAACTTCGGCCATGTCCGTTCACCCATGCACGCATTTTGGCAGGCTCAGGGGGACGCGGTGATTGGAATTGTGGCCGACATGCAGGACCCGCCGGAGATGATTGCCGACCTGGTTGCGGGCTGGGAAGAAGGCTATTCCATGGTGCTTGCCATCAAACGGACGAGTGGAGAAAATCCGCTGATGTTCTGGGCTCGCAAGCGTTATTATCGGCTAGTAAATCGGCTTTCATCGATCGAAACATTCGAGAACTTCACCGGCTTTGGACTCTATGACCGCCGCGTGGTCGATCTGGTGAAATCCTTTGGCGATCCTTATCCATATTTCCGAGGCATGATTGCGGAAATCGGCCTGCCGCATAAGAAGCTTTATTATGATCAGCCGGGGCGCAAACGTGGTATCACGAAGAATAATTTCTATACGCTTTATGATTACGGCATGCTCGGCATCATCAACCACTCCAAGGTGCCGCTGCGGCTAATGACGTTTCTGGGATTTGGCGGCGCGTTAGTTTCGTTCCTGATCGCTCTGACTTACCTGGTCTATAAAATACTTTTCTGGCGTAGTTTTTCTGTCGGCATTGCGCCGGTGGTTATCGGCATGTTTTTTGTCAGCTCCATTCTGCTGGTATTTATGGGAGTTATGGGCGAATATGTGGGCGCTATCCACACCCAGATTCAACACCGGCCATTTGCAATAGAACGCGAGCGTATGAATTTCGAATATCCGCCGGGCCCGCCGCTTGGAACCGAAGCAACATTGTTCGATGCCAGGGAACGCTAGCGATGGTCGACGAGCCAATGGCCGCCCTCGCCAACGGGAATCTCAAGTTGAAGCTCAAGGCGGCTGAACCAAATCATAAGCCGGAATTGGATGGCATTCGGGGTATCGCATTGCTGGCGGTCATGCTGTCCCATGGTGGCCCATATATTGTGCGGGGCGGCCTGCTTTCCAAGATCTTTGTATATTCGATGATTCCAGGCTGGTCCGGCGTCGAGTTATTTTTCGTTCTGTCGGGTTTTTTGATAAGTGGGATTCTGCTGAAGACGAAATCTGCAGAAAACTATTTTTTTTCTTTTTACGCGCGACGATTCCTAAGGATTTTCCCCATCTACTACTTCGCAGTCACAGTAGGTTTGCTGGTGGCTCCGCATAGTTCCTGGTGGAATTCCATGCTGCCGCCGCTGCTGAAAACCCGGATCGCCTATTACTTCTATCTCCAGAACTGGCCAATCTTCTGGAGACACGGTCTCTTCCTAAAAAATAATGTATTTGGCCATTTCTGGAGTCTAGCTGTTGAAGAGCAGTTTTATCTAGTGTGGCCGATGGTCGTGTTTCTGCTGCCGGAAAGGCTCATTTTGTGGCTCTGTGCCGCAGGGTTGGTCCTGGCGCTTCCACTTCGCATTTTTGTAGTTCATTGGTATGCGGGAGACTTTACCGCGATGGCTTTGACTACCAGTCGGGTGGATGGGCTGCTTGTCGGAGTAATACTTGCAATTCTTCTGCGGAAAGGTCAGATACCACTGCGATGGATTTTCCCGTTCCTCGTTGCAGGGGCCGCCATTATTGGTTACATTGCTGCTTTTCATCGCACAGAGTTAGTCGCCACTTACTACTACATGCCTACAATCGGCATCACAGGATTCGCATTCCTGTCAGGAGGGCTGCTTGCGTTGTCTCAGCACCCGATTCGATGGCTGCACTGGGTGCTGACTGCTCGATGGCTACGGGCTACCGGAAAATATAGTTATGGAATGTACATCTATCACATCCCGATCTATGCAATAATCGATCGTATTCTAACTTCTCGCCTCGGGCTTCAATTGCCAATGCCTCTCCATCTTGCATTGCCTTATATATTGTTTTTGATCGCTGTGACATTTCTGGTGGCGAAGATCAGCTATGACTACTTTGAGTCGAGAATTCTTGCATTGAAAGTGCATTTCAAGCCCCGGTTTGAGGCGGCAACGTCAAAGGTTCGTTAATCCTGATCGCGCAATAGAAGTTGAACACATAGTATTTAGGAAGCATTACGCCAAGTTCCGACAATACCGTTCGATCTGGGTTATGCATTTCTGCCGTGCGTTTTCGCCAGATTCTATGCTTTGATACCAGTCTAGCGTTAGATCCAATGCTTCGGTCAGCGATAGTACGGGATGCCAGCCTAATTCGAGCGATGCTTTTGTCCAGTCGAGCTTCAGCATTTTGGCTTCGTGCGGGTGATTGCCGCTATCGATCTGCCAGCGCGGCGGCTGGCCAGCAAGCGCGGCCCAGCGCGATGCGAGATGATTGACAATCCATTCCACCGAACGGGCATCTTCGTAACGCGGGCCGAAATTCCATGCGCCGGAAAACTTTGCGCCGTGGCAATACAGATTTTCCGCCAGCGTGAGATAGCCTCGCAATGGCTCCAGTACATGCTGCCAGGGCCGAGTAGCTTTTGGATTGCGAATTTCGAGTGTGTTGCCGGATTGAAAGGCGCGGATGATATCTGCAATCAGCCGGTCCGCGGACCAGTCTCCGCCGCCGATTACATTTCCGGCGCGCGCAGATGCAATTGCTACTTTATGTTCTGCATAACATTCGATAGGAAAAAAAGAATTTCGATACGCACTGATGACTAATTCCGCGCAGGCCTTGCTGTTGCTGTAGGGATCGTGGCCGCCGAGCGCGTCATTTTCCCGGTAGGGCCAGACCCATTCCCGATTGTCATAACATTTATCTGTCGTTACGACTACTACCGTACGCACAGAATCGCAGTAGCGCACTGCTTCGAGAACTCGCGCCGTGCCGAGTACGTTTGTTTCGTAGGTGGCGATGGGATTCTGATAGGATGCACGCACCAAAGACTGCGCCGCGAGATGTAACACTATCTCTGGGCGATGGGTTGCGAATACCTGTTTCATGCAAGGCAGATCGCCGATATCGCCGATAACGGAGGTTATGCCTTCGGCAATGTTTGCTGCCGCAAATAAATTTGGCGAGGTATGGGGGGGGAGCGCGTAGCCTGCAACTTGCGCGCCCATGTTTTGCAGCCACAGCGCAAGCCAGCTTCCTTTAAAACCGGTATGCCCGGTGATGAGAACTCTGCGGCCCTGCCAGAAAGGGTTCACCATATCTTCCACGGAGCCGCGCCTTTCCGCCAGAGATCTTCGAGGAGGGCCTTATCGTGCATGGTATCCATCGGCTGCCAGAAACCGCGGTGTTTATATGCGGAGACTTGATTTGCGCTGCTCAGGGTTTCCAGCGGCGCGCGCTCCCATATAGTCGAATCTCCCTGAATGTAGTCGCCGACTTTTGGGGAGAGGACGAAAAATCCACCGCTGACCCAGCGGCCGTCGCCTTTGGGTTTTTCGGAAAATGAAGTGACCTGGGCGGCGTCGCTGATTTCGAGCGCGCCAAATTTTCCTACCGCCTGCGTAGCTGTTATCGTGACCAGCGTCTTATGGCTGCGGTGAAATCGCAATAGTTCCGATAGGTCGACATCAGCAAGTCCATCGCCATAGGTCAGGCAGAATTCCTCATCGTTTTCGACGTAGGGAAGTACGCGTTTCAGGCGGCCGCCGGTCATGGTCGCCTCGCCGGTATCGACGAGCGTGACACGCCAGGGCTCGCAGTGCGCGTTGTGGGTTTCAATCTTGTTCTGCTGCAGGTCAATTGTGACGTCGGCGGAATGCAGAAAGTAGTTCGCGAAAAATTCCTTGATCATGTAGCCTTTGTAGCCGAGGCATACAATAAAGTCGTTGATGCCATAGTGCGAATAGAGTTTCATGATGTGCCAGAGGATTGGACGGCCGCCGATTTCCACCATTGGCTTAGGGCGTGCCGAGGTTTCTTCCGCCAGCCGGCTGCCTAGTCCACCCGCCAGGATAACTGCTTTCATAACTGTTCTCCGACAGAGATAAGATTCAACGTAAAAAATCCACTGCAGCGCAATGTTATATCAAGCACGTTTCATCAAAACGATTGATGTATATTTTACGATAGATTCGTACCATACATGGTTGGACGCTGTGTGTCTAGATTGCGGTATGCCCTTCATCTTGCAACGTTGTTTCGATTCAATATCTCGAGGAAATATTCTTGATGCAAAACTATACCCTGCTGGATACCGTGTCGACGTCCGCAATTATCCCAGCGTTCGCTATCTTTATGCTTGCACCTGGATATGCCTTTGGGTATGCGACAAATTTATTCCAGTTTCGCGTCAGCGGGTTTAACCGCAAGGTTCTTCTTAGCGTTCCTATTTCGCTTGTCATATCCACAATCTTGACAAACATAGTAGGACGGTACATTCCATTCCAAATAATTCTGTGGATGTTTATTCTCACCTCGGCTGCTGTATGCTTCCATGCATGTCTATATTGGATGCAAAGCCGAAAGGAAATTTCAAACGGCCCACATCGTGCCACTAAGATCGTTCTTTTGCTGGCTATCTTGTGGACGGTTGTAGTTATTGTCTCTCTGATTGATATTCAAGCTGGCAAGAGACTCTACGTAAGCACAGCCCTGTGGGATCACGCTGTCCGAATTGCATTTCTTCAGTCAGCTCTGCGATCTGGACCGCCTCCTGTCAATCCATTTTCCTACCTTGGTTATGCCCCCATCGCACGTTACTACTATTATTGGTATGTATTATGCAGCTATCCGGCACGCCTGACTCACATTGGAGCTAGATATGTTCTATATGGGAGTTCTGTGTGGGCGGGGTTTTCCCTGGCTGCGATTGTTCCGCTATATCTCGCAAGCTTCATGGAGATCAAGGAAAATATACGACGGCGGTCAATCATAGGAATTCTACTGCTTTCGGTAACTGGTCTAGACATTATTCCTATTATTTATGAATTCTTCCGGGCAAAGATCGTTTATGCCGATATGGAATGGTGGGACCCGGTACAGGTTACATCGTGGCAGGATGCACTGATCTGGGTTCCTCATCATGTTGCCGCACTCGTGGCATGTTTTATTGGATTTCTGGCTCTCTGGTCCGTGAGGATTGACAGAGAGATGGAGCTTCTTTCCAGGATAGAACGGTTTATAGCGTGCATCTTCGCTGGATTTTCGTTCGCTGCTGCTGCCGGGTTATCGGTCTATGTCACATTTACTTTTGGGCTGTTCTTACTATGCTGGGGGATTCGACTGGCCTGCAAACGAAGGTTTCAAGATTTCTTTCTATACATTGGAACCGCCTGCTTCACTTTTCTTATATCGCTGCCGTATTTACACGATCTTTTACCGCGGACTGCGGCGACCGTCTCGCCGCATGGAGCAGCGAGCAGCAGCGGCAGCGGCGGATTTATTGCATTTGGATTGAGAGCGCTGCCCAGCTTTCTGAGTACGCCCTACTTTTTAAAAGTAAGGGGATTTTCGCATCCTGAACTGTTTGCTCCTTTTGCGCTGGTCGTCGTGTACATCCTCGAATTTGGAGTATTTGCCATTGTCGGTTGGTCGCGCCTCAAAAAAGATATTCGCAATCGATCAAGATTGACGGAAGCGGAGATTGCATCCTGGTATTTGATTGTGATCGGTATGTTCGTCATCACATTTGTAAGATCTTCGGTTATCTCCAATAATGACCTTGCGTATCGAAGCGCCATGATTGTTCAATTCATCCTCTTGCTTTGGGGAGCAGAGTATATAGATCGATGGTTGCTCCGAGTGGCTGGAAAGCATTCCAAATTTATTACGATCAAGAATATTGCGATTGCTTCAACTCTTCTTCTAGGTTTTATCGGTACACTGTACAGCCTGACGATCCTACGAACCTACACAATTCTTGAGGATGCCGGCAAGGTTGCCCAGCCTGCAACATGGCTGCCGCAGCCACCGCAGGTGGGAACAGAGTTGTTCTACATTAGGCATGCGTTCGAACAGATGGATCGAATGCTCTCGCCGGATTCCATTGTTCAATACAATCCCATGACGGACGATTATTTGACTCTGCTGGAATACGACAGATTTCAATCTGTAGATGCGTTTCCAGATTGCGGAACAGAGTTTGGAGGAGACGCGGGGAAGTGTGCTCCGGTGCAGGCTATAATTGCCAATCTATTCAACAAGCCGCAGAATTACAATATTCAGGAAATATGCCGGAATATTTCGGCCAATGTATTAGTTGCCCGTAGTAGCGATCCTGTGTGGCGGGACCCAGATAGCTGGGTATGGACGAACTCCCCTATAGTAGAAAACGCATATATCCGGGCGTTTCGTTGCGATTAGTGTGTAGCTGGAAAACATTGGATTAAATTTGTACGGCAGTTTTGCTCGAGCTGAAGGCTTTAATGGTATCGATGGCGTAGTTCAGCATCTCTTCTGTCAGACCGGGATAGAGGCCGATCCAGAAGACGTTGTTCATTACGAAGTCGGTATTTTTCAGGTCGCCAATCACTCGGAATTCGACGTTCTGATACGCGGGCTGACGAGTCAGATTGCCGCCGAACAGCAGGCGCGTGCCGATATGCCGCGATTCCAGCTCGCGAATCAGGTCGTCGCGGCGGAAGGACGCATCCTCACGCACGCCGATGGGAAAGCCGAACCAGCTGGGCTCGGCATCGGGCGTGCTTTCCGGTAACAGCAGAATGTCTTCGAAGGGTTTCAAGCCTTCGTAGAGATGCTGGAAATTCTTTCTTCGCGCAGCAATAAAAGCGGGCAGCTTTTCGAGCTGTGACAGTCCGATGGCTGCCTGCATGTCGGTCATCTTCAGGTTGTAGCCGATGTGGGAGTACGTATATTTGTGATCGTATCCATAGGGCAGGCCGCCGAATTGCCAATCGAAGCGCTTGCCGCAGGTGTTGTCTTTGCCGGGCTCGCACCAACAGTCGCGGCCCCAGTCGCGGAAGGATTCTACCAGCGTTTTCAAGAGCGGAGAGTTTGTGACCACTGCGCCGCCTTCTCCCATGGTGATGTGGTGCGCGGGATAAAAGCTGACCGTGGCCAGATCGCCGAAGGTTCCCACCTTGCGGCCCTTGTAAGTTGCTCCCAGGGCGTCGCAACTGTCTTCAATCAGCCAAAGATTATGCTGCTTTGCGAAAGCCGCCACGCGATCGAGATCGTAGGGATTGCCAAGGGTATGCGCGATCATGATGGCGCGGGTGCGATCGCTCAGCGCGGCTTCGAGCTGGCTTGCATCGGCCTGATACGTGGGTACGGTGATGTCGATGAAGACAGGCACGCAGCGGTTTTGGATGATGGGATTGACGGTGGTCGGGAATCCCGCGGCGACGGTGATCACTTCATCGCCGGGACGCAGCCGCCGATCTCCCAGTTTAGGGGAAGTGAGGCAGGAGAATGCAAGCAGGTTTGCGGAGGAGCCGGAATTGACCAGCGAGGCGCCGCGGACGTCAAAATACCGCGCGAATTTGCGCTCAAACTGCGTGGCGAACCTGCCGGTGGTCAGCCAGCAATCGAGCGAGGCATCGATCAGGTTGCGCAGGTCGGCCGCATCCAGAACTTTGCCGGCGACGGGAACGGTGGACTCGCCGGGGACGAAAGGTCTAGCGCGAAAGGTTTCTTGAAAATAGCGCTCCGCCAGTTCGAGGATTTGTTCGCGAAGTTCGCTGCTGCTTTCGTTCATCGTTTCATCCTGATAATCGTTCCTACGGGTAATTTCATCCTAGTATAGGGATTGGATGCACGGTACCGGATGGCAAGATAGGTACCGTCACGCTGTTGGGCGGACCCAGATCTCTAGAAAGATCATCTGCGATTTCAACGATTCATTGGCGTCGGTATGAACAGAGCATTCATCCAATGTGCAGAGGTATCCTGATATTCTGACGTTTTAGAGTTGTTTTCCTTTTCCAATGCGCCGCAGATGTCATCGAAGTGCCGTTTTTCAGGGAAAAAACGGCGTCGAGATCTTCGCTTCCGTCTAAATCTATAGGAAAACAGCTCTACCGAATGCAGTTCCAACAATCCTAGGAGACGATATGCAACGGAAAGCAAGCGCCATCTGGCACGGCACACTGAAGGAAGGCAAAGGCACCATTTCGACCGAGAGCGGCGTTTTGAAAGACGCGCAATACTCTTTCAGCACGCGGTTTGAAAATGGAAAAGGGACAAATCCAGAAGAGTTGATTGCGGCTGCGCATGCGGGCTGTTATTCGATGGCGCTGGGGAATATATTGACGAATGCGAAGCTGCCGCCGGATACGATTGAAACCACCGCCGACGTGACTCTGGAAAAGCTGGAAGCAGGCTGGACAGTGACGAAGATTCATTTGACGACGCGCGGCAAGGTTCCGGGCGCGAGCAAAGAAGCCTTTGCCAATGCGGCGAACGACGCGAAGTCGAATTGCCCGATCTCGCGCCTGTTGAAGGCGGCGGAGATTACGCTGGACGCAGAATTGGCCTAGCTGTGGGCGCGGATATAGTCGCGCAACTGACGATGAATCCCGAGGGCCTGCTGCGCGCCGCCGTCCAGCAGGCCGATCCATTCTTTGACCGGCTCTTCCGTCTCGGTGGTGGTCAGCAGGTATCCGGCCTGCAACACAATCTCAAGCGCATTGCTTAGATCGTGCATCAGGCGGCGCATCTCGGCAGAAATTTCCGGAGGGATGCTGGCAGCCGTAGGCAAAGTATTTTCAGTCATGCGTGGACCTCTGATTCGTTCCTAATCCTGAATTCTCCGGTGGAACCGATCGAGCGTGTCTGTTGAGGAGTGATACCAGCATAACGGCGCGCGCCGCAATTGCAAAACGACGTCGACCTGGCATGCGTTCGGATTGCATGGGCGAAAGTTGACAGCAACGAGAGTCTTTGTAACAGTAAGGACTGCTGCTGGTTCAGCGCTTCCTGCGCTGAACTTTCTCATACATGCCGAAGTGGCGGAATTGGCAGACGCGCATGGTTCAGGTCCATGTACTCGCAAGGGTGTGGGGGTTCGAGTCCCTTCTTCGGCACCATCTCAGAAACAACTCTTCTGTTTTGTATCTATCAAAATGATGAAAAGCGCGCCCATGCGACTTCGGTCTTACGGCCGATAAAAAACTACAGCTTTTTACCGCATTCCTCCTGAGGAGGTTTCCTTCCTCTATCGAGAGAATGGATGCCTGATCGATTCCGTGTTTTTAGGCGGTACACTTTTATTCGACCGGACGCTTTCCGATGGTGCGGGCTTCGGTCGGAGGTTTTCCGGCGTGTATTTCGTATTTTTACAATTCCGGAAATGTTCATTTTTTCTTTTGTATTTCGTATGGCTGCCACTCTGTATTTTTTTGAGTTGCTCCAGCACGTTCGCCGCTAGTTTCGCTGGAGCTAACGGCGCACATGCAGGCGCCGTTTCCAATACGAGGATTTCTGTTTCCGAACGAGCGAAGCTGCAACAGGCGCTGGCAGCCATCGACCATGGGGATACTGCCACAGCAGAGCCTCTGCTGCGGAGCCTGCGTGACAGGTATCCTGGAAATTTTGACATTAACGAATCTTTGGGCCTGATCTACGCCAGCCAAGCCGATTATGCGAAAGCGTTACCTTTGCTGGTTGCGGCTGCGCGCGAGCAGCCGGACTCGGATGTAGCACATGCCAATCTGGGTGTTGCCTACCTGAAACTACAGCGCACCAAGCTTGCAGCCGCGGAACTGGAACGTGCTGCGCAGTTAAATCCAGCGGATGGCGAGACGCAGATCGCCCTGGGTCACGCATGGATGCTGCTGAATCAGCCATACAAAGCGGCAACCGCATTTAATGCAGCGTTAGCTGAGGAGCCGTCGAATTCCGATCTGCTCTATGATGATGCGCTGGCGGAATTCGACGATGGGCAGTTGATAAAAGCAGCGGCGCTACTGACCCGGATGCCTGATGTGGGTTTGTCGGCGTCGTCTCAATCTCTCTATGGAGAAGTGGAGGAGAAACTGGGCCACTACAAGGAAGCGACACAGCATTATGCCAACGCCGCCATGCTGGTTCCATCCGAGGGCAATATCTATATATTGGCCATTGAATTTCTGCGCCATTGGACCTTTGGGCCGGCGATCACGGAATTCTCTGCGGGTATGCGTCAATTTCCCCAGAGCCAACGGATGCGTATGGGGCTCGCGATTGCTTATTATGGGAACGGCAATTATGACAAAGCAATTCCGGTGCTGGCGGATCTTCTGGCGGCAGACCCGGGAAATCCTATTTATGCCGGTCTGTTGGGGCGAACGTGTACGGTACTGACAGAAGGGATCAATCCGCGATGCACGGCATTGGTTGAATTCGCGGAACAACATCCGCAAAACGCGACGCTGGCGACGTATGCTGCAACTAGCATTCTGCATCGTCCTTCCGCCAGCCCGAAGGAATTGGAGACGGCGCGAGATCTGCTGCGGCAGGCCGTCGCGGCAGATCCAAAGTTGGCGGAGGCGCAGTTTGAAACCGGCGTGTTGCTGCAGACAGAGTCGAAATGGCAGCAGAGTACGGAGCCACTGGAAACAGCCGTGCGCCTGAAACCGGATTATGCCAAGGCGCATTATCGGCTGGCGCGAGCTTACTCGCACACCGGGCAGCGTGAAGACGCAAAGAAGCAGATAGCGTTGTTTCTCGAGTACAGCAAGCAGCAGCAAGAGAGTCTGGATGCCAGGATGAAAGAAATTACTACGCTGGTGGTGAAGATGCAATGAAGAGCCTACTCCACGAAGTCGCGCAGCAAAGAGCATTCACCCGCCGAGATTTTTTGCGTGCCACTGCCGCTGCCGGGACATCGAGCGCG
This sequence comes from Acidobacteriaceae bacterium, assembly GCA_965276585.1. Classification (GTDB taxonomy): domain Bacteria; phylum Acidobacteriota; class Terriglobia; order Terriglobales; family Acidobacteriaceae; genus JAKAAZ01. Next base: position 1,096,447 of record CBDIAZ010000003.1, on the reverse strand, counting down.
TTGCTCGGTTTTCATCCGCTACGAGCGGCAGCGATACCGCGCGGACAGAAAGCGGTAGTAGTTACGTTTGGCGGAGGCGCGCGCGATGAGGAGACTTTCGCTCCGCAAGGCCAGGAAAATATTCCGCACATGATCAAGGAGCTGATTCCGCAGGCGACATTTTGCACGCAGGTTGTGAACCATGGAATTCTTGGTCACTATGTGGCAACGGCCAGCCTGGCAACCGGCGTGTATGAGACCTTCGACAATTTTGCCAACGTCGCGCCCAGTCATCCGACCGTGTTTGAGTACTATCGCCGGGGGCTGGGAAGGCGCGCTAACGATACCTGGGTGATTGCGCCCAGTAACGGCTTCAATTGCATCGGGCAGAGCGATGCGTCAGAATTTGCGGCTGGATACGGGGCTCAAGTAATTTTGCCGAAGCACCTGTTAGCGTCGGCTCTCGGTCCAAGTCATCCCGATCTCGCCAGTTTCAATTTTCTGCTCCAGGACAGCTATGAAGACCCGCTATCGACGCCGCCGCTGGTGAAAACGGACGTTCCGCTCTCGCGGCTGAATGAGATTATGCATCTTTCGATTGAGGATTTCACTCGGCATGCGCAGACATTGAGCAGCGCCGATGAATTGTCTGTCTATGTCATGCGGCAATTGATGCGGCAGTTTGCGCCCAGCCTGCTGTGGATCACGCTGCACGATATGGATGTTGCGCATTCGGGCGCGTACTCGCTGTATATCGACGGTATTCGCCGCACCGACCGGCTGTGCGGGGAGATATGGTCGGCGATCGAGAGCGATCCGGAATATCGTGGGCGCACGACCATGTTCATCCTGCCGGATTTTGGTCGCGACTCCGATTTCGATTCATCCGGAAATGGATTTCAACATCATCGCACCGGAGACCCACTTTCGCGGACTACGTGGATGATGGTCCTGGGTCCGCACGTGCGAGAGAACGTAACGGTAGACCGCCCGTTGAGTTCTCTCGATCTTGTTCCTACGCTCGGCGCTTTAATGGGGTTCGCTACGCCACGCGCCCAGGGCAAACCGGTTCGAGAGGTGGTCTGATGCAGCCGCAAGATCTGCGCGCCGAGGATTTTTCTAAATATCCGCCGGAAGCGCGCGCTCTGGCGGTTGCACATCTGTCCGTGCTGCAGAAGGTGCCGCTTGCTTTGCTGCCGATCCTTTTGCGGGAGACGATCGATTACGACTGTCGATTTCCGGTTGAGCAACGCGCGATCGAGCGTCAGTTAAACTACCTTGCTACGCTGCAGCCGGCATCTTTCACAATATTGATGTCGGGCTTTTCCGCTGTGCGCCTGCCTGCCGAAGTCGGCAAGATCGATTGGGTGAACCAGCCACAGCATTTCAGCGAGCAGCTGAGCGCTTTACTTTGGTCGACGCAGCAGCTGGATAACTACCGCGAAGCGGCCTTGCAGTATGAGAAGCAATTGGAACAGGCTTCGGTAGAGAAACCGCCGGCGATCCCTCGTTTTACTATCGTCGTCGTTGGAAAAGATGCCGCCGGGAACAATCTTCCTCTCTTTCGCCCGCTGCGTCCGCATGGGGTTTTGTTTGAAGCGGTACAGCCCGCGGATGGACTAGAGACGCTGATAGGCTTCGTCAAAGTTCGCGCTCAGGAGAATCCTGAAAAATATGCGCACTGGTACATCGATGGTGGAAAGCCGGAGCCGGGTTGCGGCCCTGGAGAAGGAGTTGCCCAGACTTCTTACTACGAGCTGGCGCCAGTTGCTTTGAGAGAATTGAATTTGACCCACAGCTTTGTCGAGCGGACGGGCAAGAGCAGCGCGGTCGGGCCGGAAGCTGTGCAGTCGTTTATGGCAGCGCTTAGCCCGGCGGATTTGGGTTTGCGCGGAAGCGAAGGCGATGCCGCCTTACGCCATTTTGAGGTGAGGGTCCTGACGGAAGGAGCGGGAACGCAGGTTTTCAGCACCACCTTCGTGCAATGGACAGCGCGGGAAGCCTTGCGTCGCGCGCAGCCGGTGACGATGCTGGCAAGATTCGCTCCCAGGCAGCGCATGGCGCCGATGAATGAGCTGCTGCTGCGTGATCCTCTGGCGCAGGCGACTGATCCCGAAGGGTCACTGGTTGACGCCGACATGGGCGCTTACTACACATGGATCAACCAGAACCGCTTGCCCGGCGCGGTCCAGTCGCGCTTTCTCGTCTGGCATGAAGGGCATCCCACGGCACTTGCTATCGCCCCGGATCTGCCGCGGGGAACAACGTCAGCCGATACAACCAGCATTGCGAAAATACTCAAATGGATGAGCTGAAGTTGATGTCTATCGAGCGAGCCTCAACCAGTGAGGGCGGGATGGACTATCGAAAGGCTTCCTGGTTGCAGACTGGCCGAATCTATCTGGCGATATTGTTCTTATTGGGCTTCCTGCCTGCGGCGCCTGCATCGGCACAGGTAAGTGCTTCGACTGCCTCGGGTACTTCCACTGCGGCGGATTCACCGCATTTTTCCGGAACTGCCGGGAAGTTCACGGACATCGCCGAACAGAGTGGAGTGCATTTTCTGCATCGAGCCTCGCATACGTCGAAGAAATATCTACTGGAGACGATGGGATCTGGCGTTGCTCTGCTTGATTACGACAACGATGGCCGACTCGACCTTTTCCTGGTCAACGGCGCGAAGATTGACGATCCAGAACCGTTACTTGGTGTTCCGGAAAAGACTGGACCGGAATATTACAACCGGCTTTATCGTCAGCGGAAAGACGGGACCTTTGAAGATGTAACTCTGAAGGCAGGGGTGCAGGGCACGGGCTATGGTATGGGCGTTGCGGCGGGAGACTATGACAATGACGGCTACGAAGACCTTTATGTAACCGGCTATGGGCACAATACGCTTTACCACAACAACGGCAACGGAACGTTTACCGACGTGACCGCTCAGGCCGGTGTCGAGGCCAGCGGCTGGTCGAGTTCCGCGATCTGGTTCGATTTCGACAATGACGGGAAATTGGATTTGATCGTAGGTCGTTATCTGGATTGGGACTTCACCGACATCTGGTGCGGACAGCGCCAGCTTAACTATCGCGCATATTGTCATCCGGATGTTTTCAAAAACACTACGATGATTGCCTATCACAATGACGGCAATGGCCACTTCAGCGATTGGACGGCGAGGCTTGGGTTGGACAAGCCAGGCCGAGCGCTCGGTTTGGCCATTGCAGATTATGATCATGACGGCAAAACCGATCTATTTGTGGCCAATGATTCTATACTCCAGTTTCTCTATAGCAACTTAGGCAATGGCAAGTTTGAAGAGGATGGCCTGGAGGCTGGCGTCGCCGCAGATAGCGATGGCCGCACCTATGCCGGCATGGGGGTAGACTTTCAGGACTATAACAACGATGGCTTACCCGATCTTGTCATTACCGATCTGGCCACCCAGAAGTATGCGCTCTACAGCAATAACGGGGACGGCACCTTTACCTACAGGAGTTATGCCAGCGGTCTGGGACGCATGACCCTGATGCATTCAGGCATGGGCATCCTGTTTATGGATTATGACAACGACGGCTGGAAGGATATTGTCGCCGCTCAGGGTCATGTGGTGGACAATATTCAATTGGCGCAGCCGGAGGTGCACTACCTGGAGGCTCCTTTGCTGGCCCGGAACTATCATGGAAAATTCATCGATGTCGAGGCTACTTCAGGAGCGATTTTTCATCAACCGCTTGCGGGGCGGGGTCTCGCTGTGGGAGACATCAATAACGATGGCAGGATGGATTTTGTCATCAGCACGAACGATGGACATGCGCATATCCTGCGCAACGACACGCCGACCGGGAACCATTGGATTTTGCTGGACCTGGTAGGGCATCGCAGCAATCGGGACGGCATCGGCGCGGTGGTGAAACTGACTACCAGCCAGGGAATGCAGGCACGCACCGTAACTACCGGGGGCAGCTATCTCTCGTCCAGCGATAAACGGGTGCATTTCGGCATGGCGACGGATGACATGGCGAAGGAGATTGAAATCGATTGGCCCAGCGGGATCGTGCAGAAGTTGGCAAACGTGAAGGCCGATCGAATTTTGCGGGTGGATGAACCCGATCTTGCCACATCCTCAGCCAAGTGAGTTGGGAATTCGACATCCACAATGGCCCTTGATTGCCGGTGCTGAAATTTTCCGTATCGTTGTTATCTCGGTTATCTACGCAGTGGAATTCGACCGTGATCCTCGGCATTAGTAACGTATCAGTTTCACGCGTAGTGTGGCGCCATCGTGAGGCAGAACCAGCCCAAAATAGGTCTCATCGCCATTTAAGAGACGGGTCCGGCGCCACTCACCGTTGACGAACTCACCCTCTTCGATCGTTACCAACTCGGCGTGTTTTTGGGAGTCGCCCAGCTTCGGACTGAAGACCACGTTGGCATTGCATCCGACGATCAGAAATTCGTCCGGTGCGATTTGGCCGATGAGTGCCCGGCCGCTGATGTCGGGGTTGCCCTGGCCTCGTTCACCGCCGTATCCATTCAGCACTGGACCGAAGCGAGCAACGGCGTCATATTGATCAAAGGAGAGTTCGGGATTGGCAATTCCGAACTCCTCCACGGCGGCCTGCAGGTGGCCGGCATCGCGCAGGGAGAGCAGAGATGGAATCGCAGGTGCAATCAACCGGTAATTGATGGCGATTTCATTCTCGCCGTCCTTTTTTTTGGAGGGTGAGAAGGGATGCACGCCGAACATGGATATGCCCAGACCCTGCCGATTGGCGAAAACATAAAACATATGTCGGGCGTGTGCCATGCTGTTGCCGGTTTCGGGGACCAGTAGCGGATTATCCGGCCGGGCATATCGCCGGTCGATAGTGCGAAAGAGCAAGAAGTTGGTGTCGTAATTGTCGGGACCGATGATGTCGATGGAGGGAGCGACCTTCTTCCACATGTCCAGCAGATACGACACCGCTCCACCGCTGGGAGAGGAAAAACCAGGGCGGAGGAAACCGGCTTGTTCCCGAGGCCATACATTCACGTACATGGGTAGCGGAAATGCACGCTTGCCTGCCTCAGCAACCTGATTGATATAGCGCGCCGTGTAATACGCGGAAAATACCTCCGGCGCGTTCGCTCCGAAGACCTGTTGCCAGGTTCCGGAAGTTTTATGCAGAGAGGAAAGTACGATCTGCGGAACGGAGCCGCGGAATGCCTGGTTTGCCGTGGCGGAATAATCGCGATCGCTGCCGAGTGCGCCTGCCTCATTTTCCACCTGCACCATGATGACGGTGTGCTGCTCGCTGTCGACGGAGCGCAGGTGCGCCATGAATGCGGCGAAGGCGGTACGGTCAGCTTTCATATTCACGTTCGACAAAGGCGAGAGGACCTCGATGGGGTTTCCATTCTCATCGAGCATGCGCGGATACTTCTGCGGATTGTCCTTGACCCATGACGGCGTGTACGCCATGCCGCCGTTCTTCCAGGTGCCGAACCAGGACAATGTCAAATGCAGGCCGTTTTGCCGGGCGCCCTGAACGATGGCGTCGACCATGGAGAAGTCGAAGTGTCCGGGCTCAGGCTCAACCGCCTGCCAGTACACCGGAACCATGACGGTATTGGCGTGGAGTTGGAGAAGCGTCGGCCAAAGCGTGGCCATATTTTCCGGCCAGCCGCTGGAGTTATGTACCTGCGCACCCAACAATAAATACGGCTTGCCATCGACAAGGAGGGTGAACTGCCCATTCTCATGGTCCAGCCTGGGCATTGTTTCCGCAATCGCAAAGGAAAAGGAAACGAGCAGCATTGCGATGAAGCAACAGCGAAGGCTTCGGGTATGCATGATGCTCTCCTACCGATTTTTCAAGACTGCAATGTTGTCGAATTGTGCGCGGTTCCAACCTGTACCGACACCGATCATCCCATGCGTATGCGAGGTATCTGTCACTGTGGAGACCTGATGATGGTCTAGACTGACATCGATTCGGCTTCCTTGAAACGTCAACTCTACTAGATGCCATTTTTTTGGGTTGAGCTTGGTGGTTCCGGAGGCTAGCGTATGGATTGGCATTTTGTACTTTGCGGAAAACAGGCTCCAATGTCCATCCGGACTCAGGCGAAATATATAGCCGCTGGGCCAGCGTGCTTTTTGTTGCGCAAAGACATCGGTGGAATCGATGCGGCCCATTACTGTGACTGGCCCACCACTGAACAGAACATCGGAAGAGATACGGTAATCTGTCCAATCTTCGTTGCCGGCCAAGGTCCAGGGATCCGGCAACGGTCCCCAGGGGATGGGGACTGTAGTAATGACTTGTTCTAAGCAGCGACCCCGGCGGTGTATGCATGGATGGACTTCAAAGGCCCCGTCCTGGTCGGATAAGTACATGGGCGAGCGGTTCAACGGAGTGCTTTCGAAATTTTCTTTATAGGGAAACGGGAAGGATGCGGCGGGTGGAGGCTGTGCCGATCCTTTGCCTTGGCCTGTGGTTGTGGTTAAGGAATAGAGAGAGTCGGGGTCGAAGCTGTAGGAGAATTTTCCATTGCGAGGCATCAGATCGGCCACATGTTCAAAGGTCTTGGTACTGTTCGTTTCCCAGACATGGACAATGCCGTCGGACAGACTGCCGGTGATGGTAAAGTCGACGCTCTGAGAATTTTTTGCGTCGATAGTTTCAAGTATTGTGCTCCAGTCCTTATGGTTGGCGGATTTCAACGTCACATAACTTCCTTTTTCCGGAAGATAGCCTGAGGAAGTATCGAGGTACTGCCAACCAGGTTCGGTAAACTGCGTGGTGTGTGCCGTTGCCCAGATCGCTCCTTGTACTCTGTAGTTTCCGGACCAGGGCGTGTTGGCATACATCAGGCCCGAGTTTGGCGCGGCGAGAATATCGTAGTAAGAAGTCACCGGACTCCAGATCTCGGTCGCGGTAAATCCGCCTTTCAGATAATTTTCGTTGTATAGCTGTGCGAGATCCCGCCCGCCGACCTTCCAGTCACGAGAAAGAATGTGACTCGCGCTGGAAGCCGGCTGGTCCTCACTCGACCAAAGCGGCTTGTCCAGTGTCTTCGCCTTCTCCGGGGTGGTGACTTTTCCCTTCACCCGCGGATAGTGGACAGTAACCACAGCAATATCCTGATTGAGTTGTGGGTCCTGCCGAATTGCATCCACGATGGCCCACTGGCCGTTGCCTTCGCCTGGATATTCATCGCAACAGACAATCTTTGTATCGAGTCCGTGCGGCTTTATCGTGCGGTAGAGCTCTTTTATATATGTTGGGTCATAGGGCGTCTCATTCCAGATTCCGGTATAGGCGATGTCCAGGTTATGGGAATTTTTAGCGCCTGCCAGCCAGTCGGCAATGTAGTTTGCAGTGTTCTGCGAATAGAATTTTCCCACCCATCCGGGAGCGCCCCACGGCAGTGAGTCGAGGACAATGTTTGGATTGCGCTTGCGCGCTTCTTCCATCAGCCACCATTCATATCCCCGGGTATAGTTGTGGTCGTCTGGCGTCCGCATCGAGCTAGGTTCGGAACCATCGGTCGAATTCACATCCGCGCCTATCTCTACCTTCAAGTGCTGCAGCGAAGCGCCATAATCCGGCTTGAATAGATAATCCAGAACCTGGCTGCGATAGGGCTCTGGGTAGTCGATCAGCAGCCGCGACGAAGCGCCAGCACTGACAGCGCCGATCCCTTGAAAAATGCGCCCTTTGCTCGTGCCATCCAAAACGACGATCTTATTCGCGCCGTAGCCCGAGGGCACAGAAAGATACATAAAGGCACAGAAGAGCATGCTAGGAATAATGTTGCCAAATAATAATTCTCTCTTGTTCATCAAATCTTTACTCCTATAGGGTGTCATTGGGAACTACACGACGGGACCTCAATCGATTGGAACTTTTGAAAAAGAAAGCAGCTTTTCTATTTCTTCCAGACTCTTGCCTTTTGTCTCTGGCGCGGCCCGCCAGATAAAGAACACAGTGAAGACGCAGATCGCCGCGTACAGCCAGAATGTTGCAGGCGCTCCCATCGCTGTGAGCAAAGAAATAAAGGTGCTGGTCAACAGCAGCGATGCCAGCCACAGGCAGACTGTCGCTACAGCCATCGTTTGTCCGCGTACGACGGTTGGAAACATCTCCGACATGAGCAGCCATGTACCCGGGCCGAGGCCGATGGCAAACGCGAAAACGTAGACCAGCATCCACGGCATGACGGACCAGGCGGAAAGATGAGGCATGCGAAAGGCGAATCCAAGAAAGACGAGAGAGACCGCCATCAGAGCTGCCGAGGACAGCAGGAGCGGCTTGCGGCCCAGGCGATCAATCCAGACAATTGCCACCATGGTGCCGACAAAATTGATCGCCCCGATCAGCACGTTGAGGCCCACGGCAGAGCTGACGCTGCTGTGAGCCTGGCTGCGAAAGATGAGCGAACCGTAATAGAGGACCGTGTTCACCCCGGTGATCTGCTGCAATATCGCCAGAACGATCGCGACGATCAGCGGGCGCCTTATTTTGGGCGCGTACCAGCGCAAGGAGGAAGCACGCTCCTCATGAATGGCTACGCGGATGTTTTGCAATTCTCCTTCTGCTTCCGCGTCATTGCCGATGAGCTTCCTCAGCACTCGCAGGGCTTCTTCTCCTCGTTGTTCCTTGACCAGCCAGCGCGGACTTTCGGGTACGAACAGCAAACCGATCCACAGGAGCACAGCGGGGATTGCCGCAGCAATAAACATCCAGCGCCAACCTTGCGGACCGGTTGTAGCCAACCCCCAGTTCACCAGATATGCCAGCAAAATTCCGATGACGATGGCCAGCTGATTGAACGTGACCAGACGTCCGCGAATTTTCGGCGGCGCGTTCTCTGCAATGTAAACCGGAGCCAGCATCGAAGCGGCTCCGGTGGCGAGCCCGGCTGCTAAGCGGGCACAAACAAATCCCGGCAGCGCATGCGGTAAGCCTGCGCCAATCGATGACACGGCAAACAGGATTGCGCAGACCATGAGAATGCGCTTGCGCCCGAACCGATCGCTTAAAATACCGGCGAAGGCAGCGCCAATGGCAGCGCCCAGCAGCAGGCTGCTGGCGGCAATTTCCGTCCCCAGACTGGAAAGATGGAATTGATCGCGGATGAAGACGATGGCTCCGTTGATGACCGCTATATCGAAACCGAAAAGCAGTCCTGCAATCGCTGCTATTGCAGCAATCAGATAAACGAAGCCGTTGTTTTCCTGAGTGTGTTGCACCGCCGATGCCGGATGAATATTCAATGATTTAACTCCTGTAGAACCGTTCCGGAATTGCCGATGCATACATCCGATATAAACCTGACGCGCCTGCTTGCAACAAGTTCACGCGATCATTTCGGTAGTCATAATAAGAGTCTGGTTTTCCAGTGCCAATCGAATCCAAACGTCGTTCGGATCGAGCGCCAGTGCAGCTTGCAAATCCGCATTTCCTGCTTCGATTTTTCCTTGCACCAGTCGAGACAGGCCGCGAATTCGCAAACACTCCATAGTGTTGCGCTGGTCGAGATCATCCTCGAAGAGTAAGAAATTCGGGAGGGAGGTCGCGAAGTAATCGATTTTCATCAGAGGAATGTGCATACGCCGGTTCGATTCCGCTTCCAGCCAGTGCAATAACTCTTCGCCGGTACTGGCTTGGCCAAGGGCCTGCATGGCCTTGGCTTGCCAGATGGCAGTTGCTGCAAACTCACGTTGTGCGTCCGCAGCTTTTTCCCATGCGGCTGCCGCTTTCTCGATCTGCCCCAGCGAATGAAGGACGACGCCAGTCAGATAGTCCAGATGAGTTTCAACCGTCAACAAGTGCTTGCCTTCTCCGAGATTTTCCGGATAACGGCGGGCTTGCTCCAGACATTCGAGCGCTGCCTCGTATTGCCTGCTCGATGCAAGAGAACTTGCCAGCCAGAAATGAGCGGCGACCCATTGTCCGGAGACCAGCCCCTCGCCGCCTTCCCAAGGATGGAAACGGCGGTGTGACAGAAGGTCGATTGCGCGCGTGTACAGGCCAGTCAAATTCAGCATAGAGATAAATTCCAACATGAGATCGTCGCGCTGCTCAATCACAGCAGGCCGGGCTTCGAAGGCGGCGAGCCTGGTTTCCGGGCTGGTTTGGCTGCGCTTTTGCAACTGGTCCCATTCATAGAAAAGACGCGCGTTGTCCGTCTCGCACTCGATAGCGCGTGCATAGCAAGCCATGGCGGTTGCAGCGTCCTGATGAACATTGAAGAGTGCCAGGCCCAGATTGCGCCACGGCATGCTCCACGCCGGAGCCAGTTGCGTGGCCCGCTGCCAATGCTGGATGGCTTCCTCACGCCGCTGCCGATCGTACAGAAACATCCCCAGATAAGTATGGGCCTTTGCATCGGACTCATTGTGCAGAAGTGCCGATTCCAGAGCGAGCATTTCTTCAACGCGGGAAGGGAAGCAATAATCCGGCGAAGCCGCTGCCGCCAGTTCCTGATACTGGATGCGGATGGTATCGTCTTGCTTTCTTGCCGCCAGCCAGGCCAATGTGTAGAAAAGCATGGGATGAATCTGGCCGGATGGCTGTCGCGTGCGGAACTGCTCGATCAGCAGTACCGCGTCGTCGGAAAGGCCGGCTGCAGCATAATCCAGGGCAAGATCCAGTACGGTTTGGGGATCGTTGCGAAACCGGGTGAAGAATGCATCCGTATTCTCCGCTCTCAACTCAGGCGCAGTCAGCTGTACTTTTTCCCATTGCGAGCCACAATCGAGCTTGTCCATTTCTTCGACGGTTTGGACTACTTGTTGTGCCGCGGATGCCCTGCCGGAATGCCGAAGCAACGCCGCCTTCAGATGCAAAGCCTGCACGCAGCGGGTGTTGCGGGCCAACACCTGATCGAGTCGCGCGAGCGCGGCTGTGATATCGCCCTGACGGGAAGCCAATGTGGCCAGCGCGAAATAGGCCGGCGCCTGCCACTCCCAGTTCCATGCGGATTTGGCAAAGGCGTCGATGGCTCCATTTCGATCGCCGCTATATTGTTTCACCACGCCCAGAGCATAAAACGCCTCGCTCTCGCGAGGGTTCGGGTTTCGTCGTGTTAACCGGGCCAGGGCTCGATCCAAATGGGAAATCGATTTGGCGAATTCTCCGCGTTCGAGATGTAGAACGCCCAATGCCGTATTCGCGCGCGAATTCTGCGGATCGCGGCGCAGTGCTTCCTGCCAATAGACTTCCGGCGAGCGGGTTGCATGCCGGTACTGCTCCAGATGCAGACCCGTAAGATACAACTCATCGTTGGTGGGAATATCTGCGGGTGCGGGCGGTTCTTCTGCGGCTGGCGGCGGATCTCCAGCCTCCTGCGATTCGGGTCGATAGGCCAGCAACAGATTTCCGTCATGGCCTCGGATAGAAATTTCCAACTCCTGAGATTCGACGCCCTCAGGTAGTAGTACTGTCTCCATGAAAGGTTCTCCGGGTGCGATGGAGATTTCCTGTTGCCACAATATTTGCCCGCTCGCTGTCAGCAAAAGAGCGGCATCCTGTAGTTGCTCGGAAGGACAGACGCCGATGCGCGCCTCACCGTTTTCGATCTCAAGATTCAGCGCGACTTGCATGTTGGCATTTTTGGCAGGTCCGATGTCCTGAATGGGATACCAGAATTGCGAAAAGGATTTCGTTTCGTACGGCGCTAAAAAGCTGAAGTCCGGCTGGTTGTCTGTATAAACGCCCGCCATCAATTCAATGTATGGGCCATCTTCATCCGTCAGCTCACGATCCCATGCTTGGCCAAACTGGTGCGACCCCCACGTCCAGAGCTTTTTTCCGGGCGCGATATGGTGGTCGGCTACGTGGACCACCCCGGCGTTTTTGGCATAGTCGTAGCCGCCGAAGAAATCGTATTTCGAACCTGTAACCATGTAAGACGTAGGAACGGGAATGTTCTTGTACCAGCGGATATCGACGCCTTTGTAATCGACACCGTAATAGGAATTGCGTGCGATGGGAAATGAGGAAATCGCGCGCCTGGCGTGATCCGCTACCCAATGCACGTCCGGGGGAAAGAAGGCCATGTATTGCTCATGTACGCGCACGGCCATGTTGGCCCACCACAAGAAGGTGCGAGTCAACGGAGTGCGGTTATAGAGCCGAACCTTGGCTTCCACCAGGGACTTTCCCGGGTGCAGGCAGATGCCTACCATTCCCTTCATCCGATTCATGGGCTCATGCTCGCCGAGCCAGACGGTGACGCCGCCATCAGAATGCTGCTCGATGGAATGTTCCACTGGCATGAAAGTAGACGGCCGATGATGCTGCGGCCAGTTGAACTCGACTCCGCCCGAAATCCACGGCCCGAGTAAACCGACCAGAGCGGGCTTGATAACGCGCTGGCGATAGAAAAAATCGTACTGACGCGTTTTGTCGAAGCCCACATGAATGCGGCCGCCAATCTCCGGAAGCATCATCAATTGGATATATTCGTTTTCAAGGAAAATCGCCCTGTAGGGGCGCGGCTGCCGTATGTCGGAGACCCGTTCGGTAAAGGCGTTGGGATATACGCGCCCGCTACTCCCCTGATATACGCGTTTGTCGAGAAAGATAGGAAATTTCTCCGGCGCGTCGGCGGGATAGGTGGGCAGCATAATGGTTTCTTCCCAGACGCGAACCTCCATCGTCATTTCCAGGTCTCCTGAGTTTTTGTTATCGACAATGTTATCGACAATATGTCGTGAACGTACACGGGTGTATCAATGCATGGGATCATATCGCGCCTGCATTCGTCAATGCTGTTTTTTATGAATCGGCCTGTTCCTGACCGTCAATTCGACGATCCGGCTCGGCAATCTGGTCGAGAAACAATGAAAGATTGCTGCGCAAAACGATATGGGGCGCGAGTCTGACCGGTCGCTCGGGACGAACACCCTCCAGCAAAAAACGCGCGAGCATATCGATTGCCGCCCGGCCCTGGGTGCGAGGGCGCTGATAGAGGGTTGCGAGTATTGTGCCCGATTCAATCAGCGGGACCAAGGCGGGGAAAAGATCCGTCGCAATCACCTTTGTCTTTCCCGCGAGACCTCTTTCTTCCAATGCCTGCATGACAGGAATCGAGTTGGCGGTGTTCACGTAGATTCCTGCCGGTATCGGGCTTCGCTTCAGCAACCGGCGGGTTTGCGCCAGGGCCTCCTGCGGATTTTCGTGGCCCTCCGATACCGGCAGTAGCGTCAAATGCGGGGCGTGGGTGGCCAAAGTGGCGGCAAATCCGCGGAGCTTTTCCGCGTGATCGAAGGTGGAAAGTTCTCCGGTAAGAACGGCGACATGGCCCCCGCCCGGCAGCGTATGCGCCAGCAACTCTGCAGCCAGCGATCCGCTGACGAAAGCATCCACCGTAACGGAGCCGAGACGCTTGCTGCGGGGAGCATCGCTGGCGACACAGACGACCGGCATGCCCTGCTGCGTGGCCTGATGGATGATCGGTTGCAGGACCGCGGGGTTGCCGGGCGCGATCAGCAGGCCATCGTACTTTTCCTTCAGCGCTGCTTTCAACAAATCCAGATCGCCTTCCCCGAGCCGTCGATACGTGGAAATGTCGAGTTCGACGGTGGGGCGGAGCCGATCCGCGGCGTTTTCTATTCCCTCGCGCAAGGGATCGAAAAAGGAGGCGATCTCACGCGGCAGATGCACGCCAATGCGCAGTCGCCGGTTCAACTTGAGATTGCGCGCGGATAGATTGGGCCGGTAGCCAAGCTTGTCGGCCATTTTGAGGACTTTCGAGCGCGTGGCCGGGTTGACTCCGGGGCGCGAATGCAGTGCCCGATCCACAGTCCCAATCGAGATTCCGAGGGCGCGGGCGATGTCCTTAATGCCTGCCGACTTGTTCTCATCTTTGTGCATGGTGGTTGGAATCCATTGTAGGCGCACGGTTATGGGGAGATGGCATGGCTGCGTATTGAGGGTGATCCCGCTAATGAACAACGTACACGCATGCAATGAACATTCGATAAATTTTTCTTGACAAAAGCTTGGAGAAGAGCATAGTGTGCGTATCGGTAACGTACACCATAAAATGCCAATCGTTCCGATTCGATGAGGAATTGAAGATTTTTTGAAGGCAAGTGCGATCACAAAGCCTACCGCGACACGGCAGTCGATCGGCATTGATCCAAAGAGTTCGTTATTTCAAGAGGGGGCCAGGAAAATGTTCACGATTCAATTGAAGCAAAATAATCGGCGTAGCAAATGGACCTTGCCGGCGGTGTTTGGTTTTTGCTGTTTTCTATCCATCGGGCATTGGGCGTTCGCTCAGGTGGACCAGGGCACCATCAACGGGGCCGTAACCGATCCGCAGGGGGCCGTCGTTCCCAATGCCCAGGTGACGCTTACAGACACCGATACGGGTCTGGTGTTGAACGCTCCAACGAACCAGAGTGGGGAGTACGTATTCTCGCCAATCAAGATCGGCCATTACACGGTGTCCGCGACCGCGCCAGGCTTTTCCACCGCGAAATTATCCGGGTTGGAGCTGAACGTGAACCAGCGCTTGCTGGCCAACCTCAAGCTCAAGCCTGGAAACGTCTCCCAAACGGTCAACGTAATGGCCGGTGCGGAACAACTGCTGCAGACGCAGCAGTCTTCCACCGGACAAACGGTCAGCACGGCCGTGATCAACGACACGCCGTTGAACGGGCGCAACTATGTCTTTATCGCCCAGCTTACCGCTGGAGTGGCGCAATCGAACGGTTCGCGCGGCGAGGGCAACGGCGACTTCAGCGCCAATGGCCTGCGCGCGGAGCAGAACAATTTCGTCCTGGATGGCGTGGATAACAACTCCGATGAAGTCGATTTCCTGAATGGCGCCAGCTACGTCATCAAGCCTCCGCCGGACGCCCTGGCGGAATTCAAGGTGCAGACCAGCGACTACGATGCGGAGTTCGGCCATTCCGCGGGCGCTGTGATCAATGCCTCCATCAAGAGCGGAACCAACCGCCTGCATGGCAATCTATGGGAATACTGGCGCAACAACGCGCTAGACGCTGTCGATTACTTTGCCAAGACGGTGCCGGAGTATCGGCAGAACCAGTTTGGCGGCACCATCGGCGGTCCGATCATCAAGAACCATCTGTTTTTCTTTGGCGATGTCGAAGCCAATCGCATCGTTTTTGGATCGACCGCGACCTACAGCGTTCCCACGCCGCTGATGCGCACCGGCAACTTCAGCGAACTGCTGAATACCACCCTGACCGGATCGAGCCAGCCGACGTATCTCTATCAGCCCGGATCGAATGGGACCGCGTTGTTAAGCTGCAATGGCCAGCAGAACGTCTTTTGCCCAGCCCAGGTTGACTCCGTGGCGGCGGGTCTGCTCAATCTGTATCCGCTGCCCAATGCCAATAACGGCAAGACCTACAATAACTACGTCGTCAACAACCATACCGTGGATAACACGGTGGATTGGGATGGCCGTATCGATTGGAACGCCACGGCGAAGGATCAGGCATTCTTCCGCATGAGCTATTACAACACGCGCGGATATTACGCTGCCCCGTTCGGCGTGATCCTGGATGGCGGAGGATACGGCTCGGATGGACCAACGATCAACATGGGCGAGAACTGGGCGTTGAGCGAGACGCATGTTTTCAATCCCACGACCATCAATCAATTTCGCTTCGGCTACAACTGGGCGCATCCGCAGTACCTGCAGCAGAGCGCGAACGATGATATCGCGCCCACAGTGGGTCTGGGCGGCATTCCCTACCAGAAGTACAATGGCGGGCTACCAAGCACCTCGATCACCGGCATCAGCAGCTTCGGTTCGCCGGGCTTCTATCCGGCGATCGAGTACGAGAACGTCTTCCAGATCATGGATGATCTGACGAAGGTGGCCGGCAACCATACGCTGAAGATTGGCGTTAATTTTCAGCATGTCCGTTTTTCGACGACGGCCCCGACCGAGCCGCACGGCGGATATACGTACAGCGGTTTTTATACATCCAATCCGGGCGTCAGTTTTACCGGAAGCGGCGTGGCCGACTTCATCGCCAATCAACAGCGTTCCGCCAATTTAACGAACTTCTTCAATGTGGATAACGTCCAGTGGTACAGGTCTGGATACGCGCAGGACGACTGGAAGGTGAATCAGAAGCTAACGCTGAACCTGGGTATCCGCTACGACTATTACCAGCCGATGGAAGAGAGGCACGATCATGAGGCGCTTTGGACTCCGACAGGACCTCCGTCGCCGGGATCGGGCATGGCGGACTACCTGCTGGCGTCGAGCCAGAGCAGTGTTCCTCTGGCGCCCCAATTCCTAACCCTGCTGGCCAAGGACCATATCAACCTGGTCTATACTGGCCGCCGCTCGCTGGTGAAATCGCAGCATTACAATTTCGCTCCTCGGATCGGATTCGCCTTTCTGGCCGCACCTCGTCTGGTTGTCCGTGGAGGATATGGAATCTTCTACGGCGGCCTAGAGAACATTGGCGGATCTCCCAACCTGGGATTCAACTACCCATTCTCGTACACGCTCAACTTCACGGCTCCGGGTTGCTCGGGGAGCGTTTGTCCTACGGATGGAATTACGCTCGAGAATGGCTTTCCGCTGGGTACGCTGCTGAACAATCTTTCGACACCGGGGCTGACCGGCGGCCAACTGCAGACGCACACGCCGTACACCGAGCAATACAATCTTTCGGCGCAATACGCTCTGACATCGGCGATGAGCGCGACGCTAGCCTATGTGGGCAACGTCTCGCGGCGGATACAGGCCTTCCCGGACCAAAATGCTGTCGATGGATTGGTGGGGCCAGGGGACAACGCTCAATTGGACCGGCCGTTCCCGGATTTTGGCGGCTCGACCTATGATGCTTACGAAGGGAAGGGCAATTACAATTCCTTCCAGGCAACGCTGGAGAAGCACGCTTCCAACGGGCTCTACTTCTTGGCCGCCTATACCTATGGCCATGCGATGGACGATACGGCGACGCCGCTCGATGGCGGCGGCAACATTTTCCGCAACGCTCTGCTCCTGCCGGTCGACTCGGAATATACGAATTCCGACTGGGACGTGCGGCATCGGTTCACCTTCACCGGGGACTATCAATTGCCGTTCGGCCAGGGACGCAGGTTCCTGAACCAGGGCGGCGTGGTGAATGAGCTGGTGGGTGGATGGTCGCTGGATGCCGTCTTCTATGCGTTGACCGGCAACCCGTTCACGATCACGCCGAACAATTCCGGAGCCAACGGCGCCAACACGCGTCGCGCATTCCTGATCGGCGATCCGTTCGCGGCGGGAGGTTCGCCGAATTCGACCAACCCGAAGGTGACCTGCGCCGCCAAAACGCGGAACCTCACCAACTGGTTCAATCCTTGCGCGTTTGCCAATCCATTGCCGGGCAATGCGATTCCGAACACGCAGACGGCCGCGAACCCGGTGGGAACGCCGCTGATGACCAACGTGGTGCAATATCTGGGCACGCCGCGCAACCAGATCTACGGACCTGGCTACCAGCGTGTCAACATGAGCCTATTCAAAAACTTCAACACCTTCCGGGGCGAATATCTCCAGTTCCGCGCGGACGCCTTCAACGTATTCAACACGCCGGCCTTCAGCACGCCGAACGGAGGGATCAACACCAACGGCGGCGTGATCAGCGGCACCCGCTCGCTGGGTGCTTTCACGCCCAACCCAAGGTTTTTTCAATTGGCGCTGAAGTATTACTTCTAGGAATAACTCGGGCGATACATTTTTATCCCAAAGCGAAGCGAAAGAACCTGCGGTTTGCCGTAAAACACGCGAGGTTCCTTGCTTCGCTTGAGGATGACAAATGAATCGCTCGGTACGCATAAAACAGACTCCATCCAGAGAGCCTGCAAGGGACGGAAACCTGGTTTCGGAAATTAAAGCAGGTGCAAAGCCTGCGTTTCCGATCATTCGTAGAGGGGAGTCAACCCAATGAGATGCCGTCAATTTCTTGTATTCTGTTTGGCCGCAATTGCTTCCACGGCGATTGCGCAGACCGTCAACTCAGCCAACATCGCGCAAACCGAAGCGGGGAATCAAGGCACTTCCACGGGAGCATGCGCATTGAATCAACCGCAGCCTGCGCTGCCGCTCCATACCGATGGGCGATACATCGTCGATCGTCTGAACCGCCGTTTCAAACTAAGTGGTGTGGCATGGTCCGGGGCCGAAGCGCTCGACTTTGTCGTCGGCGGACTGCAACTTGAGCCGCTCCAGGCCATCGTCCACCGCATTCGCTGCATGGGGTTCAATACGGTTCGCCTCCCCTGGTCGAACGAGATGTACGAGAGCAATCCTGTTGTGCCGGACTATGCCGTTACAGCCAATCCACAATTTAAAGGAAAGCGTGCGATGGTCGTTTACGACCAAATTGTGCGAGCGCTTGCCAGCCAGGGACTGCTGGTTATTTTGGACAACCATAACAGCAATGCAGAATGGTGTTGCAGCAATGACGGAAATACACTTTGGTATAACTCCGACTACCCTGAGTCAAGTTGGATCGCCGATTGGAAAGGAATGGTTGCGCGTTACCGCGATGTGCCCCAGGTGATCGGCACCGATCTCCGCAATGAACCCAGAGTGAATGCGACCTGGGGTGGCGATCCTGTAACTGATTGGCACGCGGCGGCTGAACGCGGCGGCAATGCCGTGCTTGGCGTTAATCCAAATCTGCTCATCATAGTGGAAGGGGTGAATTACGCGGGCGACCTGACCGGTGTAGCCAGCCTTCCAGTTCATTTGAATGTTGCTAACCGGCTGGTTTATTCCGCTCATGACTACCCCTTCTACCACAATGGATTGACCAGCGAGAGCGCTCTTGCCGCCGACCTGAATATGGAGTGGGGCTATATCGTGACCCCAGGACAGTCTTATACGGCTCCTGTATGGCTGGGAGAATTCGGCAACTGTCACACTGCATCCACCTGTATTACCGATACAACTTCTGCCGACGGCTCGGGCGGACTATGGTTTGCAAGTATTCGTCAGTATCTGGCGCAAAACGATATTCCCTGGTCGTATTGGGAGCTGGGTGGAACGGAGTCCACAGGGAATACCCGCATCTTTGGAAGTGAAGAAACCTATGGTGTGTTGAATCCCTACTGGAATGCTCCTGCCATTCCGAATGAGATCAATCCGCTGCCTACGCTCAATACGCTCGGCGCATTGCAAACGATTGCTCAGCCGAATCAAGGGCCGAGCGTTGAGAATAACTATCCTCCCCTGGTGGCATTTACCTCGCCGCTGCCCGGATCAACAATTATTTCTGGAACGTCACTTATCTTGATGGCCGACGCCAATTTGCGGGCCGGTAGCAAGGATTCCATCAAGGAAGTGAACTTCTATGCCAACGGAAAGCTTGTTGGCAGCGCTAGTTCGGCTCCCTATATAACTACTTGGTCGAATATGTCGCCAGGCGAGTATCAACTCCAGGCCAAGACAGTCACGGCTGCAGGATTGTTTGCGGACTCACAACGTATTCCAGTGGAGTCGCTCAATTACATCGCCCATCAACCGCTAATTACCGACGCGATCGGAATCAACTTCGTCAGTTATGCTGTAACTCCGATGGCCGCATCGGAGGTTGCCGGGGTTATACCGCAATCGAATTGGAACCAGGCTGGTATCGCCAACTCCGGGGAACTTCCCGGTCTGCTGGATAGCAATGGCAAAGTCACATCTGCCCTTGTGCAATGGACTGCGACGAATACTTACTTCACGCCGATACCCGATGAGCCGGGCAATGATCGCATGATGAAAGGCTATCTGGATAACAGCAACACGGTGCCGAGTACCGTGTCGATTTCAGGGCTGCCGCCCCAATTTAAACACTACGATGTTATCGCGTACTTCGATGGCGGGAATGCGCCGCTTACTGGAGGAGCAACCACCGTCTCCAATTATCGGCTTACTTCCGTGGAAGATGGCGTGGTACAAGGCTGCGGCGGCGAAACCAGGGAGGGCAGCACAATTACCGGCATGGATGCACATGGAGTTGACTTCAGCGGAACTTTTCTGCAGGCGTCGGGAACTTCCAATGGCAATTTTGTTGAATTCCTGAATTGCGCGGGAAGCGGCTTCAACCTGGCGCCGGTTCACGGCGGCAGCACCTACAACCAGGTCCGCGCACCGATCAATGGACTTCAGATATTAGCTCATAACTAACATCTGTTGACAATTCCAAATGCGGCGTCCTTTTAGCAGTGCCTATTAGGTTGCTCCCAATGAGGGCATAGCCGCATTCTCCGTCGACGATGGCGCTGAAACTTACTTTTGACACTTACGCAGCAACGCGCACAGACGATGTGCTTCTGTTCGCAATCCCTGCGTTGGCCGATGGAGCCCCTACCTCGAACGTGCGCATCACCGATATAGAAAATGCGTCCCATCTGAAGTTTGAATTATTTTCTGAGGTTCGAATAATTTAGAAAACCGGTCTCTTTTATCGGATAAAAAAGGTTGTACAGACACAAAATATAAATACCAATATCCAGCCCATAAAAGCAATAAAATGCTTCAAACTGATAGTTAAAAAAGAAATATCTACCAAATTTCCGACACTAACCAATTGTTTTCTAGATAGTAAAATACCGATCCCTTTACAACTGTATTTCTGGGCGCATATAGTTGCTAACTGTCAGCCCATTCTTGAATAAATGGTGTTTTGGAGGCATCAGTCATGAACCAAGAAAAAATAAATATGGACAAAGCTTGTAGTGCTGATGGAATCGCGCTGCGTAAAGAAGGGGGTCGGCGCGCAACACTGAAACGCTCGAAGATCTGGAATGCAAGCGTAATCCTTTTTTTGATAGGTTCCTTCTGGCTATGTTTCCAAGGACAGCCAGCGTGGGGACAGGAAGATCAAGGATCCATGACCGGCCAGGTCGTGGACTCCACCGGCGCGGTGATTCCGAACGCTTCCGTCACTTTGACGGATACAGACACGGGATTGGTGCTGCAAACGAAATCGGATCGAAGCGGCATCTACACATTCGCACCTCTCAAAGTTGGCGATTACAAGGTATCCGCCACCGCGCCAGGCTTTCAGACGACTTCGCAGGAAAATCTACGGGTGCAGGTCCAGGAGCGGCTCAATGTCAGGCTCACGTTGCAGCCGGGTGCGATCAGCAAGACGGTGACGGTGACCTCGGGGCCGCCGCTGCTTCAGTCCCAATCCGGCGCCGTCGGAATGACGATGAGCACGCGCACGATCAATACGACACCTCTGGCTCAGCGGAACTGGGTTTATATGGCGCAGCTTTCTGCTGGAGTAGTTCCTTCTACCGGAACGCGTGGGGGCGGAACCGGTGACTTTGAAGCCAATGGCGTGCCAGCGGAGCAAAATAACTTTATTCTGGACGGTGTCGACAACAACGTGAATATTGTGGATTTTATGAATGGGGCGACCTATGCTGTGGCTCCGCCGCCGGACGCCCTGTCCGAGTTTCAGCTCCAGACCGCAGATTTTAGCGCTGAGTTCGGCCATTCTGCGGGCGCAGTTCTGCAGGCGACAATCAAGTCCGGCACCAACCGGATTCACGGAGATCTATGGGAGTATTTTCGTAATACCAATATGGATGCGAAGAACTGGAACGCATTGACGAATCCTCCCTATCACATGAATCAATTTGGGGCTACGCTGGGTTTTCCCATCTTCAAGAACAAGCTCTTCTATTTTGGCGATCTGCAAGCTACGCGCATCACCTATAGCAATCCTGGAACATTCACCGTTCCAACGCCTCTGATGCGCACGGGAAATTTCTCCGAGCTGCTGAATCCGGCTCTTACTGGCAATTCGAAGCCGACTTATCTCTATCAGCCGAACTCAAACACCGGGGCGTATGGCGCAGGTCCGGACTTACTCATTTGCAATGGTGTGCAGAATGTCTTGTGTCCCAACCAGATCAGCCAGACGGCGCTGAAGATACTGAATTTATATCCGTCGCCCAATGCCAACGGAGGCAAGACTTACAATAACCTGGTCGAGAATCTGAAAACCAACAACAATATCTTCCAGTGGGATCAGCGCCTTGATTGGGATATAAGCGCCAAGGATCAGACCTATGCACGCTACAGCTACTCCAACACGCAAAATGCGCTCACCCCGCCTCTAGGCCCGACGCTGGACGGTACTACGAACTATGCGGGCACGCATGAGAGCTATCTCTCCGAAAACTTCATGCTCAGCGAAGCCCATGAGTTCACCCCTACGTTTATCAATGAATTTCGATTCTCGTACAACTATGGACATTACGAAAATCTTCAAGCGAACTACAATGTCGATGTCGCATCGCAGCTTGGGCTGGGGGGTATGCCCTTTGGTCCCGGATACCCCAACAACGGAGGATTGCCTCAGGTAACGGTGAGTGGAATTACGACCTTTGGCTCCCACGGCAACGATCCCTCGATTGAAGGACAGAACATTTACCAAATCCTCGATAACGTGACCAAGATCATAGGGAACCACACTCTGAAATTCGGCGTTGCGCTGCAAAACATTCGCATAAACTTTCTCCAGCCACCTGCCTCTCGCGGGACTTACGGTTACACGGGAGAATACACGGGCGTTACTGGAGTTTCGAATACTGGAT
Source organism: Acidobacteriaceae bacterium (assembly GCA_965276585.1). Classification (GTDB taxonomy): domain Bacteria; phylum Acidobacteriota; class Terriglobia; order Terriglobales; family Acidobacteriaceae; genus JAKAAZ01. Next base: position 1,073,885 of record CBDIAZ010000003.1, on the reverse strand, counting down.
CCGGCGTCGCCGATTTCCTCGCCGACCAAATGAATAACGCCGGGATCACCAATCAAGTGACTTTCAACCAGGAGCAGCGCTACGATTCTGGGTACGCTGAAGACAATTGGCGTGTCACTCCCAGGTTGACTGCGGATCTCGGTGTTCGATACGACTTCTATCAGCCCTATCGCGATCAGGGTGGCCTGATGGCGAACTGGGTGCCGCTTACAGAAGGTATCGGGACCGGCACCGGACAGTATCTCATTCCTACGCAGAGCAAAAATGTACCTATTTCACCGGTTTTTCTTGGACTGCTGAACCAGGATAATGTCTCGCTGATTTACGATTCCAATCAAAGATTGTCAACCTCGCAGAAGACAAATTTCGCTCCCCGTGTGGGCATCGCGTATCAGCTGGATCCGCGGACGGTGCTGCGCGCCGGTTACGGTGTCTTCTATGGCGGACTGCAGAGTGTTGGCGCCTCTCCGAACCTGGGTGTAAATTATCCATTTGAGCTCCACGCGCAGCTGGCTGCGGTAAGCTGCACAGCTAACAAAACCTGCCCGTCTCTTACTAATGCGGCACAGAACTATACCGGCGCTCCCGGCACAACGCTGGAGAATGGATTATCCAACCAAATTTCTTCAGGCATTCTCAACTTTCTCACTTCGCCTGTCGTCAATGGCCGCGACACGGCTATCCGTACGCCATACACGATGAGTTGGAATCTGACTCTTCAACATGCCTTCACCAATGACACCAGCGCCACGATCTCTTATGTCGGCAATGTCGCGCGGCATCTAGAAACGGAACTGGGCTCCAATCCGCCTTTCGCCATCGAGGCTCCGGGGATCAATACCCAATCTGTCACGCCGTTTCCGCAGTTCTCCGATTCGGAGATCCTGAGTTATTCGGCGGAAGGCAACTATAACTCCCTGCAGGCCACGCTGCAGAAGCGTTATAGCAATGGCTTCAATTATCTGGCTTCCTACACATGGGGCCACGCGCTGACCGACGACACCGATCCTTTGGGGGGAGGCGTTGGATATCGCAACAACGCCCTGGTTCCGATTCGCGATGAATACTCCAATTCGAACTATGATGTGCGTCAGCGGATTTCAGTCAACGCGTTGTATGAGCTGCCATTCGGCATCGGAAAAGCTCACATGAATCACTCTCATGTAGCTGATGTGATTGCAGGAGGCTGGTCGGCGAGTCTGACATTTGAAGCGCAAACCGGGCTGCCGTTCACGGTGACCACTTCCAATATCTCGACCGTATCGGGTGCCAGCGCACGGGCCGTCAAGGTCGGCAATCCTTTCCAGCCAGGTGGCACCCCGCCGGCATCCAATCCGACGGTCACCTGCGCAAAATCCACGCGGAATCCCACCAACTGGTATAACCCTTGCGCCTTCGCCAATCCGTTGCCGGGAACCCTGATCCCAAGCAGCGGCCCGGGTTCGCAGGTTACGGATTTTGCCCAGGTGCTTGCGTTTACCGGCGGCAGAACGAATGTGATTGCGGGTCCAGGCTTTCAGCGGGTCAACATGTCCTTCTTCAAGAATTTCACCACGTGGGCATCGCGCGGCCAGTATCTCCAGCTTCGAGGCGATGTTTTCAATTTGACGAATAGCCCAGCCTTTTCAACGCCTTCGACAACGACCAATAACAACACTGGCGGACTTATTACGGGCGTGGTTAGTTTCCAGGCGAACACGCCAGATGCGAGGTTTTTCCAGGTGGCCGCTAAGTACTACTTTTAGAAGAGTTTTTCTTTTAATTGATATTTGTTATGGCGAAAAAGCGAATTTCGGTGTCGCTTGCGAGCTTTCGCGGGAAATGGCGATCGCGGCAATGGCGGCGATTAGGCGAAATGTTCCACGTGGAACATAAAAGCAATTGAAGGGCCAAACGCAATTGGAATGCCAAACCTCGGCTATGTGGTTTGAATCGAGCGAGTTGCGAAATCGCAAATAAAGGCGATTCAGGGCCGGGGAATGGGCTGTTTTTTCGAGACGATTGGGGGTAACCGGCAATTGGCTGTAATTCTGGTTTTTTACTTTATTGTGCTCAATTGCAAGACATTGATTCTATGCAGGATACATATTTAAAATTCTGCATTTTTTGAGAAACAAACACCGTTTTTCTGTGTGACATAAATCCGTAATTATTTTCAGCTTTACCCATGCGTGGCTATACATGGCAGAAAATTGGGGATTGGATGAACAGGAGAAGCTTCAACAAATTGGCTGGCGCCGCGGGGCTGGGCGTATGGGGCAGTATCCGGCAGGCTTCCGCAATGACGGCTCTCTCGGCCGGCGATCCGGGGCAAACGACGTCTAAGCCGCAGCCGGGTTCGCAGACAACCGGGAACAAAGGAGCATGGGATCATTACTTTTTTGGAACCGCCTACTATCCGGAATGGTGGGAGCCAGCGGAGTGGGAAGTCGACTTTCGCCAGATGCAGGAACTGGGCATCAACACGGTTCGAATGGGCGAGTTTGCCTGGGCCAGCTACGAGCCTGTACCCGGCAAGTTCGATTTTTCCTGGATGGATCGCGCTATCTCCGTTGCGAACCGGCACGGAGTGGATGTGATTCTGGGCACACCCACGGCTTCCGTCCCTCCCTGGCTATATCAAATGCATCCGGATGTTTTGAGCGGCAACGAACGCGGCCTCTATACCTATGGCGGGCGTAAAGGTTATTGCACGAGCAGCCCGAATTATATTCGGGCATGCGAATCTATCGTTACGGCGCTGGCTGAACATTATGGCCGTCATCCGGGGGTGATCGGCTGGCAGCTCGATAACGAGCCGGGCTTTCCCTTTCAGAGCTTCGATCCCGATTCCGAGCGAGAGTTTCAAGCCTGGCTGCAGAAGCGCTATGGAACGCTGGACGCGCTGAACCGCGATTGGAACGGCGCGTTCTGGAGCAACCATTATTCGGACTGGTCGCAGATTCACTTCCCAACCAATTCTGCGGAGGGCGGATGGCAACCTGCGATCACTCTGGCCTATCGCCGTTTTTTCTCGGATTCATTTCTAAACCATCTGCGTCGCCAGGCAGTCATTCTTCGAAAAACTATTAAAAATCAGTTCCTCACCACGAATTGGCCTAGTCCTGCCTGGTCGGTGGATGTCTTTACCGCCGCGGCGGAATTTCTGGATGCGACCGCGTGGGACAACTATGTTATCTCTCCGGGGATCAGCGGATTCCAGAGCCAGTACATTGCCGGATTCAACCACGACCTTTCCCGAGGCGCTGGACCGCACCAGAGATTTTTCTGCGCCGAGCAGCTTGCCTATGTTCCGGCCAATGCGCCGGAGGAGGGATTGCGGCTGCAGGCATATATCAATCTGGGCCACGGAGGCTATGGAAGTCTCTATTTTGAATGGCGCCGGCCGCTGGCCGGCAATGAACAATACCGGCCTTCATTCATAAAAAGTTTCGACGGTACCATTGAGGCGAAACCCATGTTCGAAAGAATCGGCAAAGAGTTTGCGCGTCTAGGACCGCGCCTGGCCGGAGCGGTAACTCGTTCGGACATCGCTTTACTTTTCAATTTCTCAAACCAATGGGCGCAGGGATTCGGATCCGTCGGCAGGAAGGGCCGATCTTACGACGGGGAAGAAGGATATTACTACAACGGCTTCAAGGTACTGCAGCGCAACATCGATGTCGTTTCTATGGAAGTGGATTTGTCGAGTTATAAATTGGTCCTCGCTCCCAATTTGCAGTTGGTCGACGATGCAACCGTCTCGCGGCTGCGCACATTCGTCTCCCGCGGTGGAATTCTCGTCTTGAATTATCGTGCAGGCACACAGAATATGAATGTCAGTATGCGGCGAACGCTTTCGCCGGGACCGTTTACGGATATGGCGGGCGTGACCGCCAAAGCAAATGAAGTGGACTTTGTCGAATATAAGGTTCTGGAGGAAGCAGGGTTCGGCATCGGTTTTTCCGGAGACAAGACCGTTTTTCGTCCGCACACGATTCTGGAATGGCTGGTGCTGCAGGGCGCTGAACCGATCGCCACTTTCAGCGGAGAAGGAATGGCGGGAAGGCCGGCGATTACGCGCAATCGCTATGGACAAGGCTGGGTTTTCTATGTCGGCACCGATTGCGCCGAAGACGGTTTTTACGAAGCGCTGGCTCGCGTGGTCGGCAGTACGGGAAAGATGTCTCCGCTCATTGCCGCACCCTACGGAGTGGAAATCGTCAGCCGGGAGACTTCCGATACGACTTTTTACTTTCTGTTGAACCTGACGGAAACCGCGCATCGCGACATCGCATTGCCCGGGCCAATGGACGACATGATCGGTGGACAAACGGGAATGAAAAACATATCGCTGGGTCCGCTGGATGTCGCTGTACTGACGTCACCCAAATCGTAGAAAAAAGCGCGAAGCATAAGGACTGCGATGTCTTGAATTAGGGAAGTCCGATTAAGCTATTCAGCTGAGTAAACCCCGCGAAGGGCATCGCGTTTGCCGAAAAACAGCAGGTCCCTCCACTTCGCTGTGCTCCTGTCGGGATGACAACCTTATTTAGGAGACCACTTCTAAAGCTATCCCTAATACCTTAGTGACTTATCCACGGCCTGAAAGCCGGGATAAGTCAAGGCTCTCAAAACAACCCTCCTAGGAACCAATCTCCACCAGGGCTTTGACGACTCCATCGGTGCGCGAATTGGAAAGCAGCAATGCCTCTTCGGCCTTTTCCAGCGAGAAGCGGTGGGTGATCAATGCCTTGACGTTTATCCGACCTTCGCTGACCAGCGCGATTGCCGCGGGATAAACATTGGCATATCGGAAGACGGTGACAATGTCGGCCTCTTTCGCCATGGCCGCCACCAGAGGATATGGAAAATTGTCTTCTGGCGGTAGCCCGATCATGGTGACGCGTCCGCCGCGCTTGACCAGATGAATGGCAAGAGCGGCTGTCTTTGGTGATCCTACCGCCTCGAAAACGATGTCCAGTCCGCTGCCCTGAGTCAGAGCCAGGATTGCCTCCGACGTGTCTTGCTCTGTCGGATTGATCGTCGCTGTTGCGCCCAGCTTCTTTGCCAGTTCCAACCGCGACGCATCCAGATCCACTACGATCAACGCTCCCGCGCCCGCGGCCCGCGCAGACTGCAGAGTGACCAGACCTATCGGACCTGCACCAAGGATCACGACACTTTGCCCAACTTTCATTTCGCTGCGGTGTACTGCGTAGACTCCTACCGAAAGAGGCTCGATCATGGCTCCCTCTTCCAGCGTTACATTGGCGGGGAGGGCAAATGCGAAATCGGCGGGAGACACGATGTAGTCTACGAATGCGCCATCGACCGGCGGCGTTGCCATGAACTGCACGTTGGGGCAAAGATTGTACCGGCCGCTGCGACAAAAGCTGCAGGTGCGGTCGGGCACGCCGGGTTCCACCGCGACCCTTTCCCCCACGCGGCTGGCGGACACTCCTTTCCCAACTTCTTCGATAATTCCTGCCATTTCATGGCCCAATACCAGCGGCTTTTCGACAACGAACGGTCCGATCTTGCCGTGGGTGTAATAGTGCACGTCGGAGCCGCACACGCCGACCGAGTGCACACGCACCAGCACTTCACCGGGACCTGGCACAGGCTTGGGCCGGGTCTCCATCTGCATCACGCCACGTGTTTGAAGCACTGCCGCTCGCATTGTGTCAGGCATTTTTTCCTCCCCGAATCTCGATCTTCGTCCTGCTGAATCCACGATTGACATCGTGCAATCCTGAGTGTAGCTTGATTTTTGTGTGAAGAAAAGAGACCGGTCTCCGATTATTGGTATGATCGGATGCGGAAATGTTTTGAAAGGCGGATAAGAAAAGCATGGGGCAAACCCTGAAAGGTAAAACTGCGATCGTTACTGGAGCCAGCGCCGGCATCGGGTGGGCCACCGCGCTTGCACTCGCTGAGGAAGGCGCATCGTTAATTTTGACGGCGCGCCGCGCGGACAGGTTGCAAGAACTGGCAAAAGCGGCCCGCGATCGCGGAGCGGCCACCGCCATTGCAGTTGCCGGCGATGCCCGCGAACAGGCAACTGCGGATCGTGCGGTGGAAACGGCACTCGACAAGCTCGGCTCTATCGATTTCCTGGTCAACAATGCCGGAATGGGTAGTTACAAAGACCTGGCGGACACCAGTGTCGAAGAGTACGACCAGATTATGGATACCAATATGCGCTCGACATTCGTGTTCTCTCGCGCCGTGGTTCCGACCATGCTGAAGCGTGGAGTCGGAACGATTCTAATGGTTTCCTCCATGGCAGGCCTTTACGGTTTTCCGGGTGAAGCGGTCTATTGCGCTTCGAAATTCGCCCAGGTCGGATTCGCCCAGGCACTCGACCGCGAATTGCGAACCAAAGGCATCAAGGTCGGCGTTATCTGCCCAGGAGGAGTGAAAACGGAGTTCGCTCTTGGCAAAGGACGGACCGAAGCAAGTGTGGCTGCATCGGGTATGCTTGAGCCGGAAGATGTTGCCAAGGCAATCGTGTTTGCCTGTGCGCAGGGACCGAACTCGCGCATCATCGAAGTCCAGCTTCGAACCATGTCGGAATCGCTCGCTTGAGATGGATATAGATAGCAGGTCAACAAAGCGGATGTGTTTCATCCGTGCATCGTCATCCCGAGCGGGGCGCAGTAAATGAACCTATTGAGCATCGTTGCATCTGTGCTGCCGACCACGCCTCAACGGCTGATCTCTCTCTCCACGCCGGACCTGCTGATCATCCTGCTCTATTTTGTGATGGTGCTGGGCATCGGAATTTATCTGCGCGGCTATGCAAATACTTCGAACGACTTCTTTCTAGCTGGCCGCGAGATGTCGGCATGGGTTGCCGGACTGAGTTTTCTCTCCGCCAACATGGGCGCGCTGGAGTTGATGGGTTGGGCCGCGGCGGCCTATCAGTACGGCCTGCTGGCTGCGCACTTCTATTGGATTGCGGCCTTTCCCGCCATGGTCTTTCTCGGCCTGGTGATGATGCCGTTCTACTACATTTCGAAAACACATTCCGTTCCCGGCTATCTCCAGCTGCGCTATGGAGAAGCGACGCGAGCGCTTAGCGGCATTTCCTTCGCGGTGATGACGATCCTGATGTCCGGCATCAACATGTATGCCATGGCCCTGGTGATGAAGGTCGTTCTGGGCTGGAATATCCACTTCAGTATCTGGATATCTTCCCTGACGGTGGCGGCGTATGTAACACTCGGCGGTCTGTTTTCCGCGATCTTTAATGAAGTGCTGCAGTTCTTTCTTATCTGGCTGGGAGCGCTGGTCATTCCGGTTCTGGGCATGATCGAAGTCGGCGGTTGGTCCGGCCTGGTTGCGAAGATTCACGAGCGGGTTCACAGCAACGATTACGTTCACCTGTGGAGCACGCTGGGAACCTTCTCCGGAAATCCTATGGGAGTGAATTGGGCCGGAGTCCTTTTCGGGCTGGGCGGCGTGATCGCATTCGGCTATTGGACCACCGACTTCCTCGTCGTTCAACGTGCAATGGCCGCCAAGGATCTCAGGTCGGCGAAGATGGCGCCGATCATCGCGTCGTACTTCAAGATGCTGATGCCGTTGATTGTCATTCTACCCGGACTTCTGGCGATTGCCGTGCTGCCCTTCAAACTGGTGCCGGAGACGGGGGTTCACGCGGGTCAATACAGTTACAACGAGGTGCTTCCGCTGATGCTGGCGCGCTATTGCGGCCCGGGCCTTCTTGGTCTGGGTATCACGGCATTGATCGCCGGCTTTATGTCCGGCATGGCCGGCAATGTAAGCGCGTTTGCCACGGTGTGGACCTACGACATCTATCAGCCGTACATTCGCAAGTCGGAATCCGATGAGCACTATGTGCGGATGGGACGATGGTGCACCATCCTGGGCGTCATCCTGAGCATCGGCACCGCTTATTTCGTCACCGAGTTCAAGAGCATCATGGATTACATGCAGGCGCTGGTGAGTTTCTTCATCGCGCCGCTGTTCGGCACGGTGATTCTCGGCATGCTGTGGAAACGGGCCACACCCAAAGCGGGATTCTGGGGGCTACTTGCCGGAACCGCTTCTTCCATCGCCATGTATGTGCTGGTGAAAATTCATCCCGCGTATCTTTCCATCGTCGCTCTTTCACCAAATGCCAAGGACATGGCGGAGAACCTCTATCGCGCGCTCTGGTCCTGGCTCATCTGCGTGCTGGTGACGGTTGTTGTCAGCCTGTTTACTACTCGCAAATCGCCGGCTGAACTTACAAACCTGGTCTATGGATATACAGACATACCGAAAGAAACAGGATTGCCGCTCTATCGACGGCCGATATTCTGGGGCGCGGGCGTGGCTATCTTTTTTCTACTGCTGCAATGGGTCTTCTGGTAATGCGGCGAAATGCGTCTGAGAGAAATGCTATGAAGCACTCCGTATTTAAATCATCGGGATGCTTGTTGTGGACGTAATATGGCTGAAAGGCTGAAACTATGAACAAAGAACAACCTATGCTACCGGTGTGGTTCTTTATCGGGGTGTTGTTGACAATCTATGGGATCATCATCCTGGCTGCAGCAGTCGCCGATCTATCTCATCCACCTGTCGCTGTGCTTGCCAACTATCATGCCGGGATTTGGGGCGGCGTACTCCTTCTATTGATTGGAGGATTCTATACGCTCCGGTTTTGGCCGCGGAGAAACGACAAAAAGTGAATCATATCTCTTTCTAAATTCTGTGGTGTAATGGGGGAGAATTCAGGGAAGTGACCGGTAAACGAGAGTTCTGAGTTTGCATTCCCGATGGCAAGCGTGAGGAAAAATTTGAACATTAGAGAAATTGCCCGTCGTGCCCGGGTCTCTCATTCCACCGTATCGAGGGTAATCAACAACGTCGAGACTGTCGATCCCAGGCTCGTCCGTCGCATTCAGGCCGTGATTCAGGAGGTCGGCTACCGGCCAAATTTTCAGGCCCGGGCCCTGGCGCGGGGCAGAAGCCACACCGTTGGCTTGATCGTGTCGGAGCTGAGCGGCGGCAATCCTTTTTTCTCCGAGATCATCCTCTATTTTGAGAGAGCCGCTGTCGAAAATGGCTACGAGGTCCTGGTGAGTTTCGCTGACAGCGAGATCCGTCCCGACCACGTTGCGGTATGCGCTTCACGAATGCAGGAGCGACAGGTAGAGGGAATCGCCGTTCTCACCTTCGGCATGGAACAGTATCTTGAGAATGGTCCCATTGACGTGCCGATGGTCTACGCGGGGGCCGATCACGATCTTCCAGGGGTTCGCAACATTCGGGTGAATTATTTGACCGGAATGCGCGACGCAGTGAAGCATCTGGCAGACTTCGGCCATCGGCGTATTGGCTATCTCAGCGGAAACCTTACCTGGAGTAGCATGCGCACTCGCTACGAAGCCTTCCGGAAAGCAATGAAAAGCGTCGGTCTAGTCCTGGACAAAGAATTGGTAACGGAATGCAACCATACCTGGGAAGGGGGCGCGCTCGGCATGACCAGTTTGCTGAGCCTGCCGAAACCGCCGACCGCGGTCCTGTGCTGTAACGATGTTGCGGCTATCGGCGCACTAAAAACTTTGTACGGAAAAGGTCTTCAGGCAGGAACCGACATTGCCCTCATCGGCCTTGACGATCTGACTTTGTGTCAATTTACGCAGCCGCCTTTAACCACGATTCGATTCTCACCTGGTGAAATCGCCAACCTTGCGTTCCGGGCACTCCTCGAGGAAATTCAAGGGAACGAGAAGAAGGTTCAGTATGAGTACAAGACTCGCTTCGTCCTTCGCGAGTCCACCGGCGCGCCGAATCGGTGATTCGATTCGTACAGGTGGCTATCGTGAAATCGGTATCTCACGCGATTCAATTTGCAAGTATGTTCTTCGTCGGCGCTACTGCGCATAGCGTAACCTGGCTCCGATGATGGCTTGCCTAAATCTATAGGTTTGACACTGCCGATTTACAAACAGTAGGATGTTTATCGTCGCAGCGAGAGATGGGTCTCTTGATTTTTGATTTGCACCGCTTCGATACCCATAGGGCTGCAACCTATTCGCGCAGCAGAACAAACAGGAGAAGAGATGGACAGAAGAACCTTTAACAAGCTGACGGGTTTGGCGGCGATCGGTGCATTTTCCGGAAAAGCATTGGAGGCGGATGCGGAACAAGCCACCTCTGATCCGAGTGCGGGTGAAAACTGGCCTGCGCCATCGGCTCTCTCGAGCAGCGAGGTCGTGCTGGAGGATCAGGAAACCCTAATAGCTTTCGACAGCGGTTCCGGCGCGCTGACGCGCTCCCATAGGAAGTCCACCGGATGGGCGATCCAGAGGCGCCCGGAACTGGGCATTTCGTTTCGACTTCTCGCTCCGCTACCCCATCGCCGGGACAATTTTGTGCTGGGACAAAAACAGCGCGCCACCGAAGTGAAAAAACTTTCGGACCATCAGGTGCGCATCGAATGGAAAAATCTTGCGAGCGAACACGGCGGCGTTCTGCCCATGACATTCACCGCCACGGCGACGCTGGAGAATGGCGCCGTAACCTTCGACAGCACGCTGATCAACGACTCGCCGCTGACGGTGGAAACCATCGATTATCCGTATTTCGGAGACCTCAGTTCGCCCACGCCCGCCACGCCCATGTCGAGCGAGCACATGTGGTACGACAATCTGGTGGGCGATGAACTTTATCCAGGCTTCAGCAATGAAAAAGGGTACTGGGGGGTGGACTTTCCTATCAAGACCATCGAATCCAAACAGAGCCTGTTCTGCCTGATCCAAACCCCGCAGCAAGGCATCTATGTCGGGATGCACAATCCTACCCAGCCGTATCTATTGGAATTTACCTTTGAACAGCATCCCGGAGTGTTGGACTCGATTCACAATGTGGTTCCCGCGGCAAATAAGATTTCCGGCATTCCGGTGCATCTGGAATTTCGCACCTGTCACTTTGTTTTCACGCATCCTCATTCGACCCAAAAATTGGCTCCGGTTGTTTTGCGTTGTTATAGCGGAGACTGGCATGCCGGCCTCGATGTCTATAAGCAATGGCGCGCGACCTGGTTTCAGCAACCGCATATCGCCGACTGGGTGCAGGGTGTGAATGCATGGCTGCAATTGCAGGTCAATACGCCGGAACAGGACTACAGCATTCCCTATCGCGATCTAACGAAGTACATCGATGAATGCGCGGCCAACGGAGTCGGAGCCATTCAATTAGTTGGCTGGAATATTGAGGGCCAGGATGGCGGCGATCCCAGTTTGAACATCGATCCAGGACTGGGTACCTGGCAGCAACTGCACGATGTCATTGCTTATGCCCAGGGCAAGGGCGTGAAGATGATTCTGTTCGGCAAGTTGAACTGGGCCGACATGACGACGGAATGGTTCAAAACGGAATTTCATAAATACGCATGTACCGATCCCTATGGCATTCCCTATCGGACACAAGGTTATAGCTATGTAACGCCGACGCAGTTAGCCGGCATCAATAACCATGTGCGCGAGGTGATGGATTTCAATTGCCCCACCTATCGCGATCTTGCCACGAAAGAGTTTCAAAAAATTCTTGCGCTCGGAGCTGCCGGCTGGTTATTTGATGAAGTCTGTCACCATGGCCCGGTCGAATATTCTTTCAGTCCCGATCACGGATATACCGCGCCGGGATACATTTACGGGGGCGATCTTCCCATGTCACGGCAGCTGCGTGCAGCCGCCGACAAAGTAAATCCGGACTTCATCTTTGCCGGCGAAGGGCCACAGGACTGGCTGATGCAGTATTATCCCGTTTCTTATTTCCGCATCGGTGCGGGTTCAAGACCGGTGGCTCGTTATATCGACTCCTATGCTCCTCTGATGGTCGCTGTGACCGGCTTCGACGATCGCGAGATGCTCAATCTGATTTTGCTGAATCGCTACATCATCAGTTATGAACCGTACAATTTCAAAGGCCAGCTTACGGATTTTCCGCTGACGCTTGCTTATGGCAAGAAGATCGACGCCTTGAGAAGTAAATATAAGTACTATCTCTGGGACGCGGAGTTCCGCGATACGCTGGGAGCCAGCATCGCCTCGAATGGTTCTCTACGACATTCCGTTTTTGTCGCTTCTTCCGGCAAGCGCGCCGTGGTTGTTGTGAACAATGAACCGGATCGAACGGTCACGGCCACGGTGAAGCTGCCGAATCCAGGCAACCTCGTTGTTGTCAGCCCCGAACAGCCGGTCACACGGCCTACATCGGGAAAACTTACGATACCGCCCAGATCTGCCGCTATCGTCATGGAAATGTAGTTCGTCCAACTTTCAGAGGGATTTCGAATGAATGAGATGGTATCGAAGTTGCGAAGACGCGACTTCCTGAAAGCGTGTGCCGTTGCTGCGGCGGGTTCGATGCTGCCTGTCTGTGGCGTTCTCGATGCAAGCGATGAAGCGGTCGCGCAAAGCATAACTGCCACCCGAAAAAAATCAGGCCGAAATCCTATCCAGGATGTGCTGCCGATGATCGGCACCGGCTGGCATGGACATATGTTTCCCGGGGCTGTTGCGCCTTTTGGATTGGTACAGCTGAGTCCCGATACGAGTGGAGCGCCGAGAGCTATATGGAACGGGAAGCGCGATTATTATCAATGGGATCATTGTTCGGGCTATCACTATGCGGACAACGTGATATTGGGGTTCAGCCATACCCATCTGCAGGGAACCGGTGCTATCGATCTTGGCGATGTTCTGGTAATGCCGCTGGTAGAAGGCCGGAACTGGAGCTGGAATTCCGGCGCTCCGGGGGGACAGGCTGAAACCCAGATTGAAGCGATTGGACCGGATTCCGGCTGGGTCTTCGACGAATCGGAGCAAGGATATCGTTCCTTTTTCTCACATGAGCAGGAGAGTGCTCGCACAGGCTATTACGGCGTGCATCTCCAAACCCCCGATGTGCATGCGGAGCTTACCGCGACCACGCGTTGCGGCATGCATCGGTATCGCTACCCTGTATCGTCATCACAGGCGCAGCAGGGCCTTATGTTGGACCTGATTCACGGCCTAGGCGGTAAGGTCTATCAAGCGGAGTTGAATATTGAGAGCAATTCGCGAGTCAGTGGGAAACGCTGCAACCATGGATGGGCGAAGGACAAGCAGGTTTACTTTGTCATGGAATTCTCTCAGCCCTTCAATTCCGCGCAAGCAAAGGTAGACGGCAAGTTGCAAACCGCTTCTGTGGGAGATCGCCTGACCGGTGAGCAAATACAAGCTATCTTTCGTAATGCGCGGGGATCGGAGCCGCTGCTACTTCGCGTAGGCATATCCTGCACCGGCATCGAGGGCGCCAGGAAGAATCTGGCCGTCGAAATTCCCCATTGGGATTTTGACCATCTGGTTCACGAGAATGAGCTCGTCTGGAGCGAAGCCTTGGCTGTATTGAAAGCAGAGCTTCCCGATGACGCACTGCGTCAAACCTTTTATACGGGCGCATATCACGGCTTGGTCGCACCGGCGACATTCAACGATGTGGATGGCGCCTATCGCGGGCAAGATCGCCAGAATCATCCGAATCCGGGTTTCACCAAGTACACCACGCTTTCTATCTGGGACATTTATCGCGGCGAATTTCCTTTCATCATGCTCATGCAGCCGCACCGGACGAACGACATTATCCGCACCTTATTGACGGATTATCAGCAGCTGGATCAGCACTCTCTGCCCGTGTGGCCGTTGTGGGGCAACGAGACCTGGACCATGACCGGATTCCATGTTGTGGGCATGATCGCCGGAGCCTACGTGCGAGGATTCCGGGACTTCGATGTTCAGGCGGCTTACGCGGCGATGCGGGATACGGCCCTGTTAGGCGCGACTGCGAATGGCAACCGGGAATTGCAGGAGCAATTCCGTAAATTCGGCTATCTGCCGACAGGCCCACAGAGACAGTCGGTCTCGCGTACCCTGGACTTCTCCTACGACTACTGGTGCGTTGGCGCAATGGCCGAGTTACTGGGTAAGCAGGATGACGCTGCGATGTTCTATAAGTTGGGCCAGAACTATAAAAAAATCTTCGATCCCACCTCCGGATTTATGCGCGGCAAGACGGAAGATGGTCAGTGGCGGGAGCCATTCCGCCCGGACCAGGAGTACACCGAGGATTACACGGAGTCCGATGCCTGGCAGGCTACCTTTAATGTAATGCAGGATGTGCAGGGCCTGATCGATCTCTATGGCGGAGATAAGCCGTTTATCGCCAAGCTGGACGCGATGTTTGCCGCGCCATCTGATGTTTACGATTCTCCGCCGGACATTAGCGGGATGGTCGGTCAGGACGCGCAGGGAGATGAACCCAGCAATCATGTTCCCTACCTGTACACATTTGCGGGAGCGCCATGGAAGACGCAGCAATGGGTTCGCAAAGTGGCGGCGCTCTATAACAACACGCCGACGGGTGTTCCCGGCAACGACGATTGCGGCCAGACGTCGAGCTGGTTTGTCTTTGCGGCACTGGGCTTCTATCCGGTCAACGCCGTTACAGGAGTGTATGTCATCGGCAGCCCGCTGGTGCGCCGCGCCAGTATTCATAACTCAGAACATGGGACCACGTTTTCCATCGTTGCCGAGAATAACTCGCCGGAAAATATGTTTATTCAAAGTGCGAAACTCAACGGCAAGGAGCTAACTCGATCCTGGTTTACCCATGGAGATGTTGTTGCCGGTGGCGAACTGCACTTTCGCATGGGCAGCAAGCCGAATAAAGAGTGGGCTTCCGGCCAGGCAGATCGTCCTCCGTCTGGGCTGGTAAAGAACTAAGCGCGAACTGTAGATGGGATCGGTGGCTCTGCTATAGTGCAATCCAGCCAGCTCGAATGGCCCACAGCGTTCCCGCTGCCATAACTACCCATAACGCTACGCCTTGCAGCATCGGCCTCATACCTACGGCGCGCAATGTCTTGCGGGTAAGTCCGGTGCCGATGAGAAAAAGGGTTACATCGAGGCCATCTTTTCCGAGCCTGGCGAGCGCGGGATACAAATGCTTGAGCGGATGAAAGTAGGTGTTCATTACCGCAGCTAAAATAAAGTACAGAATAAACCACGGCCATTGGATGCGTACCTTGCTCTTTTTTGCCGCTGCTGTGAGGATCACCACAGGCACGATCCATAGAGCGCGCGCCAACTTGACAGTTGTGGCGATCATCAGCGCCAACGCTCCGTATTTCGCAGCAGCACCCACAACAGAGCTGGTGTCGTGAATCGCCAGTGCCGCCCACAGTCCGAACTGGGATTGGGTCAGATGAAGTTTGCCGCCGATAAATGGAAACAAGAGCAGGGCGACGGAATTGAGCACAAAAATAGTGCCAAGAGATACAGCCATCTCTTCATCGCTCGCATTCATGACCGGGCCTACTGCGGCGATGGCGCTTCCACCGCAAATCGCGGTTCCAGCGGAGATGAGGAATCCCTGAGTACGCTCTACGCCGAACATGCGGCCCAATAGCATTCCAAGGGCCAGGGCACAGCTGATAGTGATTGCTGTATAGATAAAGCCGGACCGGCCGGCGCGCAGCACTTCTTGCAAATTCATTTCAAAGCCAAGAAGAACTACGGAGGCCTGCAGCAGAAATCTCGTCAGGTGCCTGCTCTCATTTTGAAAGGGATGCTCGATTGTAAGTCCGTATGCCAGCCCTAGAACCAAAGCCAATGCCGGAGAGATCAGGCCGCTGGCGGAAATGACAATCCCTATAAAGAACAAGTTTGCGGTCACCGATTCAGTGTCTCGAAACCGGTGTCCTGGCGTCCAAGTCTATTTCCTTATTGGGGATAGGCTGGACTTATCGTCAAGATTATTGGATCAACGGTATCTTATTGCCTTTACTTAACCAGGCTTTTAGAGATCACTGCACCGAACGAAAACCGAAATTGTGATAAATTTTCTGCGCTTCAGGTGTGGTGAGATAGTGTATCCAGGCGCGCCCGGCAGCCGCATGAGGTGCGTCCTTTAACACTCCCGCCGCATAGACAGCTGTGCTGTTTTGCGCCGCGGGGATCGCAATCCCCGTGATCGGGTTACCAATCATTTCCTGGAAACGCACCTCCGACGCCCATGTAACGCCGGCATCAGCTTTGTGCTGCATGATCCGCATTGGTGTCTGGCGGTGATGAATTTCCGTCAAATAAGTCGTTCCATCGGTGACCTTGTCGACATATACGGCCTGATACAGCGTATCTCCCCCAGCTTTGCGCAAAGAAGCGGCAATTGGACGCGCGACACCTTCCCAGGCGGGGTTAGGCATGGAAAGCCGCAGGCTCGGTTTGGCCAGATCTTTCAATCCGGCGATATTTTTCGGATTTTCAGTAGCGACCATGATGGCCAGATCGTTGGTGGCATAATGGATAGATTTCTCGACAGTCCCCTTCTGTGCCATGCTGTCGACCGCTCGAGCCCCCGCTTCAAAAACATCCGGTACAATTTGCACCGTCAGGTTTCCAAGCGTCAATGCATCATCGTTGTCCATCTGACGACGCAAAATCCCAGGTGGCAGCGTCTCATAAAAAATATGCCCTCGCAGCTCAGGTTGTTGGGCCTCAAAGCCGGCGATCAGCTGCGGCAACACAAAGAATTGGTTGCCGCCAATGAATAGAACCAGCTTTGCATCGGCAGGGTTGCCGTGCAAATCGGGTACATCATCGATCGGGCCTACCTTAAAAACATAGCCTTTCGTGGCAGCCGGATCGTTATGGCCGGAGCTCCAGGGAGGAACTGTTTGCTTTGCTGCGACCACCGGCAAGGGAAGCGTAGCCGTGAGACTCAATAGTAGCGTCAGAGCAATTTTTTTCATGACATTTTTCTTCCTGCGCAGTTAGACGGTGATGTATGAATAGTTGTTTTCACATTGCAGGACGGCAATTGCGGCCACCATCGAAGCAACAATCGTTACTCCAGGGATGGTATGGGCCTGCCAATCCTTCACTATTTCGTCCGGCTTCTGCGAAAGATTGAAACGATGAATCAATGCCCGAGACTGTTCTTCGCTTGCCGTATGACAGCTGAGGAAACGAACGCCGCGCGATTGTAGAACTTCGATTTTGGTGCTCTGGTATATCGACTGTTCACTCTCCGGGTCCCGGGAAACAAAGTGTGGCATTTGAGTGGAGTAAAAAATATTTCGCGTCGCAGGCTTACCCGTACCTGGGTCTTCGACATTGAGCCACTCACCGATGCGGTATTTCTCCCAGACATAATCATCGTAGTTCATCATGTTGGTCGGACCGTGCAGCGCGGCGACGACTTGTATCTGATCCATCGGATACCCAAATCCAAAGTGCAGTCCGTTCAGCGAGTTCTTGATATTATTCAGGAATTTACCCGCGCCGATCAAAGTCACATCATAGACCTGCTTAATACGCGCAGGGGATTTTACCAAGCGATGAAAGTCGGAAAGGCTCCAGTCTTTTGTTGTGTCCACAAGTTGGGCGCGGAGGGATTCGGGTGCCGTGACAAGTGCAGCGAAACCGGATGCCATAACAGCTGTCCCGACAAAGTTGCGGCGAGAAAAATTGCTCATAAATACTTCTCCTAATAGAAGGTTTATTTTGTGTCGAACAGGCTCACGATCATTTAGGTATGCCGGCGGATTCAGGCGGCATACAGCAGAAAAATCAATAGCAGCGGACCCGGGTAGCACATGAATCAGCTCAGTCTCGATTTCAACTGAATTCAAATGGCCAGCAATCGCTTATCCTCGCCTACAGGCTTAAGCGTAGTTTCCCAATGCTTTAAAAGGAAATTACTAATTCTTATTGCTCATTTCAAAATTCGGAGGTTTACGATTTTGTTCACCCGCCGTTTTGGAGTTATCGTGCAGCGATTGTCGAAGAACGTCCCGGGCGCGTGTTGTCATGAACCGCAGGAACTTTCCTTCAAGTCCAGTTGGGAGAGGTCCGCCTGGATATGCAACGGAGAGCACGCGGGTTACTCGGATCCCGCGCAGCGTCGCCGTTGCGAGCGTGTGCAATTTGAGTTGATTTCTTACGGCCCATTGAGATACGAAGGCAATCCCGAGGCCAGCCTCGACTCCGCTGACAAGCCCCTCGGTCGAATCGAGTGCGATGACGATGTTCAGACGGCGGACATGAATGCCGGCTTTTTCGAGCGACTGTTCGACGACACGTCGTGAACCGGATCCTCGTTCACGCATCAACAAGGGCTGCGGTAGTATCTCCTCAGGTTCGATCTCCCGCCCGGCCCAGGGATGATCCGACGGCGTGACAAGCAGTAGCTCGTCTTTCAGGAACGACGTTGTTCTGACGTCTCTCCGCAAAGTCGGCCCCTCAATCAGAGCTATCCCGATGTGCCGTTGCGCCAGTGCTTCCAAAATGTCCTCGGTATTGTGGCTAACGGTTCGGATGCGAAGATCTGGATTCTCTCGATAGAAGACACCAAGCACGCGTGGAAGAATGTACTGGGAGTTTGTCTGTGAAGCTCCGATTGCAAGCTCGCCTGCGGCATTGCCATTCGATGCCGCGATGGCCTCAAGCGCTTCGTTCGATAGCGCCGCTATCCGCTCGGCATAACCCTGTAGCAGCTGGCCGGCAGGGGTCAGCTTTACTCGTCCTCCGGTGCGATCAAACAGAGCCGTACTAATCTCTTCTTCCAACGCATGAATTTGCTGAGTCACAGCCGGTTGGGTTAGAAGGAGATCTTCGGCCGCACGACGGAAATTCAAGTATGTTGCGGCAGTGCGGAATACTTTCAACCTGAAGTTTTCCATATCTATGTGGCGAAAACAGTAACTTGATCCATGAATAAATCCCGATCTTATGGATCATACCCATCTCGGATGAAAAATGCTTTATGACTTCGTGATCGCCCGTTCCGAGCCGACATGGCGGCTCATTTGCGAAGGACGATGGGAAGGATATTCCACAATCTTGTTGAAGCCAAGCATCTGCTCAACAACTTTAGTACTTCTTATAAGCCTGGTTGAATATTGGTCTAGGTTTTGAATGGATATACGCCGATACGTCGTAGGCTTCCTGAACGGACAACATGCCCCGGCGGTTCTGCGGCATATTGTATTTCACGAACCTAGCCATCTTTGAAATGCTGTGCATGCCCGCGCCATCATTGAAAGACCCCAGACCCCACAGTGGCGGCATTGACGGCATGCTGCCTGCTCCATCTTCGCCATGACAACCTGCACATTGCACTGCGTAGATTTTTTCCCCGTTTTTCGGGTCCGGCTTAAGAGGCGGCAGATCGATCAGCCCGCGGCCGGAAAACGGCTTACGCATTGGCTCCGGTTGCGACAGCCATTGAATATAGGCAACCAGCGCGTTCATCTGCTGGCTGTCATAGGGCAGCGGATGGCCATTTTCACTGCGAGTAAAACACTCCTGGATACGATCCTTGAGGGAAATCATATGGCCCGCCCGTTTGTTGTACATGGGGAACAGACGGGGAATATCGACCATCGGGGCGGAGTGTGGGGCAATTCCGCCTCCAACGTGGCAGTTGCTGCAGGTAAGTCTGGCACCTGTATAGTTTGGAGCGTACCAAGGGGTGTTGTTGAAAAGCTCCATGCCGAGCCGAATAGTGTTCCCCGCAGGGCCACCTGGTATTGTGTCGGGATCGGGTGGTATCCACGCGGACTCTATCGAGACTCTTTCATCATGTTGGACTTTCGACCAACGGATGTATTTAAAGCACAGCAGCAAAACCAAAATATATACGCCCGCGAGAGAAGACCAGATGGCGAGATGGCGACGTAACTTCAAGATAAGAAGATTTTAGTTCTTTGTACTCTGCGGCTAACGGATACTTCTCTTTATCTGCAATAAGCTCTCCTAATCGAACTGGTAAATAGCTTCTTATTCAAGAAATCCAAGAAATTCTTGCATAAGAAAACGGAATCGAGAGACGTTGTCGCTGGAGAAAATAAAATATTGCGGTTCGTTTCGACCGCTGAGTCCTTCACTATACCGCTTCGTTCGGGATAACAATGTGCAAACGCATCGCCGGATGCGATAAGCAATTCGCGGACCTTCACAAACTATCAGCTCATGAATTTCTGCAGGTTGTTATAGCTGATGCGCAGACTTTGCAGTGGCGGCAGTTCCGTTGTGTCCTGCTCCACGAACATATAGCGGACGCCTTCATTCCGCGCGAGAGGAAGAATCTTTCTCCAATCCAATGTGCCGGTGCCAATCTCAGTAAAATATTGAGAGCCCGGCCCCGTTTCCAAGGAAACCTTCGCATCCGCGTTGCGGTCCTTAAGATGAAGCAATGTAATTCGATCCGCATATTCGTGCAGCATAGTTATCGGACTGCGGCCAGCCTGGACGACCCAGTAACAATCCATCTGCCATTGCACTAGATGAGGATCGGTATTCTTCAGCAGGATTTCAATTCCTGTCATCCCTCCATAGGTTTGAAACTCGGAGTTGTGATTGTGAAATGCAAACTGCATTCCCATCTTCCTGGCCTTCTCGCCCCACTGGTTATATTGGTCGGCGCCCCGCTTGAATCCATCAACCGAGTTGCCCAGCGATTCAGGTATGGAAGAGCAAACCATATACTTCAAGCCCAGCTCTTTTGCATAGTCATATTTGGCGTCAAATCCGCCATAGCCAAAATGTCCGCTAGGCACTTTCAGGCCCGCATCCACGATTGCTTTCCGCAGATCGTTGGCGCCGATCTTGTACTGCGCCGCATAGGTCTCGACGGTGGTGTAACCGATCTTGCGGATGGCGGCGAGCGTTCCCGCGAGATCAGTCTGTACCTGCTGACGCACAGTGTAGAGCTGTACGCCAAGCGGTGGCCATGCCCGTTCCGCATAGGCTAGTGGCGTGAAAGCCGCGGTAGCCACGCCCGCAATCGTCGCAGTCAAAAATTCTCTTCTGGTTGGCATGACAGGTCTCCTGCTTTGGCTTTTGCGTTATTGCATCAGTCAAACAAGGCAGATACTACAATCGATTGCTATCGATTGTCAACGCTTCGTTTATCTTTGTATCTGCTCCGCAAGAGGAAGGGAAAGACCATCCATATCGCGAAATCTCATTGGGCCCAGCCGAGGCCGTCTGGTTTTTTTCCGATATCGATGGACTTTTTCATCCTCCAGTTCGAAAGATCAAGCACACCAACGTTATGGCTGGACATACAGGACACGTAAGCAGTCGAGGAAGTGTCCGATCGCACTAGAATTTCCTGCGGCGCACCGCAAACGGGGATAATGTGGTCGATTTTCAACGTCCGGAGATTGACGACGGCTACCTGGTTTCCACCCGGCACGGCAACCAGCAGCCAACGGCCATCTTTTGTCGGAGTGGTTCCGTAGCCCACTCCCGGCAAGAGCACCCATGTTTTCACCTTGTTGGTCGCGGTGTCGATCACGGCCAGTTGCGGCTTTGTCTGATCCGAAGTGAACACCATGGAATTGTCCGGCGAAATTGAGATTCTCTGCGTATTTTTGGAAATCGGAACGATTGCGATCACCTTCCGCTTCACCAGGTCGAGAACGGAGACGGTGCCGGGCCCAACATTCGCCGTATATCCAAGTCGTCCGTCTGACGATATCGTGAACATGTGCGATTCTGGCTGGCCGGTCGGCACGGCGCCGACAATCTTCAAGGTACGTGGATCAACAATGCTGACGGTGTGGTTCAGTTCGGTGGTCACGTAGAGAAGGTTGTGCCTGGCATCGAACACGGCGCAGTGGGGCCGCACGCCTGAGGGAAACTCGACATTCCCTATCACTTTGTGCGTGGCAACATCGATCGCCAAAATATTCCTGCCATTTGTTCCCGGCTTTCCCACGCCAGTATTTCCGTAAATCGGCACATACGCGGTCTGGCCATTCGGGGATACGGCTACTTCATGTCCGTGCCCCTCGGCGCTTCCCGTCGGGATGACGGCGATCGCTTTGTCCGTCGAGGGATCGATCATGGTTAACGTGTAGTCGCCCTGGCTGACGACAAGAAGCAATGGCTGCATCGATTTAGCCTTAGCCGGTTGACGTTGCGAGACGCAGGAAAAAACACTCAGAAAGCTGAAGGCCAGCGCGAAAGCGGGCCAAACAAACAGGCGGCAGGAGCGTGCTTGGTTTGCCATAAGACGGGAGTATATCGCAGACGGCGACGGCCGTTCTGGGCGGTGCGTGGTGGAGAAGAGCGGTATGGGGTGCATCTTCGACAGCCAAACCTTGGCTATGTGGCTTGTATCGAGAGAGTTGCGAAGACGCAAATAAAAGCGATTTTGCGGCGTTTTTTCTGTGCGATTCAGGGCCGGGAAGGCGGGCTCTTTTTCTAGGCGATTTAGTGTAACCGGCAATCGCTGGTAATGCCGGTGTTTATTTTTATTGTGCCCATTTGCAAACTATTGATTCCGTGCAGGATACAGATTTCAAATTTTGCGTTTTTGGAGTGAAAAACATCGTTTTTCTATGTGACAGGAATATAGGATTTTTTTGCTTCTAATCGATCTGATCTCTTTATCCATATACTTTGCCTCGACTTAACCCGATCGCTCGCCCATATTCGCTGTATTATATAAAAGTTAAACTTTTATTTGCTGTGTTATATGAAAGTTAAACTTTCCTGCATAGATTCGCTAATCCATATATGGAGTCCTGGTGGCGTCATCTGAGATCGGGATAGCGAACACAAGACGACTTCCCATTACCTGCCTGATAGTCCGATGGCGGTCGGCAGGATGGCGGCATAGCTGGCGTCGAGGGCTGGGCCCGTGAGCAGGATGGCTGCGATGCGGCGGACGACCTGGGAGAAATAGCGGGCTTCGTCTTCATGGAGTGGGCGTCCCAGGAGGGGTTCTTCGCGGTAGCTGAGCCACTTTTTGAGGACCTGATAGCCTCCGAGGGTGTATTCCCAGACGTTGGTGGGGACAGCGGCCCAATACGATTCGCCGTTGAGGTAGACGTCGACGCAGCGGGCACCCAGGAGATCGAGTGCGTTGTCGGTTGAGAGTTGGAGCGTGGCGGCGAGCGTGGCGATGCGACTGAGTTCGGCGCTGGAGTAATCGCGTTCGCGGGCGTCGCCTCGTCGAGGCATGACGGTGGCGCCTTGTCCGGGGCCACCCCAGCCGGCGGTGAGAGCGAAGCGGGCGGCATTGCGGCGGTCGCGGTCGGGGGTACCTTCGGGAAGCTCGGGCGGGATGGAGAGGCGCGCGAGGAAGCTCCACTCGGCCTGAAGCTGGATGTCGGATTCGGGATCGAGAAGCTCGGCAAGCCGGCGGCCGAGGTTGGCGGAGTGGGTTAGAAGTTCGCCGGTCGCGGGGAGGGGAATGCGGGGCCAGTCTCCGAGGAGGGCCCCGGAGTTTTCGGTGCGATAGAGCGGGGTGTGCATGATGGCTAGGGCGTGGAAGAAAAGACTGGATGGGTCGCCACTCACCGAGTTTATAAAAGCTACCGACCTATCGCTGAGATTCGGCTGAATTTCTACTCCAGAAAGCAGTGTGCCCGCGGAATTGATCGTCATCAGCGGAAAGCAACTTGCGCCTCGATCCAATAAATCAAGGCAAGCTACATGCGAAATTACTTGAGGCGCGCTGGATGCACCGCGAGATTTCTGTTGCGTGGCTATACATGGCGCTGGAAAGAATACCTGTTCGATGTACTCTGAGCGTTTTCTGTCAATGAGTGTTGTCTCAGGCTCCCAATACAACCAGCGAACGTCAAACGGGCGATAGGTGTACCGGACTACTTGCCAAGGACGGAAGGCGAGTCGTTGAATTACCTCAGTCGTCTCCTTCTGGGTCAATGCCGATGCATTGGGAAGCAATCGCAGCGGACGTTCCTGCAATGCCTGCCTGACGGCCCGGGCATCGAAATGTGCGCTGTTTTCCATCGCACTCGGGATCGATCCCGTTATCTGGGCGTCCGTAACATCTGGATCAACGTACTGCTTCATCCGCTGTTCCAGCCGTTCCCGATCAATATCGACTACTAGAGAATCGCGACTCGTCTTGATGCCGGGAAAGGATGTCGGAAACAATTCGGGCAGGCGAGGCCAGGCGAGATAATCAGCCTCTACTCTGCGAGGTTTGAATGGGAGACCGAGGATCGGATTCGGATTTAATGTCCCATAACTCTCCTCGTCATGGACACTGGCGAGGAGATGGCTTCGGCGCTCAGAAGAGCGTGCGTCCTCGAAATCGCGGTAGCGGATGGACGAATGCTCAATTGCCTCACCCGTTTTGACGAGCGTTGCAACAGCCGTGCCGACCTTGATGCCGACGCTTGTGCCCTGCATGGCGAAAACCGTTTCGCTTGTTCTGCCGTCGGGCGCATATTCGCTGATTCTGCGATCACCGTGCAAATTGTCGATGTATATGCTGTTGAAGCTCTGCTGCAGGTGGTGGCGCATCGTCGGGTGTGAGAGCCCATCCAGCCACGAGTAGTTGGAGATGAAAGAGAAGATGCCGCGGTGCTGGCGATTCTGTGTAATCCGACGCTCGGCGATGCGGAAAAATCGTACGTAGAGTTCGTTCAGGCCCTGACCATTGGGTGCAGGCAGGCCCTCCACCTGACTCCGATAGGAATCGCTGAGGTCGCGCTCTTCTTCGATCTTGGCGATGCCCGCGTAGCCGTTATAAGGCGGATTGCCGAGAATGACGAGGATCGTATCGGCCTGCTTGACGGCTTCGGCGGCGTCGCGCTCTTCCACAAAGGCGGGGAATCCGAAGTTCGATTGGGGATGGCGTGCGGGAACCCAGCCGGTAAGGGCGTTGGTGAGGAAGACCTGAGCGCGCTGCGTGGCGGCTAGGGAGGCGCGGGCGTCTTCGAGCAGTTGTGCAATCTGGAGGTGCGCGATGACGAAGGGCGCGGGCATGATCTCGAATCCGAAGATGCGCGTGGTGGCCGCGCGGCGGAGGTCGGCGCCGACGAGGGCGTCGTCTTCTCCCGCCTGCTCGCGCAGGGTTGATTCGATGCGATGGAGGACTTCGACGAGGTACGCGCCGGTGCCGCAGCAGGGTCGAGGACCTGTACGTTGGGGCTGGCGAGCCCGAGGGGTTCGTGGAGTTCGGTGCGGAGAAGATGGTCGACGCGCTCGACCATGTAGCGGACGATTTCCCGCGGGGTGTACCAGACGCCGAGTTCCTTGCGCAGCTCGGGATCGAAGGCTTCGAGGAAGGGCTCATAAAAGTACTGGACGGCGTCTTCCTCACGGAAGGTTGTGAAGAAGTCCGGTTGAACCCGGTTGAGGGCGTCGGTGCCGTGATCGAGGACTTCGGTGATCTGTACGGTGTTCAGCGCGCCGCGTTCGGACACAGCGTGAAAGAGTGCGCGAAGGACGGGGACACGCAGGTAATCGGCAGAGAGACGCCAATTGAACACACCATGATGAGCGGAATAATCGGGCGAACGACGCCACAGAATCCAGGCGGAGAAGATGCCGTAAAAAAGTGTCTGGATGAGGGTAGAGCGGAAGAAGTGTTCGCCCTTTTCTCCTTCGAAGGTGATACCGAGCGATTCCTGCAGGGCGGACTTGACGCCGTCGAAGGCGACGATGGGATGTTCCGCGGCGCGCTCGCGTGCTTCGCGTGCGTAGGAGGCGAGAAGTTCGGCGACATCCCTGGGCTTTTCCAGCGGAACTTTGCGGGTGAGGACGCGGGCGAGGAAGTCGGGGAGGGTTTCTGCATGGCGCTTCGCGAGAGCAGCGATGGGAAGTTGCCAGAGGTCGTCGGCGGTGAGGGTAAGGTCATAGCTTTCCATGACGGAAGGCTGACCGTGGCGGAGTTCGACGAGTTGGAACTGGTGGTAGTTGGTGATGAGGCAAAGGCCATATTCACGCAGATAGCGGCGGACCTGCTCCGATTGGGCGAGCGTGTCGAGGGCTTGGCCTGGCGGTTTGATTTCGACGGCTCCGCGTTCGGGTCGCTGGTTGGGTAGGGGCGCGAGCTGACTTTTCTTCGCGACTGGAAAGAGTCCGCCATCCGGAAGACCTGCTCCTCGTGAACCAGGATGGGCCACGAAGACTACTCGCGGCTTCAGGTTCTCTCCGACTGCATTGAGGAAATTTGCGAGTGGAGTATAGAAGGTGGTTTCCGCGGTGTGGGAACCAAAAGAATGCGCATTGCGCATGGCGGCGATGTATTGCTCGACGATGTTCAGGCGGGAGGCCACTTGTCGATGATTACATAGAGTTGTCGGGCGGGTGTTTACCGGTTATCCCTATAAATGCTCTTGTGATGATCCATGCGTGCCGACTCTCTGTTGTGGCGAAGTCGTCAATGCACGGATTGACGATGCTTTTTGCGCAGCGCCAAACCCTGGAGCCAAGCTCATCTGTGCCATCGAAAAATGTAATGGGCGTAAAGAAATTCTCACATTGATTTACATCCCATCCTGAGCGGCTCACTCCATACTAAAAATTCAGCTGGGCGGCCTGGTTCTCTTGTTCGCGTCGGTCCAGCATCCTCTTCCCCTTCTTCCCTTCGCACAATGCGTTGCGGCTTGGAGAAATATATCTTGAGTGCGAGGGTTCGGATGCTGCTTCCGTGGAGGTGTCGCGAATGGGAGCCGGAACATGCAACGCGATCGGCTTCCTTTGCTCCAGTAGAATTCTTCACTGTGATTCGACTGCCGAGGCGTTCCTCGATCCTGTTGCGGGCTTAGATCGGGTCAGGCTTAGTCCTAGAGCATTTTTCGTATAGGTATGAACTGCAGCCGCACAGAAATCGTCATCCTGAGCGAAACGAAGGATGTGTACTACGAGAGTGATGGCAATGCAAAGATCCTTCGCTTCGCTCAGGATGACGGCGCTTGGGCTATACCCATAGCCAAAATGCCTTAGCGCGGTTTTGCTGGGGAATTCGACGACATACTTGTTAATCGATGGCCATCTATAAAAATCGATTGACAGCGATTTTCATCGATGCTTATAATTTGCGACCGAAGCAGAAATATCCAGATTGGCGCAGTGAATGACGACGCAACCAACGCATTCGAAGACGACGAGACGCGACGTTTTGCATGCTTTGGCGGCGATGGCGGCTGGCGGTTCCATGCAGGGATGGGGGTATTTTCCGGCTTTCGGAGAGGCAACCAGCCGAGATTCCAGAGTCCATTTCGGCGCGCAGACGAATGCATGGGCCATCGACCCGAAGAAGTTCGAATCCTTTCTTGCTGTATTGGAGCAGATACGGCAGATCGGATACATGGGTTTTGAAACCGGCTTTGCCAATGTGATGAGCCAGTTTTCCGCTCCGCAAAACGCGCGGCGACAGATGGAAACAACCGGACTTACGTTTTTTGGCATTCACGTTTACCTGCCCCACGACCTCTATGACCCTTCGACAAACCTTCCGCCAGCGACTTTGTATCGAAAGATCGCTCCGGGGGGATTGTCGCTGGGGGCACGGCACATGATTTTTAGCGCCGCGCCGGCAGCGGACGCGAAACAGCTGGAGGACAAGATCACAGGACTGGATGCCGCGGGCAAATACAGCAAGCGCATCGGGCTTTCGCTGGCGTATCACAATGAAACCGCGCAGGAGTCGGAATCGAAGCTTGGGGAACTGGAGGCTTTGTACGACCGCACCGATCCCGAATATGTTTCTTTTCTGCTCGATTGCGGGCACGCCTACCAGGGAGGAATGAACGTGCCGGCGTTTTTGCGCAAGCATCATGGGCGCATTGTGGGGCTTCATCTCCGCGACTACAGGGATGGGAAGCAGGTGGTGCTGGGACAAGGCACGTTTCCGCTGGCTGAAGTTGCCGCCACCTTGAAGGACGTGGGCTGGCATGGCTGGGTGCTGAACGAAGAAGAGCGGCTGGACGGCTCAAAACATGGCGGGGCTTATATGAAGCCGGCCTTTCAAGCGATGCAAGGAGCATTTTCCGCATGAATCGTCGTGAATTTTTATACGCGGGAACAGCGGCGGCCACAGCGCTGAGCGCCCGCTCGTACGCCAATATTCTGGGCGCCAACGACCGGGTTTCGCTGGGAGTGATCGGACTGGGGCGCCGGGGAACGATCGTGACCGGCGGGGGTTTTCTGAAGGACCCGCGGGTGCAGATTGTCGCCGTCTGCGATGTTTACGATCTGCAGGCTTCGCAGTTCATTTCCCGACTGCTGCCGAACTCGCCGCGCCCGCACACCTCGGTTGAATATGAGGACTTGCTGGGGCGCAAGGATGTCGATGCCGTGCTGATCTCCACGCCGGACCATCTGCATGTGACGATTGCCAAAGCAGCGCTGGGAGCGGACAAGAACGTGTATCTGGAGAAGCCGACGCTGCACCACTGGAATGAACGGGCGGCTCTGACGGATGCGGCGGCGAAGTCCAAAAAAGTGCTGCAATGCGGGATGCAGCAGCGCAGCGGCGCTCACTATATCCGCGCCAAACAGGAAATCTTCGGAGAAAAAAAACTGGGCGATGTGGTCTTCGCGCGCGGCGTGTGGGACAACTTTTCCTGGCAGCGCCGCAAGATCGGGCCGAAGCCGAAACCGCCGGGATTGAACTGGGCGTTGTTTGAAGGACCGGCGCCGCATGTGCCCTGGGAATGGATTCGTTATACATCCTGGCGTTATTTCCCCGATTACGGCAATGGCCTGCTGGCGGACATCATGACGCACTGGGTCGATGTGGCGCAGTGGATGCAGGACGATCCGAATCCGAAAAATGCCGTGGCACTGGGCGGAATCTACCGGCTTCACGACGGCCGCGTGAATCCGGATACGGTCAGCTCGGTGCTGCAATACGGGAATTGGAATTTCAATTTCGAGTCCTCGGTGCTTTCCATTCGCAATCCGCACCCTTCGGTTTATTTCGAAGGCACGGAGGGAACGCTGGATCTTGCCCGCGATGGATATACGTTCACGCCGAATGAAGGCGAACCGGTGCGGGTGAATTCAACCGAGAGCCTGGAGCGCGCCCACACCAAGAATTTTCTGGATGCGGTGGTATCCGGCGCCAAATTGAATGCTCCCATACAGGCAGGCATCGATGCATCCGTGCCGGTGCAGATGGCGCTGAACTCTTATTGGAATCGCAAGCTCATCTCGCGGGAAGAGCTGGCGTGAGCGACAGGTAGTTCGACGGCGAACAGGGAAGCGGCAGGAAGAGTTTCAGGAGCGCCAGAAGTCATTGTTCATTGAACCGAAAGGAAATGAAAAAAATATGGTTGCTACAGTGCGCAAGTTCATGATTGGCACGATCGCGTTCATTGTGTTTTCGAGCGGAGCGACGCGGATATTCGCTCAGGCCATGGGCAGTATTCGTGGAACGGTTGCGGACCCCAGCGGCGCGGTCGTTCCCGGGGCGTCCGTCACCGCGACCAATGCGGGCACGGCCCTGGCTCGCACGGAAATGACAAATGAGGACGGCATTTTCGTATTTCCGAATTTGCCGATCGGCTCTTACGATTTCACCATCAGCAAGCCAAATTTTAAGACCCAGAAACGGCAAGGAACGGTCTTGCTGACCGGGCAAACTCTCGCGCTGCAAATTTCGCTGGCTGTTGGATCGTCCACGCAGTCGGTGGAAGTCACCTCGGCGGCCCCGCTGATACAACTCGACACGTCCGCGGTTCAGACATCGGTGAATCAGAGGCAGATGCAGGACCTGCCGCTGAATGGAAGAAACCCGCTGCAATTGACACAGTTGACGCCGGGGACCGTCCTCACGACCGCGGGCACGGAATCGGGTCAGGTGGACAACACCGGGCTGAGCGTAAACGGACTGCGCGCCACGCAGGACAACTACCAGTTGGACGGGGCCATTTACACGGACCGCTTTTTCGATTCCGTCCCCATCCTGCCAGACCCGGATGCGCTGCAGGAGTTCACGATCCAGGCATCGAACTATAGCGCGGAGTTCGGCGGCGCGGGCGCGCTGGTGCAATTATCGACGCGTTCCGGGACGAACCATCTCCATGGGTCCGCTTATGAATTTCTGCGCAATACAGCGTTGAACGCGAGGAATTATTTTCAACAGACGGTTCCTCCTTTCAAGCTGAACCAGTTTGGCGGAACGGTTGGCGGCCCAATATACAAAGACCACACCTTCTTCTTCTTCTCCGCGGAAGATTTGCAGGTACGGTCCTCCCCAAATCCGATTTCGATTACGATTCCGACGGCCGCGGAGATCGGGGGCGATTTCTCCGCCCTGTTGCCGAAGAAAGTAATTTACAATCCGGCCACCGGACAGCCCTATCCCCAGAATAAAATTCCGACGTCGATCGATCCCTTGTCCCTGAAGCTTTATCAGACCTACCTGCAACCGCTGGCGGCGAACCCCACCACGGGTGTCTACAATTCCACGTCCAACTCGAACGTCGACAATACCCAATATCTTGTCAAGATCGACCAGGTCATCAATCCAACGAATCACTTGATTGGCCGGTATTTTTACAATCAGGACAATTTCCAGCGATCGTTCAACGCTCCGCTGGGATTTTTTGCGTCGAACTTATTCCGCAATCAATCGGTCATTTTCTCCGATACGCAGGTGTTCAGTCCGACATTCACAGGCGTTTTTGCGGCAAGCGCGGGTCGTTTCGCTCGTACACAGATTCCCGAAGCGCCCGGGCTGCAGTCTTTGCAGGACCTCGGTCAAAATGTGCCGCTTGGCACGATCGTTCCGATCTTTCCCGGCATTCGCGCCAACATTTCCGGATTTGTCAACGTCTTCTCCGGCGGCGCGCTGACACAGGATTCCACATCGTTCGATTACAAGGCATCGCTGGTCAAGGTATTGAACGCCCATACCATCGGCTTTGGCGCGGAGTACGAGCGCGACCGTATCGATATGGACGATTTTTCCTACACTCCGGGTGACAACACCTTCAGCGGCGTGCGGACCCAGGCGCCTGGTGGCACCAAATTGCCCGCCGGGGCGACGAGCAGCGGGTCGGCGGTTGCGGATTATTATCTCGGACTGGAGTCTCAGTTCTTCCAGGACAACGGACGGAAAGCGTATCTTCGCGAGAACCGGCCTTCGTTGTATGTGCAGGACGATTGGAAAGCGACCAGAAATCTAACGGTCAATGCCGGTGTGCGCTGGGACCCGTGGCTGCCGGCGACCGATTTGAACGGAACGCTGGTGGGATTCGAACCGGGCGTGCAATCGACGGTTGCGCCGGGAGCGCCGCTGGGGCTTGTTTTCAACGGCGATAAAGGCGTACAGCCCTCGATTTATCACAAAAACTGGAAGGACTTCGCGCCGCGAGTCGGCTTCGCATGGGACCTTGACGGAAACGGCAAAAGTGTTATCCGCGGGGCCTATGGAGTCTTCTATGGGTTCCCGGAAGGGCTGCTCTATCAAAGGACCGACGCGATGCAGCCGGTGGACCTGTATCTGAACTATCCGGCGCCTGCGCCGACGTGGGACAACATCTATGCGGGTTATCCGGGAGGCGATCCCTTCCCGCGCGCGCACGTGACACCGGACCAGTTCGCCAACTACAAGTTTGCACTACCGGTTTCCGGCGGCCTCCTCGATCCGTTTTCAAAAGTTGCATACACGCAGAACTATAACTTGACGTTCGAGCAGCAACTGGGCAACAAAACGGCCCTGTCGCTGGCCTACGTGGGAGACCACGGCGAACATATCATGGCCTCCCGGCAGTTCAATCCGGCGGTCTATATTCCCGGCCAGTGCGGAAAGACGGCGTGTTCCACCGTCGGGAACGAAGACTCCCGCCGCATATATCCGGGATTAGGCGCGGTCGAGTTGGCCCAATCGTATGAGTACGAGGAATACAACTCGCTACAGGTCAACGTAACTCGACGGCAAACCAACGGGCTTACGCTGTTGAGCAACATCACATGGTCGAAGGTCATCGACAATAGCTCGGCCGCAAATGAACAGAACACCGGGCCGCACGACCCATTCAATTTGCAGAGCGGTCGCGGGCCCGCGGACTTCGACCAGACCATCCGGTTCAATTTGTCGGCCAACTATCTGACTCCGCACGTCAACGTTCAGGGATGGAAAAATGCGTTGGCGAACAAATGGCAAGTGAATGCGATCGTTCTTCTCTACAGTGGACTGCCGTTCACCGTCGTCAGCGGCACCGACCGATCGTTGTCCGGGGTCAATAACGACTATGCCGATCAGGTCGGCAATCCCGCGCGACCGGCTGGAGTGAGCAAAGTCAAGGAATACTTCAACACCGCTGCATTTGTCCCTGCGGCGACTGGGACTTTTGGGGACGTGAGCCGCAACGACCTCCGAGGCCCCGGATATGCAGACGTGGACCTTTCGGTATTCAAGGACATCTTCAATTTCCGGCGGTTTCAGACCCAGTTCCAGGCGGAGGCGTTCAATGCCTTCAATCACGCCAATTTTGCAAACCCTCAGGCCTCTTTATCTTCGGGAACCTACGGGCAGATTACCGGAACAGTGGGTGCAGGCACCGGAGGCGTAGGGAACAACGCCGGATCGCCGCGCGTCTATCAGTTCGCTCTCAAAATGACGTTCTGATCCCGGGGGGCAACTCAATCCGGATACCCGTGAATGGAGGCAGTTATGCAGATTAAGGATCTGCGCTTCGTCCTGCACGATCAAAACGCCGATCATCGATTCTAATGCCGGGTGGAACCCAACGATCAAAGGCGGATCGAGCGGGGTCGCAACGCAAAAAGGCGCATTCACCACCCGGTCGCCCACAGTACTTCCCGCAAGAGGACCGTACCAGGTTTCCTTTGACGTTACTGTGCAGAACCCGGGGTCATTGAATCTTCTATATGGTTCCGCTGCCACGTCGACGAATGTGGCGACCCCCTTCGTCATTCCAACAACAGTTAGCGATCATGCATGCGAAGGCGGGTTGTGGGGAGATCGGTAAGAAGAGGTATGTATGGAAATAGACGCGGTGTGTGATTTCCGGAAGAGTGGATGACATCCCACAGCTCTATTTGTCGGTCCTTAGACGCGGTTGGATAATGCGTGTCCGTTTACGGCGTTTTGCGCGGGCTTTCCTTCGAGAACGCGTGCCACATCCTCGCAAATCGCCTTGGTAACGCGATCCTGAGCCTCCCGGGTAAAGGCCGCAATATGGGGGGTAAGTATCACGTTGGGCAATTGCTCCAGTTCTCCAATTTGAGGAGGTTCTTTGCCGCGGACATCGAGTGCGGCCCCGGCGATTTTCCCGGTCTTCAGGGCTTCCAATAAGTCGGCTTCCCGCACTACTTCGCCACGCGCCGTATTGATGAAATAAGCGGTCGGTTTCATTTTCTGGAACCGGCGGGCATCGAGCAGCCCGATGGTCTCCGGTGTCGATGGAAGGTGACAGGAAACGACATCCGCACGAGCGAGCAATTCATCGAGATCGACAAGCTCGGCGTTCAGCTCGCTTAGATAGACATTGTCCTGACTGAGAAACGGATCGTATGCAAGGACCTTCATCCCAAAGGCCTGGGCTCGCTTCGCAGTTAAGTAGCCAATTTTTCCGGCGCCGACAACTCCCAAAATTTTTCCATAGAGTTCGGTCCCCATGAATTGCTGGCGTTTCCAATTACCGCTTTTCGTGTCCCGGTCAGCGGCGGGAATAGAACGCGCGAGAGACACCATCAATCCGATGGCAATTTCCGCGACGCTAATCGCATTCTGGTCGGGGGTGGAGGTTACCAGAATGCCGGCCTTGCTGGCGGTATTGACATCGACGTTGTCGAGGCCGACACCGGCGCGACCGATCACCTTCAGGGACTTTGCCGCGGCCAGCAATTGGGCGTTGACTTGCGTCTGATTGCGAACGATGATGGCGCGAAAATCCTTAATGTTTGCGCGGAGAGCGACAGGATCTTTCCACAATTCGGGCAGCATTACAACTTCAAACTTTGCGCGAAGGGCATCGACGGCCGCGCCTCGCAGGTCTTCCGTAATCAGAATGTCTGGCATGTTTTAATTTGTCGCCTCATGGCAGTTAAAAGAAACATTGAAACGGGTACACCACTGCTGCAGTTCGTCCCAGGTTTCCGTGGAGAGAGCGATGCCTTGCGCGTCGTTGGCTCGCGCATTTTTTGCGGAACGTTCTCCGGGAATAAGAATCTCCTCCACACCCGGACGCTTTTTGCCGGCTTTTATGCTGTCGATGGTGCTGTCGATGCGCGCGATAAATTCCTGGAAATCCATAAACGCCGCAATGTTGAGCAGACAGAAAAAATGACCGACGTCCTGCTTGCGGTCGAGGTCTTTATACATGGAACCGATCTGCGGGCCGACGGCAGCGCCGGACAGAACGCTGCTGAAAATCTCCACCATGAGCGCGAGGGCGTAGCCTTTATGTCCCGCCATCGTCAGCACGGTGCCGAGCAACGCCTCCTGCGCGTCGGTGGTCGGCTCGCCGTTGCGGTCCAAGGCCCAACCCAACGGAATCGGCGCTTTCTTTTTCTGCGCCGCAATGATGTTTCCGCGGGCAATTGTTGAGGTCGACAGGTCGATTTTGACGTTGAAGCCTTTGCCGGTGGGAAAGGATGCCGCGATCGGATTGGTGCCGAAAAACGCCTGAAAACCGCCTTCCGGCGCCATTGCCGGTTCACAACCAGTCATGGCCAGCAGGATGAAGCCGCGTTCCGCGGCAAGATTGCAGTAATACGACAGTGCTCCAAAATGCTGCGAATTTCGGATTGTCGCGGCCGCCACGCCATTTTTCTCGGCAAGCGGAAGCAACAGGTCCAGAACCTTTCGAGCCTGCACCTGCCCCAGGCCATTGCCGGCATCGACGGATAAAATGCTTCCGACCTGGCGATCGACGGTGAGCTTTGCGTCTGGCGCGATCAGTCCTTTCTGAATTCGCTGCAAATAAATATTCAATCGAGATAGACCATGGGTGGAAGTTCCCTGCATCTCCGCGTCCACGAGAGCGTCGGCAAAAATGCCGGCATCTTCCGGGGGAACGCCGACAGCGTTCGCCAATTGCGCAGCCAGGGCTTGCAGACGCTCTTTAGGAAATCGATTCATGAAAGGGTTCTCAGGTGCCGTCAGGTTGTTTTCTATAGAACTGGACTTAGAGCATTTCTCCTGATCCTGTTGTGTGGCGAGATCCTCTATGTGTGACCGTTCTTTGGGAAACGGCCACGTCGAGTTTCAATTTCCATTACACACCTTCAGGAGAAATGCTCTAGGCGCTTCGATAGAGCTTGGTCAACACGAATTCGCGATGTCCCAGCGCTTCCGCGGCGGTCAATCTGCCGTTGGCGGTGCGAACGACCATATCGATCAAGGCATCGCCGGCCTGATCGATGGTCATCTCGCCTTGCAGGATTTTCGATACGTCCAGATCGATATGTTCCTTCATGGTGGCGACGGTCTTGGGATTGCCGGTGAGTTTGATGACCGGTTCGATCGGATTGCCGATCACATTGCCTTGCCCGGTAGGGAACAGATGAACCACCGCGCCGGACGCGGCCCAAAGCGTCACGGCTTCGGCGGCAGCGCTGGAGGTGTCCATGAACCATAGGCCGGGTTTCGTGGGAGCGGTGGCTGGAGTCAGGCATCCGACGAACTTGGTTCGCTTGCCCAGTTTCTCGACATTGCCAAGCGCTTTTTCTTCAATCGTGGTCAGGCCGCCGGCAATGTTGCCTTTCGTCGGCTGCGATTCCGACAGATCGTCTTTTTTCTGGCTGAAGACGAGTTTCGTATAGTCTTCAAAGGCAGCGAAGAAATCTTTGCGTACCGCCTCGTTTGCCGCTTTTTCGGCGACGATGTGTTCCGCGCCCGTCAGTTCGCTGGTCTCGCCAAAGGATGCTGTTCCGCCGGTCTCGCAGTGCTTGTCGATCAGGTTTCCCACGGTCGGGCAGCTTGCGAGGCCTGTGGTCGTGTCAGACTCGCCGCACTTTACACTGATATAGAGTTCGCTCAGATCACAGTCGGTTCGCTGCAGCTCCGATGCCCACTGGACATATTCCTTGGCCTGGTAGGAGGCATCCGCGATGGTGCGAATATCGCCTTTGCCTTCGATAGAGAATCCGGTGACCGGCTTACCGGTTTTCGCGATGCCATCCACAATACGTTTGGTCCAACCCGGCTCGATGCCGATCACCACGACAGCTGCGACATTTGGATTGCTGCCGATGCCGATCATGGTGCGAAAAAATAATTCCAGGTCCTCGCCGAACTGAAGTCTGCCGTAGGCGTGCGGAAGAGCCAGCGTTCCTTTGATGTTGTTGGCGACGGCTTCACACGCGGCATTGGAAATGTCGTCGACCGGAAGAACGACAACGTGATTGCGAACGCCGACTCGTCCGTTTTCGCGACGATACGCGGAGATTTTCTGCTTGGCCATGTCTATGCCCACCTTTTTGTCTTGAGATTGTGAACGTGAACATGCTGACCCGCCTTGATGGGCTGAACCACCTGTCCGATGACGCAACCGTATTTTGTAACGGAATCGCCGACGGCAAAATCCTTCAAAGCCAATTTGTGGCCCAGCGGAATCGCTTCTGTTGTTTTCGCTTTCAGGGATTGATTGTTTGTAAGATTGCGTCCGGAACAATCGGCGCTGGCAGCGAGGTCTACGACTGCTACTCCAACATTGTCCGACGCATCATGAATCAGAAAATGAATCATAACTGCTGGCCTTCTTTCTTTTTGCTTGACTGTGATTGTCTTACTGGGACTTCAATCTTCAGACGCCGCCGATGGAGACATGCTTGGTTTCCAAAAACGCTTCCAAACCCTCTGAACCCAGTTCGCGTCCCCAGCCGCTTTGCTTCACCCCGCCGAACGGGGCCTGACTTGCGGAAGGCGCGCCATCGTTGATTCCGAGCGTTCCCGATTCGATTTGCTCCGCCAGCCGGAACATGCGACCGAGATCGCTGGTCATGGCGTAGGCGCTCAAGCCGTACGGAGAGCGATTGGCGCGTGCGATTGCTTCCTCTTCCGTGTCAAAACTGGTGACGGGCGCGACGGGAGCGAAAGTTTCTTCCATCATGCACACGGCGGTGTCTTTCACTCCTTCGATGACGGTTGGTTCCAGGAAGTATCCGCTGATTCCAGGCACACGCTTCCCGCCGGCTACGATCTTTCCGCCATGCTGCACAGCATTCTCAATCTGAGATAAAGCGCTATCCAAAGCGTGCTGACTGATCACGGGTCCTACATCCATTCCATCTTCAAGACCCGGTCCGGTTTTCAGAGCATGTACTGCATCCAGAAACTTATCGAGAAATTGGCGATAGATCGTCTTTTGCACAAAGATGCGGTTGGCCGCGATGCAGGACTGACCGGTATTGCGAAACTTCGCGATGATCGTTTCCCGAACCGCTCGATCCAGATCGCAGTCATCGAAGACCAATAACGGCGCCTGGCCGCCGAGTTCGAGCGACAAGGGTTTGACTCCTTCAGCTGCGCCTCGAATCAGTTTTTGGCCGACAGCAGTAGAACCGGTAAAACTGATTTTTCGGCAGATGGGGTTCGAGAGAAATTCCTCCGCGATCATGGGCGCGCTGCCGACGGCAAGCTGGAACACGCCGGCCGGAACGCCGGCAGCCTCCATGCACTCGGCGAGCGCAATTGCGCATAACGGCGTTTGCGACGCGGGCTTCAGAATGACCGGGCAGCCAGCGGCCATCGCGGGAGCCACCTTTCGCACCGAGAGCACTAAGGGAAAATTCCATGGAGCGATGGCGCCGACGACGCCGATGGGAGTCTTGACCACCAGATGCCGTTTGCCTGCTACCTGGGCGGGGATGGTTCGACCATAGGAGTGCCGGGCTTCCTCCGCAAACCAGTGCAGGTGGTCTGCCGACATGTCCACCTCGCCCTTGCTCTGCGCCAGGGGTTTACCGTTTTCCAGCGTGATGGTGCGCGCAATCTCATCGCGGCGCGCCATCAATTCGTCCGCCACCCGATGCAGGATCTGGCCGCGATCTTTTGTCGTGCGGGTCCGCCAGGCAGGAAATGCCGCCTCGGCCGCATCCAGAGCCATGTGAATCTGTTCGCGATCGAGGGTGGAAACTCGAGCGAACACTTTTTCCGTGGCTGGATTGACAACTTCAATTTCCTGGCCGGTCGCGATCCATTGGCCGTTCAGATAGACCTTGTACGAAGTTTCCTGCGCAATACTCATTTGTTTTGACCTGAGCCTGACTGTGCTATACGAGGAGCAATAACCAATGTGATCAACCGACCCATTTGGGAACAAATTTGCCCTGCTTCGCCTGGTTTTCAATCATCTGCCGCGCGCCGGCTACATGCTTGCGAGCGATCCGTTCCGCTTCTTCGGCGGAGTTATGCTCGATGGCTTCGATAATCTGCAGATGTTCTTCGCGAATGATATTCGGCTCGCGGGAGGCTCGAACCATCATTCCCAAAACGCGATATGTTTCCGCCAATCGCAGTAAGATTGCATTTCGTGAAAGCTCAATGATGTGAAAGTGGAGCTTCCGATCAAGCGACCCCATCTCCTCCGCTTTATTTTCATGAGCAAGTTTGAAGATGTCTTCCGCCATCTGTCGCAACTCGACGATGTCCGCGCGTCCCGCGTTATAGCAGGCCAAACGCGCCGCCAGACCTTCGAGGACCTCCCGAATCTGGTACGCTTCGCAGATTCGCGAAACATCGAGGTCGCCGACAAAAACTCCCAGATGGTCGACAGACTCGACCAGTCCGAGCCACTGCAGTTCGAGCAGCGATTCCCTGACAGCTCCTTGTGTAACTCCCAACTGCTTCGCGAGAT
Organism: Acidobacteriaceae bacterium; assembly: GCA_965276585.1. Lineage (GTDB taxonomy): Bacteria > Acidobacteriota > Terriglobia > Terriglobales > Acidobacteriaceae > JAKAAZ01. Next base: position 1,035,292 of record CBDIAZ010000003.1, on the reverse strand, counting down.
TCTGCTGGCCCAATCTCTCACCGGGCTTGCTTTCGCCGGAGAGGATGCGCCGCTGTATTTCTTCCCGAACCTCATGCCGTGCAACGCGGCTAGCTTTCATCTTGCTGCCTCCGGATTAATCTTCATAGTCCCCAGATTTCAGAAATCTTCTGCATCCTGAATCGACCATAAATAATCTTTTCCAATCACTATTCGTGCCAGTGAATATGAAATAGCCGGGCAAGCCGGCGAAATACATCCGCCTGGTTTCCAAAGAAAAGTAGAACATGATGCGGCATGCCCGCATGCAACAGCTCGTCGAACCGTGCGGGCACATTGTGGTCCGCAACCTCCACCAAAATCGTGTTCCCTGTAAGCTTGCGCTGCGGCGGAATGGAGCGGCCTTCAAATGCCGTCATGTGATATTCGCTGTCGCAGCGCCATAGACGCATCACCGTGACTTCCTGGTCTGGAAGAAGGGGAGCATCTACGACTAACGGTTTTGCAATGTTGAAATGTTCGCCGAGGCTTGGACCCTCTTCGGTGCCCACTGCATGACACATGTCCAGCGGCGCCATTCCCGGATGCCAGAACAAAATGGTGGAAGTATCATGTTCGAGCCAGTCGGTCAGGAATCCGGGCCCCAGGCCGAGAGAAGAACTCATCAAGCTGGCGATTGATGCGTCGACGTCTCCTTCAATGGCCACCGCATGGCCCGCGGAGCTGAGACGCGAAACCGCGAGGTAGGGCCATTGACCCAGCATGTTCGGAATTTCCGGCCAGCACTGCAAGGCAAGCGCCTGCAAACTTTCTTCCCGCATAATGTCGAGCATGGCGAGATAGCAGCGGGAATTGATGTCGTAGACATCTTCGCCGACATTTAGAGGTTTCAAGCCCAGCGCCCGGGCCTGCTCCACATCCTTGCGAACGCGTTCTTCCGGGATGTCGCGAACCCGTTCAATAAACTGCGGCAGGCTGAGCGGGTGCAGTTGAATGCCAATCTTGCGAAGCAGGAGAAATGGATCCGCCGCCAGATCGATAAACCCCGGCACGTGCGTTCCAACTGCTCCGACCTTCGCATGCCGCAAATAACGGAATGTACGGCACAGGCCGATCGCCTGACTCACCGCCGCACGTACTTCAGCGGTATCGGCAGCTCCATATACGAATTCGAAAGGATGCCCGGCCTGGCGCAGAACGGAAGCCCACAGATGTTGGCCTACGAGAGAACAGGAACTGACCTTGCCATCCGTCGGCCTTTCCGGTGTCGCCCACAACACAACCGGATACGGCCAATTCTGGGCAACAGTCAGGGCAAGCTGACCATTTCCGATCGAAGGCTGCAGGATAAGGAGAGCCTCGCATTGGGCTTGACGAATCTGCTGCATTGCCACGAGCAATGTCTCGTCGTCGACGACCGGCTTCTCAGCTCCGACACAGGTAAAGCCAAGATCCTTCAATGCCGCGAGACTGTCTTTGCATACAATTCGATTCCACTCCTGATCGAAGCCAGGACGTTTGCGGCCGAGGATCAGAACTCCAAGCTGCAGGGAAGTATTGAAATGAGGAGAATTCTGCATCAATTTACCAAACTCCTAGTATCCAGCCTGAACAGCGAGTGATATTCCATTAGACTGCCGACGAGAGGACGAATGTAACGAACGAAACCTTCGTTCACCGATGTGGCCTTGCCTGAAAGCCAGATTGCGGGAATGGGCCGATCCTTTCCTGCAACCGCATCGAAAGAAACCAGGTCATATCCGGCACCTTGAGTGTTGTTCAAGGGTAAAAGCGAAACCATCTTGTTCGTATTTCCCTCCAGAAGTGCGCGTACGCCCGCGCGGCCGACTAGCTCTGCGTCCTGGAGGTCTTGCGATGAGACGTGCAACATGGAAGATCGGCCAAGAAGTCCAGGTTTTTCGCTGCGGCAACGAATCTTAAGGCGTCGGGTGACGATTTCAGCGAGATACTGACCCACTCCTCCGGGGAGCGGTCGTTTCAATGCATCGACCTGCGAAGGCTCGAGCGATTCGAAAAGAAGATGGCCAGACTGGTTGCGAAGTCCTTCTGAAACCACCACAATCGCCCATCCCAGACGGGTGACAACATCATCCAGATCGGAGAGAAAATTTTCTATGTCGAAAGGCCGCTCAGGTACGTAGACCAGATGCGGAGCGTCATCCGGCTCCGCCTTGGCCGCTACGGACGCGGCGGCGAGCCACCCAACGCTTCTGCCCATCGTTTCGAAAATTGAAACAGGTTGAGGAAGCGAACGGACATCCATGCCCAGGTCTCGCGTGGATTGCGCGACGTACCGTGCCGCGCTGGCGTAGCCCGGGCAGCGGTCAGTTGCCGCAATGTCATTGTCCACCGTCTTCGGAATGCCGATGACCTGAATCTCGTAGTTCTTATCGCGGCAATACTGACTCACGACTTCCGCGCCCCGCATCGTGCCGTTGCCGCCGATGAATAACAGATGTCCCACGCCGAGACGTCGCAAACTTTGAATCACGAGATCGAGATGGTCCGCAGAAGGTTTAGAACGTGAGGAACCCAGCGCGGCGCCAGGGGATGATCGCAGTTGGGCCAATTCCTGCGGCGGAATGCTGCTCAGCTCGGTCACATCTCCATGAATCAAACCTGCGATTCCAGATACTGCTCCGAAGATTCGTGCGATCTTATTTGTGCTGTACGATTCCTCTAAAATGCTGGAAAGAGTTGCGTTCAGAACGGGGGTCGGGCCGCCACCTTGCACCACGAGAAGATTTTTTGCGCTCATTCTATCCGCCCACTCTGAACACCAAACAATCGAGACTGTCACACGGGCCGTTTCGACAGGCACGTTGCATCCCTTTAATCACTTCAGGCACAATTTATATTCTTCCAGCAGTCAGGCAGAATGAGTTTCCCCGACGAGAAACACCTACCGGTTTGTTGGACACAGGCTACAATCGATTGACATCGATTGTCAAGGTTTGCTCCCCTTTCAATGCCGGATGAGGTCTGAGAAGAATTTGAAGCGGGCCTGACGCTCGACTCATGACGGCAGGCTATAGGCCGATTAATCATTTGCAATCGATTGACATCTATCATTGACGCCCATATATTGAATATTCATCATTATGGTATCTGAGTGCAGCTATCTGTAATTCAGAAGCGAAAATCTCTAGACCGCCACTCGCGGGTCCTGGCATTTGCACCGCGTGCTGCCGCTGTCTCTATGACGAGCTGCCATGAGATCGAAGATCAGACAAGTGACCCATCGACTGAGACCTGCAGGAGAATAGATTATGCCGAATAAATTGACTCCCGGAAAAATTGCCGGGTTGAAGGCCGTGTCCGACAAGCGCGGCGTGATTGCGGCAGCAGCCATGGATCAGCGCGGATTGCTGAAGGCGATGCTGGAGAAGGAAATGGGTGGTCAACAGGCGACGGAACCCATGATGATGCAATTCAAGGAACTGGTCACGGCGGCGCTTACCCGGCATGCGTCATCCATTCTGTTGGATTTGCATTATGGATTGCCAGCGACAAAACACCGCAATGGCAAAGGCCTGCTGCTCGCCTATGAAAAGGCCGGATACACCGTGGACCATCCGGAACGGTTGCCGACCGCGAGTGAAGGCTGGTCCGTGCTGCGCGTCAAGGAAGCCGGCGCCGATGCGGTCAAGGTTCTCGTTTACTACACGCCGTTCGAGGACGCCTGGGTCAACCAGCAAAAGCATGCCTGGGTGGAACGGGTCGGCGCGGAGTGCAAGGCGCACGATATTCCGCTGTTTCTCGAATTTATCGGCTATGACGTGCATGGAGAAGATGAAAAAGGGCTGGCATACGCCAGGCGCAAGCCGGAAATCGTGATCCGCTCGATGAAAGAGTTCAGCCAGGAGCGATATCTGGCGGATGTACTCAAAGTCGAAGTTCCCGTGCAAATCCAATATGTAGAAGGCACGAAGGCGTTCCAGGGAGTGAAGGCATACAGCCGCGCAGAGGCGGCGGCATATTTCAAGGAAGCAGCTGCCGCCACCCATTTGCCGTTTGTGTATCTGTCTGCCGGAGTGACCAGCCCGATGTTCGTTGAGACACTGGAGTTCGCCGTAGAGTGCGGGATCGACTTCAACGGCGTTCTCTGTGGCCGGGCGACGTGGCAGGATGGTGTACCGGTCTTTGTAAAGCAAGGCGCGGCGGCTTTTGAAGATTGGCTCAACACTGTGGGCGCGGAGAACATCGAGGAAGTAAACCGCGTCTTAGCCTCAGCGCGGCCCTGGTCGGACAGGCTGAAGTAAGGACGTTAAAGTCTCCTTCATTCAAGCACGCGGAAAGCATTCTTCTGTCGCGTTTAGCAACGCCGAGCGAGTAATGGAATGACAGTCGAGTTACAGTTGGATTGAACAAACATCAGACGTGATTGGCGCGGAATCGATAGCCGCCAGGCACGATTCTGCAACTCTAGCTGGAGGCAGGATTGCCGGGTAGTCAACCTATAACCCAGGAGGACGAGCTCCACTCGGCCCCCGAACAAGGTTCCCCGCGCAGATGGGTCATTCTTGGCCTCATCTTTTCCATTACAGTCATTAATTTTATCGATCGTCAGACGTTGTCGGTGCTGGCGCCTGTGCTGCGCTCGACATATCACTTGTCGAATGAAGCCTACGGAAGAATTGTCGCCGCCCTGCAATTCGGAATGATGTCGGGCGAGTTTCCGATGGGCTGGCTGATGGACCGCATTGGGGCCGGGCTTGGCTTGACGGGCGCGGTGCTGTGGTGGTCGGCGGCAACCGGCTCGCAGGTTTTTACCCGCACCGGATTTCAGCTCGGAGTGACCCGCTTATGGATGGGAACCGGAGAGGCCGGCAATATCTCCGGCGGGATGAAGGCGGTTTCCCGCTTCTTTTCGCAGGAGCAGCGGACACTCGCCATCGGCATCTTCAACAGCGGCACCATGATTGGCTCAACCATCGCTCCGCCGCTGATTGTATTTCTCATGCAGCGGTACGGATTTCGGGCCGCGTTCCTGGTTCCGGCGTTTCTTGGAGTGGTTTGGGTGCCATTCTGGTGGTGGCTGTATCCGCGCCGTAAGGCCATCGCGCCTGCCGGGCAAATTGCTCAGGAGCCACTAAGTTCTCTGTTGAAGCAGTCTTCGTCCTGGGCGGTGATGATGTGTCGATTTTTCATCGGTCCAGTCATGCAGTTCTATTGGTATTGGATACCGAGTTATCTGTACAGCGTTCGCCATATGTCGCTCACGCAGATTGGATTTCTAGGCTGGATTCCGTTCTTTCTTGGAGACACCGGCGGTGTGCTGGGCGGTTGGGCGGCAGGGTGGCTGCAAAAAAGGAATCTGAAAATCTATACCGTCCGCCGGATCACAATGTACGGGAGCAGTCTGCTATGCGTGGCCAGTCTCATGGTGCCTTATCTGCATCATGCGATACCGGCATTGTTCATGATCGGCATCGCGGTGATGGCGGACAATTTTCTTTCCGCGAATATGTTCGGCGCGATTACGGATTTATTTCCTGACCATGCGGTTGGCCGCGCCACTGGATTGACGGGCGTTTCCGGCGGGTTAAGCGGCTTGTTGTTTCCATTGCTCACTGGAGCGCTGGTCGACCATGTCTCTTATAAGCCGGTATTTATCCTGATAGCTTTTATGCCGCTGCTCGGCACGGCGGCGTTGTTTATTTTAGGCAAGAAATATCGCGCACCCCAACCAATTGAATCTGCAACGAACGAACTAACGTAAAAGGCGGTGATAAATCGTGAGTGATAAAGTGCTTTTTCAGCTTCGAATGTTCGGCTATGCGCTGGCTATATTGTTCATCGCAATATTTGGATCCTCGGCATTGTATTCGCAGAGTACGCAGACAGAGAAAAGCGTTGTGCCCACGCCGCCGCTACTATTAGGCGCAGCTTGGTATCCGGAACAATGGCCGGAATCGCGTTGGGAAAAAGATCTGGAGCTGATGCAGAAAGCGCATGTGCACATGGTGCGCATTGGAGAATATACATGGAGTCGCGACGAACCGGAGGAGGGCCGCTATGATTTGGATTGGCTGGAGCGAGCTATCGATCTTGCCGGCAAGCACGGAATTTTCGTCGTCATCGGAACGCCGAGTCAGGCGCCGCCGGCGTGGCTGAAGCAGAAGTATCCCGAAACGCTGCGGGTTTCCGCTACTGGGCAGCGCGCGGGACAGCAAGGCCGCGCCAATTTCAACTGGGCCGACCCGAAATATCGAGTGCTGGTGCGGGGAATCGACGAGCAACTGGCGAAGCGCTTCGGACACAATCCCTACGTGATCGCATGGCAGATCGATAACGAATACGGCAACGTCTCCTATGATGCGAATACCCAGAAGCAATTTCAGGATTGGCTCAAGGCGAAGTACGGCACGCTCGATAACATCAACCGGCGGTTAGACGCCGCGTATTGGAGTCTTACCTACACCAGCTGGGATCAGATTCCTATTCCAACCATGCATGGAAATCCGGGACTGATGTTGAACTGGAAACGCTTTGTCTCGGACACGTGGCGCAGTTATCAGAAAAACCAGATCGATGCGCTGCGCATGTATATTGCCCCCAGGCAGCGCATCACCAGCAACATGATGGGCTGGTATGACGGGCTGAGTTACTACGTCATCGCACACGATCTGAATTTTGCGTCGTGGGACGATCCGCTCGGCCATTGGCGGAATCCTTTCAATCCGGTAAAAAATGCGGCCAGTAACGATTTGGTGCGTGGCTTCAAGAATCAGAACTTCTGGGTGATGGAAACCACAGCCGGTTCTCTTATAGCCAAAGGGCAGATGCGCGCCGGCATCTGGCAGGACATTAGCCACGGTGCAAACACGACCAGCTACTGGCAATGGCGCGATTCATTGAATGGCGAGGAGCAGAACCATAAAGGCACCCTGGTTGGAGTCGATGGCACGCCCACCCCGGTCTATTCGGAAATTGCGCAAGTAGGTCGCGAATATGAAAAGGCCGGACCCGTGCTGGCTGGAACTACAGTCAAGTCGCAAGTGGCGATCCTCCAATCCTATGCCAGCCGCTGGACGATCAACTGGCAGAGAGAGAATCCAGACTACAATCCGATCGATGAACTGATGAGTTATTACAAGCCGCTGCATGAACTCGGCCAGTCGATCGATATTATTTCGCCCTCGGATGATCTTTCAAAATACAAGCTCGTTGTCGCTCCGGGATTGAACGTGATGCCCAAAGCTGTCGCGGACAACCTGATGCATTACGTGGAGCAAGGCGGGAACCTGGTGCTGGGGCAACGCTCAGGAATGAAGGACTGGGACAATTCCCGCTGGCAAGAGCGGCAGCCAGGTCCGCTTGCGGCAATGCTGGGGGGACGCGTCGAGCAATATTTTGCGTTGCGGCACAATGTTCCCGTTACCGGCGATTGGGGCGCGAATGAAAGCCAGTTGTATGCGGAGCGGCTGCAGACAATGGCCCCGGATGTGAAGATTCTGATGCGCTACGGCAAGAGCAATGGCTGGCTGGATGGAAATCCCGCGGCGATCACACGCAAGGTTGGCCGCGGCACCATCACGTATATCGGCATATGGATGAACGACGAGGGAATGCAGAAGGCAGCGCAATGGATGCTCGACACCAGCGGATTGAAACCGGACCTTCCGGCAGTACCATCCGGGGTCGAAGTGGAGCGGCGCGTCGGCCCGGACAAGACGGTACTTATCTTCGAGAATTTCTCCGCCGATCCGCAGACGATTTCGCTGCCGGCTGCCATGCATGATGTGCTGAATGGAGACGCGGCAATACACTCCGTAACGCTGCCGGTTTATGGCGTGGCGATTCTTACCCAGACAATTCCATCGTCGTAATGCCATATCCCTCGACGCCCGCGTGTTACGCGAGCACTGAAGAGTAATTCCAAGGAGATGGCGTGAAGAACGAAAACGAAGAAGCTGGAATGCCGTTTCCAGCCGGCGAACGCAAAGCCGAACTCGGAATGAAACAGCGCGTCCTGCAGGAATTCCTGCAGGCGAATGGGCTGGATGCCTACCTGATTTCCCGTCACGAAAATATTGCATGGGCAACAGCGGGAATTGTGGACGTGCATGTGGCTACCCTGCGCGAAGTCGGCGTTGCAAGCCTGTTGATCGCGCGCGAAGACAAGTCCTGCTACCTGACGACGAACAATGAGGCGCTCCGGCTCGCAAACGAAGAGTTTCAACATCTCGACTACCAATCCGTCATTCAGCCGTGGCACGCCAACGATATTCCGGCGGCGATCGGTAAATTGATTGGAAAAGGGCAGGTCGCCGCGGACGATACCAGCTATGGAATTCCTGTCATTTCCATGAAGCCGCTGCGGATGGCCTTGACAGACGGCGAAATCGCCCGGTATCGCTGGCTGGGCCAACATGTTGCGGAGGTGGCCAGCGACATTCTGTTTGCGCTTCGCCCGGGAATGACCGAGGCCAGGATGCAGGCGATGGTGGGCGAACGTCTGCTGGCGGAAAATATTCAGCCTTCGGTTTTCTTAACAGCCGTGGACGATAGGATTCGCAATTATCGCCACGCGGTTCCGCGCGACGGCGTATTGCGGCGCTATGGCATGTTGAACTTCTGTGCCCGTTGCTGGGGTCTGTGCGTCTCCATTACGCGCTTTGTTCATTTTGGGGCAATGCCGGCGGAACTCGAGGAAAAATTTGCTGCCGTAGCACAGGTAAACGCGCGTCTGCTCCATGCAACTCGCGAGAAGGCCACTGCCGACGCATTATTTACCGTGGCACAGCAGGCGTATGCGGAACAAGGTTATCCCGGCGAGGAGCAGATGCACCATCAAGGCGGAGCGACTGGCTATTGGGAACGCGAATGGATCGCACGGCCGCACGGCGAGGAACGCGTGCTGAACCAGGAAGCGATGGCCTGGAACCCGACGATTCAAGGCGCGAAGATCGAGGACACCGTCGTGTTAGCCGGTGGGACAATCGAAATCCTTACCGCAACACCGCGTCTGCCGATGATTGAAACAAATTGCGAAGGCACCAGCTATCGATCCGCGGGTGTGTTGCTGGTGTAACACTCCATAGGTGTTTCCATTTCCGTCAAGTACGTCTTCGTCTCTGCTCAATCGGCATATGCAATGTCCATCACCTCGATCGAGTATGGCGGAAAGACATGATGGATGCCTGACATCAAACCCGTTATGGTGCTTTTCACTGGAACGATCCTTGCTGGATGAGACAGGGAATTAGTCTCCTCCATGGAGTGCCCGCTCAGGCTAAGAACGGTCGCCGTTCCCTCGATCCGATTTTTTCCGACCAATTGAATCTCCAGTTGCTGCGGCTTTGAGGAAGCATTGACTACTTTGAGATACAACATCCGCTTCTCCTTATTGCGGGTGATTGAATAAAAAAGCAGTTGCCCCGCACCCTGCAGGCTGGAGTCCAGAACTTCGCTGCCCAGGTTATTGCTGAATATCGCCTGGGCATAATAACCGGGCGAACCGTAGCTATGGACTGCATCGTAGCCGATCAGGTCTGGGAACCATTGCGCCGCACCCGGATTTACGTTGACCAGCAGCGGAGCATAACTCGACATAATGACAAGATCGCTATTGCGTTCGAGGCCGGTCATCCAGGCGGCGTCGGCCAGTGCGGCGCCTAGGTCCGGTGTAGGCGTACCCTCGCGCGTGGCCCATTCTCCGACAAATATTTTCGGACCTTTGCGGCTCGCCTTGTCGTAGTGGTGCGTATCCGCAAAGAACTCCTGCGCGGTCCTGTAAAAATGGTCGTCGATAACATCCGGCACACGGCTCTTGACGGGGGCGGTTGCAATCACCTGCAGGTTGGGATACGCCTTCTTGATTGCATCGAAGAACTGAGCGAACCTGGCATCGTAACTGCCGGATTTATCGAATTCATCTTCATTGCCAACTTCGACATAAGTCAGCGGGAAGGGAGCGGGATGCCCGTCTTGTGCTCGGACAGCGCCCCATTTTGTATCTGTACCGCCGGTGACATACTGGATTTCCTGCAATGCGCTTTGCACATACGAAGCAAGATCCGGTCCTGGCGTTACATGCTCCTGTGCCATGGAATACCCGGCGTACACGGCCAGCACCGGCTGCATGTGCAGGTCCTGGCACCATTCCAAATATTCCAGCAGCCCCAACCCATCAGAACTGCGATATCCCCAAGGACTTTTGTGGGTAGGACGATTCACGAGCGGGCCGATGGTTTTTTTCCAGTCGTAGCGGTCGGCGATGTGGTCGCCTTCAAGGTAGTTGCCGCCGGGAAAGCGCAAAAACTGCGGGTGCATGCCGGCCAGCATTTCCATTAAATCGATGCGATTCCCATTGGCGGTGTTTTTATATGTCGGCGGAAACAGCGACACCGAACTGAACCAGATCGTGCCCGGCTGCGCAACCGACAACACCAGATGGTTGCTGGCGGAGGTCGCAATCTGTCCGGTTCGCAATGTGACTCGATATTGTTTCCACTCCGCTGTAAGTGATGGAATGTTGGCCGTCGCCACCATCGCGCCGGTGTTGTTATTCACCAGGCTCATGGTTACCGGGCCGTTCGCATCTCCAGTGGACTTAGCATAAAACGATCCCGCATAGGTGGTGTCGGCCTGCAATGGAATGCCCCAATAGCCGCTATTCACGATGCCTGCGGGATTCTCAGCGTCCGCCTGTTGCGCGGTCAGTTTCAGGCTGGTGGACAACGCAGCGCTGGGACCGGTGGACTTGTCGATCTGCATGGAAGCGCGCGCATTTCCATCCCGCAGGATCAGCCAATTGTCCGGCGAGTGAGGATTGTCCTGAAAGGCACGGTTGCTCACCAGCTCGGCGTAGAGTCCACCGTCGTAGGAGTGATTGATCTCTTCCGTCATCAGCCCATAGAGGGTGGGGCTGACTTTGGCGACAGGCTTGTCCATCTGGATTTGCAATACTGCGGCAGGGTAAGAACTCGAAGAAGGCTGTGCCCACAGTAGCGGAGCCAGCAACAGGATGCTAAGAACAGATCCTTGAAGTGTGGCGAACGATCGAAGCATTGCCCAGGTCCTCTCGAAAACGATAATGCGATCGCGTTGAAAATTCCTGTGCTTCAAGGCGCGGGCACGGTAACTGCATCGCCGGTGTATTGGATCACCTTATCCGGATTGGATGTCTCTTCGCCGTCTACGCCGTGATTTGCGCTGACGAACACAACGTTGAATGTTCGCTCCTTCACCATGGTTGGAAACGATCCTTGCCGAGCGCCTATCGTCAACGTTTTTGTCGCATCGTCCCATTGGGTGGGAATGACAGAGTGAGCGCCTTTCTCGTACGCATAGGTGTCGCCCGCATCTTCATACAGTTCAAAGCTGCCGTTGGCACCGCGATACACGCGCAATTCAATGGGCGCAGAGGGCTTCTGGCCTGCCCATTCGATCTCGGGTCCCAGCGGAAGAATGGACCCGGCACGCACATAGAGTGGAATGCGATCGAGCGGGGCGCTGGCCTCAATCCGCTGCTGGCCTGCCGTTTTCTGTCCCGTCCAGAAGTCGTACCAGACCGGCGATGCGGGCAGATAGAGCCAGCGGCTGGTGGCGCCTTTCTGCGTGACGGGGCTTACCAGCAGGTCGGGTCCAAACATGAACTGATCGCCGATGTTCCAGGTACTTCGATCCGTCCGCCAGTCCATCACCAGTGGGCGCATGATGGTGGAATCGTGATCGGTTACCTGCCAGGCCAGCGAATAAATATACGGCATTAGGCGATAACGCAGCTTGTCATAACGGATGAGGATCGGTGTGACCGGTCCATAGGAAAAGAGTTCGTTCTCGTTATTCGCGCGATGTCCGTGCGTGCGGAAAATCGGACTGAAGACGCCGAACTCAAACCAGCGCGTGTACAACTCCTGATATTCAGGATCGTGCGTATCGCGCGCCAGCGGTGGCCCATATCCGGCGATGTCGGTGGTCCAGTACGGCATGCCCGACAGCGCGAAATTCAGACCAGCCGGCACCTGCCTGCGGAATGACAAAAACGTACTGAAGACATCGCCCGACCAGGTGGTCGCGGCATTGCGCTGCTGACCGGCGAACGCCGAGCGGGTCAGAATGAAAACCCGCTTTTGATCGGTTGTTTCGCGCCAGTGCCGATAGACGTTTCCGGTATGCATTAACGGAAAAATGTTGGTGTAGCGCGCTCCATTGCCGATGAACAGCTTTTTATTCGCCAGGGCAGCATCGCTTTGGCCGCCATGCGGATACGCTTTTTCCGGCTCTGAGCTATCGAGCCAGAATGCATCCCAACCCTGCGCGAACAATTTGCCCACCAGGTGATTCCAATAAAAATCTCCGGCTGCCGGATTGGTCGCGTCGTAATCTGTTGTTCCCGGAATCGTAAGCCCACGCGCCTTCATTTCCTGGAAATTTTTCGACTCCGGATTGAAGACGCCCCACACGCTGAGCATGGCGTGGACATGTTCGTCATGCAGCTTCGTGAGCGTTTCCGGAACGTCAGGGTAGTTGCTCGGAGTAAACTCCGGATCGCCCTGTTTCACCCACCAGTACCAGTCCTGCACAATGGTGTCGAGCGGAACGTGTTGGCTGCGATATTCATTTGCAATCTGCAGCAACTGGGCGTCGCTGGTGTACCTGTCCTTGGACTGGAAAAATCCATACGCCCACTCCCCGAAGAGCGGCGCGTGGCCGGTCATCGCGCGATATTGATGGATGACCTGGTCCATCTCCGGACCGTAGAGGAAGTAGTAATCGATGGCGTTGGCCGACTCGGAGCTGAAGCGCATTTCAGAAGGGAAGCGATTGTCATAGTAAGAGATTGCCGCCGAGTTCCAGAAAATGCCGTACCCATTGGTTGAAACCAGGAGGGGAATGTCCACGTCAGTATTCGCCTGCGCCAGTTCTACGACCGTGCCGCGATAATTGAAGACTCCGTTCTGGTGCTGACCCAATCCGTAGAGACCTTCCCGCACCGCCGGATAAAAACGATCTTCGACGCTGTACATAGCCTCGCCATTGCGCGTGACGGGACGATAGGTGCGCGGCCTGTCCTGAAATTCTTGCAGCAGGCGATGTCCCTGCTCATCCTGAAACTCGATGCTTCCAGTATCGAGCGAAATGAGCACGCGCACTTTGCCAGTGTCCAGGGTGGCGACCACTGGATTCCACAGGCGCTTATCCGATGATGTTGCCGGCGCAGCGGCGGGCATATGCAGGGTAAATTTTGTCGCGGTGCAAGGCTCGACCATCCAGGGTTCTTTCGGCGTTCCAGCCGTGACATTGCCGTCGTTTTCGGCATTGGGCGCGGCGACAACGTGGACGGAAGCGGCGCCGCATACGGTCAGGTGCAGGGTGTCCGTTGCAGTCTTCACCGTCGCGCCGGTAGGTGTCTGGGTGACAGCGATTTTCGTTTGTGCGTTGAGTCCAATCGACGAAGCGAGCAGAAAGAAACTCACCAAATAACCGGACCGAAACCCCCTGAACCTATTCAACATTGAACCTTCCTCTGACCGGAATTACCGTGCCGGTGATGGTGACGCTGTATGTTGTTCGACGAGAATTCCTGTGTGAAGACGAATGTCGGCGGAAGAGGAGCCCAACATTACATTGATCTTTCCAGGCTCGACGACGAAATGGTCCGCCGCCACGTCCCAGTACGCCAGGTTTTTGGCTTGTAATGGCAAGCGAACAGTTTCGGACTCTCCGGGATTCAGATGGACTCGTTCGAAGCCATCCAATTGCTCACGCGGACGCGATACTTTGGAATCCGGATACTGGATGTACATCTGAACGACTTCATCTCCAGACCACGCGCCTTTGTTCGTGATTTTTGCGCTGACAATCAGTTGGCCGCTGGCGTCGAGTTTCGAGGAACTCACGTGTAAGTCGGAATATTGAAAGCTGGTGTAACTCAATCCGTAGCCGAACGGGTACAGCGGTTGCCCTTTGAAGTACATGTAGGTGCGACCGTCGCGAATGTTGTAATCCATCAGAGGCGGAAGCTGGTCGATCGACTTCGGCCAGGTGACGACCAGACGTCCTGCTGGGTCGTATTGTCCAAACAAGGCATTCGCGATTGCCGTACCTTCCACTTCGCTGTCGTGCGCCATGTGGAGAATGGCGGGGACATGCTCCTGTGCCCAGTTGATGGTGTAAGGGAAGCTGGACACCAGGACGACCACCGTATGCGGATTCGCGGCGTAGACATCTTCAATCAACTTTTCCTGCTCCGGGTTCATGTCGATCGACTTGCGGTCGAAGGCTTCTTTTCCTTCCGTGGGATCGGGGCAATGTCCCCAGCCCATGCCGCAGGTGGGCTGGTTTCCGACAAAAACCACGGCTACATCCGAAGCCTTTGCCGCCTGCGCCGCCGCGCCATTCTGGTTGTTGGACGCGTAGTTTACTTTTACTGCCGACCCAACATAGCTCCGGATCCCTTGAAGAGGAGTGATGGTAAACGGAGGCGTGCCGCTATACCAGTCCAGGTCCACCTCATCGGCGCGCGGACCGATCACGGCAATCGACTTCAACTTGGACATGTTGAGAGGAAGCTGATGGGTGGAATTCTTCAGAAGAACGATGGACTCTTCCGTCACTTGCAAGGCAAGCTGGCGGGTTTCCTTCGTTTCCCAGGGCGCGGGCTGGTTGGCTTGCGCATGAATTGCCGTGTAGGGAACTAATGCTGGAGGATCCAGCAGTCCGAGTCGGATCATCACCCGATATACGCCGCGCAGATTGCTGTCGATGTCGGCTTCAGTAATCAGATGTTTTTGTAGCGCACCTTGGACCGGGGAATTGTATTTGTCCAAGAACTGATTGATGCCCGCATGAATGGCGGCTGCCGCGGCTTCGTCCATGTTCGGACGATATTTGTGTTGCGTGACCATGAACGTCAAGGCTCCGGCATCGGTGCAGATGATGCCGTTAAATCCCCACTTCTTCATGGTCAGGTTTTTCAACATGGGATTGGCCGTCATCGGAATTCCATTGACCGCGTTATAGCTGGTCATATAGGCATTGGCGCCGCCCTGCTCGATGGCCATGCGGAAGGCGACGGTGTAGTACTCGTGCAGCAGGCGCGCGTCGAAGTTGGATGAAGAACCGCCGCGATTCGTCTCGTTGCTGTATGCCACAAAATGTTTCAATAAGGAGGCTGTCCGCCAGTAGCGGCCGTCGTCGCCCTGCAGGCCTTTGACAAAGGCCACGCCCATGGTTCCGACCAGATACGGGTCTTCTCCGTACGATTCCTCGGAGCGTCCCCAACGCGGATCCCGTTCCAGATTCAAATTCGGAGCGCGCACTACAATTCCGCCGCGTTGATCGCTCTGAAAAATGTAACGGGCTTCAATGCCTTCTTCTGTCGCAGCCTTCTGCAGCAGCGCCGGATCCCACGTTTCACCGAGTCCGACTGCCTGCGGAAACTGTGTCGTCTCCAGCGGTTCGTTCAGTGGGTGGACTCCCGGCGTACCCCGCTTGATGCCTTTGGGAAATACACGACCCCAGCCTCCCGGGCCGCCAAGCGCTACCCCATGCAGACCTTCAATATGCCCGGAGGCATGGACGCCGAGGCGCGGCACATCGGGGTCCGCGCTCAAGGCGCTGATCTTCTCCTGCAGCGTCATCAACGAAAGCAGGTTGTCGATGCGTTGTTCGGTGGGTAGATTCGGATTCTGAAATGGATATTGTGTCTGGACTTGCGCAACAGCCATTGAGGGAAGGGAGATTACCAGAAGCAGCAACAAGCGGAATAAGCGCATTGGAAAATCCTCACGAAGCCGGTTGCGTGTCGCCGGATCGTTTTTGCAGTAGCAAACAGAGTCGCGGCCACTCAACAAACGAAAATAATTATAAGGCGAGAGTTTGCCGGGATGTCGATAAAAAACGTTTTAGTTGGAAGCAGGCGCCGTTGCCGTTGGGAGAAGACCCAGGCCAATTCAGACCCGGTTGCGAAGCAGCCGTGAATTACCGGACTATCGAACTCCTGCGCGAAACTGATCGAATTGCCGCTGTGGTTTCTCGTACCACCAGTTCGGGCTGGATTTTTATCAGGCCAGGCATATCGGTTTTTCCGTCGATTTTTTCCAGCAGCGTTTCCGCCGCCAATTCGCCCATGGATGAAAGCGGCTGACGAATCGTAGTCAAACGCGGCACCATGAATGAACTTTGGGGAATGTCGTCCACGCCGATGACCGACACGTCGTCTGGAACGCGCAGCCCGGCATCGGCCAGCGCGCGAATGGCGCCGATGGCCGAGCCATCGTTGAAGGCCACCAAGGCTGTAAATTTGCGCTTCCGCGCCAGCAGTTTTTTCGCCGCTGCAAATCCGTTTTCCGACATCGTTTTTTCATTGCACTCTGGGTATACGCCAAGATGCTCGCTATTGTCCGGATGGATCTGTATCCCCTGGCGTTGGCATTCCTTGCGGAGTCTGTGCCACCGGTCCTCCGTGTCCCCGCTTCCCTCCGGGCCTTTAATCGCGGCGATTTCACGATGGCCAAGCGCCACAAGATGGTCGATCGCGAGCTTGGCAACGTTACCGTTGTCGATCTTAATGCGCGTAATGTCGGGACCCTCCGTAATATCGCAGATGGCGACGATCGGCACCGGCAAAGGGCGATGCAATGGAGTATTGATGAAGATCATTCCCTCGACACCGCGGTCCAGCAACGTGTCGGGAGAGGTTTCCATAAGCTCCGGCGCGCCGCGATGGCTGACGACAAAGTAAAAAAAACCTTTCTTTGCCAGGCAATTTTCAATGCCGCCGATTAGAGCCGCAGAATATTCGTCACCGACATCCGGCACCAGTACGGCTACACTGTAGGTCTTTTTGGTGTGGAGATAGCGCGCGAAAACGTTTGGCCGATAATTTAATTTTTCGGCTGCGGCCCAAATTCGCTTGCGAGTATTTTCTGCGATAGTTGCGGCCAGGGGAGATCCGCTGATTACAAATGAGACCGTGGTCGGCGAAAGCTCAAGATAGCTGGCGAGAGCCTTGAGAGTAGTTCGCGTGGGCTTCTGAACCAGCTCTGTTTTGGTGGTGCTCGGCTTGCGTCGGCTCATAGAATTCAGGTTCAACTAGGAATTAAATTCAATCAGGAATTGAATAAACAGGGTAACAGACCGTTTAATGGCGTGTTGTTAATTCCCGACGGCACAGATCGCGGAATTATGCGGTTGACAAGAATCGTCAGTATCAATCTTCCCCAACTTGTTTCTGATTGGGTTTCGTCGAACTCAGATTGTGATAGCTCTCACGAGGTCCTAGATAACTGGATGGAACGCGGCCCTGGCTAACGACAAGTTTCTCCAGAACCACGCCGGGATCGACCATCCGAAATTTCAATGTGTGATAGCCGGGTTGAGAAACGGTGAGCGTCGAGGTGACCTTGCGGACTCCATCGCTCACGGCAGTGGCCCAGTCCTGCTCGGAATTCTGTGCCAGGGCGTCGACGATACGAGCAGGCTGGTCGTCGAAGGAGACTGCGTAGCGCAGGCCGCGGCCCGGCACAAAATTCAGCGTAGGCGCGAGGATTGCTTCTACGTTGAACGTGCCGCTGTCGAACAGATACATCTTGTATTCAAGCGATGCGGCCGGCTGGGGCGGCTCGACACTCGCCGCGGTCACCGGAAAAATCGTCATACCGGAGAGCGTCTCTCCGAAATCGGGAATGTTGCCCCAATGCACGGAACCCGCGCTGGTTCTACTTGTGAAGTGCGCCGCTTCGATCGATACCAGGTGATTGCTTTCGACGAAGCCCTGCAGTCCGCTTCGGGATGGCAGCGTGGGACGTCGTGCCAGCAAATGCACACGTATGGTCGTGCCTCCGCGTTGACGGATGGAAATAATACCGGAGTTTTCTTCTGCAGGCAGCGCGCTCCAATCGATGCGAACGAGCACTCGTTTCTCTTGATCGATCGTGCCGAAAGGCTGGCTGATCGCGATCCAGGGTTTGTCGGCACGCGCCGTGTATACGAAGGGCTTATTTCCCTGGTTGAAAATGTCAATGAACCGTGTCTGCCGTTTATAAACGTCAAACGCGGGAAGTGTCAGATCGCGCGAACCATCGGTAGCTGCGACAGCAGAACCCTCGACGGCCACGCCCATTCTCGGCTCCGGGGCAGGCTGCACTTCGCTCACGGCCGGCATCGCATTGAGCGGCGGCTGGTTCCAGTACGTATAGCCAATATGCATCTGGTCCATCATGTGGTTCCATTTTCCGTTCGCAAGCTGATGGTTGTATTCATTGCTTAGCTCGGCATCTTCCTGAAAAAGAGCACGTGCGCGGCGGGCCAGATCGTTGGCGCTGACTCGACCTTGCGTGGCATACAACCGATTTTTCCCGGCGGTAATGTAAAGCTCATTCACGATGGCCGACGCCTTCACCGGATACAGAACCAGCTCCAAAAATGCATCGCGGTATGCCGGCGGAAGTTCTTTTTCGATACGCTCCGCCTGTTCCGTAATGGTCCGCCATTCGGCGTAGACGCGGTCCGCCTCGTCGTAATGAATCAAGCTGAACGTGTTCGGCTCCAATTGCTCCGGCTTCCGCCGTCCATTGTACTTCGTGTATTTGTCGACGATGTCCGCAATCTCCCCGGCATGTTCCGGGCCGAAATTGCGCGCTGCCCATAGCTGTGTATACGTAGAAAGATTTTTTTGGTTCCATCTATCGGGATCGCGCGCGTAATCGAGGAAGAATTCGATGGGCAGTTCCATCGGCTTCAGGTCGCCGACATTCACAATCCAGATGCGATTTGCGTCGTACGCATTGGCCAGGTGCATCTGCTCCCAGATTTTTGTGAGCGGGTACGTGTTGAGCCATTTATAGGAACGCGGATCGCCGACATAATCGACGTGATAGTAGATTCCCGCGCCGCCTGCGCGCTTCCGTTCTGCCGACGTGGGCAGACGCCGCAGGTTGCCCCAGTTGTCGTCACACCATAGCAACGTCACATCGTCCGGAACGCGCATGCCTTTCTCGTAATATCCCTGGACCTCCTTGTACAGCGCCCAGACCTGGGGATCGGCGGCCAGCGTAGGAGTCAAATTTCTCGCGATGATTTTTCGCTGATCGGCGACGATCTTTTCCAGCAGGCCGACGTTGTCGGTTGCCGACATCGGCTTGTCGCCGTCGCCGCGCATGCCAATGGTAATGGTGCTCTCATAATTTCTGTTGCGCTGGATTCCATATTCCCAAAACGCGTTTAGATTTTTCTCGTTGGTTGCATAGTTCCAGGGGCCAGCGCCGTGCCGCTTCCATTCCTGCTGCGAACGCAACATGGGTTCGTGATGAGAGGTTCCCATCACAATGCCATATTCGTTCGCCAGCTTCGGATTCAGCGGATCGTCTTCGTTGAATGCGCTGTTCCACATTGCCGGCCATAGATAGTTTGCTTTCAGCCGCAGCAGCAATTCAAATACTCTTTCGTAAAAAAAATGATTGAAGCCGCCATATTTCTCATTGACCCAATTCGTGAGAGACGGCGCTTCGTCGTTGAGAAAAATGCCGCGATACTTCACCGCCGGCTCGCCTTCCACGTATCGGCCAGCCCTTACGAACAGCGCATCCCGATGCACGACGGGAACATCCGCCCACCAGTACCAGGGAGACACGCCAATTTCGGCGGAGATGTCATAGATGCCATAAATGGTCCCCCGCTTATCGCTGCCGGCGATCACCAGTGCGCGTTCCACTCCCGGCAGGGGATGCGGAACTACCTGAATCAGATTCGATTCCCACTTGCCGCGAATCTCATTTACATCGATTTTTTTATCTTGGATAAGTCGATCGATGATGCGGCTTTTCCCGATGGTGCCGATCAGGATTACGTTGGCTGGAAACGGGGCCATGTGGGCCACGGCAGGAATAGATCCGCTGACGCGTCGAATATCCGCCTGCAGGTCACCGGCGGCGCGGATAACTCCGGCATCATCCTCCGAGTCCACATAGATCGTCGCTGCATGGCTGTGATCGACGATGGGAAAGCTGAATGAAGATGGCGTCGTTTCGATGTACTGCAACTCTCCCAGTGAGAACGCATGGAGCGGAGGGGAGCCCAGGCAGGACAAGAGACTAAGCAGTCCCGCGAAGAAAAATTGTTTCGCGATGCAGCCCGGTCCGCTGTTCATGTCTCGCTCTCCTTGCGATTTATTTCAGCGCCCAGATGCGGAACTCACCGCCGCAATGCATCAGGCTCATCAGGTAAAGCATTCCATCGTAGTATCGTTGCTCGCCCGCAGGAATAGGCGTATTCCAGAGGTCCTGAACGAACTGTTGCGCTTGTTGTCCTGTTCCGGCCAGGCTGGCTACGGCATTGGTCGATACCAGGCCGATTGAGTGTCTCGCCTCCAGTTCATGGCCGTCCAGCGTGAACTGGTCTCCATAGCTCGCCATGCCTTTCGAAACGAAGAAAGTTTGAATGCGGTCGCTCAGATGTCTTTCTGCAACATCCTTGCCCCACCAGGACCAGTCGACCGACCAGTTGCTGGCCACTCTCCATGCATCGAAAGAAAAGTTGGCAGCCATCGGGTTCCACCGGGTTCCATGCGGACTGCCATCGAAGTTGGCGTAATCCGGTGCAAGTCCGGTCTTGGGATTAGTCGCTTTTTGAAAGAAATTTCGGCTGATCACTGCGGCCTGCGCCCAGAACGCACGGTCCTGCTTTGGACCCCAGCGCGCCCATAGCTCATAAAACGCAGGTAGGTGATAGGAGGGATCGGTGAAGTCGCCGCGGCCAATTCCGGGGACGAAGCGAATCATCTTATATTGCTCGTTCACCATGCTGCCGACCGTGCGCGGACCGAACTTTGTCGGTCCGGACATGATGGGATGATGTCGCATGTTCGTGAGGATTTTGTCCGCCTCGGCTTTGTAGTTGTAAATGCCGGTCCCATTTCCCCAGCGTGCGGAAGCAAAGTAGAGCGACATGACGAAATATTCCTCGCCATCCGGCGCCGGCGTTTCTTCATTCGGCATTCCATCGGGCTTGCACGACCAGGAAAAATATCCGTAGGAGGGATGCTTTGGATTGGCGACGTACATATACGTCATAGCCCAGTTCCACAGTGCGTCGAACTCAGCCTTTTTATCGAGCTGCACGGCGATCATCATCCCATACGACATGCCTTCGGTGCGTACATCATGATGGGCGACGTCGGTCAGATAGGCGAGCGGGCCGTTGGCGTTTCGTCCGACGGGATAGTAGACCGCATGCGTTTTTGGGTCGCCATGGAAAAGCTGCTGGAATGCAGCGTTGATCTTGGCGTCGATGGCCGGCTGCGAGTGACCCTGTTCAAGAAAAAGATTGCGGTAATGCCCGGTGGCATAGGCTCCGGAACCGTCTGTGGAAAGATTTGTCTTTGCCGCGGTGTGGATTGCGGACCTGGATGGGGCTGCCGTGCTGTGGGCGGATGCGTTTGCCGTCAGCAGCAATATCCCGCCGCACAGGACCGCGAATCCGATTGCGCGCCTGGAGTGAACGCAGTTTTTTATCGAGATGCTCACAGTCATTGTGCGGGCCTCGCAGAATATCCAATCCACTTATCCACCCACTGGATGAAATACTTCATGTTCGGGGCGTCGGTATGTCCTCCGTCGTCTTGACGCCATGCTAGCCGGCCGTCAAGTAAACTGACATTGACCGGCGGCATTGTTGCCATGCGATAGTCGCCGGAGACGCCGACCAGGCCTTTCACCCCCAGCAGTTGGTATACGGGACTGGCCGCCACGGTGGCCATAAAACTGCCTTGATGATCGAGCCACTTGGCATCGCCCTTGGACGGCAAGCCGTAGCTGATGAATGTGAGACGAGGCGCGCAGAGAGCGATCAGTTCGTTCGAGTCGACAGGAATATCTCCGGGATTTTTGCTGCCGAATTTGGCGTTCGATGCGCCGTATTTCAAGAAGTTGCCGGCCATCCAGTGGTACTCGCCGCTGCCGGTAAGGTTCTCTACGGCCTCCCCAAAATTGCGGCGGAAGGGAGTCACGCCGCCTTTGCCGGAAGAGCCGATTAGCCCGAATGCAAATCGCGGCTCAAATGCGAGCGTCACCAGTGCGGCTTTGCCGTAGCGGGAAACTCCCTCGATGCCGACATGTTTGGCGTCCACCGCGGGATTAGTTTCGAGATAGTCCAGGCCGCGGGCGGCGCCCCATTCCCATGCTCGCAGCGCGCCCCAATCGTCCGGTTTACGGGGCTGGCCGTGATTGACCAGACCGATAATTCCTTGAGTCAGTCCTGCTCCGTTGTCGGCCTGTACGCTGGCAGGATCGAGCATCGCATACCCCCATCCAGCTGCGATCAGCTCCATTGTGGACGGAGGGTCACCGTCCGCGTTGAGCACTGGAAACATGAATGGCTTGTTACGGATCAGTTGATAAGCGGGGTGCTGATCGAAGACCGATTTGAGGGATGGGTCCCGCTGTTCCAGTTCCGCTTTCAGAGCAGTATTGATCTGGGAAAGTTCGTCCGGGCTTGGCTGCGTTGGATTGGGGAAGGCAGCGGGTCCAAACATGATCAGCACCGGCACGGGTCCCTTCGCGTTCGCCGGTATCACCAGCATCATCGAAATGTCGACGTTGATTGACGGATGAGACGAGTTGTCGACGTGACCGACAAGCTGTGTCGCGATCGCGGGAAGCCAGCCGACTCTTTCCTTCTCAGTGACTGTGGCTCTCCAGGTCACCTTGGGCACGTTGGCGGGAATCCGGCCGTAGACATACTGCTCGAAGCCTTCGATGATTTGAGGACGACGTTTTTTCCACCACATCTCCGGTGTCGTAACTTCCTGGCCGTCGTTCATCCGAAGTGCATTCGGCAGATCGGGATAGGGGTTGGCCGATGCCGGATTGTAATTGGCGTGATTGGGGTCCTTTTCATTGCCGCTTGGTCCGGGGCGCAAGGCCTGGATGCCCAGCTGCTCCATCATGTTTTGATGATCCTGTTCCGCTGTGAACGTAACCGGGGCGGGCTGCGCACTCGTTGAAGACGCCTTTTGTGCGGGTGCGGTAGGCGGAGCGCTCAAAACAAATGCGACTAGGGTGCAGGCGACGGTCACTCGAACCGGCGGGTGAATATGCATCGGAACGCTCCGGACAAATAGATTGCGGCTGGTGAAAACAAAAGCTATCCTAGTCCACATTGCGCGCAAGGATCAAATCTAATGCGATTTAGGCTAAATTCAGTTTTTTCGTTCGTCGTGTTGTTCTTCGGTTTTGCGACGTTTGCGTCCCCTGCCCAAAACGTGATTCCTGCGTATTGGGTCGGTTCCTGGGCGGCTGCACAGCAACTGCCCGAGCCGCAAAACTCATTGTCATCCGACGAAATGCACGATGCCACACTGCGCCAGATCGTTCATCTATCGATCGGCGGAACGACATTGCGCGTGCACTTATCAAATGCCTTTGGAACGGCTCCGCTGCATATTGACTCCGTTCACATTGCTGTTCCGGTTTCCGCCTCCAGCGACAAGATCGATCCCGCTACCGATCGGGCGCTCACCTTTTCCGGCAGGCCCGAGGTGACCATTCCTGCCGGCGCGGAGTATATTTCCGATCCCATCGCCTATCCTGTCGCCGCACTTTCCAACCTGGCGATTACTCTCCATATCGGTGAGCCTCCGCTTCGGCAAACCGGTCACCCCGGTTCCCGCGCCACTTCCTATCTGGCGCACGGCGATCTTGTCTCTGCTTTGGAGCTGCCTGGTGCGCAGAAAATCGAACACTGGTATTGGATCGCAGGCATCGATGTGACTGCGCCAGTCAGCGCCGCTTCAATTGTCATTCTGGGCGATTCGATCACGGATGGCCATGCTTCAACTGTGAACGGAAACACTCGCTGGCCCGATGTGCTGGCGCAAAGACTCCAGCAATCACCGGCGACACGCACGCTTGGTGTTTTGAACCTGGGCATTGGAGGAAACCACCTTCTGGTTGACGGACTGGGCCCGAACTCCCTCGCACGCTTTGATCGCGATGTCCTCGCTCAGGCCGGCGTTCGAATGCTGATCGTGTTCGAAGGCGTCAACGATCTGGGCGGCCTGACGCGTCTCGGAGAGGTGCCGCGCGCTGAACGTGATGCCATGGTTCGCCGGATCATCGCCGCATACCGGCAGATTATTGTTCGAGCGCATACGCATGGAATTCACGTGATTGGAGTGACGATTACGCCCTACACCGGCTCGGACTATTACCACCCGACTCCTGCGGATGAATCCGACCGGCAAGCGGTCAACCAGTGGATACGGACGCCAGGAAACTTCGATGCCGTTCTCGACTTTGACGCCGTCATGCGCGACCCAGCCCATCCCGATCGATTGCTTCCGGCGTACGATTGCGGGGATCATCTGCATCCGTCAGTCGTGGGATAC
The DNA here is from genome assembly GCA_965276585.1 of Acidobacteriaceae bacterium. Classification (GTDB taxonomy): domain Bacteria; phylum Acidobacteriota; class Terriglobia; order Terriglobales; family Acidobacteriaceae; genus JAKAAZ01. Next base: position 1,010,955 of record CBDIAZ010000003.1, on the reverse strand, counting down.
CGCGCCATGGCCAATTCGATTCCCCTCTCGCTGTTGACGCAGCAAACTCCAGCGTGTGCGTGTGGGGACGCTTCGACGCGCCGGTCGGCGATCCCTTAAAAAACTGTTCCATCCCCGCGGCGGGATAGGCCTTTCAGGGCTGGGGAAATGGGCTGTCCGCAGAGGCTTGTTGGGTGTAACCGAAAATCGCTTGCAATACAGGTGTTTTAGTTTGTCGTGCTGGATTGCAAGCGGTTGATTCCGTGCAGGATACAACTTTCAATTTTGTGTTTTTTGAAGAGAAAAGCTTGGTTTTATTGTGTACCGGGAATACAGGATTTATTTTTCGTTCATTTCTATTGGAGTTAGCTCAATCCCAGTGCCAGCTCAATTCTGGCTAGGCGTATTTGTCCCATCTTTCGCCAACCATCCCAGCGAGCACGAATCGCTCGCCGGGGAAATGCTGCGTCGGAACAAGTTTTCAGAAAAAATAGCGGCGCGGGTATGATGGTCTGGCGTTTCAAACCAGAGAGAACGGAAGAACAAAAAGGCATGTCTAAAACGTTTCGGCTGCACTTGCTTGCGTTGTTAGGATTTTCCGCAGCATTGATTCCGGCGATTGCTCAGCATGCACCGCACCGTCACAGTGACGCCGCTACGCAGTCCGAGGCCGCGACGATTGCTTCTCGTCCGTGGATGAATCAAAGCCTGTCGCCGGACGAGCGGGCGGACATGGTGCTGAAGCAAATGACGCTCGATGAAAAGATCGACCTGATGCATGGCAATGGCATGCCAGGGTGGGGTGGAAAGCCGATGCCCAAAGCGTATCTCGGCAATGGTGGCGCGGGTTTTGTAATGGGCGTCGAGCGGCTGGGAATTCCGAAGATTCAGATGAGCGATGCCGCTTACGGCGTCCGGAGCAGCGCGGAGAACGGGCGCTATTCGACGGCGCTGCCCTCCAATCTTGGCTCGGCAGCAAGCTGGGACCCGCAGGCAGCCTGCGAGTACGGTGCGCTGATCGGTCGCGAGCTGCGTGCCCAGGGCTACAACATGACGCTGGGCGGAGGGGTGGACCTGACACGCGAGCCACGCAATGGAAGAACCTTTGAATACATGGGCGAAGATCCCATTCTGGCCGGCACGATGGTTGGCAACCGGATCCGATGCGAGCAGGCGCAGCATGTCATCGGCGACATCAAACATTACGCCGTGAACGACCAGGAGAGCGGCCGCAACGAAGTGAACTCCATTATTAGCCGGCGCGCGCTGCGCGAGAGCGACCTGCTGGCGTTTCAGATCGGGATTGCCGTCGGCCATCCTGCAGCGGTGATGTGCTCGTACAACGCCGTGAACGGAGAATTTTCCTGCCAGAACAAATATCTGCTGACTACTGTTCTGAAACAGGATTGGAAATTTCCCGGCTTCGTAGTCTCCGACTGGGGAGGGACCCACAGCACGGTCAAGGCATCAGCCGCGGGCTTGGACAATGAAGAGCCGCTGGACGAGTTTTATGGGCAGAAGCTAAAAGATGCCGTGCAGTCGGGGACGATCTCGATGGCCGAGCTCGATGAGCATGTGCGCCGCATTCTGCGTTCTGAATTTGCGAGCGGCATCGTCGATACTCCGGAGCAGAAGAGTGTGGTGGACGTGGAAAGAGATTTGAACGTTGCGCGCCGGGTTGAGGAGCAAAGCATTGTTCTGTTGAAGAATGCGGGGAACGTGTTGCCGCTCGATGCGGCCAAGATTCATTCCATCGCCATCATTGGCGATCATGCGGATATGGGAATGATCTCCGGCGGAGGATCGGCGCAGGTGGATGCACCGGGAAGTCCTGCGACTCCATGGCAGGCGCATGTTTGGTTTCCTACCTCGCCATTGAAGGCGGTGCGCGCCAAGGCGACGGGCGCCGATGTGCTGTTCGACTCCGGTGAGAATCCGGCATCCGCGGCGGCCCTGGCGCGGCGCTCGGATGTTGCAATCGTGTTTGCGCATCAGTGGTCGAGCGAGGGGATGGATCTGCCCAATCTATCGCTGCCGAAGAATCAGGATGCGCTGATCGAGCAAGTAGCGGCGGCAAATCCGCGGACCATTGTGGTGCTTGAAACCGGCACCGTGGTTTTGATGCCATGGGTGGACAAGGTACGCGGCGTGGTCGAAGCCTGGTATGCGGGCAGCGACGGCGCTCATGCGGTCGCGAATGTGTTGTTCGGCGATGTGAATCCGAGTGCGAAGCTGCCGATTACGTTTCCACGCAGTGAAGCCGATTTGCCGCATCCGCAGCTGGTAGTGCCGCCGCCGGGAGCGCAGGGTGCTGCCGCGGTGATGCGTAGCGGCGAGGCCAAGCCTACCTTCAGCGTGAATTACAGCGAGGGGCTGAAAGTCGGCTACAAGTGGTATGACGCGGAACATAAACCGGTGCTGTTTCCATTCGGCTTCGGACTTTCCTATACGAGCTATCGTTACTCCGATTTGAGAGTGGAGCAGGGCGATTTGACGACGCTGACTTTCACGGTACAGAACACGGGGAGCCGGGCGGGTGATGAGATCGCGGAAGTTTATGCGGCGCTGCCGGCCAGCGCAGGCGAGCCGCCGAAGAGGCTAGTGGGTTGGGATAAAGTGCAATTGAACGCCGGGGAGAGCAAGCAGGTGCGCGTGACGGTGAAGCCGCTGTATCTATCGATATACGATGTCGATCGGCATGGATGGAAACTGGTGCCCGGCGACTATACCTTCATGGTCGGCGGATCGTCGCAGGATTTGCCGTTGACGAAAAACGTTACCCTGTCCAGCCGCTAACGATGCGATGTTGCCGCTCCTATCTGAACGGAAGGAACGTTGAGGGAAGATATGCAGCGCAGGCAGATTCTGAAATATCTTTCCGGATGTGTCGGGGCCGTGGCGGTTTCCTCTTCGTCGCGGCAACTGTTTGCTGCCGTCGATGGAGGTGGAAATGCTGGCGGCGATATTGCTCTGAATCAGATTGGATTTTTGCCTTCAGCCGGGAAGTCTGCCAGCGTTCGAGCGACAGGCAGCCAATGGCGCTTGAAACGATCGTCTGACGGTGGGGTTGTTCTGCATGGCGCTCTAAGCGATGTGCGCAAGGATGAAGCTTCCGGCGACATGGTGAGGATTGCGGAGTTTTCGGAAGCGCGGATTCCCGGCAAATATTTTCTTGAACTGGACAGCGGAGCCCGCAACGCGGATTTTCTTATCGGCAAAGATGTGTACCGCAATCCTCTCCGGCTAACTACGCGCGCATTCTACGGGCAGAGATGCAATTGCAACGTCGACCTTGGCGATGGCTATGCGCACCCGAAATGTCATATGGATGCGGCGTTTCATCCCTCTTCCGGCAAGACGGGAAAATTCGGCGACTACGGCGGCTGGCATGATGCCGGAGATTATGGTCGCTACGCTGTGAATTCCGGAATCAGCACCGGAACGCTGCTGTGGGCATGGGAAGCATATGGGCGATCTCTTCGACCAATCGATTTGAAAATTCCGGAATCGGGTGGAAAGCTTCCGGATTTTCTTGCCGAGATTCAATGGAATCTGAAATGGATGCTTTCGCTGCAGGACAGCGATGGCGGGGTGTGGCAGAAGCAGACGAGTGAGCAGTTTGCTCCTTTTGTGATGCCGCAGGACGATCATTCGATCAGCTATGTCATCGGCACGGGAGCGGCTCCGTTCAAGAGCACCTGCGCGACGGCCGATCTGGCGGCGGTGGCTGCGATCGCTGCACGCTGCTACGGAGAGTACGATGCGGGCTTCGCGCAGCAATGCTTAACCGCCGCGCGGCGGGCATGGAAGTGGAGCTTGCAGAACCCGGCTGTCGTTTTTGAAAATCCGCCGGGCATAGCGACGGGAAACTATGGCGATAAAGATTGCATGGATGAAATCGCCTGGGCCTCCGCTGAGCTGTGGCGAACCACGGGCGAGGAAGATTTCAATCAGGCCTTTCTGGCGCGTATGCCGCATACCAGGGATGGTCTTACCATTCAGGCCCCTGCCTGGGACGAGTTGAATGCCATGGCTTGCTGGACCTATGCAATGGCGGAGAGGAAAAGCTCGGCAGCTGTGACCGCGCAGATACGCAAAGCCACCTTGACCACCGCCAGGGAGCTGGTGCGGCAGAGCGGCTCGAATGGATATGGAAATACGTTAGCGCTGAACAACTACATCTGGGGATCGAATGGAGTCGCAGCGAATCATTCACTGCTGTTGCTGATTGCCAATGGCTTCGAGCGGGACAAAAGCTTTACGGACTGCGCATGGAAAAATCTCGATTATATTCTGGGAAGAAATTGCTTTGGAATTTCCTGGGTGACGCAGTTGGGAACGCACCCATTCATGCATCCGCATCACCGGCCCAGCGTGGCCGATGGCCTGGTCAATCCGTGGCCGGGGATGATGTCCGGCGGTCCCAATGGACACCCCGCAGATGCGGTGGCGCGCAGATTGCCGAAGCGGCCGCCGATGCGCATGTACATCGACGATTGGCAGGCGTATTCCTGCAATGAAATTGCGATCAACTGGAACGCGCCGCTGGTCTATGTACTGGCGGCCGCCAATCATCTGGAAGCGTAGACGGGTCGAACTTTGCCGATTCCGCGAGGAGACATCTTTCGCCGCAGGAGCTTCCGCAGCCGCCCCATCGAAATTTCAAGATTGCCATCTACATGATCGACAGCCAGTAGTAAATCGTTTCAGGCGATAGCGTGGGTTGCATGGATTGAATCCGGACCGATGCTATACATTGGTTTCTGGAAATTGAATCGGCATAGGAGTTCTCATGAAAATCGTTGTCTGCCTGGCACTGCTGGCGTGTTCCTGGACGGCCGCTCCGGCACAGAAGCGAACTGTATCGCGTCCGGCGATTACCGGAATTGCGGATATTGGATTGGTGGCGCAGAGCCTTTCGGCAGATCGCAATTTTTATCAGCACACGCTGGGCTGGTCAGTCGCGCCGGCGATTGAATCTCCGGGTGGGCTGCGATTTTATGGCGTGCCCAGGCAATGGGTAGAGGTAGTCGCGGCGACAAGCCCGTCGCAGCCGGCATTCCATCACATCGGCTTCGCTACGTCGGATGCACGCGCCATGCGGACGTACCTCGCCCGGCAGGGTGTCGCGGTTCCCACTTCCGTTCGGCGATGGAAAGACGGCAGCCAAAGTTTTTTCGTGAAGGATCCCGAAGGCAACGTGGTGGAGTTCATCCAGCCTGGACGCATGCCTGCGCATCCGGCCCCGGCCCCGCAGGCTATCAGTTCCCGCATCATCCACGCCGGCTTTCTGGTGCATAGCGCGGACCGGGAGAGCGGTTTTTACCGGAAGATTCTCGGCTTTCGCCCTTACTGGAAGGGCGGCATGAAGGACGGCGTTACCGATTTCATCTCGCTGCAGGTGCCGGAGGGAACGGACTGGATTGAATACATGCTGAACGTACCTGCGAATCCCAGCCACGGGGAGCTGGGCGTGGTCGATCATTTTTCTTTGGGCGTGGTCGACATCAACACCGTTGCCGCCAAACTCTCCCAGCGCGGCTGGACGCCTTCTCCGGGATCGCATAAGCAAATGGGCCGGGATGGAAAATATCAGCTCAACGTGTACGATCCCGACCAGATTCGAGTGGAGTTCATGGAGTTCCGTCCTGCTGAGAAGCCCTGCTGCTCGCCATTCACCGGGCCGCATCCGCAGCCGGATTGAATTGTGATTCCAACATATGCGGCGCAACCAATTCCGGATGTTTTATCGATTGTGCGTGCGACTGAAGAGGGACGAATTGGGATCGGCTGGAAAACTTACTCTGCGGCTAAAAAATGTATTCTGCGGCTAAATTTGATCCGAAAGATTCACAAGATTTTTTATTTGACAAATATTGTCGATATGGAGTTATTTTATAGCGACGCACTAAAGCCTTTTAGTGCTGTCAGGAGGAAACGACATGATGATGAAAACGTTGAGTATTTCAAAATGGACAATCGTGATGCTAGCCCTGTTGGTTTCAATCGCATCGGCCTACCTGGCGTTTGGCCCTCTGGTCGCCCGGGCTCAAAGCCCTTGCGGCGGGGGCGCTTGTGCAGGACCCGGTCAAAACGGTCAACCTTACTCATGCTATTCCTATGGCACTTGCCTTCAATCCGGCAGCGGATATATTGAATGCGAATATGACAACGGATTGGGATATGACGCTTTTCAATCTGTTTCCAGTTGCAATTAAATATCTCTAAAAGTCTGGGCGTATCCCGCTTGTCTCCCAAACCTTTTCCATTTTCTGGAATACGCTCAGAGTCTCCAAGCAATTGACGCGACCCACTGCATAGGCCCATTCGGAGTTGATTGCAATGACTAGCATTGACCCGCATTTCCCAGAGAAAAATACACATAGTTCATCCCAGGCGTTGAGTTATGCGGTACTTTTTGGCGTCTTACTGATATGTTCGATGTTTTTAAATGTGTTTTTGGGCTGGCAGATACGCCGTATTCGGCAGACATATGCAGGAAATTTATCCGCGAAGGCAATCGATATAACTGGGACCGTTATTCCCAAAATTGAGGTCTCCAGCCTCGATGGAAAGCCGAGCATAATTGATTTTGTCGCCGACACTCGTCCCACGGTTTTGTACGTCTTCCATCCAAAGTGCGGTTGGTGCGCCCGCAATCTCGATAATCTCAAAACACTTGTCAGAGACAGGCAAGGCTCTTATCAATTTATTGGTTTGTCCTTGGACGATCCGACATTGAAGCAATATGTGGAATCGTCTGACATGGGATTTCCAGCGTATAAAGTTTCCTCATATCGGGACGTCCCTGCTCTTCGCCTCCGTGGAACGCCCGAGACGATCGTGATTGCGCCGGGCGGAAAGGTCGAGAAAGTTTGGGATGGGGCGTACGTCGGCTCTCAGAAAAAATCCGTGGAATCGTACTTCGCCGTCAAATTGCCTGGACTCGTCGAATTCCGGGCAGGGCAAGAGTGAAGATTTTAAACTTTCGGCACGTTTCCCAATAGACGCTCCTTAAGAGTTCTTGGCTTCAAATCACGCTCCCATCGTGGAAGCGATTGTCTTCCGGCTTTATTGGCGAGGCAGAAAAGCAGTTTCCCGTCCGGCACCTTCCATCGCCTAGTGTTATGGGCAATATAAAAATATCTTGACAAGCGTCTAGCTATTGAATTAAAAATGTCGACGGTTTACTAAAGCGATTTAGTCGGTTTTGGATTTTCAAAGAACGTTCTCCGGCGGAACGCGGCGGCGCGGTTTTCAGCGGCGTCGATCGAAATGAGCAATTACCCTTTACGGGATTTTGGAGGCAAGATGAACAAACTCAAACGATTCACTGGATTGGCGGGTATTCGCCGGTCCGCAGTGAAGCGCTGCATGGCCACTCTTCTGGCCCTGGGCGCGCTTCTGGTATTTCTACCTTCTGCCTACGCACAAACGACCGCTACGGTTTCCGGCACCATCCAGGATCCTTCCGGCGGCGTGATTCCCGACGCGCAAGTAAACCTGGTGAATGAGGCGACGCAGGACACGCGCGTAGTGACCACCAACGGGGCCGGCTTTTTCGCGTTTCCGTCCCTGGTTCCCGGCTCTTATTCGGTCAAAGCGACAGCGAAGGGATTCAATCCCCAGGAAATCACAGGCATCGTTCTGCACGCGGGCGATTCGCGGGTCATTCCCAGCTTTACGCTCGCCGTGGGGACATCTACGCAGACCGTGACCGTCAAGGCGGAAACCCAGATCATCCCCATGACCAACGGCTCGCGCTCTGAGGTGCTGGATTACAGCGACATTCAGAACGTGGCCCTCGAAGGCCGCGACGTAACGGAAATGTTGAAGGTGCTCCCCGGAGTGGTGGAGACGCCGGGAGCTAATGGAAGCGGTCTCAACAACGGTGCGAATTTCAATGCACTGACCGTCACCGCACAGACCAGCTCCATTGGCAACGGATTGAATGTGAGCGGGGCCGAGTACAGAGGTCCGCAACAGTTGCTGTCGGATGGCGTCAACGTCATCGATCCGGGAGACATGGGCGGCTCGATCGGAACCATCAATCCTGAAATGGTGCAGGAAATGACCGTTCTGACCTCCAACTTCGGCGCCGATCAGGAATTCGGCCCGGTGGTCATCAGCACCATCAGCAAGTCCGGCAGCGACCATTTCCACGGGGAGGCGTATTTCGATGCCCGCAACGACGCTCTGGACGCCAACGACTGGCAAAGCAACCACCAGGGCCTGCCCAAAGGCGGCGCTCATTACTACTATCCCGGCGGTAACTTCGGCGGATATGTCCCGAAAACCCATAAGAAGCTGTTCTTCTGGGGTGGCTATGAAAGATGGCTGCAAAACCAGGGGAATGCAAATATCCTGAAATCCTATATCCCTACCCCGGAGATGCTGGCCGGAGACTTCACCACAGATAATGCGGACAACCGGACGCTTTGCCCCAACGGCTTTCAGGCAACCGCAGCAAATGGCCAGTGGTGTAACGATCTTGCCGGAACAGGGTATCCGGACGGATCTCAGGCGTTACCATCCGCAAGCCTGCCGGGTTACAATGCAACCACGGGAGCTTCGAACGGCCAGTCCATTCCGGCCCAGTTCATCAATCCGTCGGCCAAGGCTTTGGCCTCCTTCTGGCCCGCGGCGAACGCGAATCCGGCAACCACCCCGGGCGGCTATAACTACTTCCAGCCAGTCATCAGCATTGTCGATGGCTGGGTTTGGCGCGCTCGAGTCGATTACGACATGAGCGACAAGACCAAATTCTATGTCTCCTACAACCAGGAATACAGCTCCATGCTCGACCAGAGCAACGGCGCGCATATCTATTGGACCCCAGGCAACGCCGTCCCATATCCGGGCGGAGGCCTATATCAGTTCTCCTACACCAAGACCGCTGCCGGCCACTTCATCCACGTTTTCAACGCCACCACCACCAACGAGCTGATCGCGAGCTGGGGCTATGGCAACCTGCCGAACGAGCCCCTCAATCCTTCTGGAGCTTACAGAACGACTTTTGGCTATCCCACGGGCGCGGGTTACGGACAGGTGTTCAGTCCCGGATCGAAGCTGGCTCCAGCCTACAACTCAGCCGGAAACTTCACTTTCCCGGATTTCTCCCAGGGCGACGACTATGAGCCTTCCGGCGTCTATCAGGTTCGCAAGCAAGACCCTGCCTTTGCCGACAACTTCACCAAGGTCATCGGCGCCCATACTCTGAAAGCAGGCGCATTCACGCAGAATACCGCCAACTATCAGGGGGGCGGTCAGCAACAGAATGGAATCTTCAGTTTCGCCGGAAAAAACCAAAATCCGTTTTTGGGAGGGATTCTGGTTGGTTCGCCGAATAACCCAACCGCCAACTTCGTCCTGGGTTCGGTGACGGGTTATAACGAAGCCAACAAATCGCCCAACAGCGATATGGCCTACCAGATTATTTCCTTCTACTTGAACGACAACTGGAAGATAAACAATAAGCTGAACGTCGAAATCGGCGCGCGCCTGGAGCATGTCGGCCACTGGTACGACCGCACCGGCAACGGCATGGCCGTATTCTATGCGAGTCGAGTCGCGTCGGATTATTACTCCGGCAAAGCGGAGCCAGGTTTCTACTGGAAAGGCATCGATGCTGGCGTACCACTGAGCGGTATGCCGAATCGGTTGGCATTCCTTTCTCCGCGCTTCGGCATGTCCTACGATGTATTCGGCACGGGCAGGACGATGGTACGGGGCGGATTCGGCGCGTATCGCTGGGCCGACCAGTACAACGACTACGCCGCCGACTTGCAGACGGCACAGAATATCCGAACCTATGCCCTGCCAGGCAATACCGAAGTGTTGACATCGCAGATCGGTCTGATCAATACACCGGCGGGTGTAGCGGCGGGAATCGCACCAGCTCCGGTCGCAGGTACCCAAGGGTACACGCCGCCGACAGCCTGCGGACCCCCAGTAACCGCAGCTACCAAGAATTGTGGAACCTATGGTTCGTATACCGGGGCTTCCCCAACCGATTACGGAATTCCGCTCACGTATAGCTGGAACCTGACTATCGATCAGCAACTGCCGTTCAACTCTCTGCTGGATATTGCCTATGTCGGCAGCAACAGCAGCCAGATGGACAACGATGGTGAGTCCAGCAACGGCTCGGCGTTTACGTCACTTGCCGACCAGAACAAAACCCCGATCGGCGCGCTATTCCTTCCCGATCCACAGACCGGAGTCATCTCGAACAATCCGGAGAACGTGACGCAGAATACTGACGGCACGAAGACTGGAAATAATCTCTCCGACTACCATCCGTATGGCTATGCATACGGAACCAGCCAGGTCGTAATGCACCAGTCGACCTTCTTCTCCAACTACGACGCCCTGCAGGTGGCCTGGACGAAGCGGTCCGGTCATTTCACCTATGACTTCAACTTCACCTGGCAGAAGCAGAGGGGAACCGCGGCGTTCCAGGTCAACCCGTTCAATACCCGCGCCAACTACGGAGTATTGAATGTGGATCGTCCGTTCCTCTTCAACTCGAATTACATCTATTTCTTCGGCGATGTTCTCCATGATGGGAATCCCATCCTGCGGAACGCGGTGAACGGCTGGACGATCTCCGGCATCTCTTCCTGGCAGGCGGGTGGCAGTCTCCAACAGGAGACTGGCTCCCCGGGGAACTTTGGATTGGGGTTGACCTACACCGGGCTACCCGCCAATGCGAGCACGAATGGAATCGGCAGCGGCATCGGTTCCGCCACCTACTACGGAACGGATGCTCCTCTCAATATTGTGCCCGTGCTGACTTGCAATCCGAAATCGGGACTGGGCAAAAACCAGTTGCTCCAGCAGACCTGTTTCGGTGCGCCGGCTATCGGCCAGTATGGAGGGCAAAACTTTCCATACTTTGCGAACGCGCCCTTTATCGAAAACGACCTGGCGATCTACAAGACGTTCCTGATTCATGGAAGCCAGAACGTCCAGTTCCGCGCCTCGGCGTTCAACTGGCTGAATCATCCATTGCGGGAGTTCAGCAGTGGAAACCAGCTGCAACTGCGCTACAACGTCGATTATGGGTCGAAGGCAATTACCTTGAACCAAGGCGCCGACTCACCAACCTGGGGTGTTCTGGACTCGAAGACCGGAGCACCCAGCCAGAGAATCATCGAGCTGAACGTGAAGTATAACTTCTAACTCGGAATGCACGAAAAGGATGGGATGTCTAACAACATCCCATCCTGCACTTTGCCCAGTGGCCGATATGCCGGCTCGCATTGTCTCGATATTCAAGTCCCGAAAATCGTACCTTTTCCTTCATAATTGGGTTTCCGATAGCTCCGATCGGCGCTTCCACATCGATCGATGCTGAAGCCACGACCGGTTCAGATACCGGTCCCTTAACGACGGAGCTGGAACGATCGCAGGACGGATAGCACATGGGCGAAGGCAATAGAGAAAGCAGGGAAGAATGAGTTCGTTTTTCAATGAGTTTGACACTGTTCGTTTTGAGGGAGCCGAGAGCAGAAATCCTCTGGCATACCGTTGGTACGATGCCGAGAAGCAGGTATTGAATCGTCCACTCAAAGATCATCTGCGGTTTGCTGTCGCTTACTGGCACAGTCTGGCGATGAATGGCAGCGATCCGTTTGGCGCGCCCACGCTGAACCGGCCTTGGATGAGCGCCTCTGATCCAATGCAGGGTGCGCGCGAAAAGGCGGATGCGGCGTTTGAGTTGTTTCGCATCCTCGACCTGCCGTTCTATTCATTTCACGATCGGGACATCGCCCCGGAAGGTTCCGATTTGAAGAAGTCTCTGGCGAATTTCCAGGAGATGGTCGAGTATCTCGCGAAAAAGATGGAGACCTATAAGACTCGCGTGCTGTGGGGCACGGCGAACCTGTTTTCGCATCCGAGATTTATGTCCGGCGCATCGACGAACCCGGACTCCGAAATATTTGCCTATAGCGCGACCATCGTGAAGCATTGCATGGATGCAACCAAGGCGCTGGGCGGAGCGAACTATGTGCTGTGGGGCGGACGCGAAGGGTATGAGACGCTACTCAACACCAACATGGGCCGCGAGCTGGAACAGCTGGGGCGATTTCTGACGCTGGTCGTCGAGTACAAACACAAGATTGGTTTCGATGGACAGATATTGATCGAGCCAAAACCCAAGGAGCCGACGGTACATCAGTACGACTTCGATGCAGCGACGGTGTATGCTTTGCTGCAAAAGTTCGGCCTAGAGAACGAGGTCAAGCTCAACCTGGAGGCGAATCATGCGCTGCTGGCAGGTCATACGTTTGAGCATGAGATTGCGTATGCGGCCGCATTCGACCTTCTGGGATCGCTGGATGTCAACCGCGGCGATCCATTGTTGGGCTGGGATACGGACCAGTTCCCGAACGATCTGCAGGCCATGACGCTGGCGCTGTACCAGGTTATTCTGGGCGGCGGACTGGGTAAGGGCGGCTTGAACTTCGATGCCAGGATACGACGGCAGTCTATCGATGCGGGCGATCTGATTCACGCGCATGTGGGCGCTGTCGATCTATGCGCGCGAGCTTTTTTGAATGCGGCAAAACTGGTGGAAGAGGGCGAACTGAGTGCGGAAATCGCAAAACGCTATGCGAGTTGGGATAAGCCGGAGGCTCGTGCCATGCTGGATGGATCGCTCTCACTGGAGGAAATTTCCAATCGCACCCTGGCGCGCAATCCCGATCCGAAGCCGCGATCCGGCCATCAGGAACGTTTAGAGAATCTTTTGAACCGCAGCTTTTTCTAAATTCGATTGATCGCTGCTCGACTACTGCCTGGTTTCCGTTGTGGAAACACGAGTTATCGGAATCATTGCCGACCTACCAGGGCGGAGGCCACTTTTGCCATCGAAAGAATTACAAAGCCTCAAACCGGCCAGCCGTTTCGTAACCATGGTCTCGTGGATTTCAGCGCTTGCCGGGCTTCTGTTCGGCTACGACACCGGCGTGATCTCCGGAGCGATTCTTTTCGTTCAAAAAGATTTCTCTCTTAGCCGCGTGCAGGAAGAGGTCGTCGTAGCGGCAGTTCTTTTGGGCGCGGTAATTGGAGCGTCCTTTGGGGGCAAGCTGGCGGATCGCTTCGGTCGCCGCAAAATCCTCATCCAGGTTGGAATGCTGTTTATCGTCGGCGCGGTCGGCACCGCTCTTGCTCCTTCACCGATCTGGCTTTCGATTGGCCGCGTGGTTGTCGGCATCGCGATCGGCATCGCGTCGTTCACGGCGCCGCTTTACATATCGGAAGTATCGCCGGCACCGATTCGCGGCAAACTGGTTTCACTCAACCAGTTGATGATCACAATTGGGATCGTGGTTTCTTATCTGGCAGACTATGGCCTGGCAGATGCGCGGGCCTGGCGCTGGATGTTCGGCCTGGCGGCAATTCCCGCGCTGGTTCTCGTCATTGGATTATTGTTCGTTCCGGAAAGTCCGCGCTGGCTGATGAGCCAGTCGGAGAAACGGAAAGCCCGCGCGGTGCTCGAAAAAATCCGGGAAACCTCCGACGTGGGCACGGAGTTGGCCGAGATTGAAGCCGACCTGCGCTTGCAGGAAGACAACTGGCGCGAGTTGCTAAACGTATCGTTACGGCGACCGCTGATTGTCGGCATCGGGCTGGCAATCTTTCAGCAGTTCACCGGCATCAACACTGTGTTGTATTATGCGCCGACTATTTTTGAGTTCGCAGGACTTCACTCCGCTTCCGCGGCAATTCTGGCCACTGTTGGGGTCGGGGTGGTGATGGTGCTGCTGACGATCGTTGCCCTGCGCTTGCTGGATCGCGTTGGACGACGTCCGCTGCTTCTCTATGGTTTGGTGGGGATGGTCCTAAGTCTTGGAGTGCTCGGCTTCGCGTTTCGTTCCCCGACATTGTCGAGCGTCGTTGCCTGGATTGCCATGATCAGCCTGCCGGTTTATGTGGCTTGTTTTGCGATTGGGCTGGGACCGGTTTTCTGGCTGCTGATTTCGGAGATTTATCCGCTGAAAATTCGCGGTCGTGCGATGAGCGTGGCGACGGTGACCAACTGGGCGGCCAACCTTTTGGTAGCACTTACGTTTTTGAGTTTGCTGCATACACTGGGCCGTAGCTGGACCTTCTGGCTGTATGGGATCGTCGGCATCGTCGCCTGGGTTTTTGTTTATCGTCTGGTACCGGAGACGAAAGGCTCAACGCTGGAAGAAATCGACGCACGCTGGCACAACATCGGCAAGGGCGAGAAGTAATGAGTGGCCTGGCGGCGAGCAGTCGATCTATCGTTTGGCCCCAGGTTAGGAATCGATTCAAGGAGGGATTCATGGTTGTGTCCGATTTTTTGAAAGCTGCCTCGATGCGTGTGCGCGCTATGGTTGTTCTCGGCGCATTGTTGGGTATTTCCGCTGTAGGAATCAGTGTTAGGGCGCAATCCACTTCGGCGAACGCGCCGTATATGAATTCTTCGCTCCCCGTGCAACAGCGCGTCGAAGATCTTGTCTCTCGCATGACGCTTGAGGAAAAAGTTTCGCAGATGCAGAATCACGCCGCCGCTATTCCCCGGCTCGGCGTCGCGGAGTATGACTGGTGGAGCGAAGGGCTACACGGGGTTGCGCGCTCCGGCTATGCGACGGTGTTTCCGCAGGCTATCGGCATGGCTGCAACCTGGGACGCGCCCCTGATCCACGAAGAAGGCAACGTGATTGGGGTCGAGGGTCGCGGCAGATACAACTCGGCGGTGCGGGACGACAACCACTCCATCTTTTTCGGCATGGACTTCTGGTCGCCGAACGTGAATATCTTTCGCGATCCACGCTGGGGCCGCGGACAGGAAACCTATGGCGAAGATCCGTTCCTCACCGGGCAACTGGCGATCCAGTTTGTGACCGGTTTGCAGGGAAATGACCCACGCCATTTTCTGGCGATCTCGACGCCGAAGCACTTCGATGTGCACAGTGGTCCGGAATCTTTGCGGCACAAATTCAATGTGAACGTATCGCCGCACGATCTGAATGATACCTATCTGCCGGCCTTTCGCGCGGCCATCGTCGACGCCCATGCCGACTCCATCATGTGCGCGTATAACGCGGTGGATGGTGTACCGGCCTGCGCCAATAAAATGCTGCTCCAGAAAACTCTGCGCGGAAACTGGCATTTTGGCGGTTACGTCGTCTCCGATTGCGCCGCGATCACCGATATTTCCGTCGGACATAAATATGCGCCCAGCATCGAGCAGGCATCGGTCGACGCCGTGCACGCCGGAACCGATCTGAGTTGCGGCCAGGAGTATGCCACGCTGGTGCAGGCGGTTCACGACGGCTTGATCCAGGAAAGCGAAATCGATACCGCAGTGAAACGGTTGATGACGGCGCGCATTCGCATGGGAATTCTCGCCGCCCCGGACAAACAGCCATATCAGTCGCTTGACAGCTCGATTGTGTATTCTCCGCAGCACGCCGATCTAAATCTGCGCGCTTCTGAAGAGTCGATGGTGCTGCTGAAGAACGATGGAGTGCTGCCGCTGCGGCCCACTGTGAAGACGATTGCAGTGATTGGTCCGAATGCGGCTTCGCTGGCAGCGCTCGAAGGGAATTACAACGGCACGCCGATGAATCCCGAAACTCCCTTGTATGTGTTCAAAACGCTGGAGGAGCAGAAGCGCTTTCGCATTCTGGATGCGCAGGGCTCTCCCTATGTGGAGCAGCTTTCATTGCCCGTTCCGCCTAGCGCCTTTCACCCTACGGCCGGCAGCAAGGGCGAAGGCCTGGCGGTCACGTATTTTTCCAACACGGATTTTTCCGGTCATGGAGTATCCACGACCAGCCAGAATATCGACGCCAACTGGGACGCGGCTTCGCCGATGCCGAAATACATCTCGGCCAAGGCATTTTCCGCGCGTTGGACAGGGACCTTCACCCCACCCACGCCGGGAGATTATCAGTTTCAAGTGTCGTTACCTGGATGTTATCCGTGCGGAGACCAGGAAACCTACGCTGTCTGGTTCGATGGCAAGCAGGTGGTCACGGGCCCCGCCAAGACCGGGCATGACCGCAAATCTCCCTTGTTCACCGTCCACTTCTCCGACACAAAACCTCACGCCTTCCGCATGGACTATTCCCATCAGTCTCCATTGTTCGGCGCCGGTGTTTCCTTCAATTGGAAGCCGGATGCCGATGTGCTGCGTCATCAGGCCGTCGAGCTGGCGCAGCGTGCCGACGTAGTCGTCGCCGTTGTGGGAATTTCTCCACGCCTGGAAGGCGAAGAGATGCCGATCCACATCCCGGGATTCTCCGGCGGCGATCGCACTTCGATCGAATTGCCGGACGTGCAGCTGCAGATGCTCGAGGCTCTAGCCGCGACGGGCAAGCCGCTCGTGGTTGTGTTAATGAACGGATCCGCGCTGGCTGTGAACTGGTCCGAGCAACACGCTAATGCAATTCTCGAGGCCTGGTACCCGGGTGCGCGCGGCGGAGAAGCGATCGTGGATACGCTGTTGGGGAAAAACAATCCCGCAGGAAGGCTGCCCGTTACTTTTTATAGTTCAACGAAAGAACTGCCGCCGTTTGAAGAGTATTCGATGGCGAACCGCACCTACCGTTATTTCAAAGGCACGACACTGTACGGATTCGGCTATGGCTTGAGCTATTCGCATTTCACTTTCAATCACCTGAAACTTTCGAGCGACAGCCTTTCCGCGGGCACTCCTCTAACTGTGACTGCGGATGTTACCAATACTTCGAAGATTGCCGGCGATGAAGTGCCGGAACTCTATCTGGAGTATCCGCAATCCGACGGCGCTCCATTGCGAGCACTGGCGGCGTTCAAGCGTGTCCACATCGCTCCCGGCGCGACCGAGCACGTAAGCTTCACGCTGAAGCCACGCCAGCTTAGCCACGTACAGGCTGACGGGCAGAGAGTGGTTTCTGCCGGAACGTACACCGTGTTCGTCGGCGAAAGCCAGCCATTATCGGGCGCGAACGGCGTCTCCGCAACGCTGATGATTGCAGGGCAACAGATTCTTCCACGCTGAGAAAGATTCGAATCGAGATTGTCCTTCTGAGTGACGACCATCGCTGGAGCATGGAACGGCCGTATGTCGGCGGCCGGTCCATCCATAGACGCGTTTCCGTCGCCTCCGGAGATGCGTTTTGACATCGGCATAAACGCAAAAGAAATCCTCTTGACATTTCATGAAATCGATGTCTATACTTCTCCCGCCTTACTAAATCGTGTTAGTACTGGCGCAAACGCAGTTCAAGATTCGTCCGCGCGAGCGGTATGCACCGGGTAAGAGTCTGAAACCAAGGAGAAATCGTCATGTTTTGTCCCACCGGAATACGCCAGCAGAAAAAGCTGTTCCAGACTCGGACCGCCCCCGTCCTCTACCTGATTCTTGTTCTAGCGTTGTTTTCGGCCGGCCGCCTGTGCGCGCAAACCGTCTCAACGTACAGCTTTGAAGACGGAACCGCGGATGGCTGGACTTCGTTCAACGGCGCCAGTACGCCAGTGGCCAGCAACGCCGCTGCCTATGCCGGAAACTACAGTCTGCTGACCACAACCGGTGCCAGCGGTTCCGGCGGACCGTCCATTTCTCTCAGCGGCGTTCTTCAGGCCGGGGCCCAGTACACCATCACCGGCTATGTGATGCTGACCCCCGGTGAAAGCGCCAGCAATGTCGATTTCACCATCAAGCGCAGCGATCCCAGTTGCTCCGGCGGCACCTGCTACGACACCATCGGCGCGTACCAGGTGCCGGTAACGTCTTCCGGGTGGGTCCAGATTGGCGGAACGTACACCGCCAGCACCACGGAAACAGGGTTGACGCTGTACGCGCAACTGGTCGGAGCCACGACCGCGCAATCTTTTTATCTGGACAACGTTGTGATCACCGAGACGGCGCCTCCTCCAGGCGGAACACCGATCGCGACCTACACGTTTGCGAATGGTCTGGATGGCTGGGCGCCCTTTGGAACAGCAACCCTTGCCAGCGCAGCGCCGCCGATCGCCGATCCGAACGGCGATCCGGACAGCCTTCTGGTCACCAACCGCACGGCCGGTTACATGGGGCCGAGTCTGAACCTGTTGAGCGTGAGCAACGTGGTGGCGGGCGCGACCTATCAGGTGACCGCGTACGTGCTGCTCGCGGCTCCCGACAGCAGCAACCCGACGGCGACCATTTCAACCCAGACCGCGGACTGCGCCGGCTCCGGAATGTACAACAATGCCGGCACCTCGGGGCCGCTGTCCAATACCGTTTGGACTAAGGTGCAGGGCACATTCAGTTACAGCGACATTCCTGGAGCGCCGACGAGTCTGCTGCTGTATATCCAGTCCAGCAGCGCGACCGATTCCTTTTATGTCGGAGATGTCACCATCAGTGAACTTTCTCCGCCGCCAATCAGCCCCAGCCAGCAGGACAACTCCGGAATCACCAGCACGTTTGAAGACGGCGGTCTCGACGGCTGGAGTTCGCGCACCGGCAATTCCACGTTGACCAACACCACCGCCACGGCGCACACCGGCACGCATAGCCTTCTGACCACCGGTCGGACGGCGAACTACGATGGACCGCAGATAAGCGTCAGCAACAAGATGTATGCCGGTTCCGTGTACAACATCAGCGTGTGGGTCAAGCTGTTGTCTACCGACAATTCCAGCCACATCATCAATATGAGCCTGCAGACCACGCTCGACGGCAACACCAGTTACCCCAGCGTGACCGCCTATCCAGGCATAACCGTGCCCGCGGACGGCAACTGGCATCAGATCAGCGTCATGGGATACAACATGGCCAACAGCTACAACCAGGGAGCGGCATCGCTCTATCTGCAAACCGTTCCTGCTTCGGGCAACGATCTGGTCTCGTTCTACATCGACGATTTCCAGCTCAGCTACGTTGCGCCGCCGACGATTCAGACGGAGATTCCGTCGATCTACCAGACTCTCGCCGACTACTTCCCGGTGGGCGCGGCTGTCGATACGACCGATCTCTCCGGACCCCATGAACAGCTGCTCACCAAGCACTTCAACAGCATGACGCCGGGCAACGATTTGAAGTGGAGCTCGGTCGAACCGACACTGGGGACCTACGACTATACCAACGGCGACAGCCTGGTCGGTGAGGCGGTCTGCCACAACATGAAAGTCCGCGGGCAGAATCTTGTCTGGGCAACCGGAGAGCAGACGCCTGCCTACGCCTTTGGCGATGGAACCAATTCAGCCGCCAACCAGGCTGTGGTGACAGCCAACATCCAGGAGCACATCAAGAGCGAGGTGCAGCACTTCGGCACCAAGGTCTATGCATGGGATGTGATCAACGAGCCGCTCGATCCCACGCAGTCGGACTGTCTGGTGCACGGTCCGTTCTATACCGTGCTCGGCAAGAGCTATATCGATGTCGCGCTGAAGGCGGCCAGACAATATGCTCCTGCTGGCACCAAGCTGTTCATCAACGACTACAGCACCGCCGATCCCGACCGACTGGCGTGCCTGGTGAAGGTGGTGCGCGATCTTCGCGATCGCGGCATTCCGCTCGACGGGTTCGGACATGAGGAGCACAACGCCATCAATTATCCCTCCGTGAGCGCTATCGTTCACTCGATCGACACGGTCCACGATGAATTTCCGCGCCTCGAACAACAAGTCACCGAGTTCGATCTCAGCGTCTACAATGCCGGAGATACTACGTCGAATTACGGCAACAATATTCCGGCCTCGGTTCTGGCGGAGCAGGGCTGGCTGTATAAGCAGACCTTCGACGCATTCCGGGAATTGAAGGGCAAGATCAGCGCGGTCACCATCTGGGGAATGGCGGACGACGATACCTGGCTCGACAGCTTCCCGGTTGCTCGGACGGACTACCCGCTGCCCTTCAACATGCAGCTGCAGGCCAAACCGGCATATTGGGGAATCGTCGATCCGACGCAGTTGCCCGGCTATGGTCTGACGTTCTCTCTCTCCAGCCAACATGGGCAGACCGACGAGTCGCGCGTCTGGACTTTGACGGCGACCAATGGGAACGCCGGTCCGGCCTACGCAACCCAGATCACCGGGTTCACTCTGCAACAAACGGAAGGCCCGCGTTGCAGTCCCGTGGTCACACCGCCGAGCGCGTATCCGATCTTGCTCGGCGACATTGCGACCAGCGGCACTGCCAGTGCGGCATTCACTGTTGACTTCTCCCGTTGCCGCGACTCCGCCCAGTTCCAATTGAGCGTTCCCTGGAGTTCGGCAACCTACGATACGGGCACCTTCAGGACCCGTTGGGAGTATCGGGACAATGACTGGGATCGAGACCATAACCATGATCATGACCACAACCATGATCACGGAGGTCGCTGATCTGGCCTGAAATCCGGCAAGCTCAGTCCTGGTCGTTGAATCGGCGGTCGGAGCAGTGGCAAAGATGGTGAGAGGTTGCGGACGAACTCTCTGATCTTTGTTGGCGTTCCGGCTCGCCGCTTTCCGAGTACTCAGTTGTCAACAGAAAACCTGCGCGGTATTGTGAGTTCGATCCTTTCTCCGGTATCCAGTCTTGATAGAACCTTCGCGAATAGCTATTCTCGCGTAGTCAGGAAACTACGCTGCATTCAATCAGGCTGGAGGTTTTTACAGATGAACCGTCGCGATTTTCTTGCATCCATGGTGAGCGTTCCGCTCGTCAGTCATTGGCCTTTTTTAGGTGACAGTATTCAATCGATTGAATTGGGTCAGGCAGTTCCCATCCCGGAAAGCCATGGAGATACCTGGGAGCCTGCCTGGGCTGAAGACGGCAACATTTATTCGCCCAGCAACGACACGCATGGCATGCACAAGGTGGCGAACTCGAACGTCGCATTCAATCGCCTCTCAGGAACCGACCCGGTGAAACTCTCTGGAATTACTGTGAACGCAATGGCGGACTATGGTCGTGAGAGTCAAAAAGGCCCGGACGGATGTACCTGGAAATCCAGCGGCTGTTCCTATATAGATGGCGCTCTCTACCTGGTTGTGGCTCGGCATAAATATGGAGAGGAGAGCGGTGACAAATTCCGGCGGCAGACCGCTGCCAATGCCAGCATCATCCGCAGCAGCGACTACGCTCGTACCTGGGTTCGCTCTGCCAATGAAAACATGGAACACCCGCTTTTCCCCGGCCGCCGCTTCGCCACTCCCTACTTCATCCAATATGGACTGAACCCGAGTCACGCCGACGGATCGGACCGGTTCGTCTATGCTATTTCCAACAACGGCTTCTGGGACAATGGCGACGAGATGATTCTGGGACGCGTTCTTTGCGCAAAACTGCCACAGTTGAAAGGCGATGACTGGGAGTACTTCGCAGGCGGAAATGGGATGCATAGCTCCGCGTGGATAGCCAATATAGATAGAGCAAAACCTGTCATCCAGTCGCCGGGAAAGCTGGGCATGACAGGAGCTGTCTATGTCCCTTCCCGTCGACGCTATCTGATGGTTGCCTGGTACTACCCGGCGGGTGGCGGCAAGATGAAGGGCGCTTTCTCGGAAACGGTGTGGAATTTTTATGAGTCACCCCGACCCTGGGGACCATGGAATGTTATCGGCAGTCAGCATTTCAAACCGGAGGGATATTACTGTCCGGAAATCTGTCCAAAATTCCTGACGGGCGATCAGGCCTATATCTGGACGGCGGGGAATTGGAACGATGACCGGTTTTATAAGCTCCACATCATTTCCGCGAGACTGCGTTAAGCCGGTTTTCCTATAGGTGTATGGATGGGGAACGAGGCATGCGCATCCGTTCCTCAAAAAGCGGATGTACAAAAAGATTTCTCGCCGCCTCACAAGAATAGGAAAACCCGTCTAGAGGTATTGTGGCCATTTATACTGGGGTTCAGGCGAAAATCCTTCCATCTATGGCTATGCATCTGGATGAAATTCTGGCATCGACGCGGCGAGATCTGGTGCGTCACAAGCAGTCCGCAGATCGGGTTGCTTTGGAGCGCCGTGCGGCACAACATACGCCGCGAGGATTTGCAGCCGCTCTACGCCAGCGTGCTTTGACCGGGCCGGCGATTATCGCGGAACTGAAAAAAGCTTCGCCATCGCGTGGGTTGATTCGCGAGGACTTTCAAGTCGCGCCGCTGGCTGCGATGCTGACGGGTGCGGGCGCGGCCGCCTTGTCTGTTTTGACGGAAGAACATTTTTTTCAGGGTAGCCTCGGCAATCTTGAGCAAGCTTCCGCGACCGTCGCGATTCCGTGCCTGCGGAAAGATTTTATTGTCGATGAATTTCAGATTCTCCAAGCGCGTGCGTCCTGCGCGGATGCCATCCTGCTGATTGCAGCCGCACTGGACGACGCAAACCTGCGGCAGTTGGCCCACGCCGCCCATGCACAGGGTTTGGATGTGCTTTGCGAGGTTCACGACGTAGCGGAAGCAGATCGCGTCCTCGATTTAGGTTGCGATGCAATCGGAGTTAACAATCGCAACCTCAGCACATTCCAGGTAAATATAAATGTATCGCTTGAACTCATCGGGCTGCTTCCGAAAAGCGTGATCCGCGTTGCCGAGAGCGGCATCCGCACCGCGCAGGACATCGCGCAGCTCCGCGCTGCCGGGTTCGATGCGTTCCTGATCGGCGAATCGCTAATGCGCCAGCCCGATCCGGGGCGTGCGTTGACGGCGCTAATCGCGGATGTGCAGGTCGCCCGCGAGGTGCCCGCCTAGGGCGGTTCGCCATGTGGATAAAAATCTGCGGAATCACGTCGCTCGAAGATGCCGAAATGGCGATTGCCGCCGGTGCCGATGCGATCGGTTTCGTCTTCGCCGAAAGCCCGCGCCGCGTTACTCCGGAAGCAGCCCGCAACATCGTTGAAAAACTTTCAGCGCCCGTGGAGAAGATCGGCGTCTTTGTGAATGCCTCACTCGACGAGCTGGCACGCATTCATGCCGCCGCCCGATTGACCGGAGTGCAGATGCACGGCTCGCATCCTACTGCAGACCTAACCAGTCTGCGCGCACGCATCGGCAATGCATCGCGCGTGCTGCGGGTCGTTCGTTACAACGGAGATGAAGCTCATTTTTCCTCCGAACTGCGAACCTTCCACGGCCAAACCGTTGGCGAATGCGAGCCGGATGCAATCCTGATCGACACCTGCATTGCCGGAAAGCAAGGCGGCACGGGCATCGCATTCGATTGGCGCTCCGCGCGTGCAAGTTTTTTGGAGCATGCGCCGCATCTGCGCCTGATCGCTGCCGGCGGGCTCAATCCGGAAAATGTGCGCGACTCGATTTACGCACTAAAGCCCTGGGGAGTGGATGTTTCGAGCGGCGTGGAAGCCTTTCCGGGAAGAAAAGATACGCAGCGCGTCGCCAGCTTTATCCGTGCCGCACAAGAGGCCTGGGCCGAGCTTGGGAAACCGGCGCAAGTATGAAACAGTGAAATAGAGTATTTCTCCTGATACTGCGATGTGGCGAGACTGTCAATATGTGGCCGTTCTTTGGGGAACGGCTAAGCCGAGTTAACATTTCCAAACCACACCTTCAGGAGAAATGCTTTATCCCAACGGAAGCGGTGGATGATGAAAGCTCTGCATATGGAAAAATCGGACAGCATGGAAACGGAGCCCGCGTCCGCGTCGATCCCGGGACGTTTTGCTGCTTATGGCGGTCGTTATGTTCCGGAGACGCTGATGGCTGCGCTCGAAGAGCTGGAACACGCTTACGCCGACGCGCAAGAAGACCCTGCCTTCGCGAGTGAACTCTCTTACCTGCTGCATCATTACGCCGGCCGGCCTACTCCGCTGTATTTCGCCAAACGCCTGACGGAATCCTTGGGCGGCGCGAAGATTTATTTGAAACGTGAAGACCTGCTGCATACCGGCGCGCATAAGATCAACAACTGCATCGGTCAGGGACTGCTGGCGCGCCGCATGGGCAAGCAGCGCATCATCGCGGAAACCGGCGCAGGTCAGCATGGCGTCGCCACGGCTACCGTATGCGCGCTGTTCGGCATGGAATGCGTCGTCTATATGGGCGAGACCGACATGCGGCGGCAGGAGCTGAACGTCTATCGCATGCGCCTGCTGGGTGCGGAGGTGCGCGGGGTCAGCTCGGGTTCAGCTACGTTGAAGGACGCGATCAACGAAGCCATGCGCGACTGGGTGACGAACGTTCGCACCACGCATTACCTGCTCGGCAGCGTGCTGGGCGCGCATCCCTATCCGAGCATGGTGCGCGACTTTCACCGCGTCATTAGCCGCGAGGCTCGGCCGCAGATTCTCGAAGCCGAAGGCCGTCTGCCCGCTGCGGTGCTGGCCTGCGTCGGCGGAGGATCGAATGCCATTGGGGCGTTTTATGAATTCATCGCCGATAAAAATGTTCGCCTGATCGGCGTGGAAGCAGGTGGACGCGGCGGCGCACTGGGCGAACACGCCGCGCGCTTCCAGGGCGGCTCACCCGGCGTGCTGCAAGGGACCTATTCTTATGTACTGCAGGATGAAGGCGGTCAGATCGCGGAGACACATTCCGTTTCCGCCGGACTCGACTATGCCTCGGTCGGCCCGGAACACGCTGCGCTGCACGACTCCGGCCGCGCGGAATATGTTTCCGCATCGGACAATGCCGCGCTGAAGGCAACCGTAACTCTGGCGCGGACAGAAGGCATTTTGCCTGCGCTCGAAAGTGCGCACGCGGTTGCGGAAGCACTCCGGATCGCACCAAAAATGAAACGCGAAGACATTCTGTTGATCAATCTTTCCGGCCGCGGCGATAAAGATATGGGTATCCTGGCGCGCGAGCTGAAGCTGCAGGGAGCCTGAAGATGGCCATCGAATTTCACAATCTACCTGGCCTGGTTGTGTACCTGACCATCGGCGATCCCGATCTTGCGACCAGCAAAAAAATCGCGCTGGCTGCGATTGATGCCGGCGCGAATGTGTTGGAGCTCGGCGTGCCGTTCAGCGATCCGCTGGCCGACGGTCCGGTGATTCAGCGCGCCAGTGAACGCGCTGTTCGCAATGGAACGCGGCTTACCGATGTGTTGGCGCTGGCGCGGGGCCTGCGTGCAGAGCGGCCTTCGGTCGGTCTGGTGATTTTCTCTTATCTGAATCCAATTTTGCGGATGGGCCTGGAAGCCTTTGCGGAAGCCGCTTCCAGCGCCGGCGTCGATGCCGTACTGCTGATTGATATGATTGTCGAAGAGTCGGAAAAATATCGCGCCATACTGCGCAAACACAATCTCCAACCAATTTTTTTGGTCGCGCCGACCAGCCCGGATGAACGCCTGCAGCGCATTGCGGAAGTCTCCGAAGGCTTTATTTACGCCGTCTCTCGCGTTGGTATCACGGGCACGCAGCAGCAGCTTGCCGGCGATGCACGCGAACTGGTGACGCGTCTGCGCCGCTACACAACGCTGCCGGTGGCGCTT
Source organism: Acidobacteriaceae bacterium (assembly GCA_965276585.1). GTDB lineage: Bacteria > Acidobacteriota > Terriglobia > Terriglobales > Acidobacteriaceae > JAKAAZ01. The sequence continues at coordinate 985,596 of CBDIAZ010000003.1, read as the reverse complement.
GGATTTGGAATTTCGAACGCCACGCATGTCGCCGCGGTGGCGGAGTTTGCCGATGCCGCCGTAGTCGGCAGCGCCATCGTTTCGCTGATCGAGCAATCGAGTCCGGAGGAAGCGCCCGCGGCTGTCGGCGCGTTTATCGCCAGACTCAAAGCGTCCTCCGGCGTGGCGGAAAGCATTCTCTCCTGAAAAATTTTTCCGACTCGATTAGGATAAGCAACATTATCTTTTACTTGAGCCACGCCAACTCCAATCGATTGCATTCGGCAGATTGGCAGCAGGTTTTTTTGAGGTGATCCATGGACATTGCAGAATGGCGTCGAAAAATCGATGAACTCGACCGCCAGATCGTCAACTTGATCAGCGAACGCGCAACCGCCGCACAGGCGATTGGACGCCTGAAACGCGCGACCGATCTGCCCGTGTACGAACCGAACCGCGAGAAAGTGATTTTTGAAAATGTGCGCAAATCGAATCCCGGCCCGCTGCCGGATATTGAACTGACGCATATCTACGAACGCATCATCGACGTCATGCGGTCCTTGCAGAAAGATGAGCTGGCATCGCAGCCCCGGCAGGCCGACGATTCGAAGCAGTAGTAAAAAATTAGACGAAACGAGAAATTGAAATGATTGTAGCCATGCAGGAAAAAGCCACCGAAGAACAGATCCAGCAGGTGCTGGCGCGGATGGTGGAGATTGGTTTCAACGTGCATCGCACCACCGGCACGCAACAGACGGTGCTGGCCGGCGTCGGCCAACCGGCAAGCTTCGATGTGCACGATTTTCAATTGATGGCCGGCGTCGCCGAAGCGCATCGCATCACGTCGCCCTACAAACTTGCAGGCCGCGGATTTGCACCTCAGGGGACGGTGATCCGCTTTCCCAACGGCGTCACGGTGGGCGGCGAAGAAGTCATGGTGATGGCGGGTCCCTGTTCGGTTGAATCGCGCGATCAGATTTTTACAGCCGCAAAACAGGTGTCCGCGTCAGGCGCAAAATTTCTGCGCGGCGGCGCATTCAAACCCCGCAGCTCGCCGTACTCCTTCCAAGGCATGGGCCTCGAAGGTCTGCGCCTGCTGCGCGAAGTCGGCGATGCTACCGGCCTGCTCATCGTGAGCGAAGTCATGGAGATTTCGCAGATCGAACTGATGCTGCCGTATGTCGATCTTTTCCAAGTGGGCGCGCGCAATATGCAGAACTTCAATCTTCTGCGCGAGCTTGGGCTGGTGCGGAAACCTGTCCTGCTAAAGCGCGGCATTGCGGCCACCATTGAAGAGCTTTTGCTCTCTGCCGAATACATTCTCTCCGGCGGAAATTATGACGTGATGCTCTGCGAGCGCGGCATTCGCACATTCGAAACCTATACGCGCAACACGATGGATATTTCCGCGATCCCGGTGTTGAAACATCTCACGCATCTGCCGGTGCTGGGCGACCCGTCTCACGGTACCGGCCGCCGCGACATGGTTCCGGCTATGGCGCGCGCTTCGGTTGCCGCCGGCTGCGATGGATTGCTGATGGAAGTTCATCCCAATCCCGACAAAGCCGTGTCCGACGGAGCGCAATCGCTCTTCCCCGAACAGTTTGAGAAGTTGATGGGCGAGCTGCGGATCATTGCCACCGCAGTCGGGCGCACCATTGCATAGAGCAGGACGTTAACAGGCCAGCCTTGGCGGAATCTATCCAAAGCGTCGCAATCTTCGGCACCGGTCTGATCGGCGCTTCGATCGGGCTGGCGCTTCGTGCGCAAGGCTTTTCCGGAAGTATCGTCGGCTGGGACCGCTCACCGGCAGAAGCGGAAATAGCGCGCAAGCGTGGCGCGATTGACTCGGTTGCCCTGGAGCCGCTCGAAGCCGCTCAGCAGAGCGATTGCATTCTGTTGGCTACGCCGGTGTTCGGTATCCTCGACTGGATCGATCGGCTGGTCCCGGTGCTTCATCGCGGCCAGCTGGTGACGGATGTCGGCAGCACCAAGCAGGCGATTTGCGAACGCGCGGCGACAACTTTTTCCGCCGGCAATGCCGCGTATTTTCTCCCCGGTCATCCCATGGCCGGCAAAGAAGTCCCTGGCGCGTCTCATGCGGATGCGAACCTGTTTCGCGGAGCTGTGTGGCTATTTACTCCACTGCAGTCGGAAAGTGAACACGCAGTCGATGTGACCTTACAAAAGGCGACAGAATGGCGGCAGTGGGTAGAGCGCTTCGGTAGTCGCACGCTAAATCTGGATTCGCAGCGGCATGACGAAATCTGCGCCTGGGCCAGCCATTTGCCGCAGATGCTGGGAACGGCGCTGGCCGCGCTGCTCGAAGATACCTTTCCGGATTCTCGAAGCGCAGAAGAAAATCTTGAGAGCAGCGTCAGTCAGCTGCGCGCCATCGGCGGCCGCGCCATGCATGAGATGACGCGCCTCGGCGGTAGCCCATTTTCCATGTGGCGAGATATTGCGCAGACGAACGAAGAGCCCATCGCCGCAGCGCTGCTGGCACTCGAACAGCGTCTGGCGCTGATTCGGGAAAATCTAAAACAGCCGGAGCTGCGCGAGCAATTTCATCGCGCCAATCGTTTCCGCTCGCGCTTTTAGTGTCGCCTGTCATCCTGAACAACCTATCCATTGCATAAGTCTCCGCCCTTCACGTACAACGGCAATATGGATGTTTTAACCGCGGCGGAAATGCGTGTCTGTGACGAGCGTTCGGTAGAACAGTCGAACGCAACCTGGCAAAGCCTGATGGAAAATGCAGGCTCTGCTGTTGCATCGTTCGTTTTGCGTGAGTTCCCACGCGCTGGCCGCATCATCGTTCTCTGCGGTAAGGGAAATAATGGCGGCGATGGGATGGTGGCTGGGCGGCATCTCGACGCCAACGGCAGGCAAGTGGGGATCGTGCTTCTCGCTCAGCCGGAGCAACTTACGGATGGGGCTCGCGCGGCGTACGAGGCTTTGCCGCAAGCGCTCAGAGACTCCGTCTTGATTGTGACCGATGGGGAGCAAGTGTCCAGCTCGGCTTTCGACTCCTGTTGTGAAGGCGCGGAATTATTTCTCGACGCAATCTTTGGTACGGGTTTTCATCCGCCTCTGTGCGGACTTGCCGCCGCGATTCGCGATCAGGTCTCGAATACCCCCGGAGCGGTTGTTTCAGTCGATCTTCCCTCCGGCTGGGATGCGGATTCGACGGCCATACATGCCGAGGATGCATTTCGCTCCGACGCAGTCATTACATTCACCGCGCCAAAGCTTGCGCATGTTTTTGGAGCGCTCACGCGAGGGCCAGTCGCGGTCGCGCAGATCGGCTCTCCGAAAGATGTGATCGTTTCAACTGCAGGAATCACCTGGGCCGGCGCGTCGAAAAAAATCATTGAAGCCCCGCGCTCGCCGGACGCGAACAAGGGCCGCTTCGGTCATGTGCTGGTGGTGGGTGGATCGGCCGGAAAAGCCGGTGCACCATCGATGTCGTCCATTGCCGCGATGCGGGCCGGCGCGGGCCTGGTTACGGCTGCGGTTCCGCGTAGCATTGCGGGCGTTGTCGGCAGCGTTGCTCCGGAGATGATGACGTTGCTTCTGGAAGAATCTTCCGGCGGGGATATTGCGGCGAAAAACCTTGAAGCGAAGCGGCTCGAAAAAACGTTGCGCGGCATCAGCGTGCTCGCCGTCGGTCCCGGCATCGGGCGCGAGCCGGAGACGGCGGACTTCGTTCGCCAGTTGATCTCGAAAACAAAGCTGCCCACGGTGCTCGACGCCGACGGTCTGAATGCGTTTGAAAATCGTGCGCAAGAGATCGACGGCCATGATCGCACGCTGGTGCTGACACCGCATCCGGGAGAGATGGCGCGGCTGCTGGGTTCGACGATTGCCGAGGTGGAGCGAGATCGGGTTGCGGTTGCTCGTACCTTCGCGACGGAACATCAGGTGACGTTAATCCTGAAAGGCTGGCGCACGCTGGTTGCTCATCCGGATGGCCGCGTTGCCGTGAATACAAGCGGCAATCCGGCCCTGGCCAAAGGTGGCAGCGGCGATGTTCTCACTGGAATTGTTGCGGCATTGATCGCGCAATTTCCGCAGCGTGTGGCGGAGGCCGTCGAGTGCGCCGTCTGGCTGCATGGCGCAGGGGCGGATCTTTACAGCCGCAAACATGATGAGCACACGATGCTGGCAACTGACATTCTGGAACACCTGTCATCGGTCATTCGTAACCCGGTCGAGCATGATGGCTTCGTCTGGATACAGGAAGGCCAGCCATGAACGAGACTCGTGTCTACACGACAAATTCCTGCGATGAAACCATCGCACTCGGACGCGAGCTGGCAAAATTGCTGCATCCGCCGAGGGTGTTAATTTTGCGCGGAGATTTAGGCGCGGGCAAGACCACGCTGGTGAAGGGAATTGCCGCTGCACTGGGAGCAGCCGAACCGGATGAGGTCACCAGCCCAACGTTTACCTTGATCCATGAATACGCTGGCCGCGCCATCGATCCATCGAGCCCGCAGGAAAATCTCGGCGACACTGTGCTGCTCTATCATCTCGATCTGTACCGCATCGAAGGCCAGCGTCAGCTCGACACGCTGGGCATCGAAGACCTGATGACGCCGCAGAGCCTGATGCTGATCGAGTGGGGAGAAAAATTTCCTTCCGTGGTTGCACACAGCGATGGTGAGATTGCGATCGACACATTGCCTGGCGACGAGCGGAGAATCACGCTGAGTCTTCGTCCTAAAAACCCATAATGTTGTAGCCGCTGTCGACATAGATCACTTCGCCGGTGATTCCAGACGCAAGGTCGGAGGCCAGAAACGCAGCCGTCCCGCCGACTTCAGCCTGCTCCGTATTGCGATGGAGCGGCGAGCGGTCTGCATGCGCCTTCAACATATCGCTCAATCCGCCGATGCCGCGGGCAGCGAGCGTTTTGATCGGCCCGGCGGAGATTGCATTCACGCGAATGTTCTGTTTGCCGAGGTCCGCCGCAAGATAGCGCACGGTGGCTTCCAGCGCTGCCTTGGCAACGCCCATCACGTTGTAGTGCGGCACAACTTTTTCCGCGCCATAGTAGGTCATGGTCACGATGCTGCCGCCCTCGGTCATCAGCGGAGCGGCGGCTCGCGCCAGCGCGATCAGCGAATAGACGCTGACATCGTGTGCCACGCGAAAGCCCTCGCGCGTGGTGTGGATAAAGTCGTTTTTCAATTCTTCCGCCGGTGCATACGCTACGGAATGCACCAGCACATGCAGCTTCCCGTATTGTTGTTTCAGGTCAGCGAAGACGCGTTCGATTTCGGCGTCGTTCGATACGTCGCACTGCAGCGCTTCCGCGCCGGGCAATTCCACCAGCAAGCCTTCTGCCTCTTGCTTCATACGGTCATTCTGATAGCCGATGATAAGCTTGCACCCGGACGCGTGCAGCTTCTGTGCAATCGCCCACGCAATCGAACGCTTGTTCGCTAAACCGAAAACAACGGCAATGCGGCCTTCAAGATTCAACATGCTTTCCTCCATCAAAATGTGCTCCGCCGACGCCTCTCCGCAGAATATCAGCCGCCAAGGTCAATCAGTTTCACGCGCTCGATGGGCTGGCCGAGAAATCGACTCCCGAGGGTGCGGAATTTGTCGACAGAATCGGTGGCGAAGAAATGACAGCGGTTCAAACCGTCATTCGCTGAGATCAAACGCTCCGCTTCCAGTTGCTGCCGCACCCGCCGTGCCGTCGCTTCCGCGGAATCTAAAATTTTCATTCCAGCCGGCAGCGTCTCCTTCAGCATCTCGCGCAGCAGCGGATAATGCGTGCAGCCCAGCAGCACTGTGTCCAGCTCATACCCTCGCTGCCTCGCATCCGCCAGCGCTTCCTCCAGATAGATGCGCAGCACGGAGCGCGTCACCGCCTCCGCTGGATCATCGTCTTGACCGCGCGCAATCCACCCTTCTTCAATCAGCGGGACCAGCAGCGGACAAGCCTTTTCGAGGCCGCGCAAACGCCGCGCCGCGCAGGCCTGTGCGTAGGCATGGCTCTGAACCGTGGCATCGGTTGCCAGCACCAGCACGTCGCGCGTGACGCTCGCAGCCGCCGCGCTATCCGCGCCGGTTTCAATCACGCCCAGCACGGGTACATGCGCGGCGGCGCGAATCGCATCGAGCGCCAGTGCGCTGGCGGTGTTGCATGCGATCACAAGATATTGCGCGCCGTAAGATTCCAGCAGTTGCGCGCTTTCCACTGCGTAGCGGGCTACAGTCGCCTGCGACTTCGAGCCGTACGGCAGTCGCGCGGTGTCGCCGAGGTAGAAAAATTCCGCGCCGGGAAGGCTGTCCAGCATCGCCCGCAGCACGGTCAAACCGCCGAAGCCTGAATCGAACACGCCGATGCGCGGCGCTGCCGATTGCACTTTGGAAAATTCCGTCATGGCGCACTCTCGCCGGTTGGCTGGCTGACAGAAGTTCCGCTCTGTGCATCCACCACGGAAGGCACATCGTTCGCGGTCAAATAGGTTCGTGTCAGGTCCGCATGCCCGGCCAGTGTTTCTCTCGCATGCCCATCGACGAGAAACCGCACCTGCGCGATCTGCGACAGGTTGGCGTGCAGCGTTCCCAGGATGGAGAGCAGCGTCAGCGTTTCCACCAGAATTCCAGAGGGATGATGGTCGACGAATGCGCCGTTCAAATTGATGACCGCCATCTGCGCGCTGGACGCATCCTTCGCCGCCGGCACGGGCAGCAGGAAAACATCGTTGACTGCGGGAGCCGTTGCCAATGGATGCGGAGAACCGGGCTGCGCATACTCGGCGAAAAGGGCATTCAGCAATGCCTTGGCGCGTGTGGTCGTCTCCGCCGGCAAGGCGATCGATCGCTCCACGGGCGCAAGCGATCCATCTTCATCGTTCGCGATCATCAGCGTGACTTGTACCGGTGCTGCTTCGACCGGCGCGGGCATGGGCGCCGCATCCTGCACGGCGGCAAGCTGATCCTCGGCTCGGGCGCGCATGCGGATGAGATACGCGGCCATCAGCACCGAGCTGACCAACAGCACCCACAGAATAATTTTCTGGTAGCGGGGGATCATGGCTGCAGCCTCCAGTCGCTGCGCCACGCTGCCAGCGCGTTTGCCAGCGCTTGCGCAATTTTTTCCTGATACGCATTGTCGGATACCGGAGTGTTTGCGTCGAGCGGTGCAATCTCCACTGCAACCGCCGGACACGCCAGGTTGTCGAGCGGCGCGAGCGACGTCTTGTCCAGCAGCGCAGACACATGCTGGCTGGTCAACGCGGCATTCACATCGGACTCCAGCCGGAGGCTTTCGGTTCCGAAGCTGGCCTGCGCCGTTTGCCACGGCAAAAACGCGCGCCGCGGATTTTGTGTAGCCGACTGCACAGGGGGTAGAGAGGAAGTGAACAGATGCACACCATTGCCGGTGGAAGTGGCATGCAGTAGAACACAGGCGGCGGCATGGGCGCGATTGGCGGTCGCAGCACGCGCGTTGTTATCGACCGTAATATCGCCGTCTCGCGTCAAGGTCGAACGAATTCCGTGCGCGTTCAGCAGCACATGCAGACGCACCGCCAACGCCAGCGTATAGATTTTTTCGGGCGTTCCGCCGGCCAGCCGTGCGCCATTATCCGCGCCGCCATGCGCCGGGTCGAGTACGACCACAAAACGCAGTTCGGGTGCATGCCATGGCGCTGCGGGTGGAATTGGAGGCTTTGTCTGGGGTGGAGCAGGCGGCTGCGGCAACGGAGTGGACGGCGGCTGGGGCAATGCAGGTTGGGTTGTTGTTTGCTGCGCCTGCCCCGCAGAAAGAAAACACAGCGCGAACGCCAATACCAGGCAAGGGAATCGTCCGCGCAACATGGACGATCCCGGGACCTGTCCGTGCCAAAGCGCTACCGCTGACCGAACCGACTTAATCCAGCGCATAGATGGTGAGGCCGCTCAGCAATTTGGGATAGAAGTCAGTCGACTTCTGTGGCATGACATCGCCGGCAAACGCCACCTCCCGCAATTGATCGAGCGTGACCGGATTCATCAGGAAGGCAACCTCCACATCGCCGGAACGCACCTGCTGCATGGCATCCGCGGCTTCCCGAACATAGCGCAGATGGCTCTGATCGAGCACCGCCTGCTGCGAAATTCCCAGCACGTCTTCAAGCACGACCGAGTGCAGCTGCACTATGTCGAGCCGGCGCTGGCGTTCTGGTTGATCGGCCAGACGCGCTTCGATCGCCGACTTTTTCGCAGTCAGCAGATGGCTCCCAGACTTTATGACGGCGACAAAGCTCACGCCTTTTTTACCCGCTTCCGCAAGCTGTTGCATGATTGCCGTCGTGTCGCTCGACGCCGATACCGGTTGCACTTCGAAATACTGCGCGGCGCGCTTGAGAAATTCCGCCGCGTCGAAATTTTTCAGACCGTGCACAACGCGATGAGTGGGAAGAATCGTCAGGCCGGGCGCATCCATATTGACGAAGGTCATCATGGTGGCCGCTTCCGGATACGCAGGCTGCGGCAGGCTGCCGGTCGGGCGCTCAGCTGGACTTTTCGAGCCGGGCGCATGTTCCTTGCTGTAATTCAGCGCCGTCTCATAGCGATGATGCCCATCCGCGATGATCAGTTTTTTGTCCTGCATGGCGCTCAGCAGCATGTTGATCGTGCCCGGCTCGGAGACTTTCCAAACACGATGCAGCACGCCGTATTCATCCGTCACTTCGATATCCGGTGTCGCAGAGCTGGCAAACAGCAGCTTCTCCGCCGTTTGTCCCGGGTCGGAGTACAGCATAAAAATCTGTCCGAAGTGAGCGCGGGTCGCCCGCAGCAGGTTCAGCCGGTCGGACTTTGCCTTGGGTAGCGTCTTTTCATGGCGGAAGATCACGCCCTGGCTGTAGTCTTCAACCCCGCCGAGCGCGATGAATCCGCGCCGCTCCTGAAATTTCCCCGACGTGCCCGGAACTTCATAGCGCTGCGAGTAGGCATAGATGGCGGGCTCATTGTCCTGCGCCAGCACGCCCGTGGTGCGCCATTCGACAAAGTTCTTCGCCGCCCGCGTATATACATTGCTTTCCTCGGAGTCGAACAGCTCCGGCAGCCCCAGGATCACGCGGACCAGGTTGTACGGGCTGCGCTGATAATAAGCCTGCTGCATTGCAGGAGAAATCTTGTCATACGGCTGGGTCACGACATCTTCTGCGCGAACCACTCCGGGATTGTAGCGCCATGCGCGAAACGGATAAATGCGGGCCATGCGTGTAGGAAACTCCTGTCGTTTCAGGTGCGCCTGCCATCAGGCGGAAGTGTACGGTTCTGTACCCAAGATTCTATCGTAGCGATGTACTTTTCCCGATATGGCTGGACTGCGTCGCCAATTTCAATTGCCTGGGTGCCATAAGGGTTTCTGCAAACATCTAATTCGAAGTATGGTGAAAGAAGCGGATGCGGAATTCAAGGACCGCAAATTATGTCGAAAAAATTGCATCGACACAACGCGAACCTCGCGGCAGTCCTGGCCGTCCTTTTCATTTGCATTTCGTTCCAGCAGGCCCACGGCCAGAAATCCGCGGCAGCATCTGGCCAGCAGGTTCAATCCGGCTCCAACGGAACCTACACCCTCCACACCCGCGTAACGGAAGTCGTGCTCTACGCCACAGTGGTCGATAGTCATCAGCACCTGGTCACATCGCTGCAAAAGCAGAATTTCAGCATCGACGAAGACGGTGTCCCGCAGACCCTCTCTTCCTTTCGCCTCGAAGATGTTCCCGTATCGCTCGCCATCCTGGTCGACAATTCCGCGTCGATGCAGCAGAAGCGCGCCGCCGTCAATCGCGCCGCCATCGACATGGTGCGGGCCTCCAACCCGCAAGACGAGTCCTTCATTGTGAATTTCTCCGATGAAGCCTTTCTCGATCAGGATTTCACCGCCAACATCGGCCTGCTGGAACAAGGTCTCTCGCATATCGACTCCAAAGGCGGCACCGCTCTTTATGACGCCGTCGTCGCTGCTGCCGGCCATCTCGCAAAAAATGCGAAGCACGCCAAGCAGGTCATTCTGATCATCACCGATGGAGAAGACAATAGCTCGAGCGCGTCGCTTATCGATACAGTGCGCAGCGTTCAGAAGCTCAACGGCCCCATCGTGTATTCGATCGGTCTGCTCTATGACAATCATGGCAACGAAGCCAGACGCGCGCGCAAAGCCCTGGAGACGCTGAGCGATCAGACCGGCGGCATCGCTTTTTTTCCGAAATCGCTCGACCAGGTAGACCCTATCGCCGGAGAAGTCGCGCGCGACATTCGCCAGCAATACATCCTCGGCTACCATCCAACGCGCCCGATCCATGAAGGCGGCTATCGCTCCGTCCAGGTATCGGCCCACGCCGAAGGGCTCGGCAAGCTGACGGTAAGAACCCGCGCAGGATATTTCGCAAAAGCCCCAACTGAGTAGCAGCAATTCCTCATCTGCGCGAAAATAACCAGGTCTCGATTATTCATCTTAACAAAGCGCGATGGAGTGAGGGATCTGCCGATGGATAGCCCGAACGGCGGGCGATCCATGCCGCATCATCTCTCTATCCGATGAGCGTTCCGTGTCTTGGAAACAAGGCGCGACTTCACTCGAGGGTCCTGCTCTCCGACAGATCATTTAATAGCCTGGAGGAATGAAAGCATGAGTATGTCAATCAGGAATAGAAGACAATTTCTTCAGGTGTCAGGTATCGCGATAGCCAATGTAATTGCCGGGCGGAATCTATTTGCAGATATTCGCAAGCCCGATCCCCTAATTTCAGGTTCGCAAGAGGTCGCAAACAGCCGGAAGCTACTTGGCCTTATGGTCGATGCCGCTCGCCTGCCGGAGTCCATCGAATACTATCGGCGGGTCATAGAGTTCTGCGCGGATTGGGGATTCAATACGCTCCAATTTCGACTGACCGATGACCAGGGAAGCGTTTTGCGTTTTACTTCCGTTCCGGGTCTTGTGACCCATCGGAACGCGTTTACTTCCGATCAATTGCGCGGTCTGGTGGAATATGGCCGGCGCTACGGTATCGATTTAATTCCTGAAGTCGAATCGTTCGGACACACGGGATATATAACACGCTCTCCCCAATATGCTCACTTACTGGACCGCAAAACGGAGATCGCATCTTCCTTTTCCGGAGTTATTCCAGTAAATCCGGAGACCTTGGAGTTATTGAACAAGTTATATCGTGAAGTAGCCGCGATCTTTCCTTCGACTTATTTTCATGGTGGCTGCGATGAAGTAAATTGGGGTGGCTCAACGCTATCTCTCAAAGCCCTTCAGACAAAAACCCGGGCGCAGATATGGGCGGACTACCTCAATTCGCTGAATCAAATTTGTGAAGGGCTAGATAAAGATTTAATTGTGTGGGGTGACTATGTTCTTCACAAAGAACCGGAAATTCTCGGACTACTGAACAAGAAAATAATCATCATGGATTGGAATTACTGGGATAACAATGCTGCCGAATTTCAGGAATCCTTGCTGAGCGTCCGCGCCAACGGCTCTCGCGGAATAGGCGCGCCTGCCCTGGCCTGGAGCGGATGGGGCCCCCGCGCCGGCACCGAACAATTGCGGAATATTGATGCCTTTGCCGAGGCCTACCTCGGAGTCAAGGATCGAAGTTCCCTTGGCGTTATCCTCACAAACTGGGTTCCTAGCAACTATATTCAGAACTCCATCTGGGATGGATGGGCATATGCCGCCGTTGCTTTCACGGATGGAACGGCAACAGCGCAGACGTCGGGATTCCGCCAATTTGTAGAAAAGCATTATGCAGCGGACTGGAATGAAATTTGGAGCGAAATATTTCAGATTATCTATGCTGCGGCACCCTCCCGAAGGCGAGCCGCAGCGTCCGAAGCTGGCCTTATATTGCCCACGCCCTGGAGCAACGATCAGGAACTGGCAGATGTATTGCGACAAGCATCTCCTGTTTCCAACCCGTTCCCCAGGCTTCGCAGTTTACTTGTTTTGACAGAACCGCTCGTCCGTAAAAATCTCTCTGATTTTCAGGCTTTTCAGCTTTCCGTGGAGTACCTGGAGAGAATATTCTGGCGTGAGTCGGTTGTCGCCGAGCAAGCCGCCAAAAAGCCGTTGGATAAAGCAGCCAGCACCTTATTAATTCAGAGCATCGCCGAGCGGGATCGTGTCCTGGCTGAAGTGTTGGCCAGGGACTGGGACAACGGACGCCCATCGGATTCAGAGGCAAAAAGCAGACCGCTGGTTGATCTCGGGCCGAAATACCAATTGCTTTTCCAATGGAAGCAGGCGGCAATCTACTCGGCCTTTCTAGCCGATCATCCGGATCGTTTCTATCAACTTCTCGATGCGGCAAAATCCGCATGAAATCCTTGAGTGGTGCAGCATGCGTGTTGATTCCGCATGATCGGCAGCTCAATCCAGCGATCATTGCGCACATTGAAACAATCCCATGATTTGTTCGCGCAATACAGCACAGCGGCAAGTTCAGCGTTTACCATAGGCTCAAGCAAACGCTCAACGTTTCAATTCGGGGCCCCGCGGAGGTCATTTGCTCTACTGGCTTCTCTATCAAAAATTATTCGTCTATTTCCACGCCTTCCGCATTTTCCGCTATCTCACGTTCCGGACGGCCTTCGCCACGCTGACGGCGCTGCTGATCGGCCTGCTGATTGGCCCCTACCTCATCGGACGATTGCGCGAATTTCAGATCGGGCAGTTCATCCGCGAGGACGGGCCCAAGGATCACCAGAAGAAGGCCGGCACGCCAACCATGGGCGGCCTGCTGATCCTGGTGGCGATCCTCGTCCCCACGCTGCTGTGGAGCGATCTTTCCAATCCATTCGTCTGGCTGGCCGTGCTGGCCACAGTCGGCTTCGGCGGCATCGGATTCGCGGACGATTACATCAAGATCATCCACAAGCGCAATCTCGGCCTCACCTTCCGCGCCAAGATGGGCCTGCAAATCGGCGTCGGCATTTTGATTGCGTTGCTGCTGTTGATCCTGCATCGCGACAATGAATATTCCACGCGTCTGATGGTGCCATTCTTCAAGAATTTTCGACCGGAGCTGGCTATTGGAGAAGTGCTCCACATGCCGCACCTGTGGCTGCTGGCATTTCTTCCCTTCGTCGTCTTCACCATGCTGGTGCTGGTCGGCTCCAGCAACGCTGTCAACCTGACGGATGGTCTGGACGGCCTCGCGATCGGTTGCGTAATCATCGCCGGCAGCGCGCTGACGGTGCTTACCTACCTCAGCGGCAATGTGATCATTGCCCAGTATCTCGGCCTGCAGCGTATGCCGCTGGTTTCGGAACTCACCATCTTCTGTGGCTCGATGGTCGGCGCCAGCATCGGCTTCCTCTGGTACAACGCGCATCCAGCAGAAGTTTTTATGGGCGATGTTGGCTCGCTGGCGCTGGGCGGCGCCATTGGTACCGTCGCCGTCATCATCAAACAGGAATTGTTGCTGCCATTCATCGGCGGAGTTTTTATTCTGGAAGCGCTCAGCGTCATGCTGCAGGTGGGCAGCTACAAGCTGCGGAAAAAGCGCATCTTCAAAATGGCGCCCATCCATCATCACTTCGAGCTACTGGGATGGTCGGAATCGAAAGTGATCGTCCGCTTCTGGATCGCGGCGCTGGTCTTCGCGCTGTTTGCCCTGACCACGCTAAAACTGCGCTAATTGTGAGCAGCTCGTTTAACGAAGAAATGTCATCTCGACCGGAGCGCAGCGGAGTGGAGAGAACTGCGGTTTCAGTCGGTACTACTCCGAACCGGCAGGAACATGTCACAATCGAATCGCACCAGATAGCATTAAAAAGAGTCGTCTATGGAGCTGAAGGGCAAAAAAATCCTGGTGGTCGGCCTCGGAAAATCCGGCCTGGCGTCGGCCATTTTCCTGCGCAGGCACGGCGCGCAGGTTACAGTCTCCGATGTGCGCAGCATCGAGGCACTGGCGGAAGAACTGCCCGCGCTGCTCGATGCCGGTGTCATGGTGGAGGCAGGCGGTCACGGCCTGCTCACCTTCCGCCGTCAGGACCTGATCGTCGTCAGCCCCGGCGTTCCGCTCACCACGCCAGAGCTGGCACAGGCCCGCGCCTTCGGAACTCCAGTGATTGGAGAGCTGGAACTTGCCGCGCTTTTTCTCAAGGGCAACATCCTCGCCATCACCGGATCGAACGGCAAAACCACCACCACAGCGCTCTGCGGAGAAATCTTCCGCGCCAGCGGCCAGCCCTCGCAGGTCGGCGGCAACATTGGCGTTCCCGTCATTGCGCTGGTTCCGGAAAGCAAAGAGCAGGGATGGTGTGTTCTCGAAGTGTCGAGCTTCCAGTTGGAAACCATCGAGACTTTCCATCCCAAGATTGCCGTCATCCTCAACATCACGCCCGACCACCTCGACCGCCACGGCAGTCTGGAAAATTACATCGCCGCCAAAGAGCGCATTTTCGCGAATCAAACCGCGGAAGATCTTCTCGTCCTAAATGCGGAAGACCCGCAGACGCAACAGGCCACGGCGCGCGCTCATAGCAAGGTCTTCTGGTTCAGCGCCACACGCCCGGTACGGCAGGGAACCTTTGTCTATCAGGACGCAATCGTCTGGCGCGCGAATGAGCAGACCGCAGTAGAACCGATTCTGCCGGTCAGCGAAATCACGCTCAAGGGCAGCCACAATATCGAAAATGTCCTAGCCGCCGTTTGCGCCGCCAAACTCGCTGGAATTCCAGCCGAAGTTATCCGCAAATCCGTCGCCGACTTCCGCGCCGTTGAGCATCGCCTGGAGTTCGTCGCCCGCATCCACGGTGTAGATTTCTACAACGATTCCAAAGCCACCAACGTCGACGCAACCATGAAGGCTATCGCCGCTTTTCCCGGCGGAATCCACCTCATCCTCGGCGGCAAGGACAAGGATTCCGACTACACCCTGCTCGCCCCGCTCTTGAAAGAGCGCGTGCGCGTGGTTTACACGATCGGCGCAGCGGCGGAAAAAATCCAGCAGCAGATTGCGGGCGCAACGAAAATCGTTCCCTGCCAGACCTTGGAGCGTGCCATCGACCAGGGAGCGGCCAATGCGCAGCCAGGAGAAGTTGTGCTGCTCGCTCCGGCCTGCTCCAGCTTCGATCAATTTGAAAACTACGAACACCGCGGACGAAGCTTCAAGCAATTCGTTCTGGCGCGGCAGGGTGTGGACGCATGGCAAAACGTGTCGGCATAGACAAGTGGCTGTTCATCGTCACCTTGCTGCTGGTGCTCTTCGGGCTGGTTATGGTTTTTTCGGCCTCGGCGGTTATGGCCAAGGAGCGCTACGGCTCGCCGTATGAATTTGTGCTGAAGCAGGCGGCCTGGGCCGCGCTCGGCCTGGTTGTGATGGCCGTGCTCATGCGCGTGAATTACCGTCGCTTCAACACGCCTTCCGTGGTATTCCCCTGCGTGGCCATTACCGTGCTGCTTCTGCTGGGCGCGTTTCTTATGCACGACTCGCACCACACCCACCGATGGATTCGCTTCGGCCCGCTCAGTTTTCAACCGTCGGAGATCGCCAAGCCCGCGCTGGTGCTGTTTCTCGCCTGGTTCCTGCAGGACCGCGTCGATCAACTGAATGACTGGCGCCGCGCGCTGCTTCCCGCCGCATTGCCCAGCATTTTATTCATCGCGCTCATTTTGAAGGAGCCCGATCTGGGTACCGCCTTAGTCTGCGCCGCAGTCACCGTGCTGATGCTCTATCTGGCCGGCGCGCAGGTGAAGTACCTTTTTCTTGCATTCCTTGCTGCCTGCCCGGTGCTCTACTACATGCTCTTCCATGTAGCCTGGCGGCGTGCGCGGATGGTCGCGTTTCTCAATCCGGAAAAAGATCCGCGCGGCACCGGCTTCCACATTCTGCAATCGCTCATCGCCGTCGGCGCAGGCGGCATCCAGGGCGTTGGTCTGATGGAAGGCCGGCAAAAGCTTTTCTATCTGCCGGAACCGCAGACTGATTTCATCTTCGCCAACATTGCGGAAGAACTCGGCCTCATCGGCACTCTGATCGTGGTCACGCTCTTCCTGTTTCTCGCCTATCGTGGCCTGCGCGCGGCCCTGCGCTCGACGGACCCGTTTGCACGCTTCCTCGCCTTCGGAATTACCGCGACCATCATCATCCAGGCATTCTTCAATATCAGCGTAGTGCTCGCGCTGGTGCCGACGAAAGGCATCGCACTGCCGTTTATCTCCGCCGGGGGAACGTCGTTGTTTTTCACCCTGCTCAGCATGGGCGTGCTGCTCAACATCACTCGGGAGATCGACTAGCCCGCATGGCGAACGAAACTCTGCGCGTTCTGATCGCCGGCGGAGGAACGGGCGGCCACGTGATCCCCGCGCTCGCCGTAGCGTGCAAGCTCGTCGAGCAGTACGACGCCGAAGTCCGCTTCGTCGGCACGGCGCGCGGTCTGGAAACAAAACTGGTTCCCGCCGCAGGCTTTCCGCTCGACCTGATCCACGTCGGCCAGCTGAATCGTGTGAGCCTCGCGACCAAACTGAAAACCGCGGCCAGTCTGCCGCTCGGCATCCTAAGTTGCATCGATCTGCTGCATCAGTTTCGCCCCCATGCAGTCCTTGGCGTCGGCGGATATGCCTCCGGCCCAGCCATGCTCGCGGCCATCGTCACGCGCACCCCGCGCGTTGCCTTCGAGCCCAATGCGGTTCCCGGAATGGCGAATCGCTTTGTCGGCAAATGGGTGCAGGCTGCGGCAGTCAATTTTCCCGACACCGCACGTTGGTTTAGAAACGCCCAGGTTACAGGAATTCCCGTACGTCCGGAATTTTTCCATCTGCCCGCCCGGCCCGCGGACGCCGCGCCGCAACTGCTTGTCTTCGGCGGCAGCCAGGGCGCGCGCGTGCTCAACCGGACGATGCCGCAGATCGCGGAAGAATTATTCGAAGCCGTCCCCGGCCTGACCATCCTGCATCAATCCGGCGCGCGTCATCTGGCAGAAACCGAACAGGCCTATCGTGAATCCGCTACGCTGCGCGACCGCTGGTCGGATTCATGGTCTGTGCAGCCGTTTCTCGATGATATGCCGCAACGCTTTGCCGCCGCCAGCCTGGTGCTATGCCGCAGCGGAGCCAGCACCGCCGCCGAACTCGCCGCCGCCGGCAAGTCCTCACTGCTCATCCCGTTTCCCCAGGCCGCCGACGACCACCAGCGCAGCAATGCCGAAGCCTTCGTCAAAGCAGGAGCCGCCCGCATGCTTTTAGAGCCGGACCTGACAGCAAATCATTTACTGATAGAGTTGACAGGCCTGCTCCAGAACTCCGTGGAATTGTCGAAGATGGCAGACAATGCCCGAACTCTCGCCCACGAAAACGCAGCCAGCGCGATCGCCGCACTCCTGAAAAAACAACAGCCCGCATAAGCAGGCTGTTGTCGAAAAGATTGCGCGGATCAAATTATGGAATCCCGCGTATCGTTCATAGGAAGAGATTGAGGCTAGCGTCGACCACCCCCGCCTCCGCCACCACCGTGAAATCCACCCCCGCCGAAGCCGCCTCCGCCGCCATGGAATCCACCACCCCCCCCGCTGAATTCCCGTGAGCCGCCACTGAATCCGCCGCTATACCCACGCGAAGCGGAGGAAGAAAATCCCCGCGAACCGGAGCTGTTCCCATAGCTCCGCGCTCCGGCAAAGTTGGAGCCTCGGCCGTAGCTGCCGTTTCCAGCCATGCTGTAGCTCCGCCCCGCCGATCCGCCGGAGCGAAATCCTCCATAGCCGCCGCGCGCACCCATGGATGAAGGAGCAGAACGAGCCGTCATCCCACGCGAATATCCTGCACTGCCGCGCGCAAATCCTGAAGCTCCACGCGTGTATCCTGCAGAGCCCCCGCGGGCATACCCCGCACCCCCGCGCGCATATCCAGCCGATCCTGCCTGGCCGGAGCGTCCGGCCATCCCGCGAGATTCTCCCGCACGGCTGAACTGGCTGCCGCTGAATCCACCCGGACCCCGTCGCCCGCTAAAGCTGTGGATGCTTGTGTTGCGCACATTCGTAACATTCCGGTTATGCCAGTAATGGCCGCCATGCCAATAGCCGCCGTAAAACCCGTGGCCCCAATAGCCGCCGCCGTAAAACAGTCCGCCGTAATACCCGACGCTAAGCCCCCAATATCCCGGATACCAGCCATAAAACCCGCCGCCCCAACCCCAATATCCAGGAGTCCACAGCGCGCCCACGTACGGGGGAATCTCCCACTCGCCCGGAACCCAGTCCCAATCGTCGCTCTGCCAGCTCCAATATCCCGGCGTCCATTCATAGTCATCGCCCGGAGCCGGCGGTTCATCGTACGCATCGGCCGGGAACGGCGGCGGTGCCTCTTGCGTTGTCATCGCCGGCGTCTGATCACTCGGAGGAGCATAGTCGGAGTAACTCTGCTGCTGCCCGCTGTCGTTGTCATACGCCTGCTGCATGTCCTCTACAGGAGGAGCGGCATCATTCGAATACGCCTGCTGCGGAGCCTGATTGCCATAGCCCTGCTGAGGTGGAGGCGCCTGATTCGCATACCCCGGTCGCAGCGGGGCGTTATAAGTCTGTGGCGGAGCATTATAAGGCTGCGGCGCATCCGGTCCATAGCCCTGCACCGTGACGCCATTGTCGCCGTAGGTCACCTGGAGATTCGGGTCATTGCTCTGCGCCAATGCAGGCAGCAGCAAAAGCGAACTCGCCAGGCCGGTCAGTAAAACGAAACGAACGGTACGCATGGTACCCATCCATCCCACTCTTCTCACCTGTCCACCGGATTCTGTGGCTTTCGAAGAGTAGAGATTCCGGAGAGCTCCGGCATGCCGCCTCAAGAGCAGCACCATCCATGAGACTCCCACCAAATGGAAACGTTGGTCGGCGGAAAAAGTTGTGATGTCTTTACCGCTCGAACTTTGTTTCTATCCACTAAACGGGATGCCGGGGAACGGCCAGTCGATTCACTGTACCCAGGTATTTTTCCACGGTGCAATCCGCTGCTACAGTAGATTTCAGGCCTCTACCCGATGTTCATCCGTTCCCAACGCGTGCATTTCATTGGTATCGGCGGCATCGGCATGAGCGGAATCGCGGAAATCCTGCTCAACCTCGGCCATCGCATCTCCGGTTCCGACCTGAAGCAATCGCCGGTCACCGAACGCCTCGCCCGCCTGGGAGCGACCATCTTCACCGGCCACGATGCCGCCAACATTGCCGGCGCGGATGTCGTCGTGACCACCTCCGCGCTCAGCTCCACCAATCCGGAAGTCCTCGCCGCGCACCAACAGGGCATCCCTGTCATTCAGCGCGCGGAAATGCTGGCCGAGTTGATGCGCCTCAAATACGGTGTCGCCATCGCCGGTATGCACGGCAAAACCACCACAACCTCCATGATCGCCGCTGTGCTCGCCGCCGGCGGACTCGATCCCACGGTCGTCGTCGGCGGCCGCATCGAGGCCCTGGGATCGAGCGCGCGCCTCGGACGCTCGGAATATCTCGTCGCTGAAGCCGACGAAAGCGACCGGTCATTTCTTAAGCTCTCGCCCATCCTCGCCGTGGTCACCAACATCGATCGCGAACACATGGACTGCTATCGCGACATGGAAGATGTGGAGCGCGCTTTCCTCGATTTCATGGACCGCGTCCCGTTCTACGGCCTCACCGTGGCCTGCCTCGACGATCCTAAGCTGGCCGCGCTGCTGCCGCGCGTCCGTCGCCGTGTTCTCACCTACGGCCAGGCTGCCGAGGCCGCCTTTCGCCTGGAAATTCTGCCGTCTGTGGCTGGTCACAAATCGCAGTTTGTCGTTCACCGTAACGGCAACGCGCTCGGCCCCTTCACGCTTTCCGTTCCCGGGCTGCATAACCTGCGCAACGCCACCGCAGCGGTCGCCATCGGCACGCAGCTCAACATACCGCCGGAAAAAATCGCCGTAGGCCTGGCGGAATTCAACGGTGTCGAACGCCGCTTCCAGCAGAAGGGAATCGTGCGCGGCATCACCGTCGTCGACGATTACGGCCATCACCCGACAGAAATCCGCGCCACTCTCGAAGCCGCGCGCCAGTGCGGGTTCAGCCGCATCCTGGTATTGTTCCAGCCGCATCGCTATACCCGCACGCGTGACCTGCAGCCGGAGTTTCTCCATTGCTTCGACGCTGCCGACGCCGTCTGGGTGCTCGACATCTACGCCGCCAGCGAAGCCCCCATCGCCGGCGTCGATGCAGAGGCTCTCGTCCGATCCATCGATCGCGCTGAGGTCGTCTACAGTCCCTCGTTCGAGGCTGCCGTAGAAGACATCGCGCGCGTCGCGCAACCGGGCGATCTGATCCTGACCATGGGTGCCGGCAACATCCACCAAGCCGCGGCGATGGTTCTGGATGCGCTCGGCACAGATGCCGATCCGGCGCGTAATGGACAGGAACGGCAGAAAACCCGAAAAAACACGGAAAAACCCGAAAAAATTGAACTCAGCTTATAGGAACGGCGGTATATTCAAAGCGGCGACTCTCACGACCCGCTACGGCCGTTGAAAACATTCATAGGACGCGAACGCTCGGCAGGGCTGCTCGAACTGGAGCAGGCCCGCGAGACCGCACGTCCACAGAGGAACGCGGAGATTCGAGACATTTCTGACCCGGTCCTGGACGAAACCGCGGAAACAGCGGACGAGCCCTTTCTGCGCGCTCGTCAACGCGTGCCGGTCCGCCGCCGCGGTGGCTCCAAATTCGCGCGCTTCGGCGGGCAAAGCCGCTGGACGCGTATCGCCGCCGTCCTGGTCGCGATTCTCGTGCTGGGTCTGATCGCCGGGGCCGCGTGGGAAACCAAATCCCTGCTGCTGCGCGATTCGCATTTTCGATTGATGTCCACTCAGAATATTCAGGTAACCGGCAATCGCGTGGTCACCAATGCGCAGGTCCTCGCCTTCTTCCATCCCGATCTCGGCCGCAGCATCCTGCAATCGCCGCTCGCGAAACGGCAATCGCAGATCGAAAATATCCGCTGGGTCCGCCGCGCAACCGTCATGCGGCTGTGGCCCAATCGTCTGCAGGTACATGTGCTGGAACGCACTCCGATCGCTTTCGCGCGCGATGGAAATTCCATCCGTCTGATCGACCAGGATGGCGTTCTGCTCGACCTGCCCAACGCCGCCGCCCAGAAGTATTTCTTCCCCATCCTCAGCGGAATCTCCGGCAACGAGCCGCAACTCATACGCGCCGCGCAGGTTGAACTGTACCGCGAGTTCGTTCAGGCGCTCGATGCCGGCGGCGACCACATTTCTTCCACACTCAGCGAAGTCGATTTGTCCGATTCGGAAGACATCCGCGCCATCTTCGCCGGCGGCGCGCGCCAGCCTCTGGTGCACTTCGGCGCATCGGATTTTCTGCCCCGCTATCAGGCGTATCGCGTGCATCTTGCAGAATGGCTGCAGCAATATCCGCAATTGCGCTCGGTAGACATGCGCTATGGCCGCCAAGTCGTGCTCGACACCGGCACCGCGCCACCAACGCAATCTGCAGGAAATTTCATGCCGCCTGAATCAGCTCCCAGCGGAAATGTGTCATCCCCACCTGAGAACAGTGGAGCCAAAAAGCCTGTCGTTTCTTCCAGTGCAAAACAGCTTCACAAAAGTCAGATCGTAGCCAGGCATTCGCCAAAACACAAAACAGTAGCGGCAAAAAAGAAAAAGCCCGTCACAACCAAACATCACGCAGCAACCCACAAATCGAAACACGCGCCTCAGCGTGGCCACCCGGTACGCAATCCCATCATGCACGTCGTCACCGGAGCCTAGCAGCCGCAGCGGAAGGAGCAGAGAATGCCGGAACGGGAACAAAAATATATCGCCGTACTCGATGCAGGCAGCAGCCGTGTGCGCGCTCTTTCCGGCGAAATCGTCGATGGCGCGATTCGCTATCGCGGCCACAGCATTGCGGAGGCGCGCGGCGTCCGTCGCAGCATCATTTCGGACTTGGGCCCCGCAACCGAGTCCTTCGACGACGCCTTCCAGTCCGTTGAGGACGCAACCGAAACGGAGGTCGCCAGCGCTGCCGTCGGTATCGGCGGTGCTCGCGTGCGCGGCGTTACCAGCCGCGGCGGCATCCTGCTCGGCAGCCGCATGCGGGAGATTACCCGCGACGATGTCCGCGCCGCCGTCGAGCGCGCGCGAGAAGTCCATCTGCCCCCCGAGTATCGCGTCCTGCATCTGCTGCCGCAGGACTTTCTCGTCGACGAGCAGGAGGGCATTCTCGACCCCGTCGGCATGATCGGCGGTACGCTGGAAGTGAATCTCCACATCGTCATGGCTCCGGCCAGCGCCATGCAGAATGTCGTCACCTGCGCCAATAAGGCCGGCGTCGAAGTCTCCGACACCATCTTTGAAGCCATCGCCGCCGCCGAAGCTGTCCTCACTTCGGATGAGCGCGAACTCGGCGTCTGCGTGCTAGACATCGGCGCCGCGTCGACCGAAATCGCCGTGCTGTTTGAAGGTGCGGTCGTTCACACCGACTCTCTACCCATCGGCGGCTCGCATTTCACCAACGATCTCGCCGTCGTCCTGCGCGTGCCGTTGCCGGAGGCCGAGCGCCTCAAGCTCGAATACGGCCATACCATCGTCACCGCTATTTCGCAGTCGAGCGAAATCATGGTGCTTGCGCCCGATCAGGGCGAAGGCCAGTACCGTCAGATTCCGCACCGTCATCTCTGCGAAATTCTCGAGCCCCGCGCGCGCGAGCTCTTTCAGATGCTGCGCAACAGTCTTCGTCAAGGCGGAGTGCTGGAGGCGATGGGCTCCGGATGTGTGCTGACCGGCGGCGGCGCCAAGCTGCCCGGCATGGCCGAACACGTGGAAAACATGTTGCGCACCTCGGCCCGCATCGGCACGCCGGTCCCGCTGTCGCGCATGCCGGACGAGCTGATCGACCCCGAGTACGCAACGTTAGTCGGACTCCTGCTCTACACCCATCGCGTCCGCGAACAGCGCGTCGCCGATGATGTTGGCGTAGGAGCAAAATTGCGAGCAATTTTTGCCGGAAGTATTTGAGTCATCCGGAACGATTCGAAGGAGCCCGCGTTTTCCACATGGCGGCGTTCCAGCAAAATGAAGATAGGACGATCGAGTCAAGCAGACCAAGCAACCAGAACCACGGGGGAGTTCCGAACCATGAATGAAGTGATGAACGATCATCAACAGACACTAGCCATCGACGAAAGCCTGCGCATTCAGTATCAGGATGAAGTTCCGCGCGGCGCAAAAATCAAAGTCATCGGTGTTGGCGGCGGCGGCGGCAACGCCGTCAATCGCATGATTGAGGCCAAGGTCGAGGGCGTCGAATTCATCGTCGCCAATACGGATGCCCAGGCCCTGCGCTCCTCGAAAGCCCCGGTGAAATTGCAGCTCGGAATGAAACTGACCAGCGGCCTCGGCGCCGGCGCAAATCCCGATGTAGGCCGCCGCGCCGCTATCGAAGACTCGGAAAAAATCATCGAAGCCCTCGAAGGCGCGGACATGGTCTTCGTCACCGCCGGTCTCGGTGGCGGCACCGGCACCGGAGCCGCGCCGGTCATCGCCTCGCTCGCCAGTGAAATGGGCGCACTCACCGTCGCTGTTATCACCCGGCCCTTCGCGTTCGAAGGTAAGCGTCGCCTGCTGCAGGCCGACCGCGGCGTCGAAGAGCTGCTCGAAAGCGTCGACACCATGATCGTCATTCCCAACGAGCGCCTGCTCAACGTCGCCAAGGATGCCGGCTTCTTCGAGTCCTTCCGCATCGCCGACGACGTGCTTCGCCAGGGCGTCCAGGGTATCTCCGACATCATCACCATCCCCGGCATCATCAATCGCGACTTCGCCGACGTGAAGACCACGATGGCCGGCATGGGCTACGCCGTCATGGGCACGGCCCACCGCAGCGGTCCCAATCGCGCCACGGAAGCCGCCCACGCCGCCATGTCCTCGCCGCTGCTTGAGGAAGGCGCGATCGATGGCGCGCGCGGAATCCTCATTAACATCAGCGGCTCCAGCTCGCTCAAATTAAGCGAAGTCAATGAGGCCTCGACCATCATTCAGAACTCCGCGCATGAAGATGCCAACATCATCTTCGGCGCCGTGCTCGATGAATCGCTCGGCGATGAAATCAAGATCACCGTCATCGCCACAGGCTTCCGGCCCGATCTTCCGGCCCGCGCCGACCGGCCCATGCCAGCCGTTGATCTCGCAATGGAGACAGCCGCAGGCCGACAGCGTTCAACCCCCAGCAAGTCCTCTGGCAAACCCAGATTCGCCAGCGAAATTACCGAAGAGACCGCGCCTGCCCCAACCCCCACTCGCTACGCGGAAGAAACCCAGCAAGCGCAGCAGGAAACCGCCGCGCCCGTCGTTGCCTCAAGCGCACCCTCGCCCGCGCGGAACTTCGCCGCCCCGCAGCACACGCAAAAGCCGGCGGAGATCGAAGACAACCAGCTCGATGTTCCAGCCTATTTGCGTCGCGATGAGCTGTCCTAAAACGGTACATCGTACCGGCGCATCTCACGTTACCAGGCGGTGTCGCAGGCAAAAAAGCCTTTGACGCCGCTGCGCGATTGCACGATGATAATTTTGTCCTCCAACCAAAAAGGTGCAGCGCCCATGAAGTCCCCCCTGCTTCTCCGGATGCTCTTGCTGTTTGCTCTTGCCATGCCCATTGCCGCGTGGGCGAAGGCTCATCCCGACACGAACGGCAGCATTGCCACTGCAACTGCGCATCGTCGTCATCGCAGCCGATTGAGTGCCCGCCATCGTCGCACGCGCATCCGTGCATCACTCCATACCCGATCGGCGCATGTACGCCGCGTATTGCACACGCGCCGCCGCAGGCGTTTCCATCGTCGCTACTACGAGCATTTCACTGCCAGCTCCTATTCCGACACCCAAACCGTCGGTGACGTGACCGCGGGTGAAGACCCCATCGTGCGCCAGGCTGCCGTCTCTGCGCTGGGAGATATGAACGGCACCATCGTCGTCATCAATCCTGCCAATGGCCGCATTCTCACCATGGTCAATCGTCATCTCGCGCTGTCGAGCGGTGCCGAGCCCTGTTCGACCATCAAGCTTTCCGTAGCTCTCGCGGCGCTTGAAGAAGGCATCATCACCATGGATACGCCGGTCAATCTCGGCGGTCGCTATCACATGACCCTTACCGATGCGCTGGCGCATTCGAACAATTTATATTTTGAAACTGTCGGCCGCCGTCTCGGTTTCGAGCGCGTCAAGTATTACGCCAACATGTTCGGCTTGGGCGAGTTGGCAGGCTACAACATTCCCGGCGAGCAGCTCGGCGTATACCCCGACCACGCACTCCCCGACAGCATGGGTGGAGTGGGCCGCATGTGCTCCTTCGGCGAAAGCGTCTCCGTGACGCCGCTGCAACTGGGTGCGCTGGTCGCAGCCATCGCCAACGGCGGAACTCTATATTACCTGCAGCATCCGCAGACGTCGGAAGAGGTCGCCGACTTTCAGCCGCGCATCAAACGTCAGCTGAACATCGCGCCCATCCTTCCTTCCATGAGCGTCGGCATGGCGGATGTGGTCAAGTTCGGCACCGGCCGCTCCGTGCTTGCGAACTTCAAAGAATTTCCCGTGCTCGGGAAAACCGGCACCTGTTCCGATCACGGTACGCGCTTCGGCTGGTTCGGCTCCTACGCCGATACGCCCTACGGCAGGCTGGTCACTGTGGTCTTTCTCGAAGGGGGACATCCCACATTCGGCCCCAAAGCCGCGGAGTTGGCCGGAATCTTCTATCACAATTTAGAAGAGCAAAATTACTACACCACGCTGAACCCAGTTCAACCGAGCCCGGTTCAGCCCAAGCCGGAAACCGCAACCCCAGCGATCGCCAATCGTGAATAAAGAAATCCGGATGCCACATCCGAGCCTGCCCTAAGCTTGCCGAAGTCCACTTCAAGGAGTCGTCATCCTGAGCGTAGCGAAGGATCTCCTGTATTGCCGAGAATGCCGGAATGCAAGGATTCTTTCCCGCGCTCCGACCGCTCCGATCCAGGTTTTCACTAGATGGCAACTTGTGGACCACCCTAGTTTTTCCGCTCCACCAAATATCGCGCTACAGTTTTCAAGGGCTCCGCAGCCGCACCAAATTTATCCAGCTCCGCGAAAGCGGAATCAATCAGTCCGCGCGCATCGCGTAAAGATTTTTCCAACCCATACACCGCTGGCCAGGTCGCCTTCACGGTAGCCGTATCTTTCCCGGCAGTTTTTCCCAACTGCTCGGAGCTTTCCGTTACATCCAGCACATCGTCGACAATCTGAAATGCCAGCCCTGCACGCCGCCCGAACGCCCGCAGATGTTCAACCGCATTGCGATCCGCACCGGAATAAATCCCGCCCGTCACCAGGCTGGCGGTAATCAGCGCGCCGGTCTTCGCGCGATGAATCGCCTCCACCAGCTCCGCTGTCGGCGTTTTGCCTTCGCTCTCAATGTCCATCACCTGGCCGCCGATCATTCCATCTATCGTTCCCGTGCCCCGTGCAATTTCGCCGACGATCGCGATCGCCGCGGCAGGCTCGCAGCGCAAACCGGCCAGCGTCTCATACGCCAGTGTCTGCAGCGCATCTCCGGCAAGAATCGCAATCGCCTCGCCAAATACAACGTGGCAGGTAGGTTTCCCGCGCCGCAGATCGTCATTGTCGAGCGCCGGCAGATCGTCATGCACCAGCGAATAGGTGTGCAGCATTTCAATCGCCGCGCCCAGGTCTTCCACCCCATCCGGCAGCTCGCCATCCCCGCGAATCATTCGTGCCGCCTCAATGCACAGCACCGGCCGCAGCCGCTTGCCGCCGGCAAAAGTACTATGGCGCACCGCTTGATGAATTGATGCAGGAGCTGCATCCGCGTGAGGCAAAAGCCGTTCCAGTGCGCGGTCGGTCCGCTCCGCTCCGGAGCGCAAAATCTGCTGAACATCAGGGGGCATGAAGTCCATCATATCGAACAGCAAAGTAAAGGACGAATGCATTCAATCAAGGAGTCAGCGTAAGCGTATGCGCCGCGCTCGCTCGCACGGCAGCGTCGCTGAAGGGCAGCGCAAACGTCGTGCCCTTGTACCAGTAAGACCAGTGATCCATGTAATACGGGCTCAAAGGATCGCCCGACTCGCCAATCACCAGATTCAATGTCGAGTGATCCAGGCTGGAAAAATCTACCGTCAACCGCTCCGACGGTCCAAAGATCCGCGACACCTGTTTCACCGTCGTGCCATCGCCGGACTGCGGATGCGCTCCAATGCCCGTCCAGCCGCGCAGCCACGGAATCATTCCATAGAGAGGATGTTCCACTTCGACCGGATGCACCTCGCCAAAATGCCAGCTGCTCAGATCGCCCGGCGCGTTTATCGCGTTTAGCCCATTGTCCACAGCCTTCGCCAGAAAATCGTTCCAGTTGCTGTACTGGGGCGGTAGCCATCGCCGCGACTGCGACGACACGATTTGCTCCTCCACAAACGACGACTCGTACCAGCGATACAGCTTCCACTCCTCGCCCAGCCGGAACTGCAGCAGCATCGGCCACAGCGCCGCCCGCGCTGCATCCACAATCGCCGCCGCTGGCGTCGGGATGGTCACATCTCCATTCCACGACCGCATCAAATCCGCCGCGTTCCGCAGCCGGTGATTGGGATGATCCGCATGGTCGATCGCATAGGTAAATCGCTGCGCCAATTCCTGGTCAAGTGTCGAATACACATCGTTCTGCAGCGCCAGCATATCCGCCGCGGACAATTTCGGTTTCGACGCCAGCACCTTCCAGATGCGTTCATTGCGATACGGCGCGGCCCAGTCCAACGTCAGCGGATTGGGGTCGTTGTCCGGCGTCACCCGCGAATTTGCCGTCGCTAGAATTCCGCTCGGAGGATTGTAGACCGAGGGCAGCTTGTCGAAAGGAATATATCCCTGCCACTCGTGATTCGTATCCGTGATCGGCACGCCCATCAAGCCACCCGGTCGGTTCGGTACTTTTCCGACCGCCTGGTATCCAATGTTCCCGTCGACATCGCCATATACGGCATTCTGCGGAGGCCCGCCGAACAGCGCGAACGCCGCGCGAAACTGTTCCCAGTTCTGTGCGCTGTTCACCTGATAGAACGGCATGGTAACCGCTCCGGGATCGTAGATCGTCCAGCGCAGCGCCAGCGTGCGCTGCTCATGCGGCAACAGCGGAGTAATCACGGGACCATGATCCGTGCGCAGCACATCGAGCGTTACATCGCTGCCGCCGCGCACGTGGATCGTCTCGCGGTCGTGCGAAAACGGCTTCCATCCTTGCGCGGTTTTGTATTCGTCGCCGCGCGTTTGCTCCACGTACACATCCTGCACATCGCCGTAGAGCAGCGTAAATCCCCAGGCAATCCGCGCATTGTGTCCGACGATCACAAACGGCAGCCCGGGCAGTGTGACCCCGGCGACATTGAAATCTCCGGCTGTCAGTTGCGCCTCATACCAGGTGTCGGGAATCGTGTGATCGAGATGCATGTCATTCGACAGCAGCGGCATTCCGGTTACGCTGTGCGCGCCCGAGACTACCCAGTCATTCGATCCCGGAGCGCAATCGCGGCAATCCGGCACAAGCGACGACGGCAGCAGCTTCTGCAACCGCAGAATGTCTTCGACACTTCTTTTCACGCTCATCTGCGAAGAATCGAGCGGAATCTGCGGAATCTCCTGCGGTGCGGTAATGTCCGGCGCCGTCAATACCGGCGGATGATCGCGCCACGAGCCCACGGGGTACAAATCGTCGATCAGCATGGGCCAGTGCAGCCGTTCGGTAATCTTTTCCCGTCCCAGCTTGGTAGGAAAATCCATGCTCAAGGTTTGCGCCATGTTCAGCGCCACCAGCACGGAATCGATCGGCTGCCACCGCTTCGGCTGGTAATGCAGCAGGCGAAATTCTGCAGGAAGATGACCTTGCGTCTGGGCGATGTACGCATTCACGCCGCGCGCATAGTCGTCGAGAAAATGCCGGTCGCCGGCGGGCATGGCGCGCAGCGCGGCATCGGCGGCGTTGCGGATTTGAAGGATTCTCTGCGCGCGGTCATGCTCCACTACCTTGCGCCCCAGCACTTCCGCCAGGTCGCCGGCAGCATATCGGCGCAGCATGTCCATCTGCCACAGCCGGTCCTGCGCCGTGACATACCCTTCGGCAACGATCAGGTCATCGATATTGCCGGCAGAAATATGCGGAACCCCGTGCGCATCCCGGCGAACCGTCACCGGCTGCAACACCCCTGCCACACGCAATTGTCCGTCGAGCTGCGGCAGGGAAGCGCGCATGGCGTGTTTGATCCACCACGTCGCCGCCCAGCAAACGGCAAAAATCGCCAGCAGCAAAATCAACACGCCTCCTAGCAGAGAACGCGCCGGCCATCTGCGGGAAGCGGATTGACTGAAAGGATGCGAAGCGGTGTCCGCCATTCGATCTCAGTCTAGCAGCCGGAAAATTGTAGCCGCATGTCGCGCAATTTTTAGCTATGAAGTTTTCTCCGCCAGAATATCCACCTGTTCAATTTTGGGAGCCTGCGAGAATAATTCAGAAGCTTTCGCAAACAACGCTTCCGCTATTTTCCCGGACATATGCGCTTTTCTTCCCGCCTCATCGTTGAACGTATCGAAGATGCCGAACTTCGATGTTCCCAGTTGGAGCGCATACCAGGAAACCGTTCCCGTTTCTTGCTGCACCAGCGGCAGCGCGCCGCGCAAAAATTCCGCTACGTCATTCTCTTTGCCGGGCTTGGCTTCAAGTGTCGCCAGCAATGCAAATTTCGTCATCGTTCACCTCTCCAGGCGTTAGATGCTTTGCGGCGTGCATGTGTTCGGATTTTCCGCCAGATGAATGCCGCGATACGGCTGCGTAGCCCAGACAAACAGCGCTGCCAGAATCACGATCAGCAAAATCCACACGCTGCCCTCGGGTCCGGTAGTGCCGCCGCTCACCATCAGCGCACCGGAAGGATGCGCGTTCATCAGCCGCCCGGCAGACATCATGCCGCTGTCTGGGGTGCCGTAGAAGTACGACTCCGCCCAGTCCCACGCGGTATGGAAACCGATTGCCCACCAAAGATGCCCGAGCCGCCACAGGCTTAACGAAAATACCAGCGCAATCAGCGCCGCCGCGACCAGGCCGATGGGGCTTTCTCCGGGGTTGCCCTTGTGCAGGAATCCGAACAACATCGCCAGCAAAATTGCCGCAGGCCAGAAGCGAATGCCGCGGGCAAGCGTAAACAACAGATAACCGCGCAGCATCAGCTCTTCCGTCATGCCGACCAGGAAAAAGAAAAGTGCCCAGGTCGCGCCGTAGGCAACCGCAGTACTCGTCGGCATGGAAACGCGATGCAGTTCCAGATGATGTGTCGCCACCAGGATGCCGGCCAGCAGAGACAGAAACCCGAATCCGCTGACCAGTCCGATGAGGAACTGTCGCGCTCGCCCGCCTCCAGCCAGCCCATAGAAAGCGACTCGGCGATGTTCGATCCATCCCATGAAAGCGGTGGCCAGCACCACGGCCAGCAAGGCTACCGTTTCCGTCGCGATGGCGATGGTGGGATGAACATCTCCGGAGCCTTTGCCGGCCATTGCCTGGTGAGTATGCCTGGCGAACCAGCGCACTTCAAGGCCCAACAGGAACAATAACCCCACCGTTATGGCCACATACACCAGGATGCTCCAGCCCGCCCGCAGTCCGTCAGGGCCGAAGAAAATGGAGTGCTGCAGCGGGATCGGCTTTGTTGGGGTTTCCTGCGTTTCCGGTGAAAGAGTTTCCATCATTGACCTCGCTTAATCGCAATTGAGCTGGCGCTCTTTTGCTCCATAGTACGTGCCGCGCGGCGCCATCGTTCCGGAAAACATTGCCGGTCTGGCGCCGTTTCGCGCAACCGGACGCAAGCGCCGCGCTTGACACATTGCCCGGAGCCAGCAATGCTAGTTGTTTCAGCCCAACAGAAAAATGTTTCAACGGAGTGTCGGCCCCCAAGTGAAGGTACGCGTTTTTTATCACGACAAATGTTTTGACGGCGCATGTTCAGCCGCGCTGTTTGCGCGCTTCCACCGCGAATGCATCGCTCCCTCGGCGGAGTACAAATTCTGCGGACTCGTCCATCGCGCCGGTGCGCTGTTCGATGAGAAGGAATTTACCGGCGATGAAAACGCCATCGTCGATTTCAAATATTCTCCGTCGCCCGCGATTACCTGGTGGTTCGATCATCATCTCAGCGCCTTTCTCACGCCCGAGGACCATGCGCATTACCTTGCCGAAAAGCAGAATCCGGCGACGCGGGAGCGCAAATTCTACGATCCCGACTACATTTCCTGCACCAGTTTTCTCGCGCACATCGCCGCCACTCATTTTGGATTCGACACTACTCCGCTGGCGGAGTTGGTGCGCTGGGCCGACATCGTAGACGGAGCGCTGTACGACAGTCCCCAGGCTGCGGTCGAAATGGCCGAGCCCGCCATGAAGCTGACCATGGCGATCGAATCGACAGAAGACCCCAAGTTCATGCCGCGGCTGATTCCGCTATTAACGGAGATGAGCTTCGCCGAAATTCTCAACCAGCCGTTTGTCCGCGACCTGCTGCCCGGCTTGCTCGAACGCCACCACAAAGCTCTGGAACTGATCCGCCAACGCTCCTCCTGCGAGCGCGGAACCATCTACTTCGACATCACCGATCATCCCGTCGAGGGCTATAACAAATTCATTCCGTATTATCTGCACCCGCAGGCGACCTACAGCATCGGGCTCAGCCGGTCCAGCTTCCGCACCAAGATCGCCGTAGGCTCGAACCCATGGACGCGCGTAGCGCCGGAAAAAATGATGAACCTCGCGACCATCTGCGAGCGCTACGGCGGCGGCGGCCATGCGCGCGTGGGAGCCATCTCCTTTCCGCGCGAGAAGGATGATCTCGCCCGCCAGGCTGCGGCGGAGATTGTCGCCGAATTGCGTAGCCACGATCCCGGCTGAGTAAGCCGGGCTGATGACAAACTTGGCTTTGGGTAACCCCGGCTTCAGCCGGGGGATAAATCTGAAATTTTAGCGAGCTTCAGCGCCTGAGGTTGACAAGGATCGGTTTGCCAATAATCTGTCGACAGCAACCCGACCATCCCGCCGAATTCCCATTTCGGAACTCGCCTGCATCTCCTTTCTCATCGCGGCCCGCTTCTTTCAACATCCATGCAGTATCCTGATGCCACACCTCCCTTTTGCCGAAGAGTAATACGACGGAGTGAAACCGCGTAGGGAAGCCTCCATTCCCGCGACGGGCTCCGTGTTCACAGGCGAACGGAAGCCGTGGAGCGGACATTGCAGGAATTTTCTTCACAGATTGAAGCTGGCTCGGAACCCTTGTGGCCTTTGGAGATTCGCGAGGATCGCAGCACTACGCGCCGGCTGATTGCCACCACAATTGCCGTGGCCGTGGTCTTCGGGCTGTTGTCCGCGGCTGGACGGCTGCTGGCGGAAAGCAGCGGGCATCTCTTCAGCTTCTGTGCCGCGGACGGCGTACTGGCAGCCTTTCTTCTGCTGCGCACCCGGAAAAACTGGTGGATGTTCCTCCTGGCTGCGTGGCTGGGAGACGCGATCTCCATGTGGGCCGTGTTGCGCTATCCGCTCGGCCTGGTCGCCTCGGTCACATTCTGCAATGTCCTGGAGGCTCTGATCGCCGCCCTGCTGCTGCAGTGGGCGCTGGGCTGGAACCGCGATTTTGCCTGGCCGGCGACCATGCTCCGCTTCCTGGCCTTGGGCGTATTGCTGGCTCCGGCCATGGCGGGCCTTCCGGCTGCCATCTGCTATCACCTGGCAAGCGGGGAAAGCGTCGCGTCGGCATTCGGAAAGTTGTATCCCGCTTACGCTCTCGGCATGGCGGTCATGGTGCCGCTGACGCTGGTTTTCTACAATCCGGATCTGCGAAAGCTCTTCGCTCGCTCTCGCCTTCTCCGTACCGTCGGGACCCTGCTGCTGGTGCCGCTCACCGCCGGGCTCATCTTCCACCAGACACACCATTCGCTGCGCTTTCTATGGCTGCCTTTGTTGATGCTGGTGGTTCTGGAAACGGGCCTGCTGGGCGCGGTGATCGCGACATTTGAAGCCCTGGCGGTCGGAACCGTCTACACGCTGCACGGCTACGGGCCGCTGTGGTTGGACAAGGGCGCCACCCTGCGGGGCAGCGTTCTTCTCCTCCAGTTATCGATCCTGGTGCTGCTGGTTTCCATCGTTCCCTTTGCGGCTACGCTGGAACGCCAGCGCCGGCTGCGCAAGGGGCTGCTTCACCAGATGCGGCAATATCAGCTGCTGGCCGACAACTCCCGCGATATCGTCGTGCTGGCAAACCTCGAAGGGCGGCGGCTCTATGTCTCTCCCGCGGTCTATGACGTGCTGGGGTGGACCCAGGAAGAATGGGCGGACCAGAACGCGGCCGACTTCATGCATCGCGACGATATCAAGGATTTTCAGCGGGTGTTGAAAGAGATGCTGCACGGGGTGGATCGCCGCACCATTCGCTACCGCACCCGGCACAAAAAAGGCGAGTACATCTGGATGGAGGCCAACCTGCGGACGCTGCCCGACGACACCACTGGAAAGCCGAGCGCGTTTGTCGCCAATATCCGCGATATTTCAGAACGGGTGGAGTCGGAGCGAAAGCTCGCCGAGGCGCACGAGCATGTCCAGCAACAGGCGCAGCGGGACAGCCTGACGCAGCTCGCCAACCGCAGATGTTTCGACGAAGCGCTCGAAAGGGAATGGCGGCGCGGACGGCGCACCGGCAATCCGCTGGCGCTGCTCATGGTGGATATCGATCATTTCAAGAACGTCAATGACAGCTATGGCCATCGCACCGGGGACCTCTGCCTGCAGATGCTGGCGACGATTCTGCGCAAAACGGTGCGGCGTCCCGGCGACCTGATCGCTCGCTATGGCGGAGAAGAATTTGCCGTGCTGCTGCCGGATATCGATCTGGCGACGGCGACTGTCATGGCCGACATGCTGTGTCTGCGCCTGCGGGAGCAGATGTTTGAAGTGGGCACCGGGACCTCTCTAACCCTGACGGTAAGCGTCGGCGTAGCCGCGCAGGTGCCGGACAAGGACACGCGGGCAGATGCGCTGGTCGAGGCCGCCGACCGTGCCCTGTACGCGGCCAAGCAGGCAGGCCGCGACCGGGTCATGCCGGAGTATCGGCACGACCCTGTCGGCAGCGTCGCTTCATCCAGCGCCTCGGTCAATCCAATCCAGCTCGATCCAATCCAGCTCAATCCAGTACAGTAGTGTTTTGAACGCTGCTTAGGATCAAACGCTGCCCATGCCCCGCTACCAGACAAAATTTCTTCTTTCCGCCACCGGCGCCGCGCAGTTTCCCCCGCCATCGGTGCCGGAGATTGCGTTCCTGGGCCGATCCAATGTAGGCAAATCCAGCCTGATCAATGCCCTGTTGGGAGAGCCGGCGGCGCGGGTTTCCTCCACTCCCGGGCGGACGCGGGCCATCAATTTTTTTGCCCTCCATGTCGGGGCGCGCATCTCGCCGGAGCTGGTGCTGGCCGACCTTCCGGGCTATGGGTACGCCAAAATCTCGCGCTCCATCAGCGCCGAGTGGCCTTCGTTCATCGACCCTTATCTGGCGACGCGGGAGACGCTGGCCGGATGCGTCTGCCTGGCCGACATGAACGTGCCCCCGCAGCCGGGGGATGAAATCCTGGCTGAATACCTGGACAGCATCGGCCGTCCAAGGATTGTGGTGGGAACCAAGGCCGATAAGCTCTCCGGAAACCAGCGGGTGGTGGCGGCGAACAAGCTCAAGAAAGCGCTGGGGGTGGAAGAGATGCTGGTCTGCTCGGCGAAAGATGGCCGCGGCATTGCGGCGCTGTGGACGGCGATTCAGGATGTCGCCGGCGTTCGAGGGTAGGTCGTAAAAAGAGCCAAAAAAAATTTCGGGTGGAATTTTTTTTTGGTATTTTTTGCGAAAAAAAAGTTTTTCGGGCTGTTTTGGATTTTTCGTGGAAATGGCGAGTTTGGTGCTGGCGGTGTTTTTGGCAAAATGTTCCACGTGGAACATTTTGGGAAAAACGCAATTCGGATGTCCAAGCTCGGCTATGTGGCTTGAATCGAGAGAGTTGCGGAAGCGGAAATAAAGTTGTTTTCTGTGGCGTTTTTCCTATGCAGTTCAGGGCGGGTCAAAATCGGGCTGTTTTCCGGCACGACTGATGCGATGGAATGTAACCGGGAATGGATGGCAATACCGGTGTTTTCTTTTCTTGTGCTCGATGGCAAGTTCCTGATTCCATGAGGGATGCGAATTTCAAATTCCGCTTTTTTGAAGTAAAAAAATGTCGTTTTATTGTGTGACAGGAGTACGGCATTTTTTTGACTTGGAATCCAATCTGCAGCTTCAATTCCTTTGATTTGTATGAGTTATTTCAGTCTTCCGGGCATCCTGCGGGAAAGCCGACCTGCCTGTCCGCCCTTTCAAGTTATATAAACATATAATCCCAAATACATTTATATAACTTTTGGATGGCCGACAAGCGGATACCTTTCACCTCAGGCGCTGAAGCGCTCTAATTTTAATGAGTTATTCCCCGGCTGAAGCCGGGGGTCTACCCAAAAAACCATTCAGGTTTGGCTGGATTTCTGAAAGCGGCGGTGTTCCTCGGGAGTCATGTCCAGAACCCGTTCGCGGGGGAAACTGGCGGGGGCGTTGCGCAGCCATTGGCGGCTGACGTGGTCTTCGGCTGGGAGGATTTCCAGGGCGAGCTGGTCGAGGCGGCGCATGGCCTGCGGGGTGGCAGCGGTCCAGATGACTTGCTGGGTGACGGGCATGAGGCTGGCCGGGGGAATCGTCTGCGCTCCGCGTTCCAGCAGCGTGGCCAGGGCCGGATGCTGTGCAATGCTGCCGGCGATCAGGTCCGGCTGGACGCCGCGTTCGACTATTGCCGACAGGAGCTCGTCCGGCTGGCCGAGCAGGCCGGTGGAAAGCGGAGTGTGCTTGCGCAGCTCGTTTTTCAGCACCCGCAGTGCCTCATCGAGCGTATTGACCATGAAGTCGCAGGAGCCGTTGCGGACGGCTGTCTTCAGGTTTTTGGGATCCGGTTCGATGCCGAGAAATGCGCCGCCGGCAATGGTGACGGCGAGGGCGAGTTCCGATCCTTCCAGGCCGAAGCCGAGGCACAGCACCAGGTGGCCGGCTAACGTGCCGGAGAAGCTGCGTGCGGCGATCGATTGCAGCTGGAGATATTGGCGATAAACGACGGCCTGCCGGGGCGCGGGCGTTGGATCGGTGTTCATTTCGCTGCCGGGTTAGCAAAATGCATGAATTCTTCGCTTCGCTCAGAATGACATTCTCTCCTGGACACTGGAGAGTTCGTCACCACTCGGAATAGGCTTTGCCATCGCTGCCTAACTGATCGGACCCGCTGTGGACATTGTCGATGCCGGTCTGCGACTGGTCGACGCTGGTGTAGGTATCGGACTGGTCGGTGACCCAGGTGGAATCGCTATGGGTCATCGGGTCCATGGGGAGTTTCCTCAGGTATCCGGAGGTCACCAGGTCGTCGAGAGACTGCGGCGCTTCCTGCTTGTCCTCTGTGTATTGCTCGATGGCGTCGCGCATGGTGTGGAGATCTTCGCGCAGGGCCGCTTCCCGCGCACTGCGGATGGAGGCGATGAAGCTGGGCACGGCGATGGCGAGCAGGATGGAGATGATGAGCATGACCACCATCAGCTCCACCAGGGTGAAACCGGATTGATGACTAGATCGGCGGACACGCGATGGATTCGATCTGGGGGATCCTTCCATCCCACTCAATCCGCAAAATGCGCGGATTGAATGGGGCACCCGGGGGCGATTCGATATCGGGGATTTCTTCATCCCACTCAATCCGCACAAAACGCGGATTGAATGGGGCACCCACGGTTTTGCTGAGAATGAAAAACCGCGAGGTCCTTCGCTACGCTCAGGATGACAATTATTGGTGACTTCCGGGGTCATCGTTACCATGTCGAGTATTTTGTCCCGTTCAATGCCGTGCCGTCGGAGGCGGAATGGACGTCGAAGACATTCTGGCCGCCCCAGGAATCGCTGTCCGCGTCGTCCTGCATGGAGCGCAGCACCCAGTCCTGCTTGCCGGTCATGGGGTCGGTAGGAATCTCGCGCAGAAATTTCACTTTGTGATCCTGGATATTGACTCCTTTGACCAGCGTATCCAAATCCGGCGGATATCCATAGCTGTCGATTTCGGTGCGGATGGCGCCCCGGTCGGCAGCGTCCTTATATTTGTCGATGGAGTGCCGCATTGTCCATAGATCGTCGCGCAAAAGCTGCTCCTTATGCCGCTGCACCTGGAAGCGGGCGATGGGATAGGCGACGGAAGCGAGGATGGCGAGGATGGCAACGGTGACGATCAGCTCGACAAGGGAAAGGCCGTGCTCGCTATCCCTGTGCTCGGGTCGGGATGGCCGATCGCTTCTACCACCCTTTGCAAACGCGCGAAGGATGGGGCACCCGGCGAGAGACAAATACGGAGATTCTTCGCTCCGCTCAGAATGACGAACTACTGGGAACGCGCAATTTCCATCCATTTGGTTCGATTTCATTGCGACAACACCCTGCCTCCCCCTCAGGTTACTGCACGTGCACGGTAGCCGGGGAGCCGGCGAGGATGGGCAGAATGGTTTGACTGCTGTTGCGGGCGGCGGATTTGATGACCTGGATCGTCGAGTCGCCCGGAGCCTTCGCCTGGAACGTGAGCGTGCAGACGGTGCCGTTGCCGGTGACGCCCGCCACGCCCGGAGGACGAGAGGCGCTGATGGTGACATCGCCATTGTCATCGCGATGGACCAGCGCTGTGGTCTGGCCGTCTTTGGCCAGCAGGTTGCCGGTGTCGACGTTGAGCAGGCTGAGCGCATGGGGATCGTAATGCAGCTGCATGGGCACGGAGAAAACGTCGTGGCCGCCGGCCAGGTTGACCTGCATCTGGAAGGTGCTGCCGACCTTGTGAATGCCCTGCGTGGGCGAGAGTGAGAGTCGCAGCGGTGCGGTGTTCGCAGCCGTTGCCGCGGCTGTTGTTGCCGCGGCAGGGATGGGATGCTGGCCTGCGGCGCGGACGCTCTGCTCCATCTGGTTGGCGGCTGCCGCGGGTGTTCCGGCGGGCACGGTGCTGGGCTCAAACGTCAGCGGAGACTTGCCGGTGCGGGTGATGGCGGCTGCGGAACCATCAGGTTCGTCCATGCGCAGGCTGACGTTGGTGCCGGTGCCGGTGTCGATGGTTTTCAGATTGAGCGGGCTGAGGTCGATGCGGCGCACCAGGTGCGGAATCAGGACAAAGACAATCTCATCGTTGACGGTTTCCGTCTGCTGAGAACTGAACAGATATTTGAGCAGTGGAATTTCGCCAAGGCCGGGCGTGCCCCCGATGGTCAGGCTTTTCGTGTGCTGCAGAATTCCGCCGAGCAGGTTGGCCGTGCCTTCCTTCATGCGAATGTTCTGCTGCAGGTCCTGCTGGCCGATGACGGGCTGTTCGATGCCGCCGAGATTGCTATAGCTGGTGATGTTCGAAACCACGATGTGCAGCTTCATGGAGACATCGCCGTCATAGTGGATCGTGGGCTGCATCTCGATCTGCACGCCGAC
Organism: Acidobacteriaceae bacterium; assembly: GCA_965276585.1. Taxonomy (GTDB): domain Bacteria; phylum Acidobacteriota; class Terriglobia; order Terriglobales; family Acidobacteriaceae; genus JAKAAZ01. The sequence goes on along the minus strand of CBDIAZ010000003.1, from coordinate 946,994 downwards.
ATCGATATAGGAAAACTGAGTGCTGACCAGCGGGCTGATACCGGCGGCGGCGATGCCCGCGCCGGGGGAAAAGGAGCCGGTGGCGATGGGGACCTTCGATCCGATTTTAAGCGCAGCTTTTTCTCCATCGACGGCGCGAATCTGCGGATTCTGCAGCACGCGGGTGTCGGAGTCCGTCAGCAGCATGTTGAGCGTGGCTGTGCCGATGGAGATGCCGAAATTGGTGGCGTTCAGGTTGCCAAGATCGTTCAAACTGAGGCCCGCGCTGGGATTTGTGGTGCCGGTGCCGGTGGTCCCTGTGGTGCCGGTGGTCCCCGTTGTGTTGGTCGACGCCGTGGACGATTGGAGCTGTACGCCGATCGATCCTGGAAGCTGCAATCCTATATTCCGCAGCAGGTCCTTGTTCACTTCCAGTACAGCGATGTCGACGACCACTTCCGGCTTGGCCTTGTCGAGATCGTCAATGATCTTTTGCGCCAGCAGCAGTTGATCCGGAGTGCCTCGCATGACGATGGCGTTTTGGCTGGGGACGGCCTGCATTTTGACGGTGGTGTCCATCAGGTTGCGGACGGCATTCAGGATTTCATTCAGGTCGTTGGCCGCGGTGACGTTGCCCAGGTAAAAGGTCTGGACGGCCTGCTCTTCGAGCTCCGTCCGTTTCTGGCGTGTGTCGGCGGCGATGAAGATTGTGTCCGGCGTGACCGGACGCCAGAACGTTCCCGACACAAAAGAAACGGCGCGCAATGCGTCGTAGAGCGTGACCTGATGCAGATCGATGGGAATGCGCTTCGAAGTGTAGTCGGGATCGAACAGAATATTGATGCCGGCGATCTTGCCGATGGTCTGATAAATGACTTTGGTGTCTTCTACGGCGTGGATGGTGATGGGCGTGTCGGAGAGGGGCTTGAGGTGGAGCGGACCGCCCATCGCCTCCATCTCCTGCGCGGCCTGTTTGGAGGTGACGGCGGCCTCGTCCGGGCTGGGCTGCTCGGCAGTGCCGTTGATCTGGGCGCGGGTCCGGGTCACTTCCTGCTGCGCGGCTTCATAGCTGGGATCGACTTCGAGCGCGCGGAGAAAATCGGTCAGCGCGTCGTTCAAATTGCCTTCCTGGCGAAGCTTGCGGCCTAAGTCCAGATATTGCGAGGCGGCGAGAAAGCGCATGCGCTCGTAGGACTCTTTGTACTTCATGTCGTCCGGCTTCTGGAGCCAGGCCTGACGGTAATCCTGATACGCGGTGATGTAATCTTCGCGGATTTCCGCGTTCTTGCCGGCCTTGAAAAGGTGCTTGGCGGACTCCGCATGGAGGGGGGAAAATGACCCCTGGATGACGACAATGGCCAACAGGAGAAGCAGCCAGCCGCCGATACTACGTGAACGCCGGGTCGAGGACGCAGGTACGCGGTGACCGCTTAAAAAATTGGCATCGAAAGATGAATTAGGGCGCAAAGGCATGAATCCGATGAATCCCGGCACTCGTTTTATGACCCCGGGGAAGTGGCGATTTGCGCTTCTCGAACAAGCAGCGAGTCGTGTCATCACTATACCATCGGCGGTGGGGCCGATGGAGTCTGGAGTCATATGGATAACGGACGTATGCAGGAGTTGGATGTTAGCCCGGATATCGAAGTTCGCTGGATTTTATTCGTTCTTCCGGCTGCGGGACGTGCACGTGTGGGCCGATGAGGACGCGTGCTAGCATGGAATTTTGAGCCTCCAGCCATGCCGCACACCCCTACCAATATTGTTCCCGTGCCTTCTAAAAAGCCGAAACCGCGCGATCCTGTTGCCTCGGGCGAACGGGATGCGGCGGTGAACCGGATGGCGGGGCACAACTATTTTCTGCTGGAGAAATTTGAAGCGGGGATGGTGCTGCGGGGGACGGAAGTGAAGTCGATTCGCGAAGGCAAGGCGAACCTGCGGGATGCGTATGGGCTGGTGAAGGACGGCGAGGCTTTTTTGCTGAATCTTCACATTGGGCCGTATTCCCATGGCAGCTATACGAACCATGATGCGGTGCGGACGCGCAAGCTGCTGCTGCATGGCGAGGAAGTGCGCAAGCTGCTGGGCAAGGTGCAGCAGAAGGGGCTGACGCTGATTCCGACGCGGCTCTATTTCAGCAAGGGCCGGGTGAAGTGCGAACTGGCTGTTGCGAAGGGGAAACAGAACTGGGATAAGCGGGAGACGGAGCGGCGCAGAGAGGACGACCGCGATGCGCGGGCGGCGATTGCGGCGAGTAAACGGCGGAATGCCTGAGATTTGCTTATCCCACTCAAGCCGCAAAGAACGCGGCTTGAATGGGGCACCCAGGCAAGATGCTTGATATTTGAAGGGAAACGAATCCTACGATGAAAACAGAATTGAAGTTTGGGAATATTTCTTCGCTTGCGATGGAACTGCTGGTGGTGCTGGCGGCGGATGGTTCTGGTTCCAAGGAGAAGAACGCAAAGGCTGAGCCGGTGTTGCTGAGCCGGGAAGCGGCGGTTATTTCGGGGGCGAAACAGGCGCTGGCCAGCGGAGAATTTTCCGCGGGAGCCTGCGAGACGCTGTTGCTGCACGCGCCGGCGGAGTTGAAGGCGAAGCGGCTGTTGATCCTGGGCGTTGGAAAGGCGGCGAAGGTTTCTGTGAGCGATGTGCGCAAAGCCGCTGGAGCCGCAGTGCGCCTGGCCAAGCCGCGTGGGATTCGCGACGTGACGTTCGTGCTGCCGGAGCATGATTCGTTGGAGCTGGCCAGTGCGGCGCGGGCGGCGGTGGAGGGCGCGTTTGTCGGGGATTTCGATCCGGACACGTATCGTTCGGATCGGAAAGATCGCGCGATGGAGAACTTTACCGTGGTGGCTCCTGCAGCGGCCGATAAGACTGGCGTAGAGGCGGCGTTTCGCGAGGGAGTGGTGATTGGCGAGAGCCAGAATTTTACTCGCGCGCTGGTGAATGAGCCGGGGAACCTGTTGACTCCCACGGTACTGGGCGAGCGGGCGGCGGCGATGTGCCGGGAGCAGGGGCTGCAGTGCGAGGTCCACAGCACGGAGAAGATCAAAGAACTGAAGATGGGCGCGTTCTGGAGCGTGGCCCAGGGATCGGACGAGCCGCCGGCGCTGATTGTGATGCGGTATGAGCCAAAAGATGCTCCGAAGGATGGGCCCGTGCTGGCGCTGGTCGGCAAGGGGATTACGTTCGATACCGGCGGCATCTCCATCAAGCCCGCCGACAATATGGAGAAGATGAAGTACGACATGGCCGGGGCGGCGGCGATGATCGGCGCCATGCGGGCGATTGCGCAGCTGAAGCCCAGGGTGCGGGTGATCGGCATCGTGTGCTCGGCGGAGAATATGCCTTCGGGCAAGGCCTTCAAGCCGGGCGATATTTCCGTGGCGATGTCCGGCAAGACGATCGAGATCATCAACACGGATGCCGAAGGACGGCTGGTGCTGGCCGATGGGCTGCATTATGCGAAGCAGCTGGGGGCGACGCATCTGATCGATGCGGCGACATTGACCGGAGCGTGTGTGGTGGCGTTGGGGATGCTGAATGCCGGCGTATTTTCCAACGACGACGCGACGTATGAGAAGTTCCACAAAGCGTTGGAAGTCTCCGGCGAAAAATTCTGGCGGCTGCCGGTCGATGAGGAATACCGCGATCTAATTGTGTCCGACATTGGGGATATCAAGAACACCGGTGGCCGCTATGGCGGAGCGATTACGGCGGCGATGTTTCTGAAGGAGTTTGTGGGCGACACGCCGTGGTTGCATCTCGATATTGCGGGCACAGCGTGGATGGAAGAAAACAAGCCCTGGATTGCGAAGGGGCCTTCGGGGATTGCAGTGCGCAGCATTGTGGAGTGGGTTCGAAGTTACGCTGGGTAGGGTTGTCAGTCAAGATTCCGATTACCTCAGTATCCTGCTTCGCGTCCATGGCGGATCGGCAGAATGACGACCTGCTTTCCATCGAAGTGATAGAGCGCGATGTAAGCGCCATCTCCGAATTCGATTACCCATTCGCGAAACTCGGGAGGCAACTCGTCCAGTGGGCGGCCGATCTCCGGATGCGTGCCTAGCGCCTTAACACCCTGTCGGATCGCTTGAATGGCGCGCTGGGCGGCGTCACGACTTTTAGGAGCGAGGAATGCGTGCAGACGTGCCACGTCCTTCAGCGCGGATTGGGTCCACTTCAGGCGTGGCATTCAGGAATTGAGGCGTCCTCGCCTGCTTCGAGTTTCGAAAGCCATTCGTCCGCATGTTCCGCGGTCACGTGCAAACCGGTGGCCTGATAATGCGCCCAGGCAGCCAGCGCGTCCTGCCGGAACTGCTCGCGTTTCTCCTCGCGTTCTACATATTGCTCGATCGCCTCGCGCATGACCCAGTGCGGAGTACGCCGCCGCGCCGAGGCCAGCCGCTGAATGCGCTTTTTTGTTTCGCTATCAAGCTTCAGACTAGTTGTAGAAGATGTTTGCATCGAGGGTGCTCCAGGGTGTCACCTTTGACTACTAATATAACAGCACGTACTCACATGACTTCGGGGACTTCAATGCCCATCCAGCCTAGCGCGCGAACGATTTCGCGCTGCGCGATGGCGGCGGTGGCCAGCAGGACGGTTTTTCGGGCTGGATCGGCTTCCGTCAGGATGTGGTGGCGGTGGTAGAAGTTGCTGAATTGCTGAGCCAGCTGGAAGGCGTATTTTGCCAGATGCGCCGGTTCGGTGCTTTGGATGGAGCGCTCCAGGACGTGGACGGATTTTGAGGCGAGCAGCCAGAGTTCCCACAGGCTTGCGCCGTCTTCTCCCTGAAAATAATTTGCGATATCGATGGCTGTGAATTCCTTGAGCGCGGCTTCCGGCGTGATGGCGGCTTTGCGGAAAATGTTGGCGGCGCGGACAACCGCGTATTGCACATAGGGGCCGGTTTCGCCTTCGAAGCTGAGGGCGTCCTGGAAGTCGAAGGCGATGACTGCGTTGCGGGTGTAACGCAGCATGTAGTAGCGCAGCGCGCCGACGGCAATTTTCGTAGCGAGGTCGCGGCGATCTTCCTCGGTGCGGTCGGGCTGGCGAGTGTTTACCTGCTGCAGCGCGGCGTCGATGAGCTTGTCGATCAGGTCGTCGGCTTTGACGCCGAAGCCTTTGCGTCCGGAGACTTCGATGTAGGGGCGGGCCTGGTCTTCGGGAGAAACGGTGTAGCCGAGTTCTACGGCGCAGCGTGGGGTGAGGGCGACCATTTCGTAGGAGAAGTGGTGGTAGTTGTCGGCGGCTTCAGTGAAGCCCATGCCGCGCAGGGCTTCAATGACGTTGTTCTGCGGGTCGGCCTGGCGCGCGTCGATGACGTTGTAGATGGCGTCGGAATTTCCAAAAATTGGATGCGGTTCCACGCCGTGTGTGGTGGAGATCCAGCATTTTCTGCCGTCCGGGTAGGCGGTAAAAGGACGGTAGCCGAAATCCAGACCGAGCTTGCCGAACTTCCATAAGTGATAGGCGATATCTTTGCCCACATAGGTGACGGTTCCGTTGGAGCGGACGATGATCTTGGCCTCTTCATCGGGAGCGTCGCCGTTGACGCCTTCGGTGCCTGCGCGGCGCATGACCCAGCAGCCGGTGTTTTTGCCTTCGGTTTCGAGATAGAGGACGCCGGATTGTTTTAGCAGCGTAAAGGCCGCGTCCCAGAAATGCAGGTGCAGGATTTCGCTTTCGCGAGGAAGGAAATCGTACTCGATGCCGAGACGGAGCATGGTTTCGAGATGACGGTGGAGAATGGCGGTGGAGACGAGGTCGGCGATCTGCGCGGTGGGATTGTTGCCAGCTTCGAGAGCGTGCAGGGTGTCGAGACGGATTTGCCTGCGCGCCTGTTTTTCTTTTTCGTCCGCGTCATACCATTGCGAGACGTTGGCGTACAAATCCCAGCAGGCGTAGTCGATGCGTTCATTGCGTCCGGCCAGGTCGCGCATCCACTGCTGGACGCCGTTGACGTCAAGATGCTTGAGGTGAATCAATGCGACGGCGACATCGGCGACCTGGACGCCGGTGTTGTCGATGTAATTTTCTACGCCCACATGGCAGTTGGCGGCGCGCAGCATGCGGACAAGGGTGTCGCCGAGGATGGCGTTGCGCAGGTGGCCGATGTGGGCGGCTTTGTTGGGATTGATGCTGGTGTGTTCGACGAGGATATGCTGGTCGATGGCGGGCAGCAACTCGGGAGCAGCGGCGATTTGTCCGGCTGCGGCGGCGCGGTCGAGGCGGCAATTGATGTAGCCGGCGCCGGCGACTTCAAAGCCGATGAATCCGGGGACGGTACCGATAGCGGCGACGAGTTCTTCGGCGATTTTTCTGGGCGGTTTGCGCAGGGTGCGGGCGAGCTCAAAGGCAAGTGGGAGGGCATAGTCGCCCATCTCTACTTTGGGCGGCTCTTCTACGGCGAGACGAGGGAGTTCGATTTGAAAACGATCGCGGAGGATGGTTTGAATGTGCGCGAACAGGGATTGGCGGTAGGTGCGATACACGAGATTCCTGAATTTTTCGAATGAGTTGAATTGCCGGTTACGGATTGAGTTTGTGCTGAAAATTTCTATCCCATACCAGCCGCATAAAACCCGACGAGTACGGGGCACCCATGTTTCTGTGGATTCTAGCAGAGCGGTTGCGCTTGATTGACTCCACTTTGCGGCGCACCTAAGATAAGGGGTGACTCGCCCTTTCCAGCCGGACGCGCGAGGAGCCAGCGCCCACGGCATGCCAAACCAAGAAAACAAGCAGGATAGCGGACAGCCGTACTTCCTTACGACGCCGATTTACTACGTGAATGCGCGGCCGCACCTGGGCCACACCTACACCACGGTCGCCGCCGATACGCTGGCGCGGTGGAAAAGGATGCGCGGCTTCGACGTGCTGTTTTTGACGGGCACGGATGAGCATGGACAGAAGATTGAGCGTTCCGCAGAGAAGGCGGGGAAGACGCCGCAGGAGTTTGCGGCTTGCGTGTCGAATGAATTTCGAACCCTATGGGACCGCATGGGTCTGACCTATGACGACTTTATCCGGACGACGGAAGAGCGGCATAAGCGTGGCGTGCAGCACCTGTTCTGCGAGCTGCAGAAGCGTGGCTTCATCTATAAGGGCACCTATTCCGGCCAGTATTGCGTGTGGGATGAGCTGTATGTGGAAGGGCCGCCGGGAACGGCTTGCCCGGACTGCGGCCGCATTACCGAGACGGTGAGCGAGGAGAATTACTTCTTCAAGCTGTCGGCGTTTCAGGACAAATTGCTGGGCTATTACGAGGAGCATCCCGAATTTATTCGCCCGGAGGCGCGGCGCAATGAGGTGATCTCGTTTGTGCGCGGCGGGCTGCGCGATCTGTCGATCAGCCGGACGAGCTTCAACTGGGGGATTCCGGTTCCAGGCGATGAGAAGCACGTGATCTACGTGTGGATGGATGCGCTGGCCAACTACATTACGGCGCTGGGATACGGCAGCGAGGACGATGCGCTGTTTCAAAAATACTGGCCGGCGGATGTGCATCTGATCGGGAAAGAGATCAGCCGGTTCCATTGCGTGTATTGGCCGGCGTTTCTGATGGCGGCGGAACTGCCGCTGCCGAAGAGCATTGTGGCGCACGGATGGCTGTTGTTCGAACAGTCGAAGATGTCGAAGTCGCGCGGGAACATTGTGCGGGCGGAGACAGTGCTGGATGTGCTGGGCGCGGATGCGCTGCGGTATTTTCTGCTGCGTGAAATTGTGTTTGGGCAGGATGGCAGTTTTTCCTTCGATGCGCTGGTGCAGCGGTATAACGCGGACCTGGCGAACGGCTATGGGAATCTGGTGAGCCGCACGCTGGCGATGATTGGGAAGTATTTTGATGGCGTGGTGCCGGAGCCGTGCCGGTCAGATTTACAAGTCACACTATCAACTACTTGCGAACGCGCGGCTGAAGCTTTTGAGGGATTGAGTTTTGCCGACGCCTTAAAGGATATTTGGCTTGCGATTGGCGTTGTCGACGCCCTCATCACCGTCAAGGCTCCGTGGAAGCTGGCTACATCACCGGAGTCGTACGTTCGTGCCCAGCTGGCCGATGTTCTCTACACCGCCGCCGAATCGATTCGCATCATCACTGCTTTGGTATATCCGGTGATTCCCGACGCAGCGACAAAGGTTTGGAAGCAACTCGGCCTCGGCGATATTACAAAAGCCAACTTAAAAGATTTGCGATGGGGTGGACTCAAGCCAGGCACAAAGCTCGGTGAACTGGGCCCGGTGTTTCCCCGCGCGGAAAAGGAAGCGATCGAACGTATGCAAGAGATGGAAGATAAACACCTAACGAAGAACGCTGCGGACGCTGCGAAGCAGGACGACGCAACCACGGAAAAGAAAGCGGAATTGCCGGTTCCGCCGGAACCCACGGCTTTTGCAACCGAACCTGTGCCGCCGGTGGCATCGAGCGATGCTGCCGTCGAAGTCAAGACGCAGGCCGCTACACCCGCGACTGCACCCGTGCCTGCTCCCGCCGCGACTGACAATCCCAAAATCGCCATTGAAGATTTTGCCAAGGTGGAGCTGCGCGTCGCCATCATTCGTGTCGCCGAGCGCGTTCCCAAGGCCGACCGGCTGCTGCGGCTCGAAGTCGACCTGGGATATGAGCAGCGGCAGATTGTGGCTGGGATTGCTGAAGCCTACACGCCGGAGAGCTTGATTGGACGCAAGGTGGTGATTGTGGCGAATCTTGCTCCGCGCAAGCTGCGGGGGCTCGAATCGAATGGAATGATTGTGGCGGCTTCGGTGGGAGAGAAGGGATCGCCGGTGTTGGCGGGGTTCCTGGAAGATGTGGAGATTGGGGCGCGGCTGAAGTAATTCAGGAGAGGACGAAACGCAGGTCCCTCCACTTCGCTTCGGTCGGGATGACAACTTATGTTTGTTCTATCCCACTAAGGCACGTTAGAGGCACATCCATGCTGGTCGATTCTCATGCACATCTCGACAGCGAACGCTACGCGGAAGACCGCGAGGCGATGCTGCTGCGGGCGCGGGCGGCAGGGGTAGACACGATTTTGGCGGTGGGGATTGGCGATGGGCCGGCGACGATGCATCGTGCGCTGGAGTTGAGCCGGGAAACTGCATCCAACCCTGATATGCCGCGGATTGTGGTGAGCGCCGGGATTCATCCACATGAGGCGGCGCTCGCGGACCATGCAGCCCTGGCGCGGCTGAATGCTCTGGCCGGGGAGCCGGAGATGATCGCGGTGGGCGAAATCGGACTCGATTATTTTTATGACCACTCGCCGCGAGACGTGCAGGCGCGGGCGTTCATCGCGCAGATGGAGATTGCCGCCGCGCACAAACTGCCGATCCTGATTCATTGTCGGGCCTCGGCGGATAGCGCGAATGCTTGGGATGATGCTTTGAATCTGCTGGAAGAACATTGGCGGCCGACGGGTCTTGGCGGCGTGCTGCATTGTTTTGCAGGGGAAGCGCGGCATGCCGAAAAGGCGATGGAGATGGGCTTTCTTGTTTCGTTTGCGGGGAACATCACGTTTCCCAAGGCGCAGCCGATTCGCGATGTTGCGGCGACGATTCCTGCGGATCGGTTGCTGGTGGAAACGGACGCGCCATTTCTGGCTCCGGCGCCGCATCGCGGAAAGCGGAATGAGCCGGCGATGGTGAAAGCCGTGGCGGAGAAGCTGGCAGAGGTTCGTGGCGTGGATTATGAGAACATGGCTTTGACGACGACGGAAAATTTCTATCGATTGTTTGATGGCGTGCGATAGCGGAGTTTGAGCAGGGCGAACGCAGGTCCCTCGACTCCGCTACGCTTCGCTCGGGATGACAGAATTGTAATGATGCGCTCCGGTGGGGATGACGAAATTTCAGTAGGGCAGGTTAATTATGGCGAGTGAAAATTCTTTTGATGTGGTGAGTAAGGTGGATGCGCCGGAAGTACTGAATGCAGTGGAGCAAGCTTCGAAGGAGATCCGGACGCGGTTTGATTTGAAGGACTCAAAGTCCGAGATCAAGCTGGAGGGGGAGGAAGCGATCCAGCTGGCCTCAAGCGATGAGTACAAACTGCAGGCGGTGACGGAGATTTTGCAGCAGAAGCTGGCCAAGCGCGGCGTTTCTCTGAAAGCCTTGACGTATGGAAAGATCGAGCCTGCATCGGGCAATAGCGTGCGGCAGAAGATTACGCTGCAGCAGGGCATTCCGATCGAGAAGGCGAAGGAGATTGTGAAGCTGATCAAGGAGTCGAAGAGCAAGGCGCAGGCGACGATCCAGGCCGACTCCGTGCGAGTGAGCAGCAAGGACCGGGATACGCTGCAGGATATGATTGCATTATTGAAGAAACACGATTTCGGGATCGATTTGCAGTTTACGAATTACCGGTCGAATTAGTTCAGCGCGGCAATAGCGGAGCGAATTTTTTGAGCACAGCGGCCATTACGACGGCGAAAGAGGTATTCGACCTGCTCCGCGACGATCTGATTGCGATCGAGCGGGAGTTCGAACATCATTCCGCCTCCGATGTGGATTCGATTACGGAGATTGCCGGATACCTGCGTGAAGGCGGCGGGAAACGGATTCGTCCGGCGCTGCTGCTGCTGGCGGCGAAGGCGCTGGAGTACACGGGCGCGAGCGGCATTCGCCTGGGCGCGGTGATCGAAATGGTGCACACGGCGACCCTGGTGCATGACGACATTATCGACGTGGCGGACACGCGGCGCGGTCGGCCTTCGGCGAACACGGAATGGGGCAACTCGAAAAGCGTGCTGGCGGGCGACTGGCTCTACATGCAGGCGTTTCGCGTGGCATTGGAGGAGCGGAATTTTCGCATTCTCGATTTGCTGATCGGCCTGACGCAACAGATGGTCGAGGGCGAACTGCTGCAGATGGAGCGGCTGGGCAACGCACTGAACGAACAGGAATACTACGAACTGATTTATCGCAAGACAGCGTGCCTCTTCCGGGTGTCGATGCAGCTGGGATGTGTATTGGGCGGTGCTTCGGCGGAGATGGAAGAGCGGCTGGGGGACTACGGCCGCAGCCTGGGGCTGGCGTTCCAGATTGTCGACGATGTGCTGGATCTGACGGCGAGCGAAGAAGTTCTGGGCAAGCCGACGGCGAGCGATCTTCGCGAAGGCAAGGCGACGCTGGCGGTGGTGCATGCGCTTAAACATGGAACGGCGGAAGAACGCGCGGATATTCTCGCCGTTATCGAAGACCAGTCGTTTGAACGGATAAGTCACGCGCGGATTCTCGCGATTCTGGAGCGCAATGGCTCGCTTGAGTACGCGATGCAGGCGGCGTATGAACATGCCGAAGCGGCAAGGAAAAATCTCTCTCTGCTGCCGGAGTCGGAGTACAAGCGGGCCCTGCTTTGGGTGCCCGACTTTGTCATTACGCGCGAAAAATAAGCATCCAATCTGAAATAACCTTTCTTCCCTGGTTGATCTCTGGCGGGCCTCGCGCCCAATACATAACCGAATCGCTGTTTCTGTGGAGGTATCGCTGGATGGGTATTCGACAAAATCGTATGCGCGTTTTTGCTGGATGGATGGGCGTGCTGATGCTGAGCATATCGCCGTTCGGGGTTTGCCAGGCGGGCGCTCCCAATTCCAGCGACCAAATAATGGCGCATCTGAACCAGGTATTGCGGTGGGCGCGGCAATGGGACAGCCCGGATCTGTCGCTGGCGCGGCCCGGCGATGAAGTCTACGTAGAGAATGGCCGCAGCCTGGCGCAGCAGGTGGTGAGCCTGGAATTTCAGTCGGCGCTTGCGCAGGCAGCGCTGCTTGGGGAATCTTCGCCGAAGAGTACGCGAACGGGCGGCGGTTCACCGAAAGCGGCGGGCGCACAAAATATATTCAAAGCACAGCAGCAGGCCGGCCAACAGATACAGACCCTACAGGCCCAGCTGGATACCGTGAACGCGGAAATTGCGCACGCGCGAGCAAAGGACCGGCCGGCGCTGACGACTCAGCGGGATACAGTGCAAGGGCAGCTGCAGCTGGCGCAGGCACTGCATGACAATCTTGAAAAGCTGACGTCGTTCATGAATATGACGCAGAGCGCGAGTGGAGCGGCGAATGAGCTGACCGGCAAGATTGTGGCGCTGCAGCGAGCGCTTCCGAGCTATGCTGCGTCAGCGGAATCGAAGAAAGACGGCAAGTCGAGCAGCGCGTCACAGCCGCCGCTAGCGAGCAATTCGCAGAATACGGGATTGATCGGGCAGATGGGAGAGCTGTTCCATTTTGTACAGAGCCTGCGCACGCTCGATCAGATGAACGCAGATGTCACTAAGCTGCAGGCCACCACAAGGCAGCTTCGCGCGCCGCTGCTGGTGGCACTCCGCGCCACCCTGCAGCAGGGTCAGGTGGAGCTGGCAAATGCGAATGGACAGAGTGCCGAGACGGGTGTCGCGACTGCTGCGACTTCCTCCGCAACTGCGTCCTCGACCCAGACAAACACAACCCAGCAAATGGAAACGGCGGCGCAGAAGCAACAGGCGATGGCAGCCCTGGTCCAGCACTTTAAGCTGCTCTCGAATGCAACACTGCCGCTGAGCCAGGAACTGATCCTGCTGCGCCAGAGCCAAACCAATCTTAGCCAGCTGCAGGATTCGATCAAACACAATTACATTTCCATTTTGCGGACGCTGCTGCTGAAAGCCGGCGGAATTCTGCTTGCGTTGGGATTGATCTGGCTGTTTTCCGAGCTGTGGCGGCGTGCGACCTTCCGCTACATTCGCGATGCCCGTAGGCGGCGGCAATTTCTGGTACTGCGCCGGGTGGTCACCGGTTTCTGCATGTTCGTGGTGATCCTGCTGGGATTTGTCAGCGACTTCAGTTCGCTCGCGACCTATGCCGGCCTGATTACAGCTGGTGTTGCGGTTGCATTGCAGGCGGTGATTTTATCGGTCGCCGCATATTTCTTTCTGGTGGGACGCTACGGCGTGAAGGTGGGCGATCGCGTGACGGTGGTCTACAACGGTGCCAACAGCGTAGCCGGCGATGTGGTCGACATTGGCCTGGTGCGTTTTTACATGATGGAACTGGCTGGCAGCGGCATCGACTGGCAGCCGACGGGACGCATCTGCGTGTTCCCGAATTCCGTGCTGTTCCAGACCAATCCGCTGTTCAAACAAGTGCCGGGCACGGAGTATACATGGCGCGAGATTGCGCTGCCATTGAGTGCAGAGAGCGATGGGACATTGGCGGAAAAAGAATTGATGGCCACGGTGGAGCGCCTGTATTCCGGCTATGGATCGATGTTGGAGAGACAGCATCAGACGATCGAGACGACGATGGGTGTCGCCATGGACGCGCCGAAACCATATACGCGGGTGCGATTCGTGGGATCCGGTATGGAGGTGATGGTGCGCTATCCGATTCCGCTGCGGCAGGCTGCCGAGCTTGACGACCGCATGGTGATGGAAGTGGCGGAGATGCTACGAAAAAATCCTGCGATCAAACTGGCGGCGGGCGCTGCGCCGGATCTGCGGTCGCCGGTAAAGGCTTAGCAAGTTATGCGGCGAAGGGCGTCGAGAGCAGGCCTTTCACGCCGGCATCGACGGCGAACAGGCTGCCGGAAAGTGGGGCCCGCTGCAGTTGTTCCGGCGTCATAGTTTCCCGCGCGCTGGTGATATAAAGCGTTTTGAGATCGGGGCCGCCGAAGGTGCAGTCGGTGGCACGTGGGACCGGCATCTGAACGATGCGTTCGACTTTTCCTTCGGGATCGTAGCGCACAATTTTTCCCACGCCTACCTGATTGCTCCAGATGAAGCCTTCGGCGTCGACGGTCATGCCGTCGGGAAAGCCGCCGGCTTTGCGGTCTTCATCTGAGATTTGCGCAAACATGCGGCGATTTTCGATATTGCCGACAGTGGGATCGAAGTCGTAGGCGAAGATAGCGTAGCGAAAACTTTCCGTGTAATACATGGTGCGTCCATCGGGGCTCCAGCCGCTGCCGTTGGAGCAAATGACCTGCGGCTGCATCTTTGTCACTGCCAGATCGCGCTCCATGCGATAGAGATTGCCAGACGGTTTGTCCCAGTGGATTGCGTCCATCGTGCCGGCCCAGAAGCGGCCCTGCGGATCGCACTTGCCGTCGTTGAAGCGGTTGTCAGGAAGGTCGCCTTCAACGCCCTGCAGTTTTTTGAGATGTTGCGTGCCGGGATCGAAGAAGGCAAAATTTTTCTTTAACGTGAGGACAAGTCCACCTGAAGAGCAGAGTTGAATGCAGGTGACGATTTCCGGTAGCAGGAACGATTCATTCTTGCGCGTACGTGGATCGAAGCGATGGATTTGCTTTCCCTGAATATCGATCCAATAGAGGCTCTGTTCATCCGGGTGCCAGACCGGCGATTCGCCAACGATGGCTTGGTACGGTAAGACGCATTCGATGGCGGCGCCGGAAATAATTTGAGGATTCATGCTGTCTCCTGGGTGCTGTGCAAGTGAAAGCGATGGTTCCAGCGGCCGATCCACCCGAAGTGGCCGCGGGAAGCGGGGCCGCCGAATTTCGTGCTGAAAATGCCGCCCGCAGTAACGAGAACGACGCCGAGAAGCGAGAGCATGTCTGGCGTATTCTTCCAAATTAGCCAGCCGATGAGGCCGGAGAAGACGACGACGGAATAATTGAATGGCGCGATGCGGCCTGCCGATGCCTGATGGTAGGCGAGGATGATGAGTAGCTGGCTGATGGCCATGAAGATGCCGATGCCGACGAGGTAAATCCATTCGCGGTTGGTCGGCGCGTGCCATTCCGAAATAGCAAATGGCGCGGAAGCGATCGATGAGATCAAGAAATAATAAAAGAGAATGCGTTCTGTGGTTTCTGTGACGGAGAGCTGGTTGACCGTAACCAGCGCGAAGGCGGAAAAGATGGCGGCGCTGGTGGCGATAAGCGCGGTGGGATTCGAGACGAGCGCCGATGTAGGTTTCAGGATGAGGATGATGCCCACGAAGCCGATGATAAGGCTGGCCCATACAATGCCGCCGATTTTTTCTTTCAGCCACGCCCATGTGATAAGCGGAATAAAGAGCGGCGCGGAATTCGAGAGCAGGACCGCATCCATGAGCGGCATCCGTTTTACGGCGACGAACATGAGCACCTGCGAGAGCAGGCCGGCGATAGCGCGCAGGATATGCAAGCCGATGCGCGATGTTCTTACACCAGAGACACCGTGGCGCAACACCCAGGGCAGGAAGAGCACGAGGCTGATGAAGTTCTGAAAGAAGACAATCGTGCCTGTGGGAACGTGCGCGGCGGCCTTGCCCAGAGCGCTCATGACCGCGACACAGAAGAACGCGACGACGATGAGAAAGCCGCCGAGCGGGGCGTTCTCTATGTGCGGATTGGCGGCTGTTGTCGGCATGGTTTCCGACAGCTAGTGAAGGCGTTCCAGCAGATGGTCGCCTATGCGCAACGCGTTGGCAATGACAGTCAACGATGGATTGACTGCGCCACACGAGGGGAAAAAGGATGCATCGACGACGTAGAGATTGTCGAGATCGTGCGTGCGGCAGTGGACGTCGAGCACGGATTGTTTTGGATCTGTGCCGAAACGGCAGGTGCCGTTCTGGTGGCCGACGCCTTCGAGCGGAATGCGTTTTTTGAAGTAGGCGTGCATGTTCACGGTGGAATCGGCGTGTCCGGCTTTCTTCAACACTTCAATCCAACGGGTCTTCAATCTCTCAAAGGATTCGACATTGTTGTCGGTGTAGTCGAGTTGAATTTGTCCACTGAGCACGCGGACGCGATTGTTCGGGTCGGGCAGGTCTTCTGTGGTCAGCCACCAGGGGACTGCGTGCGAGGACATTTTTTCGAGCACGAATTCCGGAGTGATGGCGGGTGCGTCGGCCTTCATCATCTCGTGATGAAACGAGCCGATGGGCTGGATGTTGCCCATGGGATAGGGATAGTCGGCCTCGCCGAAATAAAAATCGTTGATGCCGAAGGTTTTCATGTAGCGGGACGGATTCGGTGTTAGAGAAAGAGCGAGGATCGCGTCGGCCTGATGGAACATGAAATGGCGGCCGACCATGTCGGAGCTGTTGGCGAGGCCATTGGGGTGTTTTTCATTTGCACTTTGCAACAAGAGCGCCGCGGAATTGATCGCTCCGCAGCAGACCGCGACGATGCCGGCCGAAAATGTAGTGCTGTGGCCGGAGTCGCCGAGGTTGACTTCGACGGCGTTGACGGCGGTTCCGGTGGAATTGGTAAGCAGACGCATGACGCGGGCGTCGGTCATCAGCGTGACGTTGGGCAGATGCATGATGGCGCGGATGCAGTTGATGTCTGCGTCGGACTTGGCGTGGACCATGCAGGGGTAGCCATCGCAGGTATCGCAGCGGATGCATTTGCTTTCTACGCGGTCGGATTCGTTCAGCTTGAGGCCAAGCGGCATGGGGAAGGGATGATAGCCGAGCTTCGTAACGTCATCCTGAATCTGCTGCATGCGCGGTTCGTTGGTGATGGCGGGATAGGGATATTCCTCGCTGTGAAAGGGCTCGGTGGGGTCGAAACCTAGCTGACCGTGAACGCAGAAAAGCTTCTCCGCTTTTGTATAGTAAGGTTCGAAAACGTCATATTTGACGGGCCATTCCGGTGAAATTCCGCCTTTGTGATGGAGGACGTTAAAGTCTTCCTGGCGCAGGCGGAAGAGCGCGGCTCCGTAAACTTTCGTGTTGCCGCCAACCCAATAGCCGGTGCCGGGATGAAGAGGGTTGCCATCTTTGTCCGTCCAGACCTCCGTAGTGTGGTAGCGGTTGTCGAGGAAAACGTCGGTGGTATTCCAGTTCGGTTTTTCCTGGGGCAGAAAAGGGCCGCGCTCGAGGATCAAAATGCGCTTGCCCGCATTCGCGAGATGGTAGGCGAGGGTTCCGCCACCGGCGCCGGTGCCGATAATGATTGCATCGTAGGGTTGCGACTGAGACACTTGATTTCCTTTCGTTATGGCTAGAGGCTGCCGGCCTGGCGCAACATGCCGCCGTCGATAAAAAATGTGCTGCCGGTGGAATAGGCGGCGGCATCGGAGGCGATGTAGATGGCAAGGTCGGCAACCTCTTCTGGTTTGCCCCAGCGGCCCAGTGGGATCTCGGCCATCAATTCCTTTTCAATGGTTGTGTTGGTTTCTACGTCGAGGTCGATCGGCGTATAGATCGCTCCCGGCGCGATGTTATTCACCGTAATCTTATGCGGTGCGAGTTCGACGGCAATGGTGCGCATCAGCATTCGCAGGCCGCCTTTGGCTGCGCAATAGGGAGCATTGGTGATCATCGGCAGGTCTTCATGTACGGACGAGATGTTGATGATGCGTCCACCGGAGCCTTGCTGGATCATAACTTTGGCCGCGGCCTGCGCGCAGAGAAATGGGCCGGTGAGGTCGACGGCGATGACCTTCTGCCATTTGTCGAACGGATAATCGACGAAAGGATATTTGTATTCGATGCCGGCGTTGTTGACGAAAATATCCAGACGTCCGAGCGCTTTTACCGATTGCTGCACGAGATTGCTGGCCTGCTCGGGGTTCGAGACATCGGCCTCGATGGCCATCGCTTTGCCGCCGTTGTCTTGAATGCTTTTGACGACTGCGTTGGCCAGCTTGGGATCGCCGACGTAATCGATGACCACGGATGCGCCTTCTTTCGCCATGCCGCGAACGATAGCGCTGCCGATTCCGGTAGCCGCGCCGGTTACGATAGCGACTTTGTTTTCGAGTTTCATCGATGAATCTCCCAGAAGCTGTTCTTCTCACGAATGCAGTGAAAAGGATGTGAATTTCGGCGAGAAGTGAAGCGCAGAGATTTCCAGCCTTGTTGATAGATGCGAGAACGTTCTTGCTCGGGTACGAATTCGGCGGTTGAGGAATTTAAACGCGAAATTTCTCTGCGTCCTGCTGTTTCAGTTCCAATCCTAAGCCCGGGCGAGACCAGTCGGGGAACATTTTTCCTTCACGCGGTTCTCTGAAGCCGTCGAAGAACATGCGTTCGATGCGGGCGTGATCGTGGAAAAATTCCAGATGGCGTGCGCGCGGAACGGCACAGCAAACATGCATGTGGATGCTGGGCGCACAATGGGCGGAGAGCGCGATGTTGTGCGCCTGACAGACGGCAGCGGCGCCCAGAAAACCGGTGATGCCTTGAGCGCGGGTGGCGTCGGCCTGCAGCACGTCGACGCTTTTTGAGTTCACCATATTTTCGAAATAGGGGATGGTGTAGCCATACTCACCGGCTGCAACTTCCATGGGGGCCGGCACATGATTGCGGATGAGGTTGAGGCCGATGAGGTCGTCGGAGCTGACCGGCTCTTCAAACCAAGTGACATTCGATTGTTCATGGAAGATTTGTGCAAGATGAATCGCTTGTTTCGCGGTGTAAGCGCCGTTGGCGTCGACGAAAAGTGCGACATCTTTTCCAATTGCGTTGCGGGCGACTTGTACGCGGCGGGGATCGTCCTCCGGGTGCGTGCCGATTTTCATCTTGACGTAGATGAGGCCCTGCTCTGCCCAGCCGCCGAGCTGCGATTGCAACTGATCGTCATTGTAAGTTGTAAAACCGCCGCTGCCGTAGACAGGAATGCCTTCGCGCGCCGCACCGAGCAACTGCACGAGCGAGATGTTCAGCAGCTTCGCGCGTAGATCCCACAGAGCGTTGTCGATGGCGGAAATGGCCATGGCTGCAATGCCGCGATTGCCCAGATTGCGCACCGCCATCTGCATTTTTGTCCACAGGGCTGGGTGCCGAAATGGATCGGCGGAAGAGATGATTTCCTTCAGCAGATGTTCTGCGACTTTTGCTGTCGCGTCATCGGCGTAGGTATAGCCAATGCCTCGTGTGTTGCCTGCAGCTAGTTCGATCAAAACCATTGTGGTTGAGTTCCAGGAAAAGGTTCCGTCGGCCTCAGGTGCATCGGTTGGGACGGTGTAGACACGCACAGATGTGTTCGAGATTGTTTCCACACTCTGAGGGATTCGCGCGACATCTCCCGGGTTGCACCTGAGAACTGCATGGGAACTGTACGGGGAAAATTTGGTGTGATCAAGCGCTCTCTCTTGCTAATTTTTAGCGCGATACATCCAAGCTATGTAAATCAACCTCTTATTTAAGTGGTCGATATTTTGAAAGCAAACACCTCCGCGTCACTCTACTGACGTTTCATCCATCAATCCAGTCGTTTCACGAAGGGAAACAATGAGCAAGCAAGTGGCAGATGTACTCTATGAGCGCCTGATCGCGTGGGGCGTGGATACAATTTTCGGTTTTCCCGGAGATGGCATCGACGGATTGTTCGAGGGACTGAGAACGCATCAGGACAAGCTGAAGTTCATCCAGGTACGACATGAAGAAGCAGCCGCCTTCGCCGCTGTTGGGTATGCAAAATATACCGGCCGCCTTGGAGTGTGTCTGGCGACATCCGGGCCGGGCGGAATCCACTTGCTGAATGGCCTCTATGATGCGAAGTGCGATCAACATCCAGTGCTGGCGATTACCGGCCATACGTTCCACGATTTGATCGGCACGCACTATCAGCAGGATGTCGATCTCGACAAATTATTTATCGATGTCTCGGTGTACAACGAGCGCATCATGGGGCCGGCCCACGTAAACGTGGTGGTGGATGCGGCGATCCGCACGGCGATGACGCGCCGCGGCGTGGCGCACATCACAGTGCCGAAAGACATTCAAGGTTGGGATACAACGGAGAAATACCGCTCGTCAGCAAACGTTCCGCACCACAGCCAGTACACATATACGCCAACCTGGCCGGTACCTGGGCACGCAGCGCTGGAAGATGCCGCAGCGATTCTGAATGAGGGCAAGCGGGTGGTGATGCTGGTGGGCTGCGGCGCGCTGGGCGCGCGTGAAGAAGTGATTCAGGTGGCAGAGCTGATGGGCGCGCCGGTAGTGAAGGCGCTGCTGGGCAAGGCAGTGATTCCCGACCGTCATCCTCTGGCGATCGGCGGCATAGGGTTGTTGGGCACAGCTCCTGCGCAGGAAGCGATGAAGGAGTGCGACACGCTGTTAATGGTCGGCTCGAGCTTCCCCTACATGGAATTTCTGCCCAAACCCGGCGATGCAAAGTGCGTGCAGATTGACATTGACGCGGCGCGTATGGGGCTGCGGCATCCCGTAGACGCAGAACTGGTGGGCGATGCGAAGACGACCCTGGCAGCCTTGATTCCATTGCTGAACCACAGGAAGCGGCGCGGATTTCTGGAAGACTACCAGGACCGCATGAAGAGCTGGAATGAATTGATGGAGAAGCGCGGCACCCGCACAGACATGCCGATGAAGCCGCAGGTGGTGACGCATACGTTGAATCGCCTGCTCGATGACGACGCTATTGTTTCCTCCGACAGCGGAACGATTGCAACCTGGACGGCGCGGTATGTTGAAATGCGCGGCGACATGAAGTTCTCTCTCTCCGGATCGCTGGCGACGATGGCGAATGGCTTGCCGTACAGCATTGGCGCGGCGGTCGCGTATCCAGGGCGGCAGGTTGTCTGCGTGGTAGGCGATGGCGGCCTGACGATGCTGATGTGCGAACTGGCGACGATTGCCAAATACAATCTCAACGTCAAAGTCATCGTCATCAAGAACAATGTGCTGGGGCAGATCAAATGGGAACAAATGGTCGAGGATGCGAATCCAGAGTTTGGAGTCGATCTGCAGCCAATCGATTTCGCCAAAGTCGCCGAAGCCTGTGGAGCGGCTGGGTTCACCATCGAGCGTCCGGAGGAAGCGGAGTCCGTGCTGCGTCGCGCACTCAATCATCCTGGACCGGCCGTGGTGCAATGCGTCGTCGATCCGAATGAACCGCCGCTGCCGGGGAACATTACCACCAAGCAGGCGATGAATTTTGCGGAGGCCCTGCTCAAGGGAGAGAAAGATCGCTTCAAGATCATCAAAACGATTCTTGAAGATAAGATCCGCGAAGTAATTTAACAGACACCGTTCCGATGCTTTGGCGTGAGCGATGTTGCGGTATCGACAAACCGCGAGGTACTTGGCTGCGCTCAGGATAAAAATATTTTGAATAGGTCCAGCTCAGTGCGAGAACCGATATGAGACCACGGAGATGGGATGGATAAGGCGAAGACGAAACGATCGGAATCATTTCGCGTAGTTGAGATGGGCGCATCGGGAAAGTCGCTGTGGGCGGAGGGATCGCGGGCCGGGCATGTGGTGGATGAGCATATCCGCGAAGGCAGATTTCAACGGAGCTTGTCGCTGCTGGCCGGTTTCTCCAGCTTGATGACCGGTCTCGAAGTTGGGTATGAACATTATCGCGGAAGCTATAGCCGGAGGGTAATGTACACGCCGGTAGCTTTGAGCGTGCTGCTGTTCGCTGGAGGTGTGGCTGGGTTTTTGAGCAAGCGAGCGGCACGGCAGGTTCTGCGGCCAATCGCGGCGCTGACTTTGGCCGACGGCGTTGTCGGATTTTATTTCCATGTACGCGGCATCGCGCGCAAGCCAGGCGGATGGCGATTCCCGATGACAAACATGGTGATGGGTCCGCCGGTGTTTGCGCCTCTGCTGTTTGGGCTGAGCGCTTACCTGGGATTGATCGCCTCCTATCTTCGCCGCGAAGAAGATGAGGACCAACCCGCGAACGATGTGGCATGGGTGCCGCGCGCGGCGCATCCACATCATTGGACGAGAGCGCTGCCGGGAGAAGCGATTTCAAAACCGGAGAAGATCAGCCTGGTACAGGATTTGCGCGAGGGTCGCTTTCAAAAACATATGGCAGCGGCGACGGCGCTGGCAGCATTCTTCAGCGGGTTCGAAGCTTTTTATTCCCACTACAAAAATAATTTCCGGTACAAGGCGCAGTGGACTCCGGTGGTGCTGACGCCGATGTTGATGGCCGCCGCCATTGCGGCGATGCGGAATCGCAAGGTGGCGCATACATGGCTGCCGGCGCTGTCGGCTGCCGCAGTCATCGACGGTTCAGTTGGCTTCTACTATCACTCGCGCGGTGTGTTGCGCAGGCCCGGCGGCAGAAAGCATCTGCTTTACAACATCATGTACGGGCCGCCAGTGCTGGCGCCGCTGCTGTTCAGCGCGTGTGGCATGCTGGGGCTGCTCGCGAGCCTGTTTCGGAGGGAGAAGTGAAGCGTGACGATGATGCGAAACCGCGACCGGGATACTATCCCGGATTTGAAACGCTGAGCCAGCAGTCCTACTGGGACGAAGCGACGCGCAAAACGATACAGCAGAGAATGACACATTCGCTGGAGCTCCATTTTTTTACACCGGAGGAAGCGCGGTTCATCGAAGCTGTTTTCGAGCATCTGCTGCCGCAGAGTGACCGTGACGAGAAATTCAGAATTCCGATTGTTCCGTTGGTGGATGAGCGTCTGTATAAAAACAGGCTCGACGGATACCGCTTTGAAAATATGCCGCCCGATCAGGAAGCATATCGATTGGGAATGCAGGCGATTGAAGAAATCTCTCGGGATGTGCATGGCCGCGGATTTGTCGATCTGACTTCGCTCGAACAGGATCAAATGCTGCGGACGATTCACGATGGCAAGCCGCAGGGCGCGCAGCACATCTGGCAACGCATGCCGGTGGAACGATTCTGGATGCTGCTGGTGCAGGATGCGGCCGAGGCATATTACGCGCATCCATACGCATGGGATGAGATCGGCTTCGGCGGCCCGGCGTATCCGCGCGCGTACATGCGGCTCGAACGCGGCGAGCCGGAGCCGTGGGAGGTTGAAGAGCAGCGCTACGAGTGGAAAGCGCCTGCGAATTCCGTTTCCGATATCTATGAACCAATCGGCGGAGAGGAACCGCACCACGCGACTCCAGGCCAGGGAGGCACGCATTGAATCCGCTGCTTTCCGATTTGTTCAACGATCGCATCCGCAATGGGGATCATGCGCTGGGGCCGATCCAGAAAATTGACGTGCCGATGCGCCGCTTTGGCGAAGAAGAGGTCGATTACGTCATTGTCGGCGTCGGCTCCGCAGGCGGTGTGCTGTTGCAGCGTCTGTCGCGCGCGGGTTTTCGTGTGCTGGGGATTGAAGCGGGACCGTTCTGGGATACGGAGCGCGACTGGGTCAGCGATGAAGCGGGCTCGCACAATTTGTATTGGGAGGATTTGCGGATTACTGGCGGAGAGCATCCGCTGGCGCTGGGAGCAAATAATTCCGGACGGGGAGTTGGCGGAGGCTCGGTGCACTGGGCTGCATTTACTCCGCGCCTGCATCCATCGGATTTTCGCATCCACTCGGAAGATGGAGTCGGCGTTGACTGGCCGATGAGCTATGAGGAGTTGAAACCGTATTACGAGCAGCTGGAGCTGGAGATGCCGGTTGCGGGTCCGGCGTATTATCCCTGGGGCGATCCGCACGGCTATGCGTATGGACCGCATCCCATGGGCGGCGTCGGCAATGCGCTCATCAAGGGCTGCACCAGGCTGGGCATTGGCGTCAGCATCGGAGGGCCGGTGGCGATTCTTTCCGGCTCGCATGGCGACCGGCCGCATTGCATCTATCGCGGCTTCTGCATCCAGGCATGCAAGGTGGGCGCGAAGGCGAGCACGCTGATAACGCACGTGCCGGATGCGCTGGAAAGCGGCGCGGAGATTCGCGACAACTGCATGGTGAATCGCGTCCACGTCGATAAAGAAAATCGCGTTACCGGCGTGAGTTATTTTGATGCGCAAGGACAGGAGCATTTTCAAAAAGCGAAAGCGGTGATTGTTTCCGGCTATGCAATTGAGACGCCGCGCCTGTTGCTCAACTCCGCATGCCCTGGGCATGAGAATGGCCTGGCGAATTCCAGCGATACCGTGGGACGCTACCTGATGGCGCAGGCGGGCAATGTAATTCTGGGACGATTTGAAGAACTAGTGCGGATGTATAAAGCTCCGCCGGCACATTGTTTGACGGAAGAATTTTACGAGACCGACCCGAAGAGAGATTTCGCACGCGGCTTCGCTATCCAGACAGTGGCTCCGCTTCCCATTGCATTCGCCAAGCAGATGATGGTGGCGAAGGGCGCGTGGGGATGGGGTTTGCGGCGCGCCATGATGGACTACAACCATTGGGCGTCGTTCGGTTTTCTCGGAGAAATATTGCCCTGGGCGGACAACCGCGTGCAGCTTGCCGAGGAAAAGGATCGATTCGGCTTGCCGGTCGCGAAAGTCACGTTCAATCTTCATGAAAACGACAAGAAGCTGATCGAGTTCGGGAAAAATAAAACGATGGAAGTGATGCGGGCAGCGGGCGCGGAAGAAGTAGTGCAGGAATCGCGCTTTGCGCATTTAGTGGGCGCATCGCGCATGGGTTCCGATCCGCGCACTTCTGTTGTGGACAAATTTGGCCGCACCCATGACATTGCCAATCTATTCGTATGCGATGGCAGCATTCTGCCGACGCAGGGATCGGCCAATCCCGGATTGACGATCCAGGCGTTGGCGGCGCGCACGGCTGATTATCTGATCGATCGGGGAAGCGAAATTTTCTCGGGCACCGAGCGCGATATGTCGGAACCGAAGATGCGACGAGAGCTTGCTCCTCCGGGAACGTATGGACACGGCGTGCCACGTTTTGCGAATTCCCAAGTGGGATGACGATGCGAATACATGGAGGGTTTTGTCGACGACGAAAGCCCCGTGGAGCATGCAGGATGGAGAGACAGGTCCACTTTCAATGAGAACAATGAGAAGTTATGTTTCGCGGAAAAGGAGTGCAATGAAGAAAAGTCAGATCGTAATGGTAACGGGAGCTTCGGCGGGTTTGGGCCGCGCGATTGCGCATGAGTTCGCAAAACGCGGCGCACGGATTGGGTTGATCGCGCGCAATGAGGAGGCGCTTGAAGCATGCAGCCAGGAGGTGCAGGAACTAGGCGGCGAAGCGCTGGTGTTGGCGCTCGATGTAAGCGATGCCGAAGCGCTGGAACAGGCGGCGACGAAGCTGGAAGATACTTTTGGACCGATCGATGTATGGGTCAATGACGCGATGGTATCGGTGTTTTCTCCGGTGAAAGAGATGAAGCCGGAAGAATACAAGCGCGTCACCGAAGTCAGTTATCTCGGTTATGTCTACGGCACGCTCGCCGCATTGCATCGAATGCTTCCGCGCGATCATGGAACGATTATTCAGGTTGGCTCGGCGCTGGCGGTGCGCAGTATTCCTCTGCAGTCCGCGTACTGTGCGTGCAAACATGCGATTGCGGGATTTACAGATTCGCTGCGCTGCGAGCTGTACCACGATAAGAGCAACGTTCAGCTGACGATGATTCAGATGCCGGCGATGAATACCGTGCAGTTTACCTGGGTAAAAAGCAGACTGCCCGACAAGCCGCAACCCGTGCCGCCGATCTTTCAGCCGGAGGTGGCCGCGCAGGTGGTCGTGCACGCCGCGGAAGCAAAACATCCGCGCCGGGAGTATTGGGTAGGTTCGCCGACGGTAGAAGCGATTGTCGGACAGATGTTCGTGCCAGGACTGCTGGATGAATACTTGGGCGAGACAGGATACAAGGCGCAACAGACGGACGAACCGGATAACCCGAACCGCGCCGACAATCTGTGGAATTATGTGCCCGGCGACCACGGCACTCATGGACCTTTCGACGATCGGGCGCATTCGTTCAGCCCGCAGGTTTTCGCCGATCTTCATCGTGGATGGTTTTTGGGCGCCGGAGTCGTGTTGCTGGCTGGAGCTATAATCGCCTGCAACAAAAATGGTTTGCTGAAAAGGAGACAGCGATGACGCTGTTGTTGAAATCTTCAAAGGAAATAAAAGCCGCGACGGAGCAAGACAGCGTGTTTCCCGCGCACAAGGGAATCGCGATAGCGTTCTGCTCCCTGGCGATAGCATCGCTGGTGCCGGTGGTGCTGGTACAGCTTCGAGTCATGAAAGACCTGCCCGACCCGCCGGGAAACATTTTCGATTCCAAAAAAATTGTCACCTCGAAAGTCGCATATCGTTTCGGCATTCCGGACGGAATCCTTGGATTGGGCAGCTACAGCATCACGCTGGTTCTGCTGATCGCCGCAACACCCTCTCAGCCGTTGCTGCGGGGAGCGCTTCGAGCCAAGCTGCTGCTCGACGGAACCGTCGCCGCGCGAAAGGCACGGGGACAGATAAAACAATTCGGCCGTATCTGTTCCTGGTGCATGGGCACGGCGATTGCTACTGCCGGCATGGTGTATTTCGCGCGCAAGGCACGCGAGACCCAGCGGTTCAATCGGGCTTAGATTCCCATTCCCGTCAGAGCTTTCCAGTTCGAGATGTTGCAATCCCCGGCGCTTCCAACCCCACGGCTAGAGCTGTTTTCCTATGGGTGCATACCGAAGCGAAGATCTCGACGCCGTTTTTTCCCAAGAAAAACGGCACTTCGACGTCAACTGTGGGGAATAGCAATAGGAAAACAGCTCTATAATTCCATCCTATGAACTGGGCTCCGGCACGCGCAATCCGTCGCTGGTTCGATCCGCAATATGGCGTGCGCGATCATCAGATTTCGCGCTGGATATTTCTGCGCTGTCTCGGGCTCATCTATTTTTCCGCGTTCTATTCTTTGCTGTTTCAAATTCGCGGGTTAATCGGCCCGCGTGGCATTCTTCCAGCCAGCCAATACCTTGAGGCCGTCGCGCGAGGCGTGGGACCGCTGCGCTTCTGGTTCGCGCCCACGCTGCTGTGGATTTCCAGCAGCTCGCATATGCTGATGGCGATCAGTTGGATCGGCATTGTGGCTTCGCTGCTGGTTGTGGCGAATGTGTGGCCACGCGCAACGCTGGTGGTTTGCTTTGTCTGCTTTCTTTCCTTCGTTGCCGCGGCAGGAACGTTTTCCGGCTATCAGTCGGACGGCATGCTGCTGGAAGCGGGCTTTATCTCGTTATTTTTCGTGCCCGGCGGTCTTCTTCCGGGTTGGGGAAAACGTCATTTCCCGGCGCGCGCCAGCATGTTCCTTCTGCTGTGGGAGTGGTTCCGGATCTACTTCGAGTCCGGCGTAGTCAAGATCGCAAGCGGCGATCCCCAATGGCACAACCTGACGGCGATGGATGAGTATTACCAGAACTCGCCGCTACCCACCTGGATTGGCTGGTATGTGCAGCACCTGCCGCATTGGTTCCAGGCCGCAACTGTGGTGGGCACCTTTGTGCTGGAGTTAGTCATAGTATGGATGATGTTTCTGCCGCGGCGCTGGCGGATTGTTTGCTTCTTCATCGCAACGGTGTGGCAGATCGCCGTGATCCTTACAGGCAATTACGCCTTCCTGAATTACATTGTGCTCGTCCTCGGTTTTCTGCTGCTCGACGATCGCTTTCTCGCACGCTTTGTTCCAGCGCGTTGGCGGCCGGAAATTTCCGCGAACCCATCGCCAGAGGAAGACGCAGATGGAAATCAGGTTCCCCACATTGATCCCAATCAATATGAGGAGAATGAAACCCCTGCTGAAATCAACGGAGAGACGCCACTGCCTTCCCAGCGCGCGGGCTTGCATCGGCAACTGCACGCGATCGTTTTTGCAGTAACAGCGGTCACGCTGGCGTGGATCTTCTACGCCACTACTTTGCCGCTGATTCAAATGTTCTGGCGCGGCGTTCCGTTACCGGAGGCTCCGCTGACGATACTCGAGCCATTTCGTATCGCCAATCAATATGGACTATTCGCGGTGATGACGCCGCATCGCTATGAGATCGAATTTCAGGGCTCCAATGATGGGCATACCTGGGTCGCCTATCCATTTCGTTACAAACCGCAGGATCCATCGCAGGCGCCGGGAATCTACGCGCCGTATCAACCGCGCTTTGACTGGAACCTATGGTTCGCGTCGCTCGGTTCGTGGTCGCAGTATCCCATGGCTCCGCGAACGGAAGTGCTGCTGCTCAAAAACGATCCTGCCGTGCTCAGCCTGTTTGCCGGCAATCCTTTTCCCGACAAGCCGCCGCGAGAAGTGCGCGCGGTGCTGTGGCAGTACTGGTTCACCAATATGTGGGAGAAGCGGACGCAAGGACTTTGGTGGCGTCGTCAGTTGTTAGGTTTATACGCACCGACGTTGCAAATGGAACCGGATGGCCAGATTGCTATCGTGGAGCAGCCCACGCTTGCCGGACCGCAGGAATGATGATGACTCAGTCTTCACGAAATCTTCGAGGCAAAAAAGCCTGTGTCATCGGCGCGGGTCCGAATGGTTTGTCGGCGGCGATCGTACTGGCGCAAGCTGGATTGGACGTCGAGGTTTTTGAAGCTGAGTCACAACCCGGTGGGGCAGCGCGAACAATGGAGTTGACGCTGCCGGGCTTTCATCACGATTTTGGTTCGGCGATTCATCCCATGGCTGCAGGCTCGCCGTTCTTTTCTTCACTGCCGCTGCAGGATTATGGTCTCGAATGGATTCATTCGCCTGCTCCACTGGCCCACCCATTCGATGACGGCACTGCGATCACACTCGAACGCAACCTTGACGCCGCGCAATCCGCGCTGAGAGAAGATGGCAGAACCTGGCGCGGAATGATGGAACCGCTGGCCACGCACTGGCAGGATTTTTCCTCCGATATTCTGCGGCCCTTGATTGCCGTGCCCCGAAGGCCGTTTTTACTGGCGAAGTTTGCCGAAGATGCAATGCCGCCTGCAACGTTTGTCGCCCGGCGGCGGTTTCGCAAGGAACGCACGCGCGCGTTGTTCGCAGGCATGGCCGCACATTCCTTTCTTGCGCTGGATCGGCCGCTGAGCGGATCCTTCGGCATGGTGTTGGGGGCTGCTGCGCACGCAGTCGGGTGGCCCATTCCGCGCGGCGGAGCACAGGCAATCACAAATGCGCTGATGGCGTATCTGCATCAGCTCGGCGGAAAAATTACAACGTCGGCTCGGATTGAAAATTTGCGACAGCTTCCAAAATGCGACGTGACACTGTGCGATGTCACGCCGCGCCAGCTGGTGCAGCTGTCCGGCAATCGACTCTCGACAGATTATCTGGATCGATTGAAGCGCTATCGTTATGGCCCCGGCGCTTTCAAGGTCGACTATGCTCTCTCGGCTCCCATTCCATGGAAAGCGGCGGACTGCCTGCGCGCTGCTACTGTGCACGTGGGCGGCAGCATGGCGGAGATTGTCGCGTCGGAAGCGGCAATGGCAAATGGACGATGTGCGGAGCGGCCGTTCGTGCTGCTCGCGCAGCCGACATTGTTCGATTCGACGCGTGCGCCTGCAGGCAAACATATCGCATGGGCATATTGCCACGTGCCGAACAGTTCGAGTGTCGACATGCTGGATCGGCTGGAGAGCCAGATCGAGCGCTTTGCTCCGGGCTTTCGCGACTGCGTTCTCGCGCGGCACGTTTTTTCGCCGGCGAATCTTGAGGCAATGGATGCAAATCTGGTGGGCGGAGATATCGTCGGCGGCGCGGCGAATTTGCAGCAATTTATTTTTCGGCCAACATGGCGGCAATATCGCACCTCAGCCGACGACGTGTATCTATGCTCATCCTCTACCCCGCCCGGCGGAGGCGTGCACGGCATGTGCGGATATAACGCGGCACAAGTGGCTCTTAGCAATTTGAGGTAAACGTCATACACTCCCCTTTGCCGCCCGTGCGACGGAGAGAAGGCATATTAGTCGCCATGCTTGGGAGTAGCCGACGAGCAGAAGAGTAGAAACCTTTTTGAGCGCCGCGGAACGTGGGATTCCCCGACATCTTGATTGCAGATTTGCTCTTCTCTGTCCTGACTCGATCCGATGTTCAGCTATGCGCACCTGTCATTTGGGATGTTCCGACAATGGAATTCAAGAGCAAGAAGCGGAGTGTGAACGATTATGAGGTGTTCTAGCTTGAAGAGGTAGGCTCGATCGGGGAGGTAGAGATGAAGAGATCTTTGGAGATGGAGAAGCAGGCCGCCGCGACCACATCCGACCCAAGGTGGGCGTCCATAGTGGCGAGAGATAAAAATTCGGACGGCGACTTCTACTATTCGGTCAAGACGACGGGGGTATATTGCCGACCATCGTGCGGAGGCAGATTGGCGCACCCGGAAAACGTCCAATTTCACAAGACTACGGACGACGCGGAGAAGGCCGGGTTCAGGGCGTGCAAGCGCTGCAGGCCCACAGGCCTGTCGTTGACTGCCAAAAACAGCGCGAAGATCGCGAAGGCCTGCCGCATGATCGAAACCTCGGAAGAATCCATCCCCCTGGAAAAGCTGGCCAAAGCGGCAGAAATGAGTCCTTACCACTTCCACAGGACTTTTAAAACGGCTACAGGTCTAACGCCTGCCGACTACGCGAAGGCCCATCGGTCGGAGCGAGTACGCAAAACATTGTCTGGAGGTCGCTCAGTGACAGATGCAATCTACGACGCAGGATACGGCTCGAGCAGCCGATTCTATGAGTCCTCAAACGAAGTATTGGGGATGACGCCAACAAGCTTCCAGAACGGAGGCGCAAACACGACAATCCACTTCGCGATTGGCGAGTCCACGCTAGGCTCGATCCTGGTGGCAAAGAGCGACCGCGGCGTTTGTGCGGTTCTGATTGGGGATGATCCCGAGAGTCTGGTCAACGACTTGCAAGATCGATTTCCAAAGGCCGATCTCATTGGCAACGAGAGCGGCTACGAGGAAATGGTAGCTAAGGTAGTGGGGCTCATCGAGGCTCCGTCCGTGGGACTCGACTTGCCCTTGGACATCCAAGGGACCGCGTTTCAGCAGCGAGTATGGAGGGCATTGCAGCGAATACCCCTTGGGTCTACCGCTACCTATGCAGAAATCGCCAAACAGATAGGCATGCCGAAAGCGGTGCGCGCGGTCGCTCAGGCTTGCGCAGCCAATTCACTCGCTGTTGCCATCCCTTGCCATCGCGTAGTCAAGAGCGATGGAAAACTATCCGGCTATCGGTGGGGAGTGGAGCGCAAACGCACATTGCTGGATCGGGAGGCGCGCACATGAGTATCGCGGCAACAGAAGAAGCGACCTTGAAATATTGACCACAACCAAATCGCAAAACAAAGGAGACATCATTCTTCTCATCACGTTCAAGCATCAAGTTGCGGCCGACGAGTTTACGGGCTCCGTGATGCTCCCGGAGGAAGCCCCGATGCGTTCCGTCCGAGTCATTCGCGACTACAGCATGTTCGATCGCAGAGAGGCCCGCAGTACTATCCGGAGGTGCACCGATCCGAAACAAAACCAGCGAAGTAAAAAGCGCGTTGCGTCGCTTGTATCGGACCTCGGCTTGCTTATCTCCGCATGTTGCGAAGCATAGAGCGCGGTTGCCCATAATTTGAGTGCGCCGAGTGTTGCAGCTGGTTAGACTAGCCTGATGGCGGCTGAACGTCGAAGGCCGGGGAGATCACATCTGACAAATCGGCATCATCGGGAACATGACGGAACGTTCATCTCGTTGGATCATGCCAGGAATCGGTCTGCGTCGTGATCTCTTGCACTCGCGCTTCGACGTTCTCCCGATAACCACAGATTGGGGTTGCTATGAATGCTACTGCAGAGAAGAGGGCAAAGTTTCGGGCTCTACATCAATCGGGTTGCTTTGTCCTGCCAAACCCTTGGGACATAGGAACCGCCCGCATGATGCAACATCTGGGATTTTCCGCGATCGCGACAACGAGTACAGGCTTCGCATGGACGATCGGCCGCCCCGACTACGCCATCGCGATGGATGATGTGCTCGAACATCTCGTGTCGCTCGGAGAAAAGACTGATTTGCCGATAAACGCAGACTTCGAGTCTGGCTTCGCACGTGACCCGGAGAATCTCGCGGCCAACGTCGACCTCGTAATCAACACCGGGATTGCCGGATTTTCAATCGAAGACCGCGACGTGGACGCTATAAATACTCTGTATGAAAGGCCCCTGGCTGCAGAGCGGATCCGGGCAGCTCGCGAAGCGATCGATCACTCCGGCGCGGACATTGTGCTGGTGGGACGCACGGAACGACTGCTATTGGACTCTGAAGCTGTTCACGAGGCCATAGATACCCTGGTTGCGCTGGCCGAAGCAGGCGCCGACTGCCTCTATGCTCCCGGTGTAGCCAAAAAGCAAGACATTGCCTCGATGGTTCGTGCAGTCTCTCCTAAACCGCTGAATGTCCTCGTGACGGGCTCTATTCTCACGACTGCGGAACTTGCCGACTTGGGTGTCCGGCGCATCAGCGTAGGAGGCGCATTGGCGCGGGTCGGATGGACTGCAATCGTTGGGGCAGCGAAGAAGATGCGGTCCGGCTCTTTCGAAGGCCTCGGACAAGCGATGTCCGGAAGCGATTTGAACGAAGTGTTCCGTGGCTTCCTATAAGGTAGCAACGCGATGTCGCAGCCCTCGAAGCCGTTTCGCCAAAGGTGTTTTGTATTTCAGTCAAGAGGGGGCATCCGCGGATGATCGGGAGACGCAGCAAGAGCCGACAGAATCAGAATGGCGAGATTCTGCACTTTGCGACGGCGGCCTCGGACCTGGGCGCCATACTGGTGGCCAGTAGCGCAAAAGGAGTCGTGGCAGTCCTGATCGGCGCCGACCGTGCCGAAGTCACGCATGAGCTCGAACATCGTTTTCCCAACTCGAATCCCATCCTCGATCAACATGGGCAGCAGGAGTCGGTCAATGAAGTGGTGAGGTACATTCAGAACCCTGTCAAGGATGTCGATCTCACCATCGATCTTCGCGGGACAGACTTCCAGAAGAAGGTCTGGCAGGCTGTGCGGAAGATTCCACCTGGAGCGACCATGACCTATGCGCAGGTGGCGGCGCACATAGGCCATGCCAAAGCGATTCGCGCGGTCGGCAATGCCTGCACCATCAATCCGCTTGCGTTCGCTATCCCTTGCCACCGCGTGCTTCACCGCGATCCGAAGTTGTCGTTTGACCATGACCGTGGGAACGATCGGATGCGCCCTATGGTGGCTCGTGAGCAGAAAGCCCTCGCCGGGTCCAAACAACAGAAGCCACGATGAACCGCACGATTTTTATTCGCGCCGAACTCCGGCTCGACCAGGCAGGCATGAGTTTGGGACGATCTGCTTTTTGTTTATCGCTAAGTCTTTTGGGAAGTGGTGGCCAGGGAGGGAATTGAACCCCCGACGCCGGCCTTTTCAGGGCCGCGCTCTACCACTGAGCTACCTGGCCGTGGAGATTTTCCGGGAGGGAATTCTGCACACGCGTGGAAGAAGATTCGTGGATGCTTCTTTGCGAGTATACCAATGTGCGCGCGGAGTGCCAAACCAGTGTGTGTCCGCATGGCCAATCGCAGCGCAGACAATGCGACGGTTGCGCTTCAGCTGAAAATCGACATTGCTTTCGATTCGCAATCTGCGAATTGAAGTACCAGGCTGGCTGACATACTCTGGACCTGTGAGGTATGTATGAGTGACGATTCGCTGAAGGCCGGGAAAATCGAGAAGACGGATGCGGAGTGGCGGGAACAGCTGACTCCCGAGCAGTATCGTGTGACGCGTCAGAAGGGAACAGAGCCGCCGTTTTCCGGCGCGCTCTACAAGAACCATGACGATGGAATCTATCGCTGCGTAGCGTGCGATGCCGAACTGTTCCGGTCGGATACGAAGTTCGAGTCCGGTTCAGGCTGGCCGAGTTTCTGGGTTCCAGTGACACCCACCGCGGTTGAAACGCATGAGGACACCAGCCACGGAATGCGCCGCGTGGAGGCGACCTGCGCCCGCTGCGGTGCGCATCTCGGCCATATATTCCCCGACGGGCCAAAGCCTACCGGGCTGCGTTATTGCATCAACTCCGCATCGCTGAAGTTTGAGAAGCAGTAACGCTTCACTCTACTGCGGCGGCGCCTGCATTCCGGCCGGCATGGGAATGGCGATGTCGAGCGGCTTGACCGGGCCCAGCGTCGACAGTGGCGTGCCGAACTGCGTATCGTTTCCCACCACAAGAATCGCCAGCTTGGATGGGTGCACATATTTATTCGCCACGCGCGAGACGTCCGCGGCCGTCACCTTCTCAATGCCGGCGCGATATTTCTCGATGTAATCCGCGGGGTAGTTATAGAAGGCCAGAGTCGCCTGCTGGCGCAGAATTTTGTCCGGCGAATCGAAGTGGAAGACCCAGGAATTCAGCAACTGGTCTTTCGCGTTTTTCAACTCGATTGCGGTGGGAGAATCCGTTTTTAGATCGCGAATTTGCGCCATCATCGCGTTGGTTGCAGCGACGGTGCTGGCGCTCTTCGTTCCCGCGGACACGTAAAAAACGCCGGGATGGTCGTAGCTTGCGCCATACGCGCCGAACACGGAGTAGGCCAGGCCCAGCCTCGTGCGCACCGCCTGAAACAGACGCGATCCGAAGCCGCCGCTGAACATCGTGTTCATCACGCTGAGCGCGTAGTAATCCGGATTGCTGCGCTCCGTACCCAGGCCGACGATCCATACATTGCTCTGGTTGACATCGCTCTTCTGCGCAAAATAAACGCCGGGCGTTGGACCGGGAAAACTCACTGGCGCTGAAACGAACTTCGGCCCGCGCGGCAGCACGTCAAATGCGGCGCGCAGCTTCGCTTCCATCTCCGCCGTGTTGAAATCGCCGCTGACGCCGACGATGATATTGCTCGGCGTAACCGTGCGGCTGTGCCACGCATTCAGGTCGGCTAGAGTGACCGCCTCCACCGTGGCAAATTCCGGCACGCGCGCATAGGGATTGTCCTTTCCGTACGCAAGCATCAGGGCTTCGCGTTGTGCGATCTGGTTAGAATCGTCATTGCGGCGGATGATGGCGGTGGCTTCCTGGCGTTTGGCGAGCACCAGTTTGTCTTCGCGAAATTCGGGATGCAGCAGCAGATCGGTCGCCATGCCGAAGACCTGATCGAAGTCTTGTTTGAAGCTGTTCCAACTCAGCGTGGTCGACTCAGCATCGTCGTCGGTTTCGATGCTGGCCGCTTTCGCAGCCAGAATATCGTCCATCTTGTCGCCGGAGGTTTTGGCAGTTCCGCTGGTGCGCCAGGCTTGGGCGTAGAGATCGACCAGCCCCGTTTTTTCCGCCGGATCGCTGCGCGAGCCGCCGCGAATCATCACGAAGCCGTTGATGAAAGGCAGTTCGTGATCTTCCTGCAGAAAAATTGTCATGCCATTCGTCAACGTGATTTTCGTGGGCTGCTGTGGATGAAAAGCGGGCAGCGGCGGGATGGGAACCTTTTTCCACGAGGTCCACGGCGCGGGAGAGTCGGCAGCGCTCGTTGCTGTGGCGGATGTCTGCGCAGAGCCGATCTGCGCGGCGGCGAAACAAGCAACGGCGGCAATCGCCATGAGGCGTGTGCGCATTAGCGGCCTCCTTGCGGCGAAGTTGTTGCCGGCTGCGAATGCTTCGGCGTCGGTTGTTCGGGTCCCAGGGGCTTGGGCGTCGGTGGCTTCGATGGAGTGAATTCGATCATGGCATAAGTGCGGTTTTTCGCGGTGAAAACCTGGTTCGCCACGCGGCGAATGTCCGCTTTGCTGACTGCATCGATTTTGTTCAACTGTTCGAACAGCATGCGCCAGTCTCCATACCGCAATTGATAGGTGCCAAGCGACTCCGCCAGGGTCTGATTGTTGTCGAGTCCACGCAGAATGTCAGCACGAGCGCGCGTCTTGAACATGGCCAGCTCTTCATCGGTCACATCCTGCGTCTTCAACTTGTCTATTTCGCCATGGATCGCAGCGCGCATTTCCTGGGGGCTGTGCCCGGGTGTAGGCACAGCGTAGAACGCGAACAGGTTGGGATATTTTTCGCCGGGAAATCCGCTGAAGCCCGCAGCTTCGGCGGCAATCTTCTGGTCTCGCACCAGGCTGCGGTACAGGATCGATGTGCGTCCGTTCGACATGATGTCGCTGATGGCGTCATACACCGCATCGTCTTTGTCGCGATAATCCGGACGATGATAGCCCTCGATGTAAAAAGGCTGTGTCGGCTCTTCCAGGGTGATGGATTTTTCCGCCTGCTGCGGCGGCTCGACTGTGGCCAGCGGTATTGGTTTCGGGCCGGTGGGAATGCTGCTGAAATATTTTTCCAACATCGGCAGCGAGTTGGTTGCGTTTACATCGCCCACCACAGTGACCACAATATTCGCCGGCACATAGTATTTTTTGTGAAATACGTCGGCCTCCGTCGCCGAAACCTGGCTGATGTCGGACATCCATCCGGTGCCGGGATTTCTATAGGGATGGGCCACGTACGCAGTCGCCAG
The DNA here is from genome assembly GCA_965276585.1 of Acidobacteriaceae bacterium. Lineage (GTDB taxonomy): Bacteria > Acidobacteriota > Terriglobia > Terriglobales > Acidobacteriaceae > JAKAAZ01. The sequence goes on along the minus strand of CBDIAZ010000003.1, from coordinate 910,894 downwards.
AAATTGCTCGATCATGTAGCCGATGGGGCTGGAGCCGACGCGCATGCGGCGCTCTTCCATCACCACGTTGCGTTCCTTATAAAATTCGCGCGGCACAGGATTGGCAATGCGATCGCTCTCCATGTACGCCCATAGCTGCAGCCGGTTGGCAGGCATGCTCCAGAAATATTGCGTAGCATCCATAGCTGTTTCCGCGTTGATGCCGGTGGCGCCGTTCAACTCGGCGATCTGCGTGAACTGGTTGGGGATCACAAATTTTTCGGCAGCGGCTGTGGAGGCATCGAACTGCGCTTTCAACTGCGCCAGCTTCGCAGGGTCCTGGCCCACGCGTTTGCGATACTCCGCGTCATAGGCGGCATAGGTTTGTTCCACTTTTGCCAGCGCAATTTTTTCCGCCGGATAATCCGTGGTGCCAATATCTTTCGTGCCTTTGAAGGCAAGATGCTCAAACATGTGCGCCAGGCCGGTTTCGCCCTTGGGATCCTGCACGCTGCCCGCGTTCACGATGGTGAAAAAGCTGAACACAGGAGCTTCGGGCCGGTCGCACACGATCAGCGTCAGGCCGTTGGGCAGCGTCTTCACCGTGACATGCTTGGCAAAATTATTTTCAATCGTCTGGAATTGCTGGGCGAAAGCGGGGGCGCAGCAAAGAGCCGCGAGCAGGAGAGGGGTGGAGGCAAAGCGCAGGATTCGTTGCTTCATGGGGCCTGATTCCTCGATGGAGTTCGTCTGTCAGGGTCTAAAGTTTGACGCTAACCGGGTGCACCCTCGATGTCAATCGCAACTCCGATTGGTAAATGGAGTTTCCGGCCCGAAGCTACTTTACCGTTGCCGATCTGAGGGACTGCAGCATCTCGCGCCGCAGGATCGCGTTGATGCGCGACTGATAGCCTTTCCCCTGCGATTGCAGCCAATCCAGCACGTCGGCATCCACGCGTGCCGTGATCTGCCGCTTACGTGGACGATAAAAATGCCCTCGTCTGGCGTTCTTCCACTGCGCATCTGTCATTTCGGGGATATCGCTTGTATCGATCTCGCTGTCCGGACGAGATGCCAGCTTCTTCAGACTCGTCCGCTGCGCGTCCGTCAGCGGCGGCAATGTGTCCAATGTGAATCTAACCGTTTTCGTCTTCATAGCGTCGCCTCTCTTTCCGGGTTGCGTGTCGAGCTGAAATGATGCGAACGACCTCTACCGATGCGCCGTGCTCATGCTCCTCCTTGAGAGTGTGCGCCACCACCAGCAGGAGCAAGCCTTCCACTCGGCCAAAGGTTTGCCAGCGTTGTTCCCCATCCACAATGCGGTCCTCAACGGACACATACAGTGGGTCGTGGAATACATGACTGGCTTCTTCAAAACTCACGCCGTGTTTGCGCCGGTTGGAGAGGTTCTTGGCCTCGTCCCACTCGAATCGGATGCCCGTCACAGGTTGATTGTAATTATATATTTGTAATGATTCAATATCGCAATCCATCCGGTGTACAGTCTCTCGCCTGCGCTGTGCGAGCTGAGAGATTAGAATCGAACGTTCTGTCGGGGTAGTCTCATGAATCTTGAAGCAATCCAGTCCGCGCTGCGGGAATCCAATCTCGACGGCTGGCTCTTCTGCGATCATCATCATCGCGACCCGTTGGCCTATCGCATCCTGGGCCTGAGCGATTCGCTGCACATCACGCGTCGTTGGTTCTATCTGATCCCAGCGCAGGGCGAGCCAAAGAAGCTTGTCCATCGCATCGAACAGGGAAGACTCGACACGCTGCCCGGATCGAAGGCAGTTTACTCGACCTGGCAGGAACTCGAAGCGCAATTGGAAGCGATGCTCGCAGGAGCTACGCGGCTGGCCATGCAGTATTCTCCGCGTAACGCCATCATGTATGTTTCGCTCGTCGATGCCGGAACCATTGAAGTCCTGCGCGGCATGGGCAAGGAAATTGTCAGCTCCGCCGATCTGATCAGCCATTTTGAAGCGGTCCTGAGCGAGGAACAAATCGCCAGCCATTACGAGGCCCAGCGCGCGCTCGACAAAATTCTGGAAGAGGGCTTCCGCGAAATCGGCAATCGCGTGCGCGCCGGAGGTACGACGGAATATGCAATGGTCCAGTGGTTCCAGGAAGCGATGACGAGCGAGAACCTCGTCTGGGACAACGGTCCCAATGTTTCCGTCAATCGCAACAGTTCGGATTCGCATTATGAGCCGACCGCGGAGCGCACCCTGCCGATCCAATCGGGAGATTTTCTGCTGATCGACATCTGGGGGCGAAAAAAAACTTCAGGCAGCGTTTTTTATGACATCACCTGGACTGGTGTCGTCGATCGCGAACCCAGCCCGCGCGAGCAACAGGTGTTCGATGCAGTCGTGGCCGCCCGCGATGCCGCCATCCTCGTCGTCGAGCAAACCTTTGCGGCTCACCAGCCGATCGCCGGCTGGCAGGCGGATGATGCGGCGCGCGGCGTTATCCGCGGGGCTGGATTTGAGCAATATTTTACCCATCGCACCGGGCACAACATTGCGGCGGAGATTCATGGCAACGGCGCGCATCTCGACAATTTTGAAACCCATGATGAACGCATGATCCTGCCCAACACCTGCTTCTCGGTCGAGCCCGGAATCTATCTCCCGGAGTTCGGCATCCGCAGCGAAATCGACATGATGGCTCGCCCGGGCGAAGCTCGCGTGACTGGCCGCGTGCAAAGAGAGCTGGTGCGGATTTGATTTTTGCCGCCATGCTCTGAGCAAGATCGAAAAGCTCATCCGGCGAACTGATATATTCGTTGAAGATGCCGACGAAAGCCACGATCAATGAAAATGCGGCGCGGTCAAACATCCGTTCGCAGGGGTATGCCGCCGGTATCGTTTTGATCGCCGGCTGGCTCGTTCCCGGCCTGGGTCATCTGCTGCTGGGCCGCTGGATTCGCGCTTTGCTGCTATTTGTCTCCATCATGTCCATGTTTGCGCTGGGGCTCGCCATGCATGGAAAAATCTACCCGCCCAGCTCCGATATCGTCAGTCTCGATATGCTGGGATTTATCGGCGACCTGGGCAATGGGCTGCTCTATTTTCTTTCCACACTGTTCGGGTGGGGACAGAATATTGTGCAGGTGGTCACGGCAGATTACGGAACGAAATTCATCGTGGTGGCGGGCTTGCTGAATTTTATTTCCGCCGTCGATGCACACAGCCTCAAGCTGGGGAGAAAGCGCTAGATGTACACTCCCTCGCATTTCACCGCCGTGCTGCTGTTCGCGCTGTTTGCTTCGATTGTCTTTGGGATTACACAGCGCTCCGAGACACGTGCCATGATCCGCTACGGCATGTATTGCTTCTGCCTGTTTGTGCTGGGGACCGTCGCCGCCAGCTGGCTGATGTGGCTGATCAAACACTGAACAAGGCTGTCGCGCCGCATTCAGCAGATATTCTTATCCCACAACATGGCGTCGAAGCGATGCTGCACCCGGTAGCCTAGCCTCTCATAAAGAGTCACGGCGGCCGTATTCTGCTCCGTCACTGTTAGAGTGATGGCCTCGCAGTTATGCGATTGCAGGGATGCGGCGCAAAGATCCATCAGCTTTCTGCCGACTCCATGATGCTGAAATTGCGGCAATACGCAGAGCTGCGTGACATGACCGATGCCGGAGCTGACGCGCGAGCAGAGCAGCAGCGCAAGCAGTTTCTGATTGCCTGGAGGAGCCAGCACCCAGGAGGACTGCTCTTCAAAAATTCCGCAACCGGGGAAGCGCACGATGTTGTGCAGAAAGCGCTGCGCTCCGCTGATCGACAGATATTGATCGTTGATTTCGCTGTCGATATGTCCCGTGTAGGACGCGGTAATCACCTGCGGAGCAAGTTCGAAGTCTGATGCAATCCATTGCCGGTAGCGCGCACCCGCCGCCCCTTCGATCTCGCTGTCCGGCGAGGACTGAATCGGCGGCGCAGCAATCCTCGAACGCAAGTCGAGATCCATAAATAGCCGTGGAAACAGGCGAAAGCCGGCGCGTTCGAACGATCCGCGATGCATTCCGTGTGGATGCAGCAGCAGTTGTGCTTCCACCCGCGTCAGCCCCGGCGTGTTCTGCAGGGTTTCCAGCAGTCGGTCGATCAGCTGCGTCTCCACCGCCGTCGCTGCCGCCTCATCGAGTGTTTGTCGCGAGACGAACACATCTCCGATAACCGCCTTGTGGCTTTCATAGACGCAGAAAATGTAGCCGCAAACGCGTCCCTGGTCGAGCGCCACATATCCCGTCAGCAGGTGCGATTCGACATATTGCAGCACCAAAGTGGCGGAGTTGCGATAGTCCCAGCGCAGACGGCTGCTCCACAGCGCGCTTTCCTCATCCAGCAAGGGACGCAGGTGCTGGGCGGAAAAATGGCGGAGATCCAGAAAGTCGAGCTGCAGGGCCGAGGTCATCGTCAGAATTAGCTCGCGAACAATCGCTGGGTTGGCGATTTTACGCAGGGCAAGTACAAGCCGTATTGCGCGAGTGTACGGCATCGTCGCGCAAACTGAAAGACTGGAATGTGAGAAAAAAGAATTGGCGAAATTTATGGATGAATATTCGCGGATTCGTTGGCTGCATCTTCCGCGGCACTGACGCGATAGACAGTCAGATCCTGGGGGCCATACACGAAGAGCGGTTCATATTGGCGTCCGGCGAGCAGCTTGTCCAGTTCAGCTTTCGCGCGCTGTTCTTCCGGACCGGACGAAAAATTTTGCGCCACCAGCAGATGAGCCTGCAACGGAACCCCGGAGTGCTGGTAATTCGGAATGCGTTCGTTCAGATAAAACGCCAGTCCGTATTGCATATCGCGCCGAGCTTCGAATACGGCCACTTCATGCGGCGCATCCGGCAGTTGTTGCAACTCATGCGCCAGCGTACGCGCGGAATATTTCTGATCGAGCAGCACTCCATTGTGGGTGCCTAACAGAAAAACCAGAATCAGCGCCGTCGGAATCATGGTGGCAATGCGCAGGCGCGCCGTGCCAAAACGCAGCACCGTCACCAGCACCGCGATCGCAACCGCAAAGCCCACGACGACTGCCGATGCAATGACTCTGGCCGGCGGCCACGCGCCGGAATGTATCAGAATCTGCGGAAGCATCAGCGCGCCCCCGACCAGTACGCCTACAAGCAATGCATGAACCACAAGCAGCCGCGTATGCAGTCCTCGCTTGCGAACGCGATTCAGGTAGTCTCCGCAAAGAATCGTGATCGGTGGAACCGCAGGCAGAATATAGCCGGGCAGCTTGGAATTGGAAAAGCTGAAAAAAACGACGGGAAAAATCGCCCAGAGAACGAGAAATTCCGGGAACGCATCGCCGGTGCGTGGGTTGCCGACATATCGATCCGGATTGCGGCGGACCTTCCACTCGTCGATCGACGTCCGTATCGCATCCCACAGCGCACTGCACGCGATGGCCAGCCACGGCATCACCGCGACCGCCATTACCGGAATGTAATACCAGATGGCGTGCGCATGGCGAAACCGGTCGGTGGCGAATCGCTCCAGGTTGTGTTCCAGGAAAAACACGCGCACAAATTGCGGGTTGCGATGCTGCACCGCGATGAACCATGGCAGCACCATCGCCAGATAAAGCACGATGCCCGGCCACCAGATAGTTCGGCGCAGCAGGGACCACTCCCTGCGTAGAGCGGCAAATAGAAAAATGATGGCGAGCGCCATGAAGGGCGCAACCGGGCCCTTGGCCAGCGTGGCCGCGCCGCCGAAAAAATATAAATCGAACAGCCAGAATTTTTTGTCCGTCTCGTACCACGCATACCAGCCCAGCATGCCGATGCAGAATGGCGCCGCCAGCTGCATGTCCGTTGAAGCGCCGCGGGCAAAGCCGATGATCGCAGCACAGGAAACAGTGATCAGCGCCGCGTCCAATTGCCCGCCGGGACGAAAGCGGCGCATGTGCAGATAAATCAGAACCACCAGAATCCAGGCGAATTCCGCCGAAGGAATGCGCGCCGACCAGTCGTGCACTCCGAAGTCCTTGAAGGTGAACATGGCCCGCCAGTAGTAGAGCGCGGGTTTTTCCAGCCACGGCTTGCCATACAGCACGGGGGTAATGTAGTCGTGCCGCGCCAGCATTTCCCGCGCCACCTGCGCGTAGCGCGGCTCATCCGCGCCCACCAGGCCCAGCACCGATCCGCCTAAGTAGGGGATGAGGCCGTACCCGATGAAGAAAGTGGTAAAGCCGATTAGCACCGCAAACTCGGCCAACATGGCAGCCGTAATCTGCTGCCAGAAGGTTCCACCCGGCAGGTACTGCTTCCAATTGTTAGGTCGGTGTATCGTCACAGATTCGTCGAAAGGCCCGGCTTGCAATCGAATGCTAGCGAAACCTTAACCAGCCTACCAAACCAGGCCGACAATCACGAATCGGACGTTAACTCTTGCAATGTTTAGTGTAGATAAAGCGGATATAGGCCAAGTCCATAGCCGAGGAAGTAAAGCGTTACGACAGACATCATAATTGCGCCGACTATGCGTATAGAGCGATCAACTTTGCCGTGTGGCTCATTTAGTTTTGGACGTAATCCGCTGCGCCATAGGTAAACGGAAAGAATGGCGAACGGAAGGAGCCTAAGCCATCCACCGAAATCTGAATTGACTTTCATACTGCGATATTTTCAAGCAATTCTATAGAATTGCGCAAGAGAAAATTGAACTCTAGACACCGGGGCCTTTATCGCGGCAACGCAAAGGCCACATAGACGCCGCCCGAAGGGCTGCTCAGATCTTTTCCTCCACCCGCGGCGATCACAACATACTGGCGGCCATCTACTTCATAGGTCGCCGGAGTGGCATTGCCCGCGAAGGGCAACGTCGCCTCCCACAGCAGCTTGCCGGTGGCATTGTCATAGGCGTGAAATTTCCTGTCGAAATCCGTCGCCCCAATAAAAACCAGCCCGCCGGCGGTGACCACCGGACCGCCATAATTTTCCGTGCCAGTATTCTTCATCCCCTGCGCCGCAAGCTTTGGATATTCTCCAAACGGAATCTTCCAAATGTACTCGCCGGTGTTCAGGTCGATGGCATTCAGCGTGCCCCATGGCGGCGCAGTCGCGGGATATCCCTGCTGATCCTTAAACCTGTCGTAGCCTGTGACGTTATATGTTGGGGGTGAGCTGGTGCTTCCATCGCTATTGAAATCCTTGCCCGCTTTCTGCCGCAGGTACGCGAGCAGCAGGTTGAGCTGGCCGCCCTGAATATTTGGAAACCCCGGCATCCTGCCTCCGCCCTGATGAATTTTCGTAGCGATCTGTTGCGCGGTGAGGCGAGTGCCAACATCGATCAGGGAGGGAAATTGCGGAGGCGATCCGGCCAGACTTTCGCCATGGCAGGCGCTGCATTGGCTTAGATAAACCGCCCGCCCGCTGCTACCGCCTTCATTCTTCGCTATAGTTCCGGTGGATGCGTAATTGTTGGAATTGATGTAGATGACGCCGGTTTCCGGATCGACCGCAGGACCGCCCCATTCCGCTCCGCCCTCGAAACTGGGAAACACCACGGTTCCTTTTCCCAGACTGAGCGGGACGAACTGCCCTTCGCTGCGCAGTTGGTGAAACTGCTCCACGGCCCATCGGTGGGCAGCGGGGGTGCGCCTGGTCAGAAGATCTTCTGTGAGCATCTGCCGCGCGTAGGGTGCGGGCTTGGCAGGAAAAGGCTGCTCGCTCGCAGCGACTTCACCCGGAACCGTGCTCGGCGGATACTTGCGATATTCAATCGGGAACAGCGGCTTGCCGCTTATACGGTTGAAGAGATATAGATATCCCTGCTTGGTGGTCTGGGCTACGGCGGGAACTTTCTTGCCGTCATGATTGACGCTTATCAACACCGGAGGCGCAGGAAAATCGCGGTCCCAGATGTCGTGCCGCACGCCCTGAAAGGACCAGATCCGTTTGCCCGTATTCGCATCGAGCGCGATCAGGGAATCCGCGAACAGATCGTCGCCCACCCGGTTCGCGCCGTAGAAATCGTTCGCTGCCGAGCCTGTCGGCACATACACGATGCCACGATGAGCATCGACCGACATGCCGGCCCAGTTGTTCGCCCCGCCGCTATACTTCCATGCATCCGTCGGCCAGGTGTCATAGCCGAATTCGCTTGGATGCGGAATGGTATGAAACGTCCAGCGAAGCTTTCCCGTTCGCACATCGTAGGCGCGGATGTCGCCCGGCGGCGCAGGCAGCGTCTCCGGCTCGCGTCCACCGACGATGATCAAATCCTTATAAACGACGCCAGGACTCGTCAGCGCAATAGACTGCGTTTTCGGATCGCGGCCCAGATTTTCCCTGAGATCGATGCGACCATTCTCACCAAAGGAAGGAATCACTTTGCCCGTAGTCGCGTCCAGGGCATAAACAAAATTCATCACTCCGGCAAGAATTCGCTTGTCGCTGCCGTCGCTCCAGTAAGCCAGGCCGCGATCCGGCTGTAGTCCAGGAATGCCGGACTTGAATTTCCACAGCAGCTTGCCTGTCGCCGCATTCAGCGCGATTACTTCCTGCGTCGGCGTGTAGGCATACAGCACGCCATCCACAATGATCGGCGTGGTTTCGAGCCCGCCTTCTTCCTTGGTGTCGTAGCTCCATACCTCTTTCAACTGGGCTACATTTTTGCGGTTGATCTGTTTCAGGCTGGAATAATGGCTGCTGCCCGGCGATCCTCCCAGCATCGGCCAGTTGCGCGAGGCCGCGTTCTGCGGGTGAGCGGAAGGGACAAGCAAAACACAGAGAGCAAGCAGAAAACCGGCAAACAATTTCATCAAATTCGGCATTGCTGCCAGCTTAGAGCAAAAGAACAGAAGGTGTAAGGTGGAAAATCGCTTTTGACGCAGCCGTTCCTCAAAGAACGGCTGCACGTAACTTCAACTCGCCACATCGCAGTCTCTGTGCTTTTGCTCCAATGAAATAGAAGGATGCTTTCAAGCGGGAAATCACGCAATATCCATGACGGCATGCGGACGCAGATGACGGCGCAGCTCATCCAGAATGCGATCCATGGCGGAGTACAGCGGGCCATCGAGCGTGCATCCGCTGGCGTTCTCATGGCCACCGCCGCCGAAGCGCTCGGCCACTTCAGCTACATGCACCTTGCTCTTGCTGCGCAGGCTCATGCGGACGCGATGATCGGGCAGCTCGCGCAAAAACACGGCCACGTCGACGCCGGAGATTCCAATCGCATAATTCACGATGCCTTCGCAGTCTTCTTCCACCGCGCCCAGGCGAATCATGTCGCTATGCGTCACCCACAGCCAGGCAATGCGGCCTTCGCGCTTCAGGTTGGTCAACGCTGCACCCAGCAGCCGCATCTTCGATGCCGGATTGCTGAAGTACACATCCTGCGCGATGCGCGCCGGCCGCGCTCCCAGTTCCACCAGGTTTCTCGCCAGGGCGAAGGTGCGCGCACCCGTGCCCTCGTAACAAAACGAGCCGGTATCGCTCAGCAGCGCCGTGTATAGACACGTCGCCATCTCGGCAGTAATAAATGCATTGGAAGCAACCGCCAGCCGATACACCATTTCCGCTACCGCGCTGGCTTCGGTATCGATCCAGTTCACATCGGCAAAATTGCGGCCGCTGGTATGGTGGTCGATGTTGATCAAATAATTTCCGTCGATGCCCTTGAGCCGCGAACGTTCAATGCCGTCGCATTCGAGCAGAATCACCGCATCCGGTCGATAGTCGCTGGCCACCCAGGGCGCGGTGCGGATCTGGTCCGATGCCGGCAGAGTGCGATAGATCAACGGCACGCGATCATAGAGCTGCATCTCCGCGCGTTTGCCAATTGCGTTGAGCGCCATCCACAGCGCCAGCACCGAGCCGACGGCATCTCCATCGGGACGCGCGTGCGAAGTGATCAGAAAGCTCTTGCGCTGCCGAATGGCGTGCAGCACGGCGGCTCCCGGCCAGTCGCGCTGGCTTTGCACCCGCTGCTCCAGCGCTCGCGATTCCAGCGCTCGCGGTTCCAGCAATCGTGTTGGCGCCTGTTGCGTCATTCCGATTTCGGCGCCTCCTGCGGTTCCACTTGCGGATCGGCGGCAGCCGCCAGCCTCTGTTTCTGTTTGTTGCGGCGTTCCACCCGGCCCAGCAGTTCATCAATGCGCGCGCGCACCGGCTCGGAATGGTCAACCTGAAAATACAGTTCCGGAATATGGCGCACGCCCATGCGCTGCAGCAGTTGGTGGCGAATGTATCCGCGCGCAGCCTCCAGGCCCTCCAGCATCTCCTGCTCTTCCTTGCTGCCGCCTTCGACGGCAACATACACGCGCGCGGATTTTCCGCCGGGCGCGAGCACCACCTCGCTGACATAGCCAAAGTTAATGCGGGGATCGCTCAACTGGCCTTCGAGCATGGCGCTGATTTCCTCGCGCAGCGTTTCCGCCACTCGATTCTGGTGATACGTGCGTCCGCGATGTTCTGGCATAATTCACCTGCTATAAATCCGGCTGACGAAACTGCTGGCCCCAGAGCATTTCTCCTGAAGGTGTAGTGGAAATATGAACTCAGCGTGGCCGTTCCCCAAAGAACGGCCACACATCGACAATCTCGCCACAACCCAGTATCAGGAGAAATGCTTTACAACAGCGACCAGCCGCTGGGAACCGGGTAAACGAATGAGGATATCAAATTTGCACGCCGACCGGAGGATTTTGAGCGCTATTCCTCCGGAAAGAATTCCACGAAACTGTCGCTGACCAGGGCGCCATGGTTTTCTGCAATCCGAATGCATGCCTGCTCCACCAACTGCAATTGGCCCAACAGGTAATCGCGTGACGCGGAAATGGCCGCGATCCCCAGCGTTGCCCGCTGCCAGACGACAGCCTCATCCAGCTCCGCCACGGAAACATTGAAACTGTGGCGCAACGAATCCTTCAGGCTGCGGACGCACTGCCGCCGATCCTTCAATGACCGCGCATACTCCAGTCGAATCTCCACCGTCAGTACGGCAACGAACATTCAAAAATCATACGGCAGCCTGATCACATCGAATCGTTTCCGTGCGCGTGAAGCAACAGCGCGCTCGCAGACCGCCTCCTATTCGACAGGAGAACGAATGATGAAAGCAGTTTTATTGCACGGCTATGGTGGAGTCGACCAGCTCTTTTACGAAGATGCGCCGCAGCCGAAACCGCAGGCCGGAGAAGTCCTGGTAAAAGTCGAAGCAACCAGCGTCAATCCCATCGACTGGAAAATTCGACGCGGCGACATGAAAGACAGAATGCCTCTAGATTTCCCCGTCATTCTAGGCCGCGATGTCGCCGGAATCGTCGCCGCTCTGGGGCCGAATGCGAAAGGCTTCGCAGTCGGCGACCGCGTCATGGGACTGGTGAATCGCGCCTATGCGGAGTTTATGGTCACGAAAACCGAGCCGTTGACACGCATCCCCGACGGCCTGGAAACGGAAGATGCGGCGGCACTCCCGCTGGTCCTCACCACCGGCGCGCAGCTGATTGAGAAAGGCGTTCAGCCCAAAGCCGGGCAAACCGTGTTGGTCACCGGAGCGCTCGGTATGGTCGGCCGCACAGCGGTATACGTGGCGAAAAAGCATGGCATGACGGTCATTGCCGGCGTCCGCGCCCACGAACGCAAACAGGCTGAGGAATTGGGCGCAGATCGTGTGATCGCAATCGATGAGGAGCAGGGAATCGCGTCGCTCGGCGAAGTCGATGCCATCGCCGACACCGTAGGCCATGACGTGATCAAAAAATTGATACCGTATATCCGCCACAGCGGCGTGCTGGCCAGCGTGCTCGGCAAGCCGGAAGGCTCGGAAGGACATGGCTTCGAAGTGCGGCCGGTCTTGGCCCAGCCGGATGCCCAGAGGCTCTATCAACTGGCTGAAGCCGTGGCCGCGGGCGAATTTTCCATTCCGATTGCCAAACGAATGAAGCTGTCGCAGGTGCGCGAAGCCCAATCCACGGCAGAAAAAGGCGGCATCGCAAAAATCCTGCTGCTTCCCTGAGTTCCATCCAATCCTGAAAGCAAAATGCGCGTGGCGTGAAGTGCAGACGAAATAAGGTTTGTGCGTGGCATAAAGCGCAGACGAAATAAGGTTTGCGCGTGGCGTAAAGTGCAAACGAAATAAGGTTCGTCATTCTGAGCGCAGCGAAGAATCCAGAGAATATTTGCTTCGATTATGCCGCCGTTACCCTCTGGATCCTTCGCTGCGCTCAGATTTTCAGGAAGCGGATGCTTCTGAATGATCGCCCGCCGCCGCAGCTGCGCCCGCCTTGCCCTCGTTGTTCACCAGGTCGCGCAGGTCCTTGCTTGGCTTGAAAAACGGCACGCGTTTCGCCGGCACTTCTACCCGCGCTCCGGTTTTTGGATTGCGTCCAATGCGGGGATTCCGCTGGCGCGTGCGAAAGCTTCCAAAGCCGCGAATTTCGATCTTGTCGCCCGAGCGCAGCGCTGCCACGACAGAATCGAAGATCGTTTCAATGATCGTTTCCGCATCGGTGCGGGTCAGATCGCCCAGCCGCATTACATCCAATACGAGGTCAGCCTTGGTCATAGGTTTGGCACCTTCACTTTCAACAGTATAGGATGCACGCCGCGGATTATGGATCGTCCCGCGGAACTTATTGCCAGAGAAAATAGAAGCCCGGGCTTTTTTCCAGCATCGACTGAATCTCTTCCCGCGGGTCGGGAAAGGACAGTTTGGCATTCGTCCCCACCAGCAGATCGAGCAGGCCCGGATGGGGTTCCCGCGTACGCACAATGGTCGGTTTGCCTTTGATGCCGACGGTGCGGGCCGTATCGGTCAGAGCAACGCGGAAGCCGCCGATCTGGTCGATCAGGTGCAGCGGCAGCGCCTGTTGCCCGGTCCACACCTGGCCGGTGGCCAGGGATTGGATATCTTTTACCGGCAGCTTTCGGCCTGTGGCTACGTCATCGATAAACTGCGTGTGCATGTTGTCGGTCAGGCCCTGGAAATAGGCCAGCTCCGCCGGAGTTGGATCGCGCGTCGGAGAACCGGCATCCTTCAGCGCTCCAGCCTTGATGGTCACGTTTTTCAGCTTGGCCCATTTCAGCAGGTCGCCATAGTTGATCCATTCCATAATCACGCCCACGCTGCCGACAATGCTGGCTTCATTGGCGTAAATGCGATCGGTTCCGCTGGCAATGTAATAGGCGCCGCTCGCGCCCACGCTTTCAATTGAAGCGACGATGCGTTTTTTATGCTGGGCGCGGATGCGCAGGACCTCATGATAGATCTCCTGCGAAGCTGCCGCGCCGCCGCCGGGCGAGTCGATGTGCAGAACGATGGCTTTGATGGAATCGTCGTTGGCGAATTTTTCCAGCTGCTCGTTGGTCTTGTCCGCGGAAAGAATCACGCCCTTGAGATCGACGACGGCGATGTTGCCGGTGCCGAAGCCATTGAAGGTCGCGGTCGTCGTGCCGGAGGACCTGAGCGTGAACCAGGCCGCGGCCCACATCAGTGCGACCAGCACCAGAAATGCTCCGCCCGCCCAGCTGAGCCAGAACCAGAACGAATGTCCGCGTTTTGTTTCCGCCTGTACTTCCATATCCGGGAGTGTAGCACCGCAACTCGTCCGTTTCGGCGCGCATTGGGTATACCCCGGACTCAGTCCGGGGAAAACAGTCTGAGTGGGTAGACCCCGGACTTCAGTCCGGGGAAACAGTTTGGTTAGAGCATTTCTTAAGTTGCTGTAGAGGAAAGATCGTCATTCTGAGCCCGTTCGACTTCGCTCAGGGTAAACTCCGCGAAGAATCTTAGCATTTGGCTTGCTTCAGCAATACAGAGGTCCTTCGCGTTGCTCAGGATGACGAACCTTCAAAACCTGCACTCTACACCAACCGGAAAAATGCTATAGGGCGCGGCTTTAGGTGTTGGGGAGAATTGGATCAAACGGACCCACTACTGCAAGATACGTCTTCGTTCACCGGCGGTTCACATTGCAGAAATGATGACCTTCCCCCATAATTGGTGCAGACAAACGACCCTCAAATTGCGCGGTCGTTAAATTAAGGGTTAGCGCGTAGCCGCCATGGCAGAGCTTCAATACAGCATCGTGATTCCAGCCTTCAATGAGCAGGCGCGCATTGGCGCCACGCTCGACCGCGTGCTGGAGTGTGTCGAAACCCGAGGCTGGGATGCGGAAGTCCTGGTGGTCAACGACGGCTCGAGCGATCGAACGGCATCGATCGTGTTGGAGAAAGCTCGGCGGCATTCTCGTTTGCGCCTGATTGAAAACGCTTGCAACCACGGCAAGGGCTATTCCGTTCGCAATGGAATTCTGCAGGCGCGCGGCGCCATCGTGATGTTCACCGATGCCGATCTTTCCGCGCCCATTGAAGAGGCGGAGCGTTTATTTGCCGCCATTGCCGAGGGCGCGGATGTGGCCATCGGATCGCGCTGGCTGGATCGTTCGCGACAAACTCTGCAGCAGCCGCTTTATCGTCGATTTTTCGGACGCTGTTTCAACTGGCTTACCCGGCTGGTAATGAATCTCCCGCTGGCGGATACGCAATGCGGATTCAAGGCGTTTCGCCGGGAAGCGGCGCAGGCGATCTTTATTCGCCAGCGCATCGAGCGCTGGGGATTCGATCCGGAAATTCTCTACATCGCGCTGCGCATGGGACTCAGAGTGAAAGAGGTCGCCGTGACCTGGGGGCACGATGACCGCTCCCGCATCAGCTATGTGAAAGATGGGTTGAAGATGTTGGAAGACCTGATGCTGGTGCGCTTTTATTCCTTCGCCGGCTATTACGAAAATCCCGCCTACGGCATGGCAGGTTGCGCCTGCAGCAAACGAAATGCCGCGCCAATCGTCAAAGCCTGAAACTGCAGGGGATCAGGAAGCGGGCGCGACCGACGGCACCGAGTAACTGGCCCGAACGCGCTTGCGCCGGGTTTCCACCAGCTTCACGCCCTCCTTTGCGTCGGAGGCCAATGTCCACTCCCTGGCGCAAATGCCGCACAGCCAGTAATGCTCCAGCTTCTGAGGAAGCTTGGAATGGTCGCCGGGCTGATTCTTGCGGGAGAACAGAAATACCTTTCCTTCACGAAGGTAGTGCAGCGGCTTGTGGCAGATGGGATTGGCGCAGTAGTTGACCATCAGGGGAGCTCCTTTAGTTCGGGGAAAGCCAGAGAAGATTTGCTTTGAAACCGGTATGAGCCAGATAGCGCAGCGAAATCGAATACATGCAGTAAGACGCTGAGATCAGAAATAAGGTTGACTGATAAACCCGGAGTGAATTTCTGTTTGGCGGAGAAAAATTCAGCCGGACAGAGTCGCCCGGCTCAGGCGGATGACAAACTGAATTTTCGAGAGACCGTGGGATAACCCGACAGAATCGTAATCCTCTAACCCCACAGAATCGTCATCCTGAACGAAGTGAAGGACCTCTGTATTACGAGAACGATCGCAATACAAAGATCCTTCGCGGAATTCACACTGCGCGCAGCGGAAAGTCTCCGGACGGCGCTTGAGAGTACACCCATGAAAAAAACGTGTACCGGCAATGAGATCGGAAATTACTTAGGCTGGCTGGACGGCGGAACCATCCCGTTCATCCGAAGGTAGATGACCAACTGGCCGAAGTGGTCGTTCATGTGAACGATGCCGAATGTCATGATCCCGGCGCGGGTGTCGATGCCGTCGACCGGCTTCACTTCCTCCATTGCATTCTGCGACGTTAGCGTGGCAATCGCCTGATGGGCAAAGGCGAACGAATCTTTCAGGGCCTGTACGATTTGCGTCTTGGTTTTCAGGTCCTGCATCTTCGGCATGGTGGAAGGCTTCATGGAAGCGGCCGTCCCGAACATGTAGTAATTGGCTTGGATCACGTGCTTCACCTGGCTGCCGAAGCTGCGCACCCCTGTGAAATTGCCGCTGGCGGGAATGAAGTCGTACTTGTCGGCAGGCATGGCTTCGGCCAGCGGAACCAGATCGTCCTCCACCTTGGTCAGAAGCTGATCGACCACCTGGGCCGGTGTCATGGAGGAGGTATTGGTGTTCGACTGCGCCAGCAGCCGGGGCGTTGGGGCTGCCGTGAAAGCCAGAAGCAGCACAGCTCCGGCGGTAAAGGAAAGACGGCGCGAAATACTTTTGATTGGGCTCATTGGGCACTCTCCGGATGGGAAACATTGCGACCAATGAGCGTAGCAGGAGTGATCGAGATACGGCAACGCAAGGCGTTCCGGGCGAATGGGAGATTCCGCGTATACACCAGAGGTCCGAGCGCGTAAAAACAGCACCGAAATCAGTGCAAACAGGCCCAAAACGAATCTAGTAAAAATTACTATATTCATGCAGGATTGGTGCGAGAAAATGGTGCTTTTCCCTCCGAAAATGGCAAAATTGAAAATTGTATCTCACATGGAATCAACCATTTGCAGTTGAGCAGAATCGAAGAAAACACCGATATTGCAGGCCATTGCCGGTTACACCCATCGCGCCGAAAAGGTGCTCATTTTGCCCGGCCCTGAATGCACTAAAAAAAACGCCGCCAAATCGACTTTATTTGCGTTTCTGCAACTCCTCGATTCAAACGACATGGCGGAGAAATTGCGTTTTTGCCTTCAATTTCTCGAATGTTCCACGTGGAACATTTTGCCAAAACTCCGCCTGCGCCGTGATTCCCATTTTTCCGAAATGCCGAAATCGGCGCCAAAAAACGTTTTTCGTCTCCAAAATAAAAAAGTGAACTTCATCGAAACGGTTGTTCTTAGGGAGACCCCGATTAAAGCGGCAAATTGGAGCGCTTTGAGTAGACCCCGCCTTCAGGCCGGGGATAAGTCCCCGAAATAGTCGCCGTGGCTTGAGCCTCTGGGGTTACTGAAATTGAATCGGAGTTTCCCTAGATCAATTCCGTGCCCCACAGGTCATGGAGGTGAACAACGCCTTCGACCCGGCCATCTGCGCCGGTGACGATCAGGGATGTGATCTTGCGCTCTTCCATGCGCCGCAGAGCTTCGGCGGCGAATTCATCCGCGCCGATGGTCTGGGGGTTGCGATGCATGGCCTCGGCAGCGGTTTTCGCCAACGCGCTGGCGCCGTCGTGCTCCAGCAGACGACGCAGGTCGCCGTCGCTGAGCAGGCCGAGCAGCTTTCCATCTTCAACTACAGTCGTGATCCCCAGGCCCTTGCGGGACATTTCGTAGATCACCGCTGTCATGGGCGCAGCAGGGTCGACGCGGGGCACGGCATCGCCGGCGTGCATCAACTGGCCGACGCGCATCAGCCGCTTGCCCAGCTTGCCGCCGGGATGCAGGTTGGCGAAGTCTTCGGCGCGGAATCCTTTGCGAGCGGAGATGGCGACGGCCAAAGCATCGCCCAGTGCCAGCATCGCGGTTGTCGAAGCGGTCGGCGCAAGGCCGAGCGTGCACGCCTCCTGCGCGACCGAGCAATCGAGCGCGACATCGCTGGCCAGCGCCAGCGTCGAGCGCATGTCGCAGCAGAAACTGATCAGCGCATCGCCGATTCGCTTCAGCATTTCCAGCAGGCGAAGAATCTCTTCTGTTTCTCCACTGGCAGAAAGGGCGATCACCACGTCCCCTTTTGCCAGCATGCCGAGATCGCCGTGGTGGGCTTCCGCCGGGTGCAGAAACAGCGCCGGCGAGCCGGTGGAGCTCAACGTCGCGGCGATCTTCTGCGCGATGATGCCGCTCTTGCCCATGCCGGTGACGACCACGCGACCGCGCGCCTCGCCGCAGGCCAGGATGATTTCGACGGCGCGAGCGAAGTCCTGCGCCATCGGGCCTTCAAGACGATCGGCAAGCGCCAGCAGGGCATTGGCCTCAATGCGGACCAGGCCTGCCGGGTCGATGGTTTCGGATTGGAGCGACGACTTCATCCGCGGAATCTGAGATAGACGATACAACAAAGAGCCGCAGGTTCCTTCACTGCGGTCACGCTTCGGTCGGGATGGTTTATCCCACCTTCGCAAAAGGCGCGAGATGGGCACCCGGCAGATGTGCCAGAGCGATACACCCGCCGATACTCTTCCGAAAAAAGAAATGACAGCGGCCATGTTGGAGGGTATAGTTTGGCCAACCATCCGTTGATCGAGTCATAATCGGGCCGCAAATTCTCTGTGCGCGCCATGCGTGCGCGTGGAGATTCGGCTGCATTCGCTGTCCATTGCAATTCAATTTTCTGTGAGGTTCTCTCTCCCCCTTATGTATCCGACCGTACGCAGGACGGCGACGCAGCGATTCGCTCCTCGCCTTTTCGCCCTCTCCAATCGCGCTTTGCCGACCGTTTTTTCGGTCCTGCTTTCAGTCTTGGCAGTTTTATTTCTACCGGCGGCAATCAAGGCAGAGGCTCAGACAGTCACCTTTAACGGCCAGCAGACCACCTTGCCCGCGACCGGTCTGAATTCACCCTATGGTGCGGCGGTCGACAGCGTAGGGAATGTCTACATCGCGGACAGGCAGAACAATCGCGTAGTGAAGCTGCCGGCAGGAGGCGGCGCGCAGACCACCACGGGTGTCGGCCTGAATTCTCCCGCAGGCGTGGCGGTTGACGCGGCGGGGAATGTTTACATTGCGGATACGTATAACAACCGCGTGGTGAAAGTCCCGGTCGGAGGCGGCGCGCAGACGACTATGGGCACCGGGCTGAGTTATCCGATAGGCGTGGCGGTGGACGGCTCAGGAAATGTCTACATTGCCGATAACTACAATCGCGTGGTGGAGGTTCCGGTCGGAGGCGGTGCCCAGTTTACATTGCCCATAACCAACCTGAGCCCTTCGTCTGGTTCGGCTGGCGTGGCGGTGGACGGACCGGGGAATGTCTACATCGTGGATTCCGGCAACAATCGCGTGGTGGAGCTCCCGGCCGGAGCGGGACTGGGCACGCAGGTCACATTGCCCGCGACTGGCCTGCAGAATCCAAATGGCATAGCGGTGGATGTTCGTGGCAATGTCTATATCGCGGATTCCGGCAACAACCGCGTGGTGAAAGTCCCGGTCGGAGGAGGCGCGCAGACGACCATGGGCACCGGGCTGAATTATCCGATAGGCGTGGGGGTGGACGGCCCGGGCAATGTCTACATCGCGGACACTCGCAACAGCCGGATCGTCGAGCTGTCCCAGAGCGTGAACTTCGGCTCCGTCGCCGTCCGCAGCCCCAAAACCGGAAATCGGCAGACACTAACCTACACCTTCCAGAGCGCCGACACCCTGACCGCGATCAACGTCCTGACCCAGGGCGCGGCCAATAAGGACTTCACCTCCGATGCCGCTACGACCTGCGCGACTGGAAAGGCTTATGCCGCCGGCGGGACCTGTATGGTGGTGGTGAACCTTTCTCCGGTCTATCCCGGCCTGCGCGCGGGCGCGGTGCAACTGGCCGACGGCAATGGCACGCAGGTCACAACCTTACTCCGCGCCGTCGCCACCGGTCCGCAGATCGCCTTCCTGCCGCCCACGCGAACGACCTTTCCCACTTCAGGGCTGAATGGCCCCCACAGCGTGGACGTGGACGGCTTGGGAAACGTTTATGTTGCGGACACGAACAATGCCCGGGTGACGAAGACGACTCCCGGCGGCGCGCAGACCGCCGTGGGTACCGGCCTTATTGCCCCAGTGGGCGTGGCCCTGGATGGGGCCGGAAATGTCTACATCGCCGACCAGGGCTCCAACGGTCAGAGCGCCATTTACGTGGTGGCTCCCAGTGGTATACAGACCACAGTGCCGGCAGCCAACCTCAACGATCCCAGTGCGATAGCCGTGGACGGTATGGGCAATCTTTATATCCTGAACAATGGCAATGCCGTTTCCAAGATAGCCCCAAACGGCACGCGGACGACCATCCCCACGCCGGGTCTGCGCTGTGGGACGGACCTGGCGTTGGACGCGGCCGGAGACGTGTACATTTCGGCAGGTTGCGATAACGAAGTAATGAAGGTGATGCCGGACGGAGCGCAGACCATAGTGCCCGTGCGGAACGTGAGATACCCCATCGGCGTCGCGGTGGATGCGGCGGGAGATATATACATCGGCAACGCCTACTCCGCTAACGTAGTGGTCGTGTATCCCAGCGGTACGCAAATAACAGTGGTGCCATCGACCGGACTGATTGTCCCTGAAAGTCTGAATATCGATGGCGCGGGAAACCTCTACGTCGTCGATTACAACGCCAACAGCGTGGTGGAACTGTCGCCTACTCCGCCGTCGTTAAGCTTCGCCAGCACGACCGTGGGCGCGACCAGTACTGATAGCCCGCAGACGATCACGGTTAGCAACATCGGTAACGCCGACCTGACGTTCGCGGTCCCCGGCTCCGGCATGGACCCGAGCTTCTCCGGTCCGGACTTCGCCTACAGCAACGTGTCCACCTGCCCGCAATTGGACACCGCTTCATCCGCCGCAACCCTGGCCTCCGGCGCATCGTGTACGGCGCTCGTCAGCTTCAGGCCGACCGTGGCCGGATCGCTGAGTGAATCGCTGAACATCGCCGATAACAACCTGAACGCCAGCTCCAGTGCTGTCCAGACCATCGCCCTGGCCGGCACGGCTGTGCAAGTCTCGGTGCCTCCGGTCGCGCCCAGCTACTCGCTGACCAGCTCTTCCTCGTCCTTGAGCATCAAGGACGGCCAAAGCGGCACGGCGATGCTGACGCTGACGCCGACCGGGGGCTATAACGGATCGGTCCAATTCAGTTGCGCGGGATTGCCGGCCGGGACCAGTTGCTCCTTCTCGCAGAATCCGGTCGCGCTCAATGGCAATAACCTGGCGGCAAATGTAACCCTGACCATCCAGACCGATCTGAAGCAGGCGCGGCTGGCTGCTCCCGCCGCTCCAGGACAAGGCCCGCTCAGCCCGATTCTGCCCACGCTGGTCTTCTGGTGGCCGGGCAGTCTGGCGGGTCTTGCCGCCTTCGGGCGCAAGGGCAAGCGAGGTCCCAAACAGTGCCGCTGGCTACAATTCTGCCTGCTGGTGCTGCTCACGGGTGCCTTCACCGCAGGATTCGCCGGGTGTGGCAGCGGCTCCAGCTTTTCCACCCCGGCAGGCAGCTCCTCCCTGCGCGTCGTGGCCACGGGAATTTCGGGCGTCAATACCGCCACCCAGACCATGGTCTTGACAGTCAACATCGTCCAATAGGAACATACCCGGCCGGGATACAACGTGGCCCGGCGGGCCCTTTGAGCGGTGCGGCCCATGGATAGGCAGGTACGCCCGC
The DNA here is from genome assembly GCA_965276585.1 of Acidobacteriaceae bacterium. GTDB lineage: Bacteria > Acidobacteriota > Terriglobia > Terriglobales > Acidobacteriaceae > JAKAAZ01. The sequence goes on along the minus strand of CBDIAZ010000003.1, from coordinate 889,732 downwards.
TGAACTTTTCTCCCGGGAATTGCGTAAGCAAGAGAAGGGTGGTCATCCGCCCCGAATTGCTGGGAGGGCGCTCGTCATGATCAAATTTCTTCTCTGGTGCGTGCTTTTTATTCTGTGCTGGCCGCTGGCCTTGCTGGCGATTGTGTTGTATCCAATTGTCTGGCTGATTCTGCTGCCGTTCCGGGTGCTGGGGATCGCGGTGCATGGCGCGCTTGAGCTGGTTGGCGCGGTGATTCTGCTGCCGGTACGCCTCCTCCGCGCTGTATAGCCTCTACAATAGAGGGTTGTCTGCGGCGAGCTATTCGTTCCCGCAGCGTTCAATTCTCGACTCGGGAGTGTTCATGAAGCGCAGTGCAATCGTGGTGCTGGTATTGATTGCCGGCATCACGGCAATGATCTGGGCGGGCGTGATGGCGTATCGGATTCATGGCTCGCTGCATAACGCGCCCATGGCGCAGTCGACGATGATGCAGTCTGGCGGAACCGCGGCTGCTCCCGATGCAGGGGCTCCGGATACTTCATCCGCCGTTGGATTGCCGGACCTTCGCGGCAAGGCGGCTCCCGGGTTTACGTTGAAAACCGTGGACGGCAAAACGGTTTCGCTGGCCGACTACAAAGGCAAGGCGGTGCTGGTCAATTTCTGGGCCACGTGGTGCGGACCGTGCAAGCTGGAGATGCCGTGGCTGATCGACCTGCAGAAAAAATATGCCGCCCAGGGATTTACCGTGCTCGGCGTCTCGGAAGACGATGACTCGGCCAAAACCGTCGGCGACTTCGCGGCAAAGATGGGGGTGAATTATCCCATTCTCATGTCCAGTGAGGCCATCTCGAAGGCCTACGGCGGCATCGATTATCTGCCCGTCTCCTATTACATTGGCCGCGACGGCAAGGTGGTGGCGGAGGTCGGTGGACTGATTTCTCAGACTGAGATTGACGCGAATATCCAGAAAATTCTCGCAACCAAGGGAGCCTGAGGGATGCGATCGTTTTTCTCCGGTGCCTTGCTGGCTTGCGTGATGGGCGGGCTTCCCGCGCTGGCGCAGACGGCCTGGCAGCCTGGACATGCCGGCATTGGGTTCGCGCAGCCGCAGGGCAAGCAGTGGGTGCAGATGGTTTCTTCTCCACAGCTGGCGGTAAAGGCTGGGGCACGCGCAGAGCATCAGGATTTGACGCTGCGATTTGTCATCCAGACCGGCCTGCACATCAATTCGCACACACCGCATTCACAGTTTTTGATTCCAACGACGCTTGCGCTTGACGGGCCGGTGGGTGTGAAAATCTCCAAAATCGAATATCCGCCGGGAGTGGACTATCGCTTTCAGTTTTCTCCCAAGGACGCGCTGAGTGTGTACACCGGCGAGTTCAGCTTGCTGGTTCCGGTACGCGCGCGGGCCGGACGCTACACCCTGCATGGTCGGCTGCGATATCAAGCCTGCGATGCCCGCAGCTGCAATCCGCCGCAGACGCTTCCGCTGGCGCTGGATGTGACGGCGCGTTAGACAGAAATCTATGACAAATAATTCCATCGCTACGAATCTATCGTTTGAAGAAAAACTTGACCGTCTGGCCGAAGTTGCCGTCCGTATCGGGCTTGGCCTGGGGGCGGAGAATGCACCGGTGCAGGAGCTGGTGATGAGCGCGTCGACCGAGGCGCTGCCGCTGGTGCGGCGCATCACCGAGCATGCGTATAAAGCGGGCGCGTTGCTGGTCACCACGCTGTTGTCCGACGAGGAATCCTCGTTGCTGCGCTATCAGTACGCTCCCGACGCGAGTTTCGATCGGGTGGCCAACTGGATGGTCGACGGCATCACGGAAGCCTATCGCGGCGGCGCGGCGCGGCTGGCAATTGCGGGCGGCAATCCCGCGCTGCTGGCGAAACAAGACTCGACGAAAGTAGGCCGCGCCAATGTGGCGTCCTCGAAGGCCAGCAAGCCGGCGATGGAGTTGATCACGCGGCATGAGATCAACTGGACGATTGTCGCCAGCGCTACGCCGGCATGGGCGCGCGCCGTTTTTCCGGACCTGCCGGAGGATGTCGCAATTGCGCGGCTGTGGGATGCGATCTTTGCCGCTTCGCGGGCCGATCAGTCCGATCCCGTGGCGGCGTGGAAGGCGCATGGCGCGTATCTGAAGAATCGCGTCGATTTCCTGAATGCGAAGCGTTTTGCCGCGCTCCATTTTCGCGGTCCGGGGACCGATCTGCGCGTTGGTCTGGCGGACGACCACCTCTGGGCGGGTGGAGGTACGCGTGCCGGGAACGGCGTTTATTGTCAGCCGAATATTCCGACGGAGGAAGTTTTCACCACGCCGCACAAAAATCGCGTGGAGGGAACCGTCCGCAGCAGCAAGCCGCTTTCTCATCAGGGCACGTTGATGGAAGAGATTTCGGTGCGCTTCGAAGCTGGCCGCATTGTGGAAGCCAGCGCCAGGACCGGCCAGCAGGTGCTGGAGCGCATGATCGATACCGATGACGGGGCGCGGCGGCTGGGAGAAGTGGCGCTGGTGCCGCATTCCTCGCCGATTGCGCAGAGCGGGGTGTTGTTCTGGAATACTCTGTTCGACGAAAACGCGGCCAGCCATATTGCGCTGGGGCAGGCGTACAGCACCTGTTTGATCGGCGGCGAAAAAATGGATGAGGATGCGCTGGCTACCCGTGGCGCGAATGCCAGCCTGATTCATGTGGACTGGATGATCGGCTCCGGGGAGATGAATGTGGATGGCGTTTCCGCCAATGGAGCCGCGGAGCCGCTGATGCGCAAGGGTGAGTGGGTATAGACCGGGCTCATCGATAGCGCTGCTGATGCCAGGTCCAGGCGTCGGCGATGATGGCATCGAGCTTGGTATATTGCGGCTTCCAGCCAAGTTCGGTGGCGATTTTTTCTGAGCTTGCGACCAGCACTGCGGGATCGCCCGGGCGCCGCGGGCAATCTTCCACCGGGATCGGATGTCCGGTGACGCGGCGCGCGGATTCGACGACTTCGCGGACGGAAAAACCGCGGCCATTGCCGAGGTTGTAGATCATGCGCGACTGCTGCTCGAGCGCTGCTAATGCCAGCATGTGAGCATCTGCCAGGTCGCGCACGTGGATGTAATCGCGAATGCAGGTGCCGTCCGGCGTCGGATAGTCGCTGCCGTAGATACGAATACTCTTGCGCCGGTTGAGCGCCACGTCGAGGATCAGCGGGATCAGGTGCGACTCCGGCTCATGCGCCTCGCCGTAGCCGGGGATGGCGCCGGCCACGTTGAAATAGCGCAGGCTGGCATAGCGCAGGCCGTGAATGCGGTGCAGCCAGACCAGCATCTGCTCCACCAACAGCTTCGATTCGCCGTAGGGATTCGACGGATGGAGAGCGGCGTCTTCACGGATGGGCGTTGTTTTCGGCTCACCGTAGACGGCGGCGGTGGAAGAAAAAACCAGCTTTTTTACCTCGGCGGCCAACATGGCCTGAAAAAGAACCAGCGTGGAAGCGCTGTTGTTGCTAAAATAATGTGCAGGCCTTTGCATACTTTCGCCGGCCTCAATTAGGGCGGCAAAATGCAGAACGGCCTCGGTGCGATGGGCGCGGAAGGTGGCTTCCAGTTTCGCCTGATCGCCGATATCGCCTTCGACAAACACGGCGTCCGCTGCTACGGCGGAGCGCTGGGAATGGCAGAGATTGTCATAGATCGCCACGGCGTGTCCGGCTTCGATGAGCATTCTGGCGACGGTGCCGCCAATGTAACCGGCACCGCCGGTGATGAGAATATTCAAAGGTAGGTCCTTTCTTTTCTGCGAATTGCATCAAGAAAATGGCAAAATTTCAAGCGCAACCAGACTTGCAATCGGCGAATAGCGTCGGGATCGGAAGGCCGACGATTCGCCGAGGAGAAATCTTCTCGGATGATATCCGAATTGGACGACGGAGAGCTGCGAACGGGTTTTGGCGTTGAGGATTTCCACAGTGACTCGGGATTCTGAGGCAGTCGGCGCATCTACCCCAGGTCTTTAGATCGTTAATCTAACGGTACCCCAGTGAGATGATTTACGAAATTCATTCCAAAGTGCGCAAGTTGTGGCATACTCAGTGGCAAACATACGAACAGACAAAGACCCCAGCACGTCGCCAACCCCTCGGAAAAAACGACCGAGAAAAATATGAGGGAAGGTGGGCGGCTTTGGAATCGTCGACGATGATGGCCTGAAACGGGAACATTTCATCGACGCTTCTGTATGCAGAACTGTAAAAACTGTACTCATTTGAACGCATCGGAAGCGAGTGGCATCTAAAAATACAACCGCTCAACGTGTCGATGCGAGTTCAACCTGGATCGATTTTCTGCTGGTATCGAGAGAGACATTCTGACAGGAAAAGATTTCTGTTCGTAACCGGCTAATTAAGAAATACACTCTGACTGGAACCATGCGGCCTACTGGGGAAAGTCGGAACAAGCTATCGCATCACATGTCCTGAATAAGCGGCAGTCTATGCGTTTCGAGGTAAAAGCTGTATGACAAGTTCTGCGACAAGAGAATTCCCATCGCGTTCCGAAACCCCGCGCACCCCCAGAAGCCGTGAACGCGGCGAGCGCCAACAAGCTACGTTCGGCCTGCTGCCGGAGCCGGAAGGGCGAAACAAATCGTTCACCATCAGCCTGATCGTCAACGCCTCGGTAATCGCGTTGATCCTGATCATGTCGATCTTTTTCGTGCACCACCAGGTGGTGCAGAAGAAACTGGACGAAACTCAGTTGCTTCTGCCCATCACGCCGGTCAAGCCGCTTCGCCCGGTGGTTCCCAAAATCAAGGTTCCTATCGTTCCTCCGACTCCGGACCTGTTGAACCGGATTGCGCCCAAGTTTACTTATCGGCCGGCGCCGGCGGAAGTTCAGCCGAAATTGGCCCGCGTTCACATGAACAATATGAGCGCTCCGGTACTGCCGCCGTATCGTCCGGATTCCGTAGCGCTGCCGGCGCAACCGAAGGTGGGCGCGTTCCATACCGAAATTCCCACAGCCGTGGCCAACAACATGGGAAAAACCTCCACGAAGACGGGCGGCTTTGGCGATCCGATGGGAGTGCATGCGAATCCCAATGCAACCCGGGCAGGAACGATTGCAGCCGTAGGCAGCTTCTCGAGTGCTATCGGCGGCGCGTCGGGCTCCGGCTCGGCTCGGCGGGGCAAGGTGGGCGGCGTGGACTTCGGGTCTGGATATGCCAATGGCGTTCCCGGCGGCGGAGGACACGGCAAGGTGGCTTCGGGCGGCTTCTCTGACGGTGTCGCCGGAGGTACGGGCAACGGCGGACCGCGCGGCAAGGCGGTAACCGGCGGGTTCCAGAACAATGTCGCCGCTGCAGGAGGCCCGAAGCTGGCGCTGGCCAACACCGGCGGCGAAACCACCGTCCAGGTCATTTCTTATCCGAAACCGGAGTACACCCCGGAAGCAAAGCAGCTGAAAATTCAAGGAGATGTCGTGCTGGAAGTACGCTTCTCCGCCGACGGACGAGTCCATGTTATTCGCGTTGTACGTGGGCTTGGACATGGATTGGATGAGCAGGCCATCCGGGCTGCCGAACAGACTCGATTTAAACCGGCGACGCGCGATGGCAAGCCCGTCGACACTACCACATATTTTCACGTCGACTTCCAGCTAGCGTAATTGTGAACGAAAAAACATAAACTTAAGTAACATAAGGAACACAACGATGCGACTTGCAAAGATTACCCCGAAGTTCTCACGCGTCAGCAGCAGAGGATGGGCCTTTCTGCTGTTGGTGTGCGTCGCCCTCCCCGCCTTCGCAAGGCATAAAAAGAATGAAAGCCAGGCCCGACTCACACCGCAAATGGTTCACCTGATCGATCAGGCCTCCATGCATGAAAAAGGGGTGCTGGCGGCGCTGCAACAGCGCGCGCCAGTGGTGGAAACCTACATCCAGGACTACAAACCGGACACGCTTCTAAGCGCCGTACCCACGGAGGACCACTACTTCCTGGGCCGCGTCGACTTTGGTCGCGTCATTGAGGACAACCGCTACCAGGAAGCCGGCGCAAAGAAGAATGCCTACAAGGGCTCGGTGATGTTCGTCAACGGGCTGACCAAGGCTTTCAAGATCGAATACGTGGCGCAGGGTTTCGTGCAGATGCTGCTGCTCGACGCCAACCACTTCGATCGCCAGCACTACGACTTCACCTTTGTGCGGCGCGAATTCCTCGGCGACATCCGTACGCAATTGTTTGATGTGCAGCCGAAGCCCGGCTCGGGGCCAGGCCGCTTTATTGGACGGGTGTGGATTGAAGACACCGGTGGCAATGTTGTCCGCTTCAGCGGAACGTATACCAGCAAAAATGGCCGCCATGTCTACTACCACTTCGACAGCTGGCGCACCAACGTCCAGAACAACCTGTGGCTGCCGACCGCCGTCTATGCGGAAGAGCATGGGCCCGGCGCGGTTCCGGACCAGGCGGAGTTTTTCCGTGCCCAGACCTGGATCTGGGGCTACAACCTGCGCATGCCGGTTTCGTCAAGCACCAATGCTACCGTCTCGATCGATCAGGTTAAAGACCAGAGCGAAAACTCGCAGGACGTAAGTCCGCTGCAGGCTTCGCGCATGTGGTCGCAGCAGGCGGAATCGAACATTCTCGACCGTCTGTTCCAGGCGGGATTGCTGGCGGCGCCGAGCAGCGTAGATAAAGCCCTGGAGCAGGTGACCAACAACCTGATCCTCACCAATAACGTCGAATTGGCCGAACCGGTTCACTGCCGGGTCTTGCTGACCACTCCGCTGGAGTCGCTGACAATCGGCAACACCATTGTGTTGAGTAAAGGTCTGATCGACACACTTCCGTCGGAGCCGGATCTGGCTGCGGCGCTTGCCTTCCAACTTGCCCATCTTCAGCTGGGACACAAAATCGATACCGAGTTCGCTTTCCCTGACAACCTGATGTTCGTCGACCAGGCGACCATTCGTCGTGTCCCGCTGCACCACAGCGACGCGGAGAACGTGGCCGCGGCCAAGAAGGCGATCCAGCTGCTCGAAAACTCTCCGTATAAAGACAAGCTAAGCGACGCCGGACTTTATTTCAGGATGCTGGAAGCCCGCGCGCACGCTCTGCCTTCGCTCATGCAGCCGCAGTTGGGGGACTCGATGTTCACCACTCCCACCGACGATCAGGTCTGGCTGAGCGCGCTGGTTTCCAAGGCTCCGAAGCTGGATATGGCGAATGTCCGTCAGATTGCAGCTTTGCCGCTCGGCAGCCGTCTCCGCGTCGATTCCTGGAACGACTCGGTCGAACAGCTGAATGCCAAGCCGGTGGCTGTATTGAGCCCCAGCGACAAGATGCCGTTTGAGCTGACACCTGTTTTCTTCCGGTTGCGCCACTACGGCCAAGCCGCAACAATTCCTGCATCTACCGGAGCAGCCTCCCCGGGCGACGGTACATCCAATACTGGAGACTCACAGGGGTCCGCACATTAATAGCGGCTCCGGCCCTGGAGGCAGTGCGGACTCGCTCTGCCTCCGGATATTTTCGTTTTCTCATTGGGGAGGTTTTTACGGTGTTTAAAAAATTTTTAGCTGGGCTTGCAGTTCTTGTCTTCCCGATCTTCCTGCACGCGCAGGCGGTTTCTCCTGTAACGCCAAGGCTTGCAACCCTCTCGGCTGGAGGATACTTCTCTTTCGGTCAGATGGATTACGGCCAGCACCATAATATCGGGCTGGGCGCATACGGCGATTTCGATTATCGTATCCGGGACAACATCGGCATCGGCGTGGAAGGCGAGGCCCGCTTTCTGAATTTCCGCACCAAGAGCGGAGTCACGGAAGAGAATTTTCTTGGTGGTCCCCGAGTTACGTATCGGCTTCGCCGTCACTGGCTGCCATACGCCAAGTTCCTGGTTGGCGGAAGTCGCTTCCACTATCCCGACTTTATTTCCAACCAGAGCTACAACTACACTACGTATGCCATAGGCGGCGGCCTGGACCTCCCCCTCGGCAACGGCCCGTTTGGCGGCCGTCTTACTATCCGTCCTGCGGATTTTGAGTATCAGCACTGGGATTTCCCCCCGACTGGCCTGACTCCATGGACCTACTCGGCTGGCGTTTCCTACCGTATCTTCTAGTTCTTGCCCACCAATACCCCGAAAAGCCCTGGCCCCAGGCCGGGGTTTTTTTCTGCGGCCTGCCAATACCTGAAATGCTTTCCTGGAAGATTTAGGATAAGAGTTCAACCCTGTCATGACGAACTCATTCGTATCTCCCACGCGCGTCCGTTTCGCTCCCTCGCCCACCGGATATCTACATGTCGGGGGCGCTCGCACGGCACTGTTTTCCTGGCTATTCGCCCGCCATACCGGAGGCAGTTTCATCCTCCGCATTGAGGACACCGATTTTGAACGCTCGTCCGCCGACATGGTTTCGGGAATTCTCGACGGCTTGCGCTGGCTGGGCATGGACTGGGACGAAGGCCCGTTCTACCAGTCGCAGCGGCTCGACCTCTATACGCAGACGACGAAAAAACTGCTCGCCGGCGGCCATGCCTACTATTGTTTCTGTACCCGCGAAGAGCTGGAACAGCGTCGCACTCAGGCCGCCGAGGCCGGCGCGATTCCTCGCTATGATGGCCGTTGCCGCAACATTCCGATGCATCAGGCGGAGCAACGCATTGCCGCGGGGGAACGCGCCACGGTTCGCTTTCCGGTTCCCCGCGACGGCGCGACCGCGTTTCAAGATGCTGTATTCGGACCCATGGAATTTGCCAATGCGGAGCTGGAAGATTTCGTTCTGCTGCGTTCGGATGGCATCCCCACCTATCATCTGAGCGTCGTCGCCGACGATATCGACATGCGGATGACCCACGTCATTCGCGGCGCGGACCATCTTTCCAACACTCCCAAGCAGGTTCTGCTGTATCGGGCGCTGGGCGCAACGCTGCCCGTGTTCGCTCACCTGCCGCTGATTCTCGGTCCGGATAAAACGCGGCTCTCCAAGCGGCACGGGGCCACCAGCGTTCTGGCCTATAAAGATATGGGCATTGTTCCGGAGGCATTCCGCAATTTCCTGGCGCTGCTGGGCTGGAGTCCCGGCGAGCGAGCGAAACAGCCGGACGGCAAAGAGCGCGAGGTTTTCTCCACAGAAGAATTGATCGCCATATTTTCACTCGACGGCATCGCCCATTCGAATGCCGTCTTCAACAATGACAAGCTAGCCTGGTACAACACGGAATATATCCGCGCCTATCCGCCGGAACGCCTGCTCGCTTTCGTCCAGGAAGAGTGGGCGCAGATCGGATTTCAGCCCAGCCGCAGCGAGGATGAAGTTCTGGCCGCAATCGCTCTGCTGCAGCAGCGGACGCGCAGTCTGAAAGATTTTGCCTCCACGTTTCTCGCCTACTTCGGCGACGGCTTCGCGATCGATCCGGCCGCGGCGCAAAAATTTCTGGCCGACGCGGGAACCCGGAAACTGCTAGCCGAACTTGGCGGCCGTTACGCTACGCTGGACCCGTTTACGGAAGCATCGACCGAGCAACTGCTACGCGGGTTCGCGGAAGAGAAGGGCATAAAGGCGGGCGCGCTGATCAACGGCGCGCGTGTTCTGCTTACCGGTCAGGGAGTGGCGCCCAGCCTGTTCGCGGTGATGCATTTGCTGGGTCAGCGAAGGGTGGTCGAAAGGCTGACTGCCGCGGAAACTGTCTCCGTGGACTGACTGCTAAAAAATGACAATTTCTCCGCAACAGGGAAAAGGCGTCTAATAGCAACAGTCCGCTGCTTTCGCAGCGGCTGCTTCGGCATCGGTTGCCCGAAGGAGGGAACCATGAACCGGAATCGCATCGCATGTACCGTTCTGCTGGCAATGGCGTGTATTGTCGCAACAGTTTTCGCGCCTGTCGCTCGGGCTCAAGCCAACACGGAGTTCGTCATCACCGCGCTAGCTAAAGGCTCGCGCCCCGTGCCTGTTGTTCAGCAGAAAGACGTCACCGTACTTTTGAAAAACAGTCCGGCGGAGATCACATCGTTCGCGGTGGCTCGCGGCGCGCGGGCTCCGTTGCAGCTGGTGTTCCTGTTTGACGAGTCGGCGCCTTCGTATCTTTCGCTGCAGATCCCATCGATTCGCAAGTTCATCGATACGCTGCCGGCTTCGGCAGAAGTGGCTGTGTCCTATATGTCGAACGGACGCGCGGTGATGGCGCAAACCTTGACCGCAGACCATGCGCTGGCGGCGAAGTCTCTGCGGCTGACCACCTCCATCCCGGGAGTGAGCGCCAGCCCGTATTTTTGTTTGTCCGATCTCGCCAAGCACTGGCCTTCGCAACAGTCCGGCACTCGCCGCGTTGTCTTTATGGTGACCAATGGCGAAGATCCTTATTACATGGGGCGCGATCTGCAGGATCCTTATGTCGCGACGGCCATTGCAGACTCGCAACGCGCCAGGCTGCTTGTCTCCTCGATCTATTTTCGCGATGTAGGGTTTCGCCGCGCCGGCGGCCTGGGAGTGCTCTTCGGGCAGAGTTATCTGCAGAGAGTAGCCAGCGAAACCGGCGCCGTGTCCTATAATAACGGCCTGATTTCGCCTGTCTCCTTCGATCCGTATCTCGATCAGTTCCGGAAAGCGCTGGACAATCAATACCTGGTCGCAATCACCGCCCAGGGGAATGGACTGCAGAGGATCAAGGTAAAGTCCAACGTGTCGGGACTCAAGCTGATAGCGCCGGCTGCGGTGAATGTGGGCGGGGTGCGTTAGGTATCACCGCCCGGTGAGCAGCAGTGCGGCCACGGCCAGCAACAGCGCAGAAGGCATCACCATGATTCCCACCCGCAGAAACTGCCAGCCGCTCACTTGAATATTCTCGCGCTGCAAAGCCATTAGCCACAGGATGGTCGCCAGCGATCCGGTCACAGACAGATTCGGCCCCAGGTTGATGCCGAGCAGCACCGCGGCATGCATGAGGGCACTGCCATGCGCAGCTTTCACTGCCGCTGCGCCGATTAAACCTGTGGGGAGGTTGTTGATCGCGTTCGAGGCGATGCCGAAGCCGAAAGAAGTCGCCGCTGTGCCGGCGAAGCGCGGCCAGCTCGCGACAATATCCAGGCCGCGCGTCGAGAGTGTCAGCGCCCCTACACCCTTTAACGCTTCCACCATCACGAACAATCCGGCGACCAGCGGAATGACGCCCCAGGAGATATTTTTGAGTGGCGCAATCATGATGCGCCAGTCGGTGCGCGCCACAAAGATCATGACCGCGAAGCCTGCTACTGCGGTTGCCGGGCCAATCGGTCCATTGAGCGCAGAGGTGGTCAGGAGCGCAGCCGCAGCCAGCAGCACACCCAGTCCGGCGCGGCGGCCCATCTGTTCGAGCCGCGGTGGCTTCACGCCATCCTGCATCGGCTGACGAAGTTTTGCGCGGCTATGCAGCCAGAGCACGATGAACGTAACCGCGATGCCGCAGATTGCCGGCAACAGAAAAATATGCAGCCATTGCCCGAGCGACGGCAGTTGGCCACCGAACACCACCAGGTTCGCCGGATTCGAAATCGGCAGCACGAAACTGGCTGCATTGGCGACAAAGGCGCACGCGAACAGATACGGCAGCGGAGAAATCTTCGCGCGGCGAATCACGGCCAGCACCGCGGGCGTCAGCAGGACCGCCGTGGCATCGTTTGAGAGCAATGCCGTCACGACGATCCCAATGCCATAGACCAGCGCGAACAGCCGGAACTGCGAGCCGCGCGCGTGTTCCATTGCCACCGCCGCCAGCCAGTCGAATACGCCATGCTCTCGCGCCAGCTCGGCCAGCAGCATCATTCCGGCGAGAAATAGATACACGCTGGCGCCCGCCCGCACCGCAATCCAGGCATTGCCGGGCGCAATCAGACGAAATACGATCAGCAGCACCGCTCCGCCAGCGGCCCAGGCATACTCCGGAATGCGCCGCGGACGCCACAGGATGAGCAGAAAAACCAGCACGCAGACTACCCAGGTTGCGGTCCACGTCACGGCTTGCGGCAGATGCATTGGCATGAATGCTAGATTGTCGCAGATCGTTCAGGCATTCTGGTAGAGGAAGGTTTGAGGAACAATTCTATGCGCCGCTTCACTCTGCAATCGTCAGCAAAAATATCCGCCGCTGTTCTGGTGCTTTTTGGCCTCATGGCATCGGCATTCGTTCGCGCGCAAAATGGGAACTATCGCAAGCATGAGGTCTCCCTGGCGAAGCCGCTCACGGTGTATTTCATCGATGTCGAAGGCGGCCAGTCGACGCTGTTTGTCACGCCATCGCATCAATCGCTGCTGATCGACACCGGCTGGCCCGACCATAACGGCCGCGACGCGGACCGAATCATGGCCGCGGTGAAACAAGCGGGTCTGGATCACATCGATTATTTGCTGATCACCCATTTTCATACCGACCATGTCGGCGGCGTTCCCAACCTGGCCGCGCGCATTCCCATCCACGCGTTCATCGATCACGGACCCAATCGCGAGACCAGCGATGCCGTTACGGAAAAAGGATGGGAAGAGTATCAGACCGTACTCGCGCATTCTCATGCACGGCACATTCTCGCGCGCCCTGGCGAACAGATTCCACTTGCCGGGCTCAACGTCACCATCGTCAGCGCGGACGGCAATCTGATCGCGTCTCCGCTGCCGGGCGCGGGCCAGCCGAATCCATACTGCAAGGGCGCTCCCACATTTCCCGAAGACCAGACGGAGAATGCCCGCTCTGTCGGCGTCGTGATGCAGTATGGGAAGATGCGTCTGATCGATCTCGGCGATCTGACTCACGATAAAGAGCGGCGACTGGTCTGCCCGGCGAACAAACTCGGCCAGGTGGATGTCTATGTGGTTTCGCATCATGGCTGGTTCCACAGCGGCAGCGCGGCCTTCGTCGACGCGATCGCGCCGCGGGTTGCCGTCATGGATAACGGTGAAACCAAAGGCGGCTCGCCTGGGGTATGGGACATCATCGAAAAATCTCCGCGGCTGAAAAATCTCTGGCAGCTGCATACCTCTGCCGAAGGCGGCGCGCAGCAGAATGTGGCCGCACCTAATATCGCGAATTTGAAGGGCGGAACGGACGGAAACTATATTCGTCTGACTGCATTCCCCGATGGCCGGGTGGTTGTGTATAACTCACGCACAAATGCAAGCACTAACTATCCGGCGCGATAACCGTCTTCGAGATGTCAAACAATGGATGCCGAACAAATCCGCGAATTTCTGCTGAAGCTGCCGCACGTGGAGGAAACGATGCAATGGGGCGCGAACCTTGTCTTCTGGGTTGGCGACAAGGCCATCGGCGGCAAAATGTTCGCGCTGGTGAACCTCGATGAAGACGGCAAAGCGGTGATGTCCTTCCACGCCGGCGCGGAGCATTATGCCGAGCTGCTTGAGAATGAAGGCGTTATTCCCGCTCCTTACATGGCGAGAATCTATTGGGTCGCACTGGAGCGATGGGACGCACTGCCTGGCCGGGAGCTGCAACACTTGCTGATGCATGCTCGCGACAAGGTATATGAAAAATTGCCCAAGCGAACCAGGGACGCGCTCGCCCTGTCACCCACCGCGCGCAGGAAGTTGATTGCGGAAAAAAGAAAGCTGCTGGCAGCGCGAAAGACGAAAAACTCATAACCGCTTTGCAGGCGTAGCCACAGATTTGCAGATCGGGATGTAAGCAGTCTGTCAGCGCGCCGAATCTTCGACATGCATCTCCGGCTCGCGCAATGTCTCCGGCACAGCGAACAGCAACAGTGTAAACGCGATCACCGCAATCGCTGCCAATCCTAAAAATGACGCGCGATATCCCAGGCGTTCGATCAACTGACCGCCGATGGTTGTGCTCACCGCTGCGCCAATGCCGACCATGGTCGCCAGCGCGCCCGCTGCCAGGTTGAAGCGTCCTGTCCCGCGGGTGCGGTCGGCGACCACCAGGATCGACACCACGCCAAAAATCGCATTTGCCACGCCGTCCAATATCTGGATCGCAATCAGCGCGCCCGTCGCCTGCGTCAGCGTGTAGAGCAGGCCGCGCAGCGGCAGCACTCCAAACCCAACCAGCAGCAGCGGCTTGCGCCCACTGGTTCCAGCTCGCCGCCCGATCCACGCCGCCGAGCAGGCAATCACGAGTTGCGTGACGATGACGCATGCGGCCATGAACGGAGCAGCGGTCCGCGCCCTGCCCCGAGCCAGCATCTCACCCAGATCCGGCAGCATGGCGGCGTTGGCCGTATGGAACAGAAACGCGCTCAACAGAAACGCCAGCAGTACGCGGTCGCGCAGCAGCGCCTTCAGCCCTTCGTTTTTTCCTGTCTCGCTTTTTGCTCCGCGGGAACGGGCATAGTCGATCTGTCGCGGATCGATGGCAAAAATCGAAATCATCGCCGGAATCGCCAGCACGGCAGCGATTAAAAAAATCGCTCGATAGCCGAATTTGTAGCTGATGCCTGCAATCAGCAGGGCCGCGACGACATTTCCCGCGGAGTTGAACGACTGATTGCGGCCGAACTGCCGGTCGAACCCGGCTATGCCTATCGCGCCCAGCGTGATAGCAGCCACCGTAGGGCCCAGGAAGGGGGCAGAGCCGCCGATCAGTACCTGCGCGGAATAGACGGACCACGGATGCACGCGGCCCATCAGCAGAACCGCGCCCGCAACCAGTACGGACAGGCTTGCCGCCAGCAGCGCCCGCTTGCGGTGAACGGTATCGACGATGGCTCCGGCAGGCGTCTGCATGGCCACCGTCACCAGGCCACCGAAGGTCAGCACATAGCCTACGCTTCCGGCGCGCCATCCGCTGGCGGCGAGATATGCAGCCAGAAAAGGGCCCAGGCCGGTCTGCACATCGGCAAGAAAAAAGTTCGACCACTCGATGGCGCGTAAGGTTCGCCGCTCTGTCCCTTGCGTCTCGGTCACGCTGGCCTCTCTGTTCACACTAGGATGCCGCCGTCATCGAGCAAGTAGCGCGGCCCAACGTCAATCCGATGCGACAGTCTTTACCAGGAAGGCCGATACATAAAGTGCGAATTGCAACTTGCACCTGAGGCCTGGATTGGGAGATACTGTTCATTCCGGGCTTTTCCGCTGTCTCTGTCCTTCCGGACGAGTTCTGCTCTGCCTCCGGAATTCCAGAAAGGACTATAACTCTCGTGTTGATGATTCGCCTTTCCCGCGTAGGCGCCCGCAAGAAGCCCTATTACCGCGTCGTTGTGATTGAAAAGGACCGCGCCCGCGATGGCCGGTCGATTGAAGTGGTTGGCACCTACAACCCGCGCACCAACCCGGCTACCGTCGATCTGAAGCAGGATCGTGTCGATTATTGGGCCGGCAAGGGAGCCCAGCTTTCCGATCGGGTACAGAAGCTGGTCGCCAACGCGGCCAAAGCCGTTCCGCAGACTGCATAAAAACAGGCATCCGCTTCGCGCAGTTACAATCCGAAATTCAGGCAAAAAAGAGCGTGGTCTTCCGATCACGCTCTTTTTGCTTTTCTATTCTCGCCTTGCAGAGAGGGATCGGACCCGTATCAGGCGTAGGCGTTCTCCGACTGCTCATCGCGACTTCTCTTTCGCATCGGCAGACCTTAGCCTCAACCTCACGCCATTTGCACTTTTCAACTCTACTCGTGGATATTTTTTGGGCAATCCGCACGTGAAGTAACTAACTTAGTTACTATTAGGTAAACCAAAAAAGCGCGACAATGCTCTTCCTTTCAGGTATAAAACAAAAGGAATTCAGGCTTTACTTCGTTCTGGTGGTGAGGGTATACGCATGTCAGAGCATTCTCCGGAGCTTTCCGCGGAAGAGTTGATCACGGAAATCGCCCGTTCGTTGGTGGACAAGCCGGAGGCAGTCTCCGTAAAAGCAACGCCGCACGAGGGTGGCACCGTCCTGCACCTGAAGGTGGACCCGACCGACGTTGGCAAAATCATCGGAAAACAGGGTCGCACCGCGCGCTCCCTGCGAACCATTCTTGGCGCTGTCAGCGTCAAACTGCACCATCGTTACAGCCTGGAGATTGTTGAGCAGGCTAAGCTGGAACAGTCGCCGCTCGAGCCGTAAGCGTTTTCGCGGCGGAGGTGGCCGATGTTGCGCGTGAAGATCGCGTGGCGCGTAGCCGTCGCCCGGCTGAGGCCTTTTAGGTGCCTGAGAAACAATCGGATTGTGGCCGATTCAATCGTGAAACAATAGGGTTGTGATCGATTCCACGTCATGGATAACCGTGGCCCGGCTGGTTCGCCCGCAGGGCCGGCGCGGCGAAATTCTGGCGGAAATCCTCACGGATTTTCCCCAGCGGTTCGCAGAAATGCGCGAAGCGTTTCTCCATCGGCCGCCTTCGGATCTCCCGCCTCTGGAACGCCGGAAGAATTCCGTTCCCACACCCATTGCAATTGAGCAATCCTGGCTGCACAAGGGCCGCGTGGTGCTCAAATTCGCCGGTGTGGATTCCATTTCCGCCGCCGAAACCCTGCGCGGCGCGGAGCTGGTCATCCCAGCCGCCGATCGCATGCCGCTCGATGAAGATGCCGCCTACATCCACGACCTGACCGGCTGCCAGCTCATCGATCTTGCGCGGCCCGGCCAGACTGCAGTCGGAATCGTCCGCGATGTCATTCAGCAGGAAAATACCACCGACCTGCTCGTCGTTCTTAGCCCGGACGGCGAAGAACATTGGGTTCCTTTTGCCAGAAGTTATCTGGTGCGCGTCGACCTGCCAGGCCGGCGAGTGGAGATGAACCTGCCCGCTGGCCTGTTGGAAGTGAATGCCCCGTTGAGTGAACAAGAGCGCCGCGAACGCCAAACCAATATCGAAAATCCCGAGGATTCAGAGAAATCCTGTTATTGATCTTTACTGTGTTCCGCAGAACTTCATCGAATACTCGTAACCAATAAAGGAGAAATTCAGCAATGCCATCCACCTCCTCTTCCATGCTCGCGCTGGGCACGCCCGCGCCTGCGTTTTCTCTGCCCGACGTTGTTTCCGGACGAACCATCTCGCTCGAGCAATTCACCGGGATGCGCGGTTTGCTGGTCATGTTTCTGTGCTCGCATTGTCCATTTGTGAAACACATAGAAACGGAACTCGCCCGCATTGGCCATGAATATGCTGTGCAGGGACTGGGGATTGTCGGCATCAGCAGCAACGATGCCGACGCGTATTCCGAGGACGGTCCCGAGGGTTTACGCACCCAGGCACAGCGGCATCACTTCACCTTCCACTATCTTTACGATGAAACCCAGCAGGTAGCGCAGGCATATCGCGCGGCCTGCACGCCGGATTTTTTTCTGTTCGACGCCGGTATGAAGCTGGTATATCGCGGCCAGCTGGATGGCAGCCGGCCCGGCAACAATGTGGCGGTCGATGGACGCGATCTGCGCGCCGCCATTGATGCTGTCATGGCCGGCAAGCTGGTACCCCAGGAGCAGCGGCCGAGCGTTGGCTGCGGGATTAAATGGAAAAAAGCGCAGGCGTAGCTATTGCGCTTTGCAACGTGGGGTTCTCTTGTAATCATCTAGACATGCGGTTCGATATCGTCACGGTCTTCCCGCAATTTTTTGAAAGCCCGTTCCGGCTTGGCGTTCTTGGCCGCGCGCTCGATGCCGGGCTGGTGCGGGTAGAAACCCACAACCTGCGTGAATTCACCAACGATCGCCATCAGACGGTCGACGATCGCCCGTTTGGCGGAGGCGAGGGTATGGTGATGAAACCGGAGCCCATCTTTCGCGCTGTCGAGTCTTTGGGAATTGCGGAGAAGGGTGAGCGCGACCCAGACCGCGAGCGTGTGGTTCTGCTTTCGGCACAGGGGCGCCCCTTCACGCAGTCGATCGCCCGAGAAATGGCGGCGCTCGATCGTGTCGTGCTTCTTTGCGGGCGATATGAGGGCGTCGATGAGCGCGTCAACGATCTGATCGCCGACATGGAGCTTTCGATTGGCGACTATGTTCTTTCCGGCGGAGAACTGGCGGCTGCCATCGTTGTGGACACGGTGAGTCGATTGCTCCCCGGCGTGCTTGGCAATCAGGACTCCTCGCGTTATGAGAGCTTCGCCGCGCTGCCAACTCCGCAGGAAATCGTGGCTGATCAGGCTCCCCGCTCCACCTCCGATTCTGCCGGGCTGCTCGACTATCCGCACTACACGCGGCCGCCGGAATTCCGCGGGGCGGCTGTGCCAGCGGTTCTCAGTTCCGGGAACCATGAGGAGATTCGTCGCTGGCGGCGGCGGCAATCTCTGGCAAAGACGCTGAAAAACCGCCCGGAGCTGCTGGTGGACGCTACGCTGTCGGAAGAAGATCGCGCGACATTGAAGAAGTTGCGCTCAGGATGACGGAGCGTCTGATCCCGGTTTACGATTTCGGTACTCCCCGCGATTCCGATGCAGCAGTTCGTTCTTCGGAAGCATCTTAGAATCATTTTGAGCGTAGCGATGACTACTCGCCCCCAGGTTGGCATTGCAGCGGAACTGTTCGCCGGAAGCGGCGAAATGGCCGCCCGCATGCGCGCGCTGGATTGGTCGAAAACGCCGCTCGGTCCGGTCGAAAACTGGCCGCAGAGCCTGAAGACCTCCGTCAGCATCTGCCTCCACTCGCGCTTCGCCATTCTAATCTGGTGGGGCCGCGACCTGGTCAAGCTCTACAACGACTCCTACATTCAACTGATTGGCAGCAAGCACCCGCAGGCGCTGGGCGGTTGCGGGCGCGAGGTGTGGCCGGAGATATGGGACACCATCGGGCCCATGCTGGAAGGCGTCCTGGAACTGGGCGAGGCGACCCGGGCCGACGACCTGCTGCTTCTGCTGGAACGCCACGGCTATCCGGAAGAATGTTACTTCACCTTTTCCTACAGCCCCATTCGGGACGAGTCCGGCGGCGTGGGCGGCGTGTTTACTCCCGTTCTGGAGACAACCGAACGAGTCATCGAAAAGCGCCGCCTGAAAACACTGCGGCAACTGGCTGCCATCAGCGGCATCCGATGCGAAACCACGACGGACGCGTGCCGCGCCGTTGCCAATGTGCTTGCCGTCAACCCATACGATCTGCCCTTCGCGGCGATTTATCTTTTCGACAATCGACCCGGCGCGGAACGGCGCAACGAGGAATTGTTCTCGGCGACTCTGGCCGCAAGCAGTTCGCCGCAGGCAGATTCGCAGCCAAAATCGAGAGCCGAACCGATCGCCTTCCCCACGCAGATCGATCTTCGTCACCCGGACTGGACGATCTGCCGCGGGATTGCGGCTGGAGAAACCTGCACCGTCGATCTGAGGCAGAATCCGTTCTTTCCGTTGCCGGCATTTCCCTGGGGAGCAGCCCCGGTCGAGGCCCTCCTGATCCCCATCCTGCTGCTGAACGACGCGGAGCCGATCGGATTTCTATTCGCCGGCGTGAGCATTCGAAAGCGGCTGGACGAACCGTATCGCGAGTTCTACGCCCAGATTGCAATTGAAATCGGGGATGCGCTCCGCGAAGCTGAAACCCTGGAGCGGGAACGCGCTCTGCGCGCCGCGGCGGAGCGGGAGCGCTCGAAGATGCGTGAGCTGTTTCTTCATGCCCCGGCCGCAATTGCGACGCTCAGCGGACCCGGTCACCGCTATACATTGGCCAATCGGTCGTACCAGCGGCTGATTGGCCGAAGCTGGCAGCAGTTGGTCGGCAGGAATGTGATCGACGTATTTCCGGAACTGGGCGGCCAGGGCATCATCGAAATTCTCGATGAAGTGTATCGAACGGGAATTCCATTTATCGGAAACGAACTCGCGATGAACCTGGACATTACCGGCTTCGGCCGCCCGACGAATGTTTTCTGCAATTTTGTCTATCAGGCGGTTCGCGATTTGCATGGCCGGATCGAAGGGATTTTTGTTCTGGCTGTCGACGTTACTGAGCAGGTGCTGATCCGCCGTGAGATCGAAACCCGGGAAGAGCAGTTTCGCGTGCTCGCCGACTCCATTCCGCAGCTGGCCTGGATGGCCAACGCCGATGGCTCGCTCACCTGGTACAACCGTCGCTGGTATGAGTACACCGGCACTACGCTGGAACAAATGGAAGGCTGGGGCTGGCAGTCGGTGCATGATCCCGATATTTTGCCCAAAGTTGTCGCCCGCTACAAACAATCGCTTGAAAGCGGCGAGCCTTTCAATATGATGTTGCCGCTGCGCGGCGCCGACGGGAACTTTCACACCTTCCTGACGCTCGCTCTGCCGGTGCGCGACAGCGCCGGCAATATCGTTCGCTGGTTCGGCACCAACACCGATATGGAAACCCAGCAGAAGGCCGAAGCGGCGGTGCGTCAGTCGGAGAAGCTGGCGGTCGTGGGACGGCTGGCATCCTCGATTGCGCATGAGATCAACAATCCTCTGGAAGCCGTCACCAACCTGCTCTACCTGGCCCGCGCTTCTGCGACGAATGAAGATACCCGCAGCTATCTGTCCTCAGCGGAGCATGAGCTCGATCGTGTTTCGCAGATCGCCAGCCAGACGCTGCGGTTCCACAAGCAACAGTCTGCCGCCGCCCCTACCGATATGGCGGAGCTGCTTGATTCTCTGTTGACCCTTTATCGCGGCAAGCTGTCGCGGAATAACATCGATCTCAGGCTGGACACGAGAGATTGCCCCCTGCTGATCTGCCATGCCGGAGAAATCCGCCAGGTGCTGGCCAACCTGATTGGCAACGCACTCGACGCCATGCCAAAAGGAGGAATTCTGCGGCTGCGGGTGCGCCCTGTAACCGACTGGCGAAGCGGCCAGGCTGGAATTCGCATCACCGTCGCCGATACCGGCTATGGCATGCCGTCTGAAACCAGGAAGCGCGTGTACGAACCCTTCTTCACTACCAAAGGCGAAACCGGCACTGGGCTTGGCCTGTGGGTCTCGGCCGGCATCGTCGATAAACATGGCGGCAGCATCCATGTTCGCAGTAAGGTGCGGAGCGAAATTTCAGGCGGCGATACGCCGAGTGGTCAGAACGGCACAGTCTTTACTGTGATTGTTCCGCATGCGAACCATGGTTAAATCGGGAGAGCAGTGCAGATAGTCGAGAGGACGAAATCGAATATTCCGTGTAAACTGATGTTTTGGCCCGAACCGCCTAATTTCCATTCAAGAACCCAATTTTCTTTCAGGAACAGGAACTACTATGTCGATTCATCCCGTTATGCAGCGTCTGGCTGCCAAGCTTCAGCGCACCGATCTGCCCGATTTTGGCCCCGGAGACACCGTCCGCGTCCAGGTCAAGATTAAAGAAGGCGACAAAGAGCGCGTGCAGGCGTTTGAAGGCATCGTAATCGCGCGCAAGAACGGCGCCGAGGGCAGCTTTACGGTCCGCAAAATGAGCTTCGGTCAGGGCGTCGAGCGCATTTTTCCGCTCCACTGCAAGGTGGTCGAGAAGGTGGAAAAAGTTCGCTCGGCCAAGGTTCGTCGGTCCAAGCTCTTCTACCTCCGCGCACTGCGTGGCAAGGCCGCTCGTCTCCGCGAAGCCGACTAATTCATAGGCGGGACAGGCAAGCAGGATGTTCACATCTTGCTTTGAGATGAGAGTTTTTTATAGCGAAAACAAAACTCAAAGGCCGTATTCCCCGGGGAATGCGGCCTTTGAGTTTAATCCTGGGGAGGGCTTCCCGGGCTCAGCATTGTTTCCTGGGCTCTCACGAACGCGTAGGGGCTGACATGCACGGAGCCCTGGAATGCGCGGTCGATGTCCGCGATCGCCACCAGCGACATTGAAATCAGCAGGCTGAGCGCGACAATAAGAGTAAAGTGAAGCGCGATATTTTCCGTGCCGATCAGACAGCATGACGCAGTTGTGATCGCCCCTCCAATCACCAATACAGCCCACAGAATGTTCGGCATCCCGGATCTGCTTTCCAGAACGCGGAGGCGGCGATACACCGTTAAACTGCTGAGTTCGTACATCGCCTGGTGCAAGCTGACTAGTTGTGCGTTGTTCTGCGTGGATGTCTGGGTCGTAATGGCCCACAATTGTCGGATAAAAGGCACACCGGCACGGGGTATCTCACTTCGGCTCATGGTTGGCCATTCCTGATACACCACGGCGTTGCCATAATTCGACGCGGCGATCTCAATTGCACTTCTCTGGGCCGGCGGCAGGCCGTTCGCCGTGCGAAACAGATTCACCAGCGCATTCGCTTCGTTGTCGACGTTGGTTTCCGCAGTCTGGTAATTGGCCCACACGGCGTACAGCATGAAACCGATCATTACGGCGTAGATCGTGCCTAGAATTGAGATTTGCCATCCGATTACGTCATTATGGACCCGCCGGCGGCTGGGGGCCCAAAAGCGATTTAGCAAGATCAGGCAGGTTAACGAGAGGGCGACCCACACGATGACAAGAAATATATTTTGCGCTGCGCTTAACACTTGCGCTCCCTGGAATTTGGGTTAAGTGAAATTCCAATTGTGGAGGCCGTCAAGGCGACAGAAAAGATGCTGCGTCTAAGCGGCCGGCCGTGTACTCGGAAATATCTTTCCGCTTTTCCATCTAGTCCTGTTGGTTGTTGGTCCCCGGGCTGAGCATGGTTTCCTGCGCCCTTACAAACGCATAGGGGCTGACATGAACCGAACCCTGGAATGGTCGGTCGATATCGGCAATTGCAACCAGCGCGAGAGAGATCAGCAGGCTGAGCGAGAAGATCAAAGAAAAATGCAGGGCGCTGTTTTCGCTGCCGATCAGGCAGCAGGAGCTGATGGTAATTATTCCGCCGACAACAAGTACAGCCCACAGTATGGTCGGCATCTGTGTCCTGCTCTCCAGGACACGGACGCGGCGATGTTCCGTTAAATCGCTTAACTCTGCCATTGCCTGGTGCAGGCTGACCTGCTGCGCAGCATTCAACTCGGGGGTCTGCGTCGTAGTGGCCCACAACTGCATGATGTACGGCTGGCCTGCATGCGGCGGCCCTCCCACATTCATGGTTGGCCATTCATGATTCAACACGGCGTGGACGTAGCTGGCTGCTGCGATCTCGATCGCATCCCGTTGCCCGGTCGGCAAACCATTCGCGGTGCGGAACAGGTTTACCAGCGAATTGGCTTCATTGTTGGCATTGGTTTCCGCGGTCTGGAAATTTGACCACACCGCATAGAGCATGAACCCCACCATCACCGCATAAATGGTACCGACGATCGAAATCTGCCATCCGATGACATCGTTATGCACCCGCCGCCGCGCCGGCGGCCAGAGATGGTTCAGCACGATCAAAAAGCTGATCGACAGCGTTACCCACAGAATGATGAGATAGATATTCTGAGCCGTATCCAGCACACATCCTCCTCGCGATCGGATTCAATCAGAATCCTATCGCGAGCGCGACCGCCTGCTAAAGAAAATTCTCTGTCAATGCTGCGAAATCGACAGCACGTTGCCGTCCGGATCATGGAACCATGCGACCTTTGCTCCGCTCGGCGATGCCCACACTCCGGAATTATCCTGCTGAAAATATGGATACCGCACGAAGGCTACTCCGGCTGCAGCTAGTTCCTGGGCCGCGCTCTGAATGTCCTCTACTTCCCATCCCAGGATCGTGTAGGGAGAAGGAGAGAACTTCTCCATGCGGACGATGTGGATTGCATTCTGATCGGCTCTTACTACCAGCGCAAACTGGTCGTCTTCTACGAATTGCAGTTTTAACACGTCGACATAGAATTCGCGGGCGCGTTCACCGCCTGTCGTTGGAACAAATCCAATCAGATTACATTGAGAGAGCATGATTGTCTCCGCGGCATTCTTATTTAGATTGGGAAATTTGTTGGAGAAGGGTCAGCGGGATTGCGCAGGCAAAAAATGATCGCGCCGGAGAGCATTAACGAGATGGAGAGACACAGAATGCCGGATCGGGAATTGCCCGTGTAGGCCCCGAGCAGGCCGACAAACCAAATACCGAAAAATCCGCCCAATGCACCGCAGCTGTTGACCAGCGCCATGACTTCTCCGGCTACATTTTTTGGCAGCATGTCGGGAACCAGTGCAAAGAAGGGGCCGTAGGCGGCATACATGGTTCCACCAGCGAGTATCAGGAAGCCATAGGCAAGCCAGAACGTATGCTCGACGGTGACATAAGAGGCCAGCAGCGATGCGCCGGAAACAATCAGGAATGGCCAGATGAAATGTTTTCGCCGAAGACTTCGATCGGAGTAGTGCGCCGTCACCAGCATGAGCAGAATTGCAAGAACGAAGGGGACTGCACCCAGCAAGCCGGTAAGTTGAATGCTGCGGGAGGAGTTGCTCCGGATCATGGTGGGCAGCCATAAGACGAAGCCGTAAAGTCCGGCGCTCCAAAAGAAGTATTGAATGCAAATCAGAACTACGCTGGGATGCCGGAACGCTGTCTTGATACTGGATATCTGCGGTAGAACCTCTTGCTCTCGATCTAGTTTCCGTTGCAGATGCTCTTGCGCCGGCAGCCCAAGCCAGGACGCATCCTGAGGCCGGTCGTGGACCAGCAAAATCCAGATAAATGCCCACAGAACGGCGGGCACCCCTTCGAGTATAAAGGCCATCTGCCATCCCAGGGCGTGGATGATGTACCCCGTGGCCGCAGACATCCAGAGGACGGTGACTGGGCTTCCCAGCAGGAGCAGTGTATTTGTACGCGACCGCTCTGCCCGGGTGAACCAATGGGTCAAAAGGATCAATGTGGCGGGGATGACGACGCTTTCCGCCATGCCTAGCAGGAGCCGATCGAGGGCCAGCAACCAGAATGTCCGGATGACGCCGGTCAGAGCAGCGAGAGCGCCCCAGCTGACAAGAGCCAAAAATACCAGCCGGGTTGCACTCTTGCGGCGCGCGTACGAGGCGCCGGGAATCTGCAAGGTGAAATAGCCGAGGAAAAACAGCGAGCCTAACAACGCGGACTGGGCTTTGCTGATGTGTAATGTCGACGCCAGGCCTGCTGCCGCTCCCAGGCCATAGTTGAACCGGTCGAGGCACGCGAGACTATATGTAATGAAGACTGCGGGTACGATGTAGAGCCATCGTTTTCGCATATCCGAGCGAAGCTGCGGCGAGAGTTCGTCAGGTGTGGATGGTTCGATCGGATTGCGATGCAGTTGCGGATTGGGATTTTGCGTCACCATGTTGTGAGCAATCAACCTTTCAAAGGGGAACCTTCAGCGCAATTGCCGCAGTGAGCGATACGATGGGCTGCTCCAAATGTACTGAAAACCTGCTCCCCTGTCTCATCTATTTGCCGCGGTTTATTATGAGGAAGATTTGCGCCGCACAATTTCCCCCTGTTCAGATACGCGATAGACAACAGTTCATGGAGAAAATCCGAATGTGTTATGAAGAAATAGCAGCCGATAATTCTAAGAATGTTTTATGGAATCCGCGACGCTTTTTACTATGCTGCGCAATCGGCTGGATAGTTTCATTCTGCTGCGCGGGATCGGCGTCGACGGTGCCCTTGTCGCAACAGATGGCCAACGCGGCTATAGAGCGGTGGCCCGACGGGCATTTAAGCGCCGACCGGACGCAATGGAAATGGGACTACAACCTGGGAACGTTGCTCGAAGGAATGAGCGCGGTCTGGTATAACACTGCCGATCCTGCATACTTCAATTACATCCGGCAATCTGTCGATCAGTTACTCATGCCGGACGGTTCTATACCAACTTACAATGCCGGGGAGAATTCTCTGGATGAGATTTTGATGGGAAGACAGCTGCTCCTTCTCTATAGAGTTACGCAGGATCCGAAATACTTTAAAGCGGCTGCCATGCTTCGGCGCCAGCTCACTGTGCAGCCTAGAAGCGCTTCTGGTGGATTCTGGCATCAGGGACAGTTTCCAAATCAGATGTGGCTGGATGGGCTCTACATGGCCGAGCCTTTCTACGCTGAGTATGCCACGACTTTTGACGAGCCGAAGGATTTTGCCGATATTACCCGGCAATTTGTCCTGATCGACCAGCATGCGCGCGATCCGAAAACTGGCCTGCTGTATCACGGCTGGGATGAGTCGAAGAAAGAGGCGTGGGCGAACAAGACTACTGGAGACTCGGCGAACTTCTGGGGACGCGGCACCGGCTGGTACATGATGGCGCTGGTCGATGTACTGCCATACTACAAACAAGACGACCCCGGCCGCGAGAAGTTATTGGCAATCCTGAATCGAACTGCTTCGGCTGTCGCCCGGGTGCAGGACCCGCAGACCGGACTCTGGTATCAGGTGCTCGATAAGCCAGGGAAAAAGGGGAATTACTTCGAATCTTCTGCAGCGGGAATGTTTACCTATGCCTTTGCCAAGGGTGTCAGGCTGGGATATCTTTCGCCAAAGTACTCGCAGGTAGCGGCGCGTGGGTACAGGGGTATTCTGCAGCACTTTGTGCAGAACGAAAAAGATGGCGCTCTGACGATTGGCGATACTGTTTATGGGATCGGACTGGGAGGCCGTCCTTATTCAAACGGAAGTTATTCGTATTATGTGTCTACTCGAACCTTGAGCAGCGATCCTCGCGGGATCGGCGCTTTTCTTTTGGCGAGCAGCGAAATGGAGTTAGCTCCCCACGTCATGTCTGGACGTGGAAATACCGTGTTGATCGACGCATGGTTCAACTCGCAGCAGAGGGTGAATGCGGCAGGGAAAACGGAATACTTCCATTATAAGTGGAACGATAAAAGCAATAGCGGGTTCTCGCTTCTCGGACATCTATTTCGGAGCTACGGAGTTTCGACGAAGACTTTGTATCAGGCGCCGACGCTCGAGAATTTGAAAGCTGCGCAGATTTATATGATTGTGTCGCCAGATATCCCTGCAAAGAATCCGCATCCGCATTACGTTACGCCTAAGGATGCCGATCGGGTCGCAGAATGGGTCCGGCAGGGAGGCGTGCTGGTGTTGATGGAAAACGATTCTGCGAACGCAGATATCCAGCATACAAATCTACTTGCAGATCGTTTCGGCATCCACTTCAACGATGTGCTTGCAAACCATGTGATTGGGAATGACATTGGTGCAGGTCGAGTGGCGGTCAGCGGGAACCCGCCTGTTTTTCCCGGCTCACATATTTTCTATATGAAGGATACTTGCACGATTTCCGTTCACGGCACTGCCGTTGCCATGCTTAAAAAGAACGACAATATTATGATGGCGACTGAAAAATACGGGCGGGGCACGGTATATGCGGTGGTTGATCCGTGGGTCTATAACGAATACACCGACGGGCATAATCGCAATCTACCATCGGAATACGACAATTTTTCCGGAGCGCAGGATTTAGTTCGATGGCTATTAGGACAAGTTCCGAATCACTAGCTACCGATGGCGGCTACTCCAGGTAATGGGATTCATCGGGCTGTCGATGACCGCACCGACTGCAATCCCCGGGCAAAAGGAATCACGATCGGCTTGTTGATATTGGTTGACGGGTTCGGTAAGGCGCATGTCCTCATCCATATAGATAATGGTCATCACCTCACGCGGCGCGGCAGTGGTGTTCGGCGCGGCGCGGTGAAAGGTCCATCCGGCGTGGAAGCTGACTTCACCGAGATCGAAACCGGCTTCGTCGATGCCGTGATTTTTGAGGGCGGCTCCTATGCGCTCTTCACTTTCCTGGCCGATTTCCAGGTCGCGGCCATAGGTTACGCTATGACTCTTGGGACAAAAAGCTAGTGGTCCCATTTCGAGCGGCGTAGCTTGCAGTGGAATCCAGGCGGTAATTGTCTTATCGGAATCTACCGGCCAGTAGAACTGATCTGCGTGCCAGGGTGTGATGCCTCCGCCTGCTTCCTTATATAAAGCTTGGTCATGATAGATGCGAACGCCGGTGGTGCCCATCAGTTCCGCAGCTATGCGGCCTAGCTTGGAGCTGGTTACAAATTCGCGCACAACCTCGCTTTGCGTCCATAGATTTTCTATCTGCAGGAATGCGCGGTGGTATAGGTCGCGTTCTTCCAGCGGAAGATGTTGACTGTTCAGCTCTTTTACTTTGCAGGTAATTTCACGGCCATAATAGGCCAGCGTCGCGGGTGAGAGGACATGCTTCAGCTTGATGTAGCCATTCGCGCGATATTGCTTGATCTGATCTGGAGAAATGGAATAGCTTTCCGTCAGATCCTCCTGCAACCGGGGTGTGATTGGCATAGGTGCTCCTGTCCGCAGGCGACGTACGCGCTTGCGATCGAATGCTTTCAGCGAATAGTGTAATCGCCGCAAGCGACCCGAGTCGAGACCGGACCATTTCTCCACAAGGCACTAGGTTGTACACTCGTTGTGACATGCCAAGGACGCAACCGAAGATTGCAGCGGGCGAGGGGACGCTCTCAAAGCAGGCCGAGAAGATGCGGCGGCTGCGGGCGCTCGTATGCAGCGATAAAAACGAGCGAACGGCATATCTCCAGGGAGCTACCGCTGTGGCGGGTGTGGATGAGGTGGGCCGCGGGGCGTTGTTTGGCCCGGTAGTTGCGGCGGCCGTGATTCTTCCACCTGGAATGCGCATCCGCGGCGTACGCGATTCGAAGCAATTGGAAAAGGAAGACCGCGAGCGGTTGGACGGCGTGATTCGCAAGAAGGCGATTGCGGTCGCTATCGGTTTTGCCGATGTGGCTACGATCGACGCCATCAATATTCGCCGCGCTTCGCATTTGGCCATGCTGTCGGCGATCGCGCAGCTCTGTCCGCAGCCGGATTTTCTGCTGATCGATGCGGAGCGTCTCGACACGCCATGCGCGCAGAAGGGAATTATATATGGCGATTCGATCAGCGTGTCGATTGCGGCGGCATCGATTGTCGCCAAGGTGTATCGCGATACATGGATGTGCAGTTACCACGAGGAATATCCGCAGTATGGACTGGCATCGCACAAAGGTTATGGCACGCCTGAACATTTGCGTGCGCTCGAAGTGCATGGCCCGACTCCGCTGCATCGGATGAGTTATGAGCCGGTACGAAGAGTTATCGAGTTACGCGCGACCTGCTAAGCTGCTACCGCAATCTTTCTTTTTCTAACTGTCTGGCGAATGTTCCATATAACTCGCGCCAGTAACAGGATGGCCAATACGGCTGTTACTTTCCAGGGCGTGAGCACGCCGGTTTTAACAATCCACCAGTAATGGATAACGCCGGCGATGGCGGCAACGTAGATGAGTCGGTGCAGCAGCATCCAGCGCTTGCCGCCCAGCCGACGGATGGCCCATGCGGTGGACGTTGCAGCCAATGCGAGGAGGCATGCCCATGCAAGCATTCCCATGGTGATGAAGGGCCGCTTGGCGATGTCGTGCAGCATGGCGCGCAGGTCAAAGTTGGAGAAGAGCCAGATATACGTGAACAGGTGCAGGGTGCCGTAGAAGAACGCAAAGAGGCCGAGCATGCGGCGGAAGCGGATCAGCCACGCCAGGCGGGTGCTGAGGCGGCGAACCGGGGTGACGGCGAGCGTGATGAGCAGGAAATATAACGTCCAATAGCCGGTGGTGTGGGTGATGGTTGCTACTGGGTCAGGACCGAGTGCGCTGGTGAATCCGTGGTAGACCAGGATTCCCAGAGGAAGCAGGCAAGCAGGGAAAACGATAAATTTCAGGGTTACGATGGAGCCGTTTTTCATGTTGTAACTCGGATTTTTATTCAGCCGGGAATTCCATCCTTCACGAAGAAACGCGAAGGATAGGTATCCATATAATCTGTTGCTGGGCAGATTACAGGTTCGACTTAGAAATTCTTGCGCAGGTCCATCCCTTTGTATAGCGATGCCACCTGATCGCCGTAGCCGTTGAACATCAGCGTCGCCTGACGGGCCTTCCAGAAAGGCGCGCCGATGACGCGCTCGTTCTTCTGGCTCCAGCGGGGGTGATCTACATTCGGATTCACGTTGGAGTAGAAACCGTACTCGCTGGGCGCCGATTCATTCCAGGTGGTGCGCGGCTGGTTCTTCACAAAACGAATTTCGACCAGCGATTTCGCCGATTTGAAGCCATATTTCCAGGGAATGATTACGCGCACCGGTGCGCCATCCTGATTGGGTAGCTGCTGGCCGTAGAGGCCAAAGGTGAAAAGGGTGAGCGGATGCATGGCTTCGTCCATGCGCAGGCCCTCGGAGTAGGGGAAATGCAGATCGACGGATCGGATCTCGGGTTCTTGTTTGGGATCGTCGATCGATAAGAACTGAACATATTTCGCGGAGCTGAGCGGCTGACATTGGTTGATGAATTCCGACAGAGAATATCCGGCCCAGGGAATGACCATGCTCCACGCCTCGACGCAGCGGAATCGGTAGACGCGCTCTTCCATGGGATGAAGTTTGCGCAGCATGTCGATATCGAAGACCTTCGGCTTGGCTACCAGGCCGCTGACCTTCACGCTCCACGGATTTGTCTTCAACCGCCAGGCGTTGTGCGAGGGATCTTCCTTGCCGGTGCCGAACTCGTAAAAATTGTTGTAGGTGGTGATGTCCTGATACAAGGTCGGCGTAAGTCCAGTGGATGAATATTTGCTGGGGATAGTGGCGAGCTTTTCCGCCGCGTCGACGGAGCCGCGCGGCGAGGCAATGTTCATCATGCGCTCTGCGCCGAGCGCAGACGCACCTACGGCAGCTGCGCCGGCAATGAATTTGCGCCGATTCATGTAGTCGAACTTCGGCGTAATTTCTGACGACGGAATTTCGGATGATTTACGAATGAACATTTTGCTACTCCCGTGTTTCTACTTCCGGCTCCCATTAGACTCACGCTGGGGTGATTTGTCGCGGCCGATGCCTATCGGAAGAACGTTTTTCCTTTCGTTATGGATGCGGTGAATCCATTTTCGCTTCTGCGACAAAGTTTGCGCGCATTCGCAACAACGGCATCTTTGGGGAGAAGGTAACATCTAAAGTATGTACGGTCCGTAAGATGGACTGCGTCCCGAATCGTGCCAGAGATCAATCCCTCTACCGAGAATGCCGCAGACGAGCCCGCAAAGGGCGGCATCTCGCATGCCTGGCGCGCGCTGCGGCATCGCAATTTCCGGCTTTTCTTCGGCGGTCAAAGCATCTCGCTGATCGGCACCTGGATGACGCGGATTGCGACGGCGTGGCTGGTGTACACGCTGACAGGATCGGCGTGGCTGCTGGGCATCGTTGGGTTCGCTGGCCAAATTCCGACATTTCTGCTGGCGCCCTTTGCCGGTGTGTGGGTGGATCGGCTGAACCGTCGTCACGTTCTTGTGGTGACGCAAACGCTGGCCATGGTGCAGTCGTTGGGGCTGGCTGTGCTGACGCTCACGCACCGCATTACGATTGCGGAAATTCTTCTTCTCAGCGTATTTCAGGGACTCATCAATGCCTTCGATATGCCGGGGCGGCAAGCATTTCTGGTGCAGATGATCGAAGGCCGCGAAGATCTGGGCAATGCGATTGCGCTGAACTCGTCGATGGTGAATATGGCGCGGCTGGTGGGACCTTCGCTGGCCGGGCTGGTAATTGCAGGCTTCGGGGAAGGGTATTGTTTTCTGATCGACGGTATCAGCTACATCGCCGTAATTGCCTCGCTGCTGCTGATGCGGCTGCCGCAAACCACCGCGCGCGCCATTGTCGTACCGATGATGGCGCAATTAAAAGAGGGTTGGGCTTACGTCTCCCAGTTCGCGCCGGTGCGGACAATTCTGCTCCTGTTTGCAGGAATCAGCCTGATGGGCATGCCATTCACCGTGCTGATGCCGGTCTTCGCGGCGAAGGTGTTGCATGGCGGTGCGCACACACTGGGCTTTTTGATGGGCGCGCTCGGGATGGGTGCCCTGGTGGGGGCAGTTTCGCTGGCGCTGCGGCGATCGGTGCTGGGATTGGGACGCGTCATTGCAATTTCTTCCGCGATTTTCGGTGCAGGCCTGATCGCCTTCGGCTTCTCGCGAGTGCTGTGGCTGTCGCTGGCTCTAATGGTCGTCACCGGCTATGGCATGATGCAGCAGATGGCGGCCAGCAACACCATCATTCAGACCGTGGTTCCGGAAGACAAGCGCGGGCGGGTGATGAGCTACTACACGATGGCCTTCGTGGGGATGGCGCCGTTTGGCAGCCTGCTGGCAGGCGGTTTGGCGCATTGGGTCAGCGCGCCAATGGCCCTGATCATCACTGGATCGTTTTGCATTGCAGGCGCGGCCTGGTTCGCGACCCAGCTGCCGAATATCCGCCGGCACATTCGCCCGGTCTATCGGGAACTGGGGATTTTGCCGCCCGAGGTGATTTCAGTGATGGCGAATGGCGGCGGCGATTAAAGCAACGCCGCCTTCGCAGTCGAACTGGACTTGATCGGAATTTCCGGCAGAAAGTTATCTGCCGGATTTTTTCTTTGCCGGAGGCTTCTTTGCGGCGGGCTTCAGAGCAGCTTTTCCCTTGGGTTTGGAAGTCTTCTTCTCTGGAGCTTTGCTGGCTTTTTTGGTGGCTGACTTACCGGCTGACTTTGGCGAAGTCTGTTTCGACGTAGCTTTGGTTTTTCCTTTGGTGGATTCTTTTTTCGTGGCAAATGTCTTCGCGGTCTTCGCTGGCGGGCGCGATGAGGTCCTTGTCGTTTTTGCCGCTTTGCCTGAGGGTTTTGCAGCCATGCTGGCTTTGTGCGCCGGCCCGCTTACTTTTGCTGTCGGCTTGCCGCTGGATTTTGTTTTTTCGGCAGCTGGGATTTTGGATTGAGCCCTCGCTTTTTCCGGTGCGGCTTTCGCCTTCGCCAATGCCGGTTTTGCTTTGGCCGCTGAAACTTTATCCTGTGTCGCGGTTTTGGCGGAGTTTTTCGCTGCGGCTGTTGCAGTTTTGGGAACGGCGGCGGCGCTTTTCGCGCTGGATTTTCCGGCAGCAACTTTCGCCGGAGCGGGTTTTGCACTTTCAGGAG
This sequence comes from Acidobacteriaceae bacterium, assembly GCA_965276585.1. GTDB lineage: Bacteria > Acidobacteriota > Terriglobia > Terriglobales > Acidobacteriaceae > JAKAAZ01. Next base: position 856,971 of record CBDIAZ010000003.1, on the reverse strand, counting down.
CTGCGGCTGTTTCCGGCGCGGCGGCGGCGCTCGCCTGGGCTGCCAGTTCCGCGGCGGCGATTTTTGCCGCTTTCTTGCCCTTCTTCGATCCCTTCGGTTCAACCACCCGCTTTACCGTGCGGGTGCGGCGCACGATTACCGGTGCGGGCGGGAGAGGAGGTGAATAGGGCTCGGCAAATTTTCGGATGGCTTCTTCATTTGGCAGCTCGGAGTCCATGAAGGCGAAGGTCAACTTGTCGAGCAGTTCGTCGTAGCCGGATACGTCGGGCAGGATGCGCATGTCCTGCAGGATCGCGTTGGGAATTTTCTGGCGAGCTTCCGGCCACTTGGTAAAGAAATTTTCGAACTTGTTCTGGATGGTCGCGCCCTTGCCGGTGAAGAACAGCCACAATACCGCTTCCGGCTTGACGCTGTGCATCAGCTTCCAAAGTTGCGAGGGCTTGGTCGCATCTTTCGCCGTCATCTGCTGCAGAACCTGCTTGGCTTCCTTGTCGAGCGCGTCGGATTCCGCAATCAAATCTGTGCGCACAAAAAGCCGCTTCAGCGCAGACAGATGAGCCGGGGAAAGCTTGGCCGTCAGCAGATGGAATTGCGCGGCGGAGGGGTCCGGGTGCAGGCCGGCCATCAATAGCTGCACCAGACGCTCATGGAGTCGTTCAATGCCCGCCACGTCGGCGGAACGGCTGGTCCAGTGGGGCGAGAGGTGTGCCATCCAGCCTTCAGCCTCGAGCGCCTTGATCGCCTGCAGCGGGTCTTCTTCGTATGCGATCTCTTCCGCTTCATAGCCGCGCTGGATGGCGGTGATGGCGCCGATGACATCTTCCGCCTTGGCATTGTCATAGCGCGCTTTGGTGCGCTCTTCCATCTCCCAGCCAGTGCGGGAGAGCAGCCGGATGGCGCGCACCATGCGGATAGGATCTTCGAGAAATCCATAATTGCCGACCAGCCGAAGCTGGCGATTGTAGATGTCCGCCGAACCGTTCAGCGGATCGAGCAGCAGACCCCAGGAGCCTTCATTCAGCGAGAGAGCCATGGCGTTGGCGGTAAAGTCGCGGCGCCGCAAGTCATCGAGAATTCCAGCGGAATGGTATTGCGGGCGCCCCGGTTTCGGGAAGTTCTCGGTACGGGCAGCGGAAATTTCCAGGCGCGCCTGCCGGCCATATCGCAAATATACGGTTTGTGAGGGCTCGTGTTCGCCGGTGATGGCGAAGCCGGCCTTCTCCAGGTCTTTCTTGAACTTCAGCGGATTGGCCTGGACCGTCATGTCAAGGTCGCGGACCGAAGCCCCGCTGACGATGTCGCGCACCGCTCCGCCGGTAAGAAAAACGGTGATGCCACGGGCACGGGCCACGTCCGTCATGGCGTTCAACGCCTGTTTTTGATTGGGGGAAAGCTTGGATTCGAGCAGTTGGATATAATCGGGCATGCCCAGTTTGCGCCTCTGCCTGGAGCCCTGTGGATGCGCCCCTAAGCCCAGTCTTTTCAAGTAGATGTGGGCGGCTGCATCGCGCACACAAAGCTCTATGTTATCACATTGAAATGGCTTAATCCATGCCCCGTCTATAATGAATGCCGCTCGCAGCCGCTGCGCTTCGTGCGACAATCCTGACTGAGTTCCCCCGGGCCAGCCGGAGGCAGGAGTGTTGCAGTCTGGAATATCCGCCGTCCATATCGGGTTCAAGCAGGAAAAAAGTGGTGGTGCGCAAGTTCAGCCGCGACTGGCAGTCGGGCTATGTCGATCCCCAGGGCTTCGTTCGCGATGGACGGCTGGAGGTGCTGGACTCGACCGGCAAAGTGCTTACCATCTCGCTCGGTGAAGTGAAGATGATGTGCTTCGTGCGCGAATTTTTGACGGGCGACAATCCGGAGCGGTTGATTCGCCGCAACTTTACTTCGCGGCCGCGCACGCCCGGTCTTTGGCTGCGGATGCGTCTGCGCGACGGCGAAGACCTGGAGGGTCTCGCGAGCAACGATGTTTCTCTGATGGAGCCCGAGGGTATCCAGATCGCGCCGCCCGATATGCGATCGAACACACAGCGGATTTTTCTGCCGCGCACGGCGTTGCAGTCGTTGGAAATTGTGGCGGTCATCCATCCCATCACGCGGCGCAAACCCGAGATTGCCGATCAGGAAGGGCTCTTCGCCAGCTGAAGCTTTCCGCTCTATGGCCATTCTTTATCCGGAAATTTCCAGCACGACCGCTACGCAACCTCGGCAGAAGCTGAATTCAATTCAAGCGTTGCGTGCGGTTGCCGTGCTGCTGGTTGTCTGGACGCATTCGATTATCGCTGCGGGATATCACTCCACTCCGCGACAGGCTGAGTTTTATTTCCTGCGCAGCTTTGGCGCCTGCGGGCTGGATATTTTTTTTGTCATCAGCGGATTTATCGTTTCGCTGGTGGCGGCGCGCGCGGCGGGGCAGGGCAGGGGCTCGGCGAGGACATTTCTGACTCGCAGAATTACCAGAATTTTTCCGCTGTATTGGATTCTCACCCTCGTCGTAATCCTCGAAGCAGAGTTTGGCCGCTATCCCATCCAGTGGCATCGCGTGCCCTGGATTCCCACATTGCTGTTGTTGCCGGGATGGCATTATCCGGTGCCGGCGCTCATCCTCTCGCTCGGCTGGAGCCTGCTGTTTGAAATTTATTTCTATATGGTGCTCGCCGCGTGGATGCAGTGGACTCCTCGGCGCGTAGTTCGGAATACGATTTTATTTCTCGTAGCGATGGTCACGTTCGGCGCGGTGCTTGGGTTGCGCAGGCCCCTGCTGGTCATCTGGTCGAGTCCGGTTGCGCTGGAGTTTGTCTTCGGTTGCCTGATTGCGCAGGTATATGCGCGCTGGGGCGTGCATCGCCGCATCGGCGTGATCCTTACGGCATTGGGCGCAGCTCTTCTGATCGCGACCATCTTCACCGGCTATGGCGATGCCAGCGAAGCCAGCTCCATCCTCGCCGGCCTCGACGGCTGGCTGCGCGTCGGCCTCTGGGGAGTGCCGTCCGCGCTGCTGGTTCTCGGCGGCGTTCTGTGGAGCCCGGCCATGCAATCGAGTCCGTCGCGGCTGCTGGTCTTCCTTGGCGATGCGTCCTATTCCATGTATCTCTGCACCAACCCGGCGCGCAGCCTGGTGGAACATTTCTGGCGCGGATTTGGCCGCTGGGGCGGAGACATTGGTGTTCTGCTCTGCGTGCTGGTCTGTGTCGCAATCGGCATTCTCTGCTACCTGGCGATCGAGCGCCCACTGATGCGTTTCTTCCACAATTGGGTCAAGCGGATTCCATTTCTCGATCCGGCGCCTCGGTAACCATTCGCAGTTTCAGCCGCGATTTCCTCAAGGAATTTTTACCAGCCTTCATGTCAGGAAAAATCCACGCTCTTGCCGACTAGAATTAGAGTTACCCATGGCTGAATTTACTCATCTCCACCTGCATACCGACTATTCGCTGCTCGATGGAGCCTGCGATGTGGACAAGCTGCTGAAGCACGTCAAAGGCATGGGCCAGAAGGCCGTCGCCATGACGGATCATGGAAACATTTATGGCGCGGTGCAGTTTTCCGAGGCGGCAAAAAATTACGATATCAATCCCATCATCGGCTGCGAGCTATATATCTGCACCAAGGAAGACCACCGCGCCGATCCGCAGGGCGACGTGTACCACCATCTCCTGGTGATTGCGGAAAACGATGAAGGCTATCGCAACCTGGTGCGCCTTACATCGGAAGCTTCACTTCATGGTTTCTATCGTAAGCCAAGGATAAGCAAGAAGTTCCTGGCTGAGCATGCCAAGGGGTTGATCGGCTTTTCCGGCTGCCTGGCCGGCGAGCTCTGCGACAACCTGATGAAGGAAAACTACGACGCAGCCCGCTCGACCGCCAAGCAATATGAGGATATTTTTGGCCGCGGCAATTTTTTTCTGGAGATTCAGGATCAGGGGCTGGCGCTGGAAAAAAAGATCCATGCCGATTTATTTCGCCTGGAAAAAGACCTGAACATTCCGCTGATCGCGACCAACGACAGCCACTACATCGGGCATGACGATCATCATGCCCATGACGTGCTCTTGTGTGTGCAGACCGGCAGCACCATCCATGATGAGAAACGGTTTCGCTTCGACGGCGATCAATTCTACGTGAAGTCCGCCGAGGAGATGCTGAGCGTCTTTTCGCAGAACCCGGAAGTGGTCTCCCGCACCATGCAGTTTGCCGAGCGCTGCCACGTGAAGATCGGCAAGGTGCAGAATTCCTTCCCGCAGTTCGATGTGCCCCCGGGGTTCACCATCGACAGCTATTTCGAAAAAGTCTGCCGGGAGGGATTTCAGCATAGGCTGGACACGACAGTGCAGCACCTGCGGGATTCGGGACATCTGCGGCACGCAACCGAGGAATACCAGGCTCGGCTGCAGCGCGAAATCGACTGCATCCAGCAGATGAGGTATTCCGGCTATTTCCTTATAGTGTGGGACTTTATCCGCTATGCGAAAGAGCAGGACATTCCCGTCGGGCCGGGTCGCGGTTCGGCGGCCGGCTCATTGGTTTCCTACGTCATGGGCATCACCGATATCGATCCGCTGCAGGGCGAGTTGCTGTTTGAGCGCTTTCTGAATCCCGAGCGTGTATCGATGCCGGACATCGACATCGACTTCTGCATGAATCGCCGCGGCGAGGTGATCGATTACGTCACCCGCAAGTATGGACGCGAGCAGGTGGCGCAGATTATCACTTTCAACACCATGGCGGCGAAGGCGGCGATTAAAGATGTGGGCCGGGCCATGGCGATGCCTTATGGAGAAGTAGACAAGGTCGCCAAACTGATTCCTGCGACGATTGGGATGACGATCGACGATGCGTTGAAGGAATCGCAGCCGCTGCAGCAGGTGTATGAGAACGATCCGCAAATTCGCGAGCTCATCGACATTGCGCGGAGGCTGGAGGGCCTCGCGCGCGGCGCGGGTATCCATGCGGCGGGCGTGGTGATTGCGCCGGAGCCGCTCACCAACCTGGTGCCGCTGAGCCGCACGAAAAACGACGAAATTGTTACGGCGTTCGACATGAAGGCCATCGATAAGATCGGCCTGTTGAAGATGGATTTTCTGGGGCTTACGACGCTTACGGTGATCCATGAGGCGCTGCGCCTCATCAAGGTCAACCGCGGGATCGAACTGGACATGGAGACAATTCCCCTCGATGACAAGCGAACGTATGAACAGGTATTTCATCGCGCGTTGACTTCTGGCGTCTTCCAGTTTGAGTCCGGCGGAATGCGCGACGTGCTGCGCCGCTACAAGCCGGACACCGTTGCGGACCTGACCGCCTTGAATGCTCTCTATCGTCCGGGGCCGATTCAGGGCGGAATGATCGACAAGTTTATCGACTATAAATGGGGCCGCGAGCCGGTGGTCTATGCGCTGCCGGACCTGGAACCGCTGTTGAAGGAAACCCTCGGCGTGATCTTGTATCAGGAACAGGTGATGCAGATCGCCAACGTGCTGGCTGGATTTTCGCTCGCCGAAGCCGACCTGTTGCGGCGGGCGATGGGCAAGAAGAACCCGGAGGAGATGGCCAAACAGCGCGACCGCTTTGTGCAGGGTGCGGTCGAACGGAAATATCCTCGACCGAAAATTGTCGAAATATTCGACCAGATGGAGAAGTTCGCCGGATACGGCTTTAACAAATCGCACTCGGCGGCGTATGCGCTGCTGGCCTATCACACCGCTTACCTCAAGACGCACTACGCCAGGGAATTCATGGCCGCGCTGCTGACCTCTGAAGTCAGTAAACCGGACAACGTGGTCAAGTACATCAAGGAATGCCGCGAGATGGGAATTTCCGTCGTGCCGCCGGACGTGCGTTCCAGCGGCGCCGACTTCACCCCGCACGACGATGCCATCCGCTTCGGTCTGGCGGGTGTAAAAAATGTCGGCCGCAATGCCATCGATTCCATCCTGCAGGCGCGTGTGGCCGCGGAAGGCAAGGGCGGCTTCGCGTCTTTCTGGGATTTTTGCGAGGGCATCGATCTGCGGGTGATGAACAAGCGCGTGATCGAATCGTTGGTGAAGGCCGGGGCGCTCGACTGCTTTGGGCAGCGCGCGGCGCTGATGGCTGCGATCGACAAGGCCATCGAGCGGGCCCAGAAGTCGCAGCGCGATTCCGCCGCCGGGCAGCATGGTTTGTTCGGGCTGTTCCATGACCCGCCCGCGGCTGGCCACACGTCGTCTCGCGAGCCGCTGCCGAATGTGGCGGACTGGGACGAAGTGGAGCGGCTGCAGCACGAAAAAGACGTGCTCGGGTTTTATATCTCCGGCCATCCGCTGGGGAAATATGCGGAGAAGCTGCGCAATTTGCCCGGCGTGGTGGATGCCCAGACGGCGCTCGAAATGACGCCTGCGCCAAACACGGGCCGGCGCGATCAGCAGAATGAAAATGAGATTTCCGTTGCCGGCATTATCGTCGGGCTGAAAGTCGCGAAGTCCCGCAAGGGCGATCTGTACGCGCAGGCGGCGCTCGAAGACCTGACCGGACGCATCGAGTTGATCTGTTTTCCGGAGGCGTACAAAAAGCTGGCGGAGAAGTTGAAGATCGACGTGCCGGTGCTGGTGCGCGGCGTGCTGCGCGGTGAGGAAGACAGTGCGCCCAAGCTGGCCATCTCAAGCATTGCCGCGCTCGAAGATGTAAAGCTGAAGCTGCCGTCGAGCATGCGGATTCGCATTCCGCTTGACCGTGCCACGGAGCAGGCCCTGGCGCGGCTCCACGCGGTAATTCTCGGAGCGCCCGGTTCGGGGAAAATTCTGCTTGACTTCGAGCAGGCGGATGAATTTCTCGTGGTGCTGGAACCGGAGGGTCTGGGCGTGGCTGCGGACAAAGGATTTGTGGAGCGAGTGGAGGAAGTGGTCGGTGCGGGTTCGGTGCGAATCATCAATTGACGATGTAACGGTTCAGGCTGATGACAAGCTTGTTATTGGGCAGACCCCCGGCTTCAGCCGGGGGATAAGTCGTTGAAAATTTTCCAGCGCTTCAGCGCCTGGGGTTCACAATAATCGGTTGGTCGGCAATCTGGATCGAATTTAACTTTTATATAACTTCGTTTAACTTTTATATAACTTCGGCATAGTCGTTCCCGCATTAAATTTCTTCGTAGATCGATTCTGGCTCGTCTGTTCACAAAAACCGGATTGGCTCTAACTCTTTCCGCGCCAATAGTTCCCATACCTTAGACGAAATAGGGGAAGAGTCGGAGCAAAAAAATCCTGATTCGTGTCGTACAGAAAACCTGTGTTTTTTATTCTCAAAACGCCAAATTTCAAATTGATATCCCGCACAGAATCAATAATTTGCAATTGAGCGCGAAAGAAAAAAACACCGGCATTGCCAGCCATTCCCGGTTACATTCCATCACACGCGGTTGTCAGAAAAACGATCCGGATCACCCCGGCCCTGAATCGCTCCAAAAAAACGCCAATTGATCGCCTTTATTTTTGAAAATCCGCAACTCATTCGATTCAAAATAGTTATCGAAGGTTTAGGCATCCAAATTGTCTTCCGCCCGTTAATTTCTAAAATGTTCCACGTGGAACATTTTGCCAAAATGCCGAAACCTCCAAAAATCGCCATTTTCAAGAAATGCCCAAAACACCCCTGAAATTCTTTTTTGTAAAAAAACCAAAAAATAAAAATTTACGCCCGCCCGGAAAATTCCGCGGTTTCGGTTGTAACCTTCACTTTTTCTCCTTCTTTGATAAACGGAGGCACCCGAATCTCCAGTCCTGTTTCCAGTCGCGCCTGCTTGGTTCCGCTGCCGCTCGAAGAATCTCCCCGCGCCCCCGGCTCGGTATAGGCCACCGTCAGCTCGACGAACTGGGGTAGCTGCAGGCCGATTGGATTTCCGTTGTATTTCAGCAGCTGGATCATGGTTCCCTCGATAAGCAGGTCCAATGCACTTCCCACCATTTCCTTGTCCAAGGTCAGGGTTTCGTAGCTTTCCTGATCGAGGAAGTGGGAGCCGTCGCTATCGCTGTAGAGGTAAGAAGCCGGCACTAACTGGATGTCCGGTTCTTTGAATTTGTCGTTGGCCTTGAATGTTTTTTCAAAGACTGAACTGGTGAGAAGATTGCGCATTTTAAGACGCACCAGAGTCTGACCGCCGCGGGCGGTGGGCTTGGTGATGTCTGAATCCAGACAGGTGTAGGGTGCGTTTTCAAACTCAAATAAGATTTTGCGCTTGATGTTGATCGCTTCGATGAGTACAGCCATGAATCCCCTTGGGCTTGTGGTGCAAATGCAGACTTTCGATTCAGTATATGGTTCCCTGCGGGCGATTAGAAATCCCACGTCTCAACAGCGAGGCGTGGGGCGCTCAGTGCAGGCGATCATTTTCCTTGCAGCACATAGTGGCCGGGCTGCCGCAGGATTACTTCCACACGGTTGTTGCGAGACAGGGTGGAAGTTTTATCTACCTTACCGTTGACCAGCACCTGCTGTTGGTTTTGGCTCACCGGAACAAGAACATCGGCTTCGATGTTCGACGGTAAGTCGATCGTTGTTTCAAGATTGTTTTTTTGTTGCAGGCTAACCTTCAATAATCCATGCGGAGTTGGCTCCGCACCTTTGGCCCACTTCAGGCCGGCCAGGTCCGGGCGGATGGTTACTTTACTAAACCCTGCAGCCGTTGGCTGGATACCGAGAATCTGCTCCATCATCCATGCAGTGGGGCCGCTCGACCAGCCGTGCGAGAGGCTTACGTAGTAGCCGGTGCCATCGTCGGCCTGGAGCGAGGCGTGGAAATCGTTCTTCGGCCAGCTGGGATAGTATGCCTCCCAAAATGTGGTAGCGCCTTCTTTGATCATGCCGCCCCAGTAGAAGCGAATCCAATCGAGGGCCTGAGCGCGATGGCCGGTTTCTGCCATGGCAGAGATGATGTAGTAGTTGTAATACGGGCTCATAATGAAAGCCGTGTACTTTGTAGTTGCGACAGTCGACAGGACGCTATTCCAGATGGGCGCGTACTGGGATGGGTCGGCGACGCCGGAAAATACGGCGATGGAATTGGTCTGCCAGCGTGGGCCGAAGGTGTTTGTGGCGGGGTCGAGCAGATATTTCTGCGCCGCTTCTTTCAACAACTGAGCGCGTTGTTCAAAGTGTGCAGCGTTGGTGTTGTCGCCAAGATCGCGCAAGAGGGCCGCGCCATCCCGGTAACCTAGATAAAACTCGAATTGAGTCGCACGCAAGGCTTCGGGGTGATCGCCGTTCAACTCCGGGGACCAGTCGACGAAGGGCCACGACTTGGTCTGGTTCGCGTAGAGATCTTTTGAGTCGATCTCTGTATCCATGTAGTTCAGAAGCTGAACCAGGCGGTCGTGCAGGCTCTCAAGGTATTTCATTGAGCCGGTGTGCAGGTAGTACTGATTCACTTCACTGATCCACCATGCGGAGTAGCCGGCAATGTCGTTAACGTGGCTCTTGACCGGCGCTTTGCCGATCAGGTTGGCCATCGTTTCCTGCATGAGGAAATGGTCGTCGAAGGTGTCATCGATGACGCGGCCGCTTACGTCGAGATCGCCTGCCCAGCGGCGCCGGTCGCGTTTGGGCGCGTCCCAGATATCATCCTGCATGCAGAGATGCGAGGTGTAGGCTCCGACTTCCCAGATGCGGTTAAGCGCAGGATCGGAGGATTCAAACGAACCCTGGTACTTGACCGGGTAGTAGATATCGTCGAGCGCGATCTGCTGGAAGCGGAGATTCTGGCCGCCGCCGAGGAAACGGACAATTGCGTATCGGAAGGCCGATTTTGGGCCATACCCCGGTGCGTGCGGCGGAATCATCAGCGGGTCGACACCGAGATAAGGCTGCCGGATCGTTTCTTCTTTGGATTCACCGTATTGTATGGTGACCTGAATAGGATGGTTCGATGCGGAAATGAGCTGAAGACGGCCGGTAACTTCTCTGCCAAAGTCGAGCAGCAGGCTGGGCGCTTGCAGTGCCGGAACATCTGCAGAAGCCATGTGAACGGTAAATTCTTTTCCTGGAGCAGACTGGGTCAGGGCATCGAGATTGTTGAAGCTGCCGCGACCGGCATAGATTTGTTCAACATTGTGGACCGGCAGAATGATATGAACGAGAAAAGAGGAGGCACCGATATAGCCGGGCCAGCGATAGAGGCCGGCGTCGATGTTGCCCTGATAGAACTCCATTGAGCTTTCAATGGGACCGAAGACGTGGACGGGCTTCCACGCGGCATCGTCCAGCGCGGGGCTCTGCCAGTTAGAGCTGGGCGTGAGCGTGGACTTCCATTGCGGGCCGCTGATGAGTAGTGCCGGCACGTTGATCCCTTCGGCACGTGGAACGATCTTTGCGACGAAATAGGCTTCGTCATCGTCATGGCGAGCATTCAGGCTCGCCTTCAGCGCAACTATATTTCTGCCGGTATGCAACAGTCCGTGGAGGTTGGTCGCGAAGACGGTCATCTTGATCGGCGAGTTTGGATTTTTCTCCACTTTATCGGCGAGCTTGCCGTTGATGTAGACTTCGAGCGCTTCCGGTCCGGCGACATAAAGCGTGGCTTGCGGTGGCACCGCATCGAGTTGGAATGCGGCGCGAAAATATCGTGGCCTTGTGCGAGCGGCTTCACGCTGAGCATCGGTTTCGCTAGCCGGGTGCGGTTCGTCATTCCAGATATATTGCTCCGGCAATGGGGTATGGTTTTGGTCGACGAGCTGCGGCGCGGTAACGTTACGGGTCGGATCAAGTTGGCCGGCGGGGAAGCCGCCGCTCTGAGCGAGAAGTCCGGTGGGAACACAGAGGAGCGGGAGTAGGCAGAGGCTGGGAAGAACAATCGATTTCATGCGCAATCCTTGGCGGGATGTTTGATCTTGGCGAGTATATTTCATACTGCAAACACTTTCAATGGGCAATTTCCGCGCGATGACGCATCCGCACTGCCAATTTCTCAATATGCAACTTATCTAAATTGAAGACAAAGTGGTGAGGCTGCGGTATTTTTCTCGCATGGCATTGGAGGTGGAAAGTGCGTCTTGAAGTTTCGCTTTTGTGATAGAGCGGAGCTGTTGCGGAAGGGAACATCGATGGCCGCGATTGACGACGCCGGCGGCAACGGTGGCCAGCTCATTCCAGTCGTGCCACTCGCCGATCATGTCCTTTACCTGGCCCAATGCTTGAATAAAATTTGCATCTTCGTTTCCGACTAGTTGGAGGACATAACGCAGTTCCTTTGCTTTGATCCGGAACATATGCAGATTGCGGGCATTGAGGCGAGGCCATTCCAGAAGCTCTGTCCACAGTGCTAGGGCTGTCGCGGTTGCGACCGCGGATAAATCCCGGTTGTCCTGTTTTCCCGCGACGGGAAACTGTTTTTCCGTTAGGGCGGAACACTGCTCGATATGATGACGAGCTTCTTTCGCGTACGTGGAGAAGGCATTGCGAAGTTTGCGAACGGACTGGACTCGCACGGAGTCGAGATGCTCGACGAGCTGAATCAGGCATTCCACTTCGCCGTCGCTGCCAAGCGTTGTCGCGAATCCGATGAGCACGTCGATGTCCCGCACTTTACCCGCCTTCTTGCGGATCGGCGCCATGACCCGCAGCAGGCGCTTTCCCTGGTGCTCATGATCGAGCATCAATGCATGGATCACGGCTTCTACTCGACGGGTACGCGTGCGGAGGTTGTGAACTCGCGTGGGCGAAGGTTTCCTTGAGATCGGCCTTAGAGACTTGTACAGCTGTTGAAACGATTTCTTCGCTTTGACGGCGTTGAAGATCATGCTGATTGGGATGGCGGCGTGAATGCGGAGGTTGGCGGCCAGCGCACGGTCAATCCGCTTGATTCTTCTTTGAAAACCCGCATCTCAAAATCGAGACGTGGGGCATCCGGGCTCTCTCTATAAATTGCAGCTATTGGCGCTGGGCAAGTACGGTGTTGAGTGCATTGTGCACCCTGGGGATCATGTCCTTATATTGCATCGGAGAAGCCTTGGCGAGGAACGCGTTGAACGCTGCCCTGGCGCAAGAGACATCGTGCGTTTGCATGCAGAGCACGCCGAGATTCAACTGCGCGCCGACGTAATTGGGGTCGAGTTGGACGGCGTGCTCGAAGTCTTTGCGGGCGTCGGGTAGGTCTCCCCGTTTGACTGCGAGCAGGCCGAGCCCATTGTAAGCGGGGACGGATTGTTGCACCGCGAGCACCCGTTGAAATTGACGCTCCGCATCCGCCATTTGACCAGCGCGTGCATAAGCCATAGCCAGGCCAGTCTGGGCTGCGACATCGGTAGGGTCCACTTGGGTAACCTGCTCATAGTATGAGATTGACTGTCTGATATCGCCTTTACGCATGTATAGCTGCCCTAGGCGAGAATAAATCCTCCCGCTTTTTACACCATGCTGCAGTGCATCCAGGTAAAGCTGCAGGTCTTGATCGAATTGGCCAGTTCGTTCGTAAACATCCCCAAGGTCGTAATAGATGGTGGGATTGGCTGGATTCCTGGCGAGCGCCTCTTTGAGCAATTCAATTCTCTGCGAGTCCGGCAGTGTGCCCGCCGGCGGATCCTTGGCCAGGTGCAGGAGCTTGAGAACTTCAACCTGATCTTTCGGATCGGGACCTGAATCATCGACACTCGCATCCTGTGGAGATGCGCCCCCGGTATATCCTAGCGACTTCAGGCGCTCCATCGTTTGCTGGTCTATCCGATTGGAAATGATTTTCTCGGTTCCATTCAGTCCCAGATGACTGATGAGTTTCAGTTGATTTTCCAACTCTCGATATTCTTTTGGATGTTCATCAATTACATTGCTTAGTTCTCCGGGGTCTTTCTTAAGGTCGTATAGCTCAGGCCTGGGCGCGCGCACGTACATCCAGTCGGCAGTATGAATTCCACGTAGCGCGGCCCATCTCATATTGAACTTTCCGTATAAAGTTTCTTCATACGAATAGGTGCTGGACATTTGTTTTCCGGAGAAGGCAGGTACCATACTGGTTCCCTGCACAGCTGCAGGCGACTTACCACCAAGCAGGTCGAGGATAGTTGGCTGCACATCAATTGTTCTTGCCTGCTGGCGAATGCGAACACCGGCAGGAACACCGGGACCGGCCATGATCCATGCGATGCGCACGGTGGGATCGTAAAGGAAGATTCCGTGATGGAATTCGCCATGGTCGCCGAGACCTTCGCCATGGTCGGAAAGCAAGACGATCATGGTTTTTCCTGAACCATACTTTTTGTTTAGCGCGTCGAAAAGGCGACCCAGTTGCTGATCCTCATAAGTAATTTCGGCGTCGTATGGATTTCGCGAGAACTGTTCGCGAAACTGTGACGGAGGTGGGGCGTACGGTCGATGGGCATCGTATAAATGCAGCCATAGGAAAATCGGCTGTGCGGTTTGCATGTTCAGCCATGCTAGAGCGTGATTGACTGTAATTTCGGCCGGGCGAGTTGCGGTTTCGCTATTTTCGCCGCCAGGCATCTGGTCGTCATACGTCGAAAAGCCCTGATTGAAGCCGAAGACCCGCTTGAATACAAATGCACTGACGAAGGCCGCGGTCTTCCAGCCATGCTTTTCGAGGATGGTGGCGAGGGTGACGAACTTGGGCTGGAGCGTGAAGCCCCCTGTGTCGCGAACACCTGTGACGTTGGGATTCAGGCCGGTAAACATGCTGGCATGGGAAGGTAGCGTGAGCGGAGCCTGGGTCACCGCTTTCTCAAGCAGCACGCCTTTGGCTGCCAGATTATCGATGTTTGGTGTCTGAACATTCTTATTGCCATAGCAGTGCAGATGGTCGGCACGCACGGTGTCCAGTGTGATCAACACTACGTTGATGGGCTTGAACGCGGCGGCTGACTCATCTTTTTTTTGTGAAGACCTGCACGAGGTAATCGTAAGCAGTGCGAAGGTACACAGGCATAGAAGAGACGCGCGCCGGATAGCGGATTGCATGAGTCTTCTCCAAAATTGCAATGGTGCACGGTTGTGTCCACAATTATGCCAAATATCGAGAGGCGTAAACATGGGTCTTATTTCTCTGAACTACCCATACGGGCCAATGCATATCTCACTCTGGGAATCATGTCCTTATAGTCTGCCGCGGGCGCATGGGCGAGAAAGATTTTGAAGGCATGTCGAGCGCAGGAAAAATCGTCGGTTTGCGTGCACAGAATGCCGAGGTTGAGATTCGCCTCGACATAATTCGGATCAAGTTGAACGGCTCGTTCAAAATCTTTGCGCGCGCCTACAAGGTCGTGTTGCTTCATCGCAATAATTCCCAGGCCGTTGTAGGCGGGCACATATTTTTGAATTGTAAGTGCCCAGCGAAAGGTACGTTCAGCATCCGCCAAACGGCCGGTTTGCAGATACGCGGTTGCTAAATTGGACTGCCCGGCGACATCGAGAGGAACCAGTTGGGCGGCCTGCTGGAAATAATCAATTGCCTGGTTCAGCTTGCCGGCGCGCAAATACAGTTCTCCCAATCGGGAAACGATAATGCCATGTTGCGCTCCGTTATGCAGAGCGGCCAGATAGACCTGGATGGCCTGGTCATACTGGCCGGTCTGCTCGTATTTGCTGCCCAGATCGTCATACAAGGTGGGATTGGTTGGGTCTTCGGCAAGAGCCTGACGCAGCAGATCGATTTTGCGCGACATTGGTATTTTTCCCGAAGATTCTTCGACTGCTTCATGCATGAGCTTGAGGATGCCGACTTTATCTTTAGGATCGGCGCCTTTTCCGTTCAATTGGATCGTACTGTCGGAGCCGCCCACATAGCCGAGCGATTTGAGTTGCTCTGTTGTTTTCTGATCCATCTGGTCGGCGACTACAGTTTCGGTTCCACTGCTTCCCAACTTGCCTAAAATCTGCAGCTGTCGATCGAGCTCGCGATACTCCTTTGGATGAGCGTCGATGATGTTATTGATTTCGCCTGGGTCGCTGTCGAGATTGTAAAGCTCCGGCCTGGGTGCGCGGACATACATCCAGTGAGCGGTGTGGATGCCGCGCAACTCGGACCAGCCCATGTTGATTTTTGGATAAAGAGTTTCTTCGTAAGAATAGGTGCTCGGAACTTGTTTTCCCAAAAAGGCTGGCACCATACTGGTTCCCTGAACGATGGAAGATGCGTGGCCGCCAAGCAGATCGAGCACAGTAGGGAGCACATCGATTTCTCTCGCCTGCTGGTGGATGCGAACGCCAGCGGGAACGCCGGGACCGACCATAATCCACGGAATGCGAACGGTTGAGTCGTAGAGAAATACTCCGTGCGCATACTCTCCGTGATCGCCCAGGCTTTCCCCATGATCGGCGAGAAGAACGATCAGAGTTTTATCCGGGGAAGACTTCTTTCCGACGGCATCGAGGAAGCGGCCGAGTTGCTGGTCGTCGTAGGCAATTTCGGCGTCGTATAGATTGTTCGGATATTGCCTGCGAAATTCTGCCGGCGGATTATAGGGCTGATGAGCGTCATAAAAATGCACCCACACGAAAAAAGGCTGAGAGGACTTGGCGTTGAGCCACGCCAGAGCGTGGTCTACGGTGACACCGGCGGGCCGCGTTGCCTCTCGTTCTCCGTTGTCTTTGCCGGTTTCAGGCATTTGATCGTCGTAGACGGAAAATCCCTGGTTGAAGCCAAAGACTTTTTTCAGTACTGAGGAACTGATGAATGCAGCCGTGTTCCAGCCGTGCTTTTGCAGAATGGTCGCGAGAGTAACGGATGAAGGTTGCAGCGCAAACCAGCCTGTGTCTCGGACCTTGTGGACATTTGGATTGGTGCCGGTAAAAATACTGGCGTGGGATGGCAGCGTCAGCGGAGTTTGCGCAACTGCCTTTTCAAAAAGAACGCCCTGGCGGGCAAGGTTGTCGATGGTCGGGGTTTGAATATTTTTATTACCGTAGCAGTGCAGGTGGTCGGCGCGAACGGTATCCAGTGTGATGACGACAATATTGATCGGCTTGAGCGCTGTGGCGACAGCCGGTTCTTTTTTCTTCGATGATTTACAGGACGCGAGAGTGAGCAGCGCAAAAGTGCAGAGGCTTGCGATGATCACTTGCCGGAGGCGGGACTGCATGAAATTCTTCTCCAAAAATTTAGTCCTTTGATGACTTAGCATTGTTGCCTTGTTATTCCATCAATGCATGCTGGCCAACTCCGCCTTTGCCTGGGTGACGGCAGTCTGATAGCTGCCTGAGGGAGCGTTGGCGAGAAATGCTCGAAATGCTTTCCGCGCACACGAAATATCGTTCATCTGTCGGCACAGCAGGCCGAGATTGAATTGCGCCTCGGGGTATTCGGGGTTCAATTGAATTGCGCGTTCGAAATCTTTGCGCGCCGTGATGTCGTCATGCCGCTGCATGGCGATGACAGCCAGACCGTTATATGCAGGAGGAAATTGTTCTGATACAAGCGCTCGTTGAAAGGTACGTTCCGCCTCCGCGGTGCGGCCGGCTTGCATGTATATAGTGCCCAGGTTCGCTTGGGCTTTCGCGTCGAGCGGATACAACTGAACAGCTTTTTCGAAATAGACGATGGCCTGATTGCGATCGCCGCCGCGAAGATAGAGATCGCCAAGCTGGGAAAGGATGGCTTCATTCTTTACGCCTTGCTGCAGTGCAGCTAAATCTACCTGTAGCACGAGATTGTATTCGCCAGCCTGCATGTAAAGCCGGCCGAGTGCGGTATAGAGGGCAGGATTGGTCGGATCTTCGGCAAGTCCCTGGCGCAGCAGATCGACTCTGCGCGCGATTGGAAGCTTATCGGCGTCCGCTCCCATGGCAAGCTGAATGATTTTGAGAACGCCAACGCGATCCTTCGGATCCGCACCCTGCCCATTGAGATCGATGCTTTCTCCGGCAAAACCACCAACGTATCCCAGAGATTTGAGTTGTTCCATAGTCTGCTGATCCATCTGGTTGGCGACTACTCTGTCCTTTGTACCGCTTCCGACATTGCTGAGAATTTTCAGCTGCTGATCGAGTTCGCGATATTCCCTGGGGTGAGTGTCAATAACATTATTCAACTCACCGGGATCGTGATCAAGATCGTAGAGCTCAGGCTTCGGCGCGCGTACATACATCCAATGAGCGGTATGAATGCCGCGCAGCTCCGACCAGCCCATAGCAATTTTAGGATAGAGAGTTTCTTCGTAAGAATACGTACTCGGCACGGGTTTGCCGGTAAAGGCAGCTACCATGCTGGTCCCTTGAACGGCGGAGGATACGTGGCCGCCGAGCAGGTTGAGCACGGTGGGGAGGACATCAATTTCTCTCGCCTGCTGGCCGACGTGAACTCCGGTGGGTACGCCGGGGCCGACGATGATCCACGGAATGCGGACGGTAGTGTCATAGAGAAAAATCCCATGTGAATACTCGCCATGCTCGCCGAAACTTTCGCCATGATCGGCGAGTAGGACAATGAGAGTTTTTTCGGCGGGAGACTTCTTATTCACGGCGTCCAGCAGGCGGGCAATCTGCCGATCCTGAAATACAATTTCAGCGTCGTACAAATTGTTTGGATATTGCCGGCGAAACTCCGGCGGAGGATTGTACGGTTCATGAGCATCGTACAAATGCACCCATAGGAAGAACGGTGTTGCGGATTGCGCATTGACCCACTTAATTGCATGATCGACTGTGACATTGGCAGGACGCGATGCGGCGCGCAGATAGCCAACTTGATTTTTTATCCGAGGCATCTCGTCGTCGTAGATTGAAAAGCCCTGATTCAGGCCGAATGATTTTTTCAGAACGGCAGCGCTGACAAAGGCACCGGTGTTCCATCCTTGATTGCGCAGGATCGTGGCCATCGTGATGAATTTCGGCTGTAGCACAAAGCCGCCGGTGTTGCGGAATTGATGAACGTTGGGGTTGAGTCCGGTAAAGATGCTGGCATGGGAAGGATCGGTGAGCGGTGTCTGGGTGACCGCCTTCTCGAAGAGGACGCCT
The DNA here is from genome assembly GCA_965276585.1 of Acidobacteriaceae bacterium. Classification (GTDB taxonomy): domain Bacteria; phylum Acidobacteriota; class Terriglobia; order Terriglobales; family Acidobacteriaceae; genus JAKAAZ01. The sequence goes on along the minus strand of CBDIAZ010000003.1, from coordinate 839,043 downwards.
CGTTTTGCAAGGTCGTCGATGGAGAGAGTCTGGATTTTTTTATTGCCGTAGCAGTGCAGGTGATCCGCCCGGACAGTATCGAGCGTGATAAGGACAACGTTTAGCGGCTGCAATTTCCCCGGCGCGGTGCTTGCGGGTTCCGTTATTGGCGATTGGGCAGTGACGGGTTGAGTGGCCGGAGCATTGGTTGTTTTCTCTCGTGGAGACGATTTGCAGGAAACCAGCGTCAGCAGCAGCAAAGCGCTGATGAGCGTAGCCGCGCGTCCTATATATAGAGACGAGAAATGCGAGTTTCCGCGTCGCACAGGAAGAGTCTCTCCAAAAAGATGGGATGACTTAAATGATTACGCCAAACCGTTTGCGCAGGGCAAACATGGTGGTCCAGCTGACAATAACGAACCAGACGATCCAGGGCATACCGATTCCGAAAATGCTGAAGCCGGCATCAGGATACTCGACGGCGATTGAGCGCACGGGTCCGCTTTTGGAAAGGCGGGTCTCGCCAGGATCAAGCAGCCATTCCCGCAGCGATGCAACACGGCGCTCGGAAAGATAATGCAGTCCAGTACCGGCTTGCAAGGATTTTTCTATCGGGTCAAGTGCACCGTTTGTGGGAGGCATATTGAGGAAAAGGCTGTCGCGGCCAGGGTTCAGTGCGCGTACTTTCCATAAAACGCGGTGTTCGCCGGGAATACGGACGGCTGGAGATTCGATGGCTGCGCCACTGCTTTTGAGCTGCGGTATCGCCTCGGCGAGATTGATGTTGTCCGCCATGCGGGCGTTGACGATTGCCGATTCGCCGACGTGCAGCGCGCGGTGGCTGTAGATAATATCCATCGGTATGAGCAGCAGCAGCATGGGGATCAGAACAATGGCGGCGGGACGCAGAATCAGGCCGAGATAGCGGACGTTCCACAGCAGTAGCTGCCTTTGCGCGCGGAAGACGAGCCGAGGTTCGTCGCCGAACAGGCGAAATTCATAGAGTGCGGCACGAATTTTTCGCTTGGCGAGCGATAGGCCGGCCTTATCGGAATATTTTCCGAAGACCGGAAGAATCGCGAGACCGGCAAGAAAGGAGATCGCGGTCAGACTGATCCCGTAAGTGAGCGACGGCGTCAATCGAGGTATCCGAGCCCTTTCAGCTTCAGGACAATTTCTTCGTTCGACTGTGCCTCATCGAGCTTGGCGATCTCCTTATCAAGCACGTGTTCGATAAACTCCTGCGGTTCGCTGTAGCCGGCGGCATCGGAGACTCGTTTTACGCGAGCCCATAAATCCTTGTTCAGCTTGACGGTTGTTCCTGCCATGCGATTTTCCTCGATCGAAAAATAAAACTTCCTCAGAATATATCTCGTCCGCCCATGCCCCTCGCCGGGGCAAGACCGAACTGCTGGAGCAGGGTCACTGTAATATCGGCGACCCAAGGGTTACTGATTTTGCTCTTGCGATTGCTGATCAAGACGCCGGGCACGAGGGCGGCGGCAATGCAGTGATCGGCGCGCCATTCATCTTCGTTGTTGTCGATGAGAGCAGGAGGGATTTCGCCGAGCGCCGTCTCCCATGAAGACCGATAACTGTGCGCCCAGCCAACAACCATGTCCGGCGCAAGGTATGCCTGCGAGCCGTGATATATCTGATCGGTACGAGCGACGTTGTAGACGACCTGGGCACCATCCTTTGGATCGCGCAGTGTTTCCAGCTTCGCGATGATGCGGTCGGAGACCTGATCGCGTTGTGATGGAGAGACGATTCCATTGCGTTCGCGGCCGGCAAGATTCAGATAAAGAGAATTGAGTCCGAGCGCGTAGGCATGGGTATGCGACCAGTCGACATGCGCGAACATTCCAGGCGCGCCGAGGTTGGCCGGATTGTCGAGCGCGAGAAATCCATTTTGATAGAGCCATGTGTTTAGGTTGACTGCGCGATTGAAGTCGTTAAAGCCGTGATCAGAGAGGACAATCAGTGTGGCGTCCGGCGCATGACGCATGAGGTAGCCGACTTCATCGTCTAGCTGCTGATATGTCTTCAGCAGGTCGGCATCGTATTTCCCCCAGAGCATGTGGGAGTTGGTATCGACGGTGCTGAAGTGCAGAAAGAGAATGCCGCGATGGAATTGCTTCAGTTCGTAATTCATCATGCGAAATTCGTCGTCGCTGACGAAGCTGGCTTGCTGCTCATATTCGACACGCGACAGCACGTGTGCTCGATAGGCCGCAGTGTCTTCCGCAATGCCCTGGGTGTAAAAAGGGCCGATGGCGCGTACCAGATCACGGCTGAAGGAAGCCGGCGTGGAAATGGGCAGCTCCGGCGAATTGGGATCGATATTGACCGGCGAAATATATATCTGGCATTCGGGATTCAACTTCTTTGCGTAAATGCGGAACATGCCGGCAGCAGACTTTACACCGGGGATGATAGGAAATTCGACATGAATCCAGCGCGACCATTCGCCTTGCCCAAGAATGAATCTTTGCCCCTGCACTTCAAATACAGCCACGGGATTGTCCGGGTCGCGGTGCATGGCGATGGTGACGGTGGAGCGCGCCTGATCTTTGCGCAACGTGTTTTGCGGGCCACCGAGCACGAGCGACACCTGATCGTTCTCTACATAGATTGGTACGATAATTCCGCCTGCAACTTCACGCGCAGTCGCTTGGGGATCGTCTGTATAGAAGGTGAAGGTGCCGTATGTGCCCCGCATGTCAGGCGTGCCCATGCCGGAAAGCGTGAGGCTTTTCGAAGGTACGGGCGGGAAATTGTTCGGCATACGCAGAATGATCGACGGAATGCCGGCCTTGTCGAGCACCTGCCAGAAGGTTTCACCATGCAGAAAACGGCGCTCTTTTCCTTTTGAAAGCGGAAGAATGTAAGGGCCGATGGAAACGACATGGCTGGATGGTTCGACGTCGGCCATCGAAGACACAAGGGTCATTGTCTTCGGGTCGCGAAGGATGAAATCGAAGATCCCTGTGCCGCCAGGATCGAGTCCGGTGCTGACGGTCGACCATGCGGTGGGACTCTGCGGCGGGATTGTAGTTCTAAGCCGCTGAAAGCTGCCCATCTGGCGCAGGCGATTCAGGTTGGGCAGATCGCTCCAGTGGCTCTCAACAAAGTTTGGATCCATGGCATCGACGCCGAGCACGATGACGCGTTTGCCAGAGACATTCTTATGCCGTGTGCAACCGGCTAGCAGCAGGCATGCTGTCAAGGAGATTATGCCGCATTGAAGAAGGTTCCATTTCATACCAGCAGCGATTTTCCTTCTATCCAGCCGGGAACCTCGACGCCGAATGAAGCAAGCGCCGTGGGGGCCAGGTCTTCAATCCCGGGATCGACCGCATGGATGGCGTGGTTCGAGAAGAGAACGCCAGGAACGAGAACGGGATCGACGCAATGATCGCCGCTCCAGGCTTTCTCGTTATCTTCCAAAATGTGCTCGGTGACTTTTCCGACCGCGCTGTCCCAGGAGACGCGATATCCCTCACTGTAACCGACGATGATGTCCGGCGCCGCGTCGAGATAGGGCCCTCGGTATAAGTCCGAGGTCGCGTAGACGGTGCGGATCGGTACTTCGCCGGAATCTTCACGAAGTTCGCTCAATCTGGAAACGATTTCGCGGCGGAGTTTCTTACACTCCGCGCCAGGTTCGAGGACGCCTTGCGCTTCGCGTCCTTTCACGTTGAGATACATGCCGCCAAGGCCAAGAGCATAGGCGCGGGTAGCGCTCCAGTCGACGCCTTCGAAATAGGAGCCGCCGATCGGTGCTTCCGGCTTGAGCTTGAGATAACCATGCTGGTGCAGCCAGGAATTCAGATTGACTCCGCGGCGAAAGGAAGTGAAGCCGTGATCGGAGAGCACGTATAGCGCAGTATCCTTGTCGACGAATGGCAGGGTTTCTCCTACCAATTTATCCATGCGCTGGTACATCTCCTCGATCGCGCGCGTATATTTGCCGGAGCTGCTCATGTGACGATAGAACATGTGCTGCACGCGATCGCTGGTGTCGAAGACGCAGGCGACGACTCCACTACTGGTGCGGTTCAGGGCGCTTAGAAACATGCCGCGGCGCTCTTCAAAAATACTGTAAGCCTGATCCAGAAACGCTGCTTCATCGATGACGCCTTCATTCAGCGCCCAGGTATCCTCGGCCATGCCGCAGGTGGCATAGGGGCCTAGCAGATCGGCCAGATATTTTGCGTAATAGGATGGATGGCTGATAGGCAGCGCGGGTCGCGAGGGATCGATATTGATCGGCGACATATACAGGCTGCATTCCGTGTCGTTTTCCGTCAACATGAAGCGCGCAATGCCTGTGGCTTTAGCACCCACGGCGGTGCGGAAGGAAAGTCGCAGCCAGTCTGTATATTCGTTTGGCTTCAGTTTGAAGCGATGCTCCTGGACGAGTAAGTCGAATTGATTTTCCTTTTGAATTAGTCGAAATGGAATATGCAGGTTCGGCTCTCCGTCAATGAAACTATCCTGTGGGCCTTCAATAACGCCTTGAAATCCATCTTTCATGCGCTGCAGAGGATAGCGGCTGCCATTTTCATATGTTGCTTTCTCAATTCGTGTCGTGAATTGCGAAAAGCTTCCTTGCGTGCCTTTCAGATCCGGCGTAGACATGGCAGAGAGCATCCTGCCGTCGAATTTTTCCGGAGGAAACGTAATCGGAATGCGGAGAACGGTGCATCCGATACCGTGCTCGGTGAGTGTCTTCCAGAAGGGTTTGCTTTTGCGCAGCAGCTTAACGCTCGCTCCAGAAGTGGGGATGCGGAAACGCCCGATGTGAAGAATGCGCCGAGGCCTGTCGACGCGCGCCGAAGATAGTTGAGGCAAATACGACTTTAAACTGCGATCTAAAAAATCGAAGATGTTATGTTTGGCCGGGTTCACTCCGGTGGCGAAGGTGGACCAGGCGACGGGCGAGAGCGCCGGATAGGTGGTGCGCAGTCGATTGTAACTGCCGGACTCGGAAAGCTTCTTGAGGTTCGGCATTTTTCCTTCTGCCATAAAGCGTTCTGTAAAGCGTGGATCTAGGCCGTCAAGTCCTAGAAAGATCATTTTCTTCACCCGCGCTTCGTGAAACCCTTTGCGACGGCGCAGAGTTCGCCAGACAATACGGAAAGGCCAGCTGAGAAAAGAGAGAACGCTGGCAAAAAATCCGACAATGAGAGTGAGGAATGAGCTGATAAATGCGAACCCGGAACCCGGGCCGATATACGCGAGTTGGATGGCGTGATGGCTATGGCGAAAATAGAGTTCGCACGCGGCGACCACTGCAAAGGTGACACATAAATCACCCGCGGAATATTTCGCAATTGAGGGTAGCGGTCGTCTCACCGCAATTTTCCTTCTACAAAAGGCACTTCCAATACCTTGGGGTGCTGGATGGGTCCATGGCCGAAATATCCATCTTCGCCGAACAACTCTCCGTGATCGGCGGTAATGGTAATGTAGGTATTTTTCGGGACTAGATCGAATAGTTCCTCGATCACAGTATCTAAATACTTTATGGCGGCGATCTGGCGCTGGCGTAGCTCCTCCATCTTGACTTGATTAAAGAAGCGCTGCCTTTGTAGCTTTCCGCCTACGACACGATCGTCCAGATGTTTGAAAACGCCATGAACGCCGTGAATGCGAGGCCATTCATCGGGAGACTCACCGGGCAGTGCGTATGGATAGTGAGTTTCGCCTACGTTCAGCACCCACAAAGAAGGCCGTTCCTCGGAAAAGTGCATCTCGCGCACCATGGCGCGCATGTCATTGTGCTTGTCCATCAGGCGGAAGCTATTGAAGCCCAGGTTGATCGGAGTCTTCGGATTCAACACCGGCAACGAAACGCGGGCATGGGTGGTATAACCCAGGTTGTTCTTCAAAAAAGGCGGTAAATATAGCTGCGGAACCAGCGAGGCAAATTCGATATTTTCGCATCCCAGTCGTTCGTTGAAGCGTAGAAATTCCTTCTTGTAATACTCTGATGCGTAGATGTTTTTTGGACTGCTATGCGGCATTAGACCCATGAGCAGATTGAAATGTGAGGGTGCGGTCCACGAGGCATAGGACCAGCGCCTCTCGACTTTGCCCAGCTTGCGCATGGTGTGGGGGCGGGCGCGCACGAAGGAATCATAGCGGCAGCTATCGAAGATGACGAGTATGTAATTGTTATGCTCACGTGCCTTGCTGGTGCTTGTTTTTGTCATCGGGAACTGCCAACTATTCTTCGGTCGGGATAAGATGCAAAGCGGAGATCGATACGCCTGCTTCTGGATTTCGGATGTAGAGAAGCAAACGGTTTCAGAATTCGGAAGCGTTTCGCTCTACAAAACAAGCTCGCCCGCAAACAGAAGTCTTCTCGCGCCTGATTTTGAGAGCTGGGAATACTGGGGATATTTGACCCGTCGTGTATTGGCTTGTCAAGAGATCCGCAATCGGTCGGATTGACAGGCGAAACTCGATGATAGAGTTGCAATTGAATTTTGCTTCGGAACGCTCTGCCTGAGGGCGAATTCCAAGAGGTGATATCTATCGCGTCGAATGTATTCGATAAAAGAGGCTTGACGGTGTGGTTTACCGGTCTGAGCGGCTCCGGGAAGACGACCATCTGTCGCGCTGTGCAGGCGGAGTTGATAGGTCGCGGTTTCCCGGTTGAGGTTCTCGATGGCGATGCGATCCGCACTTGTCTGTGCCGCGATCTTGGGTTTTCCGAAAATGATCGCAGGGAGAATATCAAGCGTATCGCCTACGTCGCCCAGTTGCTGACGCGCAACGGTGTCGTGGTGCTGGTGGCGGCAATCTCCCCTTATCGCAGTAGCCGCGATGAGGCACGGACTACCATTGGAAATTTCTTGGAAGTGTACGTAAATGCTCCGCTGCAGGTGTGCGAGGCGCGCGATCCCAAGGGGTTATACCGGCGCGCCCGATCCGGAGAACTGGCGCGGTTTACCGGCATCGACGATCCGTATGAAACTCCACAAACACCCGATGTGGAATGCCATACGGATGTAGAGAATGCCGTTGAAAGCTCCGGCAAAGTAATGGCCGCTGTGCTTCCGTTCCTATTCTCGTGATTTTACCTATGGCTTGTATGGTTCTGCAGCGTACCGGACGGCCTGCAACGCGGCTAGCCTTTGCGCTTTCAGGGACTGCGTTGGATCGCCGGTTGGATAATATTCCATCGCGATGAACTTGTTGTAGTTCAATTGCGCAAGTTTTCTATAGATATTGAGATAGTCGATTTCTCCAGTGCCAGGTTCGTGGCGCCCGGGTACGTCGGCAACGTGAACAAGACCGATCCAGTCAATGTTCTTTTCTAGCTTCTCGATCAAATTCCCGGCGGCGCGTTGCTCATGGTAGAAGTCGTAAAGAACTTTCACGTTTGGATTTCCCACCGCGCGAACAATCTCAAATCCCGCGGCAACGGAGGTGAGATAAATGGGCGGATTTTCAAGTGGATCGATGGGCTCGATCACCAACTGGATATTATGCTGCGAGGCAAGATCGCCGGCGCGTTTGAGATTTTCAACGGATGCCTGTTGCTGGGCTGGTCGCGGCAGGCTAGGATTGCGCCTTCCCGATAGCAGGATGATGGTCCGGCATTCTAGATTGTTGGCGATGGCGATCTGGCGCGTAAGTTGTGTCAATAGATGATCGCCGCCGTTGGGATCCGAAAAACCAGCCCCGACTCCGCCGATGGCGTCAACCATCAGCCCCAACGAATGCATCTTCGTCAACATGCGCTGGGTCTCCTGGGAAGACCACCGGTTGAATTCTCCGACCAGCTCGACGCCGTTGTAACCGGCGTCGGCGGCAATCTGAGTGCAGCGCTCGAAAGGGAGCTCGTGATCGATCGTCCACAGCATGACAGAGAAGCGGAACTGTGCAGGCGTAGCCTGGGCGCTGAGATTTTGAAATGCTGGGGTGAGCGATGCGGCAGCGATCAACTGACTGAATTCACGACGGTTCATCATGGCCCTCCTAAAAAGCGTTGAATGATTCAACTTCAGTTGACCAGCGTCAAGGATTGCGGAGGCTTAGTCAGGGACGAATGTCCTAGGTTATTTCTCGGCGGAATAGGCTCGCAGAAATACTTTTACAGCTGCGTCTATCCGCTGCTGTCTATCTTTCGTGCCAAAACTGCCGCCCAAACCCAATGCCATTTTGCGCAAGGGGCCCCCGGTGAGCAGACTGCTGAGATGCTCGGCCATGATCATAGGATCGTCTTTGATTAGGCGCCCGCGTTTGATTTGCTCTTGCATGTATTGGCTCAGCTGAGTAATTCCTCGTTTTGGGCCCAATTCATAGAAGTGCTGTCCCAATTCTGGAAACCTTTTGGATTCCATGCTCACGACCCGCAGTAGAACAATCTGTTCCTTCGAAAGGGCCAACTGCAAAAGCCGAGAGCCGAACTCCTTGAGGGTGCTCTCAATCGGAGCTTCAATCGGAAGAGCTGTAGAGACCTGGCTGAAGACAAGATTCATTCGCCGTTCGAGAACCGCTATGAAAAGTTTCTGCTTGGTAGGGAAGCGCGAATAAAGAGTAGTCTTCGATGCATTTGCCTTCCTGGCGATTTCATTCACACTTGCCCCTTCGAATCCGCCCGCAATAAAGGCTTCAGCGGCAACGTCCAAAATTTCGGCAATGCGGTCCTCTTCCAGCCTCATGTGACTGGAGGTTGTGCCGGTCTTTTTATGTGCGGCATTTTGTTGTGCTGAAGTGGAAATTTTCACCATATTCATTCTAGCCGTCAATTTTCCTGAATCCACCCTTCACCTCTTGCATCATAAGGCAGTGCAGTACCGGGTGGTATCATTCCGTCTGTAATCCCACCTCCTGTCAAGATCACATCGATGCTGGAAGAAGCCTACAAGCCGAAGCACAATCCGTGGCTTATCGCGATCACGGTCACCCTGGCGACAATCATGGAGGTGCTCGACACATCCATCGTCAACGTGGCGTTGCCGCACATTGCCGGCTCGCTGGGCTCTTCGCAAGACGAAGCCACCTGGATCATCACTTCGTATCTGATATCGAACGCCATTATTCTTCCGGCGGGCGCGTATCTGGGAAGCATCGTTGGTCGCAAGCGCTTCTATATGACGTGTGTCGCCATTTTCGGTGTCAGCTCCCTGATGTGCGGACTGGCTCCATCTCTTCCACTGCTTCTTCTTTTCCGGATTCTGCAAGGGTTGGGCGGCGGTGGCCTGCAACCGTCCGAGCAATCGATTCTCGCCGACACTTTCCCGCCTGCGAAGCGTGGCCAGGCTTTTGCTGTATATGGATTGGCGGTCGTTACCGCTCCAATTATCGGTCCAACGCTGGGCGGCTGGATTACCGATCGCTACGACTGGCGTTGGATCTTTTTCATCAATATTCCCATCGCCATTCTCTCGCTGGTACTGACGCATCGATTGGTGGAAGACACACCGCAGATCAAGAAGGACGTCGCAGAAGCCAAGCGCAGTGGGTTCAAGCTCGACACCATCGGATTTGGCCTCGTTGCCTTGACCTTCGGCTGCCTTGAAGTTGTGCTGGACAAAGGACAGGAAAAAGATTGGTTTGGTTCCCATCTCATCGTTATCTTTGCCATCGCGGCTGTCGTTGGGCTGGTTTCTCTAATTGCCTGGGAACTGTACCAAGCGCGTAGAGCACATAGACCCATTCTGGATTTACGCCTGTTTTCAAACAGAAATTTCTCAGTCGCCTTCCTAATGATGTTTGCGTTAGGATTTGCCCTCTATGCGACGACAGTTCTGCTGCCGCAACTGCTTCAGACGCTGATGGGTTACACCGCGGAATTGTCGGGTCTTGCACTATCGGCCGGCGGCCTGGCAACCATTATCTGCATGCCGATCGTCGGCATCCTCATTTCCAAAGTTGACGGCCGTTATTTGATCATGTTCGGCTTCGCCGTTCTGGGCATCGCGCTTTATCACATGACCAGTCTCGATCTGCAGATGAGCTTTGGATATGTTGCGTGGCTGCGCTTTTATCAAGCCCTCGGTTTAGCATTCCTGTTCATTCCCATCAATACCCTTTCCTACCTTGGTGTCGGGCCCGGAAAAAACAACGATGTGTCGGGTCTGGTCAACCTTGCGCGCAACGTTGGCGGCTCCTGCGGAACGGCCTTTTATACGACAATGCTGGCACGTCGTCAGCAGGTGCATCAACGATATCTGGTCAAGAATGTTTCAAACGGCAACATCGCCTGGATGAATCGCTACCACAGCATGACACAGCAAGCGCTTGGTCAAACTCCGTCACTGCACGATGCGCAACATCATGCACTGGCGCAATTTTATCGAGTTGTGCAGGCGCAGGCAGGCGTCATGTCATATCTCGACATTCTGCAAATGCTGGCGATTTTTGCCGCATGCATGGTTCCGCTGGCGCTGCTGATGAAGAAGCCGCCAAAAGGAATGCATGCAGGCGCTCACTAATGGCCTACAAATGGCCCATCAATGGATAGACATGCGATCTTCGATTAATAAACAGATATATATTGGATGCGGGTTTCTGCTGTGTGCTCTGTCAGCAGTCGCCCAGGTGGGACCGCCGAGTTCGGGCAGTGCTGCGCGCGTGCAACAGGTGCCGCGTTCCGGCCGTCAGGGCGCCAATACCGTGTCGACGCAACAAAGCACCAGTCCCGGCGATGGTTCAAGCACCAGCACGATTAGTACCTCAATTCAGATCGAAGGCATCTTCCAGGGCAGTGTTCCCGGTCCGAATCCTGTAGGTCCCACACTTACGTTGACGTTGCAGGATGCAATCGAACGCGGCCTGCGATATAACTTGGGTTCGGTCAGCGCGAGTACATCTCTGCGACAAGTGCGCGCCGAGCGCCTTGCCGCTCTCAGCCAGCTACTTCCAAATATCAACGCCAATCTGAGTATGACCGAGCAGAAAACAGACCTGCAAGCGCTCGGCTTGAGCAGCAGCACGCTGGTTGGTCTTCCATTCGCATTTCCCACTACGGTAGGTCCGTTTCATTATTACGATGCCCGTGGAACGGTGACTCAGGATGCCTTCGACCTGACCGCGATCCACAACTATCGGTCGGCGAAGGAACTGCAACGCGCCTCCGAGTTGAGCGCGCAGGACGCGCGGCAACTGGTCGTGCTGGCCGTCAGTGGAGAGTATCTTCGCGTACTGGCCAGCACGACGTTGGTCGATTCACAGATAGCGCAGGTGCAGTATGCGCAGTCGAGCTACGATCAGGCCGCCGCGCAGCATCGTGCGGGCACTAAAGCCCTCATTGACGCCGAGAGAAATCTGGTGCAGTTGCAGACCGAACAGCAACGACTCATCTCCGACAAGGCTGATCTAGCCAAGCAGAAGCTGTCGCTTGCCAGAGCGATAGGGCTGCCGCTTTCAACAGAACTGACGCTCTACGAAAAACTTTCCCCAAATCCGGCAACGCTGCTCCCACTGGACGAGACAATTCAGCGCGGAGTGGCGCAACGCGACGATCTGAAATCGTCGGAAGCGCAGTTGCGCGCAGCGGAGCAGGCTTTGAAAGCTGCCCGTGCCGAACGCATTCCCAGCGCCAACGTGAATGGATACGACGGAATCGAAGGCGTCACTCCCACGAGTGGCGGCAATGGCATTTTCGGTGCGACCGGTTCGATCAACATTCCGGTTTGGCAAGGTGGTCGTATAACGTCTGATGTGCAGCAGGCGAAAGCGGTCGTGGATCAGCGTCGCGCAGAATATGAAGACCAACGGGGCTCGGTCGAACTGGATATTCGCAACGCATATATCGATGTGACGGTAGCGAATCGGCAAGTGAGTGTTGCCGAAAATAATCGCAAGCTCGCGCTCGACACTCTACGACAGTCGCAGGATCGTTTTGCCGCCGGTGTTACTGACTCAGTCGAGGTCGTGCAATCCGAACAAACATTGGCCGCGGCGGATCTCGATTATGTCAACAGCCTCTACTCGCAGGATCTCGCCCGAATCAGTCTGGCGCGCGCAACCGGCGACGCCGAGCAGGACATTCCCGCTCTATTGAAAGGAAAATAAATGGCTACCGACCAGGAACAAACTGAAAGACAAAATCCGGCAGCTGCTCCTGAGGCGTACTCAGAAACCGACCAGCATACTGGAAACTCGCAGCAAGCTCCGCCGCAGGAAAACAAGAAGCCGATGGACCCGGCGAAAAAGCGCAAGCGCCTCTTCTTGATCGCGACCTTAGCCGTAATCGTCCTGATAGGAATCGGGATCTGGTGGCTGATCTCCCGCAACTACGAGGACACAGATGACGCCCAGGTGAATGGACATATCAATCCGATTTCCGCGCGCGTTGCCGGAACTATCATCGGTGTATCGGTTGAAAACAATCGGCAAGTCAAGGCTGGCGAGCCGCTAGTCGATCTCGATCCCAGCGATTATCAGGTCGCTCTCACCCAGGCGAAAGCAGGCTATGACCAGGCACAGGCTCAATCCACTGCGGAAAAGCCCAACCTGCCCATCACGGTTGTCACCAATGCCACGGATGAAAGTACCGGAGCCGCCGAGGTTACGGCCGCCCAGGCCGCACTCGCCGCCGCGCAATACGACTACGACAACGCGTCCGCCAAGTTGGTCAGTTCAGAGGCCAACAATGTCAAGGCTCAATCGGACTTGAAACGATATGCGATGCTGATCCAAAAGCAGGAAGTCGCGCAGTCGGAATATGATCAGTACCTGGCCGCCGCCACGGCGCAAAAGGCGACGGTCGATGCGGACAAGGCAAGTCTGGCCGCCGCGGCGCAGACCGTCGACCAGCGCCGCGCGCAGCTTGGCGAGCAGCAAGACAAATTGAATCAGATCGTGAAGAATGCCTCCCGGCAAATCTCCATTCGCAACGCGACGATTCAATCCCGCCAGGCCAGCGCCGAATCGTCGGCCGCTCAACTTGAACAGGCAAAGCTCAATCTCACATATACGCGTATCGTTTCGCCCGTGAATGGCATCGTGACCGAACGCAGCGCGGAAGTGGGCGCCCAGATTTCCGCCGGACAGCAGTTGATGATGATTGTTCAAACGGACGATTTATGGGTAACTGCAGACTTCAAAGAGACACAGCTTCGTCGCATGCGCAAGGGCCAATCGGTGCGTATCCATGTGGATGCATTGGATGAAGACTTCGATGGCTACGTCGAGAATATGCCCGCCGCAACCGGCGACCGCACTAGTGTATTGCCACCGGAAAACGCGACCGGCAATTATGTGAAGGTAATTCAGCGCCTGCCGGTCCGCATCGGCTTCAAACCCAACCAGCGTGATCTCACTAGGCTGCGCCCGGGTATGTCGGTCGAACCCAAGGTACATCTTGACTAAGGTTTCCTGCCGCTCTGCATCTAAAGAGTATGGAGGTTCCCGATGCCCACAAAAACTGCAAAGAAGAGCGATTCTCACGGCAACTCCCAGGGGAAGCGTAAGTGGTCTGCAGCTGTGACAAGTGATTCCACACATCCGCGCGAAGGATTGTTTAATAGGGATGCGAAGACTATCGCCCGCGAACTGGCATCGAAGAAGGTTTCACCCAAAGGGCCTTCGTCGGGCATGCGTATGTTGACGTTCTATATCAATCGAGCCGGCAAGAACTTACCAGCGAGCAGACTGAAAGTGCTTGAAAGCGCCAAAAAGCTCTTACATGACCGAATTGCAACAGCCAGAGAACAGGAGAAAAAGATGAGTGGGAAACAGACAGCACAACATGAAAAGCGCGCCTGATGGTTTCCTAAGACATTATTGACGCATGATCTCTATCGCTGTTTAGCTCAATTTCAAATAGGTGGAATAGGGTTCGTGATCGATGGCGGTGAACGGCAGCAGAGTTAACGGATTATTTCCCGTTTCAATTTGCCAACGCTGTTGTTGCACTTTTTTTGCGGTCAATAACTGCTCCCGCGTTACTGTAGGAATAGTGCTTCCGATTGGGAAAAGAACGAGCGGACCATAAAGTAGGGCAACCGTACGCGGATCCTTCGGACTGATGGCTTCCAGCCGCATCGACATGGGCATATCCAGTTCCACTCGGTCGCCGGTCTTCCAGTGTCGATCCAGCGTCAAAAAGTTCCCGGGTATGATCTGCGACTGCGCTCGATTGCCATTCACGTATGCGGATGTACCAGCCGCCCAATCCGGGACGCGGAGATGCAACATGAAAGATGCTGGACGCGATGCGGCAAATTCAAAAAGCAGTTTGCCTTCGAACGGATAATTATTTGTCTGCGTGAGAATAACCTCAGCGCCGTCCTGTTGCCACTTGAGTTTCGATGGAATGTACAGGTTGACATAAACGCCGTGCGGATCGCGGAGGTATGTATTGATGCGATAGTCCACCACAACTTGCGGCAACGTGCCGGAGCAACAGGGCCAGATATGGTCGGAGTAGACCTTGCGTCCCTGGAAGTTGTAGTCCGAATAATAGAATGCTCTACCATCCGACTGCAGGGACTTAGCGCCAAGTACGGTGTTGTACATAACACGCTCCATACTGTCGCCGTAGGTGGAATCGCGAGTGACGCGCAGCAGATAGCGCGTCAGCTTGAAATGAGCATAGGAACCGCAGGGTGTCTCGAAGCTATTGTGAGTTTTGGTTAAACTCAGGTTCACATCTCCGCTGCCAGGCGCACGCAGCTGTTCGTCTGGACCCCATCCTCCGGTGGCGAAGCTCTGGGCAATGAGCATTTCGAAGGCATTCTTCGCCGCGCGCAGATGCTTCTCGCTGCCGACCGTTATGTATGCCTGCATCGCTGAACTAAGTGCATTCACATAGCTATAGGCATGCCTGCCGCCCAGCACGTTCTCGCCTGCGGCAAGAGGATCGAAGTAGGCCTTGTCGTCCAGATACTGCATAGCCAGCGTGCGGTATTTCTCGCCGGCGCCACGCTGGTACGCCAGAAAAAGATTTTCCGGCATGGTGTAGGACTCATCCCACGTATAAGATTCGCCTTTGCCGGGGCGCCAGACATGTTCGCGCTCGACCGCATGACCGGGCAGATGGGGAATGGCCGTCGCCGTTGTCTGGTCCAGAATCGAAAAGGCATCCGGGTCCTGCGCGAAGGTGTGGGAGTCGATCAGTCCGCAGACCAGCTTGTCATAGCAATAGGCTGGGAAACGGTTCTTCACATAGAAATCGCCGGAGATTGTTTTGGCATAGAGACGATTCAAGCGTAGAACTTTGTTGCGTGTTTCTTCCGAACCTGTAATCGCATAATAGCGGGCAAGTGCAGAAACCCATTGGCCGAAAGTAGAGCCCGGAGCAAACCCCGCATCTTCGTGGCGCTGGTCAAAGAGTGGATCGTATAAGTACCAACCGCCGAGCTCCTTGCCCGGCGCAGGCATACCCGCCATCTCACGAAAAGGCTTAAGTAGGCTGTCGTCGCTCAACCCCATTAACACATCATGAGTTTCTTTTAGTTGATTTTCATGAAGGTCGCAGGTCAGCACGACGTCGCTGTAGTGAAATTCCTGAAGCGGCCGAGGATTAACGCCAGCCGCAAGCGCCCGTGGCAGCCATGTATTCGCGCTTGTTGCGCCTAGGACGGCAACGGAACTGGCCTGGAGAAAGTGTCTGCGAGAAGTAGGCTGTAACCTGCGCATACCTCTATTATAGTTCCGGCGATCGCCGACTTATGGAGCTTCCTGTTTTCCCGTGCCTTCGATCAGGGTGATGAACCTATCGACTTTCTGAGCGGGGAAAGTTTCCTTCAATCCGCTGGGCCATGCTATTTCGATACGATCTACTGTTGTAATTGTGCCGAGGCCAAAGTGTATCCGCAGGTCGCTGCTCGATATATAGCTGGATCCGCTGCGGACTTCCTGAACAAGTTTTCTGCCGCTGGCAAATACGGTCACGCGAGCACCGATGCCGTCGCGATTCGACTTCGTTCCCATGGTAGCGATACCGATCCAGTGGTTTTTATTGGCCGCGAGGTTCACCAGCAGCATGGGATGGTCGCTCATATTGTTGATCACGGCGGAGAGGCGGCCATCGTTCCAGAAATCGGCCACCGCCAAGCCGCGGCTGGATTCGGGTAGCGTACATCCGGGACCACACTGCCTGCTGATATCTTGAAATTTTCCATTGCCCTTGTTCCAATACAGCAGGCGCGGCTCTTTATAGGTCGAGCCGAGATGCGCAGTGTCGACTTCCGGATAGACATGTCCGTTGACGGCGAGAATATCGGGCCAGCCATCGTTGTCGATATCCATGAACATGGTTCCCCAGCCGAGATACTGGGTATTCAGTCGCAGGCCGGCATCGAAGATGGACGGCGTAAAGGTGCCATCGCCGTTGTTGCGGTAAAGCGAAGAGGTGTCGTCGGAAAAATTGGTTTTGAAAATGTCGAGTAGACCATCTCCGTTATAATCCGCAACGGTCGATCCCATTCCAGCCTGCTCGCGCCCATCTTCGTCGAACGCCACGCCGGCCTCGGCACCTACGTCCGTAAATGTGCCATCTTTATTGTTGCGGTACAGGATGCTGGCCGTGCTGTCGCAGGCGATGTATATATCGGGCCAGCCGTCATTGTTGTAATCGAGTGTAGACACGCTGAATCCATAATGCCCATAGGTTTTCTCGATGCCAGACTGCTTGCTCACATCCTGAAATTTTCCGTTGCCCAGATTGTGATAGAGAATGTTCGGAGTGTATGGCAATCCGCGTGGTCCGCACATTACGGGCGTTCCTTTCCACACACACATGACCCCTTCACCGGGTTTTGGAATCGTTGCAAGATTGAAATTCACGTAGTTTGCGACCATCAGGTCGAGCTTACCGTCACGGTCGTAATCGACGAAAGCGCAGCCGGTGCCCCAGTCCTTGCCGTTTCCGGCGACGCCGGACTGTTCGGCAACTTCTTTGAATGTGCCGTTGCGCTCGTTATGATAGAGGCGATTTTTACCATAATAGGTGACATAGAGATCGTCGTAACCGTCGTCGTCGTAATCTCCGACGCAGGCGCCCTGGCCCCATCCATTCGCGGTCAACCCCGCGGCTTTTGTAACATCGGTAAAAGTGCCGTCATGGTTGTTGTGATAGAGATGGTTGGTGGGCGCGCTGTCCGTATTCTGCTGGCCTTTCGTCCCCAGCATAGTTCCGTTCACAACAAAAATGTCAGGCCATCCATCGCGGTCGTAATCGATGACCGCGACGCCGCTTCCCGTGGTTTCGAGGATGTATTTTTTTGTTGTAACTCCGCCATTTACATTCTGCATAGTCAGACCGGCCTCTGCGGCGACATCCACAAACCATGCCGGACCGGAATGCATATTGGTTGCAGGGTAGGGTGGTGCAATAGCGTGAACGCTGGCAGGAAGAGATGGTTTTTGAAAAGCGGTCTGCGCAAATGCCGTCGGCATATCGAGAGAAGCGGTCAAAAGCAACACGACGCAAATCGATAACAATACAGAGCAGAGTTTACGGCACCCTGACATGCAAGCATCGTAACACTCCATCGCCGGCGTGTTCGGCGGCAGCGTATTCTAGGGAGTCATGTCTATCTGTCGTGCTTCGATTCTCCTTGTCATCGCCGGCGCGATTTGCGGCAGCTCTTTTGCTGTCGGGCAGACTGCGGCAGCCGCTCCGGCAGCAACTGCATCTGTAAATGCGCAAAATCCGTTGATGACGGCACAGCAGGATTTGGACCGCGGTCACGCGGATGAAGCCATTGCGATAATGCAGCCGTTGGCCGCAGCCCATCCGCCGGTGAAAGGCGCGGCGCATGAACTGGGGCTGGCCTATTACCGCACGGGGAAATTGTTGTCCGCCGCACAGGCTTTCACGCAGGCGGAGAAAGAAGACCCGGCGGATATGGAATCTGTCCAGCTGCACGGGTTGACGCTTTATCGGCTGGGCCAACCGGCTGCGGCAATTCCGTATCTCCAGCGTGTTCGCCAATGGATGCCAAACGCCAATGCGGACGCCAGTTATGTTCTCGGCCTCTGTTATCTCAATTCGCAGCATTATGACGATGCGCGCAGAACGTTTGCCGCGCAGTTCGGGGTCGCGCCGGATTCCGGGGCCGCATATTTATTTCTCGGCAATATGTTGATGAAAGCCAATCTGCCCGAGCAGGGCGCGAATGCGGCGGAACAGGCGCTCAAAATATCCCCCAATCTTCCATTGGCGCATTTCATGATCGGCGAAGTCGATCTGTTCAAATCCAATATCGACGGGGCGCTGAAAGAGTTCGAGCAGGAGCGCGCGATCAATCCTGGCTACGCCGCAACCTACGATCGTTTAGGAGACGCCTATTCGCGCATCGGGAAATACGATCAGGCGAAGCAGGCGCTCAGCAAGTCGATCTCGCTCGATACCTCCAGCACGGGCCCTTTTATTCTGATGGGCAAAGTGCTGCTGCGAACCAGCGATGCGCCCACGGCAGAGATGTACCTTCGTCACGCGGAGAAAATGGATCCTGGCAATTACATTACCCACACACTGCTGAGCCAGGCTTATAGGCGGCAGGGCAAAGAAGACGACGCTCGGCGCGAGATCGACATCGCCTCGCAGATACATGCTTCGAATCAATTGAAGCTGGAGCCTGCCAAATAATGTGCGGCGTCAATGGATGCGGATCGTTACCAGTTTCGTTTCCATTGGAACGCCACCGGCCACCGTGGTTTGCAGCACGGCTTCAAATGGATGAACAACTCCATTGCTTAGCACGCCCGCATGCAGGAGCGTGTCGATCGTGTTGGGACGAGAGATATATTCCGTCGCTGCCTGGGTCCCATACGTGGTGAGTCCGCTCAGGATAAGAACCCATTTCTCAGGCTGTAAGCCGGGCAGTAGAGCGAGGATCGCATAATCCTTGGTCAAAGGATGTTCGGGACGCATGTAGACGTTTGGTTCTTTCGGTCGCGGATGATGATTTAGGATTCCAGCAACGTCTGGACCGGTCACCATGGTGAAGTCCGTAGTCGTGGGCAGCACTTTGAGCGAAGGATTCTCCGCCGGAGAGCCGATAAAAATCAGGTTCTTCAGCTTGGCTTCGTCCCATGTGACCAGCAGACTGCGCTTCAAAATAAATCGGGCGCGATGTTCATCGAATAACCTGGTGAGTTGGTAGACCGAGGAAACTTCGCCAATGCCGGTGTAGGTATCGACGTACGACTCGGGGGTTGTCTGGTTTGCCGATGTGGCATAGCGTAGTCCGGATTTAGAATCTCCGACGAACATGGCATTGCTGTAGATGACGAGTGGAGGATCCTGGGAGAAAAACGGACGCCAGAAAATTTCCATTCCAGGCTGCGCGTAGCTCCTGGATGCGTGAACTTTCAAATGGAGCCGCCAGGACAAGCCGCCGACCAGCGCCAGCAGGGTGCAGGCAATCAGCACCCATAAAAGACCGCGTGTTCTTCTGATGCCGGCTTGGTGCGCCGTCCTGGATGAAATCTCGTGCGCCGTCTCGGATTGTGTAAGCGATAAAACTGCTTCTATAGGTTTCGCCGCCGAAACTCCGTTTGATACCGGGCGAAAAATCGGAAGATAGTGTCCTTTGGGAATCTCGATGACGACTTGTTCCTGAACGCCGTCGCCGGCAAAATATTCGCCGAGTTTTTGCCGCAACAGGCGTGCATGGGTGCGAACAATACTGTCTTCGCTGGAGTTGTATCCCGGCGCACGATGAAAGACATGGATGCCGATATGTTGTTCGGTAGCTTCTTCCGGCACTCCACGAATCGCACAACCGGCAACGTAGAGCAGAAAATCGTGCAGTCGATTCGATGACCTGAACTGCGGGCTGGAGGCAACACGCTGCACAAGCTCCCAGCGAGGATCGCTGGTGGCATTGTTGAGAGATTCTGGATGGGGCAATGGCTTCGGCACCTGACAAACCAGCTTTCATACCGTTATTCACGGGTCAAACTCACCGTGAATAACGTAGTCAACATAATGAGATGTGCGTAGAAATATCTCGGCATGCTATTTGTCTGCTGCGAACCTTGAAAGCCGATGACAATGCCAAATTCTCTAGGCAAATTGCTGATTATAAACGAAATAAAGTCCTTATTGAAGTTTGACGGTTTTTTTAGAAGACATGGATAGAGGAAGTGGCGATTATTCATATTCCCGTTAAATCCAGTTTGTTCACTCGCAGGAATTCGTAGTTTTTTGGAGGCTGTTATGAAGTACACGCATACACCCCGGTATTCGTCGGATGGTTCCACCCGCTCCAATCTCAGCCTGAAAAAAATTCTGGTGCTGACTGCGGCGCTGCTGGCGATGGCGGTCTTCTATAGTCCCAGGAGTTCTGCCCAGGCGGTATACGGTGAGATTTTTGGCACGGTGACGGATACGACCGGCGCGGTGATTCCCAACGCAACCATCGCGGTGACCGATATTTCCAAGAACACCACGGTTACCGGCGTGGCAAACGGAGACGGCGAATACCATGTTCAGCATTTAATCCCGGACGTATATCGCGTCGTGGTGACGGCTCCGGGATTCAATAAAAACACAGTGGAACAGGTTCAGGTGTATGCCGATACCCAGCCCAAGGTGGACGTAAAATTGGCAATCGGAGCTGTGGCGAACACGGTCCAGGTCACCGCAGCGGCCCCATTGCTACAAACGGCTCACACCGATGTCAACACCATCCTGAACGCCCGCGCGCTCGAAAATCTCCCAAACTTCAACCGCAATATGACGGAATTTGAGCTACTGACTCCAGGCACTAGCTATATCGGATGGAGCGTTGGCCAGTCGGACAACCCGCAGCAGAGCGAGCAGATTGAGGTCAATGGCCAGTTGCCGTTCGCCACCGGATATGAGTTGGACGGTACCGATAACCAGGATCCAATCGAGGGCGTTGCCGTCATCAACCCGAATCTGGATGCTGTTTCCGAATTGAAAATTACTTCGCAGAATTATGAGGCGGAGTTAGGTGGATCGGTCGCCGGAATGGTGACCGCACAAACGAAATCCGGTGCCAATGAGATCCATGGCACCGCTTTTGAGTTTCGCCGCTCGGACGCCCAGCAGGCCCGTGATCCGTTTACGGAATATCAACCCAATTCGCTCACCAATAAGTATATTCCGGCAACGTTGCAGAACATGTTCGGCGGTTCGGTTGGCGGGCCCATCCGGAAAGACAAAATCTTTTTCTTCGGAGATTATCAAGGGGTCCGGCAGAAGACCGGCTCCGCCACGCAGACCACGGTCCCAACGCTGAAGGCGGAAACGACCTGCACCAACGGATCGACGTTCTGCGATCTGAGTGAGTATCTAAACCCAGGGCAGGGAGGCGGCCCGCAATTTCAGGCTTACGACCCGAGCTCAAACCCGACTTCTACCACTGGACGTACGGAGTTCGCGAACAATATGATTCCGGTCGGCGATTTGTCGGCCCCAGCTATCAACTTGATCAAAGAAATGCCGGCCCCCAATGTCGCAGGAAATCAGATCTTCAACAACTACGTCGCTTTTGGCTCCGGCATTTTCAATACCGATCAATTCGATGTGCGTGTCGATGGCCAGGCAAGCGAGAAGTTCCACTCCTTCGGGCGATATACCCGATTTAACTCGGATCTATCTGGCGCGCCCTACTTCGGAGCTGCAGGCGGGCAAGGCTTTGGCGCAGGCGGTTTTGCTGGAACTGATAACGCAGTGGATCAGAGCGTTGCCGCCGGCGGAGACTATGCATTGTCGCAACGATGGCTGACCGACTTCCGGTTTGGCTGGTTCCGTGTCAGTTTCAATGAAGTTGGTCCGGGCTACGATCAGCCATTGGGCAATCAACTTGGTATTCCCAATACCAATGTCGGTGACCTGTCATTGAACGGCGGCCTGCCGCAATTCAGCATCTCTGTGCCGGCCAATGGGCAGAACAATAGCAGCTCCGTCACCTACGGTACCAGCACCAATCAGACCGAGCTGATCGAAAACCAATATCAGCTCGTGAACAACTGGACGCGGATCGCCGGGAACCACATCATCAAATTTGGCGGAGACATCCGGTACGCCAAGGAATTTCAGGTCGGTATTAACAATAATCAGTTGCGTTCGGGCTTTTATGGATTCAGCGGCACCACGACTTCCGGCGGTACGTCCAGCGGCCTTGGCTATGCGACTTTCTTGCTCGGCGACATCAGCAACTTCAATCGCACGCAGACTTCAAATACCAATGCGATGACCTACCAGAAGCGCGGTTTCTTCTACGCGCAGGACCAGTGGCGCGCCACCAACAACCTGACCCTTACCTATGGATTACGCTGGGACTTGATCTTTCCGGAAACGGTGAATGGAAAAGGCATGGGCGGTTTGCTGAATCTAGACACGGGAAATGTCCAGATCGCAGGATACGGGCCGTATGGAACCAACATGAACGTTGCCATGAACTATAAAGAATTGGCTCCGCGTGTCGGCCTTGCCTACCAGTTGGACCCGAAGACGGTGCTGCGTGCAGGATACGGGCGCGCCTATGGAATCGGCTGGTCGGGCGATTTATTTGGCGATGTTCTCACCCTCTCTCCTCCGATCGCGGTGGACCAGAGTGTCAATCCTGTAACCAGCGTCGCTCCTCTGTCGTTCACGCTGCAGCAGGGACCCCCGGGCTATACCTTCCCCACGATTCCTGCCAGCGGCAATTATTTTCTGCCGAATGGGGTGAGCGTACCTACACGCCCGACAAGCATTCGCCTGCCAACGCTGGATGCGTGGAACTTGATGCTGCAACGGCAGATCACGCCGACATCTTCTTTGCAGATTGGCTATGTGGGTAGCCATGGGTACCACAATATGTTCGACTCTTCGAATCAGGCAGACCCGAACCAGCCGACCCTGAACGGCTTCGGCCAGAACATTCCAGGAACGACAACGCCTGCC
The DNA here is from genome assembly GCA_965276585.1 of Acidobacteriaceae bacterium. Classification (GTDB taxonomy): domain Bacteria; phylum Acidobacteriota; class Terriglobia; order Terriglobales; family Acidobacteriaceae; genus JAKAAZ01. The sequence continues at coordinate 816,224 of CBDIAZ010000003.1, read as the reverse complement.
ACCATTCCCGACCGCCAGCCTTACTATAACGGCGATGCGCAACAATATTTTGGTGTTGTCGGGTATGGGCACCCCTTCGGATGGACGCAGACGGGTGGCGGCGCAATACGATATAACGCCAATCAGGCGACCACCAGCTACCAGGCATTGCAGGTGGTAGCGAACAAAAGCTATAGCAAAGGTTTCCAGTTGCAGGCGAGTTATGTCTGGTCGAAGGCGCGCGCGCATGAATCGGATTACTTCTTCATCGATTCGCATGCCGATTATGGGAACAGTTATTACAACCGTCCGCAGCAATTTCTTCTGAACGGGAACTGGAATCTACCTTTCGGGCACAATCAGGCCTTTGCCGGCGGAGTTCCGGTTTGGGTGAATGAGGTGATTGGAGGATTCGCGTTGAACGGCAATTTGACGTGGGAGCAGGGCCTTTCCTTCACACCGTCGTATTCATTGTGCGCGCAGGATCAGGATATCGATGGTCAAGGGGGTACACTATGTCGTCCCAATGCCGTCGCACAGAACTTTCATCTTGGAGCGCAAGGCTTCAATCCTGTCGGCCATTATGAATATTACTTCACGCCGCAGCCTCTGTTGGCGAACAACGGGAGTATTTCGGGACCGTACCAGCGTCCAGCGGCAGGCACATTCGGGAACATCGAACGCGGCTCCTTCTTCGGCCCCAGCCTGATTAGTGTGGATGCCGCGCTGGCCAAGAGCTTCCAGTTGAACAAGCGAGTCAATTTCAAATTGACCGTGCAGGCGTTCAATCTCTTCAACCATCCCAACCTTGGAGGACCTAGCGGCTGCGTGGATTGCGGAAGCAGTTCTGGACAGATCACCGATGTCGTCGCGACCCAGGAAGGGAGTTCCATGAGGCGTCTGCAATTCGCCGGAAATCTCCAGTTCTAGCCTGGTACCAACCAACAAGACGCGAAAAGGACGCACGTCCAGGCCATGACATCGAGACGCGGCAAGTCGCATTTTCTTTTTTCTCTCTGCAGCATCGCCTCGATCCTTTTTCTCGGCGGAGGCTCGGGGCTGTGCAATACGCAAATCGCGCTGAACTCCGCGGATCAAAGCGATGTTCCCGGCACGCACGCGCTGCATCCCGCCGGACTGGAGAATCCGGTTGCTAACCCACAGGCCGTAGTAGTTCTGGGCCATGCTCGATTCACCGTGCTCAAGCCGCGCCTGATCCGGATGGAGTGGGCGGCGGACGGAAAATTTGAAAATCACGCGTCCTTTGTTTTCCTGAATCGCAATTTAACTGTTCCTCCATTCACCCAGAAGGTCGTGCGCACAAATGCCGGTCAGGTCCTGACTTTGAATACAGATGCACTGCATCTGAGATACACGCTCCAATCAGGTAGCGATGGAAAGTTTACCGCCGACGATCTGGAAATAAGTTTTGCCATGCGTGGAAAGAAAATTGTATGGCACCCCGGCATGCCCGACACCGGCAACCTGCTGGGTACGGCACGCACCCTGGATGGATCGCGCGGCAGCCATCTTCAAAGTCCCATCGGCGCTGGTTTAATTTCGCGCAATGGCTGGGTAGTGGTGAACGATTCCACGCGGCCTTTGTTCAACTCCGCAAACTTCACTTTCAGCCAGGGCGAAAACAGCGTGTGGCCATGGGTGATGGAGCGGCCACCGGGCGATCGCCAGGATTTGTATTTTTTCGGCTATGGCCATCATTACAAGCAAGCGCTCGGAGATTTCGTTCAAGTAGCTGGACCTATTCCAATGCCGCCCTACTTTGCCTTTGGAAATTGGTGGTCGCGTTATTGGGCGTATACCGACGCGGAGCTCGACAATCTAGTCACCGGTTTCCACGACAACGATGTTCCGCTGAATGTGCTTGTGATCGATATGGACTGGCACCAAAGTTTTAATCTGCGATGGTGGAAACCCAGGAAAGACCAGGCCGGGCAAACATTAGGTTGGACCGGCCTGAGTTGGAACCATTTGTTGTTTCCAGATCCCACCGCATTTCTCCATCACATCCACAGGCAAGATCTCCAGGTCACGCTGAATCTTCATCCGGCATCTGGCGTTCAGCCTTGGGAAACGCGATACCCGGAAATGGCGCGGGCCATGGGCATCGATCCCGCAACGAAGAAGTATGTTCCCTTCGATATCACCAACCAGAAGTTTGCCACGAATTATTTCGATATCATGCTGCACCCGCTGGAAAGGCAAGGAGTCGATTTCTGGTGGCTGGACTGGCAACAGCAGAACTATACGGCGCTGCCGGGTGTGAATCCGACATGGTGGCTGTCCTATGTGTTCTTCACCGACCAGGCGCGGGAAGGGAAGCGGCCGATCATGTTGAATCGCTGGGGTGGCCTGGGCAATCATCGATATCAGATCGGATTTTCCGGCGATACCATCTCCGACTGGTCTTCGTTAGCATTCCAGCCCTGGTTTACCGCGACCGCAGCCAATGTCGGCTTCGCGTATTGGAGTCACGATATCGGCGGTCACATACCTGGGTCCGTCGACGGAGAGTTATACACGCGATGGATCCAGTTCGGAACGTTCAGTCCCATCATGCGCACCCACACTACAAGAAATCCCGACGCTGAGCGCCGCATCTGGGCCTATCCTGAGCCCTACTCCGACACCATGCGCAGCGCGTACCAGCTGCGTTATGCCTTGATGCCCTATATCTACACAGAAGCGCGCCGCACATACGATACCGGCGTCGCATTTCTACGACCGCTGTACTATGACTGGCCGAATGCCGACCAGGCCTATACGTCGAAGAATGAATATAACTTCGGCGGCGAGATGCTGGTGGACCCGGTTGTTACGCCGGTCAATGCGAATTCGCAACTGGCAAGCGAAACCGTGTGGCTGCCGAAAGGGAAATGGATCGAATGGGAGACTGGAAAACACTTTACCGGTCCCATCACTATGAATCGGAAATTTTCCATTCGTCAGATTCCGGTTTACGTGCCGGAGGGAGCGATCGTTCCAATGGCGCCGCCCAGGCTGCATACTGCCGCGCGGCCAGTGGAGCCGCTGATTCTGACCGTGTTTCCACAAGCTCCGGGATCTTCATCCGAGTACAAGCTTTACCAGGACGCGCGAAATACGCCTGCCTATCGACAAGGCCAGGCAGAATGGACAACGATCCACGCCAGCCAAACGGGCGGCGATCTTACGGTGCGTATCGATGCCGCTCAGGGCAGTTATCCAGGAATGCCGCAGGCCCGTGGCTATGAGATACGTCTGCCCGGAGATTGGCCGCCGGATTCTGTAACTGCCAATGGCGAAACCTTGGCCTACTCCGCCAGGAAAGACGCGTCGGGCTGGCGTTACCAAGGCAATACGTTGACGACGATCATCACCGTACCTAGTCATCGAGTAACCGAGCTGGTTGAGATTCAAATTCATCGTTCCATGCAATCGATAAGAAGACGAGACGAACTGGATGGATTTGCCGGTTCGATGACGCGTCTGCGCGAAGCCTGCGATACGCTCAACAAGACGTTTCCAATCGCATGGTCGCCGGACTCTCTGATCGATGTCATGCAGACCGGCGACCGACTCAACTACCACCCGGAGACCATTTCACAGGAGCTGACACGCTATCATGCGGAGCTGCCAAAAGCGATCGAAGATGTGCAGAAGATGAAGAACGCAATCACTCCAGAGGACAAACAAAAAATCGTAAAGACACTGGGCGCCGACTGGCAACATTCCATCACGGCCCACATGGCTGACTATCAAAGTATGGTAAATCGGGCCCTGGTTCAGGTTCAGGATATTGCTCCTGCGCCTGCAGGTAGGGGCGATGCCGCTCGATAATGATGGCCCAGAAGAGAAATCTCATGGCCTCGTCCGTTCATCCACGGCGCAGGGCTACGACAGCACTAAAAGTTGCAATTGCGCTGAGCTGCATCTTCGGTTCTGCAACTGCCTTTCCAATTAACACAAAATCGCGAACCTCAGTTCCCCAATCGAACGACGGACTGCAATCGCTGTCGCTCAATACCGACGCAGTGTACCCACAGCGCTTTTTCGCAGTCCATGGCGAACGTGCCCTCATCGACGGATATTCAGAAAATGGATTGGAAGTCTGGGCATATCCCCTGCAAGTGGTTCGCAGCTACCGAGTGGAGTTTCGCGTAGCAGGAACCAGCTCGGAAATCGCCGGTCGAGCGATTCTGCGGCGCATCACCTATCAGCCGCAGGCAATCATCCGGACTTACATTGGGCCGGATTTTATAGTTCAGGAAAAACTCTTTGTTCCTCTCGACAAGCCGGGAGTTGTGATCGCTTATACCGTCGAAAGCAAACAGCCGCTCGATATTGTCGTTCACTTTGTTCCTGTACTGAACCTCATGTGGCCCGCCGCTATCGGAGGTCAGGACACAAGCTGGAATGCAGCCGCCAACAGCTATATCCTCTCGGAGCCGACGAATCGCTTTGCCGCCGCGATCGGATCGACAGATATCGTCGCCCACGACAATATCTTCAACAGCGCCGACAATTCTTCGCGCGGCAGTCTGGCTTTTACCATGCGCGCCGGTGGATCTTCGCCTCCGGTGGCGACTGTGGTGATCGCGTCCCTGGAGAACGCTCATGCCGATCCGTCATCGATTGTTTCCGATCTGTCGGCTGCCAGTCGCATACTCGAGCAAGCGGCGATCGATCATTATGACGGCTTGCTGGCGAGCACGTTGCAGATCGAAACTCCCGATCCAACCATCAATCGCGATCTGGCCTGGTCTATTCTGGCGCTCGATCAAGCCTGGGTCTGCAATCCCTATCTCGGCTGTGGTGTGGTCGCAGGATATGGCCCTTCGCGCGGCGCCAGGCGTCCGCAGTATGCATGGTTTTTCGCCGGAGACGGAATGATCGCAGCCCGCGCATTGGTCAGCGCCGGAGAGTATTCCCGTGCGCGCGATGAGCTCCGTTTCATCGCCAGATATCAGGACAAGAAAACCGGCATGGTTTGGCACGAGATGTCGCAGAGCGCGGGTCTGGTCGACTGGGTTGGCAAGTATCCATACATGTTTGTCCATGTCGACATTTCGTTTCAATATTTGAACGCGATGGCAAATTACATCTCGGTCAGCGGAGACAGGAAATTTCTTCAGGAGCAATGGCCTTCTATCGAAGCCGCATATCGCTACTGCCAATCCCTCATCGATCCCAGCGATGGACTACCCCGCATTCCACCGAATAAAGAAGGCGGAGATGAGCAGGACCGCATGAGCGATGCACTGACGCTCTCGGCAAGCTGGGTCAAGGCGGCTGACTCGTTCGCCGGCATGGCCCGATGGATGAACGATCCTTCCGCCGCGAAAAAAGCGGAAGATGAAAGCAACAATGCGCGTGCATCGTTTGCGCAACGCTACTGGAATGCGAAGGAGCATTTCTGGATCGACGGGTTTTCGCCGCTAGGCAAACCGATTTTCAACCGCAGTGCCAGCGGGAATATCGCGATTGCCGAGCATCTATTCAGCAAACAGCAAGAGAACGACTTATTAGACAAGCTTGGCTCTCCATATTTTCAAACAGACTGGGGAACGCGAAGCATTCCGCTGAACTCGACAGCCTTCAAAGCGAATTCATACGCAAAGGGAAGCGTCTGGGCAGTCGGAACTGCCAATTTCGCCCTGGATTTCTGGAAAGACAATCGGCCGGCGGAGGCATTTTCCATCTGGAGCGGGCTGCTTCCTTGGCTTTCTCTCGATTCGCTCGGGCACCTGAATGAAGTGCTGGCGGCGACACCTACCATCAGCAAACAGAATCGGTACCGGAGCAGACCTGGTCCTCGGCCGAGTTTCTCGATGCGGCGATTCGAGGACTATTAGGCCTGCAGGTAGATGCTATTTCCAATCGAGTTACCTTTGCTCTCCATCTGCCTGCAAACTGGAACTCGGTCGCAGTGCGCAATATCCAGCTGCCGCAATCGAAGCTCGCGCTGTGGGTAACTCGCACCTCAGAGGATTTGCAATTGAAATTGGTGAACGATGGTGCTTCTCTAAAATTGCTCTTCCAGCCCGAACTGCCTTTGGGCGCCAGGATTGCCGGTGCTGAACTGAATGGAAAATCCATCCGGGTTTCACTCGAGCAGCATTCTCAAACCGGCAATGCACGAATCGAAATGGAAATTCCATCTGGAACCGCAACGATAAATGTTCGATATCAAGGCGGAATTTCGCTCGTGCTGCCTGCATCGCAACCGCTGGTAGGCAACGCATCGAGAAACATCAAAATCATCCGGCAAAATCTTAGCGGGAACAATTATGTTCTGGACGCGGAGGTGAACCCGGCACAGGCGTCTACCTTCCAACTCATTACACATTGGAAGATCGTCAATGTAGATGGCGCAAGCCAAAGATTGATCGCCTCCCATACCTATGAATTCACGATTCCACCATCCAAAGTATCGGGCGGATCATCCGGATATGTTCCAGTGAGTATCCACGTTACCATTGCGCGATAGCGAAATGCGTTTTTATGGAGATGGAATTTCTTCAACGTCGCCTTCCGCCGGCCTTGCTATTGGCCGCCTTGCTGCTGTCTGCGTCTCCGTGGGCGTCGCCAAGCAAACAGATACCTGCGTCGCAGACAAACCCCGACGCCGTATGTGCGACCTGCCATCAGGCGATCTACGCCAGCTATCGCAAGACGCCAATGGCGCGCGCCAGCGGACTTGCCGCCGAAGGTCTGCTGCCAGGAGAATTTACACATGCCGCTTCGGGCATCCACTATCGCCTGTATTTGAAGGACGGCCGCGCATGGCTGTCGTACAACCGGCCGAACGCAACGCCAGACCGCACGCTCGCGGGTGAACGGGAACTGGTGTACTTTATTGGCTCAGGCAATCGGGGAAGAACGTACTTATTTCAAACCGATGGCTTCTGGTTTGAGAGCCCCGTGAACTGGTACAGCAAACAGCAGGTCTGGGACATGAATCCGAAGTCGCTCCATGCGACGGAACTGCCGCTAACGCTGCCCGTGGATGCAACCTGCCTCCATTGCCACACCAGTGGAGTGCAGAGGGAATTGCCCGGGGCGCGCGATCACTTCGCCGCGCAGCCGTTTCTCCATGGCGGCATAACCTGCGAAGCATGTCATGGCGATCCGTCGGCGCATCTGGCCGGTTCCGGGAAGGGCCCGATTCTCAATCCGGCGAAACTATCGCCGGGCCGGCGAGATTCGATCTGCCTGCAATGCCATCTGGAGGGAGTGTCTGCGGTAAATCGCATCGGGCGCTCGCTGGCGGTCTTTGTTCCGGGGCAAAAACTTTCCGACGATGTTACACACTATGTGTATGCCAGCGCGCAAGGCGCGAACGGTAGAGCGACAAGCCAGTGGGAAGCTTTATTGCGGAGTAAGTGCAAGCGTAAAAGCGGAGACAAGCTCACCTGCACGACTTGTCATGATCCGCATAGTTCGCCCACGCCCGATGAACGGGTGAGTTATTTCCGCGCCAGATGCCTGACGTGCCACGGCGCGTCTGCTTTCGTCAGCAAGCATCATCCCGAGCAGCCCGATTGCGCTTCCTGCCACATGCCGCGAGAAAAGACCCAGGATGTCGCGCACGAGCAGGTGACAGACCATCGAATTCCGCGCTATTCCACGGTGACAATTGAGACTGCCGCAACCGACCCGCAGGAGTTAAAGGCGATCGATGATGTCCACGCAAGCAACCGCGACCTGGGACTGGCCTACGCGCAACTGGCCGAGCACGGGAACCAAGACGCCGGACAGCGAGCCATGCCGTTGCTTGAAAATGCCGAACGCGCCAACCGTCAATCGCTCGATACCGATCTGCATACCGCTCTCGGCTTTTTGAAGCAAGTCTCCGGCGACTCAAACGGAGCCATGATCGAGTATCACGATGCGCTCCAGGCAGATCCTTCCAACTCCATCGCTGCCGGTGACTTGGCGCTCCTCGACGCGCGCGCGGGCAATGTGAAAGATGCCCTCCCTTTATTGCAGGCCGCCAGCAAAAATGACCCGGCGGAAACCGGCGCGAGCATGGACCTGGCATTGGTGGAATGCGCTATCGGCCAGCCGGAAGCGGCGACAGAAACACTTCAGTATCTGCTGAAATTCTCCCCGGACGATCGAAGAGCGCGTAAAACCGTTGCCGCCATCCAACAGGGAAGCCATCGCTGCGGACCGTAGCGCGACTTCAGGAATACTGTGGTGCTAAAAAGAATGTCATCCCGAGCGAAGTCATTGCATAGCAATGACGCAGTCGAGGGACCTGCTTTTCTTCGCACTACATCAACTGTGAAACTGCTCTAGACTCCGCGGACATTCTTATAAGATTGAGTGCTTATGTTCCGACTTCAAACCTGCGCCGTTTTCGTCGTCGTCTTTCTCGTTACATTGCCGCGCGGCAAGGGTGCGGACGAGAATTTCCAGCAGCCTGCGTCATCTCCCGCGTCCACGCAGGTTTTTACTCATACAGCTGCCGGCAGCGACGCGAAAATTCGCGTCTATATCGCCAACGGATGGGAGTCGCTTTCCCGTTCCATGTCCGAATGTAAGTCGATAGTCGATCCCAAGGTAACGTCGACGCCAGTGCTATATCTGCCTGCCGGCATGCATGTGCCTGATGCTGTGACCAGGATGCAGCAGGCCTGCCATGTCGAGGTACTTCACCTGCCGCGAGCGATTCACCGCATCGGAGAAGTACGTCCGCGCGAATTGCCTGTCGAAGGCTTGCTCTATTTACCAAATCGCTATGTTGTACCCGGTGGCCGCTTCAACGAAATGTATGGGTGGGACAGCTACTTCATTCTGCTCGGCCTGCTGCACGACGGTCATAACCAACTGGCGCGCGGCATGGTAGAGAACTTCTTTTTCGAGATCGAAAATTACGGTGCAATTCTGAATGCCAACCGCACCTATTACTTCACGCGCTCGCAGCCGCCGTTTCTTTCCTCTATGATTCGCGAGATATATCAGCATCCCGGAAAGGGAACAAAGCCGGACTTGAAATGGCTGGCACGCGCATACGGCTATGCGCAGCGCGATTATGCGCTATGGATCTCGCCGCAGCACCGGGCTGGAAATACCGGCCTGGCGCGGTATCACGATTTGGGTAGTGGCCCGGTCCCGGAAATGGCGGACGACTCGAGCTACTATCCCGATGTGATTCGCTGGTTGCTGAAGCATCCGGGCGATCATCCGGAATATCTGGTCGAAGGTGCTGCCAGGCCGACCGATGCGCAGGCTGCCCGTCTTGCCCGCACCAGTTGCGACGTCCGCATCTCGAAGGTCTGCGCCCTCGCTGTAGTTAACGGCCATCGTCTGTCGGCAGGCTTCTATCATGGCGATCGCGCAATGCGTGAATCCGGATTCGATACCACGTTCCGCTTCGGGCCCTTCTCCGGCTCGACCGACCGCTTCGCGCCCGTGGGTTTAAATAGTCTGCTGTTTCGTTATGAGCGGAACATGGCGCATTTCGCTACGCTGCTCGGGCGTCCTCGCGAGGCCGCCGAATGGATGCGACGCGCTGCTGCACGACGAAAAGCGATCGATCGTTATTTGTGGAATGGGAGCAGAGGTCTTTACTTCGACTACGATTGCACCACCGGTCGACAATCGACCTATAACTACATCACCACCTTTTATCCGTTATGGGCCGGGGCCGCCAGCCCGGCGCAGGCCGCGGCTGTGCGGCAGCACCTGAACGACCTCGAACGTCCAGGCGGTCTCGCGACCAGCGACACCAACTCCGGCGTTCAATGGGATTTACCTTTCGGCTGGGCCCCCACAACCTGGCTGGCAGTCTCCGGTTTGGAGCGCTATGGCTTCCACGAAGACGCAGCCCGCATCGCCCAAAAATTTTCCGCAACCGTGCTCGACAATTTTCTGCACGATGGCACCATTCGCGAGAAATATAACGTTGTATACGGATCGGCGAATGTGAAAGTCGCGAATGGTTACAAAAGCAACGTCATTGGATTTGGATGGACGAACGCCGTATATCTGCAGTTACAGGATTTGATCCACATGCGCCACTAATCTTCGGTGCACAGGAGTAGTAAAAGAGCTGGCTCGGTTTGCCGTTCCTGCATCTCTTCTCGGTGCCCGCACCCTGCCCGGGTAGAGTGGAAGCAAAATAATTCCTATATTCATGTCACACAATAAAACAATGTTTTTCCCTTCAAAAATGCAAAATTTGAAATCGATGTCCTACGTAGAATCAATGATTTTAATTTGAGCATAATGAAAATAAACACCGGAATCGTAGGCAATTGCCGGTCTCACCCGATGCTTTGCAAAGCTAATGTTGATGCGGTCCAGGAACGACACCACATACATGAGCAACAGAAATGGAACCAGTTTTCGCCGTGCGCGCCGTCACGCGATCAATCAAATCTTCGACAACCAGGATGCTATGGCTGCACTGTTACCGAGGAAATCTGCACCGGTCCGAGCAACCCCGACGCCTGTAATGGAGAATTTGCATGATATGGCTCGACATCAGTGGAAGTGTACTTCTTGGTTATGCCCGGTTGCTGATCGCCGATCAATCGGTTCACCCAGGCATTCGTCACCTTGATCGTCACTTCGTTTTCTCCAGGCTTTAACGCCTCGGTTACGTCCACCCGATACGGCGCGTGCCATACGATACCGAGGTTCTTACCGTTTACTGTTACATCCGCCAAATTCTTCACACTGCCTAAGTCGATCCACAAATGCGCATTCTTCTTGAACCAGCCCGCCGGTGCCTGAATCGTTTGAGCGTAGATCCCGCTTCCAGAAAAATACTTTATTCCTGTATCTGCATCGTCGCTCCAGGAAATCAACTTAGGCAGAATGACGGACTGCGGCGCCCCAAGATCTGGCGGAAAGCTGACCTTCCACGGACCATGTAACGTAGCGATTACAGTCGAGACGGGTGTAGGCGTCGTGAGGGAAGTTTGTGTCGTCGGCTTGCGGAAAACGACGAACGCCGTGCCCCACGGTTCGAGATGCAACGGTATCGTCGTGCGCCCATCTACGATTTTGTAGGAAACGGATTTCGATTTGCCAGTCTCGGCATACCATAATGTCGGCGCAAGGCCGGTCACGCGGAAACTTGCATCTACACTCTCAGCGCGGTCTCTTCGGTTATCCACAAAGTAGATGTCCCCATGCGGCAGCTTACGATGTAAGAACAGAATTCGCGCGTCGCTCTCCGGCTTGGTGTAGTCGAAATCTGGAGCAATACCCAGTGTTTTGAAAACATCCGCCAAAGCCTGCCCCGCATAGACGGTGCCGCGGCCGACATGATGCACCCCTGTCCCATCGCCAAACAATTCTGTGTCGAGCTTATGAAATTCCACCTGGTTGTCGGCCAGACTCGGATCGTCGAAGGGTTTCGGGCCTGCGACAACGGCGCCATCCTCCACCAGCTTGTAAATAGATCGCAAGACCGGAAGAGACATGTGCTGACTGTATGGATCGAGTCCGAGTACGCGATATCGCATTCCGCTCTTGGTTGTGATTCTGCCATTGGTCACGTTCAGTTCATGGATCAAGCCGTCGGCATTGATGTAATCGAAACCATAGCTTGCAGGCACATTTGGAGCTGTCTTTTTAAAGATGGCCGTCAGGTTGGAATCTTCTCCGTAGAAATAAACCAGGTCTGCATCGAAGCGTCCCTGCTGCAACATGTAGCTGCTGCGCGCCAGATAGTCGACCCAGGGGCGCGCCTCTTCCGCCCAGGTCTCATTGCGATTGAACCATTGACCGAAAGGTCCGAGCGTCAGTCCCGGCTTGGTGCCTTTTCCAACCAGCGGTTGGTGTGCCGACTCATGAATGCAAAAGCGATTGATTCCGTTTAGAAATTCCTGATCGGCAGTCGGTTTCAGCGTGGCGGGAGACCAGGCCCACGGTGCCCCTGATGCCGTCATCGACTCCGCGGCTGCTATATTCTGGCCGTAGATATGGGCGACGGACGCAGATTCCCGATCGTCGGCATTGAAGTCATATCGAACCTTGTTCACGTCCGGCATCTGTGTCCACATCGCACCCATCGGCACATCGTCAAGCTTCTTCACTTCCATGCCGTCGGCAATAAACGCGCGCCCGGACTCGTGCGATTCGCCGTAATGTCCCATGCCTCGTTCCTTCAAAGATGCTTCCACCTGGCCGTAATGTTCATCCGCGGTCAAGTCGGCAATCGTCTTGCGAAGATCCCACAAAAATCTGTCACTGTCTGCGGAACTTTCCACGATACGGCCGGCGAGAACCGGCATCCACGGCGTCGGGTCGTACCCGCGACGCTGCTTGAACTCGGCGACCATATCATCGGTCCAGTTTTGCGCGCCGGCTTCCCAACTATCTGTAATCACGTACTTGATACCGCGCTTGCCCATCATGTTCGCGCCGACCGTGTCCTTGTAGCTGTCAAGGTAATTGTTCATGTAGTTCTTCACATAAGCGTGGTTCAGCTTATCTACTTCCAACCCAGTAGCCTCAGCAGTTGCGGGATGATTGGTAATGCCCAACAGGGAATAACCAAACCGAAGCACAACCCAATATCCGGGCGGCGGCGTCCAGTCCAGCGTGCCATTGGGCCGCATCTTACTGGTCAGGTTGATCACATCGCTTTTCTGGATTGCATCGTCAGAAGAGACCTTCGGAGTCGCAAACTCATATAGGTCGGGAACCGGAACAAAGGCGGCCTTCTCTTCAAATCTACTCACACGTGCGCCGGGATGCAGTTCCAGTTCGGCAATTTTATAGTCAGCCGGCGGAGGTCCTGCTTTCATGCCCAGGGCTTTGAGATCCATATTCTTCGCCCATCCGGGCACTGGTGGAGGAGGCATTCGCTTGAAAACCACGCGGAAATATTTCGCCGTTACGGGTGGAAACGCAATTGTCTCCTCAGGTGCTCCGCCGTCGGGAAGCATGGCGACAGTCCGGAAGCTCTGTCCATCATCGCTTGCCTGAAGAGATTTTTCCGAGTTGGAAGCGCCGGAGAGTAAAGCGGTGATGTCGCTCACACGCTTAGTCACAATGGTGATGGCGTGTATCATCTGCGGCTGAGGAAATTCGTATTGAATCCACGCGTTCGATCCTGGCGCAGGGATGGGAAGATTCGTCGTATTTTGCAAATCCCCATCGATCAGCATTGCGGCATTCGGCGAGCCGCCGCTTGCGGTCATCTTGGGGTGCAGAGATTCAAACGACACATCTGTCGCTGGCCTGCGGTATGCAATCACGATTGAATCGGCATAGAACTGTGGAACCGATTTCGCGCCTCGGGGAGCATCCGGGTCATCGGCAGCTATATTCTGAAACGCTCCCGTACTCGTGGGAGGGTGCTTCAATGTCCCGGTAAACGGCTTGCCCCCTTCAATGTCGGTTTCACTCCAGACATATTTCTTCATTCCCTGCGATGCAGGAACCCACGGGCCGCCAGTCTCGCTCCAGCCAGGCGAGCCGGCGATTGCTTCTTCCATTCCAAATTGGTCGGCGAGAGTGGTTGCGTATCGGAATGCCTCCTTCCACTCCGGTGTCATATATATCAGTCGATGCGGCACAACCTGGGGCGTGGCGAGCGCGGCATCAAAAGTCTGGAAGCCCCCTATGCCGGCACGGTTCATCCATTGCAGATCAAGCTTGATTCCTTCTTCTGTAATATTTCCATTCATCCAATGCCACCATACCCGTGGCTTGGCACTTTCGGGCGGATTTTGAAACCCACGGAACAGCGCGTCCTGTCCTGTTTGCGCGTATGCACCGATACAGAGGCCGACAACGCACATAAATGAGATAGCCGTGATTGCTTTCGTTCGGTGCATCATTGGAAATTGGTCCTTCCAAAAACTAGTTTCAGCTTGAGGATACATCGGGAGAAACTGCGAATTTGCAGAAGACGCATTTCAATCGAAATATAGGCATCGCTTTATTTTTAGTTTTACATCGTTTATAAATTCGATTCAGCTAAAGAAATTCCTTCTCGCCTATGAAAGCGTTGCTTCTCTCCAAATACAGGCACCTGGAAATCCGCGATTTGCCGACTCCTGTTCCAGGTCCGAACGATGTGTTGATCCAGGTCGCTGCATGCGGCATATGCGGCAGTGACGTCCACGGATATGATGGATCGTCGGGAAGGCGTATTCCACCTATTGTCATGGGCCACGAGGCAGCCGGTATTGTCGTTTCTGTTGGTTCTGCAGTTGATGCGTTTAGTCAAGGCGATCGTGTTACTTTCGACTCCACCGTGTACTGCGGAACATGCGATTTTTGCCGCAAAGGAGAAGTGAATCTTTGCGACCATCGGCAAGTAGTCGGTGTCTCCTGCGGGGAATATAGTCGGAATGGCGCATTCGCCGAGTATGTCACTGTTCCGGAGCGAATCCTCTACAGATTGCCGACAGCATTATCCTTTGCTGAGGCAGCCATGTTGGAAGCAGTTTCCGTAGCCCTCCATGCGGTGGACATCGCAAAGATCAGCGATGGAGACGCTGTCCTCGTCATCGGTGCGGGAATGATCGGCCTCCTGATTCTCCAGGCTGCTCGCGCGGCGGGCTGTTCCCGCATATTCGTCGCGGATATCGATGCCAGCCGCCTGCAACTGGCGGCGGAGTTGGGAGCCGATCGAACGGTTCGTCTTTCCGGCGCAGAGTTAGTCGGCGAAATTCAGCGCCTCACCGATGGAAGTGGAGTGTACGTTGTGCTCGAAGCCGTAGGACGGGATGAAACCGTCAACGCCGCGATAGATTGTGTGCGCAAGGGTGGCACCGTCACCTTGGTGGGAAACATCGCGCCGCAGGTTTCCATGCCCTTGCAGAAGGTGGTCACACGGCAAATACGCCTGCAAGGCTCGTGCGCTTCGGCCGGCGAATACCCTCAGGCGATAGAACTCATTGCCAGTGGGAAAATCAAAGTAGGTCCACTTATTACCGCGGTTGCGCCTTTGAACGATGGCCCGGAGTGGTTTCAACGGCTCTATGCGCATGAACCCAATCTGATGAAGATTGTGCTGGACCCACGAGAAATGGCCTCACCACCAAAGCAAATCTAATGGCGAATTCACTCTTTGATTTAACCGGACAAGTTGCCCTCGTCACCGGAGCCAGCCGAGGCCTCGGCCAGCACTTCGCCCGCGCATTAGCCCACGCTGGGGCAGACCTGATCCTGACCAGCCGAAACTCTGGGCAGATGTCGCGCTTCACAACAGAGATAGAAGCACTGGGTCGCAGAGTCATCTCCCTCGATCTGGATGTGCGCAACCAGGAAAGTATTGAACGCATGGCTGCAGCCGCCGAAGCAGCCTGCGGCCAGATACATATTCTTGTCAACAATGCCGGATGCAACGTACGCAGGCCGGCTCTCGATGTCACCTGGGACGATTGGAATCTAGTGCTCGACACCAATCTTCGCGGCAGTTTCTTTGTGGCCCAGCAGATTGCGAGGCGTATGGTCCCGCATGGTTACGGTCGCATCGTCAATATCGGTTCAGTGACAAGCGTATTTGGATATGCAGGCCTGGCGCCCTATGGAGCAAGTCGCGGCGGCATTCGTCAACTCACCATGAGTCTTGCCGATGACTGGGGCAAACATGGAATCACGGTGAACTGCCTCGCGCCCGGCTGGTTTCGCACCCAGCAGAACAGTGTGCTGTATGAAAATAAGCAATGGGTTGAATATCTCACCGACCGCATACCCTTGAAGCGTACTGGCGAACCGCAGGATCTGGAAGGCGCGATTATTTTTCTGGCTTCGGAGTCGAGTCGCTACATCACCGGCCAAACCTTGCTGGTGGATGGTGGCATTTCGACCGGTGCGATGCGGGCAACGGTTTAGCCAATCCTGCGAAGTAATTTCGACAGTATGGCGTATTACTCCTGTGCGGCTAGTCCAAGTGACATCGGTTCAATTCTGCCGAGCAATACAATGTACGCCGTTATCCCGATCAGCAGATACGCCGCCGATACGGCGAAGGCCCATGCGAACGAGTGTCGTGCCGCGACCAGGTAGCCGGTGACAATAGGTGCTGCGATTCCCGAGATCTGATTTGAAAAATTGACAATGCCGCCCACCTTGCCGACACTGCTGCGCGGCGCAATCAATGAAGGGACTGACCATCCTACGGGCGCCGCCGCGGCCAGGCCGCCAATCGAAATGCTGATCCAGATCAGAGCGCGTGTGGCGCTGTGAGCATGGGCAGCGCCAAGAATTCCCAGGCCGAGAGCCGTGCCTCCGACCAGGACAACTTTACGCACGCGATTCGCATTCCAGCCGCGCTGAATTAACTCATCCACAAGCCATCCGCCGACCGCCAGGTCGGTCACCGTCGCGATCAGCCACGGGACACTCGTATAAAGAAACGAATGCAACAGATCGATATGCAGCGCAGAAGAAAGATAGCTCGGCAGCCAGGTCAGCAGGAGATAAAAGACGTAGTTATAGGAGCCGAAGCCCAGCGCAAGCCCAATTACTTTTCGCTGCCGTAAAAGCGATCCCAGCGATATGTGACGATCCCGATGGTTATCTACAATCGCGGTTTCAGTATCGTCCGCGATGTATCGCCGTTCGATATCGCTCAGCGTAGGATCGTCCTGCGGATCGCGATAAATGCGCCAAAAAATAAAAAATATATGAAGCTGATCAGGCCAGTGATGGCAAAACTCCAGCGCCATCCGACTTTCAGCAGCACTATCCCGATAACAGGGACGCCAATAGCGGAAGCAAACTTGGCGGCGGAATCGAAAATTGAAGTCGCGAAGCTCCGCTCTTTCGGCGGAAACCAATAACCGATCGCCTTTGCATTGGTCGGAAAGGTTGGCGCTTCTCCCACCCCCAGCAACAGTCGCGACGCGAAAAAACCACCCAGACCGGGGGTAATTGCAGCACCGAAAGAAGCGATGCTCCATAGAAAAATGCCGATACGTCCGATGCGCCGAATGCCGAACTTATCCAGTAGTACGCCGATCGGCAACTGGCATAGGGCATATGTCCAGCTATAAGCGCCGGATAGATATCCGAACGTGATCGTTGAAATGCCAAAGGTGGTGTAAAGCGCAGCATGCGAGACCGAGAGATTTACCCGGTCGAAGTAGTTGACCAGAACGCCAAATCCGAGAAGCCATGCGATGCCCCATCGACGGCGGGGTACACGTGTTTCACCACTCGTATTTATGTTCGGCAATTGGCAGTCCGATGGTCGTGCCGCGACAGTCTTTTCAGATTACACGAACGACCATTGTCGGGTTCGGAACGGAAGTTGCCCAGATGCAACCATGCTAGGTACACTTCAATGCGAGTAATCCTCTGCAGCGTATCCCCACCTGAACCGCGAACGGTACGGCTAGGGGTAGGCACCCAGGGCTCGATGCTTCAGGGACGGATCAGTTGAACAAACCTTAGTAAGGGGGATTTTCTTGCGATCGCTTCGGACTTTCTTCTATATCTTTCTCGCTATTTTTAGTTTCGCTACATTGACGCGAGCGCTCCATGCACAGCAGCAGGCCGGATCCAGTTCAGAGGTTCCACCGCCGCCGCATGCCAAGGAAATTCATCTGAAACATGTGCTGGTGATTGGTGAAACCAGGGGATTCGAGCACGACTCGGTACCGGATGCGATGGCTGCCGTCTACAACATGGGCCGCGAAAGCGGTTTGTGGGACACGACCATGCGTACGGATACAGAGCTGTTGACGAAAAAGGATCTGGGAAGAAATGCCAAAAATCTGAATTACTTCGACGTGATAGTTTTCGCCAGCACGACCGGCGAACTGGACATGGATGCCAGTCAGAAGAAAGACATGATGTCGTTTATCAAAGATGATGGCAAGGGTTTTGTCGGCATTCACGCCGCGCTCGACACTAACTACACCTGGCCAGAGTACGGAGAGATGACCGGCGGCTGGTTCGACCAGCATCCATGGGGAACGTTCAACGCGCCGATCGTCAACGAAGCGCCGAATTTTCCCGCAGTGCGACATTTTCCAAAGTCATTCGTGAAGTATGACGAAATTTATCAGCCGAAAGACTGGTCGAGGGACAAGGTAAATGTTCTGTTGAGCCTGGATTCAAGCAAGCTGAATTACGCGAACAACCCGCGCATCCATCGCGCCGACCACGATTTTCCCGTTGCATGGGTCAAGATGTACGGCAAGGGAAGAGTTTTTTACTCCACGCTTGGGCACACAGAAGAATCCTGGCAGGATCCGGACATTCGCAAGATGTATTTCGAAGCCATCAAGTGGGCGCTGGGTATGACGGATGGGAGTACCGTTTCTCATCCAAAACCGGATGCATCCAGCGTGAAATGATACATCCGCAGTTCAAAAAGGGTTTTGCATTTTGATAATTCGCGGCTCGCGCAACATTTATAGTTT
This sequence comes from Acidobacteriaceae bacterium, assembly GCA_965276585.1. Classification (GTDB taxonomy): domain Bacteria; phylum Acidobacteriota; class Terriglobia; order Terriglobales; family Acidobacteriaceae; genus JAKAAZ01. Next base: position 797,898 of record CBDIAZ010000003.1, on the reverse strand, counting down.
TTTAATAGATATAATTCCATATAAGAAATTACCGTCTTGGTGTAGCTACGAAAAACCGCGGGATGCTCTACTTCCGCTGCGCTTCCGGGCAGGATAAAAATTTTTACTCTCAAGCAACAGTTGATGACGATGAAAAAATTGCAGGCTATCGTATTTACGGCAATCGTAGGAGCCATCCTTATTCAGACCGCGCCGGCGTATGCGGCAGCGGTTCAAAGCAGTGCCGAAAACCCTGACGCTGCGTTGGCGCATTCTTCCGGTCAAATCGATAAGGGTGCTTCCATCTTTCGACAGAACTGCGCGTTCTGTCATGGCCGGGACGCTGGTGGCGGAGAAACAGGTCCTGATCTTACGCGATCGAAGCTCGTATCCAAAGATGTTGCCGGAGATAAAATTGCGCCGGTTGTGCACAATGGGCGACCGGAGAAGGGAATGCCGCCTTTCAGCTTCTCCGATTCTCAGATAACCACCTTGGTTGCATTTATCCATGCACAAGCAGCCAAGGCGCAATCGCAGGAAGGGAATCGCCGTGGTGTCGACGTTTCCGATTTGCAAACGGGCAATGCGGCAGCCGGCAAACAATATTTCAACGGTGCGGGCGGCTGCGTTTCCTGTCATTCTGCCACTGGAGACCTTGCCGGCGTCGCAACCCGCTACCAGGGATTGCAATTGGAAGAACGCATGTTATATCCCAGCCATGTAAAGAGCAAGGTTACAGTGACTCTTCCGTCGGGACAAAAAATAACTGGCGTTCTCGCATATCGGGATGAGTTTACGGTTGCATTGCGGGATGCCTCCGGAATCTATCGTTCCTGGCCCACCCGCAAGATCAAGTATTCGATTGACTCACCTGTAGATGCCCATGTAACGATGCTGAAAAAATATACCGATGCCGACATCCATAACCTGATGGCTTACATGCAGACACTGCAATGAGCACATCCGGCATGCATGTCTATGCCACTTACAAAAAGGGCTTTGATTGAAATGAGATTTCTGAAGTTCGCCTTGTGTATTGCTGCGAGTTTGTGGATGCTATCGATTGCGTTGCCTGCTGTGCTAATGGCGCAGGGCGTGGATGCATCCATGTTATTAAACCCTCCGAAAGATAGCTGGCCAAGTTATCACGGCGACTATTCCGGCCGGCGTCATAGTAGCCTGAAGCAAATCACCCGGAAGAATGTAGCAGGCCTCGGCTTGGCATGGGTTTTTCAGACAGGCCAGACTGCGACGATTAAGTCCTCACCGTTGCTGGTCGACGGAATTCTCTATTTTACTGTGCCGGAGAATATCTGGGCCGTGGATGCTCGCTCCGGCCACTTGATCTGGCATTACACCCATCCTCCGACCAAAGGAGACCATATCGGCAATCGCGGTGTCGCGATGTACAAAGGCTGGCTCTACTTTCTGGTTCCAGATGGACATTTAATCTCACTGAACGCAAAAGATGGCACCGTACGTTGGAGTGTCGAAATTGCCGACGCCGACAGGGGCTACTGGACAACCATGGCGCCATTGGTTGTCGGCAACCATGTTATCGTCGGCGTCTCGGGAGACTTCGATAATCTCAGCGGATTTCTGCGCTCGATCGATCCGGATACTGGAAAGATGCAGTGGCAGTGGGATAGTACGCCGCCAGTAGGAACGCCAGGCAGAACTACCGGTGGCATGACATGGATGACCGGCACTTATGATCCAAAGCTGAATCTTCTGTATTGGGGAACAGGGAATCCGACACCGGTCCTGAATGGTTCCACGCGTCCCGGAGACGATCTGTATACCTGTAGCATCGTGGCGCTCAATCCCGATACCGGGAAGCTGGTATGGGCCTTTCAGGTGTCGCCGCACGATACCCATGATTGGGATGCGGTGGAGACTCCTGTGCTTGCGGACGGAATGTTTCAAGGCCGGCCACGGAAAATGCTGATGCAAACATCCCGCAACGGATATTTCTTTGTCGTGGATCGCACAAATGGAAAGAGTCTGCTCACGGTTCCGTATGGGCCGGTGAACTGGGCCTTGGGTGTCGATAAGGAAGGCCATCCTATCCCCAATCCGGAAAAAGAACCGGCGCCGGACGGTCGTTTGATCTCGCCTGACGAAGGTGGACTGACGAACTATCGATCCCCGAGCTACGATCCAAAAACAGGATTTTTCATCGTAGATGCGAGCCCTAGTTATGGGCTCTATTTTGCAAAGCAGGCAGACGGCACTTACGGCTGGGCGGGCGCGGACTACGGCTTATGGAGCAAAGGTGTCATTGAGGCCATCGATATCAGGACAGGAAAGGTTCGCTGGAGGCATGACGCCGGGCCAACCGGTTCGGGGGCCGGTGTAATGACGACGGATTCCGAAATCACATTTACGGGCGACTCACTCGGAAACCTGCTTGCGCTCGACACAGACACTGGCAAAACTATGTGGCATGCGGGTCTGGGCGCACCCATGCAGAGCTCACCGATTACCTACGAACTGGATGGGCGGCAGTATATTCTGACAGGTAGCGGCTCCGACTTGTTTGCATGGGTGCTCCCCCTCTCAACGGAGCAATCGCGGGCAGCCAACGCCAGCACTGTCCACTATGTGGTGTCACAGAAAAATACAAAATAGGCGGAAATAAATGGGAAGCAGTTAGTTCGCTGAATTAGATTCTCGCAGTTGCGAGCAGACTAGGATTGTGCAAATCCAGATATCGGAAGAGACGGCGAAATACTCGGCGTCTGAAAAGGAGCCGTACCATGCTGCACAGACGTACGGCGATTGTCACGGGTTCGACTAGCGGCATCGGGCTCGGAATAGCCGCTGCCCTTACCCAGGCTGGCTGCAATGTTGTCATAAACGGCTTTGGAGATCTGGAGACCATCCGGCAGATTGTAGAACGATTGGAATCTCAGTCTTCTGCCGCCGTTTTATACCATAACGCCGATATTTCACGCGCCGAAGATTGCGCGGCACTGGTCCGCGACGCCCAGAAGCAATTCGGCTCCGTTGACATTCTCGTGAACAACGCCGGGGTGCAGCATGTCGCGCCCATCGAGCAATTTCCTGTGGAGAAATGGAACTCCATCCTTGCCGTCAATCTTTCTGCCTCCTTTCACACCGTGCGCGCGTCGCTTCCTCTTATGCGCAGACAACAATGGGGCCGGATCATTAACATTGCCTCCGTGCATGGGCTCGTCGCTTCCATCCATAAGGCTGCCTATGTCGCTGCAAAACATGGACTCGTAGGCTTGACCAAGGTGATTGCTCTTGAAGTTGCAAGCGAGAATATTACCTGCAACGCAATTTGCCCCGGCTTTGTATTAACGCCACTGATCGAACAGCAGCTTCAATCCCAAGCCGAAGGCAGCCATGTAGATCCTGAAGAGGCGAAACGAGAGTTGCTCCGGGAGAAGCAGCCATCTGGCGAGTTCGTTTCTATCGGCCAAATTGCTGCGCTGGCGCTGTTCCTCTGCGGCGAAGAAAGCTCCAGCATCAACGGCGCATCTTTACCGGTGGATGGTGGCTGGACCGCTCAATAGAAATTGTGACTATAGCTCATGAGCTGGAACTCGCGAAACCGGATTGAACCGGTCATGGATAAAGTTTCGCTGGCGTGATAGATGGCGCTGGCTCGCCCGACTCTACGATCATGTGAATCAATTGCTCCCGCAGTTCAGCAGCATCCTTTTTATATTGCTCTCGCGCAGCCAGATTGACTAGCTGGGCCGGATCGCTGAAATCGTTGTACATCAGGTATTCCTGGTACTGGTTGCTGGACTCCATCTTGTTTCCATTCAGACTCGGGTCGGCGACGCAATACGTCCACTCCTTGGTGCGGATCGCGCGCCCCACCATTGACTGGCTGATTTGGATCAATTCCGTGTTGTCCCACTGCTTCCTGGCCTGTGGTTCCCGCACCAGCGGCATCAGGCTCTTACCCTTCATGGAAGACGGCACCGAGACCCCAGCTGCATCTAGCAAGGTGGGAGTTAGATCGATATTGCCGATGATCTCCGATAGCTGCATCGATCGGTCGAGTCCCGGCCCCTGCATCAGCCACGGGACACGGATTGAACTGTCATGCGGACTGCGTTTGTACTCCGAATTGCGTGTCTTGAAGTGACATCCATGATCGCTGGTGAATAGAAAAATAGTGTCGTCGAGCATATTCTGCTCTTCAAGAGTTTTCAGAATAACGCCCACAGATTCGTCGATTTTTTCGATGCTGCCGTAATAATCCGGCAGTTGCTCCTGCCAGTTGCCGGGCAGATGCAACAAATCCGGCGGCACATAGGGGTTCTGAAAGCGTTCGGCATAGCCGTTGGGGGCTGCAAAACGGTTTTCGTCATTCTGCTGGTGGGGCTCCAATTGCGAAATAAACAACAGAAACGGCTTCTCCTGCGGTTGCTTCAGAAATTTCACTGCGCGATCGGTTAAAAAGTCGACGCGGTATTGATCCTTCCAGTTGATCGGATTACCCTGCCCATCCCAGATGGTCCCATAATAGGGATGTGAGGTTCGTTCCAGAACATTCGAACCCTCCCAAAGATCCAGGAATCCTCCCCGGTCCTCGGGTTTTACAAATCCCAAACCTTCGTTCCCGTTAGCTGTGGAAAGATGCCATTTCCCGATGAAGTTCGCCGTGTAACCATTGCTGCGCAGCTCCGTCGCCAAAGTCGGCAAATCATGCCGCAGCTGTCGCCCCAATGTCCAGACATTGGTTTCGGTTGCATATCTGCCGGTCATCATGCAAGCACGCGACGGCGAACACAATGGTTGATTGGTGATCGCACCGGTAAAGGCCACGCCGCGCTCGAACATCTTGTCCAGATTCGGTGTCTTCGTGGTTGGGTTCAATCCATACGCGCCCGTAAAATCCCAACGCACCTCGTCGGCGACATAGAGGACGACATTCGGCTTCTTCGCCGAACCGCTGTTGACGATAGCTTCCTGCGGATTCTGGGCCGAAGCACTGCTTCCCGGTATTCCGGCCAGCATTGCCGATGAAGCCATACCCTTTACAAAATCCCGCCGACTCGGCGATAACGATTTTTCATTGACCTTCAATGACAAAATTCACCTCTTTATCGAACCGATTATCTTCATTCCCAGGAATATCTTCTAGCTTCTACGTGGAAGGTCAAAATACATATTTCGCCGATAGCTGGAAGAATCGTGCATCCGGTGTATTGGCCTGGAAGTCTTTCGGTCCAGTAATCTGGCCCCCACTCGAGTTGATGCCAAGGCTGGATGGATTGGCCAGAGTAGGATGGTTGAGCACATTGAAGATGTCTGCCCGGAACTGTAGATATTGCGAGCGCCAGGTTGCAAAGTTCTTGAAAAGCGACATGTCAATCCGCTCATATCCCGGCCCATAGACTTGATTGGCCTTTCCTCCGAGGTAAGCAATTGCGTTCGCAGTCCCTGTTACCTGGGTTTCAGCGGGGGTTGTTCCTGTACGCGCGATATTACTGCCTGGCTGGGGGTTGGCAAATGCGCAGGGGTTGTACCAGTTCAAGCTGTTACGGACCTGAGCAGGACAAACAATGGTGGAGTTTGAAGGATCCGGTGAACCACCTGGAGCAAGAGGATCGCGGACCACGTTGGCGCGCCTTGTACCGCCGGTAGCCGCAGTGTTGTTCGGCGTGACCGTGAAGGGCTGCCCCGACTGGGCGATGAAGGTCAAATTGGCTGCCCATCCTCCCACGATCTGATTGACCCAACCGGTGTGGTTTAGATATGCCCGTCCAGCGCCGAAAGGCAGATTGTAATAACTATTGAAGGTGAAGCGATTCCGTATATCCTGCGCGGAGTTGGTGTATTCGTCGACGATGGGAATCAGGTTGGTGTTCCGGTCCCCAACCCCTCCGTTCAGAGGATCGCCAGAGTCGTCCATGGTGTGCGACCAGGTGTACGCGGCCAGAAATTCCAATCCATTCGCATAACGCTTTTCCAATTTCGTCTGCAACGAATTGTACGTACTTGTGCCTTCATAAGTGACCAAAGTATCTGCGCCCATGTTCGGGAACGGCTCAACATGTTGCGCCGCGTTTGCAGGATTCTGGAGCGCATTCGCTGCATTGGGAGTAGCGGTTGTCGGCAAATGCCGGGAAAAATTCCCGACATATGCCATGGAAGCGACCAGGTTGTTCGAAAGCGCATGCTGAGCTGTCAGGTTGTAGCCAATGGTGTAAGGAGTCTTGATTGCTGGATCGGTTCCACTCAGGGTAGGGGATGAAACAAAGTTCGCCAGTCCAACCGCCAGTGCCTGAGAGAAGCCCTGTTCCAGCGTCAACCCATCGGACGGGCAGTTGTTAGGAGCGCAACTTCCTGTGGGAAAAGTGGCCGTAAGAAAATAGGGCTGGTTTTCGCCCAGATTTTCCCCGCCATAAGGTTCTAGGCCTCCGTAGAAAATACCGAAGCCGCCATGTAGCACTGTTGTCGGGTCCACCTGATAGGCAAAACCCAGCCGGGGTGCAAAATTTGTTTTCTGAGCGGAAACCAGGTACTGATTTTTTAGATATTGCACGGAAATGTTTTGCTTCGCGAAGAGAGCCAACAACGCCGGCGAAAGAGGGGTATTTTGGCTCTGAGGAGTCCGCTGAAAAACACCTGTTCCAGTCCCGATCCCTGAGGACGTGACAATGAAGTTGGCCTGATTGCCTGCCATTTCCTTCTGCGGTTGGTAATAGTCATACCTCAGGCCAAGATTCAAGGTGAACCTTGTGTTGACCCTCCAGTCGTCCTGAACATAGGCCGCCCGGTACCACCGCGTAAAGTTCTCCGTAGTCTCGTTGCCGATTGATGCGGTGTTGATTTGGTTGGCTAAAAAGTCCGCGGGGCCAAATCCGGTAAATGCCCCGTTCAGGTCGCTGGTGTATTCTCCGCTGAATGTGTAACTGCCGCGTGAAGTTGGCGGCGAAAGCGCAGAAGAACGAAGACTCTGGAAATCTACTCCAAATTTAAGAGAATGATTTCCAAGGATTGCCGTTACGTTATCGAGGATCTGGTAAATGTTCTGCTTTTTGATAGATGGGTCGAATCCATGCGTGCCAAAGCTATTGATGCCGGTGACGGTAAAACTTGGCAGGCCGCCGTTATCGGGAAAGCCAGGGCCAAAAGGGATTCCACCTAGTCCATACTTCAGGGCCAAATCCTCATCATAGTTCTCCTGCAGATTGGAGAAAGAACCCCAGTTGTAAGCGAAACGGAATTCGTTCACCAGGTTGGGATTGAAAATGTGGGTTTCACTGGCCATGCCGTTCTCGGACAGGAAGTTCTGACTTACGCCGTCATAATTGCTCGTCCCATCTAGAATCAGGCCGAGCGGTGCGGTATTGGTTAATTGGACATGCTGGTAACTGTATCGCGCGTATGCCTGGTCCTTCGCCGTCGGGTTCCAGTCCACACGCTGATCCCATTGCCAGGTGTTGCTGTTGTCCGGAAGATTTTCCACAAAATTGTTGTAGGTCTTCCCGTTGTTAGTATTCGGCAGCGGGAAAAGGTTCAAAAGATTCTGTGCGACCGAATTAATCTGGTTGGGACAGAAGACATTGTTCTGGCCATTGCAGGACAATTTGGCCGTGCCGCCGGAATTCGGTTGATAGAGCTGAACCATTTTCGCGTCGCCCGTGAGGCCAGTATTTAACAGCTCCGAGAAGTTTCCCTGACGCATCAGAGGGGTTGGCACCGTAAGCGTATTCGTCGATGCGTAGGTAATGCGGTTCGCCTCTGCATCTCCAAAATAGAAAAGCTTGTTTCGCAGGATCGGAAAACCCAGGGTCGCGCCGAACTGGTTCTCATGATATGGAGGGTTTGTCGGTGCGTTCCAATTCTTTGCGGCCAGAGCGGTATTGCGAAAATACTCCCAAAAATCTCCATGGATCTGATTGGTGCCGGACTTGATGCTGGCATTAAGAATAGCGCCCACCGAATGACCGAACTCGGCACTGTAGTCGCTGGTCTGGACCTTGAATTCTGCCAGTGCGTCCGGAGGAGGCCGCACGTTGTAACTGGAGCCATTCTGATAGTCGGCAATGTCCACATTGTTGTCAACGCCGTCCAGGACGAAGTTGTTCTGGTCCGGACGTTGTCCGTTGGCGGAAAAGTCGCCCGTGTCGCCTCCGCGGCTGCCGGGCGTCGCAACGACTCCTGGGGTCAACTGTGCGATATAGACCCAATTGCGTCCATTGAGCGGGGTATTGTTGATGGTGCGTGTACTGACCACCTGTCCCACAGAACCAGATTGCGTCTGCAGTAAAGGAGGCGCTGTCGATACTGTTACCGTTTGAGATACAGCGCCGGGCGTCAAAACAAGTACCACGTTCAAGCGCCCCTGAATATTCAGTTGCAGGTTCTTTTGCACAGTGGTCTGGAACCCGGAGGCTTCAGCACCAACCGTATAGTGGCCAATCTTGATCGGGGAAAAAACATAAATCCCACTACCGTTGGCCTTGCGTTGCAGCACGAAGCCGTTATCGGTGTTGGTCAGGGTGACCTGGGCGTTCGGGATGACAGCACCTGTATTGTCTTGAACCACGCCCGTGATCGTTCCCTGGTCGACCTGTGCAAATGCCATGCTTCCCGTCAGGAGAATCCAGCAAAACACAATTATGATTTGGGAAATCCGTATAGTGCGTCTTTTCATTGGTCTCGATTGAATGTGTAGCATCTTCTTTCTATCTCTCTATCCCGTTGTTCAAATCGTTCTTGATTGAAAACCGGATGGCTCATTCAGCATGCTGAAGAACCCTCGTCAACCTTTGATCGCGTCCGCGGCCTCTGCCCAGACCTCTTAGTGAAGTCGAGAGGTCTGGACAGCCGAGTGGATCCTATGGGCATGTAGAGCCGGCGGGCGGTGTGTACGCAATATTGCGATCGGCGAGCACGGCGAAGGCTGGCTTCTCCGCTCCGCTGCTGTCGAAGAGCGACCAATGCTCGCCGTCCGGCTCCCAGGCGCGCGTGTAGTAGATGCGGGTGATTCGTCGGCCGGCGGTCCCGGTGATCTGGAGCAGGAAGGATGCCGCGCAGGCCTGGGTTACCGGGTTCGGGTTGGTCTGCGGGTTCTGCCCGGCGCCGACCTCCGTGTCCCAGATGATGACGAATCTCCAGGTGTCTTGCGACAGGCTGTTCATGAGCACGTAGGTGGTGCAGGTCGGGTCGGAGAGGCTGTTGCAGTTGGGATTCTGGTTGATGTAGTCGTTGACGTCATCCCAGCCGTGGTAGGCGAAGATCTCGGGACGGAACCAAGGTCCCCAGGCCAGGCCGTAGGATGGAGCGTCGGCCACCAGGTAATGTTTATAGGTATCCATGTAGGTCGCGTTGCTGCATAGGGTGGCGGTGTCGTTGGAGCAATTCTGCACAAAGCCCTGCCCCAGGTTGCCGTTCGAACCGAAGTCGCCCGCCGCCACCCAGCAGTTTCTGAAAGGGCTGCAGTGCTTGCGAATCGCCAGGTAATAATCGGCCGCAGTATGGGGATCTAACACAGCGTGCAGCCCGTCGCCGCTGGGGCTTCCATTGTTCGGTTCATTCCACGGCGTAAACGCAAACGTTCCCGTCCAGCCGGTATACGCCCAGGATGTTTGCTGGAAGGCGGTGAAGGCAGTTTCAAAATCCGCTGTAGTTGGAAATCCTTTGCCGCTGCTGCTGCCGGTGACATACTTGAACGTGATCAGCGCCTGGTCGCAGTGCCCCTGATAGTTTTGCAACCATTGCTCAAACCAGGCGCGTGAACCGCTAAGACTTACGTTTCCGGCTCCGGGCTGCTGTTCCGCAATGTCCCACGACACATAGGCGTGGCAATGGCGGTTGCCCGGCATCCGGCGTCCAAGCTGCTGCTCGTAGTACGCCTCGGTCGCGGTGAAGAACTGGTCGATGTAGGGGAGTTGGTCGTCTGAGCCGGTGGTGTCCGCGCCGTTGAAACCGAAGCTGAGGTTCTGGGCGTTTTGCAGGACGGGATTCGGGGGTGTCCACCCATTTTGGTGCGCGGCCTGCCCGTGGACGAGGGCCGGAAGCAAGGTGACGACTGCGAAGAGGGCGAGATACGTGAGGGCGTGGTAAAGGAAAGAACGCGAGAGTGTCTTCATGGGGAGGATCCCTTGTTTTAGGGTTGAGCGAACAAAATTCCTGATTTTGCGAAATCGCCTAGAACCGGACTGAACATGATGGTTATTTCGCAACAATATATTGCAAAAGATTAACGCGGAACGAATTGTATCACGAGGGTCACGTGCGCTATGCTCGTGAAATTCACTGGTAAAGATACTTCCTCTTGGAGATTGCCCACCTATGGTGGATATCAGCCGCCGAAAAGCAATTGGACTCGCTTTGTCGGCAGCGGGTTCCGCATCGCTGCCGCTCGCCACGCAAGAGAAGGGATCAGCCGCAGCCTCAACGAAAGGGATTGAAACCGTCTTCGCCGCATCCAGATCAATCCTTTCCGTTCCCCGAAGCCCGGTGCTTCGTGGGATCGAATGGTTGAGCAAAGAAGTTCCCTATCCGGAACCGGAGAAACGAGGAGATACATTTCCCGTAACCTGGGCGGCGGACGACAACATTTATACATCCGCCGGAGACCCTGCCTGGCCTGACAAGGGCAGCGGACTCGATGTAGAGTGCCTGAAGGGGATGGCACCAGGCTACCGGGTGGAAAGAGTCAATCCAATGGAGGCTTACCGCGGCTGGGGCGGATGCGGCCCGAAACCGACTGGTTTTTTGTCCGTAAATGGGGTCCTTTATCTCGCATTTCAGAATTTAACTGGCTCTTCCGCGTTGCCGCCGAATCCCTTGGAAATCATGATGGTTTACGGTCATGGCTACGATGCGCAAATCGTGCAGTCGCGGGATTTTGGAAAGACCTGGTCTCCGGACATCAAGACGATTGCGAAGCCGATGTTCCCAGGCAGAAAGTTCGCCGCGCCGGCCTTTATCAATTACGGCAAAGACAATGAAGGCGCGCGCGACCAGTTTGCGTATGCCATATCCGGGGAGGGATGGGACAACGGCACGCATCTCCGGCTGGGGAGAGTTCCCGCAGCCGACATCATGAATGTTGGAGCATGGGAGTGGGTCGCAGGAATGAGTATAGACACACCTCCAAGCTGGAGTAAGAACCAGGAGGATGCTGTTCCGGTACTGACGGACCCTGGATACCTGGGCTATGTGGACATGGTATACATTCGCGCCGTTAGACGATATCTCGTTTTCTCCTGGCATCACAAAGTGAAGTGCAACCCTGATACCGGAAGCGAGTTGATTATCTATGATTCTCCAGAACCGTGGGGGCCATTCACTCTGGTGCATCACGAAGATCTTTGGGAATCCGCAGAACTCAACCCCTACAATCCGCGCCTGCCCTTGAAGTGGTTCGATCCATCCAGGCTTGAAGGGTGGATGCTCTTTTCAGGTTCATGGCGCTCCGGAGGAAAGACGCCCTACTATCGTACTCACGTCAAACAGTTCCGATTGCTCACGACATAAGTAAAACCGGACCTGGCTACTACAGCTAAGTCTGTGCCGTCCATTTGAATGTGACAGAACTAAAGATGCCATGAAAGAGAAGGGAAGTACATGAAACTCTACCGCACAACTAAAGGTATTGTCGTTGAGGATTGCGGTAGCTTCTATCTTGCACCCGGGACGAATTGGGATCAGTTTATCAGCGGTGCCGATCTCATCGCGCGTGTTCATGCTGTGACGAACGGACCTGCAATGAAAGACTTCAATTCTTCTGCGATTCTGTCCCCGACTGTAAGCCAGGAAGTGTGGGCCTCCGGAGTGACGTACTATCGTAGTCGCGATGCACGCATGGAGGAGTCAAAAACTGCTGGAGGAGACACTTTCTATGATCGTGTCTATTCCGCGGCTCGGCCAGAACTCTTCTTCAAAGCGAGTGGTCATCGCGTTATCGGGCCTCATAATGCCGTTCGTATTCGATCGGACGCCAACTGGTCTGTGCCCGAACCGGAGCTGACCTTGTTGATCAATCCAGGGGGTGAAATCGTGGGTTATACGGTCGGCAATGACATGAGTTCCCGCGATATAGAAGGGGAAAATCCTTTGTACTTACCGCAGGCGAAAGTATACGACGGGTCCTGCGCACTTGGTCCTTGTATTCTCGTCTCCAGTCATCCCCTGGCAAAATCCACCGCTATCAAACTGGAGATTGAGCGCGACGGCCAGGCCGTCTATCGAGGAAACACAACTCTGGCAGAGCTCAAGCGCGAGCCCATGGAACTGGCAGAATTCCTCTTCCGCGAAAATAGTTTTCCTCATGGAGTGTTTCTGATGACTGGCACCGGCATTGTGCCCGCCAACGATTTTACGTTGTTGAGCAGAGACATCATCCGAATCAGCATAGATGAGATAGGAACTCTCGAGAACTTTGTGGCGTAGATCATGCAGGGGCGGTCCCGCCCGCAAAAGGCATTCAGCGAGGAATGAAAACTCCTTAATCGACCTATCCGGGACCGGCGATAGATGTCTTGCTGGCAGGATTGAACTTCCAAAGATCGTTTAAGTCGCTGTTGAATGAATGGGAAACACCGAATAGCCATAAGTTGCCGCTCTTGTCTACCCAACTAACCGCGTTCTCGCGTGCTCCCGGCGCGTTGCTGGCGCTGGCTACGCCTTCCGTTCCATAATCCGTCGCCCCTGTTGAGATGGCGAAACCGCCGAACTGCCAGAGATTCCCGGCGTTGTCGGTCCAACTGACGGACCCATTCGCGCACTTGGGATGTTTGTTGCGGCGGCCACGCCCAAAGTGCCGTACCTGCCTACATCCGCAACGCCGACGAAGGCGAATTCGGACGGCTGTTAATTGGAGGTGGTCATTCTCAACGCAGCATGGACACAATCGGATGGCAGCAAGGTGCTAAAAAGAAGCCCGGGAGTGAAATGACGAGATGCACGTTTGAACGAAGCCGCTGGCGCGGCGGATGCACGTGTGTGTAACACAGTATCCAAAAATGTCATACCGTCGACTAGACGAATGGCCACGTCCGTATGACTTCTCAATTGTCTCTTCAACTTATGACTGAGGCGATGTACCATCGACCGGGCCCGACACTTCACCATTAAAAACCAGCTGCAGCGCAGTGCAATCATCCGTGGGAGGGTGTGCCGCGCAAAAATCCAGCATTTGCTGAATTGCGCTCTGGATTTCCACACATCGAGCCGCATCCTCAAGGCGCTCTTCTCCGAAGGCAGATCCCTGAGCGTTCTCCGCTTCCGTAAAACCATCGGTCACAGCAAAGAGACGCCATCCTGGCTGCATCTGGAATGTTGCCGATTCGTAGGTCGCATCTGGCATTAGTCCCACAGGCAGGTTGGATGCGTCGAGGACGATCACCCTTTCCGATGCGCACACTCGCGGCTGAACATGGCCGCAATTCACATATTCAAGTTTCCCATCTGCGTGAAGCCGAAGCAAAAGCATGGTGGCGTATTTGCCGACACTCTTCATACAGAGATACCGGTTCGCAGCCGCGGCAACCAGGTCAAGAGGCGTACTGCTCTGCAACTGCGTATATAGCATGCCCTGCAGGGTAGCAGCGAGTATGGCGGCTGAGACGCCTTTACCCGATACGTCGACAAGTGCTGCAGCCACGGCTCTGGGAGTTGGGACGATCTCTACAAAATCACCTCCTATGGCGCTGCACGGTTCACAGTGCGCGGAGACCTTCGCAAATGAAAAGGTCGAAGAATGGAGCGCCATCAGCCCAAGCTGAATCCCGGCGGCAATCTGAAGCTCTTGTGCGTAGAGCCGCTGTTTTTCCTCGATCGCGGCAACCTGCAAGTTCTCGACGAGCATTGCCGCTTCACGAGCGATTGTGGCGAGCAGCTCATGATCGGTTTGACTGAATCCATCAGGATTGTAACGACTGTCGAGATATAGGAGGCCGAACAGGGGCTTTTGGGATTCATTGCTGATGCCGGATGTCACCCGTGTCTCCCGGAGCGGGATGCAAATGACGGATCGAATGCTGTGAGCAACAATGCTCTGCGGAAGCTCCGCGTCATCGAAGCCTAGATTGTCGGTCAGGAGAAACTGTCCTTTCCCCTTAGCCGCGCGTCCGATGACAGTGCGAGAGACAGTGGCGGTTTCTTTCAGTAGTCTTCCGTCGCAATCGACGCCGGCTGTAAATTGAAGCGTTCCATCCGGATCTGACAAGAAGACGTAGCCGCGTTCCATCTGGGCCAGCGGAAGTGCGGTCCGCAGAAGGGATAGGAGGATATTGGCAACTTTTTCCGAGCTGTTGAGCTCGCGCGAGGCCTCCAGAAAATATCGCAGTTTTTCAATATCTGTCGGGGCTGCATTCAGTTGCTGAATGCTCTTTAGCAGATCGTTATTCAAAGGCCTGCCCTGCGCCCGGGAGGTAAATGTCAGCACCGGGGACTCCATCGACGACCCAAGCTGAAGCTGGTCATCTGGGGAAAGGGTGTAAGTGTCAACCTGGTCGCCGTTCACATATGTTCCTTGCCGGCTCCCATTGTCGTGAAGAATATAGCTTCCATTCTTCAGAACGATCTCCGCATGCAGGCGAGATACGGAAGGGTGGGTCAAAACACAATCACAATCAGGAGAGCGGCCAATTCGATAAGGGAAGCGATGCAGCGGGAAGGCCTGTTTCGTCCTGATGTCGACAAGTTCAACGAATCCAAAATTGTCCGGCTCCATATGCATGCTGTTTACTGCCTCCACCCAGGACATTCAGATTGCCCCGCAATTGTTAAAGCGCATGCCGCCCCTGAAACGTGCCATGGCATCGGGAAATCGATTCGCCACGAGAAGGGCGATCTAACCCCGAGTTACGCAATCTGAAAAATTGAGGCTGTTGTTGTCCCCTTTTGATGCGCTGCTCCGCTTTATCTGGTGAAGGCATTTGAAATGCCTTTCCAAAGGAGAAGCTGCCATGCATGTTACTTCAAAAATTTCCCGTTTCGTTCTTTTCGCCACCATACTCGCCGGGTTCTTGTCCGCACCCCCGGTTCATGCCCAAAACGTGGCCGTATTGACTCACGTCCATATTCCCTTCGCTTTTCGCAGCGGCTTGCAGGTCTACCCTGCAGGTACTTATACTTTGCGCGTAACCGCCAATGGCTTGCTTCAGATCATGGGAAAATCAGTCAGCGGCTTTGCCATGGTGCAGCCCCATGACTACTCCGGCCAGTCGGCAGATCATACGAAGCTGATCTTCACGCGTTATGGCAACCGTTACTTCCTCGAAGAGATATCGGCCGCGAATGCTGACGTTCACGTAGATTGTATAAAGACCGCCGAGGAGCGTGAACTGCGGCAGGAGACGGCCCTCGCGTCATCGGCCAAACCGTCGACTAAAGTCGAGCTGGCTGCACTGCAAACCCCGAAGTAGAGAAGAGCGTCCACCTCAGTGAAACTCGCAGGAGGCGCAGCGGGCAGAATATCTCCCCGCGAGAGATATTCTGCCCGCTCTTGCCGCATATGTGCCCTTACCACCCATCCCAAGCGAGTGCCGGCTCAATGCACCCGGCCCAGGTAGCGGTCCAGCCAGTCGAGGACAGCGGTCACAAGCTGAGTATGTTGTTCAGTCACATCGTGGGGTGTATCCAGCACCACATGTTCCTTCTGGGATGGAGGCGCGCCAAGCATCTTAAATAGAGGGTTCTGGGCTGTCTCTACCGGGAAGGTAAAGTCGTAACGTCCGTTGACCATTAGCACCGGCAGCTTCAAATGTGGAGCAAAGTCCGCCTGGTCGTCTCCCGGCGGCGGCGGTTCGAGAAAGAAACCTCCGTCCAGCAGGATGACGGTCTTCAGGCGATCCTGTAGGAGCGTTGAAAAAACGACTCCCTCCGCCGATCCCATGCTCACACCCATGTATGCAAGCTTGGTATTGTCGATATCCCGGCGCGTGGCAAGGTAGTCGAGGGATCGCGCCGCATCCTTATACCACTGCTCCGTGAGTTCGATCGACTGGGAAGCATCGGGAAGGTAAAACTTAACCCGCCTCTCGTAGGTGCCCTGGTAGATCGGATACATGACTGCTCTGCCGCTTTGGATGACATAGTCGAAGAATTTCGTGTCTCCCAGCGCGCGTCCATTATCGTTTCCAGAAAGAAAGAGGACACGGGCGCTCGGAAAGAAGAGCACTGTCTGGTAGGGCGGACGCACGTTCTTCGGCAGGAATAGATAGGCCGCCATGCGCTCGCCATCATAGCCGGCGTCGAAGGTTACCTTCTCTTCGCGCCAGTCCGCAGTCTCCGCGACAACACCCTCTTCCTTCACATTCAGCGGCGACTTTGGATAAGTGTAGAGCAGCCTGTAAGCGCTGAAGACGGCATCCGATGCGGGTTTGAACTTCGAAAGATCCCGCGCCGCGTGCCGCACCGGGCCGCTCGTTACAGCCGGGGGAGGAGTCGAATTGCTGACGCAGCGAAATCCGTTCATTGCCTAACGGTCAAAAGGCAAGAGCGCTTCCGGCATCGTGTAGAGATATCCCGGCGACTTCCAGTCTCCGCCCAGGATCATCCGTGTGCCATCGTTGCTCGAGTTCATCACCCATTCACGGGCATTTCCTGCCATGTCATAGGTGCCAAACGTCCCCAGCCCCTGGAATACGCCGACTGGAGCCATGGCGCTGCCGGATATATTGCTTGCCGGCATCGTGTATCGGGCGGAGGATTCCGCGTCCGCGGCTTTGTACCACTGGGCAAATACCGGTAGGCTCTTCCCCGCGTAGGTGGCATAGGCCGCAGCTTCAAACCAACTCACTCCGGTGACCGGGTAGTCGGCCTGTCCCTCAGGATAATGTCCGGCGACCCACGTGGACGGCCCTGGCCTGCCCGTTGTGTCGCGTAGCCGTGCCATGGCGTCTGCCCAGGAGAGCGTGCGTCCATTTTCCGTAAACGCCTCGCGCCAGTAGGTCTCCTTGTCGTAGCCGCCACTATCGACAAACTTCTGGTACTCGCGGTTTGTTACTTCATATCTATCGATATAGAAAGCTGGAAGTTGATAGGGACCTACCCAGCCGACGGGGCTAATGTACGCGGTCCACGTTTCTGCAGACACCGGAACCATGCCCGACGGCGCGTTCCGCAGCTCGTCTAGCGGGAAGTGCATTTCCTTGTCAGTGGGCGGTGCAGAGAGAAATGCCCGCTGACCCGGCGCGGATACTTTCCAGCGAAAATACCCTTTGGGAACGCGTATGTTCGTTAGTGGCGTTGCGCCTAGTCTGTACCACGGTGCGTCTGGAGCGCCGTAGTCCTCAATCTCGACGGTCGCACCCGGAGGCGACGACGTAATCGATACGGCTTGCGTGTTCTTGTCCGCGATCTGTTTCAGTTGCGGATCGCCGGGCATATATCCCTGTGCCTTGCGCAGAAGAAGAAAGGCGGCAAGCGGTCGTTTCTTCTCGATCAGGCCGGCAATCTGTGGAATGGCCTCCTCCCGCACCCATCGACGGTTCGACCAGCGATGGAAGAGCCATCCGCCAAGCCCGATGAAAAGAAGAAGCACGGCAGTTGCTGCAAAAATGAGGAACCGAGGCAGCCGAACGATCGACCGCGTGGAATCACCCTCTGTTGCCGTCAGTAACTCCATGAGCCGCGTAGCCTCTTGGCGAAACTCCGCAGCCGACTGGTAGCGCGCAGCCGGGTCCTTCCTCAATGCTCGCCGTACGATCTCATCCGCGAGCGGAGGCGCGTCCGGACGCAGCTGGCGCACCCGAGGAAAGTCCTCGCTGCTAATCGCGTGAAGAGTGGAGAATGTGTTGCCCCTATGAAACGGTACCTTCCCCGTCAGACATTCGTAGTAAATGACGCCAAGACTCCATAAATCCGACCGCGGGTCCGCTGCTCCGCCAGCGATCTGCTCCGGTGACATATATCGGGGTGTCCCAATCAGTCCCCCCGTCTGCATCAGGGAAGCCGTCGCATCCCCGCTCTCCTGCGCGAACAGCTTGGCAAGGCCGAAGTCCAGAACCTTGACACGTCCCTTTTGCGTCAGCATGACATTCGAGGGTTTCAGGTCTCGATGGATCACGCCGTGTTCATGCGCCTCCTCCATTGCTTCTGCAATCTGCAGGCAGATTGCGGTCGCTTCCTTCACCGTCAGCGGTCCGGCCTGCAGCCTCGCGTTAAGGCTCTCCCCGGCCACGCACTCCATGACGATGTAATCGATGTCTCTCTCCTGGCCCACATCGAAGACGGTCGCGATGGAGGCATGGCTCAGCTTCGCAAGTGCCAGCGCCTCCTTGCGGAACTGATTGCGTGCTTTTTCTCCTGTCAGGATTCCGGGCGCGAGAATCTTGATCGCGACCACACGCTTCAGCACCTCGTCGTGCGCGCGGTACACCACTCCCATGCCGCCGGCGCCGAGCTGCTCGATGATTGTGTAGCGGCCGAGTGTTGTGCCCTCAACAAATCCACCGGCTGCGGTGAAGCCGATAGGAAGAAACAGCGGCTCGCCGAGAAAGCTGCCGGCAAGCTGATGATCCAAAAGAAGATCGTCGACAATCCGTCGCAAGTCGGGAGCGTCCTTACATGCGTCCTCGAGAAAGGCCGCACGATCCTCGACCGAGAGATCAAGGGCCGTCGCAAAAATCTCTTCTGCGGATTTGCGATAGTCAGACTTCATGACTGTCCGAGGATGTCGATGCCAGCTATCTCACCGAGGCGCATCAGTTACGAAGGATGAATACGCTCTTGAAGCGTTGGCCCGCCGAAAAAGTGCGGTGCGCTTCAACCGATAGCATACTATCAGAACATTTCTAGGCCGACGGAAATGACAGAAGACAAAGATCAGGCGACGAGACTGCTCAGGGACATGAGGGCTGGAGATAGAGAGGCTGCGGACCAGCTCTTGCCGCTTGTCTACGCCGAACTGCACCGGCTGGCGAATGCTTACATGCGTCGCGAACGTCAGGAACATACCTTGCAGCCCACTGCCTTAGTAAACGAGGCTTACCTGCGTCTGATACAGAATGATGTCGCCTGGGAAAACAAAGCGCACTTCATCGGAGTGGCCGCTCATGTGATGCGGAGGGTGCTCGTGGATTATGCTCGCGCCCATCGTGCGGAACGACGTGCAGGTGGGATGAAGCGCGTTGAGTTTGAGGAGGGGATCGCCATCTCTCCACAACGGTTGGATGAGGTAGCGCATCTCGACGAAGCTCTGACGGCGCTCGAAGCGCTCCATCCCCGTCAGGCGCAGGTCGTGGAGATGCGCTACTTTGGGGGCTTATCGGTAGAACAGATCGGCGAAGTTCTCGGTGTCTCACCTCGGTCGGTGAAGCGCGATTGGGCGCTCGCCCGCATCTGGCTCTATCACACTCTGTCCGGAGAGTGACAGGCTCCAATGGTCTGCAGCGCAACTGCTTATTAACTGCTGAACCCGCTGAGCTCAAGAAGGCATACATTACGAGCTCAGTCGGTGAGCGCAAAAAGGCGCCGAATGTCATAGAACAATGTAACGTAAATGTGACGCGGGCTTTCTAACAGCTTACACAGAACCAACGATTTACAAGCAATTCAAGCGGTTCCATCCGTGCGGGCGAACGGTTTGTGAGTGTTGTTATAAAAATGGTTTAGCAGCATAAACCGAGTCAACGCCCCACGACTCTTAACCGAAGGGTTGTAGGTTCGAGTCCTACCTCAGGATCCAACCCTTTCAATTAGTTAATCGAAGGCTCTTCAGACGAAGTGTCCACCGCCGGGGAAAATACCGGGAACTCTGTTGCAATTCCGCCGTTGATACTTTCCCAGGCACATCGCAATTCATCCAGAGACAAGTGTCCGTAACGCGCTGCCATGCGTATCATCGTGGCCGGGCTCCACCCGGCAATCTTAGCAACTTGGTCGAGTGTAGGGCTCGTTATGTGTAAGCGATCCGCTGACCGGTTGGTCTTAGCCCTTGGCAAAATCCCGGGGTCAGCCTCGTGGTGCGCGTCTGCGCCGGGGAGCTGTTCATAACAATCGCGCGAACCCAAGCAACAGCCATCCAGTATGTTTTATTGCCCACTCCAGTCAGAAACGCCCAATTCGGCGCGCCACCCGGGCAGGCGGCTCCGCTACCTCCACCAGTTCAACGTCGAAGATGAGATCAGCTTTGGGCGGAATGGCGGGAAGGTCGCCCTTTGCGCCGTAGGCCAGTTGCCAGGGAACGAAAAGGCGGCGCTTGCCGCCAACCTTCATCCCGAGGACACCCTTGTCGAGACCATCGATGACGGCGCGTCGGCCCTGGATGAAGTCGACGGTCAGGTCAGGTCCGCGCTTGGGCTTTCCGTCGTCGCCGAGGATTGGCTTGCCATTCTTGTCGACCAGCGGAAAACCAACCCGGCCGTAGCTCGACTGGATCATCTGCCCGTTGGCAGCCAGCCAGTAGATGTATTGAACCTTCAGGAGCTTGTTCGGCTCGGCCTCTGCTCCGACGCCGACCTTGATGTCCTGGTAACGGAAAGCAAAGAGCGACTGCACGGCTCCTTTCGCCGGAGGCACTCCGGGAGGCAACTGGATATCGACCGCGCATGCCGTGCTTTCGATTCGCCGGGAGTGATTTTTAGGATTTGCGGCAGCCGCGCTTACCATAACCAACAGGATCGTGAGAATACGCTTCATGATTCCGTCTCCAGTCTCGGTTCCTCTTTTTCGATTCGAAAATGCGTCGGCAACTTTGCATGGTGTATGCAATGTGAACCATAGCCGCACTTTCTTCAGTTTCTTTTTGTTTATTTTTATTCTTGACAAACCTCCGAGTTGGAGCATAAAAGTTTAGACGCGATCTTAAAGCTATCATAAAGCGCAATTCCGAAATTAATCGATGCATCTGAAGTCTCTTGATATCTACGCGATAATCCCTTGGTTATGTGCCAATGGAGATCACAATAATTATTTAAAAGATGTAAAAAACGGACTGTTGTTTTTGATCGATGCTTAGACTTTAGCCGGACCTCAGAATTGGTTGGAGTGCCCGGACTGCTCGGGCCATTCAGGAATTTGGTGCGCCCTTCAGGCGGCCTCGGGTATGCCGGAGGGCAAAAAGTTAGGAGCATATCATGGTGGCCAGTCGATCCCAGTCTGTTTGTTGGACGAGAATCACTCACAAGAGAGTAAACGCCGGCAAATCTCAATCTCAAACAGCTTGCACAATAAAGTCACGTTGTCGTAGGAAAGCGTCGCATTGTCTCAGACAGGTAAGCACGTTCATTTTCCTCGCATTTTGTTTCTCTGCAAGCTGCATTCTGGCCTCGGCTCAAGCCACGCCCACGTTCATCCCGGCCGGCGGCACCTACAATTCGCCACAGACGGTGAAGTCTGGCAATGCCGATAATGCGATCGGCTCCGTCGCCTACACCATCAATCTAACCAAGGTGGCCACGCCAACCTTCAGTCCCGTGGCAGGAACCTATAATTTGGCGCAAACTGTGACGATCAGCGATGCCACTTCGGGCGCGACGATCTATTACACGACGAACGGCACAACGCCAACAACGTCGTCGCCGGTCTATTCGGCTCCGATCAGTGTTGCCGCAACCGAGAAGATCAAGGCTCTGGGGGTAAAGTCGGGCTATACCAACAGTGCAATCGGTTCAGCAGCCTATACCCTCAAGGTAGCTACGCCTATATTCAGTCCGGGGGCGGGAAGCTATGGTTCGGCGCAAACCGTAACGATCAGCGACACCACTAGTGGAACGACGATCCACTACACCACCAACGGCACAACGCCAACGGCGAGTTCTGCAACTTACAGCGGTCCAATCGCTGTCTCCGTCAGTGAGACGGTGAAGGCTCTTGGCATCAAGTCGGGCTATACCAATAGCGCGATCGGATCGGCTGCGTATGTCATCAATCGGTTGGCAGCCACGCCGAGCTTCAGTCCCGCGGCAGGAACGTACACCTCGACGCAAACGGTAACGATCTCGGACGCGACGCCGGGCGCAACGATCTATTACACGACCAACGGCACGACGCCGACGACCGGCTCGGCAGTGTATAGCGCCCCGATCAGCGTTTCGGCTTCAGAGACGGTGAGCGCCATTGCCATAGCGAGCGGTTATTCCCAAAGCTCGGTCGGCTCGGCGTCGTATGTCATCAACCAGCCGTTGGCAGCCACGCCGGCATTCAGTCCTGGCGCAGGAACGTACAGTTCGGCGCAGACGGTGACGATCTCGGATTCGACCTCGAGTGCGACAATCTATTACACCACTGACGGCACGGCGCCGACGACCGGCTCCGCAGTGTATAGCGTCCCAATCACCGTATCCTCTTCCGAGACGGTGAAGGCCATCGCCACGGCGAGCGGATACTCGCAGAGCGCGGTTGGCTCGGCGGCGTATACGATCGGTTCCTCGACGTTGGCGAACGGGACGTACACGATCCAGAACCTGGCCAGCGGCATGGTTCTGGATGGCGGCGGCGCGGGCACACCCAAGGGAACGTGGGTGGTGCAGGATGCTAGTTCCAATGGCAGCAATCAGCAGTGGACGGTGACCAGTCTCGGAAATAACACGTACGAAATCATCAGTGTAGCGAATAGCCTGTCGCTGGACGATTATGCGGACGGAACAGCGAACGGCACCGAGGTCGATGTTTATACCAACAGCGCCTCCCAGGGAAACACCGGTCAAATCTGGTACCTGACGGCTACCAGCAACGGCTACTACACCCTCAAAACGCAGGACATCGTGAATGCCGGCGTCAACTCCTGCATCGAGCCCTCTGGTGGTTCGACTGCATCGGGCGCCCAGATTGTGATCAACGACGGCTGCAATACGCCCACCAGCGCACAGCAGTGGAAGTTTGTACCGGCTACAGTTGCCCCGCCTCCAATTGCGAACGGGACGTACGAGATACAGAACCTGGCCAGCGGCATGGTTCTGGATGGCGGCGCGTCGGGCACAACCAAGGGAACCTGGGTGGTG
This sequence comes from Acidobacteriaceae bacterium, assembly GCA_965276585.1. Classification (GTDB taxonomy): domain Bacteria; phylum Acidobacteriota; class Terriglobia; order Terriglobales; family Acidobacteriaceae; genus JAKAAZ01. The sequence continues at coordinate 775,024 of CBDIAZ010000003.1, read as the reverse complement.
CAGGATGCCAGCTCTGGAGGCAGCAATCAGGCCTGGACGGTGACCGCTAGCGGCAACGCTTATACGATCCTTGGTGTGGCGGACGGCCTGTCGCTGGACGACTATGGGGACGCAACAACGAACGGAGCTGAGATCGACGTTTACACGATCAACGGCAGTAGCGGCCAGATCTGGTATCTGACCCCTACCAGCGGCGGCTACTTCACCATCGCGTCGCAAGATATCGTCCAGGCCGGTGTTGCCGCCTGTATCGAGCCGTCGGGCGGCTCGACTGCATCGGGCGCCCAGATTGTGATCTATAGCGGTTGCAATACGCCCACCAGCGCACAGCAGTGGACGTTTGTGCCGGTCTCGAACTTGAACGCTGCGCCTGCCACGCCGACTTTCAGTCCGGGTGCGGGCACCTACAACATCCAGGCGTCCGTGACGATCGGTTCGGCGACACCGAATGCGACCATCTATTACACGACTGACGGCACAACACCAACGACCAGCTCGACGGTGTATAGCGGCCCGGTCAGCGTGACAACTTCAGAGACACTGAACGCGATGGCAACTGCCACCGGCTATACGCAGCAGAGCGCAGTAGCTTCTTCGGCGTACACCATCACCTACATCGCAGCCGATCCAAGCTTTTCCCCGGCAGAAGGAACATATAACTCGCCGCAGAGCGTGACGATCAGCGAATCTGCCCCGGGTGCGACGATCTACTACACAACCGATGGAACTACGCCGACGACCAACTCGACGGTATACAGCAGCCCGATCGACGTGACCGCCTCGGAGATAATTCAGGCTATCGCCGCGGCTCCCGGCTACAGCTCGAGCGAGGTGACCTCGGCAACCTACACCATCACCAACGGGTCATCCGGGTCCTGCGCCGGCATGAGTCTTGGCGACTCTCCAGACGGCACGGCCAACCTGAATGGGATAGATCCATTCCCGGCGACCAACCTCTGGAACGTCAACATTGCCAACGCGCCTGTCGATCCCAATAACTCGGCGATTCAAGCTATGTCCGGGTATGCGGGCGAGAACACGCACGTCAACTTCGGCTCCTCTACGGGGGATGGCGGCATTCCCTTCATGATCGTCGATTCGAGCACGACTCCGATGGTGCCGATCAATGTGATCGACTACGCGGGTAATAGCGACATAGTGTCGGCGCCGTATCCGAACAACGTTCCCATCGAGGGAAATGCGGCTGACTGTTCTGGCTGGCCCGACACCTATCAAAGCGACTCTCACGCGCTGGTGCTCGACCGTCATACCTGCTGGCTGTACGAGACGTTCCAGACGAATCGCTGCAACGGCAAGTATGACGTTGCACAGGAGACGATCTGGGATATGGCCAACGGCGAGATGCGGCCTTGGGGCTGGACCTCTACGGACGCGGCTGGGTTGTCGGTATTCGCCGGCCTGTTGCGTTACGACGAAGCGGCCTCCGGACACATCAACCATGCCATTCGCTTCACCATGCAACAGACCAAGAACGATGCCAACAACGGGTACTTCGTGGAACCGGCCACGCACGCGGCAGGCACCACTTACGGCGCGCCGGCCGTGGAGGGAATGCGCGTACGCTTGAAGTCGAGCTTCGACATCTCCGGCTACTCGGCGATCAATCAGGCCATCCTGAAGGCGATGCAGCAGTATGGAATGATCGTGGCCGACAACGGCGGCTACTTCTACATCCAGGGCGCCACCGATTCTCGCTGGGACGATGCCGATCTCGCGAAATTGAATGGCATCCCGTCGTCGGACTTCGATGTCATCCAGATGAGTCCCACATATCCTGGCTGGGATTCTGCAACGGCTCCCGCCGGGTCGGCACCGACGATCAGCAGCTTTACGGCCTCGGAGACGCAGGTGAGCTCCGGCTCTCCCGTCACCTTCAACTTCAACGTGAGCAACGACTCGTACGATTACATCGATGTAATCGGACCAGTTCGCACAAGCTACGGCTCTGGGAGCGTGACCATCAATCCCACGGCTACCGAGCAATATATCCTCTACTCCACCAACCAGTATGGACAAGCCAAGGCGACGCCAATCATCGTTACGGTTCCTGGATCAACGATAGCCACGCCGACTTTCAACGAGCCGGGCGGCACGTATACTGGGGCGATTGGAGTGGTCATCAGCACATCCACCTATCCGTTCGCGCAGATTTACTACACGACCGATGGTTCTCAGCCGACGACCAGTTCGACGCTGTATAGCGGGCCGGTTAAGGTTACCGGCTCGGAGACAATAAACGCCATTGCGGTGGTTCCGGGCTATTCGGGAACCAGTGCAGTCGGCTCGGCAGCGTACACCATCAACTAACGGCAAACAACATTGGCTTAATCGGCACAGGGAGAGTGGTCACCCGCTCTCCCTGCCGCACCGCCGATATGTGGGCCTGCCTTTAGCGGTTATTCTTTATCCCGAAAATCGGTTTGTAATTACCCACTAGATGTTTGGTCCCAGAGTTTGATGGTGCATACTTTTGACCCACTCCTTTAGTACTACAGTTGTAGATTAGGTGTTAATGTACTATGTCTATATTTCTTACTAAAGCACTATATCGCTAACATTTACTTGGCAATTAATCATTTCTAGAGTGAGACTAGGGGCGGATGGGATTTCGCGCAATCTTTTCGGGGCATTCAATCTTCGATGGATTGCTTCTCACCACAAGAAGCGCAGTAACGGCAGATCCTGATTTCCCTAAGACATTCAAAGTTGATCCACAAAATCAGCGTCAGGACTGTCTCAAACAATCCACAAGGTTCGCAGCGCTTGTACCTCACCGCCTGGGGGCACGAGGGAATAGAGGTCGGTCATGGCGACGGAGTATTCCTTTCCACCAATGCTGGCCAAACGTGGACGCCGATCTTCCAGATCTCGCAGCATGTCTACGATCTAACCGTAGATCCGCGGAACCCCGATGTCCTCTACATCTCGGGGTTCGATTCGGCAGCCTATCGTTCCGCTGACCGTGGTGCACACTGGAGCCGGATCAAAGGCTATAACTTCAAATGGGGACATCGCGTTATTCCCGATCCAAATGACGCGACAAAAATCTACATTGACACCTACGGTGGCGGAGTTTGGCATGGGCCAGCCACTGGCGACCCCGGAAGCTCAGGAAGACATTTTGACTCCTGTTCAGATCGCGCACTGAGTTGACTTAGCGTTGCTTCAAACCAACCATTCCGGTGAGATGCAGCTGGAGGAGTGTATCAAGCCTCACCCATAGTCAGAAAGGCAGTAATATATTTGACTGACTATGCAATGGAATTGCCGTGGCAACGCGGATTACTCTCGGATGCCATAATCTTCCCTACTTATAAAATTATCTTGACTGTAGATAATATATTTGACATGTGCTACATCCAAATGTATAAATCAGCCACAGTCGGCGCCTCGGGCAATGGGTCACATCGAACTCGCCCATGCTAGCCGAGCCACACTTGCGACTCCTGACACAGCTTTATGGGCTGCGCCAAGTGACCGTTGTGGGATCAAGCGGTTGAGCAAACTCACAATCAATCAAGGAGATGAACGATGAAAGCGAGATCGCAGTTCATGTCAATGTCTACCCTTTTTGGCGTCCTGCTTCTGGCTTGTGCCATGCTGTCTCCGGCGCTAAGCTGGGCAGACGCCTGTTCTCCTGAGCAGGCAGTCAAGTCAGGCAGCACAACGGAAATTTATGAAATACAATCTTGTCTCTCCCCCGGCGCATCTTCGATTCTGGTGTCTTACACATCCTCACCGTTTGATGCAGCAAATATTGGCGTGAGCTTATATCTTTATGATTCAAGCAACAATCTGGTATGGAGCCAGACGAATTATTGGGCCAACGGCGGGTATATCTCCACACCGGTGACGCCGGCAGGATATTCAGAAAGTAAATCTTATACATTGAAGAGCGATGCTTATTATTCGACTTCGCAGAACGGCGACTGCGTCGATGGCCCAAACTATTGCCATTGGATTGAAACAGCTATGGACTCGGTGAGCAACTGATCCATGCTTTGTAGCCTCATGCGCGGGTGGGGAGAAATCCTGGACACTTGGATTCTAACCGGCAGCCAGCGAGCAAAGACAATGGCCACTCCGCGATAGGCAGAGTGGCCATTGTCTTTCTGCTCACCTCGATGCTGGCTGCGGCGACTCCCACGCTCATGTCATCAGCGGCCCGCAAAATGCTGGAGCGGTACATCATACCCATAATCAAGCCAAGCACGATGCGATCCAGGCGCTTAAAAACGTGGGCCGAATTTCTGAATGGGCACAATTTGGGGCACAATGAGTGTGTGTCGATTACATCTTGGCTGCGTGCTACTACTATGCGGACAGCAGGCATAGGCACTCCCGTGTGTATTCATCAATCAAGTTCAGTATCTGCACGCTTCTGACATCACGCGTAGCGCACCCATGAAGGTCATACGGCCGGACACGGTTCTAGTGAAGAGAATTGCCAGGCATTCCAAGGTGTTGTTCGGATTCTTTCTGCGGCATTCACATTGTTCGCTTCTCAACAAAGCGGAGGCCCGAGGAACCAGTTCATAAGGCGCTGGAAAATTCACGCTTTGGGGGTAAATGGCTGCTGATCTATGTTTTCTGCTCATTCGGGTACGAACTGCTGTCTATTTTGCGATGATTTATTTTGCTTACGATATATATTTTTGTTGCCTTTTCTTTCGATCAGGTGTTATCTCATTAACATCTGAAAACACAGATTGCAAGAGGATTTGAAAAAAATTGGGGGGTTATTCAAGTGAGGCTGACGAAACGGCGCATACTTTTCATTTCACTATTCGTATTCGGCTTTTGCTGTGTCTTTTCGGGACGCATGGCATTCGCTCAGCTTGACCAGGGCTCCATCACAGGCGTTGTGCAGGATAGTGCAGGAGCCGTTGTTCCAGGCGCCGAGGTCACACTCCGCGACGTCAACACCGGGCTGGTGTTGACCCAAAAGACGGATGCACGGGGAAACTACGTCTTTGCTCCTGAGAAGATCGGGGACTATACAGTCAGCGCGAAGGCTCCTGGGTTCGAGACGACGACCCAGGAGAACGTGCACCTGAACATCCAGCAGCGCTTGAGCATTCCGATTTCGCTGAAAGTTGGTGCGGCGACAGAATCCGTCACCGTTACCGCGGCGCCTTCTATGCTGCAGAACGATACCTCTACCGTTGGCCAGACCATGAGCACGCGGACCATCAACAGCACCCCTCTGAACGGACGCAACTGGGTTTACATCGCACAGTTGACTGCCGGCGTCGTTCCGGGCTTGTCGGCTGGCGGCGCGCGAGGTGCCGGCACAGGTGACTTTTCCGCGAACGGACAAAGGACGACGCAGAACAACTTCATCCTCGACGGCATCGACAACAATGTAAACGTCGACGACTTCCAAAACGGTGCGAGCTACAACGTCAGGCCGCCACCGGATGCGCTCGCGGAATTCAATATCGACACGTCCAATTACAGCGCCGAGTTTGGACATTCGGCTGGAGCCGTGCTGAATGCCGCCATCAAGTCCGGCACCAACCAGATCCATGGAGACCTGTGGGAATATTTTCGCAACGACGCGCTTGATGCAGCGGATTGGGATTCTGCCGGCGGTGTTGTTCCCGCGTATCACGAAAATCAGTTCGGAGCCACGCTCGGTCTGCCCATTTGGAAGAATCATCTCTTCTACTTTGGCGATGCCGAAGCGAATCGAATCACCTTTGCTTATCCCGATCCGGGGTTAACGGTACCCACGGCGAGCGAGCGCAATGGAGACTTCTCGGAACTGTTCAATACGAGTTTGACTGGCTTCAATAATCCGATTGGGGTCTTTGCGCCGAATACCGGCGGGCAGGTAGCGTTGACCGCGGCAGGTGCATTTGCCAACCCGGCGGTTGGGAATCCGGCCGTTTGTGCCACTACGCCACAACTGTGTGCCTGGAATCCAGCCACTCCAGGCAGCGGAGTGGGAGCTCCGACCTCGAACGTTCTTAGCCCCGGAGATCCCAGCGTTGGGGGCATGATGGATATCGTTGCCAAGGAAATCATGGACGCTTATCCCAAGCCCAATGCCAATGGCTGGACCTCTTCCAATTACAACACTCCGGGGGCCGGGAAAGCTTATTCAAATTACAACGTGAATGTACCGGTTCACGACAATACCTGGCAATGGGATCAGCGGTTGGACTGGAACGTCAGTGCCAAAGATCAGGCCTATGCCCGGTACAGCTACGGCCACGAGCAAACCGGCTACGGCATGCCGCTCGGCCCGATTCTTGACGGCAACGAAGTTGCGCCCGGCGGTTTCCATGGAGCTACCAACTATAATCTGGCTGAAAACTTCATGGCCAGCGAGACCCACGTTTTCAGCCCCGAATTGGTGAACGAGTTTCGCTTTGGCTATAACTGGGGCGTCTACGAGTTCGTGCAGGGGAACGCCAATACCCCGGCGGATCAACTGATTCCGGGCCTGGGAGGCGTGCCATTCACGGGCTTTGCCGGACCGAACGGTGGTCTTCCGGAGATGCTTTTTGGCAACGCCCGTACCTCGATAGCACTTTCCACTGCCGGCTCGCGTCATGATGTTCCGTCCGTCGAGCGGCAGAACATTTATCAGATTATCGACAACGTCACCAAAACCTGGCATTCCCACACTTTTAAAGTCGGCGCGCAGCTGGAGAGCATTCGCACCGTCTTTGCGCAGTCGATGTATCCGCGCGGTAAATATAACTTCAACGGCCAATACACAGGAAAATTCACCCTCGGCGACACCATGACGCCCCAAACCGGTCTTGGCATGGCGGATGCGTTCACCGACAACATGGGGAACATCGGCCTCTCACCGGGTTGGAAGACGGGTTACTATCGCAACTACCGTTCTGCGTATTTCCAGGACGACTGGAAAGTCAGCCCCAAGCTGACGGCCAATCTGGGCTTGAGGTACGATTTTATCCAGCCACCGAGCAGCAAGGGCGGCGAGCTGGCCAACTTTCTCATCACGTCACAGAATCTGACCACTCCGGGTGCGGGTACAGGCGGCCAGTCCGCAACCGGCATCGGTACCTATGTGTTGCCCGCTATGGTTGCGAACTCTGCGCCGCTCTCGGCGGGCTTTCTTAGCACTCTTGCGGCAGCCCATATTGGTGTCCAATACACCAACTCCAATCCCCACTCTTTGGTGTCGGTTCAGCACTACAACTTTGCTCCGCGCATCGGGTTTGCCTATCAGTTAAACTCGAAAACCGTTGTGAGTAGCGCTTACGGCATATTCTATGGATCGATTGAAGCTCCCGGCGGCGCCGAGCTGGAGACAAATTACCCATTTGCATATACGGTGACATTGAACAACAACTACATAGCACCCTATGGTTTTTGCCTTCCGTCAGCCCAGGGTGGGGCGTTCAATACAGCCAGTACGTGCCCATCCAACGGTACTGCCGATACTACCTATGCTCCCTATCTTCCATACGCTACGACGCTTGAAACCGGCGGCTCACTCTATTTTGCGAATGGCGGCCTAGGCGCATATTCGGGCTCCAGTGGCATTGCTATGTCCGACAGCAACGTCAAGACTCCTTACACGCAGAGTTATCACCTGACGATTCAACGTCAATTAACCTCCAACATGGTCGCAACCATTGCGTATGTTGGGAATAATGCCAAGCATACCTATGCTGGCACCAACCCACTCGGCCCTCTCGGTATTACCAGCCCTAGCGATCCCAACGGCAACCAGAATACCAGCGCGTTCCCGGGTCTGTCCCTCTCCACCGGAAATGCTCAGCAGTTTATAGGCGAGAGCATGTATAACGGCCTGCAGACGAAACTGGAGCGCCGGTTCTCCGCAGGATTGGGCTTTCTTGCAACATACACCTGGTCTCACGCCGAGGACGATGCTGCGAATCCAGGTATTGGCGGCGGCCCGAGCTATCGCAATACCAACCTCATTCCTCTGAAATATGAATTCACCAATGCCAATTACGACGTCCGTCATCGTGTCACGGTAAACGGAGAGTACGATCTGCCATTCGGCGTGAGACGTAAATACATGAACTCCGGCGGACTGCTGAACTATCTCGTAGGCGGTTGGTCGACCAGCCTTACATGGGTTGCACAAACAGGCATCCCGTTTACGGTCACCACCGGCGGAGGCAATTTCGTACCCGCAAATGGCTTCAACCAGACCAACGCGATTCGGGTTGGCGATCCATTCAAAGGCGGCGGCACCGTGCCCGCGGGTAACATCGATATGGCGGGGCAAACCTGTCCCGCGCATGTGAGAAACCGAACGAACTGGTACAACCCTTGCGCGTTCATCGATCCGACGCCAGGAAGCAACATTCCTGTCGGGGCACTATTGACCGGACTTGACAACGCGATCAAGTACTCTGGTTCGAAGTCGAATCAGATTCACGGGCCGGGATATGAGCGGGTGAATATGTCTCTTTTCAAGAACATTCCGACCTGGCACAGTCAATACCTCCAGTTTCGTGCAGATGCTTTCAATCTGTTCAACACGCCGAGCTGGGGCCAACCGGGCAATACAAACCTGAGCGCGAGCGCCGGCCTGATCACCAGCACTCAGCCGCTACAAAATAACACGCCGGATTCCAGATTCTTCCAGATTTCTGGCAAGTATGTGTTCTAGATCGGTTCGGTTCTCCTGTAGACAGTATGACGCCTACAGGAGAACCGTTCTAAGAGTGCCTCGGGAATCGTCATGAATTAGCGTTGTGGAGCGAAAGTAGTATGAAAATTAGTCGCATAATGAAAGCGCGCTTGAAAGATAGCGCGCTTTTTCTTGTTGGAATTATGTTGTCGGCTTTCTGCCATTCTTCTCGACTAACAGCGCAAGATCTGAATCGGCCTCTGCACGTAACGATCGACCACGCGGACGGAAACTACTCGATTGGAATTCCCGGCTCCAGCACAGCAGTGCTGAAAGCGGGTGTGGCAGTGCAGTTGGACACGCATTGGTTGCAATCCGGAAACTATCCCAAACATACAGTTGCGACTTCAACGGTTCCGGATGATTTGGGTGCAGCAGAGCAGTGGACCGTAACCTTCTCCGGCTTAGCGGGCGAGCCCGATCTCACGTATAAGCTGCGCGCCTATCGCGATAAGCCATTCGCCGACATCCAGGTCTTCGTTCGCAATTCGACAGCCAAACCGATCCAGGTTGAATCGATTCGTTCCCTCGCGGCAATGGGAGACTCAATTCTCGATCTCGGCGGTCCGGCCCTGGAAGATCGCGTCCTCTCCGATAGCTTTGGCGAATCTAGATCGAACTTCAGCATTCCCGATCTGGCCGATACAAAAAATCAACTGCATCGAGGATTTGGCAGTCAGCTCATCTACAACCGCGAAAGCCACAGGAGCTTCTTTGCGGCCGCGTTGACGTCGAATCGGTTCGTGACTGTGCTGAGCCTGCATCTAGCAGGGTCTGACAAACAGCCGCATATCTCCGCGTATGAAGTAGATTCAACCGGTATTACAGGCGCTCAAAAGGACGACTCTCCGCAAGAATCCACGCCCTCCAATCAGGTAAAACTTAAGTTGCCTTTGGCCCCCGGTGCGGAGTTGGCCTCCGAAAGGCTGCTGCTTGGTGTGGGTTCAGATTATTACCGCCAGCTTGAAACCTATGGCTCGATCGTCCGGCAAATTCATCACGCGCGAGTAACAGCCCCGACCCCGATGGGCTGGTGGAGTTGGACAGCATATTACTATGGGCCCAGCGAAGGAACGGTGTTGACGAATGCGCGATGGTTGGCGCAAAACTTGAAGCCTCTCGGATACAACTTCTTTCATATCGACGAAGGCTATCAGTATGCCCGGGGAGAATACACAACCCCCAACGCCACACTTTTCCCGCACGGCATGGTCGGTGTGGAACAAAAAGTGCGCGACCTGGGCCTTGTACCCGGTCTATGGACCGCGCCGTTTGAGATATCCAACCGCTCCTGGGTATTTCAACACCATCCCGAGTGGCTCGTCCGCAACGCTAAAGGCAATCCCATATATGTCGGCTCGATAGGAGAGTCCGGTGAGCAACTGTTCGCATTGGATTGTACAAATCCAGACGCACAGAAGTATCTGCGCGATACCTACTCCACTCTGGTGAATGATTGGGGGATCCGGTACTTCAAGCTTGATTTTATGGACTCCTCCGCCGTCGAGGGCACTCACTACCGGCCCAATACGACCGCCATGGAAGCCCAGAGAATAGGATTGGAAGTCATTCGCAAAACCGTCGGCGATGGTGTTCTGTTGGACAAGGACGGTAGCATGACGCTGAATTCGGTAGGGTATGTGGACTTCGGGCGTACCTCCCAGGACACGGGTCATACCTTCGGCTCGAGCAAGGAAGCTGAATACCAGATAGCGGCAAGGTATTACATGAACCGCACTTTCTTTGTAGCCGACCCGGACGCGTTTACTGTATCCAGGCAGTTCGTAAAGACCCAGGCGTGGCATGGCGGCAAGCGTCCACTTACATTGGATGAAGCCAAGGTCTCCATAGCAGTCTCAGCCGTTTCGGGTGGCATGTACGAAATAGGAGACGACTTACCGACACTGGGGTCCGAACCTGAGCGCCTCGCCCTGGTAAAAAATCAGGACCTTATCGATATGGTGCGCCTGGGACGAGCCTCGACTCCCCTGGATCTGATGACCTATCTTCCGGAGGATGAGCAACCCAGCATCTTACTGCTGAAAGAAGATGCTCGACAGTCTATCCTTACAATATTCAACTGGACCAGCCACTCCCGCACTCACACCATCTCGCTTTCCAGTATCGGCCTCGGTGGAAGAGGTCCATATACCGCCGATAGTGTGTTGGACGAAACACAAGTCCAGGTTCCCGCTTCGAATTCTATTGTGATAACTCAGCCGGCTCATTCGGTTCGTGTGTTGAAGATCGTCGATACCGCGGTTCCGGCGAAGCCCCCCGTGGTTCATGCGCAACACCCAATGTCGGCAAAGGCAGGAGAAAATGTCGAGCTAACTGCCCAGCTTGCGAGCCCAGAAATACCGGCTGTTTCTTACCGCTGGGATTTCGGCGATGGCGTAACTCAAGAGGGTGCGAAGGTCACTCACGTTTATACACACGCGGGCAACTACAAGGTGAAACTAACCGGGGCAGGGCTGGACAATCTTGCCGGAGTCGAGGAGTTTCAATTGCCCGTCACGGGCGCCATCGCAACCCAATTCGTTCCCGCCGAAAATCGGCGCTATAAGCCGAATCAATGACCCGCTGCGTCTCGTGGGGGCGGGAGTAGGCCAGTTTGGGATAGACCCACTGCCTGGAAGTGATGCAGGTTGCCAAGGACCGGCTTCCTATAGAAGGATGAGACATGGCACCAACGGATAGTTGAAGGTTCTATGAAGGGGAACTTCCTCGAAATCGCACAGCGGAGGGCGTGGACGCGTCGCGACTTTCTTCGTTCTGCTGCGGTCGTGAGCGCTGGGACAGCTATGTCTCAAACTTCGCCTCTTCATACTGCCATTCGCGACAAAAGACAGAAGACGGTGGTGGTTACTTTTTTGGAGGCGGTGCGCGCGATGAGGAAACCTTTGCACCGCAAGGTCAGGAGAACATTCCTCATCTAATGAAGGAACTGATCCCCCAGGCGACGTTTTGCACGCAGGTTGTGAATCATGGAATTTTAGGCCACTATGTCGCGACGGCAAGCCTTGCTACAGGTGTGTATGAAACATTCGATAACTTTGCCAACATAGCGCCGAGTTATCCAACAATCTTTGAATACTACCGCAAGGGACTTGGGCGCCCCGCCGGTGATGCGTGGGTCATCGCACCCAGTAATGGATTCAACCGCATTGGACAAAGCAACGGATCGCGGTTCGCGCCAGGCTATGGCGCACAGGTGATTTTGCCGAAGCACTTGCTGGCAGCAGCATTAGGTCCACAGCATCCAAACTTGAGCGATTTAAATTTTTTATTGCAGGACAGTTATGAGGATCCCCTGTCTACGCCACCATTAGTTCAGACAGACGTTCCTTTGGCGAGGCTGGATGAAATCCTGCATCTTTCGGTCGAAGACTTTACACGTCATGCGCAGACGCTTTCGAGCGCAGATGAATTGTCGGTATTTGTCATGCGGCAGTTGATGCGGCAGTTTTCTCCTAGCCTGATATGGATCACACTGCATGATATGGATGTAGCACATTCCGGCGCATACTCTTTGTACATTGACGGAATAAGGCGTACGGATCGCTCTCGCGAGAAGCTCTGCATGCGATACTAGACATCCTAGAACGTCGTTTCGGAGGTATGCGTGGCGGAACGTTCTCGAAGAAGTTTTTGCGCGGCGGCGGCGGCTTTCGTTGCGGGCATGTCTGTGGATAGACGTGCCGGTGCCGAAGTTCCAATGCCGGTGCGTGTTGCTGTCGATTCAACTCGCACGATTGCGAGTCTACCCCATGATTTCATGGGGCTCAGCTATGAGACCCAACAGCTTGCCTTCCCGGAGTTCTTCTCATCGCGTAACACCTCACTCGTGCAATACTTTCGAACACTCAGCTCCTCGGGCGTGCTGCGGATGGGCGGCAGTTCGAGTGCGTTTGGTGAATGGTCAGAGACTCCGGAAGCACAAAGTGCAACCCCAGTCGACCCAAGTGACGAAAATACCAGGCCGCAGAAGTTTCAAATCACGCCGGAATCAATCCGCAATCTGCAAAGCTTTCTAGCTGCGACCGGGTGGAGGTGCATCTATGGTCTGAACCTGGCGGGTGGAGATGTCGAGAACGCTCTTGCCGAGGCCACCTTCGTGTCAAAAACGTTAGGGCCGCAGCTAGTTTGTGTGCAGTTTGGAAATGAGCCAGATCTCTTCGGACGGGACGATCACAAGCTTTGGACTTACGAACAGTACGACGCTATGTGGACGGCTTTTCGGGTTGCGTTCCGCAAGAGCCTGCCGCAGATTGCGGTTGCAGGACCGGACACCTCCGACAATTTGGAGTGGATGAAGCAGTTCTCGGAAACGCACGCCAAGGATATAGCTCTGCTAACAAGCCATTATTACGCAGGCGGGCCACCGAGCGATCCGACCATGACCCCCAAGTCCCTGCTTCGACCCGGGAAGCGGTTTGATGATGACTGCCGCAAATTTGCTGTGGTTGCTCAGTCAGCCGGTATTCCCTACCGAATTTCAGAATGTAATTCCTGTTATGGAGGTGGTAAGACTGGGGTGAGCGACGTATTCGCCTCGTCCCTCTGGGTAGCGGACTTCTGCCTTTCGGCGGCTGCGGTGGGATGCATCGGAGTGAATCTTCACGGGGGCGGCAACGGACGCTACTCACCCATCGTTGGTGACGTCGCGACGGGCTATCATGCCCGGCCGGAATTTTATGGTCTTCTACTGGCGCAGAACTTCGCTGGACGCAGACTTCTGGCCACAAGCGTTATCAGTCATGGTAGGAACCTTACGGCGTATGCCGCCGGTTCGCCTGGCAAGCCAGATCTCGTTGCCATCTTAAACAAGGAGGGTAGCGATGTGGATGTCATTGTTTCAGGATTGAGGAACACGACGCGTGTAACCATAATGCGACTGCGGGGACCCGACCTTACAAGCAGGAGCGATATCACTCTGGGTAATAGTCAAGTGGAGAGCAGCGGAGTGTTTCAGTCCAACTCGGCAGAGTCGCTTCCGATAAACGCAAACCGCACAACTCTGAGGTTGAGGGCGTACTCTGCATCGTTGCTTCACCTTATCTAAATGCGAACGAGGCTCTTATTAGGGTGCAAGAGCTACTATTCTGATGCCAGAGAGACGGCAGCATCTGGCGATCAATCTGGGCTGGCATCGCGAAGTTCGGAGATGTAAACTTTCGGAGAGCAACGACAAGACGAAGGTGGATAGTCCACAGCGCATTTGCTTTTAACCGATAGAAGTCTACTCGCTAATTCTGGCTTCCAGATTATGCCTCCTACGGCACGCGGGCCTCTGCCTATTTGGCGAATTATCTATGCGTGGTCATTATTTAGACAGTGATTCCCAATTCACGTGCGGCGTTTTGATTATAAATTTTGTGCAGGATTGAATCTGGCAAATTGATGCCGGAAATACGCCAGCGGCCTTGCGGAGGCACTTTCGAAGGCGCATAGTTGAAATATTCATCATCTGTCTCGAGAAATCGATAATAGATCTCATAAAGCTTGTCGCCAAATACTTGTTGTGGATAATTGTCGGCATGTGGAGTGGCATCAGTTCCGAACACGATTCTGTCCTGGTATTTGTCGAAAAATTTCCGAGCCGCTCGTGGTTGACGTCCGAGCTCTCCAATTCTCGCGGCAATATCCACGGTCATATTCGGAAAGCGATCAAGATTTTCCGACACGTTTGTAAGATTTTCGGCGAAGTTCCCTACATGCAGCGCAACGAAGCGGGTTTTTGGATGACGAGCGAACACTCGGTTGCGCGCTGCGATTAGATCTGCATTGCTGGGGAAATCGCGATCGTAGAATGACCAATCGGGATGATTGTGAAGCTCTTCGTAACGCTCGTTGAAACGGTTCGTCGGCGTGAAGAAGGCTACCGGGTCGGAAATATGTATCGCGACAGGGAGGTTGAGTTGGCCGCAGGCATCCCACATAGGATCAAATCTCGGGTCATCAATTTTCACCAGGGCACCCGAAGTGATGTTCTCCCGCAGGTAAAGCCCCAGCGTTTTTAGGATCTTGAGGCCCTTCGCGCCATTGCGGTACGCCTCTTCAATTGCCATCGCCTGAAGTTTTGGATACCCGGGATTCAGGAAATGTGAGTAAGACGGTTCCGTGAGGATATAAAAGCGGCTCGGAAACGCGCGTTGATACTTAGCCACGGTGTCCGTCAATCCCTGTTCGTATCCACCTGTCAGGTCGACCATGGCACGGATGTTTTTTCTGTCCATGACAGAAAGGAGTTCCTGCGGCTGGGCCAAATAAGTGCGCTCAGGGGCCAGCGCTACACCATTTACCTCTTTTGCGGAAATAGATATATGAGTATGAGTGTCAATTACAGGGTATCGTGAGCGAAGAACTTCGGTTTCGTCCACCTGAAGCATGCTTGTCGGCTCATAGTCGACAAGGCTCAGTGGGTCGTGTCGGACATTTTGGTTTTTGGATGGAGGGGCGACGACTCCGGCTTGGGCAACGGTTCCCGCCATAAGGCCCGCTCCAACTCCGTACATCAATTGACGGCGATTCATTTTTGCTCTCCCTCTCTATCGTTACGCAACTGTTCCTTACTGATTAGCTGATCGGACCAAAAAAACTGTCGAATCGAGGCCGATTCATAGGACATTTCTTCACGCCGAGTACCGCAGTTTGAAATCTGTTGCAGAAGATCGATGCCCTACATTCGATCCATTCCCAACGAGCGAAGACGGTTTTTTCCCCCTCGCTAATTGTAGACAATAGCAATAGCTAGTCACCTACAATTGATAAAGTCATTAAGATCTAAGCGTCCCAGTCACTCACACCGACAGTTGGTTTCAATCGAGTAGCTCGAATGGATTGCGAAAAATGAAAATTAAATTGTCGCGCGGCATAAAGCGACTTCTGTTGAGTTTGTCTCTGCTGCTAACCGTGCCGCTCGCATCGGCACAGCAGCGCGTCACCGTTACGCAGCAGCCGGACGGCGCGATCGTCAAGACACTAGTCGATACCGTGCGCCTCACCGTCTGCGGGCCAACGATCGTGCATGTCGTGGCATCTCCCAGTGGCCAGGCGAAAGATGCCACTCCCAAGCAGCCGTGGATGGTCCAGCCCTGTACGCCAAGCAAATTTACTCTGACCATGCCGAAGGGAACGCCCGCCATGCTCGACGCCGGCAGTGTCAAGGTGCTGATCTCGCTCGACGACGGCAGTCTCGAATTTACAGACGAACAGGGTAAAAGACTTCTAAAGGAGTCTCAGGAGCAGTCTCATGTGTCCCCCCGCAGCTACCGGCCCATCGATGCAAATGGAGAATCGCTCTACCGGGTGAGTGATCGGTTCAGCCCTCCAGTGCAGGAAGCTCTCTATGGGTTGGGCCAGCACCACAGTGGTGTTTTCAATTATCGTGGCACGGTAGTCGAACTGGCGCAAGCCAACACCGATGTTGCTATTCCCCTGCTGGTTTCGACCAACGGCTACGGAATATTCTGGAACACAGCGGCCAGATCGTGGTTTGACAATCGATACGGCAATGAAATGAAGTTCAGCTCCGATGCCGCCCAAGCCATCGACTACTACTTTCTTTATGGTCCCGAGATGGACCAGATCGTCCATCAGTATCGCGACATGACGGGGCACGCGCCTCTTTTTGGCGAATGGGCCTATGGTTTTTTTCAATCGAAGGATCGCTATAAGAGCTCCGCCGAACTGCTCAAAATTGCTGACGAGTACCGCAGCCAGCATGTGCCTCTCGACACGATCGTGCAAGACTGGTTCTGGTGGGTGCGCCAGGGTGATCCTGAGTTTCGGCCCGATGCCTATCCCGACGTCCCCGGCATGCTAGATAAGCTGCATGCCAAACATCTCCATGCCATGCTAAGCGTATGGGCTGTTTTCGATCCCCAATCGAAGAACTATCAGGAGATGCTCGCGCACGGGCTCACCATTCCCGGAACTACGGATTATGACGCCACCAATCCCGCCGCCGGTGCGTTTTATTGGAACCACCTGATCGGCAAGGAATTCGCCCAGGGATGGGATGCATTCTGGCTTGACAGCTCGGAGCCGGAGCTCTCCTTCGACAATGGAGGCAGCGATGCGGTGCTTGCAGACAAGAAGCTCTACATTGGGAATGGCGCACTCTACACAAATATCTTCCCGCTCATGCATACAGGGAACGTGTACGCGCACTGGCGCGAGACCACGGATAAGAAGCGCGTTTTTCTGCTGACGCGCTCGGCATTCGCCGGCCAGCAAAGGAATGCCGCCGTCACCTGGTCGGGCGATGTCTACAGCACCTTCCTGGCGTTTCGACGGCAAGTGCCTGCTGGTCTGAATTTCGCACTCTCCGGCATCCCATACTGGACGACCGACATTGCAGGTTATGGATCAGGTTACCAGCGCGATACACGAGACCCAAGTTATCAGGAGCTCTACACGCGCTGGTATGAGTTCGGCGTCTTCTGCCCCATTTTTCGCACCCACGGGCACCGCGCCAACGATGAAAACGAAGTCTTCAGTTATGGTCCCGTGACACCTATCCTCATCCGCTACGACAAGCTGCGCTACCGGCTGCTGCCCTATATTTATTCGCTTGCCTGGAACGTGACCGAGAACGATGGCACGATTATGCGCCCGTTGGTTATGGACTGGCGCACCAATCCCAAGGTGTGGAACATTGGCGATCAATACATGTTCGGGCCGTCGATCCTTGTCAGTCCAGTCACGCGGCAGGGTGCTACCAGCCGCTCGCTGTATTTGCCGCCAGCGGCGGCTTGGTACGACTTCTGGACCGGAGAGAAGCTCCAGGGAGATCAGCGTATACAGGCCACTGCGCCACTCGATCGCATCCCGCTCTACGTGAAGGCAGGCTCCATTCTGCCGCTCGGTCCGGAGATCGAATACGCCGGTGAGAAACCAGGCGCGCTTATTGAACTGCGCATCTATCGCGGCGCGGACGGTATCTTCAACCTTTACGAAGATGCTGGAGACACCTATGCCTACGCAAAAGGAAAGCACTCCGTCATTCCGATTCACTGGAACGATGCCGCCAGCAAGCTGACCATCGGCGCGCGCACCGGGGGTTTTCCCGGCATGGCGCAGCAGCGTACATTTCGCATTGTCCTGGTTTCAAGCAGTCAGGGAGCGGGTCCGGCCGCCTCGTCCGGTCGTGAAGTGCGCTACAGCGGCCGTGCTTTGAATGTCATGGCTCTTCAAGAAACTCGACCGTAACAATGGAACCACTACGGCGAATGTCCTTGCGATGCAGCTGGAGGTAACCCGCGGAAGACCCCTGGGTAGTTCTTGCCGCAGGTTGCACTGTAAGCGTCACCTGGCAACCCACCACTTCGCCGGTCACGTGGTACCAGCTATTCGCAGAAAACGCGATAGGAGTCGTCGAGGAGTATGCACCGGGAAGGTTCCCAGGGAAGGAGGCGCCAGTTTTTTGTTCGCCAGGTTTCCGGCTACCGCCAGACAAAAACCGCCGTCGTGATTTAGATGCGCTAATCCGACGTACACTGCTTCCGACACCTTCGCGAATGTTACAGAAGTAGCGGAGCTAGTATGGGTTCGGCGACAACGAGGAACTGGTCGGAACAGATACCATGTTATCTTGCGACGAACGACGACGAAAAGGGAAAAAATCGGTTCCCGGCCCTCGGATGCGACGAAAAGTCGGATTTAGCAGCGACAGGTCTTTGTCGCTGGGTGGAATCGGTCCAGAATTCGTTCTCGTCCTCGACGGTGGACCCGCCACAGTCTTTGGACTCGGCCTTTCTGGACCGATTTTCGAGCGCAACGCTGTCTCCTGACAATTAATTAAAAGACAAGGGACCAGATACTATTGCTGTCGATGGTGCCGAATGGTGTACGTCGCTGTCGCGACCGCGCTGTTGGCGTAGCCCGCAGCCACTGCGATTGCCTTGATGGTCTCCGAGTTGGTGATAGTAATCGGCCCGGCTCCAAGGCAGCCGTAACAGCCATTGTTGTTGGTAAACGCCGTCGAGCTGGTCGTCGGCGTAGTTCCGTCGGTGGTGTAGTAGATCGTATTGCCATTGCCGTCAGTACCATTGGTCGAATCGCTCAGGTACACCCACAGGGTCCCAGGGTAGGTTCCAGGCGCCAGGCTGAAGACCGGCGTGTCGGTTACCGCGGTACTGCCGATTGTGTAACGCGCCGTGCTGACCTCGCTGGGTTTTGAATAACCGGGAACTACGGCGATGGCTTTCAACGTCTCCGATTTAGAAACAGTGATTGGCGTAATCGATCCACTGTCCGGGTTGCTGTTGCATTCCGGGCCGGCGTTATTGCATGCCACTCCGATATATTGCATTGAGCTGGTCGTCGGCGTCGACCCGTCCGTCGTGTAGTAGTACGTAGCCGGAGTGTTGCCGGCATTGACCGTGCTCAGGGTCACTGCCAACGGCGCATTGGAGGCATAATTGCCGCCCGGCGGCGTGAAGGTCGGCGGAGCCACGACTGATCCGGGCACCGTAACAGTGATCGGCTCGCTCTGGATCGCATTGTTCACCGAAGAAGTATTCAGAGCGTAAAGCGTATAGGTTTGAGTTGCCCAGGGGGTAATCGTCACACGTCCTCTGTCGCCATCCAGCCGGACCGGACCGATGTTGTCAATGTAAGCGTACTTGCTGCCGGTCACGTGAAAATCGAAGGTCACGGGATGCCCGCGCTCTACCCTTGTTTCCGATGCGGTAAAGTCATGGATCACCGGCACCTTGCCAGTTCCGGGATAATCTTTCGGCGCCGACACAGAATCCATGCCAGGGTATTCGGGAGTCATCTGCACGACATCGAAGTCGGCCGATGTGATTGGGTGAGGGCCGCCGTGCCAATTGCCCAAATCAGTATCGTTCCAGCGCGGATCGGTATCGCCGACGACACAGAAGTTGCAGCCATTGTCCGCCAGGATCAACCCATAATTCTTCATCGCAGTTAAGATCGCCTGATTGATGGGAGAGTAGCTGGAAATGTCGACGTTCGCTCTCAATCGCAGCCGCGTCCCCTCGGGGAGCAGATTGGCAGTCGTGTTGCTACTCGCGGCATGACTTGCCGGCAGCACAAAGTAGCCGCCATTTGCATCTCCCTCTGTATGTTCCATCGTAAAGCGCAGCGCGTGGTGAATGACTCCCGAAGCTGCTTCGTCGTAACGCACCAACCCGGCAAATATCGACAGCCCGGCGGCATCCGCCGAAGTCCAGCCCCAGGGCCGCGACACGAACCGATTTTTCGTCATGTCGAAAATCGTCTCGCTCGCAGCATCGATGTGGCCATGGCAGCGATTTGTTTGGAACGTCTCGTAGAGCCAGCATGTCGCGCGGTCAAGGACGAGTGTATGAGAGTCGCTGATGTAAGCATCCGGCCAGCCCGCGCAGTCGCTTGCATCTCCTTCGATGGGGACGGCATCTCCGCGTGGATACGGCGCTACCACCACATCGCTTTGAGTTGCGTAGTCGATCACATTGATCGGCACGGAGGGAGTTTCACGGGAATCTACAACAGCGTAGGGAATGCCACCGTCCGCGGGCGACGCCCCAAATACGGGATGCAGTAAATAGCCGCCGGCCGCGGCCCATACGGCGGCGAGTGTGGCGGAATTCGGGTCCACGGGAGCGTTTCGGATGTTGGTGTTCCAGAGATTCTGCTGGCTAAACGGAAGGAATCCATTCAGCGCTCCACCATTGGGGCCGTATGTGGGCGAACCGACTTGCATGTTGTGGCAAGCTTCTGCCGATCCGTACTGCGGATGCTGCTGCGCCGGCATATAAGATGCGAATAAAAACAGGACGGCACAGCTTATCAGGGACAGCGCCTTGAGTGGTAGACGGGCGCCAACGGGTGGAATTTCGAACCGCGCAGATGTCATGATGCTCCTCTCAGCTCAGCTTTGCTTTGACTACGAGCAAATGGCTGCTCCATGTAACGGAGCCGAAGGTACTCTGCGTTTATCTGCTTTGTCAATCGCTTTATATCTTTTCGATTAAAATGTTGCCGGAAACGTACAGAGCCGTAAGGGAATGCAGAATGAGATGCAGGACGTGTCGTCAAATCCGCGCCTGCCATAAAAGAGGATCGAGTTGCAGCGCGCGATGCAAGTCTTGCCGAGCCTGTTCGGTATGGCCGCTGTAGCGTTCCGCGATGGCCGCAACGAAATAGTCGTTTGCGGTAGCGTTCGGTTGCTTGACGGCTTCAATGAAGCGATCCAATATCCGCTGTGCTTGTTCACTCTGGCCAAGCTTTTTACAGGCCAGCGCGGAAAAATACAGTTCCCTGTGCCGCTGCTTGTTTCCAGGTCGCCGCAGCTTCGGCAGTTTCACCTTCTGCCTGGAGCGCATTTCCCAGCTAGTAAAGCTGCTCCGTGTTGTCCGGTTGAGGTGGTTCTCCCGTTCCAAGATTTTCCGGATACTGCATAGCTCGACGAAAATCTTCCGCCGCTTGCATTGGCTTGTGGTCGGCCAGAGCTTTTTTGCCCTTTTCCATATTGGCGAGAACGAACATATTATGGACCACTACGCCGCCTTCCCAAGGCTTGAAAGTGTGGTCGACTAGCAATGTGAGTGCCTCATCCGGCTTCGATTGGTCGAGAAATAGTAGCGCACGGTCGGCCCGCACCGTGTCTGATCCCGTACCGCTTTCGGCGCGACGCCGAATAGCTTCTCGCGCGCAGCGGTATTGTCTTGCTGCGCATAGATTTCATCCAGATCAGTGTAAAGACGGTAAAGCCATCGGCTATCAGTTAGCAATATGATGTACTGATTGAGTCCAGTGCCAGTCACGTTGTAGGCACGCCCGAATAAGCTAGCGCAATAAGCAATTGATCCGGCAAGTGCAACTTCTTTGACCTGTTTGCGAGCTGCGCCTAAGATGTGATCCGCAAGATCACCAATCAGTCCAGGCGGTCGATCATAGTCAATTTGAGGCTCAGCGACCGTAGCGGTGTTGTTGGAGTCTGGCCACGGTGTAACGGGAATGCCGTTATCAATTGGAGTAGGTTTACCGAAAAACATTACTTAGTACCCGCTTCCCGCCGTTGAAGCTGCTGTTCCATCCATTGCACAACTTCAGATTCAACCCATGCTTTTGCACGCGAGTTGCCAAGCTGCACGGCTTTAGGAAAACCATCTAAAGCTAGTACCGCAGAGCGGCATAATGAAGTTATCTGCATAACTTCTGGTAGCCGTATAAAACGAAATTAAGGGAGTTATAGGTGTTGAAGGTTCTGCTATAACTGGAATCGTTTTTGTAGGTAATGGAACACGTCCAATATCACTAGTTCACATAAGATAGGTCCTTTTTTATCCGGGGTCGCAAGGAACATCTCACGGAGGCTATGTGGCGTCAAGAGAAAAAATGCATATAAGTCGAGAATAATTAGAATGCAGTTAGTTCACTGGAATTACAGTAGAGAATTAAATTGCAGGTAGTTAGTTAGTGCGGATGTTAGTTAGATGGAATATCAAAATGCAGTAACTAGAATTGTTAACTACGCTAGATAGAAAACAGAGATTCAATGCTAATGTGGATGACATGCGGTTGACCCAACATTTCTTAACGCAGGCCTCTGAAGGAGAAAAGCGGGCGATTATCCGCCCGCGTCTCTGGCCTTAAACAAAAGTGTTCAATCACAGCAGTTGCGAAAAAGCAGCTACGGCAGACTTGACCACGTTGTCGTTTGCGCGACAAAGACGGCCTTCACCGAATGAAAAGCGGTCGCAACTTTATGAACAACGCTTGCTACTACTTTAGGCGATTCAGCGGAAGAGCCGTAATACAATCCTGTGGGCAGATTGACAGTGACAGTTTTCCCGGCACTATCGATTCCAGGGACGGTACGGGCATAGCCTTGAATGGCCATTGCTTTGTGGAGCCTCTGATATGTGTCTTCAGAGGGATTGCCAACTAATTCAAGCCGAACTGTGTATGCGCTCATTGTGCTTTCCTTTATGTAATTGTGGCCGACAGATCATCAACCACTACATATAGAACAGGAAAACAAATGGCGAAACTGCAAGCACTTGCGTTGCATTTTTCGTTATATTCTTCAATGTCTATGTAGTAAAAATGCCATAAACTTCATCAAGTTCAATGGCAACTTCGCTGTAAGTTATCGTTTTTATTTGGCGTCCCCGACGGGATTTGAACCCGTGTTATCGCCGTGAAAGGGCGGTGTCCTAGGCCGGGCTAGACGACGGGGACGCAAAGTGCGGCTGCATGCACGGATGAGCTACCGGAAAAACACAGCCAGGAACCTCGATCAAAATGCCGACATTCTACCGGCTGCCTCTGGGATCAAGCGCGCCGCGATCACCGCAGCCGCACAAGGTTCCACAATGAGCGTATCAACGGCTTCCGGCGATGTCAAAATTTCCCGCCAAACCGCGGCGCGAACTCCTTCGCAAACCGAAATTCCATCCAACTGGTAACTTCATCACAGCATGACTGCGCCACTTGATCGAAAATTCAAACATCTCGACTCCCTTATTCTCATCTTCGTCGTCGTCCTGCTGGTCTCCAATTTAGTCGCCCAAAAAATCTGTCGCATCGGCCCTCTCACGCTCAGCGGTGCCGAGCTGTTATTTCCCGTCACCTATATATTTGGAGACATCTTCACAGAGGTCTACGGTTACGCCGCCTCCCGCCGCGCCATCTGGATGGGCTTCTTCGCTTCGGCGCTTCTTTCGGTCATGGGCGCCATCATCGTCGCGCTGCCGCCCGCTGCCGGATGGCGCAATCAAGCCGCCTTCGCCACTGTCTTCGGATTCATCCCGCGCCTGGTCGTCGCCAGCCTCATCGCCTACTGGGCCGGGGAGTTCACCAACTCCTACGTCATGGCAAAAATGAAGCTCCTCACCCGCGGCCGCTGGCTCTGGACCCGCACCGTCGGTTCCACCATAACTGGCCAGGCCGTCGATACCTCGGTCGTGGTGCTCATTGCCTTCTGGGGTCAGGCGCCGGGCCGCACCCTCATCGCGCTCATTCTTTCGTCCTACATCGGCAAGGTCGTGTATGAGGTGCTTGCCACGCCGTTAACCTACGCGATCGTAGGCTGGCTGAAGAAGACCGAAGGCGTCGACCACTTCGACCGGAATGTCAGTTTCAATCCCTTCACCCTGTCTTCCCGTTGATCGGGCTCGGCTCAAAAAATCCCTTACGGCGGGAATTTATTGCATCCCCATCGTTTGCACCGCATCTTTGGATAGAGTATTTCTCCTGATGGTGTGGTGGAAATTGAAACTCGGCGTGGCCGTCTCCCAAAGGACGGTCACACATAGAGAATCTCGCCACACCCAAGGATCAGGAGAAATGCTCTCGAAGCAACAAGACCCAGATAGAATGAAATCTTCTACATGCGAGGCGACCGGCAGGGAACCCGCCGATATCGAAGAGCGTATTGAAAAAAGACAGCTTGCGCAAAGAATATTCGTGTCAAAGGGCAGTTGGTTGTTTCCATCGGCGCAGACTTCAAAAAGTGGGGCGAGTACGTTGACATTGAACCGGACCAGAAAATTGTTTTCCATATTGCCGATCGCGCTTGTCGTCGTCGCTACCGGCTGCAGCAACACCGCGGCCAAATCCGCCGGAGCACCCGCTCCGCAAGCGATGCCCGTGAAGGTAGAATCCGTGGCCCTCAAGCCCGTTCCGCTCAGCGACAACTACGTGACCACCATCAAGTCGCGCCGCTCGGCCACCATCCAGCCGCAGGTCAGCGGCAATCTCACCCAGATCTTCGTCCACTCCGGCGAAATGGTCCGCGCCGGCCAGCGCCTCATGGAAATAGATCCGCGCCAGCAGCAGGCCATTGTTGCGCAGCAGCAAGCGACCGAGCAGCAGCTGCTCGCCACGTATCAGTACAACCAGAAAGACATCGTCCGCCAGAAGTCCCTATACACCTCCGGCATCATCAGCAAGCAGGCGTATCAGCAGGCGGACCAGACCTACAACACCTCCAAGGCGTCGTATGAATCGCAAGTCGGCGCCCGCAAATCCGCCCAGCAGCAACTGGCCTACTTCCACGTCAGCGCGCCGTTCTCTGGCGTCATTGGCGATGTGCCGGTGCACATCGGCGACTACGTTTCGCCCACCACCATGCTCACCACGGTCGACGACAACACTCAGCTGGAGGCCTACATCTATATCCCGGCGGATCGTGCTTCGCAGGTGCGTGTCGGCCTGCCGGTCGAGATTACCGATGCAGCCGGGGACGTGCTCGATCGCACCAAAATTTACTTCGTCTCGCCTCAGGTCGACAATTCGCTTCAGGCCATTCTCGCCAAGGCGAAGACCTACGCCAAGCCCGACGTCCTGCGCAATCTGCAACAGGTCCGCGCCGTCGTCATCTGGAGCACAGCTCCGGCGCCCACCGTCCCGGTGCTTGCCGTGACGCAGATCGGCGGTCAGCCCTTCGTATTCGTGGCACAAAATCAGAATGGCCATTACGTCGCCGAACAAAAAGCGGTCGAGCTCGGCCAGACCGTCGGAAATCTCTATGCGATCAAGAGTGGATTGCAGCCTGGAGATAAAGTCATCGTTTCCGGCCTGCAATTCCTGGTCAACGGCGCGCCCGTGCAACCCATGTCATAATTGCGCGAAACGCGAGGATTTTTTCTACCGATATATCTTGCAACCGAAAGCTCGTCATCCTGAGCAGCGCGAAGGACCTCAGTATTTTGCCGGAAGCGCAAATGTTGAATGGCAGGATAAAAACGCATTGCTGCTAGAACCAAAGTTTTTCAGAATTCAGTTTCACGAGGCAGGTAGCTCAAAGTGTTTGTCGATTTCTTCATCCGACGCCCGGTCTTCGCCACCGTCTGCGCGCTGCTGATCATTCTCGCCGGCGCCGTCGTCATTCCGACGCTGCCCATCTCCCTCTATCCGCAGCTCGCCCCGCCCCAGGTCACCGTCTCCGCCACCTATGTCGGCGCCAACGCGCAGGTCGTCGAATCGGCGGTCACCATTCCGCTCGAAGAAGCCATCAACGGCGTCGAAGGCATGCGCTACATCACATCGAGCAGCGGCAACGACGGCAGCAGCCAGATCACCGTCACCTTTCAGACCGGTTACGATCTCAACATCGCCGCCGTCGACGTGCAGAACCGCGTCGCCACCGCCCAGGGCCAGCTCCCGGCGGAAGTCAACAATACCGGCATCAGCATCACCAAGGCCAACAGCAACTTCGTCTTCGCCGCCGGCTTCTATTCCGATCACGGCCAATACTCCGATCAATTCATCAGCAACTATGTCGATGTCTACGTCTCCGACGCGTTGAAGCGTGTTCCCGGTGTCGGCGGCATCCTCATCTTCGGCGAACGGAAATACGCCATGCGTCTCTGGCTCGATCCCCAGAAGATGGCGGCCCGCGGCCTCACTGCAACCGACGTCGTCACCGCGCTGCAGCAGCAGAACGTGGAAATTCCCGCCGGCGCGCTCGGTCAGCCGCCCATCGACGCCAAACAGCAATTTCAGATATCGGTCAACGTGATCGGTCGTCTCACCGACCCGGCCCAGTTCGACGACATCATCATCAAGAACACTTCCAACGGAATCGTTCTGTTCAAAGATATCGGGGATGCCCAGCTGGGCGCGGAAACCTACGCCACCGACCTGAAATATAACGGCTACACCGCCATCGGCATGGGCATCCAGCAGCTCAGCAATGCCAACGCCCTCGCCGTCGATCGTGACGCCAAGGCCGCGCTGGAAACGCTCTCCAAATCGTTCCCGCCCGGCCTCAAATACGTCATCGCCTTCGACACCACCACTGTCGTCGGCGACTCTATCCGAGAAGTTTTAGTCACGCTCCTCGAAGCCATCATCATCGTCATCGTCGTCATCTTTTTCTTCCTCCAGGACTGGCGTGCCACCATCATCCCCGCCGTCACTATTCCGGTCTCGCTGGTCGGTACCTTCGCGTTTATCAAAGTCTTCGGCTTTTCCATCAACTCCCTTACCCTGTTCGGCATCACTCTCGCCACAGGTCTCGTTGTCGACGATGCCATCGTCGTCATCGAAAACGTGCAGCGCCATATTACCGAAGGTGCCGTCGACCCGCATCAGGCAACCTCGGACGCCATGGCCGAAGTCACCAGCGCCGTCATCGCTACCTCGCTGGTGCTGATCGCCGTCTTCGTTCCCGTCTCCTTTTTCCCTGGCACCACCGGCATTCTCTATCGGCAGTTTGCGCTCACCATCGCGTTCTCCATCGCCATCTCCGCCTTCAACGCGCTTACATTGTCGCCGGCATTGTCCGCTATTCTGCTGCGCCGCGAACGCGTCCATCACGGTCTCCTCGGCGCCGTCGAACGCGGCATCAAGGCCATGAACAACGGCTATGCGCGCAGCATCCACACCGTGCTCCGCATCCGTTATCTCATGGTCGTCCTGTTCGTCGCCGGTCTTTTCGCCACGTTCTACATGTACACGCACGTGCCCACCTCCTTCGTTCCACAGGAGGATCAGGGCTACATCATCCTGCAGGTGCAGGCGCCTCCCGGAGCTTCGCTCTCCTACACCGCCAATCTCGCCGACCAGGCCCAGGCCATCCTCGCCCAGCAGTCGGAGATTCAGGGCTCCTTCGCCGTTTCCGGATTCAGCTTCTCCGGCAATGCGTCGAACTACGGCCTGATCTTTGCCGCTCTCAAGCCCTTCTCCGACCGTAAAGGCAACGGGCATTCCGCCGCCGCGCTCGTCGGACGCCTGCGTCCATTGATGTTCCGCGTGCAGGGCGGTTTCGTCATTCCCTTTGAACCGCCTGCCATCCAGGGTTTAGGCAGCTTCGGCGGTTTCCAGTTTGAGCTGCAGGATACCGGCCACAACACCCTGCAGGATTTAGCCAACGTCGCCCAGCAGATCGTGCAGGGAGGTCATCAAAGCCACGATCTCACCGGCCTCTTCAGCCCGTTCACCGCCAACGATCCGCTGGTTCAGGTCGACATCGACCGCCAGAAGGCCCAGACTCTCAACGTCCCGCTCAGTCAGATCAGCGACGCGTTGCAGGTCTACATGGGCTCGTCCTACGTCAACAATTTCAATTTCAACAATCGCTCCTACCGCGTCTACGTCCAGGCGCAGCAGCAGTTCCGCCGCAATGCCCAGGATCTGCAATCCTTTTACGTGCGCTCGGGCAGCGGAGCGATGATCCCGCTCGGCAACCTCGTCACCATCACCCACACCTCCGGACCCCAGGTCATCAGCCACTACGATCTCTTCCGCTCCGCGGAAATCGACGGCTCCGCCGCGCCCGGCGTCAGCTCCAGCCAGGGTCTCGCTGCAATGGAGCAGCTATCGAAAAAGTACATGCTGCAGGGTATGCAGTATTCCTGGACCGGTCTCGCGCTCGAAGAAATCGAATCCAGCGGCAAGGCCGCCACAATCTTCGGCCTCGGCATCGTGGTCGTCTACCTCACGCTGGCCGCGCTCTATGAAAGCTGGGTGCTGCCTTTCATCATCCTGTTATCCGTGCCCATGGCCGTTCTCGGCGCGTTGGCCGCGGTCTCCCTGCGCGGCCTCTCCGACGACGTCTATTGCCAGATCGGCCTGGTCATGCTCATCGGCCTGGCCGCGAAAAACGCCATCCTCATCGTCGAGTTCGCCGAGCAGTTGCGCAAGCAGGGCCGCTCCATCATGGACGCCGCCATCGAAGCCGCCGAGCTCCGCCTGCGCCCGATTCTCATGACGTCCTTCGCCTTCATCCTCGGCATCTTGCCGCTGGCATTAGCTAGCGGCGCCGGAGAATTAGGCCGCCACTCCATCGGCACCACTATCATCGGCGGCATGTTGGTGTCGACCATACTGAACTTGTTTTTCATCCCCGTCGTCTACGTAATCTTCAAGACGCTCATGGAAAAAGTCTCCGGAGCCCCCAAACCCGTAGTCGAAAAAGAAGAAGCCGCCTCCGCCCGATAACAAGTGAAAAGCGTCGCGCTCAAAAAGGAGCACAGCGCTTCAACTGTATTTACAAGGAATGCGGATGTCCCGTCCTTCGCACTTTCATCGCGAAGGCTACATAACGCTTTACATTACTAACGCGGCCCGATATCATCGTTTCCATGATCGCCGGTTTTCGGGACGCCGATACGGAGCTGCCCTGGAACACGGGCACAAGCCGCAGGATTCCCGCCAGCATCCGCCGGACGGCATTCAAGAAGCTGGCAATCCTGAATGCGGCGCTCCAATTGGCAAACCTGACCGTGCCGCCCGGCAACCGCTTGGAGGCGCTGTCCGGCAGGCGCAAGGGCCTGCACAGCATTCGCGTAAACGATCAATTCCGCATCTGCTTTGTGTGGCGCAACGGCAACGCATACGACGTGGAAATTGTCGATTACCACTGAAAGGGGACGCTATGGCCAAAGCCTTCGCAATCCATCCGGGAGAAATACTCCTCACCGAGTTCATGCAGCCGCATGGCCTCACGGCCTATCGGCTCGCCAAAGAATTGTGCGTGCCGGTTCCCCGTGTCAATGACATTGTGCGCGGCAAGCGGGCCATTTCCGCCGACACAGCTCTCCGGCTGGGCATCTATTTTGGCCTTCCCGCCCAATTCTGGCTGAACCTGCAAAACGACTACGACCTGCGACTGGCAGCGGATGCCAAGGCGCTGGCAAAGATCAAGCCACGGCCCAAAGCCGCCTGAGCAACCGCAATACTCTTATTGCGGCACGGAAAGCTGCTGCGCAACACCATGTTCTACCACCGCAATAAAACCAGTTCCGAGCAGAACCCAGGCCCCACCGCCGCCAGCAAACTATGCGTACCCGCCGCCGGACGATGCTTCATCATAAAATCCTCCAGCACCAGCAGCACGGAAGCCGAAGACATATTTCCCGCCCGCCGCAGGCAATCCCACGAAGGCGCAAAATCCTCCCGCTTCAATCCCAGCGATTCCGCGCATGCATCCAGCACCTTCGGGCCGCCGGTGTGCATAATCCACGTGCCGATATCCGCGCGTTTCAACCCATAATCCGCCAGGAACGTATCCACATCGCGGGGGAAATTCTTGTGCACCGCCTCCGGCACCTCCGGCGATAAGACAATCTGAAATCCCTCTTCGGAAATATCCCAGCCCATCAGGTGTTCGGTGTTGCGATAGAAGCTCGATCGGTAGCCCAGAATCTCCGGTCCATCCGCCTTCACTTGGTCGCCCGCAACCACCACCGCCGCCGAACCATCGGCGAACAGGCCGGAGGCAATCATGTTCGCCACCGACAGGTCCACGCGCTGCCAGGTCAGCGAGCACAGTTCCACCGACAACAGCACCGCGATCCGGTCCGGATATGCGCGCACATAATCCGCCGCCTGCCCAATGCCGGAAGCGCCGGCCACACATCCCAAACCAAATATCGGAGTACGCCGCATCCCCAGCGGCAGGTCCATCGCATTGCTCAGCTTCGCGTCCAGCGATGGCGCGGAAATGCCCGTCACCGAAACGGTAATGATCGCGCCAATCTCTTCTTTCTTGCGCCCGGCCCGCTCCAGCGCCGCCGTCACCGACCGCTCGCCCAGCTCCACCGCCGCCTTGATCCAGCGGTCGTTTGCATCGCCCCAGGTCTCGATCGTGGCATATTCTTCGATCGGATACGCAAGATGACGTCCCTCAACGCCTACGCGTTGATGCAGCCGCTCCAGCACGTCCGGCTTCTCCAGCTTGCCTTTCCAGTGCTCACACAGAGTTTCAAATATTTTCTGCTGGCTGTAATACCACTTCGGCATTGCGCTTGCCACACTTGCAATTCTCATTCGATATGCTTCGCTTTCCCGCGTTTCTATAACTGGAGAGAAATTTCCTTGAGACTAACAGCACACCCATTCGGTTTGCCATCTGTTTTATGCCTGTCGTGCTAACTTGGGCAAGAAGTTGAAAGCGAAATCCAGCCGTCCCGTTCCCTCGGATTTGTCAACCTGATCCGAAATTCTCGCACCCGGCCTTTCCGGGCTGCATTTCCGGGTTGTGTCTTCCGCATGGATGCTCTATTTATAACGTATATAGCCCATCTGAGATACGGGGCAGCAACGCCCCTGGATTTTTCGTTTTCGCCCCAGACACCGGCAGAGCAACTTTTCCCCGCCGTTCGCGTCTGCAGTAGAGTGGAGCAGTGTTTATTTGTGAGGATCATTTCATGACCCCGGCAAGATTCATCCTTTCCCCGGAACTTCGACGCGCCGCCCGCCGCATCGCCCGCGAGCTGCTCATCTGCATCGTGTTGCCGTCCGCGCTGCTGGTCACCGCGGATCTGGTGGCGCAGCAGGCCGATCAGTCGCAGGCCGATCAGTCACAGTCGCAGCAGCCGCAGCAGTCGCAACCGCAGCAGTCGCAACCGCAGCAGTCGCAGGATGAGCAGATCGTCAACGCCATCAACAGCCGCCTCGCCACTTCCGGCCTGCCCAATCCGCTCAACTTCAATGTCATGGTGCATGGCGGCGTCGCCACGTTGCAGGGCCAGGTTCCTTCCGCGGACGAACGCCGGCAGGCCGAAGCCTTCATGAAATCCGTCCCGGGCATAACCTCCGTCGACAATCAGCTCACTATCGGCGCCACTCCCGCCGCTGCTGCACCGCCGCCCCCGCCCCCGCCGTCGAATGAACAAATGACATCGCCGGAAGATCAGGGCCAGGAAAATCAGGGCCAGGAAAATCAGGGCCAGGAAAATCAGGGCGAACAGAATCAGCAGCCGGTGAACCAGAATCCGCAGGACCAGAATCAAGCCCAGCAGGAACACGCCCCCGGGCCTCCTCCTCCTCCGCCGTCGAACCCCTACGGCCCGCCGCCTGCGAATGAGCAGAACGGCCCTCAATCGCCGCAGAATTACCAGTCCGGAAACTACCCGAATCAGAATTATCCGAACCGTCCCGGCCGCTTCCAGCAGCCCATGGTCACCATTCCGGTTGGCAAGCCCATCCACGTCATGATGCTCAACGGCATCGATAGCAAACACACCAGACCGGGAGACCATTTCCGCGCCGTGGTCGTCGAAAATGTCATTCTCCCCAACGGCGCCACCGCCCTTCCACGCGGTGCCTATGTGGACGGTGCCGTCATCGACTCCCGGCCTCCCGGAAAATTGAAGGGCCATCCCAAACTCGCCTTGGTGTTGACCAACGTGCATCTCGGCGACGCCACCTATTCACTTCCCACCTACGTCTGGGATCGTCGCGGTCCCGGCAAAGGCGGACAGACCACCGGGAACGTAGTCGGCGGCGCAGCCGGCGGTGCCATCATCGGCGGCGCAGTCGGCGGCGGACCCACCGCACTGCTCGGCGCAGCCCTCGGCGGCCTCGGCGGCGCAGGACTCTCCGCGCTCTCCTCCGGTGCCCGCCTCGTCGTGCCGCCGGAATCCGTCCTCACCTTCTACCTCAACGCACCGGCCACCGTCCGCGAACCCTCGGTAAACGAAATGCGCTTGCTCGAAGGCAACGTCCCCCCGCCTCAGGGCGGCTACCAAAGAGGCCCCGGCCCCTACGGCTATCCACCCCCTGCATATCCACCCCCCGGACCCCCAGGCGGTTACCCCTACTAAGCGCAGAGGAAATGAACAAAGTATAAGTGCCCCAGGTCTCGCTTCATAAGACCTGGGTTTGTTTTTAATAGCGTCATCTAGCCATTGCGCTTCAAAACGTGTCATCCCTCCACTACGTTCTCGCGCAGCAAGAACCTGAGCGGAGGCGGTTCCGTGCCCCATCGGGACTGCAGATCAATTCATTGCCATAATCATCCATATTAATTGACATTATCAATTAATATGGATGATTATGTTCGTATATGGAAACGCGTCCAAAAGAATCGTCAGCCTTAACCGCCGACACCGCAATCTTCCGCCGCTTCAACCGCATGTATACCCGTTTCCTCGGGACCTTGAATGAAGGGCTCCTCAACACCGAATACAGTTTGGTCGAAGCGCGCGTTCTCTATGAACTCGCAAACACCCCCGCGCCAAAAGCAAGCGAGATTGCGGAAGGTCTCGGAATGGACCCCGGATACCTAAGCCGTCTGTTGGGAAAGTTCGAGCGCGATGGCTTGTTGCGCAAGAAAGCGTCGGAACAGGACGGCCGTTTTGCCGAACTGACGCTCACGCCGCGCGGCAGATCCGCATTCAAAAAACTCAACGCTCTATCCGAGCGACAGGCGCATACCGTTCTCGAAACCATGCCGCCCGCAGCCCGTATGGATCTCATCCATTGCATGCGCTCGATCGAGGGTCTTCTCACAAACGTCGATCGCAGCAAAATTCCATATGTGCTGCGCCCGCATCGCGTTGGCGATATGGGCTGGATTGTCCATCGAGAGGGCGTCGGCTACGCGGAACAATTCGGCTGGGACGAAACCTTTGAAGCCCTGGTCGCCAAAATCGTCGCCGAGTTTGTAACGAATTTCGATCCAAACAGGGAACGATGCTGGATTGCCGAAATCGATGGCCGGAACGTCGGCCACATCTTTCTCGTCAAACATCCGGAGCAGCCGCATGCAGCCAAACTTCGTCTCCTGTTCGTCGAGCCCAGCGCCCGCGGGATGGGCCTGGGAGACGCATTGGTGAACGAGTGCATCCGCTTCGCGCGTACTGCTGGCTACAAGAAGGTCGTTCTCTGGACGCAGAGCATTCTAACGGCCGCGCATCGCATCTACGCCGGAGCAGGATTCCGTCTGATAAAAGAAGAACCTCACCAAAGCTTCGGCCACGATCTCATCGGCCAGGAATGGGAATTGGATCTGACTTGAGGAAACCGCCGGGGCAGCGAAAATGACACACCCGCCACATCGTTTCCAACCCCGCCCTCAATCGATCTATACTAATTAGAGCTACGCCGCATCCTCATCCACAAAGCCGCGAAGCCAATTCCCGCCCGGCTGTTTTCCCCGCCGGGTGTAAGGTCGTCGCCCGCACATGATCCGTTTTCTGCAGCAGGACAGCCGTATCGTCAAAGGCATTTTCATTGGCCTTATCTCCATCGTCGCCATCCTCATGGTCATCACCCTTGTCCCCGGCATCTTTCAGGATGCAGCTGCCGGCGGCGGCAGCTTCGCCGCTGTGCATAGCGACGGCATGTTCGGCCGCTTTCTCGGCGGCTCGACCGAGGTCCCCATTGCCCAGGTCCAGCAGGTCGCCCAGCGCATGCAGCGCCAGCAGAACTATCCCGACTTCGTCATGCCGTTCCTCATGCAGCGCGCCGGCCAGGCCCTGGTGCAGCGGGCCGTTCTCGTCGAGGAGGCCGGACGCCTCGGCGTCACCGTTACCGACGACGATGTCCGCAACGAGCTCATGCACGGCCCCTTTGCCCCCATCCTTTTCCCCGATGGAAAATTCATCGGCGAAAATCGCTATGACGACTTCGTGCAGAACAGCTTCAACCTCTCTCGCGCCGACTTTGAAACGCAGCTCAAGGAAGAGATCCTCATCAATCGGCTCGAAGCCCTGGTCACCGGCGGCGTCACCGTCTCTCCGCAGGATGTGCGCGTCGCCTACCTCAAGCAGGCGACGAAAGTGAAATTCCAGTACGCCGTCCTCTCCGCCGTCGACCTGCGCAACCAGATCAAGCCCTCCGACGCCGAACTGAAAGCCTTCTTCCAGCAGAACTCCGCCCGCTACGCGCACGCTATCCCGGAAACTCGCAAAGTGCAGTACGCCGCCTTCGCTTTCAACCAGATTCCCGGCGGCCCGCCGCAGGTCTCCGGAGCCGACATCCAGCGCTACTACAACCAGCATCAGCAGGAATTCAAAGTTCCCGAGCAGGTACGCGTCCGCCACATTCTCATCAAGGTTCCCGCGAAGGCCGATCCCAAGACCGTCTCCGCCGCCCAGGCCAAGGCCGAAGACGTCCTCAAGCAGCTGCATAACGGCGCGAATTTCGCCGACCTCGCCAAAAAATATTCCGACGATCCCGGCAGCAAGGAGCAGGGCGGGGAACTCGGCTTCCTCAAGCAGGGACAGACCGTCCCCGAGTTCGATAAGACCGCCTTCTCCCTCGCTCCCGGCCAGCTCTCCGGCGTCATCCGCACCCAGTTCGGCTTCCACATTCTGCAGGTGGAAGAAAAGCAGCCCGCGCGCCTGAAAACCGTCGATGAAGTCCACGACCTCATCATGGCCAATCTCATGCAGCAGTCGCAGGCGCAGGCCGCGCAACAGTACGCCGCCAAATTGCAGACCCAGGCGCAGACGATGGGCCTCGCGAAAATGGCTGACCAGAATCATCTCCAGCTCGTCACCACCGACCCGCTGCTACAGGGTGGAGTCGTCCCCGGCCTCGCTGACGGAACTCAGCTTCTCACCCGCGCCTTTGCCGCCAAGCCCAACGGCCCGCCGCAAACCGCCTCCACCGGAGAAGGCTACGCCATCTTCGCCGTGCTGAACTCAGTCCCTGCCCACGCACCCACCTTCGACGCCTACAAATCGCATATCCTCGAAGATTTCCGCAATCAGCAGATCGCCCCCATGCTCAAGGCTCGCACCCAGCAGATGGCCATCAAAGCCAAAGAAGAAGGTCTCGACAAGGCCGCCAAAGAAGTCGGTGCGAAAGTTGAAACCAGCGATCTCGTCGACAGCACCGGCCAGGTTCCCGACCTTGGCTCCATGGCCGCCGACGGCTCCGTGGCCTTCACCCTGAGCCCCGGCCAGATCAGCGGTCCCATCGTCTCCCAGCGCAACGGCATTGTCCTCAAGGTTCTCGATAAGCAGGCCCCCACTGACGCTCAGATCGCGCAGAACCAGGACGCCACCCGCGACACCCTCACCCAGCAGCGCCGCGACGCCGCCTTCGCCGTCTTCGTAACTTCGCTCGAACAGCACTACATGCAGCGCGGCCTCATCCGCTACAACAAGAAAGCCCTGGCCACAACCCAGTCCGGCATCTGAGCATGTCACTGGTAGCGCAGATGGAGCAGAAATAAAAAAAGTCGTCATCCTGAGCGGAGCGAAGGACCTCGGCATTTTGCCGCCAGCGAATAGAATGCCGACAAAAAATCTGGCATCCCGAACGCAACATAGCGAAGTGCAGGGACCTGCGGTTTCTCCACTCACAGGGCAACAAAACCGTGGCTCACATCTCCTCCCACACCGCATCTAACAGGTAGGCAACACCCGGCGATCCCTGGAGAATCAATGCTTACCGAACGCGCCTCCGGCGTCCTGCTGCACGTGTCCTCTCTCCCCTCCCGCGGCGGCATAGGCGATCTCGGTCCTGCCGCCTACGCCTTCGCCGACTTCCTCGCCGCATCGAAACAACAGTACTGGCAGGTCCTCCCCCTAACCCCCACCGGCTACGGCAACTCGCCCTACTCCGCGCTCTCCGCCTTTGCCGGCAACCCGCTCTTCATCAGCATCGAAACCCTGGTCCAGCAAGGCTGGCTCGATCCCACCTGCCTCGACTCACTGCCTGCAAGCGAAGGCCCCGCCAACTTCGAACAAGCCGCCGCGTGCAAAATCCCCCTCCTCCACCAGGCCGCGGAAAAATTCGCCGCCAATACACCCGCAGCCAATACATCGAATGACCAGCGTGACCGCTTCAACATCTTTTGCGGCGACAACGCCAACTGGCTCGACGCCTACGCCGCCTTCAGCGTGCTCAGAAAAATCTTCGCCGGCCGCCCCTGGCCCGACTGGCCTGCGGAATACGTCCATCGCGATCCCGAAGCCATGGCCCGCCTCGCATCCGAGCACGCCGCCGAAATCCTCGCCGAAAAAATCGTCCAGTTCTTTTTCGAGCAGCAATGGCAATATCTCCGCAACTACTGCTGCGATCGCAACATCCGCTTCATCGGAGACATGGCCATCTTCGTCAACTACGACAGCGCCGACGTATGGATGCACCCCGAAATCTTCGAGCTCGACGAAAATAAAAAAGCCCTCCAGGTCTCCGGCGTTCCCCCCGACTACTTCAGTCCCACCGGCCAGAAATGGGGAAACCCGCTCTATCGCTGGGACGTGCTCGCCAGCCGCAACTTCGACTGGTGGGACGCGCGCATCCACCGCGCCCTCTCCCTCTGCGACCTCCTCCGCCTCGACCATTTCCGCGGCTTCGAAGCCTACTGGTCCATCCCCGCCGAAGACGAAACCGCCATCCGCGGCAAGTGGATGAAGGCCCTCGGCACCGAATTTTTCGCCCACCTCCATCGCGAGCTCGGCGACCTCCCGCTCATCGCCGAAGACCTCGGCCTCATCACCCCTGAAGTCGAGCAGATGCGCAAAAGCTTCGGCCTGCCCGGCATGCGCGTCATGCAGTTCGGCTTCAGCGACCGCGGCGCCCACATCCATCTGCCTCACCGCTCCGATGAAAACATGGTCATCTACACCGGCACCCACGACAACAACACCACCCTCGGCTGGTGGCACACCACCAACTCCGTCGAGCGCGCCGCCATCGCCGCCTACCTTCATCCCGGCGACGACGGCATCGTCTGGGCCATGATGCGCAGCGCCTCCGCCTCCGTCGCCCGCCTCTGCCTCTTTCCCCTGCAGGACGTGCTCCAGCTCGACGCCGATGCCCGCATGAACACCCCCGCCCAGGCCAACGGCAACTGGGCCTGGCGCTACCATCCCAACGCCCTCGAACCCTGGATCAGGGAGAAGCTATCCGCCCTGACAGAAGTAACCGACCGCGACGGCTACAAAGAAATAATCTCGTGATTGGAAAAAGACCCGTCAAAAACTGTCGTTCAAAATAAAAAGCGCGTCATCCTGAGCAACGCGAAGGACCTCTGCATTTTGCCCGCGCAACGAACAGCTTCCGGATGTATCGATAAAAAACAACCGGGGTGCCCCATTCAAGCCGCATTTGGCTTGAGTGGGGTCGAGGATCATTTATCAAAAACTTTACGAATCCCCCGCCACGCCGCAAAATAGAATCACTACCAAGGAGAACCGATGCCCCTGACCGGAGAAGCCATTCGCATGATGAACTACGCCGACGACATCGGCACCACGCTGCGCCGCCTGCTCGTTGTGCTCCCCTCGCTGCCCGCCGAGGAGCGCAAGCGCGTCAAGGAATACATGCTTAGCGTCCAGCCCACCATGAATGAGGTGCTGGCCGCTCTCGACGACAAAAAGTAAAACCCCGGCCTCCACGGCGAAAAGATATCCATGAAAGAATCCCGCAAAGACGCCTGGCTTCGCCTGTACGAAATCGCCGTCCGGCAGCACAGCTATTTCACCCCCCGCCAGGCCGTCTGGGCCGGAATCGACCGCACCCTCCACGGCTATCACCTTAGAGTCGGCAACTGGAACTACGGCGGCCGCGGCATCTACTCTCTCCCTTTAATCCCGCCCAGCCCCAACTCCCTGCTCAAGCGTTGGGAGCTATGGTCCGCCGACCGCGCCGGCAACACTCAGGCCGTCTTCAGCCACCAAACCGCGTTGGCATTGCACGGAGTTGCAGCGACCCGGCCGCCGAAAATTCAAATGACCGTGCCGCGAAGCTTTCGCCGCAGCGGTCCCATGCCCTCGCGGCTTCATCTCCATTACACCGATCTGCCCAAGTCGGCCATCGTCGAGGTCGACGGCCTCCGCTGCACCAGCCCCCTCCGAACCATCCTCGACGTCGCTGCCCTCGACCGCATCCCCAAAGCGGTCCTCAGTAGAGCCATGCTCAATTTTCTCGAACGCAGCGAGATCACCCCCAGGGAAATCCAGCACACCCGGATGACCCCATCCACAAGAGCCCTGTTCAAAAAAATCTACCCCAACCTCGAATCCCGCTCCTAGACTGAGGCAACATCAAAAATTGACGTTGCGCGTATGCCATAATTGGCATACTGTAGGATCAGAATGAACTTTGAGGCGAAGCCCGCTCCCAAGCCGCTGGTATGGGTGGGTGACTCTCTGGAAATGGTGCAAGGCTTTCCGCAGGCTGTGAGAAATGAAGTCGGCTTTGCCCTCTACCAGGCGCAAACGGGCGGAAAGCATGTCAACGCAAAGCCGCTGCATGGGCTTGGCGCGGGCGTTCTGGAGATTGTTTCAGATCATCGGGGCGATACGTTTCGAGCTGTCTACACGGTGAGACTGGCTCGCCGGGTATATGTTCTCCATGCCTTTCAAAAGAAATCGAAAACGGGAATTGCGACACCCAAAGCAGAAATGGAACTGGTGAAACGGCGGCTGAAACGTGCTGTGGAATTGAATGCCGCACTGGAGAAGTGAACATGCCGAAACGCGATTACATCGAGAGCACGGGAAACGTCTTTGCCGATCTGGGATTGCCGAAACCGGAGGAAATCCTTGCCAAAGCCGAACTCGCGCAAAAGATTGTCGTCATCCTGAATCAACGCGAGCTTACCCAGAAAGACGCTGCCGCGATACTTGGGGTAGACCAGCCGAAAATCTCAGCCCTGGTGCGTGGGCGGCTTTCTGGATTCTCTATCGAAAGACTGCTGCGTTTTCTGCTGCTGCTGGGACGCGACGTGGAAATCAACGTCAAGCCTCGCCCGCGTTCCCGCGCGCAAGCTCGCCTGCTAGTCGCTTGAGAGAGGGGGCAGCGTAGCGACTGTAGCCGGTGGTTAAAAATCACAAAACAATCACGGAGAATAAGCCTTCCCCACATACCCCCGAGCCAACTCCACCGCCCCGCCCGTATCGTCCCCCGTCTGGATTGCCTCGCGATACTGGTTCACCGCCCGCTCCCGCTGACCTGTAGCATCGAAAATCTTCCCCAGCTGAACATCGCTCCACACCTCAATCCACTTGGGAACCCCATCTCCATGCAGTGCATCGCGAAACGCATTCGCCGCCGCCTGATAATTTTTCTCGGAAAAATAAACCTCGCCCAGCCGATAACTCGCCAGCGAACTCACATCGTCGACCTTCAACGCCGCCAGATATTCTCGAATCGCCCCCGCGCCATCCCCCGCGGCCACAAAATTCTGTCCCCGCAGAATATGCACCCGCACCTGCACGTCAGCGCTGTTCCGCAACAGCCATCGCTCCGGATCGAGCGCGATCGTCTTCGGAATCGCAGGCGTCTCGACCACAAACTGTGTCTGCGCCCCGCTGACATCCACCCTCAGGTCGATGGACGGTGGCCCATTCAAGCCGCGTACTGTGCGGCTTGTGTGGGAGAGAGAATCCGCAGCGGTCGAAACCCGCACCTCCACCGGCATGCGGAACAGATCCAGATCCTCGCCAATCTCCCCCACCGTGCGATAGCCCTTGTTATCGTCCAGCCGATACAGGGTCCAGCTGTCTTTCAGCGTCGGCGCGCCGGTTGAGTCCAGCCACTCGGTAAAAAAGGGCCGCAAGTTCTGATGCGAAGCCGCCTCCGCAATCCTTTCGACATCCGCGGAAGAGACAGATTGTTTCGGCAGGGAAAGCATCCCGCGCAGCGTCTGCTCAAATGCAGCATCGCCAATCTGCCAGCGCAGCATGCGAAAGATCATCGCGCCCTTGTCGTATGTCATCGCATCGAACTGCGGCGAAAACTCCGGATATTGCGAAACTCCCGACAAAGGGGCCGTGTCGTACGCCAGCGCGCTGGCCGACACATTCAACAAGGCATCCGCGAACGCAGCCGCATCGGAACGCTTCTCCACAAACCCCAGCTCCAGATACCGGCACATCCCATTCGTAATCCAGGAATCGTCCAGCGTAGCCGGACGGACAAATTCTCCCCACCACTGGTGCGCAATCGTATTCGCCAGCAGCCGGGACGCATTGGCTCCGCGTAGTTGTCGCCCGGCAACCGCCGCCATCCCCGGCGCAGAGACTGCCGGCAACGTACCCTCTGGCAACTCGACAATATCCAACCGGTCCGTATCGAGCGGCCCAAACCGCGCCCGAAACTCACCGAAGATGTGCGCCGCAACCGCCGCAATCTTCCGCCCACCGGAGTCTGTCGCATCGACAGAAGATTTACCGGAAATCGATTTGGAATCGGGAGTGGGGCCGACCTCCGGAGATTCGTCATCCTGAGCGGACCGGGGTCCCCAGCGACAGGTCTTAGTCGCTGGGGTGGGGGAGCGAAGGACCTCGGCATTTTGCCCGCGCAACGAAGCCGCACCCGACGTGTCGATCAGAAACACCTGCACGTTGCCGTCAACAACAGGCGGAAGAAATCTCCCCGCAATCACCGTCCCGGAAAATCCAGGCCGCGTCCCGTCAAAATCGAAAACAGCACCCCCATCCGCATCCGCACCGGCCTTCCCAACAGCTCCACTCGAAAACACCATCTCCCCCACCGGAACATGCACCTGCATCTTCACAGGAAAGCGGTCAGTCCGATCGCCCGAAGTAGGAAACCACCGCGCTGCGTAAAGCAAATAACTGACCGGCTCCCCAATCGAAGCCAGCCGGACAGCCCCCTCGGCAGGCTGGCCGCCGGCAGGGAACGCGCCGCCATACACAAACGTCCACGTAGCCGAAGCACCGGCCTGCAACGCAATCGCAGGCGCAATCCGAACCGCCCCCGCATCGCGCTCAACATTCAAACTCTGACCATTCACATCCGTCACATCTTCCACATGCAGCGCAGGATTCAAATCGAACGACACGGCAGACAGATTTGAGACCGGAGTAAACGTAACCGCAGCCCGCGCAGTGATCGAATGTTTCTCTGGGTCCAATGTCACATTCAATCGGGTATTTGTGATCCGGATCGCGGAGGCCGTCGGGGAGGCAATCTGGGAAGATGTTTGAAAATATGTCTGGGCGCGCAAAAAATGCACCGGAACCAGTGCAAACATGCCAAATATGAATATAGTAAAAATTACTATATTCATGCAGAATTTGCCCGTTTTTTCCCTCATAAAACGCTATTTTCACGCAAGGTTGCAGACTGAAATTTCCCCAGAAAAACCACCCAGTCCGCCGTCCGGTCGATGGCAGTTTCTCCTTTGCTATCATTAACATGCAGCGCATCTCGCACGCGGTCAAGCTCGGCCATCGTCGTCGTCCGTGCCGCACCCTCTTCCAGCAGCGGCCGCAAAGTCTCCACCACCTTCTCCGGAGTAAAATCCTGCTGGATCAATTCCGGAATAACCCTCTTATTTGCAATAAGATTAACCATCGCCACGTGCGGCAAACGCACCAGTCGGCTGGCCGCGGCATAGCTCAGCCTGGAAAGCCGGTACACCGCCACGAACGGGTTCCCAATCACCGCCGCTTCCACGGTAGCCGTGCCGCTGGCGACCACGCTGGCGCGAGCAAATTGCAGCACAGCCGGGGCATCCTCCACCACATGGATCGGAACAGAAGTCGCTGTGTTTGCAACCATTTGCCGCACCCATGCAGGATCGAGCGTAGACGCAACCGGCAATACATATTCGTAGCCGGAACCCAGTTTTTCCGCCGCCCCAGCCATCGCCGGCAGATTCAGGCGCAACTCCCGAGCGCGACTGCCTGGCAGCAGGCCCACCCATTGTCTTGCTGCATCCAGCCCGTACTTTTGAGCGAAGTTCTCCCGCGTAAGTGTAGGCAACGAAAGGTCTACCAGCGGATGTCCGACAAATTCCGCATCCACTCCCCGCTCGCGATAATAGCCCTCCTCAAACGGAAAAATCACCAGCATCTTCGTCACCCGGTCCCGCACCCAGCGGATGCGGCGCTTCTTCCACGCCCACAATTGCGGACTGACGAAAAAAATAACCGGTATATTCAGCTTTCTCAGGTGTCGCGCCAGACGCAGGTTCACATCGGGAAAGTCAATCAATACAGCAACATCCGGCCTGTTTCCGCGGATACTCCGCACCAGCCGAAAATACTCCCGGATTATGCGCGGCATGTGCCGCACCACTTCCGTAATTCCCATCACGGCAACGTCTTCGGCGCGAACAATGCGCTCGCAACCCGCAGATTCCATTCGGCTTCCGCCCAGTCCGAAAAATTTCACCCCAGGCAACCGCGCCCGCACCGCCTCCATCAGCAGCGCCCCATAGCGCTCGCCGCTGGCCTCCCCCGTGGAAATAAAAATATTCGGTGCCGCCATCGGAAGTTGTTTTATTTCTTATATTTACGTTAGTCGCCCGTCATGGCCAGCTGTCCCGCTGAATCCGGCAACTCCTGGTCGCGATACTGCAGCCGGTACAGCTTCCAATACAGCCCATGCTGCGCCAGCAGCTCCTGATGCGTTCCCATCTCCCGCAATTGACCCTTATGCATCAATAAGATACAGTTTGCGCTCTGGATCGTCGACAGCCGATGCGCCACCACCACCGACGTCCGCCCCGTCACCAGACGCGTCAGCGCGGAACGCACGCGCAATTCCGTCTCCGTATCCACACTGGAAGTCGCCTCATCCAGAATTAAAATGCGCGGATTGTGCGCCAGCGCCCGCGCAAAGTTGATAAGTTGTTTCTGTCCCGTAGATAGCGTGCTGCCGCGTTCCCGCACCGGCTCCTGAAATCCGCCCGGAAGCGAGCGAATATAGTCGCCTACGTTCACCTGATCGGCGGCGCGTTCGACTTCCTCCTCCGGTATTCCTTCCGTGCCCAACCGAATATTGCTGGCAATCGTGCCGCTAAACAGCACCGGATCCTGCAGCACCACGGCAAAGCGCCGGCGCAATTCCTGAATGTCCCAGTCCCGCACGTCCAATCCTTCGATCAGAATCGCCCCATGCTGCACGTCATAGAAGCGTGTCATCAGGCTGCTCAGCGTAGTTTTGCCCGCGCCCGTATGGCCCACAATCGCCGCAGTCTCACCCGGTTCGATTGTGAAGCTTACATCGCGCAGCACCCACTCGATGCCGTCGCCGCCCGCGGGCGGATGATGCCGCAGGCGTTCGAGAATCTCCGGCTCCAAATTTTCATACGTAAACCACACGTGTCGAAACTCGACCCGTCCCGAGCCATCGCCGCTACGCGCATTCGCCGGCGACACCACTTCCGGCGTCGTATCCAGCAGCCGGAACACGCGTTCGCTGGCCGCCATCGCTGCCTGCAGAATGTTGTACTTGTCGCTCAAATCCTGAATCGGACGGAAGAAGCGCTGCGAATACTGGATGAACGCCACCAGCACGCCCAGCGTAACCGTACCGCGCAGCACACCTCTGCCGCCAATCCAGATCACAATCGCGATGGCAATCGAGCTGAGAATTTCAACCGCCGGATAGTACAGCGCGTAAGACATGATCGCGTCTTTATACGCCTTCAGATGCTGCCGGTTCACCTTCTCGAAATCCTGAAATGCGCGGTCCTCGCGGTTGAACAGCTGCACCACGCTCATTCCGCTCACATGTTCCTGCAGGTGAGAGTTGATGCGGGCTACGGCAGTGCGAATGCGGCGATAGGAATCGCGAACATATTTGCGGAAGATCTGCGTCCCCAGAAAAATGAACGGAAGCACAGAGAAGGCCAGCAGCGCCAGGTACCAGCTCATCCACAGCATAATGACGACGATGCCGGCCAGCACCAGCACATCCTCAAAAATTGAGACCACGCCGGAGGTAAACATCTCATTCAGTGCGTCCACGTCGCTGGTCACCCGCGTCACCAGCCGGCCTGTGGGGTTGCGGTCGAAAAATGCCACGTGCATCCGTTGAATGTGGCGGAAGATTTGACTGCGCAGATCGAACATTACCTTCTGACCGGTCCACTGCATCAGGTACGTCTGCACAAACTCCAGAAAATAGCTGAAGACCAGCGAGGCAAGATAGATGCCCGCAATCTGGGTAATGCCGGTAAACGCGTTGCGACTCAAGTGCCGTGCCAGCAGCGAGTGATGCGATGCCGCAGCCGCCGTAATGCCCGGCGTCATATACAGATCGACGGCAACCTTAGTCAGGTAGGGCCCCAGGATGTCAGCCCCAGCCTTGAAAAGAATGGCCACCAGCGAGATGACCACCTGCAGCTTGTACGGGCGCAGATAGGTCAGCAGCCGTCGCATCAGCCGGCCGTCGTATGCCTTTCCAATGACGTCATCGTCGTGTTGTTGGGGAGTCTGC
Organism: Acidobacteriaceae bacterium; assembly: GCA_965276585.1. Taxonomy (GTDB): domain Bacteria; phylum Acidobacteriota; class Terriglobia; order Terriglobales; family Acidobacteriaceae; genus JAKAAZ01. Next base: position 730,503 of record CBDIAZ010000003.1, on the reverse strand, counting down.
TTTGCGTCTGCCATGCGACACTGCTATTGTACGAACTTTCGCGAAATCGTCCGGAATCAGAAGCCCTTTGTATGCCCGTCATTCCGTCCAGCACACTCGGAATCTACATTTCCATCCCGTTCTGCCGCGCGAAATGCAGCTACTGCAATTTCGCCTCCGGAGTTTTCGGTTCCGAACGGATGAACACCTATGTCGATCGTCTGTGTGAAGAGATTCGCCAGGCACCGCAACGGGTTCAAAATCAGTGGGCAGTGCTGCCGGAAAAGGTCGACAGCGTGTATTTCGGCGGAGGCACTCCCAGCCTTCTTTCTTTCACCCAAATGTCAGCCATACTCCGGGAATTGCAGAAAACATTTACCTTCGCTTCGCAGGCGGAGATAACGCTGGAATGCGCGCCCGGTCAGCTAAACGATGCGCTGCTGTCTGGATTGCCGGATTTAGGATTCAATCGCGTCAGCCTGGGCGTGCAGTCGTTTGTCGATCGCGAAGCATCTGCGGTAGGACGTTTGCATACCCGGGATATCGTGCACCAGGAGATAGCCCGGCTGCGTCGCACCGGCATCGAAGACATCAACGTCGATCTGATCGCCGGGCTACCGCATCAGACACCGATGAGCTGGCAGGAGTCGCTCGACGTAGCCATCGCGAGCGGCGTGCCGCACCTCAGCGTGTACATGCTGGATGTGGATGAAGATTCGCGTCTCGGCCGCGAGATGCTCGCAGACGGCATCCGTTATGGCGCCGGCAACGTGCCGGACGAGCAGACCATCGCCGCCATGTATGGCGACGCGTGCGAACAGTTCGCCGCGGCAGGCGTTCCGCAGTATGAGATTTCCAACTTCGCGCGCCCGGGCAGGGAATCGCGGCACAACCTGAAATACTGGACCCGCCAGCCCTATCTCGGCTTTGGCCTCGACGCGCATTCGTTTCTGCAGGCGAAGGATGGCGGCGCAATCCGCCTGGGAACGACGGACGATTTAGCGAAGTATCTCCAGGGAGACGCGTTGGAAACGGCAACTCCGGTCTCCGATGCCGAAGCCATCGAGGAAGCCTGGTTCCTCGGCCTGCGTTTATCCAAAGGCATATCGCTGCCCGAGATGGAAGCGAAAAATGGACGCACAGCGATGCTCGCATTTCAACCGCTATTGCAAGAATGCGAGCGCGAGAATTTGCTGGAACGGTGTCGCGACCATATTCGCCTGACCGCACGCGGCCGTTTGTTCGCGAATGAAGTCTTCGCCCGATTTCTCGGTGTGCTACCCGTCGCAACAGCGGAAACAAGTCAGCTTCAGTCGGTCTCATAGAATTCATAAAATAAATTTGTCATCATTCAATCAGGCTGATGACAAACTTGGCTTTTAGATAGACCCCGGCTTTATAGCATTTTCACTGTTGATATCAAGTAGGTGCCCCATCTGGAGCCTGCCCTGAGCTTGCCGAATGGGCGCCTTTGCGAAAGGGTGGGACGCGAATTTGCTCGCACTGAGGCATTTTTTCGGCTGGTATAGAGTGCAGGCTTTGAAGGTTCGTCATCCTGAGCAACGCGAAGGACCGCTGTATTGCTGAAGCAGGCCAAATGCAAGATTCTTCGCGGAGTTTACCCTGAGCGAAGTCGAACGGGCTCAGAATCACCATCTTTCCCTCTACAGCAACTGGAGAAATGCACTAAGGCAACAGTGAAATGCTCCAGCCGGTCTCATAGAATTCATAAAACCAATTTGTAATGATTCAATGAAGGAGTTTCGCTGTGAATCGAGCCAAAATTTCCGAGTCTGCGCAGGACAAGAACATCGTCGATCTCCGCAGCGATACCGTCACCAAGCCAACCCTGGCGATGCGAACCGCAATGGCTGTGGCGGAAGTGGGCGACGACGTATATGGCGAAGACCCCACCATAAATCGACTGGAGCAGCGCGCCGCGGAAATCTTCCATCGCGAGGCGGCGATCTTTGTCCCAACAGGAACGATGGGGAACCAGATTGCCATTCGTCTTCACATCCAGCACGGTCAGGAAGTGATCTGCGAAGCCAGCTCGCATATTGTCGAGTGGGAGATGGCCATGCTGTCCGCCTTCTCCGGTTGTATGCCAAGAACGATCGTAGGCGAACGCGGCATTTTGACCTGGCGGCAGATTCAGGCGGCGATTTCACCCAGCGTGTATTACCACGCGCAGACCGGTCTGATCGCACTCGAAAACACCCACAACATGGCCGGCGGCACAGTCACGCCGCTCGAAGTTCTGGAGGAAATCTGGGCAGGCGCGAAACGGGCCGGTTTGCCGGTCCATCTCGATGGCGCGCGCATTTTCAACGCCGCGGTGTACCTGGGAGTAGGCGTTGCCGAGCTGACACGTGGCTTCGATACGGTAATGTTCTGCCTGTCGAAGGGACTGTGCGCGCCAGTTGGTTCCATGCTGTTGGGCAGCCGCGAACATATCGCCCGGGCGCGCATTTTTCGCAAAGCGCTCGGCGGCGGCATGCGCCAGGCCGGCATTCTCGCCGCGGCTGGGCTGGTGTCGCTCGACACCATGACAGAGCGGCTTGCCGAGGATCACGCGAACGCCCGACTGCTGGCGGAATCGCTCGTCAAAATACCGGGAGTCGGCATCGATCTGGAAAGTGTCCAGACGAACATTGTCCGCTTCCAACTCACAGAGAAAGTAAGCGCGGCGAAAATCGTCGCTGGTTTGAAACGGCGCGGCATTCTCGCTGGAGATTTCGGCCCGCACGCCATTCGCCTGGTTACCCATCATGACGTCAGCCGCGCGCAATGTGAGGAAGCGGCGGAGAGGATCAGGGAAGAACTGGCGGATGCCTAAACCTGCGCTTCTCAGAACGGCGCCTTGCAAACTATTTCAATAGACACCCAAAACAAGCATCGAAATCGGTGCAAAATCGAGGGAAAAACCCAAAAATCGATATAGTAAAAATTACTATATTCATGCGCAAAGCGGTGTTTTTTCTCTAAGGAGCCTCCGATGAAGGGCTATTTTGAGAGTTTGGGGGGGAATTCCGACCTGCAGACGGAGGGATAAGTCATTGAAACATCAGGGATGGCTTTAAGCCGCTCAAGGACCTGCTCAGAGTGCCCTAAAAATGCCAAATTTGAAATCTCTATCCCACATGGAATCAATGATTTAAATTTCAGAAAAACGAAAAAAAACACCGGCATTGCGGCCAGTTGCCGGTTACACTCGATCGTCTCGAAAACACCCCCATTTTTCCCGACCCTGAACCGCCTGGAAAAAAGGCCACAAAATCGCCTTTATTTGCAATTTCGCAACCCTCTCGATCCAAGCCACATAGCCGAGGTTTGGCATTCCAATTGCGTTTGGCCCTTTAATTGCTTTAGTGTTCCACGTGGAACATTTCGCCAAATCGCCGCCCACGCCGCCATCGCCATTTTACGAAAACCCAAATTCAGCACGAAATACGTTTTTCCATTCAAAACACGAAAATTCGTTCTTTTAGTGCGTTCACAGGATTGTCATCTGGCATTCATCATTCATTTGCAGAAAATTTGCCTGGCTGCGATACTCTGGCCACGGCAGAGCCCTGCAGGATAAGAGAGGAACGACAGGCTTGAATCAGACGATTTTTGTTCTGGAGGACGACCAGGATATCTCCCGGCTCGTACAGCACAATCTGGAAGTGGCAGGCTTCGCGGTACGCACCTTCGTCAATCCAGCCGCGGTGCTGGCGGACGCCGAGCGCAAGACTCCCGACCTGTTTCTACTCGACATCATGGTCCCCGGCGGCGATGGATTGGATCTGTGCCGGCGCATCCGGAAAAATCCGGCATTGGCGGTTACGCCGGTGATTTTTCTCACTGCGCGGACCAGCGAAAGCGATCGCGTTCTCGGGCTGGAGCTGGGCGCGGACGACTACATCACCAAGCCCTTTTCTCCGCGCGAATTGATCGCCCGTGTGAAGGCGGTGCTGCGGCGCTTTGAGCGGCCCACCGCGCCGACTGCCTTGCATTTTGACAATGTAGAGATCGATGCGGGAGCAATGCAGCTGAAGGTGCGCGGGGAACTGACGGCGACCACTGCCACCGAGTTTCGACTGCTGGAGTATCTGGCTCGTCACCCGGGCCGCGTCTTCAGCCGCGACCATCTTCTGGACGCGGTCTGGGGCGACGCCCGCTTCGTGACTCCACGCTCGGTGGACGTATACGTTCGGCGCATCCGGGAAAAAATCGAGACGGACCCGGAAAATCCGCAGTATCTTAAAACCGTGCGCGGAGCCGGCTATCGCTTCGAAATGCCGAGGGAAATCTAAGGCCGTTCGAGGCGCGCGAAGAGCTTCCCGTGAAGAGTTTTCTATGAGGCAAAGAATATTCTTCAAACTGCTTGCGGCGATGGTGTTGTTGCTGCTGGTAGCCGCGGGCATGCTCGACATCGCGCAGCAGAATATTCTCGAGAACTCGCTCGAACATCGGCTGGCGCATAGCCTTGAAGACCAGGCCCGCTCGTTTGCGACACAGGCAGTCGGTGCCGATCCAGCCAGCCTCTCTGCACTGGTCGAGGAGGAAGCACGCGCCACCGGGACGCGTATCGCCATAGTCAGTCGCGATGGAAAAAGATTTGCCGACTCCGACACCGGCCGCGTGGGCGCGGAAAACGCGGCGGATCTGCTGGATTCTCCGGAAGTACGAGCGATCACAGTACAGCATCGAAAATCCGGCGAACACAAAGCGCACAACAGTCTCTACGTAGCTGCGGCGGCGGGAGACTACATCGTGCGTGTGTGTTCATCGCTCGCCGATATTCGAGGCGCATTGCATACCGCTCGCACGAGTCTTCTATGGGCGACACTGCTGGCGCTGCTGCTGGCGACGCTGATGTCGGCGTTGCTGGCGCATGCCGTCGCCCGGCGGCTGGCTCGCATTGTGGAGTTTGCTCACCGGCTCTCCGCAGGCGACTTTTCCGCCCGAATCAATGAAGGCACGGGAGATGAGATTGCGGAGGTAGCGAATGCGCTGGACGCGACTGCGGTCCGGGTGCAAGCCGTGTTCCGTGAGCTGGAAGATAGCCGCAAAGAGATGGAAACCGTGCTCGATAGCATGGAAGAGGCGGTGATCGCTGTCGATGCGCAGAGCCGCATCCACTGGACCAATCGCGTGATGGTACGGCTGGTGGGCGCGCCGATTCGCTCCGGAAGCGCGCTGGTGCAGACCGTTCGCGATCCCGACCTGCTGGCCTGCGTGGAGCAGGCGTTGCGGCTGCGCACTACCGCCGGCGCTCGGGCCAAGGCGGTGGTGCCGGGACGCATTTTTGAAGTAAGTGCCGCGCCCATGCTGGGTGGCAGTGCTGTGGTGGTGCTGCACGACGTAACCGAGATTGATCGCGTGGAAAAGACGCGACGCGATTTTATTGCCAATGTTTCCCATGAGCTGCGCACACCGCTCACCTCCATCGCCGGCTATGCGGAGACGATGATCGAAGACGGCCAGCAATTGGCGCCGCAGACGCGCGATTTTCTTTCCATCATCTGCCGCAACGCCGCCCGTATGACCCGGCTGACAGAAGACCTGCTGGCGCTGGCTCGCATTGAATCCGGCGAGTACAAGCTGAATCGCAAGCCTGTTGCCGCCAGCGTGCTGGTGGAAGAGGCGTCTGCGATTGTCGCCGGCCTGTTGATGGATCGGGATATCGCACTCGATACCGGCGAAATGGCGCAGGCGATCGTGATGGCCGATATGGATGCCATCCTGCAGGTACTGTCGAATCTGCTGGAAAATGCCGTGAAGTACGGCGGCGGCAATCGCATTGTGATCGGGTCCCGGGTGGTAGGGGATGCGGTGGAATTTTTCGTGCAGGACTTTGGCGCCGGCATTGCTTCGGAACATCTGGGCAGAATCTTCGAGCGTTTTTACCGCGTGGATAAAGGTCGCTCGCAGGAGTCAGGCGGCACCGGGCTCGGCTTGTCGATCGCCAAGCATATCATTCTCGGGCATGGCGGTATCATCCGCGCGGAAAGCGATTTGAACCGCGGCAGCACGTTTTTCTTTACCCTTCCAATCGCCGAACCGGCAGCGGCGTCCCCGGATTTGTACTCAGTCCCGGCTACCTCCTGACAGGATTAGAATGATTGCACTATGGGAAACACTGTCAAGACCGCGTTTCTTCTAACTCTACTCACGCTGCTGATGATCTGGATCGGCGGCCACTTCGACGGCCGCAATGGTTTGATCCTGGGATTTCTGTTTGCAGCGGGAATGAATTTTTTCACCTACTTCTACTCCGACAAACTGGCGCTCAAAATGTATAAGGCGCAGCCGGTAACCCGCGAACAGCTGCCGCGCGCCTATGCCGTGGTAGAGCGGATGACGCAGCGCATGGGCATCCCCATGCCGAAGATGTATGTCATTCCGACGGAGTCGCCGAACGCGTTTGCGACTGGAAGAAATCCCAAGCATGCATCCGTCGCGGTGACTGAGGGAATCTTGCGGCTGCTGAACGATGACGAACTGGAAGGTGTGCTGGCGCATGAACTGGGCCATGTGCAGAACCGCGACATTCTGACCAGCTCGATCGCCGCGACCCTGGCCGGCGCGATTACGTTGATTGCGCGCATGGGCTATTGGGCATCGCTGTTTGGCGGCTACGGCGGCGGCAGCGGGCAGGGCAATCGCGGACGCGGCGGTCTGAGCGGACTTTTTATGCTGATCCTTGCGCCGATTGCGGCCATGCTGATCCAGCTTTGGGTATCGCGCACGCGCGAGTATGAAGCGGACGCGACCGGCGCGAAGACCACAGGGAACCCGTACGCGCTGGCGAGTGCGCTGGAAAAGATCGATGCCTATTCCAAGCAGTTGCCGATGGTGGCCTCGCCAACTAGCGCGCATTTGTTCATTGCGCAGCCGCTGGTTGGCGGGCAGATGTTCGCCAATCTTTTCTCCACCCATCCGCCGATGGCAAAACGCATCGAGCGGCTGATCGGACGCAAGTCGGTCAGCGGGTTGGAATAACAATGCGAACGCTGGTGCGCAGTTTGATTTTGCTGGGTCTGGTCGTTTGGATCGGCGGCCTGATATTTTTTGGCGCTGTGGTGGCTCCGGTGGCCTTCGGCTCGGTGATGCCGATGTTGCCCGATCCCGCCACCGGTCTTCATATTGCCGGCACCATGGTCCGGGATTCGTTACTGCGCCTGCACGATATTGGGCTGGTTTGCGGCGTAATTCTGCTTCTGTTGGTAATCCTTGAGCGGACTGGACGCACCACACGCCGCTCCATTGCGCCACAATTGGTGTTGCTGGCGGCTATGCTGGGGCTGACGGCGTATTCGCAGTTTTCCGTAATTCCGCGCATGGACTCTTTGCGGATTCAGGCCGGGCCGGCGTTGGACAATCCTGCAGCCAGCGATCCTGCCAAGGTGGACTTTAATCGCCTGCACAATCTTTCGACTCGCCTGGAAGGAATTGTTTTTCTATGCGGGTTGGGGCTAATCGTTTTATATTCGCGGCCGGAACTTTCCTAACCTGAGTTTCCTGTCACAGCAGGTGAAAGACGCTGGCTTGCAGAAAAAGTACGGCGATCCCGGCACCTGTTTGCAACAGTGAAGCAACGGTAAGATCGCGAATCACGTTTTTGTCGCGGATCTGCTTATAGACGATCAGCAAATCTACGAGAAGACTTGCGATAGACGTCAGAACGGTTGCAATCCCAGCCTGACTGGCAATTATTTTTCCGTGCATGGCCATGTTTGCCGCCGCAGCTGTTGTGCCGGCGCTGCTGACCAGGCCGCCCAGCACGCTGATTATCTGCAGCCCAGCGGAGCCGAACATTCGTTGCGCGAGCGTGCCAACAACCTGAATTCCTAGAAATAGTCCGGCGAACGTCAGCACCTTTTTTAATGAGATGGGAGAAGTGAGAGACAATTTGCCATCAGGTTGAACATCTTTCGATTTTTTGCGCTCGCGATATGCCCAGCCTGCGGCGATCAAGGCCATTGCCAATAAAGGGAATACGGCGAAGCGCACGGAATGGGGAGAAAAGATGGCCAGAATCACCAGATTCCTCGAAAACATGGCAACGGAGATTAGCAACACGATGGATACTGTCGAATTGGTAAGTCCGGTTGAGGGTAGTGTTGAAACCATCTCCGCAACCGTCGCTGTGGAGTTGACCAGCCCTCCCAGGATCGCAGTTGGATAAATACCTTTCGATCCGTATAGGCGCAGCAATACATAGTTGATAAAGCCAAGGGATGCGACCACGATTACGATGACCCAGGCTTCTCTGGGCTCGATTAAACTCCATGGATCGATAAAGTGGTTGGGCAACAGAGGCCAGATTACAAATCCCAGCAAGCCGAGAAGGATGGCGCTGCGGACTTCTTCCTGGCGCAGGCCGCCGGCAAAGGCGCGGAACTGGGGTTTGAGCGAGAGCAGCATCGTAACCACGATGGCGCATGCAACCGGCGTGAATAAATGGCCATCGCCGACCAATGCTCCCAGGACGAAAACAATGATCAACGCCGCGGAGGTTGTAGCTTCCAATTTGCGAGCCACTTGCACGCTATGCAGATTGAGGAAAACGATCAGGATCAGGACAGCCGACCCGGCCAATGTGTTGAAAGGCTGATCGGCGAGCGAAGCCACCAGCCCCAGGAGAGATGTCAACGCACAGGTGCGAACTCCTATATCTTTGTTGGCCCATTCCCGTTCGAAGCCGACCAGCAAGCCGATGGAGACGGCGATAAACATCTTCACCGCGATTTCCGTCAAAGGAAAGGCGACGTGATTGCCGTGAAATAGATTTAGCCAATTGTGCATGGACGGTTCGCCTCGTCAGGTTGAGACGGATTGGCCTTTCATTCGTGTTTATAACGGACTTCTGTTTTTCTTCGCGTGGCCGTCAGCCGTTCTGCCGGTATCATCAAAGTTTGGCATAAGAGTTGACGTTCTCTCTCGGATGCCAATTCACAAAGTTACCTCAAAAACAGGACAAGCATGAAGACTGGAATTATTGGCCTGCCGCAGGTGGGCAAAACCTCACTGTTCAAGATTTTGACGAAGGCGAAGCTGGAGGATCGCGGCTATTCAAACCCGAAGGAAGTGCATCTCGGTATGGCGCGGGTTCCGGATGAGCGGCTGGAAAAACTGGCCGCTCTCTATCAGCCGAAGAAGACTGTTTTCGCTACCGTTGAATATGCCGATGTCGGCGCGATTGGGCAGGAGTCGCTGAAGGATGCCGGGCTGTTGGCGAGTCTGCGCAATGTGGACGCGCTGATTCACGTGCTGCGCGTGTTCGACGATCCGTCGGTGCCGCTAGCTGCGCCAATCGACCCGCTGAAGGAGATTCAGGACGTCGAGTTCGACCTGATGTTGAGCGATTTGACACAGATTGAAAAACGCATGGAGCGCCTGGAAAAAGACCTGAAGAAGATGCGCACGCCGGAGTTGGAAGCCGAGCATGCGCTTCTGCTGCGCGCCAAGCCGCAATTGGAAGCGGAGCAGCCGCTGCGCGCGATGGAGATGACGGCCGATGAAAAAAAGCTGATCCGCGGCTACATGTTTTTGAGCCAGAAGCCGGTGCTCTACGTGCTGAATATTTCCGAGAGCACGACGCTCGGTGTCGATCTGGAAGCGGCGGTTGAAAAATATGGCCTGTCGAAAATTGCCACTCGACCCGGCGCGGGCGCGACCGCCATCTGCGGCAAGGTGGAGGCAGAGTTGGCCGAGATGCCGGATGAAGAAGCGGAGGAATTTCTATCGAGCTATGGGCTGGTCGAAAGCGGGCTGCGGCGGCTGATCCGCAAGAGCTATGAACTGCTGGGGCTGATCGCATTCTTCACTGTCGGCGAGGACGAATGCCGTGCCTGGACAATCCCGGTGAACTCGCGCGCTCAAGCCGCGGCGGGAGCGATTCATTCCGACCTGGAAAAACATTTCATCCGCGCGGAGACGATCCACTGGGACGCGCTGCTGGCGGCAGGTTCGGAAACAACGGCACGGTCGCAGGGTACGCTGCGGCTGGAAGGCAAAGACTACATAGTGCAGGATGGCGATGTGATGCACATTCGCCATAGCGGTTAAAGCATTTCTCCTGTTTCAACGATGTGGCGAGATTCTCTATGTATGGCCGTTTTTTGGGGAAAGGCCACGCTAAATTCAAATTTCCACTTTTACAGCATCAGGAGAAATGCTCAAGCGATGACAACGCCGTTCGGAATTGTCCTGCTGCTGGGCCTGATCGCAGGTCTGGCCGATGTTGCCGGCGGCCTGCTGCTGCTGCGCATGCGCGCGGAACGTTTCCTGCACGGCTTTGTTGCGTTTGGCGCGGGCTTTTTGATTGCCGTCGCGATTGTTGAAATGGTGCCCGAAAGCCTGCAGGCTTCTCCGGTTGCCGCGCCTCTATGGATACTCGCCGGCTTCTGCGGCGTGCATCTGCTGGAACATACATTGGTCGCACATTTCCATTTTGGCGAGGAGACGCATGCAGAAGAATTTTTGCACCGCTCGACGGCCTATTCTGTAACCTGCGGTCTGGCGGCGCATACTTTTTTCGACGGTATTGCGATTGCCAGCGGCTTCGCATTTTCGAGCGCGCTGGGCTGGTTGATTTTTACCGGGATGCTGCTGCACAAATTGCCGGAAGGCTTTACCGTTGGGAGTGTCATGCTGGCGAGTGGACGCAGCGGGCGAGTTGCATTTACCGCGGCATGCACGCTGGGCGCGGCGACGGTGGCTGGAGTGGCCGCGATCTATTTTCTTCCCGGGCTGGCTGCGGTTGGCCTGCCGCTTTCCGCCGGCGTCGCTTTGTACGTGGCGGGAACCGACCTGCTGCCGGAGGTGAATCGCGCCCACGGCGTGAAATTTCGCCTACTGTTTTTCCTGGGAGTCGGTGCATTTCTGCTGGCCCGAATGATTTCCTAGCCTAGCCAGGGCTGGGCGAAAGGATGCTATGACCGAACGACACGGCTACGCATTGGTGACCGGAGCCAGCTCCGGGATCGGCGAAGAATTCGCCCGGCAGCTGGCCGTGCGCGGATGGTCGCTGATTCTTGTGGCGCGTTCGCAGGACCGATTGTCGCTGCTGCGCGATCGGCTGATGGCTGTTCATACAGTCGATGTTCATTGCATCGCGCTCGACCTGACTTCATCGGGTGCTCCGCTGAAACTGTTCGAGAAGACTCGAGCCGCCGGTCTGGAAGTGACGCTGCTCATCAACAACGCCGGCTTTGGCGCGTTTGGAGAATTTGCCGGAATCGACCGCGAACGCCTGCGCCAGATGATCGATCTGAATATCGCCGCGGTGGTGGATCTGGCGCATCTCTACTTGCAGCCCATGATGAAGCAGCCGGTGGCGCAACGTAGCGCCGGAGGAATCATCAACATTGCCTCGGTAGCCGGATTTGTTCCGCTTCCATATTGCGCCGTCTACGCGGCGACCAAGGCATTCGTCGTTAGCTTTTCGCATGCGCTGAGCGAGGAGGCCCGCCAGCACGGTGTGCACGTGATGGTGGTAAATCCCGGCTCGACGGAGACGAATTTTTTTGAGGTCGCAGGGAAAAGCCCGTTCAACCATGCGGCGGGAAGCCAGACGGCAGCTCAGGTGGTCACGGAGTCATTGCGTGCGTTCGATCGCGGCAGGCGTTCCATCACCACGGGTGCGGGGAATCGCATGACGGTGCTAGTGACTGGTTTGATTCCGCGCCGCTGGATTACGGCGACCGTTGGCCGCATAATGCGCCGTGCGTTGGCGACCGGAGCTTGAAAGGTTTCCGAGGGTGGTCCGCGCTGTAAGCCGCGTTTTTATTGGGTCGGGCGTTGCCGGAAGGGAAATTATTTGAGACACTCGGCCTCATGTTTTGAGGGATTTAGCGGCTGCACGCGCTGCACCGCCGGCGGCTGCGAGGATTTTCAGCTAGATTGGCCCTTGACTCAGGCAACATTTTCAAAGGAAATAACATCTGTTTCACTCAGACCGAGAAAGAATCCCCGTGATCCTGGTTGTCGACGACAATCCCGTGCAAGCGCTTACGCGAAAAGCCATTTTGGCCGGTGCAGGATTTGACGCTGAGACGGCGTATTCCGCCGACGCAGCCTTTTCTGCTCTAGATATTGACTCGGCACGCGCGATCTCGCTAGTGATCACCGATCACATCATGCCAGGCGAATCCGGTAGCTGGTTTGTCAAGCGCCTGTGGGAACGTCGACCTGGTGTAGCTGTAATGGTTTTGAGCGGGCTAGCTGAGGCGGAAGACGACTACGCCGGACTGGGTGTAACGTTTCGCACCAAGCCCATTCGCCCCTGCGACCTGATCGAGCTGGCTCGCGTGTTGAGCGTCCCTAAACCGATTACTGCCTGACAGCATTCTTCCAGCCAACACTGTCCATTTCTTTTAGTCCGTTCTGCGCCCAGAATTGCGATAGGCCTTCCGCTCTGCGACAATCAATAAAGCTGTTTTCCTGTATGTAAGTATCTGAGCTATGATTTTCAGCGCTGTATTTCTTCAAGAAAAGCGGTACCCCGACGCTATTTTTGGAACACGGTAACAGGAAAACCGCTCTTGGTTTAAACGATTATGGCGGCATTCGGTAGTTTCGCGATTCTTCTTGGCTTGGTGTTATGCGCCTATACGCTGGTGACCGGCGCGTTTGCCCTGCGGCGGATCGCGGTGCACGCTGCGGCCGGCACCGGTGCCGAGCGGCTGGCGGAGTCTGCGCGGCGCGCGGGAATCGGTAGCTTCATTGCTTTGACATGCGCGGCCTTCGCACTGGTGTACTGTTCGTTCACAAACGATTTTGCGGTCTCCTATATCCTCCATCACTCGAATCGTGCCTTGCCGCTGCCCTATAAATTCGCAGCGCTGTGGTCCGGACAGGAAGGTTCGCTGTTGTTGTGGGCATGGCTGCTGGCCACCTACGGTTTTGTGCTGCGAGTGCGGCATAAGGTGGACGTAAAGCTGACGGCGTATGCCTCAACCATCCTTGCGGGGATTCAGGTTTTTTTTACGCTCCTGCTGGTATTTGCCGCGCCGCCGTTTGCGATGGTGCAAGGCGCCGTTCCTGGGGATGGATTCGGTCTGAATCCGCTGCTGCAATATCCGGAAATGGTGATGCATCCACCGCTGTTGTATTTGGGCTATGTGGGTTTCAGTGTGCCGTTTGCGTTTGCGCTGGGCGCGTTGATGATGCGGTATCCGGGCGAGAAGTGGATTCACATTACGCGCCGCTGGACGATGGTGACGTGGCTGTTTTTGACCTGCGGCATTTTCATGGGCGCGCACTGGGCCTACTCTGTGCTGGGCTGGGGCGGCTACTGGGGATGGGACCCGGTCGAGAATGCCTCGCTGATGCCGTGGCTGACTGGGACCGCATTTCTGCATTCCGTCATGATGCAGGAAAAGCGCGGCATGATGAAGGCGTGGAATGTGTGGCTGATCTTCGTCACCTTCATGCTGTCGATCCTGGGCACGCTGCTGACGCGCAGCGGACTGGTGAGCAGCGTGCACGCGTTTGCCGAGTCAGCGATCGGCTCCTGGTTCTGGACATTTCTCGTCATCGTGTTTAGCGTCTGCATCTTCACCTATCTGCGCCAGCGAAGCCATCTGAAATCCGAGCATCATATCGAATCGCTGGTCTCGCGCGAATCGAGCTTTCTGTTTAACAACCTGGTGCTGCTGGCGGCGTGCTTCACGATTCTCTGGGGCACGCTGTTTCCCATCATCTCCGAATACATTGAGGGCGCGAAGGTCACCGTAGGACCTCCGTTTTATAACCGTGTCGCTGTGCCGATTGGAATCTTTCTGCTGTTCCTGACCGGCATTGGACCGGTGCTGGCGTGGCGCAGCACATCGTTCAAAAGCGTGCGGCGGAATTTCATCTGGCCTGTGGTTGCAGGGGTCGTGACCGCGATCGTTCTGATGGCCCTGGGAATGCGTCCGTGGCGCGACACGGGTACGTTGTATTCCCTGATGGCCTTCTCTCTGGCGGCGCTGGTTACGACGGCAATCGCCAGCGAATTCTGGCGCGGCGGACGCGTAATCCAGCGGCACACCGGCAAAAATATTTTGGCATCGATGGTGCGCTTGACACGACGCAACACGCGACGGTACGGCGGCTATCTGGTTCACATTGGCGTGGTGATTGTGTTCATTGGCCTGGCGGGCTCGGCGTTCAATCAATCGACTGAGAAGGAGATGGGCTTTCACGATTCCATGACGCTAGGGCCATATCGCTTGGTGTGCCAAAGTTACACGCAGGATTCAAACGCAAACTATGACAGCGAATACGAGCTGCTGAACGTCTATAAGAACGGGAAATTTCTGCTGCAGATGGCCCCGGAGCGGCGCTTCTACCATGCCAGTCAGCAGACGGAAACGATGGTGGCCAATCACTCCACCTTGCAGCGCGATTTGTATGTGGTGTATGAAGGTCGGAATCCCGATACCAACCAGCCGATCATCAAAGTGTTCATCAATCCGCTGGTGGGATGGATATGGATTGGCGTGTTAGTGATGGCGTTTGGAACGCTGCTGGCGCTTACGCCGAATATTGCGCCGGAACAGACTGTCGGTCGAGCGCTCAAAGTCGCGGAAGAGAGCGTGCCCCAACCTGCGGCGGCGGGAGATTAACGGCGTGCGTCCTGCTTTCTTCCGCCACTTCGATTTCACCACGCTGCGCATTTGGTCGCAGCTCACCGTGGTATGTCTGCTGCTGATCTTTTCCGTCGGTGCTGCGAACAATGCGGCCCGCTATGACAAGCTTGGGCATCAGCTGATGTGCACCTGCGGGTGCGCAGAAGTGCTATTGTCCTGCAATCACGTCGGCTGTACTTTCTCCACCCAAGAGGAAGGAGAGTTGCGCGATGCGCTTGACCGCGGAGATAGCGACAATCTGATTCTGCAAAATTTCGTTCAGAAGTACGGGCCTCCCGTTCTGGCCGCACCGCCCGAGAAAGGGTTCGATCTTGTTGCGTGGATTGCGCCCGGCGTCGTCTTTCTTCTGATGACACTCGGCACCGCGCTGCTCATTCGCAAATGGAAGCTGCATACCGTTCCGATGCCGGAAGAGGCGGCGGCAAACCCACAGATGGACGCAATTCGCAAAAAAATTCGTCGGGAGACGGAGATATGACCTGGTTTGCCTGCGCCGCGCTCATGATCGGAATTTTTGTCTATGTCTTTTATCCCCAGCGCAAAACAGAATTGCAGACGCAGAAGACTCGTCTTGAATTTCTCCGCGAGCGCAAGGATGTTGTGTACGAGAACTTGCGCGATCTGAATTTTGAGTACCGCGCCGGCAAGTACCCTGAGGGGGATTACCGGGCGCAGCGTGCTGGACTTGAAAACGATGCGGCGCAGATTGTGGCCGAGATTGAGTTTCTCGAAAACAATTTTCATACTGTTTGATATCTACTTAGGGTTCAACGAAGTTTGTAGTGGGCGTAAAAGGGAATAGGACGTGGGTGTCCATATCTCGATTCTAAGATGCGGGGATTCTCTATACTTCCAGGAAAGATTATCCAGAAAGAGTCTTGATGAAATCTCATCTGCCGTACCTGCATAAATTCATTCATTTGTCCGCCGCCGGCATTATTTTTCTATCTGGCGTCGCCGCTCTCGCGGCTCCCATCAGCGGAGTGGTCACAAATCTGACGACAAATAAACCCGCCGCCGGTGACACCGTAGCCCTGATTCGGCTGCAGCAGGGCATGCAGATTGCCGCTCATACCACCACCGATTTGAGCGGCCATTACACTCTGGATATAGTGGATAACGACCCGATGCATCTAGTGCGGGTGACGCATGATGGCGCAAATTATTTTCAAGCCGCGCCTCCAGGCAAGCAGACGGTCAACGTCGATGTGTACAACGCTGCCGAAAAAGTCGAGGGCGTATCGACGGAGGCCGACGTTCAGCGAATGGAGACCGACCAGAACGGGCTCCGCGTCACGGAGAATTATTTCGTAAAGAATGTTTCGTCGCCACCGCGTACGCAGTTCGGTCCGCATGCCTATGAAATCTATCTGCCGAAAAACGCGCAGATCGTGTCCTCTGCCGCATTAGGGCCTGGCAGCATGCCGGTGCAGTCATCGCCCGTGCCGATCGGGCCGCCTGGTGCGTATGCGTTTGTCTTTCCGCTGCGTCCTGGAGAAACCCGTTTTCAGGTCAGCTATCGTCTTCCGTATTCCGGCAGTGCGCAATTTCAGCCACGCGTGGCCACGCCAGTCGACAACTTTGCGTTGATCCTACCGAAGAGCATGCAATTCGCAAGTATGCCGGCAGCGGCTTTTCAGCCAATCGATGAAGACGCGAACGTCCAGACATATCTCGTGAAAAACATAGCGCCTGGAGCAAAGCTGGCGTTTCATATCTCCGGGACCGGGCAGCTCCCGCAGGAGACTGCCGCGCCCCAAGGCGGAACAAGTGGCTCTGCCGAAAACGGCACACAGCCCGGCCCGCAGAATCCGGAGGCGGATGCGCAAGCCGCTGCGGTGAACAACACGCGTCCCGGCATCGGCCTTGGCGTTCCGCTCGACACGCCCAGTCCGCTCGAAAAATACAAATGGTGGATTATTTCATTGGCCGCAATTCTGCTGGCAATTGGCGCCGGTGTGTCGATGAAGCAGGTAAATCCTTTAGCAACTGCAACTTCAGAAATGCCCACGCCTGTTGCCATCCCGATCAATCCGGCAAACAATAGAACGATGTTGCTCGCTTCGTTAAAGGAAGAACTCTTCATGCTCGAAACGGATCGACTGGAGGGCCGTGTAGCTCCGGAGGAATACGACCGTCAAAAGAGCGCGCTCGAAATTGTGTTGAAGCGTGCGCTTGAACGAATCGCGACGAAAACTACTGGTGCGGTTGTTTAGGCAACCGGTCCGCGTACCCAACTAGGCACGCGTTTTCCCGCTGACCAGCGTAGGCTTAAATCTCATTTTTGATGCGCGCGGAAGTTGTTTTTGCGGAATCACCTGGATTGGTTTCTCATGCAGCAGCAATTCCGTGGCCCGCACCCGTGGATCGCTATGGAACCAGCGCTGAAACGGTTTGTCCGCCAGAAGATTCGTAATCGCCAGCAACGACATGCCCTGGTGATGCGCCATCCACGACCGCACCAGCACGTATTTTGAGCCATTCTGGTTGGAGCCATTTTGGAGCTGCCGATTGGCGGAGTAATCCGCAGACTCATAAAATCCGAATTCTCCCAGCCAGCCCATTTTTTCCATCTTCCGCAGATTTTCGAGAGCGTGCATCGGGTCCGCTTCCAGTGCGAGCACGCTGGCATAGGGGGCAATCACCAGCGCACCTTCCGGCGGTGGATTGATGGCCAGCGTCGGCACGCCGAACGCATGGTATTGATAATTGCCCTCTGGATCACGCTGACTCATACCGGCCTCCGAGATGCCCCACGGCATACGTTCGCGGGCAACATACTCGCGCTGCGCCCGCACGGCCATCGGCAATGATTGCGCTAGTAGTGTGTCGGGTGAGGTCTGCATCCACAGCGTCGGCATCATGTACTCAAACATGGTGCCGGACCAGGATAGCAGCACCGGATTGCCATCGACCATGGTGGTCTTGCGCCCCGCTTTGAACCATGTCTCCTGTAGCACATCTCCTTTGCCAATGGCGAGGAACATAGCGGTTCGCGCTTCGGATGCCAGCAGGTCATAGCAGGAGTCGAGTGGGCGATCTTTCGCCGTGTCGTATCCGATGGTAAGCAAGCGCCGATAGGGATCGAGCAGCGCGCCGTAGTCGGTCGCCTGAAACATTCGATCACAGATATTCGCAATCGCTTTCATATCCGCGATCAGGCCGTTCCATCGTTCTTCCGCCGAATTGATCGCACCCGCAAGTTCATTTCCGAGCTCGATATTTACTGCGGCAGAAGTACCGGCAAGCTTCGACAAAGACGCGCGTATTTCGCGGCACACAATCAGTGAATTTTCCGGTGTGTAGAAGTCGAGCGGCCTATCAGCAGCCTGCAACGGCGCAAACTTCGGTTGTAGCCATGGCAGATAGAGCCGCACCAGCGTGGTGAACGCGTCCAGGCGCATCTCAAGAATCCGCTCGCGGTCGGAGGAAGCGCGAGGCTCAAGAGCCAGTAGTGGATGGAGCCAGCCAGCCTGTTCCTCTTTCTTATCGACCTGCAATGCAGATTTTATTTTGGCTGCGAATGCCGAAGGCTCATCGGTATCGTTCGCAACATCCAATAGCCCATCACGCAACGTAGGCAGTATCGGAGTTTGCAACATTTCCAGTGTGCCCATGCGCAGACTGCAGAGCGACGCCAGGAAATTGCCACTGTCGACAGTCGATGCGAAATAGGGAAAAATTTTCTCGAGCGTCGTGGTCGTATACCAGTTGAGCAGGTGACCTCTCCACTTCGGAATCTGGTCGAGCGTACGCAAATTCGTGAGTGTCTGCTCCGCATATTCTGGCAGCGTCAAATAGCCGAGAACCACGGCTGCCTGGCGTGCGTTCAGCTGCAGTCCAGCATTCGTGGGAGAGATGCGCATCGCTTCGACATGGCTTCCATCTTCCGCCAGCTGAATGTTGTCCGGCGTCAACCCATGATTTTGCACATTTGAAAAATGCTCGAAATACCGCCATGTGCGCCACGCGATCTTCCGTAGAAAATGTGTTTCCGCCTCGGAAAGCCGGACGTCGAGATCGTGGGGAGAACGGTTCAGCCACAACGTAATCGGCTTAGCCAGCGCCCATAAAATAAGGATGGGCAGAGCCCAAGGCAGCGCAGCCGGTCGAACCCGCCACACCAGCGCCGCCAGTGCGAGAGACAGAAATGGAACCATACGCATCGTCATCTCGACCGGAGTTTTCTTGTTGCCGCCGATCTCCGACTCTGCCGCCGTCTCCCACTCCAGCAATCGCCGGCCGGTCACGAAACTTCGAATCAGCGAGCGCACGATCGCGTCGAACATCAGCAACGTCTGGTGCGCGAGAAAAACGAAATTGAGCGCGGTAGAGAAAAGCAGGCCGAAGGAATCGCGAATCGCCTGTGGGATGTATCCCTTGTGTTCGGCGACGCAGGCTCGCACTAGCGAGAAAATAAACTGTACCAGTACCGGAACGAAAACGATTAGCAGTGTGGCGATAGTCCAGTAACGCGGTGTTCCAGGCAGCCACAGCCAGCCGAAGACCAGCAGCAGAAGCGTCGCCGGTTCAACCAGGCTGCGGCGCAGGTTATCAAAAATCTTCCAGCGCGAAATAGTAGTTGTGGGATTCTGTACCAACTGGCCGGCGTCGTTGGGAACGCGATCGACAAGCCAGCGCAGGATCTGCCAATCGCCGCGCACCCAGCGATGCTTGCGCCGATTCTGCGCGCTGTAATGGGAAGGATAATCGTCCATCACTTCCACGTCGGTCAACAGACCTACGCGCGCGTAAGCCCCTTCGATCAGATCATGGCTCAACAGAGAATTCTGTGGGAAGCGGCGGTCCAGCACCTCCTGCAAAATTTGAATTTCATAGAGCCCTTTCCCAGTAAAAATTCCTTCACCATAAAGATCTTGATACACGTCGGAGATCGCGCGTGTGTAAATGTCAAAGCCTGTCTGGCCGGAGTAGATCGCCGCCAAGCGCGAACGAGCTACGGAATGCACGGTGATGCCGACGCGCGGCTGTAGCAGGCCGTAGCCTTCAGTGACAATTCTTCGCCTAGGATCGAGGATCGCACGATTTAGAGGATGTGCGATTGCGCCGACCATGCGGCGCACGGAGTCACGCGGCAGTTTCGTGTCGGAGTCAAGTGTCAGAACATATTGCATTCCGCTCAGCACCGAAGTGTCGCCGGCCTTGTAGGGAAAGCTATCCATGCCGCCGATCACCAGTCGGTTCAAATCGAGCAGCTTGCCGCGCTTGCGTTCCCATCCCATCCATACGCCCTGGCGTGGATTAAAGATGCGATGCCGGTGCAGCATCAAAAATCCTCCGCCCTGCGTGCCGCCATAGCGTTCGTTCAGGCCGTCGATCAACCCGCCGGCCAGCAGCACCAATGGATGTGCATCACGATCCTGTGGCTTCTCAACCGAGTCCGGTAAATCAGTGAGCAGCGCGAAACAGAGATTTCGATCCTGATTCGCGAGGCTGCGCACTTCCAGTTCTTCAACCAGATCGCGTACCTGCCGCTCGTTCAGTAAGAGGGTAGGCACGACCACTAGCGTTTTGCAATCGTCGGGAATACCTTTCGAAAAATCGAGTTTGGGCAAAGCCTGCGGCTTCAGAATGGCGCTGACAGTGTCGTTCACCAGTTCCACTGCAAATTGGGAAACAGGTAACAGCAGAAATAAAAACGCGATCGCCAAAGCGCCGAGTGGATTATAGAGCGGCACCAGCGGAAGAATGATTGCGGCCATTGCCAGCAAGGCGATAGTTTGAATTCCGCCAAGATAGAAGTCATCCGGGTATCTGCGCAGCAGGGTACGCACGCGGTCGAACGGCGCGGGCTGAAATCCGCAGCGGTCGCGCAGATCATGTAGACCGCCGTCGATCAGATAATAGCCAATGTGCGCGCGACGTGCGGTAATGCGAGGATTCACATTCGGCTGTTGGGCTGCATCGCGTCCCATCGCAAGTGCCGTCTGCGCCACCTCGAGCTCGCTCATCGGCGACCGTGCGGCAGTCTTTTCGATTGCGGTGCGGTACATATCGCGGCTCTCAAAATCCATATTGCCGTAGGTGCCGGCTGGGTCTTCGCACAGGATCGGCTCGAAGGGAACCAGCGGCTCCAGAATATTCGACCAGACAGGCAGGCTTACCTGCTGCAGACACATCATCGCTGCATCGACGGCCGCGTCGCTTGCCGGCAGATTGCTGAATGCTCCCGGTGCCTGCGCGAGAATTTCTTCCAGCAGCGCTTGATTCAGTGCGATCGGCAACGCCCACAGTTCACGCACGTTGAGCGGTTCTTCACGCTGAAAGCCCTGGATGAAACTCGATAAAGCGGCGATGCTCCAGCGGTACTTCGATGCGTTCAGCAACGAATGCGCGACGCCGATGATCCGCGGCATCTCGCGGCCGGTAACGTTGCGGGCAAACGGCAATTTCGTCAGCTTCTTCAGTGCATTCTGTATTTCCATGCCCGCCGCCCGTAGCAGACGCGTGTTTCCTTTCAACCGATCGAGGCCGGGAAGAATCGCGTCCTGTTTTTCCGACTGCTGGCGGCGTGTTCGTGCCTGCTCGTCTACGTATGCAGCCAGTGCAAACGCGGAGCCGACGGTTTCTAAAACATGCTGCCGGAATTGCGCCACATTCAATGGTTGCGCCAGCAAGGTCTGGCGCGTAGCGAAGGCGCTTCCTTCGGCGCTCAGATCCGGCGGTACTGTGTCCAATTCGCTCATCGATAACTCGCTGCCTGCATTTCAAACATTTCTGCGTACAGTCCGCCGTAACGAATCAAGTCGTCATGCGTACCTTCTTCCGTCAGAACTCCGTGAGAGATCACAACAATCCGATCGGTCATTTTCACCGTTGAGAAACGGTGCGAAATCAAAAGAGACATCTTCCCCTGCGTTAGTTCGGCAAAGCGCTGAAAAACTTCCTGTTCGCTGCGCGCATCAAGCGCCGAGGTCGGCTCGTCCAGAATCAACAACTGCGCATCCCGCAAATACGCCCGCGCCAATGCCATGCGTTGCCATTCTCCCCCGGAGAGATCGACGCCGCCTTCGAAGCGGCGGCCCAGCTGTTGCTCCATACCACCCGGAAGCCGCGCAATCACTTCATCCGCCAGGCTCATCTGGGCGGCTGCGGCAATGCGATCCAGGTTCTCGCGCTCTTCAATGCGACCCACGGCGATGTTGTTTCTTGCGGTCATTTCATAGCGCATAAAATCCTGAAAGATGACACCAATTTCATGGCAAAGATCCTCCATGTCGTATTCGCGCAAGTCGACGCCGTCGATCAGGATTTGTCCTTCCGTCGGATCGTAGAGACGCGTGATCAGCTTCACGATGGTAGTTTTGCCCTGCCCGTTTTCGCCGATCAACGCGACCCGCTCACGCGGATGAAGGTGGAAGTTAAAATCCTTCAGCACCAGTCGTGTCGTCCCAGGATAGGCGAACGAAACGTTGCGGAACTCGATGCCTTGCAGAATAGGCCGGGGAATCTTGATCGCGCCCGGCTTCGATCGGACCGTTGGCTCCATAGCAAAAAATCCCAACAGGTCGGTTAGGAACAAAGCCTGATCGGCAACGCCGGAGGCGTTCACAAAAATCTGCTGCAGGTTGGCACTCACCTGCAGAATTGCGTTGATTAAAACAGCCAAATCGGCAATGGTGAACCTTCCCCGATATGTATCCCACAACGCCAGAGCGTAAGCACTGTAATATCCAGCTGTTGCCAGCATCGAAAGCAGCACGCCGACAATGAGACGTCGCTTAGAAAGATCGACATTCTGATCGAAAATCGTATTCGCCATGCCGCGGAAACTGCCGACCAGAAAGTCGCGTAGGCCGAAAAGCTTCAGCTCCTTTGCGGCCTCTTTGCTGCCGCCTATGTCGCGCAGGTAATCCATCTTTCGGCGCAAGGGCGTCTGCATAAAGTTCTTCGCGTAGCCCAGAAATGCGAAGTGGCTTTCTCCCAGCAGCGCAGGAATCGTTCCGGCAATCAACAGCAGTAGTAGAAAAGGAGAAAATCGTGCGATATATATCGACAGAGCAAGCGTAGTCAGGACTTGCTGTGTCAGTGTGCCCATCATCTGAATCATCGCAATGCGGTCTGTCGCTTGTGCTTTGGCTCGCTCCAATCGATCGTAATAATCGGGGTTTTCGAATGCAGTGATGTCCAGCCTCGATGCATGCTCGATGACCCGAATGCTGATGTGCTGCATGTAAAGATCGCCCAGCAAGTTGTCGCAAAAGCCAATGGCACGGGTCAGGAGGGCAGCCAGCGAAGCGAGCGCAAATTCCAGACCTACAATCGACCAGAAATGAGCAGGCAAAGGCGATGCCGGATGGTGCCTTAGGCTGACGACAACGGCATTGATCAGCCAGTTGGAAACATCCAGTATCGCAACCGGTAGTAATGCCAGGGCAATGCGAAGAATCATCGACCAGACCACGGTCTTTGGCCCGCACTCCCATACCATCTTCATGACAGGTGGAATATTGCGCATGGCACTCAATCGCGAGCGCCATGTATCTCCGTACGATTTGTTGGGCTTGGATTCTGTCACTGCTGGCCGACACCGCATCTAACGAAAATTGAAATGGCAAAACCTGAATTGCAGAATTTCCGACGCACGCATCAATTGCAGCTGCGCTTTGACCTGTGCTAGTCAGATACTAGTATGGTAGATGAACCCAGGGACGCTTTTGTTTGCTTGGCCTTAAATTGAATACTGGGAGTCGATTTTTTTCTTTGAATATGTGCAATTAGACCCGAACGATGACACAACGACCGATTGAATCCTGCGGTGTAATTGGCGACTTGCATACCGTCGCCCTGGTAGCTATGGACGGAACCATCGACTGGTGCTGCCTGCCTCAGTTCGACTCGCCCAGCATTTTCGCAGGGCTGCTCGATGAAGACAAAGGCGGCCATTTCCGGCTTGCTCCCGAACGGGCCGGTACGAACCGCCAAATGTACATGCCGGAAACTAACGTTCTGCTGACCCGTTTTCTGCGCCCGGAAGGTGTAGGAGAGGTCGTCGATTTCATGCCGGTTCAGAACGATCGCGAGCAAAGCAGCGATTCCGTAATGCATGAGATTGTTCGCATTGCGCGAGCTGTTCGTGGCGCAGTTCACTTTTGCCTGGAATGCGCCCCTGCTTTCAATTATGCACGCACACCGCACGCGGCGCGACTGGTCGATGGTGGAGTGTTGTTCGAAGCAGAAAAAGATCGCATGGTGCTCTGCGGCCCTGGGCCATGGGAAATTGAGAACGGAAAAGCGATAACGCAGTTTACCTTGCAGCCGAATGAGACCGCTGAATTCACGCTGCGTTACATCACGAAGCCGGACGATCCGGGGATGACCGCGCCGGTTGAAGGCAATCGCCTGATGAAAGAGACGCTGGCTTTCTGGCGGGAATGGCTTTCCTGCTGCAAATACGAAGGCCGCTGGCGAGAAAATGTTCTGCGCTCCGCACTTACGCTCAAATTGCTAACGCATCATCCCACGGGTGCTATCGTTGCCGCACCCACATGCAGTCTGCCGGAGGAAATCGGCGGCGTGCGCAACTGGGATTATCGTTACACGTGGGTACGCGACGCCGCGTTCACTGTCTACTCACTGATACGTCTTGGCTTTACTGAAGAGGCCACGGCGTTTATTGAATGGCTGGCGAAACGCATCCGTGAAGAGGCTGGTTCGCAAGGCCCACTGAACACCATGTACAGCATTGACGGCGGCAGCGAGCTAACCGAATATGCGCTCGACAATCTTGCTGGGTACAAAAATTCCAAGCCCGTGCGTATCGGCAACGCGGCCTCTAATCAGTTGCAGCTCGATATCTACGGCGAAATGATGGACGCCATTTATCTCTACGACAAGCATGTGTCCCCAATCTCCTACGATCTGTGGATGCGTATCCATGGCGTGCTGGTGTGGGTGGCGGAGAATTGGAATCAGCCCGACGACGGACTATGGGAGGTTCGCAGCGAACGCGAACATTTCGTGTACTCGCGGCTGCAGTGCTGGGTGGCGCTCGATCGCGGCCTGCGTCTCGCGCAAGCACGCAGTCTGCCGCTCGATCGAATAAAGTTGGAAACAGAACGCGACCGCATCTTTGCGTCCATCATGAAAGATGGGTGGGACCCGAAGCAGCAATGCTTTATCCAGTCCTATGAATCGAAGGTACTCGATGCCAGCAATCTGATGATGCCGATCGTCCTGTTTATTGCGCCGAAAGATCCGCGCATGCTTAGCACTCTCGACCGAACCATGCAGGTGTTGGTTTCCGACAGCCTGGTGTATCGATATTCGCTCGATGGTGAGTTGGCGATGAAAGATGGGTTGACCGGACATGAAGGCACCTTTAGCATGTGCACCTTTTGGCTGGTGGATGCGCTGGCCCGGGCAGAGCGGCTAGGCCAGTCGCGCTTTATTTTTGAAAAGATGCTGACGTATGGAAATCACCTCGGTCTGTATTCGGAAGAGATCGGCGCGACCGGAAACGCACTCGGCAACTTCCCACAGGCATTCACGCATCTGGGACTCATAAGCGCAGCTCTCCATCTGGATGAAAAGCTGCGGAGGTGAAGGCTATTTCCCATGCACCGCAATCGCA
Organism: Acidobacteriaceae bacterium; assembly: GCA_965276585.1. Lineage (GTDB taxonomy): Bacteria > Acidobacteriota > Terriglobia > Terriglobales > Acidobacteriaceae > JAKAAZ01. Next base: position 705,300 of record CBDIAZ010000003.1, on the reverse strand, counting down.
ATCGCCCGAAGTCTGGGTGGGAACATTCGGCCCCCGGCTGGACGGGGACGGATGTCTATTTCGCCTATGGGCGCGTTTCAATGCGAAAATTGAATTGATTCTTGAAGGCGATCCTCCACGCACCATTCCGATGGCACTCCAGTCAAGCGGAATGTTCGAAGTTTACGTTGCGGGGGTCGGTCCCGGTGCGCGCTACTGGTTCAAGCTCGACGGAGCAGGCCCCTATCCCGATCCCGCCTCGCGTTACCAGCCGCTCGGCGTGCATGGTCCATCGCAGGTGCTTGGGCCGAGTAAATTCTCCTGGGCGCAAGATCACTTCCAAGCGCCTTCATTACGTGAACTGGTGATCTATGAACTGCATGTAGGAACGTTCACGCCCGCGGGAACATTTCTTGCCATCATCGACAAGCTTGACGATCTGCATACGCTGGGTATCAACGTGATCGAACTGATGCCGATTGCGCAATTTCCCGGCGAACGGAACTGGGGCTATGACGGGGTTTCTCTCTATGCGCCCGCATATAGCTACGGCACGCCCGACGATCTGCGTACGCTGATTCATGAAGCACATCGGCGTAGGATCGCCGTATGCCTGGATGTGGTGTACAACCACCTCGGACCGGATGGCGCGTATCACTCCACCTTTGCGCCGCAATTTTACTCTGGCAAACACCATACCCCGTGGGGAGATGGTCTGAATTTCGATGGAGACGGCAGAGAGAAAGTCCGCAACTATTTCATCGAGAGCGCTCTCGAATGGCTGTACAACTATCACATCGACGGATTGCGCTGCGATGCCACCGATACGATTCAGGACGACAGTAAGCCGCATTTTCTGACCGAGTTGACGGAACGTCTGCATGCCGCCGCTCGCGAAATGGCCCGCGGCTTTTTTCTGATTGCAGAGGATGCACGCAATGAACGCAAAATCCTACTGCCGCCCGTGCAGGGCGGCTACGGATTCGATGCAGTCTGGGCGGACGATTTTCATCATCACATGCGCCATCGCCTGGCCGGAGACAGCGATGGATATTATCGTGACTTCGATGGTACCGCGGAGCACATTGCGAAAACCATCCAGAATGGGTGGTCGTTCACCGGCCAGTTCGCGCGTCATTGGAATCGTTCGCGGGGAACCAGCCCGGAAGGGCTTAGCCGGGAATCACGGGTGTTTTGCATTCAGAATCACGATCAGATTGGCAACCGCGCGTTTGGCGAACGTTTCTCCACGCAGATTCCTCGCGCTACGTTTTATGCGGCGAGTGCGCTGCTTTTGCTCTCACCGGAAATTCCGTTGATCTTCATGGGACAGGAATGGGCAGCGCCGGAACCATTTTTATTCTTTACCGATCACAATAAGGAACTGGGCCACCTGGTGACCGAGGGGCGCCGCAAGGAATTCGAACATTTTGCCGCGTTCGCCGATGAAGCGCGCCGCGACAGTATTCCCGATCCACAGGCGAAAAGCACATTTCTCGAAAGCAAGCTCGACTGGACGAAGCGCCAAGAGCCGAATCATGCCGCCAGCCTTCGTTGGTATCAGACGCTATTACATATTCGAAAATATTTAGTTGCGAATACAAAATTCCGATCCAGCCGCGCGCTGAATGAAAAAACAATCGTTGTGGAATGGGAATTCGCAAGCGGAGAATTTGCCGCCGTGTTTGCGCTCGAAGGACCTACCAGCTCGCGCGAGCCTGCGTGGCGATCCATGAAGTTCCTGCTCAGCAGCGAAGATACTCGCTACACCGCTAGTCCAGAACCCATCTTATGGGAAGCGAGCACCGGCGAGTTGGAATTCAAACAAGCTGGTGCCGTTCTGTTCGCCAGCGGAGATCTCATGTTCGACGCAGGAAGCCAACTAGAATGACCGATAGAAGACGAGTCAGTGCCACCTATCGTATGCAGTTTACGAAGGACTTCCTCTTTGCGGACGCTGAGGCGCTGGTTCCTTATCTGCACAGCCTCGGCATTAGCCACCTGTATGCGTCTCCGGTGTTTGAGGCTCGTCCAGGCAGTCTAAGTGGATATGATACGTGTGATTTTTCGCGTATCAGCCCGGAACTGGGAGGCGAGCAGGCATTCAATTCGCTGGTCCGAAAACTGCATGAGCATGGCATGGGGTTGATTATCGATTTTGTGCCGAACCATATGAGCGCGCATCCGCAATGGAATCTATGGTGGCGCAATGTGCTGGCCAATGGCCCTTCATCGTCAATGTCGGAGTATTTCGATATCGACTGGTATCCAGTCAATTCCAACCTGCACGGGAAGGTTTTGTTGGCGATTCTGGGTAAGCAGTATGGCGATGCGCTTGAGTCCGGGGATCTGCGCATCCAATATTGCGATAGCGAATTCTGCCTGCTCTATGGCGACTTCAATCTGCCATTGAATCCGCGCCAGATGAAGTTTTTGTTGGGTCATCGATGGGAGGGTTCCGCGGATCACGCCGGCATCGAGCCCTCAGTACGACAGGAATTCGAGAGCATCCTGTTTCACCTCGATCACATTCCCGGCTACCGCCAAGCAGGTGCGGAGGCACGCGTCGAGCGCGAACGCGAAACAACCATCGCTATGCGCAGGCTGGCGAAGGCAATCGAAGAAAGCCCCGCGTTGTGCAGTCATCTTAATAGCGTGATTGCGGAATTTAACGGTCAGGCAGGTCGGCCGGAATCTTTCGATCTGCTACATACGCTTCTGGAGCAACAACCGTATCGATTGTCCTACTGGCGCACGGCCATGCAGGAAATCAATTATCGGCGATTCTTCGATATCAACGACCTGATCGGCTTGCGTATGGAGTATGAGCCGCTGTTTCAGGCTGCACATGCCAAGTTGATTGAATTGGCTGAAAATGGCGTCATCGATGGCGTACGACTCGATCACATCGACGGGTTGCTCGACCCGCAACAGTACCTGGATCAATTCCGCGCGGCTACGGCGCAGTCGCTGTCGCCGCTTTATCTAATCGTTGAGAAGATCCTGGCGCGGCAGGAATGGTTAAGCCCGGAATGGCCTGTCGACGGCGCCACGGGTTATGAATTCCTGGCGCTGCTGAACGGTCTATGGGTGGAAGAAAATCATCTGGCGGAAATCGAATCGATCTATCGCGATTTCTGCGGGAGGACAAAGTCGCAATCGGATGTTGTCTACAATGCGAAGCGGTTGATTACGACCACATCCATGGCCAGCGAATTAAATGTGCTGGCGCATGAACTAAATCGTTCCTCTGAGCGAAATCGCCGCAGCCGCGATTTTACTCTCGATGGTCTGCAAGAAGCGCTGCGAGAAGTCGTCGCTTGCTTCCCGGTATATCGCACATATATTTCAGAACGTGGCTTTAGCCCCAGCGATGAGATGGCGATCAATGAAGCCATCGGCCAAGCTCGCCTTCGCAATCCCACGCTCGAGTCCTCGATATTCGAATTCATCCGCGCTCATATCTGTCCTGTCCGTCAGCCCGGAGAGGCAGGGGATGCATTTGCGCAGCGGCTGCGCTTCGCCATGAAATTCCAGCAGTACACCAGTCCGGTGCAGGCAAAGGGTATGGAGGATACGGTCTTCTATCGTTACAGCCCGCTTGCCTCTTTGAACGAAGTCGGCAGTGCAGCAGGCCGCAGAGCGACGACGCAACAGGAGTTCCACGATGCCAACCTGCAGCGTATGGAGCGCTGGCCGGACGCAATGCTGACCACCTCTACCCACGACACCAAACGTGGCGAAGATGCGCGGATGCGCATCCATGTTCTGACGGAAATGCCAGAGGAATGGAAATCGAAGCTGCTCGAATGGTCCGCCACAAACAAAGCTGCGAAAACAGAGGTCAACGGTCATCCATCGCCGGATCGCGCGGACGAATATCTCTACTATCAAAATCTCCTCGGCATGTGGCCGCCGCGCCAGACTGCGATTGACGAAGAGATCGTCAGCCGAATGAAGGCTTTTATGAACAAGGCGCTGAAAGAAGCGAAGGTCCACACCAGCTGGATCAATCCTTCGAACGACTATGATGCTGCGGTTGAAAAATTTGTCGAGCAGACGTTGCGCGGCTCCTCCTCGGTTCTATTTCTTTCCTCGTTTATTCCCTTTGCCGAACGCGTTGCCATTCTGGCCGCATGGGGTTCCGTCTCACAGATCGCGGTCAAGCTGATGAGCCCCGGTGTCATCGACACATATCAGGGAGGCGAACTCTGGGATCTGAACTTGGTCGATCCCGACAATCGCAGACAAGTCGATTACGCAACTCGCGAGCAGCGCTTGCAGATGCTGATAGAACGCTTTGCTGCTGACATTCCCACGAGTCGGCGAGAAGACGCCGTCGCGGAACTCTGTCGTGATTGGTGGACAGGTGATCTAAAGTTGCTTTACGTTATGCTCGGATTAGGATTGCGCGCGCAGGAACCGGAGCTGCTCGCGCGAGGCAGCTATTGGCCGCTGAGAGTGGATGGTCCGGCGGCACATCATATCATCGCATTTGCGCGGGAGCACAAGAACAAAATATTGGTCACCATTGCAGTGCGCTGGTTCACATCATTGTTGTCGAGACCGGACTCACTTGGCGACCTCAAACAAACACTGCACGACTCCTATATCGAAGTCCCGCAGGACGCACAACGGAGGAATTTCACCTCAGTAATTACGGGCCTCCCAGTCCAACCGGAAGATGACCGTGGAACGCTGCGCATGCGCGCCAGTGAAGCCCTGAGCGGCTTGCCTGCGGTATGGTTATTGACGTAGGGATTATTATAAATTTAATTCATTGCCGAGGCTTACCCGGCATCTTAGTAGTTGGAGGAATGATGAAAAAATTTATTTTGTGCACTCTTCTGTTTGCAAGCACCGTTCCGGTATTCGCTGCCGGAGCTCGTCCGTGTCGCAGGTGGAGCACTCGTCATCATCATCGTCATTGCGTAAGACGGTAGTAAATCAAAATGCGTAGGAAGGATTCAGATCTGGTTGGAATCCGACCATCTGCATGGCATGCGTAATCTCCGGATTACGCATGAAATAGTTCCACGCGAAACCGGTTCGCAAATTTTCTGCCATCATTATGGTGATGCCCAGATCTATGCCAAGCTGATCTTCGGCATACCAGTCGTTTTGCGGTTGGAAGGCGTCGATAAATCCGTAGCGTGTCCACGCCTTTTCGCCATATTTCTGTCGGATAGATAGAAGCACATGTGCGCATTCCGCTGGCAGAAAAACCAGCGACCCGCCCGCAGCGCACGGAACCACAGTGCCGTCAATGTTGCCAAACTCCGGCGGTCCACCCCAGACGCGATAACCTGTCTGCGATTCCGATGCGGTGATGCCCCAGATGTTCTGATCCATCCACGGAAATTGACGGCCCAGCGTGAGGCAAAACAGCTGGTGAGCGCGCGTTGCGGCGATGGAATTGACGAAATAATTCGCATGCTCGTCGCGCATGTTGCGGAAGTCGCACCATGCGTGCGCATATTGATGAATGAAAAGCGGCGCGACGCCGCTGATGTAATCGATGCCGCCAAATTCAATCACCGGACGATGCACCGCATTCCATGCGCTTGCTGGGATAGCGTTGCGGGGAGCGCCGATCGCCATCAACAGCATGGTCAGCATCTCCGCATACACGTCCCAGCGATATTTGATAAAACCGGATTCCGGCATCCAGCCCATCGATAGCGTGTTGCTGCCGTTCAGCATCCACTGCCAGTCGACTCGCTCGTACAGCGTGGTCGCCAACGCTTTGATACGCAGATTGCCCGAAAAATATTGGCGGCACAACAGAATGCCGGAAAGCAACAGGGAAGTGTCGATTGAAGACAACTCCGACCCAAAAAGCCGCTCACCACTTTCGATATCCAAAAAGTGATAAAGGAATCCGTGCACATGCGGACACTGCTCCAGCAGGAAGGCCAGCGTAGTTTCGACACGCTGTTCACAGAGATTGGCGGCCATGTATTTTCGCTGAGCCGCGATGCAAAGCGCGCTCAGCCCAAAGCCCGTGGCAGCAATACTGGCGACACGGCTGTCGGAGAGCCCAACCGCTGGAGCGTGATCGCGTACCAGGCCCGTCATAGGATGGGCCTGCTCATAAAAATACGAGACACCTCGGCCCTCCATATCGTCAAGCAGCAGGTCCATAACGCTTGAGATTTGGGTCAGTGGACGGTTGATGAATTGCCCCGGCGGGTGAGGAAACTTCTTTGCGACCTCCCCTTCCGACTTGGGCGTTTTTTCTTCTGCGGGAGGCGCGGTCGGCTGTTGGGCAGGAGTTGAGGTTTGGGCGATTGCGGGAAATCCCATGGCGAGTCCTGCAGCCGCGGAAGCTCCGACTCGGCGTATGATATCCCGGCGTGTGACGCGTGGCGATTTCAAATGGGCCAGGATCCTTGACTCTGAAGTCTGGAGGCGCGATCGAGGAGAGTTGTCATCTGGACGAAGTAAAGAACCTCGCGTTTTGCCGGCAAACCCCAAGTTTCTCGACTTCGCTGCGCTCCGTTTGGAATGACAATTTTTTGCTAAGAGAAACCTAGTATTGCAGCACGTGATGCAATGCATCGACGACTTTACCGACATTCGGCATATAGAACTGTTCCAGCGGCTCGGCTGCGGGGATCGCGGGGACATCCGGCGCAGAGACGCGCACGATGGGCGCATCCAGACAGTCGAACGCCTGCTCGGCCACAGTAGCGGAAATTTCCGAACCAATGCCAAGCGTGCGATGATCCTCCTGCACAATGCAAAGCCGTCCCGTCCGCGAGACAGATTCGAGAATCGTGTCGTGGTCGAGCGGATTCAACACCCGCAGATCGATCACTTCAACGCTCGCGCCGCTTTCCTCGGCGATTTTCTCCGCGGCCTGCAATGCCAGTTGCAGCATGTAGCCGTAAGTCACAATGGTTGCATCTTTGCCGGGTCGTCGTATCGCGGAGTGGAACAGGTCAGCAAGAAAATCGTCGCCTTCCGGAAGATCCTCTTTAATCGAAGGCAGACGATAAAGTTTTTTGTGCTCGAAATAAAGGACGGGATCGTCTTGGCGGATGCTTGCTTTCAGCATCCCCTTGGCATCGCTGGCTGTTGCTGGCGCAACCACGATCAGACCCGGTTCATGTGCAAACCAGGTAGTGTTCGTCTGGCTGTGATAAAGGCCCCCGCCGGTGCCGCCGCCGTAGCAAACGCGCACCGTCAACGGGCAGGTCTGCGACCCACCGGAACGGTAGCGCAGCTTAGCCGCCTGCTGGGTGATGGCGTCCATCGCGGGCGTGATGAAATCGACAAACTGAATCTCCGGCACCGGACGCATTCCCGCCATGGCTGCTCCAATGGATGAGCTGATAATGATGCCTTCCGCCAACGGAGAATCGATCACGCGGTCCGCGCCAAACTCTTCAATCAGGCCCTGGGTGGCTTTGAACGCGCCTCCGTCGACTCCTATATCTTCTCCAATGAGGAAGACCCGCTCATCGCGCCGCATTTCTTCTGTAAGCGCGGAATTGATTGCACTCAGGTAGCTGACCGACATATTTGTTTTTCGTCTCGATGAATAAAATTTTAGAACTGGGGTGAGTAGATCTTGCGATTCAACTCGCGGTCGCGAATGTCGAAGGAATAGAGATAATCCAGGCACTCGATAGGCTCAGCCTGCGGAGTTTTTTCCGCCACTTCGATCGCGGCATCCATCTCCTTCGCAAAGTCTTCGCCCATCTGCTGCTTCCATTCGGTGAAGAAAAGATTCTTGCCGCTCAGATAACGCTCCATTGCCGCGATTGGATCCTTCGCTTTCCACTCTTCCACTTCTTCCGCGGTGCGATACTTCGCCGGATCGATTTCCGAATGGCCGTACCAGCGATATGTTTTCGCTTCGATCAATGTTGGGCCACCGCCGGAACGCGCCCGAGCGATCGCCTCTTGCGCCACGCGATACATCGCGACTGCATCGTTGCCGTCGACCGTAATGCCCGGAAAGCCATATCCAATCGCCTTCAGGCTGATGTCATCCACCTTGGTCTGCAACTTCACCGAAACCGACTCCGCCCATAAATTGTTCTGGCAGACATACACGATGGGCAAGTTGCGGACACCTGCAAAGTTCAGCGCCTCATGCCAGAAGCCGAGTGACGTAGATCCTTCGCCCGAGAACGCCACCACAACGTTGTCATTTTTCTTCATCTGGTTGGCAAGTGCAATGCCGGTGCCGATATTCAGCTGTGCGGCAATGGTGGAGGCAGGGGTAATGATGTTCAGCGGCGCATATCCGCCATGCGCTGGCGCAGAGCGGCCCCTGTCCGGGCTGGTGCTGCGGCCGTAAAGCTGCGCGAACATCGCCGTCAGTGGAACACCTTTAATGAAATTCAAAATGAAATCGCGATGCGAAGGAGCGACCGCGTCTTCCGGTCGAAGATCGATGCCCGCGCCCACGGCTGTGGCCTCTTGACCAACCGCTGCATAGTAGTTGCCCTTAAAGCGTGCCTGCTTCTTCAGGATGCGCGCCCGCTCCTCAAACAACCGGCATTTCAGCATAGTGCTATAAATCTGTTTCAGCTTTTCGTTGCTGATCAGTGGATTGCCGCCGTTCCCGTTGCCATTGCTGTTGGCCGCCACAGCGGCGCCAGGTTCCTTCACCTTGGTTGCCATTTTCCGGTTCTTCCTCGCAGTAATATTGTATCTCAGCGAATCGTCGGATTGTGCTCTATAACGAAGGTCATCGCTCCACCCGCAGGGTCGTTCTCCGATTTCAACATCGATGTGCAAGACCCTGTTGATATCCCGGTGCAGGGTTCGTCCAAGTATGCGTCATTCCGGTATTTCAACCTCTATGCACCAATTGCGCGGCGATAGACCGGCAATGCACGTTACGTCGAATATTCCGCATTCACGCGAACATATTCCGCCGTAAGATCGCAGGTTAGAAAGTAACATTGTTCGTTCCCCATCCCAAGATCGACAACTACCGGCACAGTCCGTTCCAGCATCGCAGCATGCACATTGTCCTTGTGGAAGTCCGGCGCAATCTGCCCGTTACGGCAGACCGGCAGGCCGCCAATCGATACCGAGACGTTGTAAGGTTCAATCTCCACGCCGGAATATCCCGTCGCAGCCAGAATGCGCCCCCAGTTCGGATCGCAACCGGCGAAAGCTGTTTTCACCAGCGGGGAATTCGCAATGCTGCGGGCAACACACTTGGCGTCCGCAGCGCTCGCGGCACCTTGCACATTTAGTTCAATCACATGCCCAGCGCCCTCGCCATCATCAATAATCTGCCGCGCCAGAGAGGCGCAGACTGTGCGAAGAGCCTCTGCAAATGCGGCAGCATCGTTCTTCTGCAATGCATCGTTCGATACTGCTCCGCTCGCCAGTAGCAGCACTGTGTCGTTCGTCGACGTATCGCCGTCAATGGAAATGCAATTGAACGTCGATTCGACGGCACTGTTCAGGAAAGATTGCAAATCGCCCGTCGGGATTTTAGCGTCGGTGAAAATGTAAACTAGCATCGTCGCGTGGGGAACCAGTTGCGGCGCAATCATACCCGCTCCCTTGGCCACACCGAAAATTTTTAACTGCTTGCCGCCGATTTCAATCGCAGCACTGGACACCTTCGCCCGCGTATCTGTCGTCAGGATCGCTTCCGAAAACTGCTTCAGGTGCACCGGAGTGTCCCCCAACTTCGCTGCAATCTCCGGCAGCACAGCCACGAGTTTTTCCGCCGCCAGCGGCACGCCAATAATTCCAGTGGAAGAAGGGAAGACCTCTTGTTCAGCGCAGCCGAACTGCTTCGCCGCCGCCGCACACACACTGCGACAGGCTGCAATACCCGGCTGTCCGGTCGCGCAGTTCGCATTGCCGGCATTGACAGCGACAAATCGTACACGGCCGCCTGAACGTCGAAGATGTTCGCGGTCCACAATCACAGGCGCCGCTACCATGCGGTTGCTAGTGAACATTGCCGCAGCAGTCGTCCCGTTCACTGCCAGCGCGCAAGCAAAATCCGGCTTGCCGCTTGGCTTGATGCCGGCGCGCACCGCGCCGAACTGAAAGCCCGCAGGCACATGGAAAGAAGAAGAATTCAGCGGCTGAGAGAGGTCAGAAGACATTGCCAGTATCCTTTGTAAATGGAGATCGAATCGGAGTCACCCGCATTCATTGAAATGAAAAATATTTCCGTCGCCCGCGGAGAGGCGATCGTGCTGCACGACATCACGCTGCGTATCGGGCCGCGGGAGCACATTGCCATCCTCGGGCCCAACGGCTGCGGAAAATCCACACTGATTCAAACCCTTACCTGCCAGCGCTACCCTATGGTTCGAGAAGGATCGCATCTGCGCATCTTTGGCCGCGAGCGCTGGGACTTGAGCGAATTGCGCCGCCATCTTGGCATCGTCGGCACGGAACTTCCCGGCGAGCGAACTCCGCACACTTCGGGCCTTGATGCTGTGATCTCCGGATTTTTTTCGAGCTCGACGTTGTGGCCTCATCTTCACATCTCCCCACAAATGAAAGAACGTGCCGACGAAATTCTCCATCTGTTGGAGGTGGAGCATCTGCGCAATAAACCCGTCGGCCAAATGTCTGCCGGAGAAACCAAGCGCATCCTGATTGGCCGCGCTCTGGTGCATCGGCCGCAAATTCTTCTGCTGGATGAGCCCAGCAATACGCTCGACCTGGCCGCGCAGTGGGAGCTGCGACACACACCGCGAAAATTGACGCAGCAGGGAACCGGCTTGTTGTTGGTGACCCATCACCTGTCCGACATTATTCCGGAGATCGAACGCGTGGTGATGATACGTCACGGTCGCATCGCCGCCGATGGATTGAAGCGCGAGTTGCTGACCGCACCACATCTGCGAGAGTTGTTCGGCGTCGATGTTGAGCTGGTCGAAAAAAATGGCTTTACCCATGCCTGGTGAGTGCCGAAAAATTCATATGAGGTCGTCCATTCACTTGAGGAAGGTGCATCAACTGAAGCGCCGTGAGGTGGAGGGCCTGCGGTTAAACTTGCAACGGAATCAAACGTTCTTCCACCTGTGCCGGACCCAGAATCGCAGTATCCGGCAGTACCCCCCGAGCCATTGCAATCTCATCGCAGGCATGGATGCGAGGACAATTCGCGCAATCCTTATAGATTTTGTCCGGCAACGCAGTCCGCGCAGCCTCGACAAATCCAAACCGCTGAAAAAATCCTGGAATGCGGGTGAACAGGCAAACGCAAGGCACTTGATGGTTCTCTGCTTCGGCGACCAGCGCTTCAACCAGATGACCGCCCGCGCCTTGCTTCTGTTTTTTTTCATCGACCGCAATGGAGCGGATCTCGGCCAGGTGCGGCCCATAGAGATGCAGCGCGCCACAGCCAAGAAACTCGCCGTCATCGGCCTCCGCGACAGTAAAGTCGCGAATGTTTTCGTAGATTTCCGCCGAGCTGCGAGGCAACAGCGTCCCATCGTAGGAGAGGCTGCGAATCAGGGCTTGGATCGCATCCGCATCCGGCAGACGCGCCTTACGCACCCGCATGCTCCACCTCTCGCGCTGCCTTTCTGATGTTGTTTTCTGCGTTGCTCAGGCTCTCGCGAACGCGATTGCGCGCCGTGCCGCCTGGCACATCATGGCAATCGATCGTCGCTTCGAGGGTAATGGCGGCAAAGAAATCTTCTTCAAACGCCGGGCTGAACTCGCGCAGCTCATCGAGCGTCAGCCCATCCAGTTCGCAATTCTTACCCAGACAATGCCGCACCGCATTGCCGATAATTTCGTGTGCTGTACGAAACGCAACGCCCTTATGAACAAGATACGTTGCGGCAGCCATTGCATTTAGAAAACCGCTGGTGCTCGCCGCGCGCATGCGGTCTTTGCGGAACTGAAGCGCACCGGTGAAGCGGCCGAGCAGCGCCAGCAGTGCATGGGTTTCTTCCACCGCAGAAAATAAGATCTCCTGTGGCTCTTGCATATCTTTGTTGTAGGCAAGCGGCAGCCCTTTGATGAGCAACTCCACGGCATGAGACGCAGCAATGATGCGGCCCGCTTTTCCGCGCGCCAGTTCCGTTAAATCTGGATTTTTCTTCTGCGGCATGGCGCTGGATCCGGTAGAAAACGCCTCTGGCAGATCGACAAAGCCAAACTCCGCCGTCGCGTACAACGTGATCTCCTCGGAAAAGCGACTGATATGCAGCGCAATCTGCGCTAGCGCCTGCAAAAGTTCCAGCACAAAATCACGGTCGCTGGTGGCGTCCATGCTGTTCGCTGTAGGTGCGTCGAAGGCCAGTTCGCGCGCAATCAATGCACGATCCAACGGTAGCGTTGCACCGGCGACAGCACCGGAGCCGAGCGGACAGAAATTCGCCCGCCGCGCGCAATCCTCCAGCCGTGAACCATCACGTTTGAGCATCGCAACGTACGCCAGCAGCCAATGAGCGACCAATACAGGCTCCGCGCGCTGCAGGTGGGTATAGGCCGGCATGGCCGCATCACCCACGACACGAACCTGCACCAGCAACGCCTGCAGCCATAAGTCCAAATCATTCTGCAGTCTCGCAATCGCATCGCGTACGTAGAGACGCAGGTCGGTCGCAATCTGCTCATTGCGGCTGCGCCCAGTGTGCAGCTTCAGCGCCGTAGTTCCAATCAGCGCCGTCAATTCCAGTTCGACGAAGTGATGAATGTCTTCTGCATCCGCATGGTTTTCTATCGGGTGATGCCGCAGATCGGACGTTGCCGACGCCTTAAACTGCTCCAGAATCCGATCAAGTCCAACGCGAATCGATTCCAGCTCCGCAGTCGTCAACACGCCCAACTGGGTGAGCGCCCGCGCATGGGCCTTACTGGCAGCCACTTCATACGGAAGCAGCCGCCAATCGAAGCGCAGCGAACGCTGCCAGCCATCGAAAGCTGTATCGAGCGGCTCGCGAAATCTGCCTGCCCACATCTTCACCGAACGGTCTCCTGATGCTTTTTGTCGTGCGCTCTTTTCAGATGAACCAGCGTCCGCGCCGGCAATCCAAGAATCTGGATAAACCCGGCAGCATCCTTTTGGTCATAGCTGGCGCCCATGGTGAACGAAGACAGCTCCGGAGAATATAGCGCATACTCGCTCCGGCGTCCGGCGATGTTCACATTACCTTTATAAAGCGATAATGTAACCGTACCGGTTACGTTTTGTTGCGTATTTTCGACGAACGCATCCAGCGCCTCCCGCAGCGGTGTAAACCACAGTCCGTAATACACTAACTCGGCGTATTTCAGGGCGATCTGTTGCTTGAAGTGTTTCACCTCGCGCTCCATCGTCAACGCTTCCAGCTCACGATGTGCCGTTAGAATCAATGTGCCGCCGGGAGTTTCATAAATGCCGCGGCTCTTGATGCCGACGAAACGATTTTCCACCAGGTCGATGCGCCCGACAGCATTGCGCGCAGCAATTTCATTCAGCAGTTCGACTAGCTGCACCGGATCAAGTCGCTGTCCATTAACCGAAACCGGATTGCCCCTTTCAAAACCGATCTCGATAGTTTCCATGCGGTCCGGCGCTTCCTGAGGTGAACGCGTCCAGGTCCATGTGCTGTCGAGCGGCGCATTCCCAGCGTCTTCCAGTTCGCCGCCTTCATGGCTGATATGCCATAGGTTGCGATCGCGCGAATGAATCTTCGTCCGGCTGGCTTCTACCGGAATCCCGTGGGCCGCAGCGTAATCGAGGCAATCCTCGCGCGATTTCAAATCCCACTCACGCCACGGCGCAATGATCTTCAACTCCGGTGCGATAGCCTGAAATGCATGCTCAAATCGCACCTGATCGTTGCCCTTGCCGGTGCAACCATGCGCCAGAGCTTCAGCTCCTTCGGCCAATGCCAGCTCCACCTGATGCTTGGCGATGACGGGCCGCGCCATCGAGGTGCCCAGCAAATATTTATCTTCATATACCGCTCCCGCGCGCACCGTAGGAAACACATAGTCGCGCAGAAACTCATCGCGCAGATCGAGTACGACAGCTTTCTTCGCACCCGTCGCGTAAGCCTTTTTCGCCACCGCGTCCAGATCTTCTCCCTGGCCTACATCGGCGATCATCGCGATCACATCCATACCGTAGTTCTCATTCAGCCACGGGATAATAATCGAAGTGTCGAGTCCACCCGAATATGCCAGAACAACTTTTTTCGCCATAAAAACTCCTTCAATTTTGATTCTTGAATTTGTCGGAAGCCCGATGCGCCGGCGCTCTAGTAAGTCGGCAATGCTGGCCGTTTCTTCGTGTCCGAATTGAAACCACGAAGGCCTTCTGGCTGCGATTCCGTTCCCGCCGGTTGCGCCGCGCCGAGGAGCAGAAGCAGAATCGCTTTCTGCACATGCATACGGTTTTCCGCCTGTTCGAAAACAATCGAGTGCGCACTGTCGATGACTTCATCCGTTACTTCTTCATTGCGATGTGCCGGCAGGCAATGCATAAACACAGCATGCGGCGCGGCCAACGCCATCAAATCGCGATTCACCTGGTACGGTTGAAAAATCTTCTGGCGCACTTCCGCCTCATGTTCCTGGCCCATACTCGCCCAGGCGTCCGTGTAGATAGCATCGGCCCCGGTAACCGCAGCAAACTGATCGGTTGTGTGCGCAAACGTTCCGTGTGCACCGGAGCTACTGGCCGCGATGCGCTCCGCAGCAGCAAAAAATTCTGCCTTCGGGCCGTAGCCATTCGGAGTCGCCAGCGTAATGTTCGCGCCCATCAATACCGCTGCCAGCATCAACGAGTGCGCCACGTTATTGCCATCTCCGACATACGCAATATTCAATCCGCGCAAATCGCCAAAGTGTTCCTCCAGCGAAAAAATATCGGTCAGCGCCTGGCACGGATGTTCAATGTCGCTGAGCGCATTGATCACCGGAACGCGCGAGTATTCCGCCATGCTGGTGATAGTTGCATGCGCAAATGTGCGCAGCACGATTACGTCTACCCAGCGCTCCAGATTGTGCGCCACGTCGGCCAACGTCTCCCGCGCGCCCAGTCGCGAGGTGGTCTGGTCGATGAAAATCGGCGAGCCGCCCAGCGTGTTGATGCCGACTTCAAACGTCATCCGGGTACGCAGGGAATCCTTCTCAAAAATCATCACCAATTGTTTTGCATCGAGCGCATGGCGATACAGCTCCGGCTGCGCCTTCACCCCGCGCGCCGTGTCGAGGATTAGCCGCGCATCCGTGACGCTCAGATCGCAAATAGAACAAAGGTCGCGCCCAACCAGAGTGTTGACCGGCTGCGATGCGACGGGAATGGGAGTATTGCGCCCGGCTGCGGGCGTCTCGAGTGCATAGGTTTTGGGGGTCATCCGCGTGCTCCTTCAGTAGCGGTTGATGCTACGGATTCCGTAGCAAGGTTCAAAAGAATCTCATCCAGCATCTGCACCGCTTGGTCCACGTGCTGGCGCTCGATAATGTACGGTGGCAGGAAACGCAACACCGTCTCGCTAGTGCGATTGATAAGGATATGACGCTCCATCATCTCCGCGACTACGTGCTTGGCAGCTTCCGCAGTCGAGAGTTCCACGCCCAGCATCAGTCCCATGCCGCGCACGTCGACGATGGCATCTTGCCGCACAGAGAGGGCCTTCAGTTGATCGACAAAATATTTTCCGATTTCGCGGACATGCGCCAGGAGGTCATCGCGGCGCATCGCATCGATGACGGAGATGGCGACCGCGCAGGCGAGCGGACCGCCGCCAAAAGTGGTGCCATGCATGCCCGGCGTAAAGGCGCGTGCCGCTTCTTCCGTGCACAGCATGGCCCCAATCGGGATACCGCCGCCCAGCGGCTTTGCGAGAGTGGTCACATCGGGCAGCACGTCATAGTGCTGATATGCACACCACTGGCCTGTGCGGCCCATGCCGGACTGAATTTCATCGGCGATCAGTAGCGCCCCCGTTGCGCTGGTCAGACGGCGCGCCGCGGCAAAAAATTCCTGCGCCACGGGATGAATGCCGCCTTCGCCCTGCACCGGCTCAATGCAGATGGCGCAGACCTCTTCTGAAAACTTTGCTTCGAGATCGGCAACATCATCGAAGCGTACAAACTCAACGCCCGGCACTAGCGGAGCGAACGGCTCGCGATATTTCAGCTTGTGGGTAGTCGAAACCGCGCCCATAGTCCGCCCATGAAAGCTATGCTCCAACGCAAGAATTTTCGTTCCGATGCGACGGCCTTCCGAGCGTAGAAGGGTAGCGTGGGCGCGCGCCAGCTTCAGCGCGGCTTCCCATGCCTCTGTGCCGCTATTGCAGAAAAACGTACGGTCCAAGCCGGTCATCTCCGTCAGCCGCAGCGCCAACTCGGCCTGTCCTTCATGGAAGAAGAGGTTCGAAATATGCAGCATCTTGCGGCTCTGCGCGTCGATTGCCGTCTGGATCGCAGGATGCCCATAGCCCAGCGCGCTGACGCCGATGCCGCTCAGCATATCGAGATAGGCCGTGTCGGTTTCGTCAAACAGATCCACGCCTTCGCCACGAACGAAACAAATCGGATTGCGCTCATACGTGTTGACGAGCAGGTGCGCCTCTGCAGCGCGAATCTCTTTAAACTTCATGCCACCATTACCTCCGTTCCTTGCGGCGTGCGTGCCGAGCAGATATCGGGCAGCTGGGCCGCCGCATCTGCCGGCAGAATGCGAACACGTTGTACGCCGCCCAGCAATGCCTCGCGACAGGCTCCCAGCTTGGGCAGCATGCCGCCCGAGACAACGGCATCGCGCGTCAACTCGGGAATCTGTTTTAACGTAAGCCAGCGCATCACTTCGCCATCGGCCCCGCGCACGCCCGGTACATCCGTCAGAAATACCAGCACGTCGGCATGGCAGGTCATCGCACAAGCAGCGGCCATTTCATCCGCATTGATGTTGTAGTATTCACCGTCGAATCCCAGCGCCAGGCTCGAGATCACCGGTACCGCTCCCATCTGCCAGACGGCCAGCAGCCAGCGCGGATCGGACGATGCAATCTCGCCGACAAAGCCAAGATCGGGCGCGGTCCTTTTTTTGCGCGCGCGAAACACCAGCCCATCGCCGCCAGATAGTCCAACCGCCGGCTGGCCATGTTTGCCGAGCATGGCAACCAGTTCTTTATTGAGTCGGCCCGCAAGCACCATCAGCGCCGCATCCCGGGTCTCTCGATCGGTAATGCGCAGGCCAGCAATAAACTCACTCTGCTTGCCAAGCTGCGTCATCGTGCGGGTCAGCGCGGCACCCCCACCATGCACCAGCGCCACTTGGTGACCGTCACGGACAAGGTCTACAATCGCCTGCGTAGCGCCACGCAAAGTCACCGGATTTTCGAGCGATGCGCCGCCGAGCTTCACCACAAATTTCATAGCAGTCCCTCCTGCTCTGGCCAGCCAAAAAGAAGATTCATATTCTGTACCGCCTGTCCGGACGCGCCTTTCAGCAGGTTATCCAGGCAGGAAATCAGGATAAGCCGCTGCTTATCTGTCGCCAGCGCAAATCCAATATCGCAATAGTTGGTGCGCATCGACTGCTGAATCTCTGGCAGCCGCGTACCCGACCAGCGCACCATCGGCGAGCCTGCATAAAAATTCCGGAAGCAGGCATCGATCACTTCCGGTTCGGTCGGTGTCTTTAGGCCCATATAAATCGTCGACAAAATTCCCCGCGGAATCGGCAGCAGGTGCGGAGTAAAAATGATCTCACTCGAGCGTAATTTAAGCTGCTCTAACAATTCGCCCGTGTGGCGATGGCCGAAGACCGAGTATGCAGACAGATTATCGGCGGCATGCATGAAATGCGTCTTCGCCGTCGGCACCTTGCCTGCGCCGGAGACACCGGACTTGGCATCGCAAACAATACCGCGATCTAAATCAACGCGGCCTTCGCGCACCAGCGGAGCCAGCGCCAGAATCACCGACGTTGCATAACAGCCGGGATTTGCCACCAACTTCGCCGAAGCGATTTCATCGCGATGTAGCTCCGGCATTCCATACACGGCGTGCTGCTGGATCATCGCGGCGGCCTTGGGATCGGCATCGGTCAATTTATAGATGGCGCGATTCTTTTCCTCATCCAGCCGCCACGCGCCGCTCAGGTCAATAATTCGTACGCCGCGGTCGAGCAATTGCGGTACCCATTCCCGCGATTGCTCATGCGGTGTGGCCAGAAAAATCACATCCACGCCGTGCTCCTTCAGCGCCTCCCAACGGAAAGGCTCAATCATTCGTCCACCCGCGCCATTGTTGTTTGCCAGCTGCGGATGCAAATCAGTTAGCAGAGTCCGCGTGCCGCTGGCTTTTTGGGTAGCGTCCTCATCAGAACGTCCGAAAAAAACAGGTGCGCGTCCATGCAAACGTGGATGATGCAGCAGTAGCCGCGCCAGCTCCGCACCGGCATAACCGCTCACTCCAATCACTGCGGTTTGGGGTGTCGTGGTCATGGCTCGAGCAGACCCTCAAGGCGTTGACGCAGGCGGCTAGCGTGTTTCTGGTCCTGACAGATGATCAGAATGGTGTCATCGCCGGCAATTGTGCCCAGCACCTCCGGCAGATGTTCCTGGTCGAGCGATGCAGCTACAGGCTGCGCGCCACCGGTAGTCGTGCGCACCACGAGTTGATTCACAGCCTGACGCACAGAAAGCCCGAAGTCCGCGAATACTGTATCTACTGCGGGCATGTCGTCATCCTCGGCTGCGCCGTTGGGGACCGCATAGCCGTTCGGCCCTTTGTACAATTGCAGATCGTGGATGTCGCGCGAAAGCGTAGCCTGAGTCACATCGAAGCCGCGGCGCAACAGCTTGCGACGCAGCTCGTCCTGACTAAGGACGGGCCCGGCGTTGAGCACTGTGCGGATCGCGCTGTGGCGTTCAGTCTTCATGAAAATATAAGGGCCGCATCAAAGCGGCCCTTTGCATGTATAAGAATACATATCCATGCATAAATATGCAACTCTATGTTATGGAAATTTAAGGTTGAAAATTATCGTTCTATCTAAGGCAATAGCAGTACATAGCAACAAGACCATCGGGCGTTTGCAATCGCAGTCTGATATAAGGGGCTTGCATGAACTTCGATCTGAAGACTGTAAACGATGTATTTTTTCGCGCCGCCGGTGCGGGCAGCGAACGCGTCATGGAATGGCGCGATCCGGCAGGCAACTGGCAGCCTATCACCGGCAACCAGCTCTATAGCCGCGTCCGTGCTTTTGCATTCGCGTTGACAAGCTGGGGCGTCGGCAAAGGCGACCGCGTCGCCATCCTCGCCGAAAATCGCTGGGAGTGGCCGATCGTCGACTTCGCCGTACTCGCCATTGGCGCGGTCGATGTGCCGCTCTACTCCACGCTCACGGCGCAGCAGGTGGCCGGTATGTTGTCCGACTCCGGTGCGCGCGTGGTGGTGGTTTCGACAGCGCGGCAATATGAAAAAATCGCCGCTATTCGCGACCAGACGCAGATCGAAAAAATCGTCGTAATGGATCAGATCCCGGAAGCAAGCCAGTCGGTCTGGTTCGGCGATCTCATGTCAAAGGATGATAACGAAGCCCCCGCCGAGCGCGACCCCGACTTCGACCGTCGTGCCTATGACGTAAAGCCGGACGATCTGATGACCATCATCTATACGTCGGGCACGACCGGTGAGTCGAAAGGCGTGATGCTGACGCATGGCAATCTCGCCGCCAACCTGAACGTCTCAACGCTGCCTTACTACTGGGATCGGCGCGATGCTGCCATCTCCTTCCTGCCGCTCTCGCACATCACCGCGCGCCACGTGGACTATGCACTGTTCTGCCACAGTGTGACCATCGCATATTGTCCGCATTTCGATCTTCTGCCGGGGGCCATGCAGGAAGTAAAACCGACCATCTTCATCGGCGTGCCCCGGGTGTACGAAAAATTCCTGCAAGAAGTTCTGCGCCGCGCCGGCGAATCGCGCGCCCGAACGAGACTGCTGTACTGGGCTCTCGCACGTGGGCGTCAGCACCGTGAAACTCTCCTCGCCGGCCGCACCCCAAACAAGCATGCATGGAAGCTGGCAAACCGTTTAGTCCTACGCAAAGTGCAGCAGGGCTTCGGCGGTCGGGTGGGCACATTTATCTCCGGTGGCGCACCGCTCGGCCAGGACACCGCAGGCTGGTTTCTCGATGCCGGCATCCGCATCCAGGAAGGCTATGGTCTGACGGAGACCTCACCCGTGATCGCGCTCAACTCCACCCTGCCCATTCCGCTTCGGTAGCGTCGGAAAAATCCTTCCCAATATCGAAGCGAAGGTTGAGCCTGACGGTGAACTGCTGGTGCGCGGGCCTTCCGTCTTTAAGGGCTATTGGAAGAAGCCCGACGCAACCAGGGAAAGCTTTCGACCCGGCGGCTGGTTCTCGACCGGAGATATCGCGCACATCGATGATGACGGATTTCTCTTCATTACCGATCGCAAAAAAGATTTACTCAAGACCTCCGGCGGGAAAATTGATCGCGCCGCAGCCGATTGAAAATCAGCTCAAGTCCGACCCCCTGGTCGCAAACGCCGCCGTAGTCGGCGACCGCCACAAATTCGCCGCAGTGCTCATCTCACCAAACTTCCCCGCGCTGGAAGCTTGGGCAAAAGGGAAGGGAATCGCTGTCGAAGACCGCAAACGTTTAGTGGCCGATCCAACGGTTCAGGCCGCTTACGCGCAAGGAATCGAG
Organism: Acidobacteriaceae bacterium; assembly: GCA_965276585.1. GTDB lineage: Bacteria > Acidobacteriota > Terriglobia > Terriglobales > Acidobacteriaceae > JAKAAZ01. Next base: position 684,679 of record CBDIAZ010000003.1, on the reverse strand, counting down.
CGCGTGAACGCAACCCTCGCCAACTTTGAAACCCTCAAGCGTTTTTCGATCGTCGCCGAGGAGTGGACTCTGGACACAGGCGAACTAACCCCCAGCATGAAACTGAAACGCCGAGTCGTCGAGCGACGCTACGCCGCCGAAATCGCCCATTTCTACGAAGACGAAGCAACCTCGCATGGTTAGGCCGCGGATACGAGGCCACCGATATGCTCGGGAGATCCTGCGCCTTTGCAGTAAATTTGAAGTGTGGGTTCAAGCACATTGAAGGTGTTCCGGGCATGGCACTCACACACAAATGTCGCATCACTCTCAGCAGACGAAGTTTATTCCTGTTGATCGCAGTTCCCATGATCGCGTGGGGACAAATTCTGCCATCGAAAATTCTCATATCAAATCATGCCGTCGTCAACAGCACATCGCCGTACTCTGATAACGGCGCCGTAAAAAATGATCTCGATAGTTGCCGTGTGTATCGTGTAACCAGCCTTCCAGGAAGTCATCACTTCGCCAGCGATTTTATTGAAGCCATCGCCGATGATCCCGATTCTAGCGCCAAACATTCGGACACAATATGGGGTCTCACTGCAGACCTGAGCAGTGAGACCCCGTTCAATGACAGAGCCTTGTATATATCGAAATCAACCGATGGCGGCGCGAAATGGATTCAAGTCGCGCGCATCGATTCCAGATATTTCGATGCCGGAATCGGTGAGGGGCTGCGGAACGGTTTCAGTGTCTCTCCCGATGGAAGCTACTTCGTGATCACAACGCAACGAGGAGCCTTTCAGGTTTTTCCTCAATCGCGTGTATCGACGACAGTGGTGAAAGCGATTGCGGGTCCGCGGGTTCCGGATACGCCTCCGAAAATACCCATTCCGAAAAAGCCAGGCGATCCGGTGCGGGCAAACGTTGTCGGAATCGCCGCAGACGGAAAACATCTCATCGTCGGTTATGGCTACTTCGATCTCGACCCGCAAATCTTCACCTACCATAGAGGGTCGAACGATTCATGGGTGGAAGATGGGCCACTCCCCCGCCTTCCCACCGAAATGGATATTCTCTCCATGCAGTTTGACCATCCCGAAAATCCGGACCCTGCCTATCTATATGTGGGAACCGGCGATCAGGTGTACCGGTTCGACCGACACGCGAAATCGTGGAGTCGCATCGATGGAGTAGGCCCGGATTCTGCGATTCATGGAATGAGTGTTGTAGGAGGTCTTCACCTGGCGGCCTGCTGGGGTGTGTATAATCCCGCTGGCCCGCACACCGAAAAGCGAGTAACCGATGCGAGTTTTCTTCTGCATCCGGAGAAAGATGAAGCCGGGCCCAACCTGCGCGCCTACAGCATCGAAGTTGACCCCTCAAACACAAGCCGGGAGATCGTTACCTCGATCACCGGCGTATACATCAGCGCGGACAGCGGGAGCACCTGGAGACGGTTGAACGATCTGCCGGAAGAAGAATTCCGCACCGCCCATTTCAATCCAGATGGAACGGTTCTGGTGTCCGGAATTTCAGGCACGTTTCTGATAAATCCATTTTCGGATACTTGCGCTCCGCACCTTAGGATTCGCGGACAATAGATTTTCCCTTCCCGGTATTATCATCGAAGAGAATCCACAAACGATCGAATCAATCAAGGAGAGAGTAAACATGCGGGTTGGGATTTTGACGGGAGGCGGGGACTGCCCTGGCCTGAACGCAGTCATTCGCGCGGCGGTACGCAAAGGAATTTTTCATCATGGAGATGAGTTTGTCGGCTTCAAGGAAGGCTGGCGCGGGGTGCTCGAAAACAACACCATGCCGCTGACGATCGACACAGTTTCCGGCATTCTGCAATTGGGCGGCACCATTCTGCGCACCTCACGTACCAACGCGCGCAAGAAGGAAGGCGGCATCGAACAGTGCATCGCGACCATTAAGAAGAACAATCTGGATGCGATGATCACGATTGGGGGCGATGATACCCAGGGCGTGGCCAATGCGCTGATCGAAAAAGGCGTGAAGTGCGTCGGCGTGCCCAAGACGATCGACAACGATCTGAGCGGCACCGATGTCTGCTTCGGCTTCGACACTGCGGTCAGCATAGCCACCGAGGCCGTCGACCGGCTGCACTCGACTGCCGATGCGCACAACCGCGTGATTGTCTGCGAAGTGATGGGACGCGATGCCGGTTGGATTGCTACGTATACGGGCATCGCGGGCGGAGCGGATGCGATCCTGGTGCCGGAGCGGCCGATCAATCTCGATGAAGTCATTGAGATTATCAAGGGACGGCGGGCGCGGGGCAAGAATTTCAGCATTATCGTCGTGGCGGAAGGGGCGAAGATGCCTGCTTCCGACCAGAAAGCGACGCATGGCAGCAAGGTGGATGAGTTTGGCCACGAACGCCTCTTGGGCATCGGCCAGTTTGTGGCGGATGAGATCGAAAAGCGGACTGGCTTTGAAACGCGTGCCGTGAACCTGGGGCACACGCAGCGCGGCGGCACTCCAACGGCGTATGACCGGATGCTCGCGACCCGCTATGGCGCCGCGGCGATCGATCTGGTCCATGCCGGCAAATTCGGCCGGCTCGTAGTGCTACGCGGCACCGAAATCACCGATATTCCGCTGGCGGATGCGATTGCCAAGACGCGTACGGTAGACGAAAAACTGCTCGATCTGGCGGCGGGACTGCAGCCGGTCTTGTCGAAATAACAGAAATATTGGCATTTTCATCAACGGCCAGCCCTTGAGCTGGCCGTTTCAATTTTCCACATTGAAACGGGGAGAATCATAGCGGGCGACAACGCAACCGGCTGTGGGTTCGAAACGGATAACCCCATCGAATAGTGCGCCTTATTCGATGGGCGTTGACTTGCGTCGAGGAAAGTGGGTACTTTCCGGAAACTGCCGGAAAAAGCCGGTTGAAATCCGAGAACAAGCGGCCTATAACCAGAGTCCCAGGGTTCTGCGGAGAGGTTTCTCTCCGGGATGTGGAACTCAAGTTAAAACAAGAAACGCTGGAGAATTTTATGGCAGGTTCCAACCGCAGCAGAAGCGCAATTGCGCAGGCAGAAACGATCCACCAACCGAGCGCGAGCGGGTGGGTGGGGCGGGAAATCATGGACATTCGCCAAGCCGCCGATTATCTGGGCATTAGCGCGGACAGCCTTTATAAATACGCCTCCGAGAGCTTTATCCCGGCTTTTAAATTGGGCAATCGCTGGCGGTTCAAGCGGTCTTTGCTGGAGCGCTGGATCGAGCAGCAAAGTTCGCCGGAGGTGCAAGGAAAGAGCGCTCCAGCGCATGGAAAAAGCGTGACGCCGAAGCAGAAGAAGCCGGTAGCGCGAGCCCGGTAGGTAACCGGGATAGGCTCATTTTTTCGGTTTTGCGGGCGAGGTTTTGCGCGTCAGGGATTTGTGCCGCTGACGGGAGCGGAAGGCGGCCATCTTGAAGCGGTTGCCGCAGGTGGCCATGCTGCACCATCTGCGCTGATGGGACTTGGTGCGGTCGTAGAACCAGAGCACGCAATCCTTGTTTTCGCAGCGTCGAATCAGGCTGAAATCGTCTTCGGAGAGCAGGTCTGCTGCTGCCTCCGCGGCCGGGCCGAGCACCTGTTCGGCGGTGCGCTGCTTCCAGGTTCGCATCAGATTCGGGGTCCGGCTTTTGCCGGGCAGGAGCTGCAAATAGCTTTGGGAATTCTCCAGGAACTTATTCAGTGTTCCGGGATCGATCCGTTTTCCGGCTTTTCGTTTTTCGACCAATGCGCGGATTTCCTCCCGCAGGGTGCGCGTGGTCTGGAGCAGGCGAGGGGGCAGGGAAGGCCTGGAACCCTTTGTTAACGACCATCCGGAGCGATCGAGCCATTCGAGGACGTCGTTGCCGTTCTTCAGGGAATCCACCGATTTTCCATCTTTCGGCGTCACCGTGTTCAGCAGGTTCAAGACCGGATGATCGCCGAGCGTCTGCAGCCTGGCTTCCGCTGTAAGTTCTTCATTCTGTATGGTTTTTGCCATTTTTTCCTCCGCAGTCGTTATCCCATTGTAACCCATGACGGTGTGCTTGACAGGTTACAAAAAAAATCTGTAACCGCTGAATCAACAGTTTTCCGGTTCAGGCTGCTTGCGGCAAGGCCGAAGACGTGCGAAATCGCAGAAATTCAGATTGTCGACAAACGGATACCTTTCAACCTCAGGCACTGAAACGCTCTAAATTTCAACGAGTTATCCCCCGGTTGAAGCCGGGGGTCTACCCAAAGGCCAAGTTTGTCAGCAGCCTGAAAATCCCTAACAAAATCGTCCAATTCTCGACGCGGGACGACTCCAGCGGCTTTTTGTCGAGCACGATTGCCCGTTGCGCAGAACTGCGATTGCGAATTATGTTATATATTTATATAACTAAAGAGGCGAACGATGCTTACTACGAAGCTGCGCAAAGTCGGCGGATCGATCATGCTGGTTGTCCCTCCTGCCATCCTCGATCTGCTGCATCTTGAGGTTGGAGCGACGGTGGGGTTGACCGTCGATGGGGAGCGTCTGGTCGTCGATCCCAAAGCGAGGCCGCGCTACACGCTCGATGCGTTGCTGACCGGTTCCGATTCCCGGCCGCAGGCTTCCGACGAACGGGAGTGGGTGGATGCTCCGGGGGCGGGAGGGGATCTAATATGAATCGCGGCGATATCTATATGGTTTCGCTCGATCCTGCTCCGGGGGATAACAAGCCACGCCGTCGTCCGGTGCTGGTGATCTCTCCGGCTGCATTCAACGAGGTGATGAAAGTCCCCGTAATCCTGCCGATTAGCAGGGGCGGGGAGTACGCCCGCAGCGTCGGGTTCGTGGTCCCGCTCTCCGGCACACTGACTACCGGGGTGATACGGTGCAGCCAGCCTCGAATACTCGATGTATTCGCTCGAGGAGGAAAGAAGGTGGAATCGGTTTCTAAGGAAATCCTTGAGGACGTGCTCGCCAGAATTGCCACGCTGTTTCAGTAGTGCTGCGGTGCGAGGGACGCGGAGAATGAAATATCTAGAATCCTCATTGCCGTAGCAATGATACCGAGGTCCTTAGACTTTGCCATCAGAATTTCACATGCCAGACCAGTTGCCTCCCGCGCTATACTTTTGATTCTTGAGCAAAGTTTCCAACGGAGTTCAATTTTCCCGCGGTTTCCCCCGCTGGAGTGTGTCTTGGGTTCAAAAGGTTCTATTCTTGTTGCCATTTTCTTTTTCCTTGGTCATTTGATTCCTCTCACAGCACAAGTTCCGCAGCGATCGAGCGCGCAAATTGTCGAGAGCAGGCTGCCTATTGTGTTTGAGCCTGCTGCTCCTGGGCGCGACGGCTCAATTCCCATGATCGGACGGGTACCTGGCGGAACCGTGGAATTTCGTCCGAAAGCGATCGATATTTACACGGGCAAGAAGTCCGGCGGCCTGGCAATCAGCTTCGATGGTGCTCAGCCGACAGCTCCGAAAGGTGTCGATCTTGAGCAGAGCCAGAGCAATTACCTGCTCGGAAACAATCCGGCATTATGGCGTAAGCATATTTCGAATTACGCCAAGATCAGCTATTCCGGTTTGTACAGAGGCGTTGACGCCGTTTTTTATGGCAATGGAAGTCATCTTGAGCACGATTTCATCGTGAAGCCTGGCGCGGATTACCGGCAGATCCGCATGCACTTTCCTATCAATTCCCAAGTTCAAATGGAGAAGGACGGCACGCTCACGGTGACCGTCGCCGGAGCTTCGCTACGGATGGAAGCGCCTACCATTTACCAAAACGTGAACGGTAAAAGACAACAACGGCACGGAGCATTCCGGGTGCAGGCTGACGGCGACGTCCGTTTCACGGTGGCAAGCTATGATCCGCGTTTCGACCTGATCATCGACCCGGTCCTGGACTTCTCCACCTATTTATCTCCTTTGGGGTCGGATGGACTTGCGATCGCCACGGATGCAAACGGCAATAGCTATGTGACCGGATATGGCACGCTGGGATATCCGGCGACTTCAGGTGCTTTTGCCGGGTGCGCGACTTGCACGGCCGACAATGTTGTCACCTTTATCAGCAAACTGAGTGCGGACGGCTCGAGCCTTATTTATTCGACCGTGCTGGGTGGCAATAACTTTGCGCAGCCGACCGGCATCGCAGTGGATGCGAACGGAGACGCAATTGTTTCGGGTTGGACCGGGGCAACAGATTTTCCTACCAAATCTGGCCAATCAATTCTGCCCCAAGATAATAACGACGTTGGATTTCTCATCTCCTTGTCGCCAGACGGCTCCTCGCTGAACTACGGAACCCTGCTGGGTAGTAGCCCGACTGCCACAATTAGCAGGATGACAACTGCAAGCGCTGTGACTGTCGACAGCACGGGCAACGCATACGTGACCGGAGAGACCGGAGATGGGTTTTTCATATCCAGCGGAGCTTTGAACCAGGCTGCCGCCGACGCCAGTGGTGACTACAATTACTTCGACATTTTTTTGGCTAAATTCAGCCCTACGGGCACCCTTGTTTATAGTGCCATGCTGGGAACCGCCGATCCGCAAAATGGGGGTGGAGGACCGATTGGGGCTTCGGCCATCGCAGTCGATGCCGCCGGAGACGCATACGTCACGGGCCAGGCAGGTACATTGTGGCCCATTACGAGCGGCGCATATCTAAGCCAGATTGCGGGACCGGAGCCCTACGCGACGCCGTTTGTAATGAAAGTTGCGCCGGATGCGAAGAGTGTCATTTACTCCACGTACCTGGACTACGCCTACGTTATGAGCGGCATTTCGGTTCTTGCCAATGGGAACACCTTCGTGGTGGGCAATGACGCAGGGACGAGTTATCCGACGACCGCCAATGCATACGAGGCAAACAGCGGAAACGGCACCTCTTTTCTGACAGAACTCAATGCGAGCGGATCGGCCCTGGTCTACTCCACCATGGTCTGCGGCGGATCCTGCAGCGTGAATGGAATGGCAATCGACAAAAATGGCAACATTTGGTTGGCGTCACAGACCAATAACGCGCAGTTTCCGCTGGTGTTGCCGCTCCAATCGATATTGCCATCTGGCTCGACCGGCTCCGGGCCCGCTTCAGCTTTGAGTGAATTCGACCCTACGGGTCAAACCCTGAAGTTTTCTACATTTCTTAGCGGTACGGCAGCTGGATACGCAAGCAGCGTGGCGATCGATCCGAATCTACACGTGCACGTTTCGGGAGCCGCCGGATATGGAATGTACACAACGTCCGGCGTCTACGCTGGCTCGGTTCCCATTCCTGGTCCAGCCTATAGTTCGTCCACTTATGCCTACATCAATCTGGTCGATCCAACAGTGTCCGCGGCCGGCTTATGCGCCAGTCCTAATACAGGGTTGAATTTTTCCACTCCTGTTACGTCCTCCATCGAGGATAAGCTGACGATCACAAGCTGCGGTGCGGAGACGCTATCGATTAGCAATGTGACCACTTCTTCGAGCGACTTCTCAGTTCCCGCGTCAGAGGATGGATGCCTTCAGGATTTGCCCGTCGGCCAGAGTTGCACGCTGTCGGTACGGTTTTCGCCAAGCGTTGCCGGGCCTGAATCAGCGATGCTTACGATCGCTTCAAATTCGCCCATTCCTGCGACGCTGCCTATAAGCGGGGTTGGAACGACCGCGCCGATTACGACACTCTCGGCCAATTCGCTCACATTTGGCCCTCAACTGATTGGTACCGAATCCGCGCCTCAAACTATTACGGTCACGAACACAGGAAACGCCACCCTCAACGGGATCGGCTTCGGAATGCTAGCGGCGGACGAGCCTATTTTTCCGTTCACCTATACCTGCGGCCCGTCGCTCGCTCCCGGCGCTTCCTGTACGTTCAGCGTTGCTTTCAAGCCAGCATCCACGGGCACGACGACCGCTTTCCTGTTGGTCGAAAACAGCTCAGGTTTACCTTTCCAGCAGGTGAACCTATCTGGAACTTCTTCGCAGTCTGCGTTTACTATCGGTGCGCAAGCCGGCGGAAGCATGACCAGCACAGTTACGGCCGGAAGCACGGCGACTTACGCTCTGACAATCAGTTCTGCCGGGGGATATTCCGGCAACGTCAATCTCTCATGTGGCGGTCTTCCCGCCAACGCCGCATGTACCTTTGCTCCTGCAAGCCTCGCAGTTACAGGCGGCAGTCCGGCAAACTTCACTCTTTCGATTTCTACCGAACCCAACCAGACTACTTCACTGCTGCGCACAGGTGGGCTAGGTGTGGCGCTCGCAGGATTTTTTTTCCTGATACCTTTCGATAGGAAACGAAAATGGGGTACAGCATGGATTTGCTTCGGAGCACTTGTGCTCACCGCGGGCATCTCGGCGTGCGGCAGCGGTTCTTCGACAACAACGGGAACGACGAGTTCGCAAACGGCAAAGGTATTATCGGGAACGTATACCGTTCAGGTGGCGGCTTCCGATACCTCGGGAAACCATACTTCCCAATCGATAACGCTGATCGTTCAATAGCAGATCGGGGCAATCGCAATCGGGGTTCGATGGAACATTCGCTTTGATAGGCGGTCGACCATCCAGCCGGAAGTTGCTACTCCCTGACAGCTGGAGATAGGTAATGGCAAGTCGTCCAGCGTGTAGGAATTTTCCGTTTTCTGCCCGTCAAGAGATTTGGCTTTCCTCTTTCTTGACGGGCGTGTCCAATTTTCTGCGAGGGGAACCTTTAGTAGGGGATGGTGTCGGGCTTGGCTTTGTACTTCTTCCATACCTCGACTGCTTCCGCCTGCATGATTTGCTGGGCGGGGATGGAGCGGTCGCCTACGGGCTTCTTGAGTTCGCTGTAGATCATGGAATCGTCGAAGTTGCCGTATTTCAGGGCGTCCTCGCAGGTTGATGCGTAGAAGATGTGCTCGATGCCGGCCCAATAGGCTGCGGCGGCACACATGGGGCAAGGTTCCGCGCTGGTATACAGAACGGCGCGGGGCAGCTTGAAGGAGCCGAGCTTGGAGCAGGCGTTGCGGATGGCCTGGATTTCGCCGTGCCAGGTGGGGTCATTTTCGGCAACGACGCGGTTGGCGCCCTCGCCGATGATTTTGCCATCCTGCACGATGACGGTACCGAATACGCCGCCGGCGCAGTCGACTAACGATGTTTTCTCGGATAGCTCGATGGCACGAGCCATGAATTTCCTGTCTTGTTCGGTCATTGCGATGTCCTTTGGGGGGTGGTCAGGTTGAACGTTCGCTAAAGGCAGTCTCCGCAGCATCAATGGGCGAAAGAGTTCCACCTAACAATGGGGAGGGTTGGGGGAGTAAAAATCCATGGGTGAAGGTAATTGATGATAACGGTGTGTGGACTGAGTTGATATGTTTATTTTCAAAATAGAACCGTGAGGCGCAAGGTGGCGGCCCAGGCGCTGTTATAGGTTGGCGATGCGCCGGGTGTTGGGATGTAAGTCAAGGTGGGTTGAAGATAGACGCCATTGGCCATCCGCACCTGGTAATAGCTTTGCAGCATGGTTTCGCTGTTGCGCTGGAAGATGGTTGGGTCCAATTGCGACCAGGCGACGCCGATGCCGGCGGAATCATTTGGCCTGGAGGGGACGAGGCCGAAGGCGGTGGCTCCTCCGCCCACGAAATTATTTACGGGAAGTGTGTCGGAGCCGTTGTGGCCCGCCTGAAAAAAGGCGGTGACGCCGGCGTTGTCGCGGCCGGGATCGCGGAACCAAAGCCGCTGGGAACCGAAGGCGTAGACGCCGCTGGCGCCGTCTTCGGAGATTCCGGGCGGACCCTGGAGAACTCCGGTCTGGTGCCAGAGCCCGGCACCGGCGGCTCCGGGAAGGTGGTTGAGGCCGAGACGCCAGGCGAATCCTGTTTCCGCGATCTGGAACGAATAGTCGTTGAAGGTGGGACCTTTTTCGCCGGTCTGGACGCCGCGGGCGAGGTTGCCATCGAACGCGCCGTAGTTTACGTACCACCACTTGATGGGGACAAAGTTCAGGATGACGCCGCCGGCTGAATTATAAAAACCGGGAGACGCACCGAACAGGGTGGGGTTCTTGAAGATCGGGGTGTAAAGCAGGCCGCTGACCGACGGAATAAAACTGGCTGCGTCCTGCGTGGGCACGGGACGCAGAACGTTGCCGAAATCGTCGGTCGGGGTCATTTTGCCGACGCGGACGATGAGTTTTCGGTGGAAGAGCTGCTGGCGGAGCCATAACTGATAGAGCTCCGAACGCGTTAGCGGACTGGGACCGGGGGTGCTGTTGTAGCCCTGAACGCTGCCTGCCTGATCGTTGGTGGGGCTGGCATTGAGCTGGAGGAATTCTGCGCCGAAAGAACCGCCTGTCCACCAGCCGGTGAGCTTTTTGAGATCGATATGGTTGTCGAGAACCAGGGCGCTGTTGCAGCTGAGGGCGCCGGGTTTTTCGCCGCCGGAGATGAGCCAGTCGCAATCGGCCAGCCAGAGGCCGCCGAAGTGAATGCCGCGATCATGCTGGACGCCGAAGCGTTTCAGCAGAAATCGCTGGACCTCGCCGGAGCCGGTTGTGGGCTCGACCGCGGCGGGATTCGCGCTGATGCCGAGGCCGGTGGGGCTGTCGACTTCCTGCGGCGCCGGCGCTGCCATTGCCGGGCTGACCAGCAGAATGGAGACGAGCAGAGTAACCAGCAACCTGTGTCTATGCCGGTTCAGCAGGAGAACATTATTTCGTGGGGACCGCTTCAAAGAAGAAGCCGCCACAGCAGTGCAATCTCGATGACGAACAGCAAAATGAAGAGACCCGCGCCCATCGGCTCCCGCGATTTGGAAGATTTTTCGTCGGTGAAGAGCCACCAGCCGAACCAGCGAACGAAGAGCGGCATGGTGATGAAACTGGTAGCGGCCACGCTGCCGACGTTGCCGATGAAGGTGGCGAGCGCGGGATTGAGAGTCGTCAGGTGAGGGCTGAGGAAGCGGATCTCGAGCACGACGATGGGGTAGAGACCCAACATGACGAGGATCGCGGTCTTCCAGTCGGGCGGCCCTTTCCCGGTTACCGGGCTGATGGGTACCCAGCCGGGGAAGGAGGTGCGCAGCCGCATGAGCTCTTCGTTCTCGATGAAGGCTTTGGATTCTTTCAGCAATTCGGCTCGTTCGGGGGCAGCCAGCCAATCCTCGAGATGCGCGGAGGTGTCGTAGCGCAGCATGGTGGTCCAATTGCCGGCCTCGCCGGAGGCCGGCGGCTGAATGTAGGTACCGCGATAGCCGGGATACTGGGCCTGGGCATGTTGAATCCTCTCGGACCATTCGCGATAGGCGTCTTCCATGCCCGGCTTGACCTTCGAGAGGATGACTTGAGTCACGTTGGTGTCGGGCTGGGAATCCGCGTTGTCCTCCCGCATCATTTCGCCGAGATTGCCACCGTCGACCAGGGGCAGCACATCGGCGATGAGTTGGGCGCGCTCCTCGGACTTCTGCCATTTGAGCAGGGCGCCGGAGTTCTCAAAATTCAGGAGGATCGTCCACTCATTGTCCCCGGGTTTTGTGGGGGGAATGACGTCGCCGCTGATATAGCCGGGGAATTTGGTGACGATGGTGTTGTGTCGCCCTTGCCAGGCGGCGAATTCGTCCTGATGCCCGGGACGAACCTTAAAGGTAGCCAGGAAAACTGCGGGTGTGCTCATAAAGGGGGAGTGGTTGATCGAGTGTACAGGCCCGATCCGTGTTGACTGCCTGAAAATGCGGTCGGGGCGGAAAAGGAGATTGGCGAGGCGAATACCTGCGGCATCGGCGAGAGCATTCGCGGGTGGAGGCGAACTTGGGAACTTTTTCTGACCGAACGCATTGCTGGCGGGAAACGCGCATCTCGTCAACGAACGTTCCTGACTAGAATGCGACTTGTGGGACGAATCCGGGTCACGCGCGTGCGATTGTACGCAAACTCCGACGACGCGGAAAACTCCGATTGACTCTTGCCCCTACTTTTCCCTAGGCTGGAACTATGGAAGTTCAGCTCACCCCAGAAGTCCAAGCTAAGCTCGACCTGCTCTCAGACGAAACAGGGCGGAAGCGGGAAGAGTTCGTCCTCGACGCGCTCGCCGGGTACTTCGATGAACTTGTCCAAGTCCGAGGCCTGCTGGATAGCCGGTACGACGACCTGAAGAGCGGTCGTGTGGCCCTCCTTTCCGGAGAACAAGTCGTGGCGCACTTCAGCAAGAAGAGTGCCGTCCGCCGTTCGTGACCAATTACGCATTTCATCCTGAGGCACTGAACGACCTCGATGAAATCTGGGAGTTTATCGCCAAGGACAATGCCGATGCAGCGAACCGGATCATTGCTGAGCTGCTCGCAACTTGCGAGAGCCTGAGTCGCCTTCCACACCAGGGCCACTATCGCCCTGAACTAAGCTCACGGCCATTGCGGTTCGCCGTTGTACGTGATTACCTCTTGGCTTACGCACCCGATGAGCGTCCTTTATCGGTCATTGTAATTTTGCATGGCAAACGCAGTTCCCGCATTCTGGCGGCAATTCTGCGCGATCGAAGGTAGTTACCAGAAGATGAGACGCCGTGAATGGCCAAGCAGCGGGCGCTTCCGAGAAGCCGACTTCTCGGTACTCGCTGGGCCATTACAGGTTTCTGTCTCCTGTCTATAGTCGATTCCCGCAGCGAGTGAAGCTTTACATTTGAGGTGGATTTTACTTCAGATCTCCAGTTGCAGAACTGTATTGCGGATCAGGTCGTCAATGAATCCTTCGGCCTGAACTTGCGTTACATGGAGGGTGGAAGGATGTGCGGCGGAATTTCGCTGGTCCAGACGGTTCTTGTAAACCTTGAAAACATCATCGTTAATGATGCCTGCCGAACTTGCAACTTCTAACACCTCGCGTTCGGACATGTTATCGCCAAAGTCGGCATACTTCGTAATGACGGGAAGGTCTGCGACTTTCCATTTCTTCGGGTAACGAACAGGTATTCGATTGTTGAAATCGTTGAGATGGTGTTTCAGTACGAATTGATACAGGTGATAGATAGCGATATTCCATGCCATGATCTGGGCAGCGCGACCGGCGTCATGTCGGAGGCATATGAGAGCTTCTTTGTAGATATCCTTCTCGCCTATTTTCGGGATTACATTTGCCAGGTCCTTCAACATCTGGCGGACGTTGATTGTGACGTCGTGCTCCTTGTACGACCCGTCGTACTTCGCCTTGAACTTACCCTCGCAACGGTAACCCTTGGTCGCATTCCCAAGCAGCTCTCCAGCGTTTGCCATATTAATGAGATATTGACTGGTGTTTCCCGGCCTGAAATCGAGCTTCTCGTAGAACCAATTGATGTCCTTAGTGAAGAACGGCTCCTTTCCGCGGAGAGAATACTGAAGCCACGCAAAGAGTCTCACCTTGTCTGCTTGGCCCAAACCTGCAAAATCCATTATGCCCGCGATAAACGATTTGAGATCATCTTCCTCGCTCACGCTTTGGAGGCTCCTGCGCCCATTTTTCCGACCTCGCTCTCACCAACCCAGTTGATGGAGTAGTCGCCCGCGCCCTTAGCTTTAGCGAACCACTTTTTTGTTTTGCTATACGTCATGTTTTCCAGTGGCTTTTTTAAGTCTGTTGGAAGCTGAGATGCTTGCCCCAGGAGGGTAAAAGCGCTGAAGATACGATCAATATTGATCTCGGTAATTTGGAACTGCTCTTTGTACCAGACCGCCACGACCGCGTATTTGTCCATCATTTCGGTAGGGCTCTTCTGCTTCATGAATGTCTCTAACGGCAATTTGGCTTCGGTGAGATTCGGAGTATCCAGCAGCTTCGGAGCCTTAAGAACTTTGGGAGCTCGCTTCGGTTTAGATGTGCTACCTTCGCTTGAGTTTTCAGGCTCGACCTCTGATACTTCCTCTTCCTGCGGTTCCAACTCCGGGATTTGGATTTCATCCTCAACGTCTATTTGCGCGCCACTAGCGCCTAGAGTCCGCTTAGGATTCGGGGTCCCGCCCCGAGGGAGAGTGCGCCCTGCCAGCGCATTAGCGAGAGAATGCAGACCTTCGGTCACCGAGTCCCCGGCCATATTTTCAACGCTGAAGTCTAAGACTCGTTCCGAGTCCATGTAACGGAACTTGATCTTGCCTTTGTTGTGCCCATTGCTGCTGGGCTCTTCTTTACCACGACGGATGACCATAGCAACTCCTCGAAACGGGCCGAACTTCGCTGATCTGCTGTATATGCGGAACCCCCTATTATATGCATAATTCCCACGATATTCGCTATTTCTTCGTTACGCAAAGCTAACAATAGGTCCCGATAAACGCGCTTAACGGAAGGGACTATTGATTACGAGAAGACGACTTATGAGGACTGACCGAACTTGATTCTGGATCAGTTCGGGACGTAGATCAACCGAACTACGTCATCTCCGATCACTTCGTGGTTCATCAGGCGAAGCTTAGGGACTTTCGAACCCTCAAAGTATGGCTTGCCCCCTCCAAGCACGAGCGGTCTTAAGTACAGCCGATACTCGTCAATGAGTCCCGCCGCCGACAGCACACTCGCGATCTCCGCCCCCGCAACGTCGATCTCTCCGTCTTGTTCCGCTTTGAGCTTCCTTACAAACTCGATCAAATCTCCTTTGACCAGAGTGGCGTTCGGCCCAACTGCTCTCAAAGAGCGAGACGCAACCCACTTCGGCTTCGATCGCCACGCCTGGCTGAACTCATGCTCGATTTCTTCCCAATCCGGTGACGGCTTATCCCAATAGTGCATGATCTCGTACAGGCGTCTGCCGTACAGCATGCCGGTTACGCGTCGGATGTGCTCAGTGAAATGGCGAAAAACGCTCGGGCTCGGTGGGCCCATCTCTGCGATCGCCTCAGCCGACATCGTTCCGCCGGGCTGCGGTCCACCAGCAGGCCCAGCAATATAGCCATCCAGAGATTGCCCCATGCCGTAGATCAGTCTACCCATCATGTCTCCTCATAATTCGCTTGCATTTCGCAAGCTGTCTGGAAGATAGCGAGACTCTACGCGGACTGCAAGTGGTACAGAATGGAATCTGTGAAAAAGAATTGGTGTCTCTGGATCGGTACTGAGAAACGCGCACAGCGGAAGCTACTATTGATGACGAGAAGCCGACTTCATCTTCGCCGACCGGTCTCAATACTTCATAGCGTTCAGATCTTTGCATTCCTCACGGGCAAAACTCCAACGGATTCTAAGTGGACAGAAGCTGTTCGTGCTTTGAGGCACTGGATCGGCGGGATCGCTTAGGGACTGCTCTCTTCGGCAATCGCGGAACAGCCTGAACGCCCGCCCAAAGCGTGGCGATGGTTTGCTCGACCACGAGAGTCTGGTCAGGCAAGTCCGGCACAACCCCCTGAATGACCATGAGTGTGGCGAGGCCGAAGATCGTGTACCACCAGGTATGGGCTACCACGATGTCATTTCTATTTGGCAATCCTTCATCCTTGGCAACGTCGAAAAAAAGCTGTATGAAACGTTCGAACAAAGGCCTGCCAATGTCGTCGATATATTGTCCCGCGCGGATGCCGTTGCGGTTCTCCGGCCCGAAGAAGACGTTGCGAAACTGCTGTGGATGAGCGATGCAGAATTGAATCAATCCGCGTGAAGTGGCAAAAAGACGCTCTTTCGGCGCAGGATGTTTCGCGGCAATCGCGTCGAAGTTCTGAATCAGCAGCCCGATCGTCTCGCTGCTCAACTCGGCAAGAATGTGCCATTTGTCAGGGAAGTGCTGGTAGATCACGGCGTGGGTATAGCCGATCTCTTTCGCGATCTCGCGAAGGGTCACGGCTTCGTAGCCGCGATCGGCAAACATTTTGCCGGCAGCCGCAAGGATTTCGCCCCGCAGCTTTTCCTTGCGCTCTACCCGGCGACTTGGCGATGCGGTTGTCACTTCAACAGTCTAGTCTCTTCTAGCGATTTTTGCGACCGATTGTTGAATTATAACCATCGGTTCTTTAACCGACGATTATTTTGCAACCAATGGTTTTCAAAAGTCTCTAATTGTCAGGTCGCTCATTTGGATGGGCGGCCAAATACGAGCGAAAAAGGAGAATGCGATGAAAGTTCTAGTGATTGGAGCAGCGGGCAGGAGCGGAGAGGCGCTGGTAAATGAGGCGTTGGCAGCCGGACATAAGGTGACGGCTTTCGTGCGCGGCGCCGCGCAGTACAAAAAGGCGAACGTCAGAGTTGTTGCGGGCGACGTGCTGGACGCGGCCGCGGTCGACGCTGCGGTGGCCGGACAGGATGCGGTGATCGACGCGCTGGGCGGCAAGACGCCGTGGAAAGCGACGACGATGGAAACGAGCGCGGCACACAATATTGTGGACGCGATGCGGCGCAATGGGGTGCGGCGATTGCTGAAGATTTCGGTGGTCGGTGCGGGCGAGAGCGTCAAGAACGCCGGTTTTTTCAACGAGCACCTGCTCATGAAGACGTTTCTGCGGGGTCTGCTGGTAGACAAGGCGGGCATGGAGGCCGAGATCGAAGGCAGCAACCTGGACTGGACGCTGGTGCGGCCGCCGATGTTGACCGACGGCGAGAAGACCGGCGTTGCCAGTGTGCTGAGCACGGAGGGCGGCGAGAAGGCGCACAAGATCGGGCGGGCCGATCTGGCAGCCTTCATGGTGCAGCAACTGGAAAGCAGCCGGTATGTGCGCCAGGCAGTGACGGTCACGACCACATAGCAAGGCCTCGGCGAGGATCAACACCTCTCTCATCGAGGCTGTCCGATCGGCTGTGTAAAGGCCTGCGCAACTCACCAGCTCTGGCGTTCGCATCAGAGCATCACCTTCGTTCCAAGAAAGGATCGTTTTATGTCAAACTTCCCTACGCCGCTTGAAGAAGTCATTCATCACAACGTTATTAAGAACAACAGAACAGGCGGCCCGGCGCTGGATGTCGGGCAAATGAAGTTGTTGTGGAGGGCCCTGGGAGAAAACACGGGCTACACGTTCTCTATCTTCGAGAGCACGCTTGCGCCGGGCATGGGTATTCCACTTCATAGACACCCCTTTGCAGAGTTTTTCTATGTGCTGGAAGGCAATCTGTCGATCGGGTACTGGAACAACCAGGGTGTGACGGAGTGGGACGCGTGTGAAGCCGGGGAGAGTCTGATGGTGCAGCCCAATGCGCCTCATACATTCTTCAACAAGAGTGAACATCCGTGCCGCATGCTGAGTGTGTCAACGTATCACCACGAGCGGATGATGAAGGATGCTGTGCATCCGGAGGGCAGGACAGATTTTCTGCCTGCTCAACTCACTCAGGCCGATTTTCAGAAATTGACGAAGTCGATGGAGAAGAATCAGACATTCCTTGTCGCAGACCATGCTTAGTGTCGGGTTACATAGGCGCGCTTTCGTCGTTTCGCGAACGAGGCGAGAGAAGTCCTCGGAAGCGCGCTTCTTGTCGTTGATCGTGTCTCCTGCGGCTTCTCTCTCCGCTTCATGGTTGCACCTGGGATCAGCGTCTGGGATCAGCATCTGGGATCAGCGGTTGTGGAGGCCGCCGTTGAATCCTTGGAAGACTCCTTTGGGATCGAGTTCGGTACGCACCTTTTGCAGGCGATTCCAGTTGGCGGCGGCGAAGCAGGCCTGGGAGCGGGAAGGGTCTTCGACGATATCAGTTTCGCCCAAATAATGTCCGATGGTAAACGGCCGCAATATGGACATCATCTCCTGATGCCATTGGTTGTTGATCGCATCTTCCTCTGGATTTTGCCACATGGTCCAGACACCTCCGTAGGCCTTCGCGCTCAAGGAAAAGGCAGTGTCCGGTTTGCCGGGCAGCCCCGCGGCCCACGCTGAATACAGGGCTACCAGCACGACGGTTGCAGGCGAGGGACAGTGAACGAAATGGCGGCTGGCGGCTGGCAGCATCTCGCCCAGTGAGGTGTTCGACCACAGCGTCTCTGCGCGGGTGCGCATGGATTCCGGCCACATCGCGCCCGATGCATCGAAGAGTTTGGTGAAGTTGTTCGGTTGATTGAAACTGGCGGACAGGCATTCTTTGCGCAAGGAAAAGTCTTCCAGCAAGGACAATGCTTTGGCGGCTTCGGCGGCATCCTCGGCAAAGGCCTGCGCCACGATCAGGCATGCTTTGCCATTCGCCGACGTACGTCTCGATCTCGATTCAGAAGGGGCAGAAACCAGGAAGACGCTTAACTCCACCCAGTGGGGAAGTTGATCTGCGACCTTCCAGAGCCAATCGCCTATCGCATCGCTGTGCTGGAGCGGGTAATAGTAGGAGCTGCCGAACATGGCCCTGGGCATGGGGTAAAGACGCAGATGATATCCGACAGCGATCCCGGGGAAACCCGCGCCGCCGCCACGCGCCGCCCAGAAGAGGTCCGGATTTGTGCTGCTGTCGGCGCGCACGAGTTCGCCCTGCGCGGTGACGACATCGAGCGCCTCGACGCTATGACAGGCGTGACCCCAGAATCCGGAATTCCATCCCATGCCGCCACTGAGAAGATAGCCGCTGGCTTTTACTGTGGGACAGTGTCCGGTGGGAAATGCCAGGCCATGTGGCTCCAGGTGAGCGATGATTTTACGGTTGTCGACAAACGGCTGAATGGTGGCGCGCATCGCCGCCGCGTCCACGGTGATGTTGTTCAGGGCTTCAAGATCGATGAGCATTCCGCCTTGCCGAACTGCCAGACCGGACCACGAATGTCCTCCTCCCCGGGCGACGACGCGCAAGCCGTTCGCGGCAGCAAAGCGGACGGACTCGACAACGTCCTGTACATTGCGCACGCGCACGATGAGATCGGGATGCCGGTCGGCCCTGAGCTGATTCCACAGCATCCCTGCCAGGGCGACTTGATAGGCCGGCGTCGATTTTTCCAGCACTTCGCCTTGAATGGCTTTTTTTAGAGTCGTTAATTCCATTCGCATCCTCCAATAGACAGCAGGCAAAAAATTCTTGCGGGCCTGGCTGTGCTCCCGCGAACCACGACGACACGGTCGAGGCAAGCTGTCTTTCAACCCTCGTAGGGCGTGCCCAGAGGTTTTGTAACGGAGAGATGGTTCAGTGTAGCGCAGGGGCTGTTTGGAAATTCCATCGCAGTCGCGTTTATGGCCGGCGATGGCCTCGGGCAGTAGGCTCATTTATGGGCGAGTTGCTCCCAAATTATCGAAAATCGAGGGAACTTCATGTACAAGGCAAAAGCTTATTCCGTTGCCGGCGCGACATCGCCGTTTGCGTCTACCACGATCGTGCGGCGCGATCCAACCGAACACGATGTGCAGATCGAAATTCTATTCTGCGGCATTTGTCACTCTGACCTGCACCAGGCACGCAACGAGTGGAGCGACGTGATGCCCACCGTTTATCCCTGCGTACCGGGCCATGAGATTGTTGGCCGCGTGACCAAGGTTGGCTCGGCGGTAACGAAATTCAAACCGGGAGACCTGGCCGCGGTGGGCTGCATGGTGGATTCCGACGGCACATGCCCGGAGTGCAAGGAGGGCCTGGAGCAGTTCTGCCCCAACATGACGCTTACCTACAACTTTCCCGACAAGCACTCCGAGGGCGTGACGTATGGTGGCTACTCCGACAGCATTGTGGTCACGGAGCGCTTTGTGCTGAAGGTTCCGAGCAATCTTGATCTGGCTGGAACCGCCCCGCTGCTGTGCGCGGGAATCACGACTTACTCGCCGATGCGGCATTGGAATGTGGGCAAAGGCAAGAAGGTTGGCATTGTCGGTCTGGGCGGACTGGGCCACATGGGGGTGAAGTTCGCGCACGCTTTCGGAGCGCACACGGTGGTGTTTACCACGTCGCCGGGCAAGAAAGACGATGCGCTGCGGTTGGGCGCCGATGAGGTGGTGATCTCGCGCAACGCGGATGAGATGGCGAAGCATGCGGGCAGCTTCGACTTCATTCTCGACGCGGTTGCCGCCGAACATGACATCAACGCGTATATCAATCTGCTTCGCCGGGACGGGAACCTGACCATGGTTGGGGCGCCGGAAAAGCCGCTGCCGGTTTCGGTGTTTGGACTCATCTTCAGACGCCGCAGCTTTTCCGGTTCGCCCATCGGCGGATTGGCGGAGACCCAGGAGATGCTGGATTTCTGCGGGAAGAACAACATTACCGCGGATGTGGAAGTGATTCCAATCCAGAAGGTGAACGAAGCGTATGAGAGGCTGTTGAAGTCGGATGTGAAGTATCGCTTTTCGATCGATATGGCTTCGTTGAAGAGTGAGTAGGGGACTATGCCGTTTGTCCGCGAAATTCGCAGCATACATATAAGGCATTCGGTACCTCAGTGGCTAAAGCCACGCTCATATTTTCGGTGACTTATCCCCGGCCTGAAGGCCGGGGTCTACCCAAAGCTCTCGAATTGAGCGGCTCTTAACTCATCAACTTTCAAATTGAGCGGCTCTCAAATCGAGCGGTTCATAAGTTGAGCGGCATTCAAATCTAGCGGCTCTTAAATCATCAACTTTCAAATTGAACGGCTCTCAAATCGAGCGGCTTGCAATCGAGCGATTCATAAGTCGAGTGGCTTTCAAATCGAGCGGTTCTTAAATCATCAACTTTCAAATCATCAACTTTCAAATTGAGCGGCTGAATCAGAGGCTCCCTAACCATCGAAGGAGAAATGTAATGCAGAAACGCAAATTGGGAAATGGCAATCTGGAAGTGTCGGCCATCGGGTTTGGGGCGATGGGGATGAGCTTTGGCTATGGTCCGGCGGGAGACAAGCAGGAGATGATCGGCGTGCTGCGCGCGGCAGTGGAAGAAGGCGTGACATTTTTCGATACGGCGGAAGTGTATGGACCGCTGGTGAATGAAGAGCTGGTCGGGGAAGCGCTGGCGCCGTTCCGGGGGAAGGTGACGATCGCGACGAAATTCGGTTGGGAAGCAAATCCCGAGGATGACGGCAAGTGGAGCGCGCTGAACAGCCGACCGGAGCATATCAAACAGGTTGCGGAGGCGTCGCTGAAGCGGCTCAAGGTGGATGCGATCGATCTTTTCTATCAGCATCGTGTCGACCTGAATGTTCCGATCGAAGAGGTTGCGGGCGCGGTGAAGGAGCTGATCGAGCAAGGCAAGGTGAAGCATTTCGGTCTATCGGAAGCGAGCGCGCAGACGATTCGACGGGCGCATGCGGTGCAGCCGGTTACTGCGCTGCAGAGCGAGTATTCGCTGTTCTGGAGAGAGCCGGAGCAGACGGTGATTCCCACACTGGAAGAGTTGGGAATTGGCTTTGTCCCGTTCAGCCCGCTGGGCAAAGGTTTTCTGACGGGAAAGATCGATGCGGAGACAAAGTTTGCAAGCACCGATTTTCGCAATACTGTTCCCCGGTTTAGCGCGGAGAACCGCAAGACGAATCATGCCCTGGTGGATGTGATCGAATCCTTCGCAAAACAGAAGAAGGCGACCCCGGCGCAGATTGCGCTGGCGTGGCTGCTCGAGAAGAAGCCGTGGATTGTTCCGATTCCGGGGACGACCAAGCTGGAGCGCCTGAAAGAAAATCTGGGAGCGGCGGAAGTCGAGCTGAGCCCGAACGATGTGCGCGCGCTGGAAGAGGCTTCTTCCAAGGTAAAGGTTGAAGGCGCTCGCTATTCGCCGTTCCACGCGAAACTGGTGGGCCGTTAGCGCATCTGCGGCCCAGAGGGGCCGCAGGGGTAAGCAGCCTCTTCAGGCTTAGAGGTAATGCATTTTTTCGAGATCGGCGATCAGTCCGGGGCCGGTCGGGCGCCAATTGAGACGCTTCTGCGTTTGCGCGCTGGAGGCCGGCATGTCGAGACCAACGAACATGCCGAGCCATCCGAAATGAGCGGACGCTTCCTCCGGAGACAGGCTGACCGCGGGCACCTTCAAGCCCTTGCCAATGACTTCAGCGATGTCCCGAACCGGAACACCTTCTTCCGCAACCGCGTGGTATCGGCTGCCGGCTTCGTGTTTTTCGAGCGCCAGCTTGTAGAGACGGGCAGCATCGAGGACGTGCACCGCGGGCCAGCGGTTGAGTCCGTCGCCAACGTATGCCGAGGCTCCCTTCTCGCGGGCCAGCTGGACCGCGTAGGTGATGAGACCCTGCTTGACCGGGTCGTGGACCTGCGGAAGGCGCACCACCGACACGTTGACACCGCGCTCCGCCACGGCGACGCCTGCCTGTTCCGAAGCGACGCGGGGATTCTGGTGGCTAAAATTGACTTTATCTTCGGTCGCGGGTTGACCTAGCACTGTGGTCCCCATGCCAGTTCCCGAGGTGATGACAAACGGACGATCGGAGCCGACAAGCACGTCGCCCATGGCTTCGATGGCGCGGCGATCCTGCTCGCAATTGGCGACGAAATTTGAAAAGTCGTGAGTGAAAGCAGTGTGGATGACGCCGTCTGACTTGGCGGCTCCGCTGCGCAGGCTTTCGAGATCTTCGAGATTGCCTCGATGGACTTCGGCTCCGGCGGCGAGAAGAGACTGGGCGCCGGCATCGGAACGCGTCAGGCCGAGTACCTGATGGCCTGCGTGGATGAGTTCCGGAATGATGGCGGAGCCGATAAAGCCGGTGGCGCCGGTGAGAAAAATACGCATAGACAATTCTCCTTTACTTCGGTTGAGGACTTCACTTGCAGTTGCTGGTTCGCTGGATCGAAATTTTCCTGGATGAGAGGCCGCGTTCGCGTCCTGCCACCCATCTAGATGGGGCAGGAAAGCGATACGATCTAGAGTGAACGTCCGCATTATTGGTTCGATCGTCCGGAGGCTTATGGACCCGCTCTCAGATGTGCTGTCGTTGCTGAAAACCCGGAGCTATGTGGCGGGCGGGTTCGATGTGAGCGGCGATCTGGCCATCCAATTTCCAAAACATGCGGGCATCAAATGCTATGCCTTGCTCGCCGGGCAATGCTGGCTATCGGTGGAAGGCGTTCCGGATGCGGTGCGGCTGACGGCCGGAGACTGTTTTCTTTTGCCGCGCGGGCTGCCCTTCTGCCTGACGACCGATCTGTCCCTGACGCCGGTCGACTTTCGCACGCTGCTTGCGGCGAGGAACGCGGGCAGTGCGGTTTCGCGCAAGGAGAGTGGGGGACGGTATATCGTCGGCGGACATTTTGTGCTTACAGGCGGTCATGCCGAGGTTCTGCTGAAGTCTCTGCCGCCCATTGTGCACATCCGCAAAGAGTCGGACAAGGCGGCGATGCGCTGGTCGCTGGAACGGATGAAGGAGGAGTTGAGCGATCCGCAGCCGGGCGCATCTTTGATTGCACAGCAGCTTGCGACCATGATGCTGGTCCAGGCTCTACGACTGCATCTAGCGGGTGGGGCAAGCGGGGGTGTCGGGTGGCTGTTCGCGCTGGCGGATAAACAGATGAGTGTGGCGATCACATGCATGCACGACGATCCGGGGCATCCGTGGACATTGCAGGAACTGGCGGAGCGGGTGGGCATGTCGCGGTCGGTGTTTGCGCTGCGGTTCAAGGAGACGGTTGGGGCAACTCCCATGGAGTACCTGACGCGCTGGCGAATGCTGCTGGCCGGAGACAGGCTGGAGAATTCAGACGATTCTATTTCCGCAATCGCGCTATCGCTTGGCTACGAATCCGAAAGCGCGTTTGGGAAAGCGTTCAGGCGGGTGATGGGCTGTTCGCCGCGGCAATACAGCCGTGGCGGCGGTGTTGCGCCGACTTCTTTGACCTCAAACGAAGCCAGCCGCGAGCATGCGATAGAACTGGCCGCGGTTCGATAACCCATCATTCGTGGACCTCAGGCGCTGAAGCGCTGGGAATTTTTTTGTGACTTATCCCCCGGCTGAAGCCGGGGGTCTACCCCAAAACCCCAAGTTTGTCATCAGCCGGTTTTCCTTCAAAGCGGCGATTGAATCAGAGCTTCCTTCGAGGGTTTCTGTCACTAGGATTCTGATCGCTACCCGATGGGAGCCGATCTCGATTGTCGCTAGGCGGGCTTTGCTTCGACTATGCCTACGTTGCGGACCATTTGCGTGTCGCCTCCGACCGGGTATACGTGGGTCAGGGTGAAGCCGGCGGCTTCGAGGAGGGTTTTCCATTCGCGCTGGCTGCGTTCTCTGCCGCCGGTGACGGCGAGCATGTTGAGGTCGCTCATGAGGTGGCCTTCCAGTTGCGGGTCGGCGTGGGAGACGAGCGGCGGGAGGATGAATTCGATGATCAACAAACTGCCGTTTTGCGGAATGACTGCGCGGCAGTTTTTGAGAATTGTGATTGCCTCCTCGTCGCGGCGTCCGTGCAGGACATGTTTGATCATGTAGACATCGGCGCCGGGTGGGACGGATTGCATGAGGTCGGCGGCAATCAACTGGCAGCGGGAGGAGGGATCTTCCTGTTCGAAGCGGGGTTTGGCCTTGTCGATGCTGGGTTCAAGGTCCACCAGCATGCCTTGCAGATGGGGGTTGAGGCCGATGACTGCCAGGATGAGCGAGCCGCCACCGCCGCCGAGGTCGGCGACTACCTTGGCGCGGGAAAAATTCCATGCTTCGGCGATAGGCGCGTAGTCTTCTGCCGGAGCCGTACCCATGACGGCGCGAAAAATGTCGCTGGCTTCGGGGTCCTGCTGCCAGCGGGAAGGGATTTTGGGATCGCGAACCTGAGAGGCGGGCAACCCGGTGCGGACGCAGTCGGTGAGCAGGGACCAGCTGTCGGCGAGCAGATCGGACCAGAAGACGACGGAGGGCCAGACGGATTGAGGCGCATCCTTGCGCAGAGGTTGGCCGAAGGGAGTCAGGCGAAAATGTTCTGGCGTTGTCTCCTCTGTAACGCCGATGCCGGCGAGAGCGCGCAGCAGGCGGTACAACGCAGTGGGATCGGCTTGACACTTTTCGGCGAGGTAGGCGATGCTCCGGACTTCGTCTCCAAGGGCGTCGGCGACACCGAGACGCGCGGCGGCGCAGAGTATGCGGCTGCGGGAGTAGGCCATTGCCATTTCGACGAGGCTGGTATTCGGGATGACATTGCCGATGCCGCTGTTTGGTTGGGCCATGAGACACACCTCAAATCCCAATGTACTGATGGCGGACGAGCCCTGGCCAGCGGTACATGCGGAAACTGCTTAGCGTAGGCGGCGCAGGCTTTCGACGGAAGGGACGAAATAATAGGAGCCGGTCAGGGGTTGGGTGTAGCGGGTGAGGGCATCGCGGGCGCCGTTGACGAGGCCCGCCATGCTGTCGAGCATTGTGGAGAGCCGCTTCTGGTCGGCGCTGAATCCGACGAAGACGGTGCCATGGTTCGCGACGTTTCCGTAGGGCATGTTGCGGCGAAAGATGTTGCCGAACTCGTCCTGATCGGTGCGGGCGACGTGCGAGTCCGACGGCTTGTTCTCGAGCTCGATACTGTCGGGCTTGGTGCGTCCCATGATCTGCTGCTGGCGATCGACTGGTAGAGCTTCCCACTCGGCGGTCTTGTGCTTCCACTTTTGCAGCAGCAGGACGGAGCCGGCGGCACCGGGAACTCCTTCAGGCAGGAGTGCGTCTTCGGGCGCGTCGAGCAGGGTCGGATTCTCCGAGCCGTCGATGAAGCCGGTGAGATCGCGATCGTGATGGTAGGGCCAACTGGAGGTTTCTTCGCCCAGCGCGGCCTGACCGGCGAGGTCATGGATGACGGAGCGGGCCATGTCGAAGATCACGTCAAACGCGCTGCCGGAGAGCCATACCAGCGCATCGTGCTGTGTGGCCGGCATGGTAAATCCTTCTATGCCCTGGATTTGCTTGTTGAAGCCTTCGACGTTCGCGGGCGCGTCCTGGGGAACGAGATCGCGCCATAGTTCGGGGCGAAAGCCGATGACGAAGTTCACGCCTCCGGTGGTGGTTCGCGGCTCGCGGATGGCGGAGATGGTGGAGGCGAACTCGCTGCGTTTCTTGGCGTCGAGAAGGTCGAACTCCAGATAGGCGTGGGAGGAGGTTCCGAGAGCGAAGATTCCGGCTTGCGGCGTGACCATGCGGGCATTATATCGGGCTGCCATCTTAGCCGATCCACCTAAGCTCGATTGCATTGCCACTGCGATAGCGACAGAATTACGAACAGTTAAACGCCGATCGTTTCGTCCATCGTTTCCTAATGGATGCGCAGAATACCATAGGCGACGTGGATGCAGCGGCCTGATAGCCGTACAGAATTTCCGTTCACATGGACTTGCAATACACTTGGCCTTCCCATTTCATAGCCCTGTTCAATGGTTATCGCTGTGGCTTGCTCTGCAATGCCCAGCGCGATGAGCTGGCAAGCAAGCGGTCCGGCAGCGCTTCCGGTGGCTGCATCCTCGAAGAGACCTACGGTTGGGTTGAAGAACCGCGCGTGCGCCGTTGCCTGGGGGGAAATGGGGTCGAGAGAGAAGAGATAGCAGCCCTGGGCAGCGGTATTTTCAAGGATTCTGGCGAGTCGTGCCGTATCCGGAACCGCGCGCTCAATCGCCGCCCGGTTTCGAATCGGCACCAGCAGATGGGAGGCGCCGGTAGAAACGGCCTGAACGGGGAGATCCGCCAGATCGGTTTGGTGCAGCCCGAGAGCAAGCGCCAGAGCCGGCAAGTCTTCGCAGATGTTTCCAAACATCGGAGGAGCCTGCGTCAGGATGACGGATTGAAGGTGTCGATCGCAATAGTCGATTTCGACCGGCAAGAGGCGCTCTCCAATTTCCTGGGTGAAGGAATTTCGACCGTCCGTCAACGGCAACAAGCCTGACTCCGCCAGCCACCACCATGCGCCGAGAGCATTGTGTCCCGCGCCGAAGACTTCGATACCGCCGACGGTAAACGATCGCAGTCTCCAGTCCGCGGACGCTTGCGCAGGAGCGAGGAGGAACGTTGTTTCGGCCTGCTGCAGCTCGCGCGCAATGTTGCGCATGGTGATGTCATCGAGGCCGCCGGAGCTGGGAATGTCGACCAAGGGAACGACTGCCAGCGGATTGCCGGTGAGTGGCTGGTCCGCAAAGACATCGACGAGATGAAACGGTATTTGCATCACAAGTTCCTCGGCTGGTTCGCTGGGCGGTGGGCTGGCTGAACACGAGATGGAACCATGGCGAGTCGCAGCTATTCAGACGAAAGAGCTACGGTTCGAGCCAGGTGGTCTGGAAGGTCGGGTTCAGGTGAATGTCGAGTTGGCGCAGAGGGCCGTTGCCGCTGTTGATGAATTTGTGCGGCTCGCCGGCGCGGACGACGAGAACATCGCCAGCGAAGGCTTCCCGCTCTTGACCGTCGACCTGCCACTTGGATTGGCCTTCGATTACATACACAATTTCATCGTAGTCATGTTTGTGCAGACGCGTTCCTCGGCCGGGCTCGCCAATTACCACGAAAAATGAGAGTCCAACATTGCCCTGATCCATGCCAACGAACTCATGGGACATGCCGACGAAAGGGAGCTGAGATTGATGAATGGCGTACATGGCTATTCGATTCAGATCGCGTTGGTGCGACTCAAAGGAGTTTTTTGACTCGATGTGAATTGAATGAGTGAGTCGGCCTATGTGTGGCATTCCGGAAATTAGGCTGAAAATATAGTGAAGCGTAGACTTGACAATTCTTCGGCAGTTGCGCATACTTAAGTCAGCACTTCAGTAATAAAGATCATGAGTGAGGTTAATGGCAATGACAGAAGCAAAGGCAGAACCGAAGGTGGTGCATGCGACATGCGTGGTCGAGCGGAGTTTTCCGAAACCGGCGGGCGTGATATTTGCGGCGCTGAGTGACCCGGATACAGTGCGGCGATGGATGGCTGGAGGCAGACACTCCGAACTGCTCGAATTTCGCTGCGAGTTTCGAGAGGGTGGGAAACAAATTTTCAAATACAAAATGGGACCGGAGACTCCGATCGCCGGAGTGATACTCACCAACGAGGGACAGTTTCAGCACATCGTACCGGGGGAACGGATTGTAACGGCATCGACGATGACGAAGGGAGATCAGATCTTCTCCGCATCGCAGGTGACTTTCGAATTAGTGCCGACAGGCAAGGGAACCGACCTGATCATTACGCATCAGGGAGCGTTCTTTGAAGGTTCGGACGGGCCTGCGATGCGGGAACAGGGATGGAATACGTTAGCCGACAACCTGGTGTCTGTGGTCAACGAACAGCAATAAGGCGGAGTGTTGACAAAGAAACGAATCGAAATCGATCGGGTATTTCATGCGCTTGGAGATCGAACCCGCCGGGCGATGCTGGATCGGATGCGCCAGGGTCCGGTGTCGGTGTCGCAGTTGGCGGAGCTGCTCGGCATTACGCTGACGGCGGTGGGACAGCATCTCGCCGTGCTGGAAGCGGGCGGACTGGCAGTGACAGAAAAGCTGGGACGGGTGCGTACCTGCCGGACGGCCTCGGCGGGATTGGACGCTCTGGAGCAGTGGGTCTCTGAGCACCGAACCGAATGGGAACAGCGGATCGACAGGCTGGGGACGTTGCTGGAGAGCGAGGATTAGATGTGGATGTTTCAGGCGAACGAAAAGAACAGATGACCCCGGCCAACAAGGTTACCTTGTTTCGATAGCACTCTCACGATTTGGCTAAAGCGAAAGTCTGTTGTCTCCCGCGGCAATTCCTTCCTGTTTATCCACATCTCCTACTGCAAATCTGTGGGAACTGCACCTTGGCTGCGCCTTGTGGTTGCGGGTGGCGGAAACTTACACTGATTGGGTTGGCGAGGAGAGCGCTGGGGCGATTTTCTTTTTTCTGCTTGGGCGAGCAGCGGCGGGGAATTTGGGCGGCTTGCAAGTGCTGATTTTGGAACGAGTTCCGTTGGTAATACAATAGGTAGTAGGAAGTGCTTGACAGGCACTACTAACAGCGGTACTTTCCCTCTACGGGCATTGAGAGGCTGGAACGCCGTCGAGCAAGGAACCCCGGCGACAGACCCCCACCAAACCCCGCAAATTTTGTTTTCGCGATGATTTTTTCCACCCCAGCGACGAAGGACCTGTCGCCAGGGACCCCGGTTTTGACCACTGCGTTGCTAGCTTTTTCGTCAGGATCGGGACCATCGTAGGCAAGAAACTTCAGTACTAACTTTGAAAACCGGGAGACATGCAGATGGCCGAGCTTAGCAAAACCGAACCAGGCAAAACCCAGACAAAAACCGCCACCCCCAAGGCAGCCCAGACGGATGCTGCTGCGCAAAAAGCCGGGATGCATGCGGGACTCGAATTTGAACGATTTTTCAGCCGGGCGGATGTTTCGCCGTACGACGAGGTGCAGTGGGAACGACGGACGGCTTCGATTGTGGACTCGAAGGGCAACTCGATTTTCGAGCAGAAGGATGTTGAAGTGCCGGCGGACTGGTCGATGACGGCGACGAATATTGTGGCCAGCAAATATCTGCATGGGCAGATTGGCACGCCGCAGCGGGAGACGGGCGCGCGGCAGCTGATCGAACGCGTGGCGGAGACGATTCGCGACTGGGGCATGGCGGGCGGCTATTTTCGCACGCCGGAAGATGCGGCGATTTTCCATGACGAGCTGGCGCACATGCTGGTGAACCAGAAGGTGGCGTTCAACTCGCCGGTGTGGTTCAACGTGGGATGCGACCGGCTGGAGCCGGACTCCGACGCGCAGAACTGGCACTGGAATCCGCATAGCTGCGCGGTGGAATTTTCGGTGACCGGGTATCGGAATCCGCAGTGCTCGGCTTGCTTTATCAACTCCGTGCAGGACTCGCTGGATTCTATTCTGACGCTGGCGAAGACGGAAGGCATGCTGTTCAAGTGGGGCTCGGGCACGGGGACGAATCTGTCGACGATTCGCGGGTCGACGGAAGTGCTGTCGGGCGGCGGAACGGCTTCGGGACCGCTGAGTTTTATGCGCGGGTTCGATGCGTTTGCCGGCGTGATCAAGTCCGGCGGCAAGACGCGGCGGGCGGCGAAGATGGTGATTTTGAATATCGACCATCCGGACGTGGTGGACTTTATCGAATGCAAATCGAAAGAAGAGGCGAAGGCGTGGACGCTGATGCGGGCGGGGTACGACGGCTCGGGTCCGGACTCGGAGGCGTTTACTTCGATCTTCTTTCAGAACGCGAATAACTCCGTGCGCGTGAACGACGAGTTTATGCGGGCGGTGGAGAACGATGATGACTTCTCGACACGTTCGGTAAAGGATGGCGCGCCGTTCAAGAACTATAAAGCGCGCGATTTGATGCACAAGATCGCCGAGAATACCTGGCACTGCGGCGATCCGGGGATGCAGTACGACACGACGATCAACAAGTGGCACACGTCGAAAAACACGGGGCGGATCAACGCGTCGAATCCTTGCTCGGAATATATGTTCCTGGACGATTCGGCATGTAACCTTGCCAGTTTCAATTTGCTGAAATTTGTAACTTCGGCAGGCACATTTGATATTCCGGCGTATCGGCATGCGGTGGATGTGCTGATTACGGCGATGGATATTCTGGTGGACAACTCCGGATATCCGACGCAGGCGATTGGGCGAAATTCGCACGACTATCGGCCGCTGGGGCTGGGGTATGCGAACCTGGGCGCGCTGCTGATGGCCTGCGGATTGCCGTACGATTCCGACGCAGGCCGCGACTTTGCCGGGTGCCTGACGGCGATCATGTGCGGGCAGGCGTATCTGCAGTCCTCGCGAGTGGCGGAGCAGTGCGCGCCGCTGGCCGCGGCGACTCCGCTGACACAGTCGACGGATCGCACGGGCGGGGCTTGCCCGGGATTCTATGTGAACCGCGAGCCGTTTCTGGATGTGATCCGCATGCATCGCGCGGAGGTAAACAAGATTGGCCGCTCGCGCACGAGCAATGAGCCGTTCGTGGCGCCGCAGCTTACAGAGCTGATCGACGCCAGCCGCGATTGCTGGGACAAGGCGCTGGCGCATGGCGAGAAGCATGGCTATCGCAATTCGCAGGTGACGGTGCTGGCGCCGACGGGGACGATCGGCTTTATGATGGACTGCGATACGACGGGCGTGGAGCCGGACCTGGCGCTGGTGAAGTACAAGAAGCTGGTGGGCGGCGGCATGATCAAGATCGTGAACAACACGGTTCCGGCGGCGCTGTTCAAGCTGGGCTACGACAACGAAGCGGTGGATGCGATCGTGAGCTACATTGACGCGACGGGCACGATTGAAGGCGCGCCGGGGTTGAAGCCGGAGCATCTGCCGGTGTTCGATTGCAGCTTCAAGGCGTCGAAGGGTACGCGCAGCATTCACTATATGGGACACATTCGCATGATGTCGGCGACGCAGCCGTTTTTGTCGGGCGCGATTTCAAAGACGGTGAACCTGCCGAACAATGCGTCGGTGGACGACATTGCGGAGGCGTATATCGAGTCGTGGCGGCAGGGGTTGAAGGCGGTGGCGGTGTATCGCGACGGCTCGAAAGGCACGCAGCCTCTAAATGTAACCGACTCGGATACAAATAGCGGCAACTCTGCGCTGGATGCGATTGCCGGGCAACTGCTGCAGGCCCTGGCGCGGCTACCGATCGATGCGGCGGCGGTGGAAACGCTGACGGCACAGCTGGCGACGAAGTCTACGGAAAAACCCGGGGAGAAGGTGCAGATGCCGGCATCGGCGCTGGAAAGACTGGCGCGGGCGACGGTGCAGAATGCGGCTGCGGTGGTATTGACGCAGCAGGATCCGAATGCGCCGCCGCGGACGGTGCGGCATCGGTTGCCGGAAGAGCGGCCTTCGCTGACGCATAAATTCGGGATTGCCGGTCATGAAGGGTACATCACCGTGGGGCTCTATCCGAACGGGCAGCCGGGAGAGATATTCATCAAGATGGCGAAGGAAGGCTCGACCGTCAGCGGATTGATGGATGCGTTTGCCACGGCGATTTCGCTTTCGCTGCAGCATGGGGTGCCGCTGAAGGTGCTGTGCGAGAAGTTCTCGCATCTGCGCTTTGAGCCTTCCGGCTGGACAGGGAACGAGCAGATCGGGTTTGCCAAATCGATCATGGATTACATTTTCCGCTGGCTGCAGTTGCGCTTCCTTTCCGGGACGCAGCTGCCGCTGTTTGCCGGGGGACTGGCCGTCCAGGCGACTGCGCCTGAAGGCGCACAGAAAGCGATTGCGTCGTTCCTGAGCCCGGAGCAACACCAACCTGCGCGGGGCATGGGCGCGACTTCGGCGCCGCTGGGCGGGATTCTGCCGGAGCTGAATGCGGGCCATGCGAAGGCTGAACCGAATTTGAGAATGGAAGATCGCAGCCTGGTGCACACGGCGGATGCGATGCGCGATTTTGTCGACATGGGCGACGCGCCCAGCTGCCATACCTGCGGAGCGATCATGATTCGTAACGGCAGCTGTTACAAATGCGTAGAGTGCGGCTCGACCAGCGGATGCAGTTAAACTGCATCCGCCGGCAGCGGACAACAGGCTGCACGCCTACCCGCTGCCGGCAACTTTTTCTGTTTTATTTTTTTCGACGATGAGCTTCTGCCAGTTCCAGGCGGATCGCGGTATCTTTTGGATCCAGTCTGGCTGCGGCTTCCAGACTGGCAATTGCGGCAGTTGTATCCCCATGGTCGAGCTGTAGCTTGCCCAGATGAAAATAGACAGCCGGGTTGGTCACTTCCGATTTCGCCAGTTCCGCCAACAGCGTCTGGGCTTCGTCCTGTTGGCCTAGAGCGATGAGCGTCAACGCAAGGTCATATTTCACAGCTTTATCAGCCGGATTGATCCGCAGTGCTGTGCGCAGCTGCAATTCCGCTTTTTGATATTCGTGCCGGCTGGCGAAGACTTCGCCAAGAGCGGAAGGAGCCAAGGCGAAATCAGGGTGGGCCGCCTCCAGGCGCTGCAGGCGATCGATTCCCTGATCCGTGTCGCCGGTTTTCACCAGCGATTCGGCATAGGCATAGGCCAGCAGCGGAACAGTATCCAGCTGCGCTCCCAATGGAGAAAGCGTGTCGATGGCACTCTTGTAATCGGACAGCATGAATTGACTCATGCCGAGCGGTATCCGTGGGCGAGCATCGCCGGGATGATCCTGCATATAACGGCCGAGAGAGATCACGGCCTGACGATAATCCCGGGCGCCGAAAGCGGCGCGACCCCAGTTGTAATCCAAACCTTCCATCGTGGGGTTCCACACCGCAGCCTGCTTAAAGTATCCGGAAGCCGCTGTATAGTCCTCATTCTGTGCGGCGATTGCTCCCAGATTATTGAAGCTGTCGGCGATGGCGGGTCCAATCCGCTGCTCAAATTGGCTTACGTCGGCCGCGGCAGCGGGATCGGTGATCGCATCCGTCTTGCGGGAAGGGAAGCGCAGGATCGGCTTGCCCGCGAGATTGGCCACATCCAGTTTTCGATTCTGCAGCAGCAGATCCTGGGCAATCTGCATCTCTTTTTTGCCTTCTTCGGTTTTTCCTTCCTGTATCAGCAAGAGACCAAGCTGATAGTGAGCGCCGCGGATCTGATAATGATTTCGCGAAGGGTCGGTGCATACCTCAATGGCCTTGCGCAGCGCGATTTCTTCGTCCGCAGGTTTGCCGATCTGGCTGTAGAGATCGCCCAGCAGAAGAAACGTGTCATCACTGCGTGGGTTCAGCGTAGCGGCCCGGGTAAGATCACGGACTGCATCGGGCAGACGGTGCTCGTTCTTGGCTATGTAACCGAGTTCGTAATAGCTTAGAAAATCGTTGGGATGGAGGGAGAGTTCTTTGTGAAACTCCGCGGCGGCTTGCGGGAAAGCGGTGTCCCCCGACCTTCTCAGATAAGAGGCACCTAACGAGTAGTGGGCATCGGGGAATCTGTTATTTCTTGCAAGCACCTTCCTGAATTCGGGAATTGCCTCTTCTGGAAAGTCGGCCTTCCCATAGGCAAGCCCAAACTCCATGTGGATCTGAGGTGTGTCGCCAAACTCGTTTAACATCTTCGCAAAGAGTTTCGCCGCACTATCTTTGTCCAGCAGCGCAAGATAGGCCTGAGCGAGGGCGTACTGATTTTCAAAGGTAGGATCGATCGCCGCCGCAGCCGCGAACTGCTTCCTGGCGCCTTCGTTGTCATCCATGCCGAGAAGCACCTGGCCGAGAAGCCGATGCAGCTTTGCTGTCTGGCTGCTCGGCGCGTTCTTCGAAGAAGATCGGATTAGTTCCTCTGCCAGGCGTTGCGCTGTTGGCAGGTCGCGCGCGTTCAGGGCCGCCTCGACATATTCCATTTGAAGGGAGGCATCGTCCGGCGTGAGTGTCAGGGCTTCATCAAAAGCAGGAACCGCTTCCGGGTATCTGCCGACGTGGGCGCGCCCGTTTGCAATTTGACGAAGGGCTTCCGCGAGGAACAGCTTGTACTGAAACGCAGCCTGGAACAGGTCGCCTTTTCCCTGTAGTGTCTCCGCCGCATCGTAATGCTGCTTCAGGGACGACTTCGTCGAATCGGATCTCGAGATGATCTGGCCAGAGACAGCGAGGGCAAAGGTGAACAGGACAATGGCGAAACCGATGCCGCGGAACAGACTGCTTTTGTCTGACGGAAGTCGAATCACTTCCGCGTTGGAGTCAGCGGATCGGCGCAACAGGCGTGTGGACAAAAGCTTGGTCATTCCTTCTTTGCGTCTGAGGCGCTGGTGTTCTGAGGCAGGTCCGTATGGAGATGCCACGGGACGCTTTCCGTCGAGATCCGCGGATGGTTGCGGAGATATTTCAGCGAGCTGGTGAACGATTCCGGATCGTCTTTTTCGGTGATGAGCAGGGCCTGTTCCTGCTCTGCCTGTTTTTTCATGCCCATCCGCCGGTAGAGAATCGCCAGGTTGTAGTGCGCTGCGACATCGTCCGGATCGATCGCTTCGAGGGCCTGGAACTGCTGCATCGCATGTTCGTCATCGTCCCGCTGAAAGTAGGTGACGCCGAGCTCGCGCCTTGCATCCCGCGACTGAGGATACTGCTGCACGACTTCCTGAAGATCGGCCAGCTCGGAATCGGACTGTCCTGCTCTCCGCTCAAGCAGTGCCCGGTAATAAAGGGCGCGGGCATTATTCGGACTCAGCGACAGCGCCTTGTCGACAGCATTTCGCGCGGAAGCAAATTTTTCCCATTCGATTTCCGTGAGGGCGATATTGGTATAGCCATCTGTGTATTCCGGCCGCAGTTTGACTACTTCTCCAAAAGCCTGGACAGCGGCGGGATATTGCAGTTCGTCAAGATAGGCGATGCCGAGATTGTTCCAACGCATCCAGGTGGGATTGTCATTCGGCTGGGGAGGCGTGGGCGTATTGTCTCCGATGTTCAGCGTGCGGGTGCGCGATGCAATTTCCACTACAGGGTAAGCCGGGTGGTCCTTGCCGAAGACGTTGTCGACATAGCTCTTGCGAAAGTGGCGATAATTCACTTTCGCAACGATCGTCAATGGGCCTTTTACGTCCGCAGGGACAAGAAACTGATATCGAACCAGGGTGGAGCGTCCTGCCTGGACGGTGTTGTCATAGGCGACTGAATGGATTGTCCAGACCTTATGGTTGTCGACGAATTCGCCGTCTTTGTCGACCGGCCGGTTGGTGAAGCTGTGGGCACGCGGATCGAGCTCGCCGTCGGGCTTGAGAAAGCCGCTGTGATAAATCTGCTTACCGTGGGCGTCGGTGACGTCGAACTCAACCCATGCCTCATAGAGATCGCGGACCTCCGGGATTAGAGAATGCCCAATGTTCTTATTCTGGATGACAACTAGAATTTCCAGAACGTTTTTCGGCTCGATGTGAAAGGGCACCGATCCCAGCGGGGCAATCAGTCGGCTGTCGCCGGCCTTGCGAAGGCCGAAGATGTCGACGTTCAGATAATTGCCGCTCTTGAGGAAATCGATCGTCTTCTGCAGTTGCTTATCGAAGCCATAGTAAAACGGCACGGCGGTATTCCCAGCCAGCCAGCGATGCGATGCGAATGTTCCGTTTTTCGCGCCGTAATCCGGAAGAACGTTGGGCGCGCGCTTCATGTGGCAGTTCTGACAGGTGGTGAAATCTCCCGAATAGAATGTCAGCGGATTGCGTTGAGAGAATTTGGAATTCTGCCACTCGTCGTAGGTGGTGAAAGCGCGCAAAAATTTGTAGTCGTTCAGGTTGTGCGGAAGATTGGCCTTGTGGCATGCGGCACAGAATTCCGGGGTCCGATAGATTCCCTGCATGACCGCCTCGGAGTGCCGGTTGGTATGGTTCAATATCTCGTCGTAGGGAACTTCACCGGGGATGCGGTTGCCTTTCTCATCGACCATTACGGATGGAACTCCCATAACAAAGCCGCCATTGCCGCTGGTTGACTGCAGCTTCTGAATGGAATGGCAGGTCATGCAGGTGAGACCGTTCCGATCGAAACTGCGATCCACATGGGAATTCTCCGTCATTGCGCCTGACAGGACCGCGATCGGATTATGACAGCTATCGCAGTGACGGGCGTATTCGATCCCCTTGGTCCTCATCAATATATTGACGCTGGTTCTATAGAAGGGCGTGCGGAACGAGTTGGAATGGAGAGCTTGACGCCACTGACTGTATGCTTCCTGGTGACAATGGGCGCAATACTTCGCGTCCGGAAAAGCTCCCGGCTGAATAAAGCCGTCATCCTCAAGCTGGGCGTTGCCGGGCGCGGACGGCATGTCTTTGCCGAATCGAAAATTGTAGGTGCTGGCGATCCTGCTGGAATACTGTGAGCGATCCGTCTGCTGCGCAGGAGCGGTTCCGGCCGAGAGCGCCAGACAGAGGAGCGGGCATGCAGCCAGCAAAGATAAAAAGCGACATGGCGCACGTACGATTCGACGTCTCTTGTCGTCTCTGCCCGCCGCGATTCTCATTCGTTGCCCTTCATTTTCCCGAGGCCTGAAGAGCTTTACTCTTTCCGGCATCCTTGCCTGCTATGCCGTCGTAGACGCTCGGTATGACGCCTTTGCCCTCTTCGACGACAAAGTAACGATCGACACCGGGCAGATTGACGTGCTGCACGGCACCGCTGCTGGCCCAATGGATCTCGACTGAGTCCACGGAGGCAGCTTTGCCCAGGCCGAAGTGCAGGCGTTGATCGTTCGAGGATTCATAGCTTCCGCCGCTCATCACATCTCCGCGCTGGCGAATCCCGCCAGCAGTCAGATACACGGTCGAGCCAACTGCATCGCGGGGACTCTTTGGCCCTCCGATCAACTGGATTCCGACCCAGTGGTTGGTATTGGAATCGACATTGCGCAGAAGAACGGGAGTGTGATCCATGCAGTTGATTACTACATCGACCTTCCCGTCATTGAATAAGTCGCCGAATGCAGCGCCGCGCGCCGGAATGACGTCGGCCAGGCCTGTGCCCTCGACCGCCGGAACGATCTCGAATTTTTTGCCCTGATCGATATTATGGAACAGCAGCGGGCGCTCAGCATAACTGGTGCCCCAGTTATGCTGAGCCACTTGTGGGAATACATGGCCGTTGGCAACAAAAATATCTTTCCAGCCATCGTTGTCGTAATCGATGAATTCCGTGCCCCAGCTTAGGAAGGGATAGGTGATCTGATCGATCCCGGTGCGCGAAGTGATCTCAGAAAAATTGCCGCCACCCTTATTCTCAAACAACGTGTTGTAGTCGTCGGAAAAGGTAGTGGTGTAGATACCGACCTTCCCCGTGTTCTTGTAATCGCCGACGGCCAGCCCCATGGAGGCGGTCTCGCGCCCCGACCGGTTCAGCGCAAAACCGGAATAGTAACTCGCATCTTCGAAGGTGCCGTCACCCTTGTTGAGGTATAGATAATTCGAGGAGGAGTCATTGGCAACCACCAGATCCACTTTGCCGTCGTCATTCACATCGACGAAGGTGGAACTGAACCCGTAATAATGATTCGGGTCGCTGACCCCGGCCTTCTCGCTCACATCCGTAAAGGTGCCGTCGCCGTTGTTGTGAAACAGATGGTCAGGCTCGCCTTCCAGACCGCGCGGACCGCAACTGACATTTACCCCGCGATACTGACAGAACCCAAGACTTGCGGCGTCCGAACCTGAACGGGGAGGATGCGCCATGTCGTAATGCACGTATCCGGGAACAAATAAATCCAGTCGCCCATCTCCGTCATAATCTCCGAAGCTTGCACCGGTCGACCAGTTCCCGAGGGTTACTCCAGCTTTTTCCGCTACGTCCGCAAACGTGCCGTTGTGGTTATTGTGATAGAGGCGGTTCTTGCCGAAATTCGAAACGTATAAATCCGGCCAGCCGTCGTTGTCGTAATCGCCTACCGCGCAGCCATATCCCCAGCGGTCGTTGGTCACGCCGGCGAAGGTGGCAACGTTGGTAAACGTGCCGTCGTGATTGTTATGAAACAGCGCGGCATGCGGCGGCTCGGCCTTTCCATCCAAGGCATCGTAGGTAGAGCCATTCACCAGGTAGATGTCCAGCCAGCCGTCGCGATCGTAGTCCAAGAGGCAGACGCCGGAACCTGTTTCCTCGATAATGTATTGCTTCTGCGGCGTACCCATGGTGTGATGCCAGCTTGTCAGGCCGGACTTAGCCGAGATGTCCTGGAAAACGACGGGACCGGTTTTGACGAATCCACCTGCTGTAATCGGGCGACGCTCTGAGTCCAGTACCGGAGCGAAGACCCCCGCTGTGGACGAACCACCCTGTCGCGCG
Source organism: Acidobacteriaceae bacterium (assembly GCA_965276585.1). Taxonomy (GTDB): domain Bacteria; phylum Acidobacteriota; class Terriglobia; order Terriglobales; family Acidobacteriaceae; genus JAKAAZ01. The sequence continues at coordinate 646,216 of CBDIAZ010000003.1, read as the reverse complement.
CCTGGGCTATCGGTCCTTTGCGCTGAGGTTTGAATTGTTTGTTCCTGCATCTGGCAGTGGACCAACGCAGGGAAAACGAACATTGCGCAGGCGAGCCCCCACGGCCCCAATCGCCTCCAACTTACATCTATTCTCATGGACCAGCCTCTAATCTGTTCGGAATGATATCAGCACGTGAAGAGAATGCATATTCACCAGAGACGGCGGGGTTTTCCGATCCGTAGGGGTCGATTGCAATCGTTCAAAAAAGAAACAGAACGCGAGCCGAGATCGCTACAATCCAACTTTGGACGGAACTATAAATCGACCGATCGATGCATTGACATCCGATGATCGCTCAACAATAGTTGGGATTGTCCTAACTGCGGAGAGAGAGATCGATTCAGGGAAGCACTGAATGAAGTTTGAGGCGGGAGCTATTCAGAAAATTTGTATGTGCGTTGTTTTGGCTGCTACGGTAGCCCTTTCCGTTCCATGCCGGGCGCAGAACACCTGCCCATGGTTGAATGCAGCCACCGCGTCAGGCGTGCTTGGCGGTCAGGCTGTAGAGGAAGTAAGCAAGAGCGGCGAGAATATCGAGACATGTTTATTTCAACTGCAGAATGCTTCTTCCCGCGACAGTTTGCGCATTTCAGTGATCACTGCCGGTAATGCACAAGATGCGATCCGGGAACTGGAACACTATAAAAGTCATTGCACCTCCTCTGCCGTACCGCTGAAGGCGATCGGGAATGAGGCGGTGCTGTGCGCGGACGATAAAGGAAAATTTCGCGGCGAACAGGCGATTGGACGCGTCCGCAACAGCGTATTCACCGTAGCGATCGGCACCGACACCGTTCGAACGCCTGCGGCGACAAACCATATGCTTGCAGGAAAGGCGGAGAAAGTCGCGGAGCAGGTAGCAGACGCAATTTTTTAGATACCGACTTCCATCAGGCTTTATGAGAGGACTTAGAAGAAGGATGGGCACACGGAATGTGGCATAAGACACGGCCCAAGGAGAGAAGCCGGCAATGGGCAATAACAGGAACGATCATCGCACTGGCTTTCCTTTTATTGACGCGTTCCGGCGTCGGCGCGGATACGCCTAAACAGATACCGGTTATTACCATCCATGCCGCGCGCTACGCTTTTACACCTTCGGAAATTACCCTGAAGCAGGGGGAGACGGTCAAGCTGATCTTTATTGCCGAGGATATCTCTCACGGCATCGCGATTAAGGGACTTGGGGTCGACCTGGAGCTGCCGAAACAGAAAGCTCGTACAGTGGTTCTGACCCCTGCGACGGCCGGCGATTTCGAGGGCGAATGTTCGAGATACTGCGGCAACGGCCATAGCCGTATGAAGTTCGTCGTTCATGTACTGCCCTGAAGAAGATTGTTGGCCAATTTTTCTTCGAGCTTCAGAAGTAAGTACGGATCACGTCAACAACCTGATAGTTGGCATTCAGTACCGGCAGAGAGCGCCATTTGTCGAACGTCAGGCAAGGATGCGATATGTCGAAGCCGATCATGTCGCCGACTTGAAGATCGTCCTGCGGAGCAATTTGCAGGAATGCGTGCTGGTCCATCATTCGGGTGAGTGCCCAGTGCGCGGGAGCCGGCTTCGGACTGGTATTTCCCGGCTGGAAATGCAGCGCCGGGGTTGGAAGACCTGCATCGAATGCCGCGTCGCGCTTGCCCAGGGCGACAATTGCTTTCTCTCCTTCCGGCACGGATTGTATATAGGCCCAGACTTGCAGCGCGGGCAGAAGCCCGGAGCGCATCCGGTGCGCGATGGGATTGCGTTCTTGAATCTTTGCCTGTGCTTCGCGATAGACGCCGACGTCATGGGTGAGATAGCAGCCGGGGCGCAGCACGATTTCGACCGCATCTCCGAACTCTGCAGCCGAGAAGATGTCGGCGACGACGTCGTACCATGCTGAGCCTGCGCCTGAAAGCAGGAAGGGGGCGCGCTGGAAGCGCTTTTCCTGGACGAGCCTGCGAGCAGTGGCAACAGCCAACTGGAGGAATTCGCGAATGGATGCTTCTTCTTCGAGAACTCCTTCATATAGCTCGACTCCGCTTAGGACAATCGTGCCGCTCCAGCGGGACAACGCGGCCAGCACCGACTGCAATTGGTTTTCGTCGCGGACCCCGGTACGTCCACCCGCGACTCCAACCTCAAGCAACACGTTGAGACGCTGGGCGCGACTGGAGAAGAATGCACCGAGCTGATCCACCTGCGCCGCTGAATCGACGAGACAGTAGTATTCAAAAGACGGGTCCTGCAGCAAACGCGAGACGATGGCCATATTCTCTTTGCCGACGAGCTGATTCGCCATGAGGACACGGCGCACGCCATGACGATGAGCGACCATTGTTTGATGAGCGGTGGCCAACGTAATGCCCCAGGCGCCTTTCTGCAACTGCATCTCGAACAGTTTGGGAGCCATGGTGGTTTTGCCATGAGGCGCGAGATTGATTCCGTACGTGTCGATGAATTGCTGCATCCAGTCGAGGTTGTGAAGCAACCTGTCTTGATATAAGACAGCCGAAGGCAGGCTGAGATCCTCGCGCAGCAAATTCCAATTGAGCGCTGCAATGTTGGTTTGCTTGAGAGAGTCTTCGAAGCGGCCGAGCCCTTTGTCCATTGAAATTTCCCCGGTCGAATTCATTCCAGAAAAATTGTCGGATTGCGACGATGTTTTATGGTTCATCGAAAAAATCTCCAAGCAATCCCGGAATAAAATAGCGACAGCCGGCGACGCGCAGTGGATACAGACTATAGGGTGAAAGAGCGGAAATGCTGATTTGCGACACGCTGATTCCCACCCCAGCGACGAAGACCTGTCGCCGGGGACCCCGGTTGCGCTCCACCTGGAATGACGATTCTTCAATGAGAAAACTTTGATGCCTTCTTGCGACACACTGATTCGGAATGCGAGCGTTCTCGATGGGAGCGGCTCCGCTGCAGAATGTCTGGATGTCGCACTCCGCGGCGATCGCATAGTTGAGATCGGACCATCCCTTGAGTTCGCTGCCCCGGTGTGCATGGATGCACGAGGCCTGTCGCTGGCGCCTGGCTTTATCGATGTCCACACCCACGACGATAGCAACGTAATCCGAACTCCGGCAATGCTGCCCAAGATATCGCAGGGTGTGACAACGGTGATCGTGGGGAACTGTGGCATCAGCGTGGCCCCGGTCGAGTTGCACGGCGAACCGCCCGATCCCATGAACCTGCTGGGAAGCGCGGAAGTCTTCCGCTATCCCACCTTCGCAACGTATGTCGCGGCGATCGCCGATGCCCGGCCCGCTGTGAATGTGGGCGCACTGGTTGGCCATACCGCGCTTCGCAACAATCATATGGACCGCCTTGACCGCGTCGCGAACCAAGGCGAGATCGCGGCCATGCGCGCGCAACTGCAGGAAGCCCTGGATGGCGGAGCGCTGGGTTTGAGTTCCGGGCTGGCCTATCTCTCGGCGAATGCAGCTTCCACGGAGGAGGTGTTGGCGCTTGCAGAACTGCTGGCGTCGGCTGGCGGCATCTACACCACGCATTTGCGCTCGGAGACAGAGACGATCCTTCAGGCGATGCAGGAGGCTTTCGAGATCGGACGTCGGAGCCACGTGCCGATCGTTATCTCCCATCTGAAATGCGCGGGAATCGACAACTGGGGACGGAGCGGCGAGGTGCTTCGCGCACTCGACACAGCGCGGGATTCTCAATTGGCCGGTTGCGATTGTTATCCCTATGCCGCAGGTTCGAGCACGCTCGATTTACGGCAGGTGGACGATCGCGTCAAAATCACGATCACGTGGAGCACGCCGCATCCCGAGATTGCGGGACAATCGCTTGAGCAAATTGCCGCGGCCTGGAAAGTGGATCAGATGGATGCGGCACGGCAACTGCAACCGGCTGGAGCCATTTACCACAGCCTCTCCGAGGACGACATGCGCCGAATTCTAAAGCACCCGGCGACCATGATCGGCTCCGATGGTCTGCCCAACGATCCATTGCCGCATCCGCGGCTGTGGGGCACATTTCCTCGCGTGCTGGGGCGATATAGCCGGGAAGAAAAGCTGCTTTCGCTGGCAGAAGCGGTGCATAAAATGACGGGGATGCCGGCGCGGAGATTCGGACTGACAGCGCGTGGGTTTATACGCAAGGACTATTGCGCGGATCTGGTGCTTTTCGATCCGGAAAGAATCATCGACACCGCGACATTCGCCGATCCTGCGCGCCCGGCGACAGGAATCGAGGGAGTATGGGTGAACGGGGTTCTTTCCTATACCGATCGAGGAGTTACGAAAAATCGCAATGGAAGATTCCTGCGCCGCGGCGAGACAGCGTGGATTCAGTAATTGAAGAATGAGAGAGGGACGGAGAATGAGCATCAAACGCTATGGTGTGGAAGGCGGCAAAGGCACTGGGGGACAGCATCTCCCTTTCGCGCGCGCAGTGGAAGCCGACGGTTGGCTGTATGTATCGGGTCAGGTACCGATGGTCGACGGCATTGTGGTCGATGGAAACATGGCTGCTCAAGCTCGACAGGCAATTCGCAATCTGCTGGCGATTCTGAAAGAAGCGGGATATGGGGCGCAGGACGTGGTGCGTTGCGGCGTATGGCTCGACGACCCGCGCGACTTCTCCTCGTTCAATGGCGTTTTCAAGGAATTCTTCGGCGAACATCCGCCTGCACGCGCGTGCGTCGTGTCGAGCATGGTCGTAGATTGCAAAGTAGAGATCGATTGCGTGGCCTATCGAGCACCGATCGCATGATCTCTCAACACCTGGGTTCCGGATCGATCCTGAATTGGATTTTTCGTTACGGCAGACGTTTCTCCGATTGCCTATGATCGACCATCACAGCATCTTTCTTCTGCTCTCCGCGGCTGTTGCTGTGATTGGCCTGATCCTGTTGATTGCGGTCGTCAAGCTGAATCCTTTTATTACTCTGTTTGTCACCTCGCTGGCGCTTGCGGTGGTTACGGGCATGCCGCTCTCCGGGTTCGTGCGCTCCTTCGAGGCAGGAATGGCGGGGACGCTGGCCCACATCGCAATCATCGTGGCGCTGGGCACGATGCTCGGCAAAATGATGGCGGAGTCGGGCGCGGCGGACCAGATTGCGTATACGCTGATCCGGATCTTTGGAGAAAAGAATGTCCACTGGGCCATGCTCTTTATCGGGCTTGTGGTTGGACTGCCGGCGTTCTTTGAAGTTGGCTTCGTGCTGCTGGTTCCTATCGTGTTTACGGTGGCCCGGCGTACCGGGACTTCGCTCGTCCTTGTCGGACTGCCCCTGGTGGCGGGCCTGTCGGTGGACCACGGATTGGTGCCGCCACACCCGGCGGCGATGATGGCGGTGGGCATCTTCAAGGCGGATGTGGGCCGCACAATTTTCTATGCGTTGATCGTAGGACTTCCGACGGCGGTGATCGCCGGACCTTTGTATGCGAAGTTCATTGCCCCTCACATCGACCTTTTCATAGAGAACTCCATGGCGGCGCAGTTCGTCGATGAGGGCGCGGAGCGCAGCCTGCCCGGCTTCGGACTGACGCTGCTCACGATTCTGCTGCCGGTCTTCCTGATGCTGATGGGGAGCTGGGCCGACGCGTTGTCCGCACCTAAGAGCGGGCTGAATGAAGCGCTGCGACTGCTGGGCAATGACGATATGGCGTTGCTGATCGGCGCGCTGTTCAGCTTCTTTACTCTGGGCACGATGCGGGGGATTTCGCGCAAGACCATCCTGCGGTTTAGCAACGAATGTCTTGCGCCGACGGCGACGATCACGCTGCTGGTAGGCGCGGGCGCAGGGTTTGGGCGCATATTGCAGGATAGCGGCGTCTCCGGCGCAATGATTCTTATCGCGATGCACTTTCACATCCCGCTGCTTCTGCTGGCCTGGCTGCTTGCCGCGATGATGCGCCTGGCAACCGGTTCGGCGACGGTGGCGATGACGACCGCCGCTGGAATTGTCGCTCCGATCGCGTTGCACCACCTGGGAGTGCGTCCGGAGCTGCTGGTTCTTGCGACCGGCGCGGGTTCGCTGATTTTTTCGAACGTGAACGATGGAGGCTTCTGGCTGGTTAAGGAATATTTCGGCATGAGTGTCACGGAGACGCTGAAGACCTGGTCCGTGTGCGAAACGATCATTTCCGTCGTTGGGCTGATTCTGACCGTCGCCTTGTCGTTTGCAGTCTGAACTGTTGTTAAAGCTGTGCGTGGCGGCCCGCCTGGCGTTCGGCTTTTGATTGCGAGCCGGCAATATGAATTTCATTGGTCGCACTTGTTATCGCGCCTGGACCATGAAGCGGCGCCGAGATTTAAACTGCTAGAGGCGGTTAATCCGTTTCGACCAGCGAGCATGTGAACGCGCAAAGTTCAGCGTTTTGCGGAGCGCTCTAGAGAGACACTGGCATGGATGGTTGCGACAAAGAGAAGACGAACGGGGGATGCTGCGCCCCAGCCTCCAACCGAGCTGCCTCGACCGATTCGCCTGCGGGCGGCTTCATTCGAGCGGCGGAGGGCAGCCCTGACTCGCAGTCGCGCATGATCGAACTGCCGGGAGGAACCTTCCGGATGGGAACCGATATTGCCGGCGGTTTCCCTGAGGATGGGGAAGGGCCTGTGCGGCCGGTACTCCTAACTGCATTTGCGCTGGACTGCTACCCGGTCACGAACGATCGCTTTCGCGGTTTCATTGAAGCTACCGGATATCGCACCGAAGCAGAGCGTTTTGGCTGGTCGTTCGTTTTCTGGTCGCATGTTCCGTCGGCGCGCTTTGGCGAACTGGTGGAGGATACAGTCGCGTCAGCCCCCTGGTGGTGCAAGGTTCCGGGCGCCAGGTGGGACATGCCGGAAGGACCGGGATCAAGCCTGTCGGGGCGCGGCGATCATCCCGTGGTGCACGTCACCTGGCATGACTGCGTTGCATTCGCACAATGGTCCGGGAAGCGGCTGCCGACGGAGGCGGAGTGGGAGTACGCGGCGCGCGGCGGCCTGGAACAGAAACTCTATCCCTGGGGAGACAAGCTGCGGCCGAACGGAAAGCATCTCTGCAACATATGGCAGGGAGAATTTCCTAAACATGACACGGCGGAAGACGGCTACGCAGGCACGTGTCCTGCGGACGCGTTCCCTCCCAACGGCTATGGCCTTTACTCCATGACCGGCAACGTGTGGGAATGGTGCGCGGACTGGTTCGATGCGGAATTCCATCGCACTGCGGAACGAAACAACCCGACAGGACCGCCGGACGGTACAGCGCGGGTGATGAAAGGCGGCTCTTTTCTGTGCCACAAATCCTATTGCAACCGCTATCGCGTGGCCGCCCGGACGTCGAATACTCCGAACAGTTCGACTTCTAACATCGGTTTTCGCTGCGCCCTGTCTGTTTCAAACCTTTGATTGGGAACCTCAAGCGCTTGGAAACTTTTGATGACTTATCCCGTCTGCTGGGAAACGCGCGTGGCGGATTCACCGGTGGTCTGATAGACCATAAGACAATTCAGAACTCATCGTAGGCGATGTGGTTGGCAGGGACACCTATTTCGCTGAGCATCCTGGTGCAGGCCTTGATCATCATGGGCGGACCGCAGAGGTAGTATTCGGCGGCCTGGGGATTGGGGTGCTCGCTCAGATATTTTTCCAGGACGGCTTCGTGGATGAAGCCTAAGTGACCTGTCCAGTTATCCTCCGGCAGCGGCGAAGAGAGCGCCAGGTGGAAGGCGAAGTTGTGGTGCGACTGGGCGAGGTTCTGGAAATAGTCTTCGTAGAAAATCTCCTGTTTGGAGCGCGCGCCGTACCAGAAGCTGATTTTGCGGGCTGTCCGCTCGGTTTCGAGGAGATGAGAGAGATGAGCGCGGAGCGGAGCCATGCCGGCGCCGCCGCCGATGTAGACCATCTCGCGCTGCGTGGGCTTGATATGGAAATCGCCGAAGGGACCGATGCCGGAGACGATATCGCCGGGCTTGAGGTTGAAGACATAACTGGAGCCGACGCCGGGAGAGCAGTCCTGACCAGGGGGCGGGGTTGCGATGCGGACGTTGAAGCGCAGCGTGCCCTCCGTTTGGCGATTGCTGGCGAGAGAGTAGTTGTTGCGACGGCCGGCCTCGGGGTTGCGGGCGACCAGGTCGAAGACGTGCTGGTTCTCCCATACGGCGGCGAAGGGTTCGGGGATATCGAAATCGCGGAAGTGGATGGCGTCGTAGGCGGGGATGTCGAGCTGAATGTAGTCCCCGGGGGTGAAGGCGATTTTTTCTGTGGAGTCCGCGGGTTCGAGAACGAGTTCTTTAATAAACGTGGCGACGTTGCGATTGCTGACGACGCGGAATTGACAGGTCTTCTGCGCGCGGGCGCCGACGCCGCCGGGGCGGAGGACATTGATGCGAAGCCAGCCGTTGCGTTCTTCGATGGGGTAGGTGGCGAGGCCGCGGCAGACAGGAGCGCGCGCGGGCGAGCCATCGATGAGGTTGAAGCGCCCATTGTGCTTGGGGCACTCGATGATTTTGCCTTTCACTAGACCGTCGGAAAGATGGGTGTTGCCGTGGGTGCAGATGCCGTCGGTGGCGTAGAGATGGCCCTCTTCGTCGCGATAGAGAGCGTAGGTTTTTTTGCCGTGATCGAAGCGGATGACATCGGCGCGGCGAAGGTCGGCGGCGGCGCAGACTGCCATCCAGCCTTCGGCGTCCGGCGTTGAGACAGAGCTGCGAACGCCTTGTTTCATGCGGGTTTTCGATTGGGGAAGGCGGCGCTTGACGTGATAGGAAGGGTCTTTGACTTGTTTCAGAACGGCGGGAATAATTTCGCGCCATGCGGTGAAGAGGCCCGGATAGGGCGTGGGGCAGTCGTCCTTGACCGCGTCATGCAACCTGGGCAGCGCGTGGTACGGCACCAGCGGGAACATGTGATGCTCGACATGGTAGTTCATGTTCCAGTAGAGAAAACGATGGACTGGATTCATATAGACGGTGCGGCAGTTGAGACGATGGTCGAGGACATTCTCTGCCAGGCCGGCGTGCTGGGTGAGACCATAAACGACCTGGAGCCACGAGCCGAAGAGCCTGGGGAAGCCGACGAACAGCAGCGGGAGAATGCTGCGGCTATCGATAGAAAGTCCAACGACGCCGAGATAGATCGCGACATAGACGCGTGCGTTGCGATAGACCTTGGGAAATTCCGACTCCGGAATGTAGGTTTTTTCCTCGGCGGTCATGCGGCCGATGGAATGCAGGAGGATGTGCGAAAAATATTTCGGATACGCGTCAAGGTTGAAAAACGATTTAACGAGGGCTTTCACGTCAGGTGGGCGCGGGACGGCGATCTCGGGGTCGCGGCCAACGATGATGGTGTCGCTGTGGTGGCGGGTATGGCTCCAGCGCCAGACCGTGGATTCGCGCATGACCATGAAGGACGCAATTTCGTAGAGGGCATTGTTCATCCAGTCAGTCTTAAACGCAGTGCCGTGACCCGACTCATGCCAACGGGAGTCGGAGGTCGAGGCATAGAGCACGCAGTAGATCGCATACGGCACGATGGCCCACCAGCTTCCCCATAAGACATAGGTTGCGAAAGCCGCGCCAAGAATAAGGGCGAACCAAAGGATCGTGTCGCGGATGGCAGGTCCATCGCGGCGTTCCAGCAGCCGGCGCATGGTTTCGCGCGGGACCTCGCACTGATACCAGTCCGCTTCGGCTAGGCCTTTTTCAACGGCGAGAGTGGAGTTGACTCCGACCAGGCTGTAGTCGAGCGTGGCTGGAGGTTTTGAGAGGACGTTCGCGTTGTGACTCATAATCGACCTTCGTTTCTGTGAAACATTGAATCCAACCGGAAGCTTTTATTCGCGCAAGCCGCTCAAGTGCATGAGACGGTCGGTTTCCCGGTATGCCTCTTCCACCCATTCGACGATGCGGGCGGGATCGGGCGAATATTCCAGCTCGATAGAAATTACTCCGTCCATTTGCAGTTCTTTGATGGCCTGGAGGTAAGGGGTGAACTTCACGATTCCTCTTCCGGGCGGCAGATCGCCGTGGACCTTTCCGTCGCAGTCGCTGATGTGAACGTGGATGGCTTTGTTTTTCATCCGCGGAATGGAATCGGGACCGCTGTCGGAAAGCACAAGATGGCTGATGTCGATGTTGGCGTGAACACTGGGGTGGGCGCACTCGTCTAGGAAGCGCACCATCTCGTCGATATTGTTGAGCAGGCTCAAACGAAACGGCTCGAGTTCAAGCGCGATTTGCACATTCTTCTGCCCGGCATAGTCGCCCAGAGTGCGGCAACTTTCGATGGCCCAGGCCCATTGGTCGGCGGGCGGAATGACTTCGCGTTGCCATAGATATTCGCCCAGAACCAGCACGATATTTCGGGCGCCAAACTCGGACGCGAGATCGATGAACCGCTTACAGCGGGCGATATGGAAATCGCGCACGGGCTGGTTGAAATCGATCAGGCCGGTTGCGACGACGGGCAGCGATACGATGGGGAGGTTTTCTTTTTCGCAGGTGCGGGCGACGATGCGTTTTTCTTCCAGAGAAATCGTCATCGCCTCGGTGAAGATGTCCACGCAGTCGAAGCCGATACGCGCAATGTGCTGGAGGCCGGTGGCGGTATCGATGCCGACCTGGTTGAAAGCGCTGTTGATGATGCCGAGCTTCATGATTTACCCTGGCTGTTTCTGAAAGCGACTTCCTGCGACGAGACCATGCGGTGTTCCTTGGCGCTGAGGGCTGCGGCCTCGACGAGGGCGATGGTTCGCAGGTTGTCGCGGCCGCTGATGGCGGGAGGTTGGCCGGTTTCGAGAGCGATCAGGAGCTGGCCCATGGTGGCTGCGAACGCGTCGGGGAACCAGCTTTCCTTAGGTTCGAAACGGTGAAAACTTCTGTCGCCTTTGCGGGCGTAGCGCATGGTTGAGGGAGTTGTGTAGGGGTCTTTGCACCAGCCGATGTCGCCGATGGCGAGGCCGTCGAGACCTTCGATGCGCCACTCGATACGAATATCGCCGGGACAGCCTTCTTTCGCTGGGCCGGTCCAGACATCGTCGATGATCACGCAGCGAAGTTCATTTTCATACTCGAGAATGGTGGTGCAGATTCCGTCGGTATGGGGAAATTGCGTGCGGGGATCGGAGCGGGTGCTGGAAAAGACGCGCTCCGGATCGCCGAACCAATAGCGCATGCAATCCAGATGATGGATGGACATGATCCAGAGAGAGGCGGAGCCGGTTTCGGCCTGCCAGGGCTGCCAGTGCGGGATGCCGCGCATATCGATAGAGGCAAAAACGGGAGTGCCGAAAAAACCGTCCTGGAGAAGGGTTTTCGCGGCATGCACCGATGGATCGTAACGCATGTTCTGATTGACCGCGAGCTGTATTCCGGCCTCTTCGCAGCGGCGGACTGCCTTTGCGGCTTCGGCGTAATTCAGCGCCAGCGGTTTCTGCGCGAGGATGCCTTTTACTGTTCCGCGCGCGCAGGCGGCATGGATCAGTTCTACCTGGTGCTGCGGAGGCACGGCGATGTCGAGGACTTCGATGGTGGGATCGTCGAGTAGTTCTTCATAGCTTTCGAAGACATGGGGAATTGCGTGACGAGCCGCGACCTGGGCTGCTTTCTCGCGGCTGCGGGAGGCGATGGCTACGGGATTGAATCCGGCGCGGCGATAGCTTACGAGATGGCAGGCATCGACGATGAAACCGCTTCCTAAAATTCCGATGCGGAAATCTTTTTTGATCGGGGCTGGTGGAGAATAGTGCAGCTGCGAGCTGCGATTGGATCGAGTGGAAGACGCTCCATCCGTGTCGATGGTCGAAAACTTATAGGCGGTGGTGTGGCGTTGCGGATGTCCGGGGCGCAGAATGATGTCGCCGCAACTCGGGGCATTGGGTCCGTCGGGATATCCGTGGCATTCGAGACAGATGCCGGCGTGCGGTGCATAGCGCGTTCCGGATTTACCAGTAAGAGTGCCATCGAGAAGGCTGGCTGTGTAGAGCTGCAGATAGGTTTCGGTGGTGGAGACTTCCAGCACGTGTCCGCTGGCGGGGTGCACGAGGCGAGCGGCGGGCTGGCTGGAATTCTCCGGCTCCGTTTTGCGGAGCAGATAGAGGTCGCCGTGATATTGACCCGGCGTTTGAATCAGATCTCCAACACGGCGGGGCTGGCGAAAATCGTTGTCGCCAGCCACGGATTGCAGCCGGCCGAGAAGCGTGTGGCGCTCGTCGACGACGATCGACTGATCGGCGTCGATCTGAAGCACATGATCGGCGATGGAACCGGATGCTTCTCCGGCTAGATTGAAATAGGAGTGGTTGGTTAGATTGAAGGGAGTGGGCCGATCGGTGACGGCTTCGGTTTCAATGAGGAAAACATTGTCATTGGTGACGGTATAGGTGACGGCGATGTCCACCGTGCCGGGATAGCCCTCTTCTCCGTCGGGACTGCGATAGGCGAGGCGCAGGGAGGGCGCACCGTCGGGACGGACCATGGGAGTGGCAGTCCAGATTTTTTTGTCGAATCCATGAACGCCGCCATGCAGATGGTTAGGAGGATCGTTGCGGGCGAGTTCATAGGTCTTTCCTTCAAGACTGAACCGGGCATCTGCAATGCGGCCCGCTACGCGTCCTGTGATCGCTCCGAAGTAGGGATGGCCTGCGAGATACGCGTCGAGATCGTTGAACCCGAGGACGACATCGACCCCGCGTCCATTGCGATCCGGCACCAGGAGCCTGGTGACGATGCCGCCATACGTGATGGCTTCGAGCACGAGACCGTTTGCGCCGCTTAATGTCCAGGCTTCGACGGGCTCTCCGCCGGGGAGAGTGCCGAAGCGACGTGAAATGATGGATGGAGCCATGTGATGGGAGAGCTCTCTTTTACAGTACAAATTTCATGCAGCCGGCGTCTTCTCGACACATGTCTGAAAGTTATCGTATCTTGTCCATGTGCTGGAAAACCTCAAGCTCGGCAAGCGCTACGACGGCTTTCTATTTCTTGCGGAAGCCGCGAGAAATCCGCCCAAGCTGAAAAGCCATCACCATGTCGAGCTGGAGTTGAACCTGGTGGTGCGCGGGACCATCACCTATGTGGTGGGCGGGCGGAGGTTCACGTTTCAGCCGGGAACTCTGCTGTGGCTCTTTCCCCGACAGGAACACCAGTTGGTGGACCGCTCGGACAACGCCCAATATTATGTGGCGGTCTTCAAACACTCGCTGATTGCACGGTCTTGCCATACGGAGATTTATGCGGGACTCAAACTGGATCACAATCAGAAGGACGGGGTATTGAACACGCGGCTCGAACCGAATTCCTTCGACCTGATCCGGAAAACCATGGACTCGCTGATGCAGGGTTCGCTGGACCCGGACCTGCTTAACCGGGAGGCCGGCTTTGGCGTGGGATCGGACTTTTCTTTCGAGCATCGCGACCCGGATGGATTGAATGCCGGACTCCACCATCTGCTGCTGCTGTGCTGGCGCAGCCAACGGACAGGGAAGGTGTTGGGCGATATTGTTGCGCTGCATCCGGTGGTGCGCCGCGCACTCAGCCTTTTGAGCGAAGGCGCGTGGGAGCATGACCTGAGCGATCTGGCCAAGGCCTGCGGAGCCAGCGAGGCCCACCTGAGCCGCACATTCCATCGGCAGATCGGCGTTTCGCTGAGCCGGTATCGAAATTCCCTGCGGCTGTCCCGTTTCTGGGAACAATATCGGCAACCGGAACAGAAGACCCTGGCGGAGGCCATGTATGCGGCGGGTTTCGGCAGCTACGCGCAATTCTATAAAGTTTTTACGCAGGCTTACGGCCGCGGCCCCAGAGCCTGCGTAACCCGCAATGTTCGACGCGACCGGTTTGTTCGGACCGGGGCTGGCCGACCGATCTTCGACGCTGCCGGGATGGGCAGGCAACGGCAGTACATGAACAAAGGGCGATAACTTTTCGGCATGGATGGAGAAGACGCCCGCTTCGATTGGACTGTAATGTAATGTGAAGAAAAGCTGGAGTGATGGAAATATGGATCGACGCGATTTTGTAAAAGCTGTCGTTGCCGTGCCGGTCGCCGCGAAGGCGATGCTGGCCCAGCAGCATACTGCCGCCCCGGAAAAATCGGCGGCTGCCACTCCGCCGCCGACCGCGGAACCGGCCCATTTTGGCATACCTTCGAGAAGTCTTCCGTCGATCGTGTCGTCGGTTCCGGATCAGGTGGCGAAGACCGAGGCTCATTTTTTCGATGACACGCAGATGGCGACGCTGCGGAAGTTGAGCGGAGTTCTGATGCCGTCGCTGAACGGCTATCCCGGAGCGGTGGAGGCGGGCGCGCCGGAGTTTCTCGATTTTCTGATCGGCGTTTCGCCGCATGATCGGCAGGAGATGTACCGGGCCGGTCTGGACCGACTGAACGCAGATGCGAAGAAGCAATTTCATGTGCAGTTTACCGAGGTGAATGCCGCGCAGGCAGATACATTGCTGCGCCCATGGCTTAGAGCATGGATGCCCGATCATCCTCCGTCGGAACCGTATGCGCATTTCATCAACGTGGCGCACGAGGATATTCGGACGGCGACGATGAACTCCCAGGCATGGAGCGTGGCGGCTACTTCGACAGGCGAGCGGGCACCGGGAGTGGGCGTGTACTGGTCTCCGATCGATCCCGATATCCAGAAGTACGTTTAGAGCTGTTTTTTATTCCGTGCACCACAGATATCATCGAGGTGCCGTTTTTCTTGAGAAAAAACGGAGTCGATATCTTCGCTTCGACCTGTACCTTAGGAAAACAGCATTTACCGATACGTTGAGGAGTACATGGCCCAGGAAATTGTCGATGTCTTGATCGTTGGCTCCGGACATTCCGGCGGAATGGCGGCGAAGATTCTGACGGAGAAGGGCATCTCCTGCCTGATGCTGAACGCGGGGCCGGTGGTGGACTTCAAGAAGGACCGGGAGACGAAGCCGGCCTATGAACTGCCGTATCGCGGATTCATGATGCCGGGCAGGCTGCCGCATGTTTTTCAAGCCGATGAATTCAATGCGAACACCTGGGTGGACGAGAAGGAAGTTCCATATACCTGCGATCCAAAACAACCTTACAACTGGGTGAGAGTCCGGCTGTTCGGCGGGCGGTCGCTGTTCTGGGCGCGATTTTCATTCCGCTTGAGCGACTACGAGTTCAAGGCGAAAGACCGCGACGGCTTCGGGGAAAACTGGCCCATCGGCCTGGCCGATATGGCGCCCTACTACTCACGGGTGGAGGCGATTCTGCGAGTACGCGGACACGCGGAGGGATTGCCGCAGTACCCGGATGGAAACTTCATCGTCGACGACTCGCCCTGGTCCGGCAGCATGCAGCGTTTTGTCGACGCGGGGAAGAAACTTGGGGTTCCGGTCTGCAAAATGCGAACCGCGCTGGGCGTGGATGGCCTTGCCAGTTCCATCAATCTGCTGCTGCCCGATGCCTTTGCCACGGGCAGGTTGACGGCGGTGCCGAATGTGGTGGTGCGCGAGCTGACCGTAGACAAGAATACGGGACTGGTGAATGGGGCGAATTTCGTCGACAGGCACTCGCGGCGGGAAATGTCGGTCAAGGCGCGGGTAGTGATATTGGCTGCGGGATGCCTGGAGAGCACGCGCTTGTTGCTGAATTCCGGATTGGCGAATTCCAGCGGCGTGCTGGGTCACTATCTGATCGACCAGGTCTATGGGCCGGGGGTATCGTGCTCCGTGCCGGAGGCGCGCGACGGTAAAGCCACGAAAGAATTGACGGGCGGCAGCGCGCTGATCCCGCGTTTCAGAAATCTCGACGGAAAACCCAAGAGCGACTTCCTACGCGGTTATGCCTTGTATGTCTCCAGCGGGACGGGACCGGTCGCCGCGAAAAATTTCGCAGCCTATGGGGAGGAGCTCCAAAAGAAGCTGGACAGCTATGACGGCAGCGGGTTTACGGCCAATATCATGGGCGAGGTGCTGGCCCATTACAAGCACCATGTCAGGATCGACAAAAATGTAGTGGATGCCTGGAACATTCCTGTGCTTCACGTGGAGACGCAGTACACCGACAATGAATTCAACATGGCGCGCGATGCCATGGAAACGAGCGCCGCCGTGGCGGAAGCGGCCGGCTTCGAGGTGCTTTCGAAGAGCAAGGACCCCAATCCTCCGGGTTACAGCATTCACGAGCTGGGCACATGCCGGATGGGAGACGATCCGAAAACCAGCGTGCTGAACAAGTGGAACCAGAGCCACGACATTAAAAATCTTTTCGTGGTGGATGGCAGCAGTTTTGTCAGCAGCGGATGGCAGAACCCCACCGAGACGATTCTGGCGCTTTCGATGCGCGCATCGGAACATCTGTCCGAGCAGATGCGGCGGGGGGATGTATGAAACTTGGGGCGGTTGGATTGATCCTGGTCCTGGCGTTGGCTGCCGCAGGGGCGCAAACATCTTCGCAATCGGCGACTGCGGCTGGTTCGAATCCGGCAGCCGCGGCGGTTGCCGGCCCGGCACAGCCAATTCCATTCAGCCACAAGGTCCATGCCGGAACCCTGCAATTGCCCTGCGAGTTCTGCCATGCGATGTCGAAGTCGGGAGAGACGGTAGCCATTCCACGGGCGCCGATGTGCATGCAGTGTCACCGGACGATCGACACCAGTGATCCAGGCGTTCAGAGGCTGGCGACTTATGCTAAGTCGGGCTCCATCATTCCCTGGGTTCGCATCTACCAGTTGCCTTCTTTTGTGAACTTCAGCCATAAGATCCATCTGGCAAACGGGGCCACCTGCCAGGAATGCCACGGCCAGGTAGCGGAACGAGAGCGGCTGTACAAGGAAGTCGATATTTCCATGGCGCGATGCATGAGATGCCACGAAGAAAAGAAAGCCAGCAACGACTGCAGCACCTGCCATTCGCTGCAACAGTAGGATGGATTGCGGATGTTGGCATGGTTCCGCAAGCGAAGGAGAAAATGTGAAATTGCCGAAGTGGTCGCTTCTATCAACAGCGCTGTTGTGCATGGCTTCTTCCACCGTCCGCGCGCAGGACAAAGGAGCCGCGACTTACCAGTCAAAATGCCAGATGTGTCACGGCGCGGATGGGAGGAGCGAGACACCGACGGGAAAGGCGTTCAAAGCGCCAGACCTTCATAGCCCTGAAGTGATGAAGCTCAGCGACGAAGAACTGATAAAAACTATTGGCAACGGAAAAGGAAACATGCCGGCGTTTTCTTCGACCCTGACGGCGGCGGAAATACAAGATGTAATTTCCTATATTCACGGACTGCAATCGAAATAATTTATTGAGCATGACTTATTCGTAAACTCGCTATTGAACAGCACATAGAAAAGAGGCAGCATGTCGAACCATTCTCGCAGGGATTTTCTCAAGACCGGCTCCGCCGCGGTTCTTTACGGCGCGGCATTTGCGCGCGGCACGAGGCTGGAGGCCCAATCGCTGGGCCTGCCGTTGGGAGTTCAACTGTACTCAGTCCGGGAGATGCTGCCGACCAACTACGAGGGAACTTTGAAGCAGGTCGGAGCCCTGGGCTACAAGGAAGTAGAAGCGGCCGGGTTTTTCAACCATACTGCGGCGCAGGTGAAGCAGGCTATGCAAGATGCGGGCCTGCGTTGCGTCAGCGCTCATCATGACTATGAGGAGTTAGATCAAAGTCTGGAACAGGTGATCGCGTTTCATCATGAGATTGGATCCCGGTATGTTATTTGCTCGTCGCCCGGATTCAAAAATCCATCGCTAGAGAAAAACCTATGGAGAAAGAAGAATCCATACGTGATGACGCTCGATGACTGGCGGTGGAATGCGGACCAGTTCAATCGACTGGGCGAAAAAGTGAACGCTGCGGGATTGAAGTTCGGATATCACAACCACACCATGGAGTTTCAAAAGCAGAATGGAGTTGTTCCATATATTGAACTTCTACGCTTGACCGACCCATCCAAAGTTACGATGGAAATGGATTGCGGCTGGGTGGTTGTCGGAGGCGGCAATCCGGTTGAGTTACTCCAGCGCTATCCCACAAGATTTTCCATGCTGCATGTCAAGGACTTCAAGCGGGTCAGCCGGCCTGTGTCCGTGACCAATCCGCCGCCGATTGTGGAATTAGGCCAGGGAAGCATCGATTATCGCCCTATCTTTCGGGAAGCCGCTAAAACCGGCCGCATCAAGCACTGCTTTGTGGAGCAGGAAGAATCAGAAATTCCTCGCATGGAGTCGTTGAAAATCGACGCGGAATACATGCGCAAGCTTGATGCCTGATTGAAAAGCGATTATGGCTTATCGAGAGTCGCAAAAGATGTTTCGATGTCACTGCGGAAACAGCCGGTCATTCCCCAGTAGTTTGGAAAAAGAATTCTATGCAGTCTGCCGCCAGGCAAGTGTATCGCTGGCGCATGCTTCTCCGGCAACATACAAGGAGAGGAGATTGTCGGAAGGACAGCTGGTTGCGTAACGCTTTACCTTGACGTTGCGCGAAGGATGGTGTGGGCTCTCACCGCGATAAGCGGTTACGATTTTTCAGCCTGAATTCGTTGAGGAGACAGCATGAAAATTCGCACGATTGTACTGGCAATGACGATAAGCCTTCTCGGCGCGCTGCTCGTTTCACCTGCTTCCGCTTTTGCCGCAACCGATCCCTGCCAGGGTTCCCCGTCGCCGGGAACAGTTTGCGCGGACGGGACTGTGTATGCAGGCCTGACGCCAGATGGCAATGTACCTATGGCGACGACGACAACCGACGTAAACTCCACGAATTACAGCCTGTCCCTGATTTCCTGGAACAATGGGGGCTCAAACTATGCGGTGTCGGGCTTGAATAATGCGGTTACGGGTCAGGCAAATACCGCGGCTCTGAATGCCTCCCAAGATGCCGGATCTCCGTATAAGGCCGCCCAGGCCTGCGTCGACCTCAGCTCGAACGGCCACAACGATTGGTATCTTCCCGCCGCGGACGAGCTGTCTGTGCTGATTCAAAATGCCGCGGCCATTGGCAATTTCCTGTCGGGGTATACCTATTGGAGTTCGACGGAAGAGGCTCAAAACAACATTGCCGCCGATTATGCCGTTCAACAGGCGGATTCATCGGGCAGTGCTTCCTCGGGCGGTCTGAAGTCGTACGCCAATCGCGTCCGGTGCGTGCGCAAAATAACAACAGGAACAGGAACGACTTATTATGTGTCGCCCAGCGGCAACGACAGCAACAGCGGTACATCCCAAAACTCCGCATGGCAAACGGTTGCGAAGGTCAATCTATCTTCGTTCAATGGCGGCGACAGCGTGCTGTTTCAGGGCGGACAGACATTTACCGGCTGTCTATCTTTTTCCAGCAGCAATGTGAATGGCGCTCCGGGTTCGACGTTCACGGTGGGCTCCTATGGATCGGGCGAGTTTACTTTGAAATCGAACTGCAGCGGCACTCGGTCGGCAGCGGTTCTGGTGAATGCCGTAAATGGTTTTATCCTTGAGAATGCCATTTTGACGCCGGCCAGCGGCAACGCGACGCAGTTTGGGGTCTGGCTGGAAAATACTACTGCTTCCTACTCCGTAAGCGGTATGGCAGTGGAGAACTGCGATATCAGCGGCTTCACGACAACGTTGACGACTGACACTGCAGCGGAAATTTTCATCACCGGCTATCCCGGCAATGGACTCAATAATGTCCAGATCACAGGAAACAAGCTTCACGGCGCCAACGGCGTGACCAGCACCGACGACGATGGCGTGACCGGCTACGGAGACAATGAAAACCTAACCAACGTTCTGTACCAGTTCAATACCGTCTACAACATCGGCGGCCGTGCGGGAGTGAGCGATACCGGCAATGGCATTATTGCCAACGGAGTTAACGACGGCATCATGCAACATAATGTTGCCCACGATCTGGGAGCCAACGCGAACACCTGCGGCGGAGACGCCGGCATCTGGACCTATTCCTCGAACAACATCACCATTCAGTACAACGAGGTCTACAACGTGCGGCCTTCTCATTACACTGCCGGCTGCGATTGGGATGGCTTCGATCTGGATGGGCATGTAACTAACTCAACTGTTCAGTACAACTACAGCCACGACAATTATGGGGCGGGGTATTTGTCCTATGGAACCACCGACTCAAGCAATAAGACGTTTCGCTATAACATCAGCGAAAATGACGACCAGATCCAGAGCACGAGCTATTTCGGCTGCTTTGCCATGAATAACAATTCCGGAAGCGTGAACTTCTATAACAACACCTGCTATCTCACTCCCGGTGGCATCGGTATCGGTTTTGGAGGCGGCTATCCGTCTTCCGGAGTCATCGCGAACAATATCTTCTATGTCCCGGCAAGTTCGGACGGTAACAGCATCTTCATCGGTACATCCGGCTTCACGGGTACTCCGACCGTTACTCTCAGCAATAACGATTACTACGGCACCGGAAATTTCCTGATCCAAGATTGGGGTGGAACGAACTACACCAGCCTTGCTACTTTCCAGTCCAAAACCGGAGAGGATTCCGGCAGCAGGACTGTCAATCCGCAACTGGATAACCCGGGCAGCGGTGGAACCTGCAACGGCTACTCGACTACCTGTCCTTCGGCGTATGAGTTGTCAGGCAGTTCGCCGATGATCGGAACCGGACTCAATCTGCAGAATACATTTCAGATTTACGGTTCTCCCCAGGATTATTATGGCAACTCGATTCCCAATGGGGTCGGCACGGGCTACAATCTGGGCGCTTACGGCGGAACGCAATAAGCACCTGTGGAACCCCGGTGAGCGTGTGTTCGCCGGGGTTCCAGGGCATAGACCCTGAAAAAGCTGCTTACTCAATTTGTGTCTGGATCAGCGAAAGAAATCAACGAATACGCCCGCAGACGACTTATATTTGCTTTTGAATATTGGCTTAACTCATTCTATTAGAGAATTTTATTGGATGGTATAGAGAAAGAAGGCGTCATTCTGAGTGCAGCGAAAGAGTCTTTGCATTTCGACATTCTTCGGCAATACAGAGGTCCTTCGCTCCCCCCACCCCAGCGACGAAGACCTGTCGCTGGGGACCCCGGTCCGCTCAGGATGACGAACCCTTATTGCATCTGGCCCTCTATACCAACAGGAGAAATGCGCTAGGATAATTGGCTGGTTCTTTGTTCCATCGGAGCGGTATGGCACCTTGAGGTGGTGCAATCCATCGCGCAAAATATCGACACAAGAAAAAAGGGGCGGCTCCGAAAAGCCGCCCATTACTTTGCCGCCAGTCAGGTTGCGATTGGGAAGGGCTTCATCGGCCTTGTTTCCTGCAGCGGTCTTTTTTGAAAAAGAACTGGCTATAGAATCGCTGCTGGTTGGGTCTTACGACCGGACTGCCCCAGCTATCCAGCAGGACGCCGTCCGGCGCGCCGCCGGGATAGTATCCGAAGGACCACCAGTCGCCGCTCATCGGCTGCTGGTCGCAGGAAAATCTTGGACCTCCGGCGGCGGAGCCGTTCATGAAACTCAGCAGCGAGTTGCCCCAGGCCTCTATGTCCGCGAGCGACTCGTAGTTGCCCTCCATCGTCCCGTCCAGCGAGTCTCCCATCTCACCGATCCATACCGGGGCGATGTGCTGCGTTTCCACAAAGCCGAACACGCTCTCCCAGGAAGCGATGGCCGCCGGACCGGAGTCGGGCTGCCAGCCTCCGATCGCATAAGGATAGTTGTGAGCCGAGTACACCAGCTTGTTTGGGACCTTCATCGAGAGGGGATGGTCGCTGACGTAGCGGAGGTCGCCCCATGATGCGCTGCTCCCCCAGTCCTGGAACCCTTCGGCGATGATCAGAACGCCGGGAGCGGCGCTTTCGACCGCATTTCCAACCGTTTGATACATAGCCGCGATGTCCGTCGGGTTGCCGGGAGCGTTGCCGCCGTCGGCTGTGTCGCCGTTGACGCGCCCATCCCAGTTGACGGCAGGCATCTGGGTACTGCTGTCGACAAAGGGTTCGTTATGCAGGTCGTAGCCGATCACGGTGGAGTTGCCAGCGTATCGCCTGGCAAGCGCCACAGTGTCGGCCTGGAACTGCGCGGCCGTCACGGTGCCTGTTACCTGGCCATCGGTGCCGTTCGAACCTGGACCGCTGTCGAACCAGAGTCCATTGGCCTGCTGGCCGCACTGATACTCGTTGGCATTGTGATCGAAGACGATCTTCAACCCGGCCTTGCCGGCGGCCTGGACGAATGCATCGAACACCTGCAACGAGGTCTTGCCCTCAAGCTGCGGATTGAAGCCGTTGGTGCTGCCGGCGGCGTAGGTATATGGCAAGGCGCCGCGGACGGAAGGGTCTGCCCAGTGGATGCGGATCGCATTGAAGCCGATGCCGGCGATGTTGTCCATCATCGTCTGCAGCGGCGCGTCGTTCAGCCCGTCGGGCACCCAGCCCACGATCCCGTTCCCCAGGCACGAAGCCCAGCCTACCGCGGCGATGCGCACCGGTCGGTCGTGGCAGTCGACGATCTGCGAGCCGCGGGTATGGAGAAATCCGCGAGGCAGAAGTCCGCTGTTGTCGCCGCCGCGATCATTGTCATGCCCCCAGCCGTGATCGTCTGAATCGCAATCCCTGTCATGGTCCCCGTTTTTCCAGCCTTCATCGTTTCCCGCTTGCGCGCCATCGGCAATGGGGGGAGCAAGCGCAGCCATCTCATAGAAGGGCGCCGCGGTGTTGGATTGCATCTTCAGCAGCTGATTTCCTGAAGCTGCGCCCAGGGATCGTTGTGCAGAGGCGGCTGAGGACGCTGGCGTCTTATTGGCCGACTGTGCCTGCACAATCGACGCCGAAAGCAGCGCCGCGGCCAGAATGCAAAATACCCTTTTCATTTGGTACCTCCTTGAAGCAGTAGCTGCCTTCATATTGCTGGCAAGGGTGCGATTTGCTGCCGACGATGGGCGATATTACAAATACCGTGTCACCCGGAGCGAAGTGAAAACCTCTGTGTTTTTTATTGCAAAGCACAGGCGCTTCGCTTCGCTCCCGTCGGGAATAAAAATTTATGGATCGAGCCACCTCCAGAGGAAAATTCAGTGCTGTCCATCTTCTCGTTTCGGGTAATAGAGCAGTGGATCGACAATACTGACTTGCGCTGGAATTAAAGATCCGTCGGAGTTGAGGATTCCGAGGCTATCCTGAGATCCAGGCGTTCCCCAATCCATCCAGGCAAGCCCCATCCCTTGCAGGTCGCAGGCATGGCCCTGGCCCTGCCTGCCATTGTGGTCGCAGGAGAAAACCGGACCGCCCTGAGAGCCGAGCTTCCCGTTTAAATAATTGTCCAGCATGTTCGCCCAATCCTGATCGTCCGGGTTGCTGGACAGACCGGTGCCGCTCTCGCCGTCCCAGACCGGAGCGATGTTCTTGGATTCGAGATATCCAAAGGAATAGTTCATGGCCGCGATGGCGGCTGGGCTGCTGCTGGAGCCGCCGAACAGGGAAGCAATCCCGGATACGGAATCCGGGTAGAGATGGACATCGTAAATCACCTTGTCTTTGATCGTCCGTCCGTTGACGGTGAATACCACCGGGGTATTCTGGACGCCGGTGCAATCTCCCCAGGGCGCGTTTCCATAGGTGCCGTTATAAAGCGTGCCGGAATAATTCTGCGGACACTCGGCAAAGATCAGCTTACGGGGATCTTTGGAAAGCATGGCCGAGCCGACGGTTTCATACATCAGGTGGATGTCGCGATCGGTTCCGTCTCCCCAGGTGGAGTCGCCGTAACTCAGCGGCTCATTCCACAGGTCGTATCCGATCACGGTGTCGTTGCCGGCATAGCGGGAAGCGATGGAAACCCAGTCGCTTTGATACGACGCCTGGGTTGTGTGTCCAACGTTATCGCAGCCGTCGGTGCCATCCGATGCGCCCCCGAGATCGTACCAGATGCCGTTTTGCTGCTGGGCGGCGCAGTCGATGGTGTAGCCGTTGTTACTTCCATAGTTTCCCTCGTTGTCGTGATCGACGACGATCACTCGGACACGCGCTTTTTTCGACGCGGCAACCACCTGATCCAGCTCGGAAAGAAGCAGAGCGGATGCCGCGCTATCGTGAAGGGAGATGTTGTTGAAGTCGATGCGAACGCAGTTGAAACCCGCCCGCGCAATGGCGTTCACATTCGCCGGAATGCCGGTGAAGGGCCCGTCCAAATTGGATAGCGGATGATTTTCGGCGTTCAATCCCTGCCAGTAAACACAGGACAGCCGCACGGGATTTCCTCTTTGATCGACAACCTGATTTCCCTGCGTGCTGAACATTCCGCTAGGAAGCGGTGAGGGCCGCTGCGGTGCTGGATGCCAGGAAGATGTTTGCGCAATCGCCGCCGGGGTCAAGATAAAACCAAACAGCGCGAGGACAATAATGACCGCCAGGAATTGAACGGGTGTGGCCGATTTCGCTTTAGGCGATTCGGTTGAGGCGATACATATCGGGTTCATTTGTCGGTCTCCTGAGATAGGTGGTTTCCAATATGAGGTTGGAAAAATGAAGGTGGCCAAGGCCAGGCAGCGATCCATGCGTGTCGGCAGATGAAACCGGCATGCAGGCAATCCGGAAGGACCGCCTGCATGCGTGAACTGCCGCGCTCAAAGCCAGAACAACATGAGGTTGGTGATTCCTTGCTGGTCTGTTTTCGGAGTAGCCCAATCGCTCTGCAAGGTTCCGTCCGGTAATTCTCCCGGGAAATAACCCCACAGCCACCAGTCGCCGCCGACGGGTTCGAGAGCGCCGGGACAGGATGGGCCGCCCTGCGAAGCATACTCGCAATCCATATAGTCGACCAGCGTTGCTGCCCATGTCTGTTCTTCCTGCGTGTCGAGGTTTGAGCCCATTTCGCCTATCCAGACCGGCGCAATATTGTTCGCCGTAAGATAGCCCCAATCGGCGCTCATGTGAGGAATGAAGGTGGAAGGCTGTTCGTTGGCACCAAAGTCATCGATCTCCGGCCCGTACTCATGAACCGAATAGACAACCTGATTGCCAGCATTCAGGACCACCGGTTTGGCGGGAACTCCATCGACACCGCCCACTGCGGAAAGATCGCCTTCCGGCCCGATGCCGGCCAGGCCGAGACCTTCATTGCTGTACGTTTGCGGGCCTTCGCAGATAATCAAAAGCTGAGGTTGAATGGCCTGGATCGCATTTCCCACCGTGGTGTACATCTGCCAGATGTCGGTTGGACCGCCTTCTCCCCAGTTCAAATTCTCGCCATCGGCGCCATTCTGCAGCGGCTCATTGTCGAGGTCGTAACCGATAACGGTCGAGTTATTTCGATAGCGCTGCACCAGCGCAAGAGTATCCTGCTGGAACTGTGCTGCTGTCACGGTTCCAGTATTGCCGCCGCCGTCGGTCCCGTTGGTGCCGGGACCGGAATCGAACCAGAGCCCGTTCGGTTGCTGACCGCCGTAACCGTTCGCGCCGCCCTCGTTGGTGTGGTGATCAAAGATAATCTTGAGGCCAATCTGTCCGGCATAGCTCACGATCTTATCGAGCACTTCCATGCCGCCCAGACCCTGGAGATCGGGGTTCAGGCCGTAGTCGATAGTCCCGGCCGATGGCTGAGGATCATTCCTGACGAGCACATCGTTCCAGGGGATGCGAATCGTATTGAAGCCGTCGGCCACCATGCCTTGCATGGTGGTTTGGTAATTGACCGAATAAAGACCGCGGGGAGCAAAACCGTTTCCATCATCTCCCGGCCAACCGACGGAATCGATCCGGACGGGATTCTGATTTTGATCGGTGATTTGCCAACCCAGCGTTCTGAGATAACCGGAGGGCAACAGATACCCCCCTTGTCCGGATGGATTTTCCGCTTGAATGCTCACGGTCGCGGTTGCGGCGACAAGCATGCCGATACTCAACATAGAAAGCAGCTTCATGGGAGAGGCCTCTTTTAAAAAGGAGTCGATATTCAATCGCTTGAATATCACCACAAACGTAGTACTCCTATGGCTTATGGAGTGTCAAGTATTAAATCGTTTCACAGGTATTTCCATTTTCCAATCTCTTCTTGACTACCGGAAACGTATGATATTCAATCGCTTGAATGAGAAAACCCCTGCCAATCCTGATCTACCGGATTGCGGTAGTCGATCGCCCGGAACCAAAAGGTTGGATTGTATGAAACTGGATCGACGGCGATTTCTCCAGTTCTCCGCCGCGTCCCTGCTGGCGGGAGACGTTCTGCTGAACTCCAGCGGAGCGGAAGCGGCTGAAATTTCGACGGTCGGCAATACTATCCGGGTCGAGGCAAGGAAATACTCCTGGGAGTGGTCCTCGGATACGGACATCTTCCGCTTGCGCGATAAGCAGGGCCGGATGGTTACCGAGGGCGTGCTGCAGCCGGCCGTGTTGGTGAAAGGAAGTGGGGATCGCGCGCCGTGGTGTTCCGCTGGAAAATTTGCGTCGAAGCAGACCGCCGCGAACCGCCTCGCAGTGACGTATGAAAGCGTGAATCATGGGGCCAGCGTCCAGGTTGCCTGGCGCTTCGAAGATGACAACCTATGGTTCGAGCCTATGATCTACGGAAGTCGTGTGACGGAAGATGTCGTCGCGCTTCACTATTTTGCTAAGGCTGAAGGAGCCAGTGCGAAGCCTTCGCTGCGGTATAGCTATTTGATCCAGCCTGGTCTCAGCGAATCGTCCGCCATCAGCCCCATCGTTCCCGCGCTGAGCGGGTTTGACCTGACAACATGGCTGGGCCACGGCGGCGATGGTCTCGACGGAATCTCCCAGCAGTGGGGCCTTCCTTCCCATTATTTTTGCGGCGTAGTTTCCGATTCGGCCTTGAATGCGAAAGGGGCATTGAAGGAGCACCTGTCCGATGCTTTTTGCTGCGGCCTGGCGGAACTGCCGACGGTAGATTTCCTTCTGCACATGCAAGACGGAATGTGCAGTCCGGTGCTAAACGTTCGCAGCGACCTGTGGGGCCAAGCCCGCGGACCCGATACCTTGACGCTGGGAGCGACACTCTATTGGGCGATCGGAGATAACTATCGCGAGGCCATCCGCGCATATTATCTGGGATTGGTTCGCAGCGGCATTATCCGGAAAAAGGTCAACTCGACGGCCAAAAACGCTATCGTCACGTCGTCCGCTTTCGATACCTGGGGCGCGCAAGTGGCGGCCGGCAAACGTCATGCGCACCTGGATGAGAAGTTTCTACGTTCGCTTGAGAACGGCCTGCGGGCCTCCGGCATGAAGCCTGGAATTTTTATTATCGACGACAAGTGGGAAGGGAAGTACGGCGTGTTGGAGCACTCTGAGGAGCGCTTCCCTCATTTTGAAAGTTTTCTGGCGCAGCTGCGCGCCAATGGCCAGGGAGTCGGGATCTGGGCCGCATTCCTGCGCTGCGAGGACCCCTCGTCCGTCGGCCTCGATGTGAACCATATGATGCGCGGTTTGAACGGAAAACCCTACATTGTCTCCGCCGGAGACCGAAGCTATTACCTCTATGACGTCTCCCAGCCCGAAGTGCAGATTGTTTTATCCGGATTGGTCAAGCGCTTCATGAAGCGATACAAGCCCGATGTGGTGAAGTTCGACTTCGGATATGAACTGCCATCTCTTTCGGCCGGCGCCCCGAAGGACATGTCCCTGGCGGGCGAGCGCCTGTTCATGAAAGGCGTACAGATCGTCGTCGAGGCTTTGCGGGAAGTCAACCCGAATGTCGCGATTATGTATTACTCGCTTTCCCCGCTGTTCATCGAGTATTTCGATCTGCATAGCCCGGACGATTTGTTTGAATGCGTGGAAGACTATGCCCTCGAAGCCAACCGACGATTCTTCTTCAGCAGCCTGCTGGGAGAAATTGGGATGCCCACTTACGGGTCAGGCGGCTATGACTGGGCCAGCGCGGGGGACATCTGGTTCGACTCCGCGGCCATTGGCAGCATTGGATCGCTGGGGACATTTTCCGGAGACGAACAGAACAGTTTTCCGACACCCGAACTCGTGGCGAAATACAACGGATTGGCGCAAATTACACGCAGGTCGAATCTATTCACAGTCAATCCACTGGATCCCATTCTGGTGGGCAGCTTGACGGGAGCGCATTCATCCTCCTGGGCCCGTATGGAGAATGGGGAAACGGTCCTGGTCGCTCTGCGAAAAAACAATATACTCGGCGGCGAAAGCGAGCCTGGGCGATACAAGAATCTTGTTCAATGCACCACGTCGGTTGTGGTCGCATCGATGACGGATGCAGGGATTGGCCGGTCCGCAAAGCTGGGGATTGTCCCCTATGGAGAGGGCGAAGTGATTGTCTCCCGTACCGCGAAAAATACGACTGCGATCGCGACCATACACTTGCTGGGCAAGCCGCCACAAAAGAAATCGTTGACAGTTAAAAATGGCCTGCTGCATGTCTCTTTGAAGGAGCAGGGCGAACACGGCTACCAGGTGGAATGGCTTGAAGTGGAGTTTGCCTAAGAACGGCGCCGTGCTGCCGGGAACGACTGACTTTGCATTGAATGTCAGCAGATGGCATAATTCAAACGATTGAATATTGCAGAGGGAGAAAACTTGTGGATCGACGTTCTTTTGTAGGTTTGGCTGTGGCCAGCACCGTCGCAATGGCTGCCGGAGTCGGGCGCACCCAGGAGACAGATTCTGGAGTCCCTCAGAATGGCCCATGTTCGGGAGATCCCCAGACGTGTTCGCAGAAATATCAAGTCTTGTATCCGGAAGACGACAAGGACCTGAAAGACCGCTGGGTGAAGCTGGACGCGGCCATCTGGGACTGGTGGCAGGGCGACCTGCACCATGCCGATGAGGAGGCGATTCGCAACGATCCCGCGAAGACGCTGCTCTTCCTCCCCTTTCCTTACATCACGCCCGGCGGCTCCCACTCGTCATTTCCTGAGATGTATGGATGGGACACGCAGTTCATCAACATGGGCCTGATCGAGCATGCCCGGTTTGACATTGCGCGTTGGAACATGCTCGATCAACTTTTTATGATTGAGCGCTACGGCGTAGTTCTGGGTTCGAG
Source organism: Acidobacteriaceae bacterium (assembly GCA_965276585.1). Lineage (GTDB taxonomy): Bacteria > Acidobacteriota > Terriglobia > Terriglobales > Acidobacteriaceae > JAKAAZ01. Next base: position 617,252 of record CBDIAZ010000003.1, on the reverse strand, counting down.
CCGCAATTATTGCGTGCGCCGGGGACAGCCGCCGCTGCTGGCCTGGAGTATTGAAAATTATTTGAACGTGAAGAAGGATGACGATGAGCTGGCGATGCTGGCCTACCCGCTGCTGGAGCGGTCTTACACCGACTACTGGAATGGAGAGGCCCACGCGACGCCGATCGGACTCACCACCTGCCGCACGCCTGAATGCACCGACTGGCCGGCGGAAATGTCCGGCGAAGGCGAAGCCGGGCTGGACTTCACCCCAATCTTCGACGGCCACATCGGCCAGTGCGTGCCCATCCATGTCAATTGCGCGCTGGTGAAACAGGCCCAGGTGCTGGCGATGCTGGCGGAACGGTTCGGCTGGAGCGATAAGGCCACGCGATGGAAAAAGGAAGCCGATCTCCGCGCGCAACGCATCAACCAGTATTGCTGGGACGAGGACAAGGGCTGCTACATGGAATACAACTATGTCCAGAAAAAACGTCTGCCGTATTATTCGCTGAACGCGTATTGGCCGTTGTGGGTGGGTATCGCCTCCAAATCGCAGGCCCAGCGAGTTGTGGGCAATCTCAAGATGTTCGACCAGCCTTACGGGCTCACCTTCACCGACAAGGCCTACCCCAATCCTCATCCTGAATTCCACGCGCTGGAGTGGGCCTATCCCGAATCGTGGCCGAATCAGCAAATGATTGTCGCGCTGGCGCTGCAGCGCTACGGATTTAACGACGAGGCGAGAAAGATCAATCTTCGCTATATCGGCAACGTGGTGACTACATGGGAAAAATCCGGCCTGCTGTGGGAGCGCTATAACGCCGTCGACGGCGCTCACATGGTGCCAAACGAACGGCATGAGCCGCGGCCATTGCATGGATGGACGTCGGCTTCCGCCGTCGTGCTGGGACGGATGTTGTTCGGCGAACACGACGTGGCTCCTGGTACGCCAGCCACGGCAGGAGTATAAAACCTTGACAGTTACGCGACGAGAAATGTTGGCAGGCGCAGGCAAGGCGGCCCCGGCGCTGGCGCTGGGCGTGCCCGCGATGAATGCGATCGGAGAACTGCAACCGGTTTCTCCGCAGCCGCCAAGTCGGAAATTGAAGATCGTCGTCACCGGGGGACATCCCGGCGATCCAGAATACGGCTGTGGTGGAACTATCCTTCGCTATACCGCGCGCGGAGACGAGGTGGTTCTGCTCTACATGAACAACGGAGCGTGGCCACCGACCCCAGCCGCGACGCGGATTGCCGAGGCAAAAAAAGCCTGTGAAATTTTGGGCGCGCGTCCCGCATTCGTTGGGCAGACCAACGGCCATGCCATTGTGGACGACGCCCACTATGAGGAATTTCGCCGCCTGCTCGACGCGGAAAATCCCGACGTTGTTTTCGATCAGTGGCCGATCGATCATCACCCCGACCATCGCGCCCTTACCATGCTGGTGCTGGATGCATGGCTCGAATCCCACAAAAAATTTGCGCTCTATTATTACGAAGTTGGCCAGGACACGATGATGTTCCAGCCGACGGATTTCGTGGATATTTCGGCCGTATCCGCCCGCAAGCGCGAAGCATGTTATGCGCATGCGTCGCAAACTCCGGACTACTGGTATCCCATTGAAACCCAGTTGGAGGATTTTCGCGGAGCCGAAAGCGGGTACAAGCAGGCGGAAGGGTTTTTGCGGCATTGGGAGAGCACCAGCATTGTGCTTCCATGAGCGGCGAGAATGCTTCAATCAAACAAGAAGAGAGAAGGGAAACCGTGGGAATCACGCGACGCGACATATTGTCAGGAGCAGGCAAACTGGCATCGGGATTGGCGCTGGGAGTGCCGGCGATGAATGCTGTCGCGCAATCCCAGCCTGCCTCAGAACAGCCGATGGGGCGGAAGCTGAAGGTGCTGGTCACAGGCGGACATCCGGGCGATCCGGAGTGCGGCTGCGGCGGAACGATTGCTCGCTATACCGACCTTGGCCACGATGTCGTGCTGCTGTATCTGAATCGCGGGGAGGGCTTCTGCGATTCGCCGAAGGGTTCCGACTGCGGCGTGGTGCGCACCGCCGAAGCGGAAAAGGCATGTAAAATTCTGGGCGCGCATCCCGCTTTCGCCGGACAATACGATGGCCGCGCGGTGGTCGACAATGCCCACTACGAAGCGTTCCGCAAGCAGTACGACGAGGAAAATCCCGATGTCGTCTTCGCGCAGTGGCCTATCGACCATCATCGCGACCATCGCGCGCTGTCTTCGCTGGTCCTCGATGCATGGCTCGAATCGCAGCAGAAGGCCGTGCTCTATTACTACGAAGTCTCCGAGGACACGATGATGTTCTCGCCTACGCAATTCGTCGATATCACGGCGGTTGAATCCCGCAAGCGGGCCGCGTGCTATGCCCATATTTCTCAGGACCCGGACAAGTGGTATCCACTGGAGGAAAAGATCACGCGCTTTCGCGGAACACAGAGTGGCTACACGCAGGCGGAGGGCTTCGTTCGCCACTGGTTAAGCCGGGGGAACCTGCTTCCCTGAGGGGATTTTCAGCGAGCCCCGGCGTTCAACGTTTTTTGCGGCCGGATTTTCTTTTTGCGGTTGAGCCGCGAGCCACCAACTTCGGCGCCATCAGATGTCCGTCGCCACAGGGCTGCGTTCGGTCTTGGCCGCACGATTCCAGCTGCCTCAAAATGTACCCGGCTGCGTATTCGCCCATCTTTCCCATCGGCTGCTGGATTGTCGTCAGTCCAGGAGTGCTCAACGCCGCCGCGGGAATATCGTCGAAGCCGATCACGGAGCAGTCGTCGGGTATTCGGCGTCCGGCCTCCGACAGCGCGCGGACGGCACCATAGGCGGTCAGGTCGTCAAAGGCAAGGATGGCCGTGAACGACGCGCCGGACTGGATCAGCTCATTCGTGAGCCGCAAGCCGCCGTCAAACCCGGAGTTCGAGCCCATTGTGTCCGGCAGATCGTGGATCAGCTTTGGATTCAGATGCAGTTGTGCCTCGCGGGCAAAACGGCGAACTCCCTGCCATCGGATGCGGCTGTCAGCCAGGCGTTGCGGGCCGCGCACGCAGGCAATCTCGCGGTGCCCGAGATCGTAAAGGTGTTTCATCGCCTCATAACCGCCGGCTTCGTTATCGACCAGCACAGAGCTTATGGTGGGCGACTCAAAATTGCGTCCCACGACTACAGTGGGAATCTGGCGATCGTCAATATCTTCGAGCAACGCGATGTCGAACAGCAGCCAGTTGGCTACGGTAATCAATCCTTCCACGCGGCGCTCGACCATCATTTCCAGGTATCGCTCCAACTGCTGCGGCTGATTGTGCGCGTCCATCACAATCGGCAGATATGCCGTGGGCGACAGCTTGCGCTCAACGCCCTGGAGGATAAGAGTGCAGAAAGGATCGGCGAGGTCGATCACCAGAATGCCGATGGTATGGCTTCGCTGGCTGCGCAGGGAACGCGCGAATACGTCCGGCCGGTAGCCCAGCCGCGCAGCCGCTTTGGTAACCTTCAGCTTTGTCTCCGCGGGAATATAACGCGACAAGGGCGCTTCATTCAACACCAGCGAGACCGTGGAGGGAGAAAAGCCGCTCGCTCGCGCCACGTCGGACAGCATCACGCGTTTGCGACCTGGGCCGACCTTGCTCATTTTTCTTGTCCTTGAGTTTCGATCATCGATTCAAGCACTATCGCCGGACCCCGGGGTGCGCGCACAATGCCATTTTCCTGACAGCGCCGATCAAACAAAGCGATTTGACAGCAGTTTTTCATTGATTCGATTTAATATCAATCGCGATCTTCGATGCCAGCATATTCATCGGCTGAAATAGATGCCGCTAATCCTTATATCAAACGTTTTAATACTTGACATTGCATTCTTCGAAGTAGTAAAAGCATTCCATTCAGAAAAAACGATGTATTGAAGAATTCTGGAGGCGCACAACATGAAGCAGGATTTTCTCTCAGCAGGTTCGGCTTCGGTCCCAACGCAGTCAAATTGGACCGAGGACCGCGATAACGGAACAATCCGTCGTTTCAAAACTCCCACGCCGGCAGGGGCCGCGCTTCTGGGATGTATGCTTTCCATCGCGTGCCTGCTGCTTCTGTTGTTCAGCACGAATCCGCTTCTGGCGCAGATTGCGGCCGGAGGACTCACCGGAACGGTGAAGGATTCAGGCGGAGCGGTGATGCGCGGCGTCCAACTCACTCTGACGAACAATGCCACAGGGGTAGCGCAGACGGCGGTCTCCACGTCGACCGGCACCTACGTCTTCAACGGCGTCGATCCAGGAACCTATACGTTGCAGGCGGACGATGCCGGTTTTGAGAAATATGTCGCTCAGAACATCCAGATCCATGTGCAACAGACTCCGGATATCGACATCACTCTGACGGTGGGCACGCAGGCGCAGCGGGTGACCGTAACGGCTGCGTCCCCGCTTCTCCAGACACAGGATGCTTCTGTCGGTCAAACGATCGAAGGCAAGGAGATCAACGATCTGCCGCTGGTCAACCGAAACTGGACTTCGCTGGCTCAATTGTCCGCGGGCGTAACCACCGCGAACCCGAATTTTGGCTCGGCACCGGGCAGCGGATACTTCAACATCAATGGCAACATCCCCTGGCAGAACGATTTTCGGCTGGATGGCGTCGACGACAATATTGAAGTTTACGGCGGCTTTGGAGCGAACATCACCCCTCCGCCGGATGCCATCTCGGAATTTAAATTGCAGGCTGGCGATTACAACGCCGAGTTCGGGCACTCCACCAGCGGCGTGATCAATGCCGTCCTCAAATCGGGGACGAACCGTCTCCATGGCGATCTCTGGGAGTATCTGCGAAACACGAATCTGGACGCCAATGAATATTTCAACAAACATTATCCCGGCGCAATCACGCCCCGGTCGCCCTACCACCAGAACGATTTCGGCGGTACCGTTGGGGGCCCGGTCTGGATTCCGAAAATCTACAACGGACGAGACAGGACCTTCTTCTTCTTCGACTATCAGGCGAACCTGATCTCCACGCCTCTGACCTACACCGAAACCGTGCCCACGCCGCTGATGCAGAGCAGCGGGTTCACCAATCTTGAAGATCTTATTACCTACAACGGTGGATCGGATCCGACAACGTTCAAAACAGATGCGCTGGGACGAGTCTTTCCTAAAGGCGCGGTTCTCGACGAGGCCACCACCCGATCGGTTGCATGGCAGGCGACCGACCCCGTTACTGGCTTGTCAAATAACAATCCAAATACAAACCCTACCCATTCCACCGTCTATGTCCGCGATCCGTTCTATACCGGCGGCAGCATTGTCGGGGTCACCGACTTCACTAAAAATCCGGCGCTGCTGAACCAGATTCCCCAGGGCCGGATCGACCCCAATGCGGTGAAGGTTCTGGGGGTTTACCCGGCGGCAAATGTGCCAGGGAAACTGAACAACGATTATCGCCAGAGCCCGGGCCAGACAAACAATACCTATCAGTACGACGTGCGCATCGATGAGGCAGCCACCCCGAAAGACAATTTCTTCGGTGTCTATGACTGGAGCCACAACGACTTGGTGCTGCCGAGCGCCCTGCCGGGAATCGCGGACGGAGATGTGTATGGAACGGGCAATCAGTACAATCCGATTTATATGATCGTCGGCGGCTGGACGCATGTCTTTACGCCAAGCTTGACCAATGAGTTTCACGCCGGTTATAGCAATTATGTCGATCGTATCGCTCCCACATATGCAAACCAGACAGGCGTACCGGAGATGTACGGCATCGGCGGCATCCCGCAAATACCGGGCTACGGCGGTTTGCCGTCGATTCAGGCGGCAGGTTTAACCTATCTGGGATCGTCGGAAACTACGTATTCCTCAATTCGCGCATTGGAATTTATCGATAACGTGACGAAAGTTCATGCCAGCCACACCTTCAAAATGGGTGTGCAAGTCCTGCGACTTGGATCGAGCATTATTCAATCGCCCGCGCCCAAGGGGCAATTCAGTTACGGCGGTCAATGGTCGGATATTCCGAATTCGAATACGAACCTCCTCGGCCTGGCGGACTTGTTGATCACGCCCGGTCCAACGACTGTACCTGGAGGAATTGACAATCTTGGCGGGATCGCAAACTGGCAGGGATCGAGCGTCGCGCAGACGGAAGATCTTCGCTACTACACCGGACTATATTTCCAGGACGATTGGAAAGCTACGCCGAATCTAACATTGAACCTGGGATTACGCTGGGATTACACTACGCCGTACGCCGAGGTCCATGGGCGGCAGGCTAACTTTGTTATGTCCGGCGACGGCGATGGAGCCGGACCAGCCACCTACTATGTGCCGAAACAGGGTTGCGCGTTACCCAGGGCCGCCGCCTTCGATGCACTTCTGGCATCCAGCGGCATCACTCTGGACTGCACATCGAACAATTCGGTCGGCTTGACTCAAAAGCTCAATTTCGCTCCACGCGTGGGGTTTGCCTACCGCGTGACGCCGAACGTCGTGGTTCGCGGAGGATACGGCATCACCTATGGGGCGTTGGACAATATCGGCTTCTACGGAAATCTGGGCAACAACTACCCGTTCTCCTACGGCCAATCCCAATTCAGCGCCAACTCGCAGACACCTTTCCTGAACAGCCTGGGGCAGCCCTACACTCTCGAGAACACCTTTACTACGGTGAATCTGAACGACCCGACCGCAGTCAGCGGAATGGGCGTCATGTTGAATGGACGCGAGTACAACTTCCATTCACCCTACAACCAATCGTTCAATCTTACGGCTCAGGACCAATTCACCAACCATGATGCGGTGCAGATTGGGTACGTCGGAATTGTTGGCCGTCGCCTGGACAACCTGTATTCCCACAACGTGCCGAGCATCATGTTGCCGCTTGGCACCAACAACCAACAGTATGCGCCTTTTCAACAATTCAACTACTCCAACAGCCAGTGGGAAGGGACCAACGGTAGCAGCAGCTATAACGCCTTGCAGGCGACTTATCAGCACCAAACGAGCTACGGGCTGGACCTGCTCGCCAACTATACCTGGAGCAAGTGTCTGTCGGACCAGAACTATAACGGGAGCGTCGCCACCTACCGCGCACCATGGCTGGCCGGTTTTGGAATCAAGGGAGATTACGCTCTCTGCGATGCGGACTCGACCAATGTGGTGCACGTATCCGGAACCTATCAACTGCCGGTCGGCCGCGGCAGGATGTTCGCCGGAAACGTCAACCGGGTAGTCGATGCCCTCATTGGCGGATGGGTCGTGAACGGCATCTACACCTTCCAATCGGGCAGTCCAATCAATGTCGGATGTCCACAGTCAACTACGTCGGATTTTGGCTGCTTCGCCAACGTCGTTCCCGGGCAGGGTCTGTATACGGGAGCCCACAACGTGGATCAATGGCTCAATCCGAAAGCATTCGCGCAACCGCCCCCGGCAACGGCAATTGGCCAAACGGATTATTCACCGCTTGGCGGACCTGTCTATGCAGCGCGCGGCCCGGTTCTCGACAATACCGACGCCTCGCTGTTCAAGGACCTTTCCCTCCCGGCTAGCCTGAAACTCCAGTTCCGGGCCGAGGCCTTCAACGTCTTCAACCATCCGCAGTTCGGGCAGCCGGGCAACAACCAGGGCTTCAATACATATACGCCTGGCAACGTGGGTCAGTTCAGTACAATCACGTATTTGCGCAATGACGTCCGAATCATGCAGCTTGCACTAAAGCTGTATTTCTAACCATCTCCAGTCAATCCAAAGGACCTCTTCGACAGATAACGTCGGAGAGGTCCTTTGGCATTTCGAGCGTTTCTCCTGTTGGTATAGAGGGCCAGATGCAATAAGGGTTCGTCATCCTGAGCGATGCCAAGGACTTCTGTATTGACGAAGAATGTCGAAATGCAAAGATTCTTCGCTGCGCTCAGAATGACGCCTTCTTTCTCGCTTTGCAAGCGGATCCGTTTAGACCGGTTTTCCTATTTCTGTGAGGTGGCGAGAGATTCTTCTGTGCATCCTCCTCTTTGAGGAACGGATGCGTACGCCTCCTTCCCCCGCCGTACACCTATAGGAAAACCGGTCTATCGGGGCAAAAACCCGGTTCGTAACAAGACAATGAAAACGCGCTGCCTGGAGCGGTTCGTCCGTTCGGTATTCTTTATTTGAGTCCCGATCCGGATGTGTCCGCTCGGCGCCCTTTAGATTGCATTTTCTTTTGTGACGGGGGTGTGTGTCCGATAGGACTGGTTCGCCATGTGGCATGCGGCAGCGGCGTGATGGCCAAAGACAGCATCTTCCACGACTGGAGTACGGTTCTGGACCGCGGTAAAGAAATTCAGTAAGTGCAGATGCGTAACATCGCATCTGCAGGTGAATACCTGCGTTTCTCCGATCGGACCCAATTTCTCCAGCTTGGGATCGTTCTCGGCGTGCCATTGTTTTATATACGCTTCCCGCATGGCCTGCGGAAAGCTGGAATCGTAATAACTGGGCTTCAGATCGATGCCGGGTTGCGGAATATAGGTGAGCTGGGAGGCAACATCGATCACTCCACGGGATCCCAGGAAGCGTGTCGAAGTGGGCGTCTCAGAATCGAGCGTCACACGGCCATAAACGAGCAGCTTTCCATAGTTCCACAGCACGAACTGCACATCGGGAACATCGCGTCCATCTTTCCAGCGAACAATTTCCCCCATCGCTGTGGCGCGATCCGGCATCGCATTGAGGCCAAGCGCGAACTGCATTCCACTGATCTGATGCACCAGCAGATCGCCGGCAAAGCCAGAACCGTAGGTGAACCAAAGCCGCCAGCGGGCGAATTTTATCGGATCGAAAGGTATTTTCGGAGTGTCGCCGAGCCAGGTATTCCAATCCAGGTTCTGCTCGGAAAGATTCGATGGCGGCGGGTATTCCGCCGCGCCGGTGGGGTCGTTGCGCCCAGCCGTCAATTCCACCATCGATACCTCTCCGATCGCGCCTGCGCCGATCATCTCCCTGGCTTTTGCATAGAGAGGAGAGCTGACTGTCTGCGATCCGATCTGAACGATCCGGTTTGTAGATTGCACCGCTTTTACTATTTCGGCGCCCTCGGCGATGCTATGCGACATCGGTTTCTCGCAATAAACATCCTTGCCGGCGCGCACAGCATCGATGAGAATCTGTTTGTGCCAGTGGTCCGGCACCGCCACGACCACGCAGTCGATGTCCTTTCTCTGCAGCAGGTCCTGGTAGGCGCGCGTGGTGGGAACGCCGGCCCCGGCAAGCTCCTTGGCCAGCACGTGCCGCTCGTCATATAAATCGCAGGCGGCGACGCATTTCACGCCAGGGATAGCAACCGATTCGCGCAGCAATGAGGAGCCTTGCATGCCGATCCCGATCATGCCGAAAGAAACGTTCAGAGGAGCGGAGCTGTTCGCGGAGGGCGCCGGAAGGTCTGTCGCGTTGGCCGGCGTGGACGGCATTCCGATCAGGCCGGCGGCTGTGGCTCCCATGGTGGAGTGAAGAAAGCCTCTGCGAGAAATAGTATTTTTCAATGTGCTGTCCTCTCTTTCGCTTCGAACACAAACCGATGGCAAACCCTCCCCGCGCCTTGTGCCAATTTTTTATTCGACGGCTGGGGTGATCGTTATATTTCGAAATGAAGTGCTGCCGGCCTTCTCTGACCCTTGCAGATAGATCGGACCTGGATCGCCCTCATGGCTGTCCAATGCGCCGCCGGTAACTCCCGGTATTTCCTTTTTGTCGATGACGGTATGGCCGTCTTGCACGACAGTTACCGTGCGGCCAATGAGGGTAATGTCATAGCTCTGCCAGGTTCCCGGTACGATCGGTATCTCGGGTGAAGGAGCAATGTAGCCATACACCGCGCCTCCTCTCCGGTTGGGAGGCACCTGATCTATGGCGTCGGTGATCTGAACTTCATAGCGCCCGCGGAGATAGACGCCGCTGTTGCAGTGAAGCGCACAATTGAATTCCACGTGCAGCTTGAAACCCTTGAACTTTTTCCTGGTGACGATGTCGCTTCCGCTGGCCGCGCTGATCAGAACGCCGCCTTTGACGCTCCAGGTGTTGGCGGCCTCCGGCTTATTGAACCACCATCCCCGGGTATTTTTGCCGTTGAACAAGCGGACCGGTTTGCCCCAGCCTGGCACAGTGGTGCGATCGAGCAATGGTGCGCGCACGCCTACCCATGTCCAGGCGGCCCCATGCGGTCCCGTTGCAGTTCCTTGTAACTTGCCATGGATCAGCATGGCTTTAAAAGGAAGGTCCTCCGCGCTGGAGTCCTCTTTTTTCGGAGAATGAAATGTAAGCGTACCGTTCCGCACTTCGGGATCGAGCACTGGGTGGGCGTGTCCCCAGCGACCTACCATTCGTCCTGCCAGGCTTCCCTGGCTATCAGTCAGCTCGAGCCAGGAACCATAATCATGGCCCGGGGTATGCAGGGTCACATCCCATTTGCCGAGAAAGGGAGCTGCACTATTTTGTGCGGAAGCAGAATCTGCTTGCGGCGGACGCGCGCTTGCCTGGACACTCAGACACCATAAACCGGCCAGGAAAGTGAAGACCAACACTCTGAGAAATTTCATACTATTCCTCTCGACGAAATTCGTGTTCATATCGAATATCCGTGGCAGATGCGCAACCTGCCGGGAGCTATTGCGGAACGGCCCGCGTCTTCGCCGGCGGCAGCATCGGCCGGAATTGGATGGTGACGGCGGCCTGTGCCGGCTTAGGCGTTTTATTATCCGCCTTCAACCATCCACTCGGCTCGCATCCCGGGCAATCCAGCAAGCTCCACCAATCCGTTCCCACGCCTTCCTGGCCGGGCAGCACGACCGGACCTCCCTGCGCTGCATATTTTCCGTTGACGTAAGCGATCATCATGTTGGCCCAGACGGTGTCGTCGGCGCTGTTCATCGACGCGCCCATTTCTCCAATCCAGACCGGCGCAATGTTTCTGTTCACCAAGTATCCCCAGGCGTGGTTCATGTCTTTCACCACCTGCGGACCGGAATCGACTTTGACTCCGCTCACTTCCCTGGGATAGATATGCACGGAATACACGACGTGATTCGGCGTTTGCAGCACGACCGGCTTGGTGGCCACCATGGTTAAATCGCCCTCGGGCGCGGTGCCACCGCCTCCGGCGAATGTGCCGCTGTAATTCTGCGGCCCTTCGCAGATGATCAGAACGCCGGGATCGGCCTTCTCGACGGCGTTGCCAACGTTGGTGCACATCGCCCAGATGTCAGTTGGGCCGCCGCCGCCCCAGTTGATGACCGTGGCGTGTTCCTTGCTGCCGCCGATGGTCGGCTCGTTGTCCAGATCGAAGCCGATCACGGTATCGTTGCCGGCGAAGTGTCGCGCCAGCTTCACCCAATCCTGCTGGAAGCGTGCCGCGGTCACGGTACCCTTGTTGCCGCCGCCATCCGTGCCGTCGGTGCCCGGGCCGCTGTCAAACCACAATCCATTCACCTGCTGCGCGCCCCAGGTATCCCTGCGGTTGTGGCCGCCCTCATCGTTATGGTGGTCGATGATCACCTTGAGCCCGACCTTCCCCGCATCCTGCACAACGGCATCGAGCGGCGCGATGCCCCAGGCGCCTTCCTCAAAGCTGGCGTCGTTGGTGAGCAGCCGCAGGCAGTTGAACCCGCTTGCGGCCGCGCGTGTCAACTGGCGATATTGCCGAAAATCGTCGGGGATGGCGCGCGCTCCATTGCCGCCGCTCCAGCCGACGCAGTCCAGCCGGACAGGGTGGCCTTGCGAGTCGACGATCTGGCTGCGGTCAGTATGGAGATAGCCACGCGGGATCGGCGCTACATGAGCATGGGAAACAGCCGGGGTCTGGGCGAAAGCCGCGTTGAACGAAAGAATTGCGGCGGCGGCAAATATCGAGAAAACCTTCATCGTGTCATTCCTTTTCCATGCTTCAAGAAATATTAAATCGTTGTAATATGAATTACAAACTTTGCCCGAGCTTCTGAATGTGCGATGGAATTCCCTCGGCCTGAGATATGTTCAAGGAAGAGATTTTCGCCGTGATGAAAGGTCAGCCGATGACTCACATTCCCTTTGCCAGCCGCTCTAGAATGATCCGCCTCGCCGCTTTTGCGCTGCTTCTTTGTTTCGGCGTTGGCGCCCATGGGGAAGTCCGCCTGCCGGGGATTTTCGCGGACCACATGGTGGTCCAGAGAAATCTGCCGGTCCACGTCTGGGGTATGGCCGCGCCGGGAGAGACGGTGTCCGTCACCTTTCGCGGCGAGACGCGGAACGCCACCGCCGATGAATACGGGAGATGGAGCCTCTATCTGAAGCCGGGGAAAGCAGGCGGCCCGTTTGCGATGACGGTGCAAGGAACGAACAAGATCGCGCTTCAGGATGTGCTGGTGGGGGACGTATGGATTGCCTCCGGGCAGTCCAACATGGAATTTGTGATGGCGAAGGGCGACTACCGGGGAGTGAAGGATGAGAAAAAGGAAATCGCGGCGGCGAATTATCCGCGCATCCGGCTTCTTTATATTGCGCGCCGGTCGTCCAATTATCCGCTGAGCGATGCCGCCATCCAGCAGCCGTGGGCGGCATGCACTCCGGAAACGGTGGCGAATTTTTCGGCGGTCGCATACTTTTTCGCGCGGGACGTTCAGGAGCAGGAAAAAATTCCTATCGGAATTGTGGACGCCAGCTGGGGCGGCACGCCGGCCGAAGCCTGGGCCAGCCTGGATGCGCTCTCCGCGAATGCTTCTCTGATGCCTGTCTTTGCGCAACGCGCCCAGATGATGAACGCGCTGCCAACGGATTTGCTGGAAGAAAAAAAAGAGCAGGAAGAGACAGCCGCGGCCAAGGCAGCGGGAAAACCTGTGCCGACTTTTCCGTGGCGTCCGGAGCCGGAGTCGTGGAGACCGGCGGGTCTGTACAACGCGATGATCGCGCCGCTGACGCCTTTTGCGATCAAGGGCGCCATCTGGTACCAAGGGGAATCGAATGCGTTTCCCGATGCATTTCCAATTTATGGAGAGCTTTTCCGCACCATGATCCAGGACTGGAGAAGTAAATGGGCGCAGGGGAATTTCCCATTCTTATTTGTGCAGATCGCGAATTGGAATCCAGGCAAGTTATGGCCGGAACTGCGCGAACAGCAGCGCGAGGCGTTGATCCTGAGAAAGACGGCAATGGCGGTGACGATCGACATTGGCGACCCGGACAATATTCATCCCAAGGACAAACAGGATGTCGGCCTGCGCCTGTCGCTGGGGGCGCGCGCTCTCGGGTATGGAGAGCCGATCGAATACTCCGGCCCATCGCTTCGCCAGGTGACGACGGAAAACCATGAGCTGCGTGTGTGGTTCGATCACGCGCAGAGCGGTCTCGTGAGCCGCAACGGCGAGCTTCGCGGCTTTACGGTTGCGGGCGCGGACGGGAAATTCCTCCCCGCACAGGAGAAAATCGATGGCGATACGGTGATCGTCTCCAATGCATCGATTCAAAATCCAATGCAGGTGCGATACGGCTGGGCGCCGAATCCGGATTGCAATCTCTACAACGGAGCCGGGCTGCCCGCATCGCCGTTTCAGGCGAGCGCCTTCGGATATCAGGCGCCGTCGTCGCAATAAATTGGCGGGGTGCCTCACCCGTTCGCGCATTGGCGATGAATGGGACGCGACCCGGTCCGCTGGTGGGAATCAGAATTTGTACAGCGCTTCGGCGTTTCCGCGCAGTACCATGGTTGCGATCTGGTCGGCGCGGTGGCGGCTGATCTCGCCATCCTGAAGCATTCCCGTCAGCGCGATACCCAGCGCCTGGCGCGCATTCCGGTTTGCAATCCATGTCGCTTCCGGCCAGTCCAGCCAGTCCGAGTAAGGGTATCCGTCGGTTCCGAACAATACTTTCTCCGGCTCAAACTCCAGCCATTCCCGCAGCCATTTTGCTTCGGTGTGCGGGGGAATGATGAGGTCCTGCGAAGAGATGTCAAGATAGACGTTCGGCTTCTGCAGCAGGGCGCCGATTTCGCGTACGTAGGGCCAGCCGCCATGCAGCAGCACAAATCTGGTTTTGCGCAGGCGCGGATCGTTGAACAGGGGCTCCAGCAGCAGGGGATTGACGCCGCTGATGGAAAAATAGCTGCCTGCTCCGGCCATCGCGTGCAGATGTACCGGCATTCCCAGACGTCCGCACTCCATCGCAATGTAACGGAATAAAAAGTCCTGCAGCAATTTGTATTCGGCATCGTCCGGCACGCCGCGTCCGATCCATTGGGCATAAATTTTTTCCGCCTGGGCGCGGGGCGGATCGCTGAAATTGAATGACCGCAGATAGGCGACCTCAAACTTCTCGGCCACCGCCCCGCCGGCCTTTTGCCGTTCGAGCGTGGGCGTGACGACCTGCTTCAGGTATGCATCGAGCGTGGGAGGAGGCGCGCTTATGCCGGCCTTTTTCAGGTAGCGGGCGCGAACCAGATTCTCCAGAGCGAAGAATTCTTTGCGGTCCGGCGAGATGGCCGCCATGCCGCTGTTGTCGAGCGGGAACAGCAGCGCGTCCACGTAAGGAACCCAGCGGAATCGCGGCGGCTCGACTCCCCGGCCCATGGCCACGCGGTTCGCCAGCATGGTGCCGATGTGGGATTGGTCGAGCACCCAGGCGGGATAATTTTTGCCTTGTTGCGTCATCACTCGTGTCCGCGCCGCATTCAATCGCTTGAGTCCGTCGGCGTCGAGCGGGGGCGGAGTGTCGAAGCTGTAGAGCGCTTTCCATGCCGCTCCCAAGAGAGGAAAATCCGGACGCAATGCCACCGGATCGGACTGCGGCTCCAGGTTGGAAGCGGGCAGCGCATCGAATTCACGGTCTGTTTTTTCCAGCGGCGGGGCAAGCACCGGGTGGGCGTGGTTGTCGATCGCCTGGATGGAGTCGATCTGCCGGGCGATGCCGGCGTCGATGTTCTGGCCGAAGCAGGAGCTGGCGGCCAGCAGCAATAGCGTCATTGCGAATAAATTTTTTTGCTGCTGCTTTTTCATGGTTGAACCGGAGGTAAAAGTAAATGCATCGATATACGGCTTGCTTGTACATCAATGCGAAAAATCCTCGCTAAAAATGCGTTGCCAGCTTCGCCGATTTACTTACGCAGATATGCGTCGGTTCCGCTGATCCAGTCCGCGCGCGGCGGGCTGAAAACATCGAGATCCACGGTATCCTCAATGGCTTCGGCGCTGTGCGGCACATGCGGAGGAATTACGAGCACCTCGCCGGTACGCACCATAACTTCCTTGCCCGCGACCATAAACTTCAGCGCGCCCTCTAAAACATAGGTGATCTGTTCATTTTCATGGCTGTGCATGGGCACGACGCAGCCGGTGCGCAGAATCAGCCGCGCGAGCATGGCTTGTTCGCCGGTTACAAACTGGCGGTCGATGAATGCATTCAGATGTTCGACGGGCATGTCTTCCAGGCGGACGTGCTGTAGTTGTGGTGATTTCTGCTCGGCGGATTTACTCATAGAAAACGACTCCTCTCAGGCTTGGTTCTTGTTGCAATTTATACTCGCTTCATGGATACCGGACTGCAGGGTCGAGTCGCAATCGTCGCCGCATCGAGCAAAGGAATTGGCCGCGCAACCGCTCTGGCGCTGGCGGCCGAGGGCGCGAACCTGGCGCTTTGCGCGCGTCATCCGGAGGCGCTGAACCAGGTAGCCGAAGAAGCGCGGCGCGCGCATGGGGTTGAGGTTTACACCGAAATGTTCGATGTTTCCGACGACGCGCGCGTTCGCCAGTTTGTCGAGGCCGTGCATGGCCGCTTTGGCCGCATCGATGTTTGCGTGACGAATGCCGGAGGGCCACCCGCAAAGCCGTTCGCGGAAACCACGATGGCCGAATGGGACCGCGCGTATCAACTGAACCTTCGCAGCATTGTCTCGTTCGCCCATGCCGTGCTGCCGCACATGCAACAGCGGCATTGGGGAAGGTTTGTCGCCATCACTTCGATGGCGGTGAAGCAGCCGGTCCTGGAGTTGGTGCTGTCGAATGCGGTGCGCACCGGCGTGCTGGGGCTGGTGCGTTCGCTGGCGACGCAATACGGTCCCGATACCATCACGGTCAACAATGTGGGGCCGGGCTACACCGCGACCGACCGCGTGAAGGGACTGGCCGAAACCCACGCGCAAAAGACGGGCCGCGCCGCCGCCGACTATGAAGCGGAGATTGCGAAGGACATTCCGCTCAGGCGACTGGCGCAGCCGGAAGAGGTCGCGGATGCGATCGTATGGCTGGCCTCCGAGCGCGCCGCATACATCACCGGCCAGACCATTCTGGTGGACGGTGGAGTGTATCGCGGGCTGTAGTTTTCGTGATCGAGTCATAGGAGATGCGGAGACTTAAGATCGAACTTTCCTGCTGAGGAAGGCGAAATGCAAAGATTCTTCGCTGCGCTCAGAATGACGCCATTTTTCTCCATGCCAACTGTAAAGCTGCTATAGATCCCTATAAATTGGCTCTTGCGATGGAACTAAGGTCCCTTTAAAAAAGCTTCCATCACGGCAAAGCGAAAGCTATGTAGGTTCCCTCAGCGGGAACCTTGTTCTCTTTGCTGCCGCCTGAAGCGATAACCACATATTGTTTCCCGTTCACCATGTAGGTGGCTGGCGTGGCCCCGGCGGCGGCAGGCAATTGAGTTTGCCACAACAGCTTGCCGGTATGGCTGTCGAAGACGCGAAACATGTTGTCGTAGACCGTCGCGCCAATGAACAGGACGCCTCCGGCTGTCACTACCGGGCCGCCATAGTTTTCCGAGCCGGTGTTCGTCAACCCTTTCGCCGCGAGCGCAGGATATTCTCCGAGTGGAACTTTCCAGAGATATTTTCCGGTGTTCAGATCGATCGCGTTCAATGTGCCCCAGGGCGGCGCTATGGCCGGATAGTCATCCTGATCGAGAAATCTGCGATATCCCGTGAAGAGGTATCGCGCGTCTTCGGGAGACGTGCCGGATGCTGCCGTAGAGGCCGCCTCAAACCTGTCGCTTCGCATATCCTGCTTCGGTTGGCTGCCGTTCTTCAGATATTCGATCAGGGCATCGATCTGCGGTTGGGTCAGGTTGACGAAGGCGGGCATCCTGCCGCCTCCCTGATGAATTTTGTTCGCGATTTGATCCGCGGTGAGCCGGTCTCCCACCCCGACCAGCGATGGAAACGTGGGCGGAGAACCGGCTCGATTGGCGCCGTGGCAGACGCTGCATTGACTCTGATAGACATTTTCACCCAGGTTTCCCGTGGGCTTGTTCGCGGTCAGTCCGCCGGTCCACGCCATTTCATTGGAGTTGATGTAGATGACTCCGGTGGCAGGATCGACTGCGGGGCCGCCCCACTCCGCGCCGCCATCGAAGCCGGGAAAGACGACGGTCTGCTTGTCCACGCTGAAGGGGACGAACTGGCCATCGCTGCGAAATGTTTTGAATAGCTTGAGAGCGTAGGCATGGGCTTCCGGTGTGCGGGTGGTCAGCATGTTCTCGGTAAGGAACTGTCGCGCGAAGGGCTTGGGCGCGAGGGGAAAAGGTTGCGTCGGCGAGGCGACCTCGCCGGGGACATTGCTGGGCGGGTATTTGCGTTCTTCAAGGGGAAACAGCGGTTTGCCAGTGACGCGGTCGAAGAGATAGACGTATCCCTGCTTGGTGGTCTGCGCGAGGGCATCGATGCGCCGGCCGTTGAGCTCGACGGTAAGCAGCGCGGGTGGCGAGGGAAAATCGCGGTCCCAAAGATCGTGATGCACGCCCTGGAAATACCAGATGCGTTTCCCGGTTTCCGCGTCGAGCGCCAGCAGCGTGTCCGCGAAGAGATCGTTACCGATGCGGTCCGCGCCGTAAAAGTCGAACACCGCCGAGCCGGTGGGAATGTATACGATGCCGCGCTGGGCATCGAGCGACATGCCTGCCCAGTTGTTCGCCGCGCCCGCGTTCTTCCACGCGTCCTCGGGCCAGGTGTCGTATCCGAATTCTCCGGGATGCGGAATGGTGTGGAAGGTCCAGCGCAGCGCGCCGGTGCGGACATCGAATGCACGGATGTCACCGGGCGGCGCGGGATGGGTTTCCGGTTCGCGGCCGCCGACAATAATCAAATCTTTGTAAATAATGCCGGGGCTGGTCAGAGCGATGTCCTGCAGGTGGTAATCGCCGCGCAGACCTTTGCGAAGATCGATTCTGCCATTGTCTCCGAACTGTTGGATCGACTTGCCGGTCGCGGGATCGAGCGCGTAGAGAAAGTTCATGACGCCGGCGAACAGACGGCTTTCCTTGCCGTCGGTCCAATACGTCAGGCCGCGCGCGGGCGCGGTGCCGTCGATTCCGGAGTCGAATTTCCAAAGCAGCTTGCCGGAAGCGGCGTCGAGGGCGATGACTTTTTGAGTCGGGGTAAATGCGTACAAAACATTGCCGACGACGATGGGGCTGGTCTGGAGAATGCCTTTTTCGCCGGTATCGAATTTCCATGCCAGTTTGAGTTTTCCTGCATTGGCGCGGTTGATCTGCGAGAGCGCGGAAAAGTGGTCTCCCGCGACTTGTCCGCCGTATACGGGCCAATCGACGGATTTCTTGCCGGAGTGCGCGCCCCATGCCGCCAAGGGTACGATGCAACATGCAGCCACGAGGGCAAGCGGTGCGAGAGTCCGATTTTTTATTCTGAATGTCATGGTTCTGTTTTGCGAAAAATCCAACTGATAGATGCGGGCCGGTTTGAATTGGGCACTTTCGCGCTCGCCGAGAAAAATGCAGGTCCCTCGACTTCGCTGCGCTCCGCTCGGGATGACAAATATCTGCAATGAATCAATGAGATATCACCATATATTATTGCGGGGCGACCCAGCCATTCGAGAGCTCCGCGCGAATCGACACTGTTCCAATGGTCTTGCCGGCGGACTGTGCCGAGACCGTGAATTGCTGCCAGCCGGGCAGCTTTGTTGCAGGCGCCGCGGCGCGAACGCGCAAATAATATTGCGAGTGCGGAGGAACGGAGGCCGGCTCCATTGGCAGGACTTTCCAACCCGCCGGGGCATTGACCGAAAGACTTACCGGGATGGCGGTGTCGAGAGGATTTTCGAGAATCAGCGGAATATCCATGACGCTGTTGGTATGAATCGAAACTTCCAGGGGGACGATAGTCGCCAGATGGTCCAATCCATGCGCCTGCCAGAGCTTGCGATAGAAGCTCCAGGGATCGCCGATTTCCAGCGCCGGCTCTGAATATTTGACGGCAATATATCCCGGAGGACGATGGTACGGAACGCCGTCGGGCACTACGCCCGCGAATACGTCGTCGGTAACGCCGGAGGGAACCAGCGATTTGCCGAAGATGAATTTGACCGGACCGGTGGCGATTTTGGCGATTCCATTTTTCGAGGTTTCCAGTGTGTGGTTGTCGATCGCCTGCCGGATCGCTCCGCCGCCCTGGGTCACGTGATAGCTGTTCTCCTCGGCGGCAAGCAGACCATAGCTGACGTGGCGCGAAGGCGAAATTTCTTTCGACGAATACTGCGGACCCTGGCCTGCAAAAATATCGTGGGTGGGATTGTAGAAGTAGTAGATTTTTTCCGGCTGCCATGGGCGCAGGCCTTCCGTCAGATTCATATTTTTATCGGGATCGGTGGCGGGAGAAACCTGCTCGGAAAATACGGTTGGGTCGCCGGCCAGGTCGAAGGCCTCGGTCGCAAGGACGCCGGCGGCCTGATGATCGGCGTGATTTTCTCCGGTCGTAAAATCCGGAAGCCAGGTGAGTATCACCGAGGGCCGGGTGATGCGGACGATGCGAACCATTTCGTCCAGGCAGCGGCCGTGACCGCAATGTTCGAGCGAGTTGAGAACGTCCTGGCTGGCGGTATCGTGGCCATCGAGAAACCAGACATTGGTGATGCCCAAAGAACCGACTGCCCGGCGCGCCTCAACCCGGCGAAGATCGCCCATCGCGGCGGCCTGCTCCGGGCCTACATCGTTGTTGCCGCCGTCGCCGGGATTCTGGAAGACCACGGCGACGCGCTTGTGATGGTCGTAAATTTCGCGCGCCAGATAGCCTGCGGCCATGATCTCATCGTCGGGATGGGCGACAACCACGAGGATGTCGGCTTTAAAGGCGGGGTCGGGAGGCCGGTTGTTCCAGCTATAGCTGTCCGGCCGCGGGCTGCCGGTATTCTGCGCCAAGGCGACAGTCCCGCAGAGAGCCGCAAACAGCGCCACACAAAGAACGATTCTCATTGTTCCGATAGAACCCGATCGCGTCATACTGGTATCACCATAAATAGAATTTTTGCTGCCAGCCGCAGGGGTAGCTCATGAGCCTTGCTTCATCCGGCGCACCGCAGAATTGCTTTGAAAGTTCGTTCAAACGATTCAATACCCGATGCTTGTTCGCCGTCAAGTAGGCAGTGACTCCCGCTTGCAATCCGAACGATCCTTGACAACCGCCCATACGAGGCGCTAAAAGTTCTATTGTTATTCAAACGCTTGAATATTTTGTTTTCGATGAGCAGGCGATGCGGCCGGGAACGGAAAAATCGGCCGGATGGTTAACGCCAAGCCGGCGGAATCGTCCTTTCTTGCAGGGACGGCGCGGCAAAGGAAAGAGCGGCAAAGGCAATCAAGAGTCAATTTCAGGAGGCAACGATGGATCGACGTTCTTTTGTAGGCATGGCCATAGCGAGCGCGGTTGCCATGACTACCGGTATTGGGCGAGGCGAGTCCGAAGCGGGGGCTTCTGTGAAGATCGAATATCCCGCGGACGAAAAAAACCTGAAGGCCCGCTGGGAAAAACTGGACACCGCGATTCGCGGCTGGTGGGACGGCGATCTGCATCGCGCCACCGAACAAGAGATTCGCAAAGATCCCAATGGCACACTGCTCTTCCTGCCCTTTCCCTACATCACCGGCGGAGGATCGGAGTCCGCATTTCCAGAGATCTATGGGTGGGACACGCAATTCACCAACGTGGCGCTGCTCGATCACGATCGTCCGGATATCGTGCGCAACAACATGCTCGACCAGCTTTCGCAGATTGAGCGTTTCGGCAAGGTGTTGAACGGGAACCGCACGTTCTATGAAACCCGGGGACAGCCGCCTCTGCTGGCGTGGAGCGTGCAGAACTATCTGGCAGTGAAGAAGGACGACGATGAAGTGGCGCGGCTGGCGTATCCGCTGCTGGAACGTTCCTATGTCCACTACTGGAATGGACCGACCCACGCGACGCCGACAGGGCTTTCCACCTGCTTCGACAGTGGCCGCGCGGACAGCGATTTGTCGCACGAAGAGGCATCGGAATGCGAAGCCGGACTGGACTTCACTCCGATCTTCGATGGCCACATCACCCAGTGTGTGCCGATCCATGTGAATGTTGCGCTGGTAAAGCAGGCGCAGGTGCTGAGTATGCTGGCGACGCGGTTTGGATGGAACGACCAGGCAGCCCGATGGCAGAAGGAGGCCGACGACCGCGCGCGCCGCATCCACCAGTATTGCTGGGACGACGAGAAGGGATGCTATTTCGAATACAACTACGTCCGCAAAGTGCGGCTGCCTTACTACTCGCTGAACACGTTCTGGCCGCTGTGGGCCGGCATCGCGTCAAAGGAGCATGCGCAGCGCGTGGTGGACAACCTGGGAATGTTCGATCGTCCCTTTGGACTGACTTTCACCGATAAGAACTATCCCAACCCGCATCCCAGGTTCCAGGCGCTGGAATGGGCCTATCCGGAAGCATGGCCGCCGCAGCAGATCATCGTTGCCCAGGCGTTGCAGCGGTACGGTTACGGTGAGAAAGCGCGCGACGTGAGCCGCCGCTACATTGCCAACATGGTGACCACCTGGGAGCAGACCGGCCTGCTGTGGGAGCGCTATAACGGAGTAGTTGGCGGTCATATTGTTCCGTTGGAACGCAAGGAGCCGCAACCGCTGCATGGCTTCACCACCGCGTCCGCAGTCGTAGTGGGGCGGGTGGCGTTCAGTTGAGGCAGATATGTTTGCATTAGCAATTCCGTTCCGATGAAAAATCGAATCGATCGCAGGGATTTTCTGAAGAAGGCCGGTGGCACCGCGCTGGGCGCAACGGCGATGACGCTATGGCTTCCCGCGCTAGGCGAGACGGCAGAATCGGCAGAGGCGTCGTTCCGCAGCGCATGGCCGCGGGATGTGAGTCGTCCGTGGCCGGGGCCGGAATACTGGTCCAACCCGCTGCAGGACTGGCGGGTCCGCGAAGGCAGGCTGGAGTGTTTTTCACCCGGCGGAGATCGCAACGTTGCCTTGCTCACGCGCTCGATTTCTGAACGGAATGGAGACCTGGCGCTGACCGTGCGCCTGGGACCGCTCGGCGATGCGCAGCCGGAACGCGGGTTTGTTGGCTTTCGCGTGGGCATCAAAAGCGCGATGAACGATTACCGCGCCGCCGCGATTTACGGACGCGGCATGAACGCGGGAGTGAATGCCGACGGGCGGCTGTTCATCGGCACGCTGGAAGCGGGCGCGCCCAGGGTCGATCTTGCAAACGAGATGCAGTTGCAGTTTCACGCGCGGCCTTCCGCGGGCGAGTACAAGGCGGTGCTGCGGGCAACTTCGGTGCAGGGAAACCACTCCGCCGAGGTGACCCGGGAAATTCCCGCGGACTGGCTGACTGGAGAGCTGGCGCTGGTTTGCAGTTCCGGCCCGGTGGAAGCGACGCCGGTGGAGCTCGCGCCGATCAAGGATTTCAGCTTTTATCCGCCGCACCAGGAGCGCGACGGCACCATGCGCTTCTGGTTCTCGGACTGGACAGTTGGCGGCAGCAAGGTAGACGAACATGACGAGCGCGCCTATGGGCCGATTCTGTTCACGCTCTACACGGTGAGCCGCGGGACGCTGAAGCTCTCCGCGCAGTTTCCGCCGCTCGGCGATACTGCTGGGACGGCCACGCTGCAAACGGCCGATGGACATGGGTCGTGGAAGACGGTCGCAACCGCTGAACTCGATCCCGACGCGGGGAACGCGGTCTTTCGCGTGCCAGCATGGGACGCAACGCGGGAGCATTCCTATCGCGTGCTGTATTCCATGCCGGGCGGCAGCGGCGTTTTGCAGCAGCATATGTACAGTGGAACGATTCGCAAAGATCCGACCGACAAGCAGGAAATAAAAATCGGCCTGCTGACCTGCATCTGGGATTTTGGATTTCCTCATACCGACTTTACGAAGAATCTCGCATATCACAAGCCGGAAATTTTATTCTGGACCGGCGATCAGGTTTATGAACCTGTCGGCGGCTTCGGCATCATCGATCGGCGCGACCCGGCGTTGATCGAACCTGCGATGCAGGATTTCCTGCGCAAGTGGTTCATCTTCGGATGGGCGGTGCGCGACCTGACGCGCGACATTCCCTCGGTGTGCATGACGGACGATCACGACATGTACCACGGCAACATCTGGGGCTGCGGCGGCCGGCCGACGAACCCTGCGCTGGGCGAAAAGCTGGCCGGCATCACGGATAAAAGCTCTCCGGCTTATCGTGAAACTTCCTATGCACAGCTCGACTCCGGCGGATACAGAATGGCACCGCGCTGGGTGAACATGGTGCAGCACGTGCAAACCGCGCACTTGCCGGACCCGTTCGAACCAACGCCGGTGCTGCAGCATATCAGCGTCTATTACACCGACCTGCAATGGGGCGGTATCAGTTTTGCCATTCTGGAAGACCGCAAGTGGAAGTCGGCGCCCAAGCAGCAGTTGCCGCACGCGGACATCGTGAACGGCTTTCCCATGAACCCGGCCTGGAATGCGGCAACCGAGAGCAACGCTGCGGATGCCGAGTTGCTGGGCCAGCGCCAGCTCGATTTTCTGGAAGCATGGGCCGCGAACTGGAGCGGCGGAACATGGATGAAATTTGCCGTCTCGCAGACACCGTTTGTCTGCCTGCATACGGAGTTGAAAGGGAACAATAACGATATTCACGATCCTGAAAATTCCATTCCGCCGGTGGGAACCTACCTGGAAGACGACCATATGGTGGCCGATCATGACTCCGGCGGATGGCCGCAGCGTGGGCGCGATGCGGCGATTTTGAAATACCGCAAGGGTTTCGCAGCGCATCTCGCCGGCGACCAGCATCTTGGATCGACCCTGCATTATGGCGTGGAGGGATTTCGCGATGGCGTCTACTCCGTATGCACGCCGGCAATCTCGAACATCTGGCCGCGCCGCTGGTTTCCGCCCAATCCGGCTCCGAATGCGCTGCCTAACACGCGAAACACTGGCGATTATCTCGACGCCTTCGGAAACCACATAACCGTGCTGGCGGCGGCGAATCCGGCGCGGTATCCCGGTCCCGGGCTGGAGGGGCTGCGTTTTCGCGTGACTGGATACACCATCCTGACCTGCAATCGCGCGACGCGAAAGACGACGATTGCCGAATGGCCGCGATGGATCGATCCCTCCGCGCCGGGAGCCAGGCCCTACGATGGCTGGCCCATTACGATGGACCAGACAGACAATGGATTGTGGGGAGCGCAATGGGAGCTGGACCGCATCGAAACATCCGGCTTCCGCGATCCGGTGGTGCAGGTGCAAGATGAGGCAACCGGCGAAGTCATCTACACCCTGCGCATCAACGGTGAGTCGTTCACTCCGCTGGTGCGGGAATCCGGAACATATACGGTTCTTGCCTATGACCCGGACGGGGATTATCGCAAAGAGTGGAAAAGCGTTCGGGCGCGGCGGAAAATTTCCAACGCTGGATAAATGCGCTGTGCATTCGCTGTGAATAGATTAAAACTGGATAGAGCGCATACACGCTAATATCCGCTCAATCGGTTAAATAATGGAAAACGTCATCGCCGCACCTGCAGCCAACACTCCGCGCCTGCGGCGAACGCTGACCCTGCGGGATTTAATTCTCTATGGCGTGATTGTGGTGCAGCCGGTCGCTCCCATGGCTGTGTATGGAGTGTTAAGCGATCGCGGCCACGGGCATGTGGTCACCACAATTTTGATTGCCATGGTGGCCATGCTGTTTACGGCTATAAGCTATGGCCGCATGGCGCGGGTATACCCGAGCGCGGGTTCCGCGTTTACCTATGTGGGCCAGGAGATCAACCCGGCGCTGGGATACATTACCGGCTGGGGCATGGTGATGGACTACCTGCTGAATCCGATCATCTGCGTCATCTGGTGCAGCCAGCAGGCGCATGTGTTCGCTCCGGGGATTCCATACTGGGGCTGGTCGATTTTTTTCGCCGCCGTGATTACGGGCCTGACGGTCCAGGGCGTGAAGACTTCCGCCCGTGTCAGCACCGGCCTGGTGGCGGCAATGTGCGTGGTGATCGTCATATTTTTTATTGCCGCGGCGCACTATATTTTCGGGCATGCTCACGGCGGGGCCGGCTTTTTTACTCAACCTTTTTACAACCCGGCGACGTGGAATACGAAAGCGGTGCTGGGCGGCACATCGATTGCGGTGTTGACCTACATCGGCTTCGACGGCATTTCCACTTTGTCGGAAGAGGTGGAAAATCCGCGGCGCAATATTTTGCTGGCGACGGTGCTGACCTGCGTGGTGATCGGGATCCTTTCCGCGTGTGAGGTCTACGCAGCGCAGTTGATCTGGCCGGTTTGGCTGCCGTTTCCCGATGTGGATACAGCCTTCGTTCACGTTGCCGCGAGAGCCTGGCATCCTCTGTTCGCGATTGTGGGAGTGACCCTGCTGGTGGCCAATTTCGGTTCCGGCATGGGGGCGCAACTGGGCGCGGCGCGCCTGCTCTACGGCATGGGCAGAAGCAACGCGCTGCCAAAATCTTTCTTCGGCAAGGTCGATTCCAAATGGCATGTTCCGCGAAATAACGTCATCCTGGTCGGTATGATCGCTTTGGCCGGGGCGTTCCTGATGAATTACGAACTGGGCGCGGAGATGCTGAATTTCGGCGCGTTGATTGCGTTCATGGGAGTGAACGCCGCCGCCTTTGTGCATTATTTTGTCCGCGCGAAAGAGAAGAGGCTGACCCACTTTATTCCTCCGGTTGCGGGATTCTGCATTTGCCTGCTTCTGTGGGCGAACCTGAGCAGGACGGCGATTGTCGCCGGCCTAATCTGGATGGCGGCGGGCATCAGTTTTGGCGCATGGAAGACGCGAGGGTTCCGCGGCAACCTGATCAACTTCGACATGCCACCGGAAGAAGGCTGATAGACCGGATTGACAAAAGGTACGGAAATCGATGTGTCAAGACATCCTGCATGGTATATAAGACATAATTTGAAGCAATGAAAAAGATGGCTTCCAGGACGAGGCGGCTGACGCTGGCGGATGTGGCGCGAGCCAGCGGTTTTTCTCCCTCCACGGTCTCAATTGTGCTGAATGAAGCGCCCTTGTCGCGCTATGTGGCCGTCAAAACCAAAGAGAAGATTCGCCAGACTGCGGACCGCCTCGGCTACAGGCCCGACGTATTCGCGCGCTCGCTGCGCAGCCAGCGGAGCCGCACGATCGGTGTGCTGGTCATCGATCTGGCCGATCCCTTCTGCACCTCAATCCTTCAGGGCATTGAACGCAAACTGCTGCCGACCGCATATCTGCCGATTGTGATGGACGCGCACAACCAGCCGCACCAGATCGAACGATATCTGGAGATGATGATTGAACGCCGTGTAGAGGGATTGATCACTGTCGCCAACTGGCTGCTGTTCGATATCGAATTGCTGGAGGAGATCGACGACCGCCAGACTCCGACCATCGTGGTTGGCCGAGACCTTGAATCCCCAACCATTAATTCGGTGCTGGTCAACAACGAAGCTGGAGGCTATGCCGCCCTGGAGCATCTTTACCGGCTCGGCCACCGTGACATTGCATTTGTGCGCGGTCCGCGGAGGCTGGCCGACAGCCGAGTGCGCTGGAAAGGAGTTCGGCGTTTTGCCAAGGAAACCGGCCTACGCCTGAATCCAGGCCTTATCCGCGATCTTCCCAATGTCATGGAATCCAGTTCCAGCTTCGATGGCGGCCGCCGGCTGACAAGTGAACTGATCGAGTCGGGCCAGCAGTTCACCGCGTTGCTGGCTTTTGACGACGTGACCGCTTATGGCGCCATCCGGGCGCTCTTCGAGGCTGGACGCAGTGTGCCGCGAGACTGCTCCGTTATCGGCTTCGACGATATTCCCGCCGCCGCGATCAGCACTCCGGCGCTCACCACCATCTGTCAGCCGATGGGCGAAATGGGAGAATATGCCGCCGGCTATATCCTGAATTGCCTGGAAGAATCAGGCGACAACCCGCTGGCCTCCCGCGGCACTGGCCATCTTATGCCGCCGTCTCTGACAGTACGCACTTCTACCGCCGCTGTCAGGAAAACATCGAACGCCGAGACCTCCGCACGGCGCGCCTCGAAACGGCGGAAGCCCTCCAGCTAGACGCGGTCATCCTCTAACCGTGAAATGAGTATTCTTGCGTGCTTTTTCCTCAGGCGAAGGAGATTGATCCGCAGAGATGCACTTGCACGCCCAGCGCGTCGAACATTGCGGATTTTACGGCGAGAGCGTTGGATGCGGATTTTTCGTTCGGAGCGTAGGCGATATTGACATGATTTGCGCGATGACGCGCCATGAATGCATCGCGCGAGACGCCGTCAAACGTAGCGCTCACCATCGGCCACTGGCTTGTCGTCTGCTTCCATCGACGAGCTGTTTCCTTCTCCGGCAACTGGACAACTGAGCCGAGTCCGATGTCTACATGCAAGGCGCCGCCTTCGACAAACACGCGGCTCCAGACGATTTTTCCCGGCTTGCCGACGCCTTTCAGCGTGCCTCCTCCCAGAGGAAAATACATTGGCGGCTGGCGTTCGCTGGATGCTCCACGATAGCCATTGACGAAGTGGTTTGCGGGCGCGGCGCCGGAAATCTGCAGCACCCAGACGAAATCGTCCACTCCGTCGCCGGCGTAGTGCTCGCCCCAGCGGACGTCATGCAGGGTCGTCGAAGGATCGAGGCCGAGCGCTGTCCAGCAACGGTTGGTCACCAGAGCGTCCACTCCGGCACACTCATCCACCTCATTGAAGTGCGGCAGCGGACTGCCGGGGTACAGTTCGCGGCCGGAATGCTCCTCATAGACCGGGGGCCGATCGGAATTGTTCAGCATGCCTTCTACCAGGTCGGATGCCGGAACCAGGTCCTTCAAGCCTTGCTGATACTGAATCCCAATCGCATCGCAGCCAAATTCATCCGCCATGCGGACTGCGGCAATGTACATTTTGCATTGCCGATGAATCTGCGCGTCGGTCAGTTCAGTCTTTTCATCGGCGCCGGTGATGAATTGCAATCCCTTTTTGTCCAGCCACTGCCGCACTTCTTTTGCCGCTTCGTCGGAAACAAGGCGCATCTCGGCCAGCAGCGCAGACTGGCTAAGCCGCTCCTTGAAAAACCCCGCCGGATTGAGCAACTCATCATCGATGATGGCGTTGTACATGCCCATGCAGCCTTCGTCGAAAACGCCGAGGATCGCTTTGCGTTTTTGCAGCGCCTGCGCCAGCTTTTCACCGAGACTTCCTGCATCGCCGGGAAGTGCGGCAGTGTCGAGATCGCGCACGTGGGCGCGATCATGCGTCACCGTTCCTTGCTGAATCCACTCCCGCAGTCCGCCAAGGAAAAATTTGTCGTTGAACTGTTCGCTCCAGAGAGAGCTGAATTTCACCCCGGCCTTGATGAGAGAACCGTTCAGGTTCAGCAGCCCGACCAGGCCAGGCCATTGGCCGGACCAGTTGGCAACCGTGAGAATCGGCCCGCGATGGCTGCGCATCCCGGGCAGGACATGATGGCTGTACTGCCATGCCGCTGTGGCGAAGACGAGATTTGCGTTGGGATCAATGGAAGCGAATATGTCCATTCCCATGCGCTGACTGGAGATGAAGCCGTGCCCCTTGTCAGGATCGACTGGAAATGCCCGCCGCACCGCAACATTTTCGTCGAGGAAACACTGCGTCAGTTTGCGTTCCAATTCTTCCTGGGCCGGCCAGCACACCTGGTTGGCCGACTGCCGCAAGTCCCCGCTGGTGACGAGAACCACTTCCCGGATTGGCAAGTTCGTATGTGAAACCGGCATACAGAACAACCTCACATTCCTTATTGATTTCCATATGGCGCAGTTCTATTTATCTCGATACGACACAGTTTGATCGATTCTCCACTCGGCCCATTGTCCGGTTTGCCAGGTACGTCTCGCGAGTGATATTAAAACGTTTAAACATTTGTGATTTACGTATTATATATCTACCCGATAGACAGCTCGATAAATACGAGGATTCAAACGTGAGTGAGAGCAACGAAGTATTCGGTACGCGGCGCGATTTCCTACGGACAATTGGAGCGGCAACCGTGTCGCTGGCAGTACCTGGTTCTACTCAGCCGTTGCTGGCTGAGGGTGCGGTTTTAAATCCAGAAACTAAGACTGGAGACGAATCAGGGAGCACGGATAATTTATCCGCCGCCGCTGGTGCAGCGCACATCGGATATCCACGTAGCTTTACCGGCAGGCAGCTTGCTCGTATTTCTTTTCCGCTGGGAGGCATTGGAACAGGCGGTATTGGCCTAGGTGGCCGTGGAAATCTGATGGATTGGGAGATATTCAATCGACCGGATGTAGGCAACTCGCCCCAGTATGCGTTTCCAAGCATCTGGGCCAAAGTTGGCGGTGTAACTCCGGTAAGCCGGGTACTGGAACGCCGGTTGCTGCCTCCTTACGATCTTAATCCGGATAATCTGGGCGCAGCGAATGTTCCCGGCCTGCCTCGCCTGACAGAGGCGACATTTCGTGGATCGTTTCCAATCGCGAATATTCAATTTCACGACGACCGGTTGCCCGTGGCCGTTTCTCTCGATGCATTTTCGTCATTCCAACCGGTAGATGCCGATCTATCCGGACTGCCATTTGCAATCTTGAGTTATACGGTCCGAAATCCCAATCGTGAAGCGGCAGAAGCGGTCATCGCGTGGTCGATCGAAAATCCGGTCGGCAGCGGCAGCAAAAGGCAGAATGAATACCGCGAATCCGCAGCCATGCGCGGGATCGTTATGGCGGATCCTTCTTTACCGATGGACGATCCGCTAAAAGGATCGTTCGTCCTCGCCGTAATAAAAGCAAACGGCGACGAGTCTCAGGTACGCACCTACTGGCAGAACAATCGATGGAATGTAGGAGCACAACGGTTCTGGTTTGACGCGTTTTCCAAGACAGGCGATCTTGGGAAAGGAGTAGAGCCGCGTTCGCCTATAGGTTCTGTCTCTATCCGGAAGACGATTCCGCCGGGCGAGAGCCGGACTTATCGCTTTCTTGTGTCCTGGCATTTTCCAAATCGAACTCCTGCGCGTTGTGGATGGGACGCGCCAAAAGGCGACGAGAATACCTTTCTCGGCAACTATTACTGCACTCGATTTGGCGATGCGTGGGCTGTTGCCACTTATGTGGAGAAAAACCTGACCGAAATCGAGTCGGGCACCCGCGCGTTTGTGCATTCTTTGCAAACTTCCACCTTGCCGCCCGTAGTGATCGAAGCAGCGACGGCCAATCTCCCGACCCTTGTATCGAATACAAGCTTTCGGATCGCCGATGGAAGTTTTCAAGGATTCGAAGGTTGCGGCGATGGCAAGGGGTGGGGTTTCGGCACATGTACCCATGTATGGAATTACGAAGTTGCCACGCAATTTCTATTTCCTTCCCTGGCGCGCTCGATACGGAGCATAAGTTTCGGATACGCAACCGACAAGGAAGGGCACATGGACTTCCGCCACTATCTTCCGCTGGGAAAAGAGCACTGGGGTGCAGCCGCGGCAGACGGACAGATGGGGCAGATCGTAAAGCTCTATCTCGATTGGAAACTGAACGCCGACAATTCGTGGCTGCGCCAGCTATGGCCCGCATGCAAACGAGCGCTCGCATATTCATGGCGACCGGGAGGTTGGGACGGCAATAAAGATGGCGTAATGGAAGGCGTACAACACAATACATACGACGTTGAGTTCTATGGCCCGAATCCACTTTGTGAAGGTTGGTATCTAGCTGCGCTAAAGGCCTGTGTGGAAATGGCAACAGCCATGAATGACAGCGATTTCGCATCGGAATGCAAAACGCTCTTTGCGCATGGAAGCAGATGGACTGACGAAAATTTATTCAATGCCAGATATTACATTCAACAAGTTCGAGGCATTCCAGAAAATGAGATCGCCAGCGGGCTCCGCAATGGCGCGGGAGCTGAAGATACATTGCACCCCGATCTACAGGCAGGTCCGGGATGCCTGATCGATCAATTACTGGGCCAATACATCGCGGATCTTGCCGGACTGGGACCGCTGTTTGATGAGAACCACATGCGAACAGCATTGGCTTCCATTTATCGATACAACAGCAGGAAGAATATGCAGGATGCCCCCTCTGTCGAGCGTGCTTTCGCTGTCAATGAGGAGAGCGCTCTTATTATGTGCGATTACAGCAAGAGCAAGAGCGAGAGGCCGGATATTCCATTTCCGTATTATTCCGAGAACTTCACGGGAAGCGAGTATGCATCATCGGTACTGATGCTGAAATACGGCATGTTGAAAGAAGGAGTTGAAAGCATCGCGAATATTCGTGCGCGTTATGACGGAGAGAAGGCCAATCCTTACAGCGAGGCGGAATATGGCCGTCATTATGCCAGAGCTATGGCAAGTTGGGGAGCTATCCCCATGCTTTCCGGATTTCTTTATAGCGGACTAACTCGCGAACTTGAGATAAAGCCACTTACCGGTGAAGCAAACTTTCGCTGCTTCTGGTCGGCACCAACCGGGTGGGGAGATTTTTACCTGAAGCAGGATAGTGGGCAGCCAAAGCTTACACTGCAACCGAACAGAGGATCGATCGATATACGGAAACTCCGGTTAAACGCAGAGACGTTTCCATCTCGCGAAGCCAGAATTACCGTTGGCAATCAATCTATTTCCTGTCTCGTTGAAGCTCATGGGAAAGATATCGTTATTGTGAGCAAGGAAGACATTCATGTTACTTCGAGCGCTCCACTTATTCTTTCTGCCGTCACTTAGAGCTGGTTTCCTCTCCAGAGCGAGCGAGCTGGATTTGCAGTTGAATCGCGGTCATCCAACTTTGGAGTTTCGGTGACAGGCTAGGATGCTATTCCGCAGGATCGTAGTTCAGGTTTGGTCCTAGCCAGCGCTCGACTTCGGCCATGCTCATGCCTTTACGCTGGTGATAGTCGACGACCTGGTCGCGGTCGATTTTGCCGAGAACGAAGTAGCGCGATTCCGGGTGGGCGAAGTAGAGTCCGCTGACGCTGGAGCCTGGCCACATGGCGAACGACTCGGTAATCTTCATAGCGGTGTTGGCCTCGACATCGAGCAGACGCCAGAGGGTGCCTTTTTCCGTGTGATCCGGACATGCCGGGTAACCGGCAGCCGGCCGGATGCCACGATACTTTTCCTGGATGAGATCGGCATTGCTAAGACCTTCCTGACAACCGTAGCCCCATTCGTCGCGGACGCGTTTGTGCAGGCATTCGGCGAAGGCTTCCGCGAGGCGATCGGCGATTGCCTCGGCCATGATGGCGTTGTAGTCGTCGTTGTCGGCGCGGAAGCGATCGCACAGCTCCTTGAGGGCGATGCCGCTGGTCACCGCGAAAGCTCCAATGGTGTCAGGCAGGTTAGTTTCTTTCGGGGCGATGAAGTCGGCGAGAGAACGGCAGGGCTCGCTGCCTTCGCGATTGGCCTGCTGGCGGAGGAAGTGGAATTGCTCGAGAACGTTGGCGCGGGAGTTGTCTGTGTATAGCTCGATGTCATCGCCGATGGCGTTGGCGGGGAAGAAGCCGTATACGCCGCGCGCCGCGATCAGGTTATTTTCAACGATGCGATTAAGGAGAGTGTTGGCATCGGCGAAGAGCTGACGCGCCTGCTCGCCCTGTTCGGGATGTTCGAGAATGCGCGGGTATGCGCCTTTCAATCCCCAGGCGTGAAAGAGCGGCGACCAGTCAATGAAGTCGCGCAGGGTGGCAAGAGGAAAGTTGTCGAGCACGCGGACGCCGGTAAACGCGGGCGCGGGTAAATCTTCAGCACGCCATTCGATGGGAGTGCGCCGGGCGCGGGCGGTTTCGAGCGAGACCCCGGCATGGCGCGGGGCGGCGTGGGCCTTGCGAAGGGCTTCGTATTCGGCGCGGTGCTGGGTGACGAAGGCCGGCTTGCCTTCATCGCTAAGAAGGCTGGTGGTAACGGGCACGGCGCGGCTGGCGTCGAGGACGTGGATGACCGGCTCGCTGTAATGCGGCGCAATTTTGACCGCGGTGTGGCGTCGGCTGGTGGTGGCTCCGCCGATCAGCAATGGCAATTTGAAATTTTGACGCTCCATCTCTCGGGCGACATGCACCATCTCATCGAGCGAGGGAGTGATGAGGCCGCTGAGACCGATGAGGTCTGCGTTTTCCGTCCTGGCGCGTTCGAGGATTTTTTCGCAGGGAACCATCACTCCCATGTCGATGACTTCGTAGTTATTGCAGGCGAGGACGACGCCGACGATATTCTTGCCGATGTCGTGAACATCTCCCTTCACGGTTGCGAGCACAACTTTTCCCTGCGCTTTGACCACCTGGCCGGAGGCAGCCATCGCGGCTTTCTCGGCCTCCATGAATGGCGTGAGATGGGCCACGGCCTTCTTCATGACGCGGGCAGACTTGACTACCTGGGGCAGGAACATTTTGCCGGCTCCAAACAGATCGCCGACTACGCCCATACCGTCCATGAGCGGGCCTTCGATCACCAGCAGAGGACGGCCGAGTTTGATGCGAGCTTCCTCGGCATCGGCTTCGATGTAGGTGTCGATTCCTTTCACGAGTGCGTGGGAAAGACGCTCCTCTACCGTGCCGTTGCGCCATTCTTCAGTCTTCTTTTCAATCACCTCGGAGCCAGCGCTCTTGAGCGTTTCGCCGTGGTCGACGAGGC
Organism: Acidobacteriaceae bacterium; assembly: GCA_965276585.1. Taxonomy (GTDB): domain Bacteria; phylum Acidobacteriota; class Terriglobia; order Terriglobales; family Acidobacteriaceae; genus JAKAAZ01. The sequence continues at coordinate 583,355 of CBDIAZ010000003.1, read as the reverse complement.
GCTCGGTTGCGTCGGGACGGCGGTTCAGCAGCACGTCCTCGACCAGGACTTTCAGCTCGGGTTCGATCTCCTCGTACACCTCGAGCATGCCGGCGTTGACGATGCCCATGTCCATGCCGGCGGCGATGGCGTGATAGAGAAAGGCGGAGTGCATGGCCTCGCGAACTTTATTGTTGCCGCGGAAGCTGAAGGAAATGTTGGAGACGCCGCCGCTGACTTTCGCATGCGGCAGGTTGGCCTTGATCCATCGCGTGGCGTTGATGAAGTCGACGGCGTAGTTGTTATGCTCCTCCATGCCGGTGGCGACGGTGAGGATGTTGGGGTCGAAGATGATGTCTTCCGGGGCAAAACCGAGCTCGCCGAGGATGTTGTAGGCGCGTTCGCAGATGCGAATTTTATCTTCGTAGGTGGCAGCCTGACCCTGTTCGTCGAAAGCCATGACCACTACCGCCGCACCATATTTCAGCACGGTAGCGGCGTTGTGGCGGAATTTCTGTTCGCCTTCTTTGAGCGAGATGGAGTTGACGATGCCTTTGCCCTGCAGACATTTGAGGCCGGCCTCGATGACCTCCCATTTCGAGGAGTCGACCATGAAAGGCACTTTGGCGACTTCCGGCTCGCTGGCCAGCAGTTGCAGATAGCGCGTCATGGCGGTGACGCCGTCGATCATGCCCTCGTCCATGCAGATGTCGAGGACGTTGGCGCCGTTCTCGACTTGCTGCCGGGCTATGCTGACGGCTTCCTCGTATTTGCCGGCCTTGATGAGCTTGGCAAACTTCGGCGAACCGGCGACGTTGGTCCGCTCGCCGATCATGATGTAGACGCCGGGCTGCTGGGTGAAGGGCTGCGAGCCGGAGAGGCGAAGCGGCTTGGTCCCGGTTGCCTCGGCCGCGCCTAGGCTCTGCTGCTCGCTCTGGCTTTCCGGCGCGCTCAGGCTGCCAGGCACACTCATGCTGCGTTCTCGATCTGGCGGGGCCACTTTCGCGGAGGCTGGCCTTCGAGGGACTTGGCGATGGCGGCGATGTGTTCGGGCGTGTTGCCGCAGCAGCCGCCGGCGATGTTGATCAGGCCGCCGCGAGCAAAATCGCCGAGGTAGCGCGCCATGTCGGCAGGACCGAGATCGAATCCTGTTTCCGACAGTGGATTCGGCAAACCCGCATTCGGATAGCAGGAGATCGCCACGTCGGCCTTCGAGGAAAGCTCGTCGAGGAAGGGATACATGAGATCGGGACCGAGGGAGCAATTGAGCCCGACGGAGAGCGGTTTCACGTGTTGTACCGCGTTCCAGAAGGCTTCCGTGGTTTGGGCAGAGATCATGGTCTCGCCGCCACGACCGACCGCGGCGGAGATCATTACCGGCAGCTCTTTGTTCTTTGCCGCGAGGCCATCTTCATCGAATACCTCGCGGATGGCGACCAGTGCCGCCTTGGCGTTGAGGGAGTCGAAGATAGTTTCGACCAGAAGCAGGTCGGAGCCGCCGGCGATGAGAGCGCGGACTTGCTGCATGTAGGCAGTTTTCACCTGATCGAAGGTAACGACGCGGAAGCCGGGATCGTCGGCATCGGGCGAGTTCGACAGAGACACGGTCAGCGGGCCGATCGCCCCGGCGACAAAACGCTGCCGTCCGGTGGCGTTGGCCACACGATCGGCCCATTCACGGCACTGCTGTGCGGATTTTTCATTAATTTCCCAGGCCAGATCATTGAGAGAGGGATCGTCGACGATCTTCTGGTAAAACTCAGGGTCTTTCCGGCCGCCGTGCTCGCGCGGATCCTCGACGAAAAATTCGCTCTGGGAGATGCTGGTCGCGCCGAAGGTATTGGTCTCGATGATGTCGGCGCCGGCCTCCAGAAAGCGGCGATGGATGTCGCAGATCATATCCGGCTGCGTCAGGGAGAAAAGGTCGCCGTTGTTCAACAGGTCCTTGGTCGCATCCTGGAAGCGTTCCCCGCGGATATCCGCTTCCGTCTTGCCGTAGGTGCGGATGGTCGTGCCCATCGCCCCATCAATGATGGCGATGCGGCTTTCGAGGATTTTCTGAAGAGGATGCTGGTGAACTGATTTCATATATCTTTGATGGTCCCAGGCATGAAGCGGTCGCAAGCGTCAATCTGCCGCATTCAGATGGAGTGCGCCTTTTCTATTATAGCGAGATGCCCTGAAGACTTTGTGCGCAGGCGCGGCGGCGCGGCTATCTGCGTGGAGTTGAAAACGAGGGGATTATTTTTTCAAATAACCTGCGATCTGGTGCAGGTCATGGAGGAAGATCTTCTTCTCGCGCTCACGATCTTCATCCGTGCGGGAGCGCAAAATTGCGGAAGGGTGCAGCGTGGCGATGATCGGCGGAAAACCTTCCGCCTGCTGAACCTTGCCATGGGATTCGGTAATTTTAAAGCTGGAACCCAGGAGGGATTGCGCCGCGGTTGCACCCAGGCAGACGATCAACTGTGGACGAACAGTCTCCAGTTCGGCCTGCAACCAGGGCCGGCACGCATGAACTTCTTTCATGGCGGGTTTTTTATGGATGCGGAGTTTTCCGCGCGGCTCCCACTTAAAGTGTTTGACCGCGTTGGTCACATAGACTTTCCGGCGATCGATCTCGACTTCTTCCAGACATTTATCCAGAAGTTTTCCGGCGGGGCCGACAAAGGGGCGTCCTTCTTTGTCCTCCTGGTTTCCCGGTTGCTCGCCGATCATCATGATGGCAACTTTGGGCTTCTTCGAAGCAGTTCCTGTTTCTAACTCTCCGAAGACTGCCTGGGTAGCGTTGCGATAAAGATCGCAGCCGCGGCACTGTTGTACGGCTTTTTCAAGGATGGGCAAGGTGCGCTGTTTGGGGATAAACGGAGCTGCACCTTGTTCCGCACTCGCAGATTCCGCGCTTGCAGGCATGGGAAGAAATCCCTCCTGCGGCGGTTAGATGCAGTTCTCTAATGGCTGTCGAGTGGCTGTTGGATACTTTGCAGCGGGTGAGAACGATTGCGCGCCGTCATTCTCACCCGCACATTGCTTATTAAAAGAGCAGCCGGCCCTGAACGACCAGCACGCGGCCGGCGACCGTGGGCTGCTGGGCCGAACCGTACGGGCTGGTGGGTGCATTGATGTCTCCTGAAATGCTGCCCAGCGAGGACGTATTCGATGCGTTGCCGTCTGGTTGCGCGAAGTTGACATGGTTCAGCACGTTGTAGGCCTGGGCGCCGACCTGGAAAGCCAAGTCTCCTTTTTTGAAGAGGTCTTTGTAAAGATTCACATCGACATCGGCATAATGGGGCCCGTAGTAGGCGTTCCGCGGACCATTGCCAAAATTGGTTTGCACGGCGCTTGCAGGTACGCCCGGACCGATATCCGACGGACCGTATCCATTGAAAAGTCCCGGCGTCTGAAAGCAGAGTTTGCTGTAAGAATTGCAGTGATGGCTGAAGTTGTTATTCAGCACGGTGGCGAGGACGGTCGCTCCGCCGGAGGCATTGGAACCAAGCGCGCTTTCTGCGTCGACGTTAAATACGCCGAATGGTTCTCCAGAACGCCAGTATGCCTTGGCTCCCACAGTCCAGCCGGCGGCCGCGAAATCGACCAGTTTATTGCTGAAGTGGTTGGGCTCGACATATACAAGGTCCATGACGAAGTTGTTCCGAATATCGTAATCGGCGTTGGAGTACATCAGCTGCGACACGCTGTTCAACGTGATCTGTGAACTAACGGCAGTATTCCCGTTATACGGAAGCTGATCATTGCCTCCGTTGGAAATGTCGTCCAGCGCATGGGAGAGAGTATAGGAGATATCGGTTGTCAGGCCATGGCGGTCGATATGCTTGTACTCGACCGAGATTCCGTTGTAGTTGGAAATGGCATTGTTGGTGAAGGTTGTGACTTGTCCGAAACGCGGATCGGGCGCGTTGGTTGGAATCCCATCGAAAGGCAGACCCACCGCATAGTATCCATTTCCGCCGTTGGCGCTCATGCTCTGATTCAGATGGCTGTTGGAGATGTACAGGTCAAATCCATGATTGCCGGCATAGGAAAGAATTATCGCGTCTGTCGGGGTGATCTGCTTCTGCAACTGCAGGCTGTATTCCATGTATCGAGGACTGTGATATGTCTGCGGAGTAGTTGAATAATTCGGAGGCGCGAAGGAGCTACCCGTTTCCGCTAAAACAATTGCGTTGATGGAATTGTAGGTCGCTCCCTGCGCAAATCCGCTGAACACCGCGGCAGCGGAACTGGCCGCAATTGCCTGGGCGCTACCGGGTCCTAAAGCAACTGTGCCTACATTCACCCCGGCAGCATATTGGTTGGGGAACGATTCAAAGGTCTGCTCGGCGATCAGGCCTGGAGCGTTGTCGGAAAACAATCCGACGCCGCCGCGCACGACCGTCTTGCCATCTCCATGAGTATCCCAATTGAATCCTACCCGCGGCTGGATAACGGCTTTTTCGATGGCGGGGAATACGCTGTCGTGTCCTGCCGAAAGGGTGGCGCTATAGGGAGTATCCAGCGTTGCCGTAGTGTCTGGAAAACCTCCAAGATAATGCGTGTAGCAACTATCGGTGCAAATGGGATTTCCGGTGCGGTCGACGCGGACACCGTAGTCGATAACCAGATTCGGGGTCGCCCGCCACTCGTCTTGCGCATAAAGTCCGAGGTTATAGGCTGCGTTGTGGATGTTGGCGAGCGCGGGAAAGCGCTGGGTAAAAAAGGAGCCGACCGGTCCGGGCAAACTACCCCCGAATTCATCCGCAATGCTGCCAAAGGTATAGTCGCCGGCAAGAGAAGCTGTCAGGAGGCTGACATCGGTGTCGTCCACTCTTCTGAAGTCGAATCCGAACTTGATGTTATGGTTGCCCTTCAGCCAGGAGAGGCCATCGACGAACTGGTATTGCGTGTTGTTGACTCCTCCAGGGAAATCGATCCAGGGGGATCCGAGCGTTGTGGATGCGGTGAAGAATGTCGGCTGGCCAATACCGGGCGTATTGTTCGTTCCGCCGTTATTGGCCTGGTCAAACTCCGCGGGCGAGGCCGCCAGCCCAGCCGCCACATTTGCCGGCTGAAAGATAGCACTGTTGTAATTCGCAGCCGCAATGAAATTGTTGGTCAGATTGGGAGTGAAGGTGTAGGTGTCATTCAGCTGCCCCGTGTAGGAAGGCTGGTTGCTGATCTGGTCATAGGCGGAATTGATGAGACTGACAAAAGAAGGCTGGTAGCCCTGATCGTCGGTAACACGGAAAAAAATCAGATGCTTGGAGCTGATATTCCAATCAATGCGTCCCGCCGCCAGCCATTCCCGGTTCATCCCTTCTGTGTTGACAAAAGCTGAGCCGACACAGCTCTCCGATTGGCTCGTACCCAGGGTTCCGCCGGTGGCATAGTCCGGTGTTCCGCCGAGGCCAGCTGAAGTGCCTTGTGTTTTGCCGTCTGCCGATGTCTGCCCAGGCCCGAGTCCGCAGCCATAGCTACCCGAAGAATCCTGCTGCGGCCCGGAGCCAGTCACCACTGGAATTGCACCGGCGAAGGCGGGGGACGCGTTAGCTCCGGCAAACATGGCTTTATAGAGGGCCGCGCTTCCCGGCGTGAGACTGGGATTGGCTAAGACACTGGCCTGCAATGCGGAAGAAGGGAAATTGACGAAACCGGTGCTGGCTTGAACGTATCGGATGCCTTCGGTATCGACAAAAAAGAACAGCTTGTCGTGCTTGATGGGCCCGCCGATCTGTGCGGCATATTGGTTGGAAACTGCTTTGGGTTTAGAAAGCCCGGACAGATTGTTGAAAAAATCGTTGGCATTAAGCCCGGCGCTGTTGTAATCCCATTGCGCCAGTCCATGTATCCGGTTGGAGCCAGATTTGGTGGCGTAGGTTTCAATGATGCCGGCCTGGCGTCCATACTGCGTGCTATAGCCGTTTTGCACTACAGCCGCCTGAGCAATCTCCTGCTGGCCCAGCGTCAAGTTGGAGGAGCCGGAAAAATTTACTCCGCCATATAAAGGAGTGCTGTAATCGGCGCCATTGACGACGACCAGGTTGGAAAGGCCCGGAAGTCCGTCGGAAACGATTTCACCAAAGCCCTGGGTGCCGGCACCGACAACGACCCCAGGTACCGTGAACGCAATGGTGGTGATATCGCCGCCGGGCGCGGGCAGGTTCTGGAATTGTTGAGTGGTAAAAGTTGTGGTGGTGTTGGAGGTCTGGGTGTCGATCAACTGGGCGTTGTTCGCGCTGACCTGCACCGTCTGGTTGCTGGCGGTTGGGGTTACGGTCAGATTCGCGGCAGACTGCTGGCCGGTCAAAACCTGTATCGTCGTTGTGACCGACTGCAGACCGGGGGCGGTCGCCGAGAGATCGAATTTGTCGGGCTTAAGGTAAGGCGCGGAGAAACGGCCATCTGCATTGGCAGTCAGATTGACGGTCGATCCTGTGGCCTCGTCTTTCAAGGTAATGGTGGCACCCGGAACAACTGCTCCGGTCGAATCTGTCACGGTACCGTTGATCGAACCGGTGGTGGTCGTTTGCGCGAATGCTGCTGGCGGGATTGTTTCAACCGCTGTCGCGAAACCGCAGATCGTTGCGAACACGACTGCCCTGCTGGCCCATCCTTTAATAACAGAAAATTGCATTGCGACCCCCTGAGGAAATTGTTCACGTTTAAGCTCACCGCGTGGAAAACGACGGATGAAGCTAATGCGCTAACGGAAACTTTCGTCGAGAATCATCTCCGATTCTTGCGCTATTTTAGCTGGATTGCTGTTGATAATGTCAGCTGCTCCAAGCTCTTGCTTTCGCGGTGAATTCTACCTCACCGCAGATGTTTGCTTAGATGCGGTTGCACCATCAAAGATTCTTCAATTTTGTCTGGTCAGGTGTTCGCATCGTTATGGGTCTCCGTTAAATAGCAGGGTCACGGATGCTTGGTAAAGTTGTTGAATTTGAAGAAGATGTTCGAGGCGTATGCACCGAGCGAGCCTCGCTCCACTCGAACACGACGGTCATGTGCTTTCCTACGGAGGGTTGCGGCCAGAGGAGATGAAGCTGCGTACGATGATGCGGGCGCGCTGCGTACATCGGCGGCAAATGGTATATGCTGAGCAGTCTTCCGTTTCTCACCGTTGACTATGACTGCCAACAGCGCACAGAACTCGCCCCCAAATACTCTTTTGTCTTCGCTCGATACATCCAGCGAACGCTTTCGCTCGAATTCCGGTGCGATGCGCGCGTTGATCGCTGCGTTTGAGGCTGAGCAGGCGGTCATCCGCCAGGGTGGCGGCGCAAAGGCGATCGATTCGCAGCACCAGAAAAAACGGCTCACCGCGCGCGAGCGGCTGGAACTGCTGCTGGACCCGGGCACGGAGTTTCATGAGCTGAGTATTTATGCCGCGTATGGAATGTATACGGAGTACGGCGGCGCGCCTGCGGCTGGAACGGTGACCGGCGTGGGCCGAGTGGCGGGACGGCTGGCGATGATCATTGCCAATGACGCTACGGTGAAGGCGGGCGCATTTTTTCCGATGACGGCGAAGAAGGTGATCCGCGCGCAGCATATTGCGATGGAGAACCACATCCCGACGCTGTACCTGGTGGACTCGGCCGGTGTATTTCTGCCGTTGCAGGAAGATGTGTTTCCCGATCAGGATGATTTTGGCCGTGTCTTCCGCAACAACGCGGTGATGTCGGCGCGCGGCATTCCGCAGATGACGGCGATTATGGGCATGTGCGTGGCGGGCGGTGCGTATCTGCCGGTAATGACGGATCATGTGCTGATGACGGAAGGCAGCGGACTGTTTCTGGCCGGGCCGGCGCTGGTGCAGGCGGCGATTGGGCAGCAGGTTTCTGCCGAGCAATTAGGTGGAGCGGCGATGCATGCGGAAATTTCCGGCACCGTCGATTTCAAGGAGCCGAACGATCATCTTTGCATCGCGCGGTTGCGGTCATTGGTATCGCGGCTGGGGCATCGCCCTGGTGCGCCGTTCGATTGCATTGAATACGACGAAGCAAAAGATGCGCCGAGATATCCGGCGGAAGATTTGCTTGGCATCATGAATCTCGATCCGGCGAAAGCGGCTGCGCACAGCTATGACATGCATGCGGTGATTGCGCGCATTGTGGACGGATCGCGTTTCGATGAGTACAAGCCGAATTATGGGCAGACGCTGCTGTGCGGGTATGCACGCATCGGCGGCTATGCCGTGGGCATTGTGGCGAACCAGAAGATACACCAGACGCAAACCAGCCAGACCGGCGAAAAGCATAGGGAGTTCGGCGGTGTGATCTATCCCGAGTCCGCCGACAAGGCGGCGCGCTTCATCATGGACTGCAATCAAAATTTAATTCCGCTGATTTTTCTGCATGACGTAAACGGATTTATGGTGGGCCGCGATGCGGAGTGGAGCGGCATTATTCGCTCCGGAGCAAAGATGGTGTCTGCAGTTTCGAACAGCGTGGTGCCGAAGATTTCTGTGATTCTGGGCGGCTCGTTCGGGGCGGGGAATTACGCGATGTGCGGCAAGGCATATGACCCGCGATTTATTTTCGCGTGGCCTACGGCCAAATACGCCGTGATGAGCGGAGCCTCTGCTGCGAACACACTGGTAGAAATACGGATCAAGCAACTGGAACGCGGCGGGCGGCAGTTGAGCGCGGAAGAAAAGAAGGAGCTGTTCGACTCGACCAAGGCGACATACGATGAGCAGACCGATCCGCGCTATGCGGCGGCGCGGCTGTGGGTGGATGCGATCATCGATCCGGTGAAGACGCGCGATGTGCTGCGGATGGCGCTCGAAGCGGCTTCGCTGAATCCGGATGTTCCGCGCTTCAACCCGGGCGTGCTACAGACGTAACGCTGAGGAATTATTCCCCACTCGGCAATAGGAGTTGACTCGAAGATGCAACGTCGAGAATTTTTGCGATCGTCGTTCGGCTCACTGGCTTCGGTTGCGATCTCTTCTCACGCGGGCTTTTCCGCAAGCCGAGTGCAATCGGATCGAACGCGCCGCATCCTTTATGTACTGGGGCAGTTCTCGCAAGCTACGCCGAAATCCATGCAGGCCGTGGTGGAAAGCATCGGGCGCAGCGGCTTCAATGTGGCGATCCTCTCGTTTCTGCAAGCCAAGGTAGCAGGCGGCAAGCTGACGCTGCTTTATAACGGCAATGAATTTTCCTTGCTTGCGCCGCAGGTTCCTGCACTGCTGGCGCAGCTTCGTTCCGGCTTTGGTGCGCCGAAACGAGTGATGCTCTCGATCGGCGGATGGCAGGAGACGGCTACGTTCGAGGCTATTCGCAGCTTTGGCGTTGCCGCGTTTGTTCGCCAGCTTAACCAGCAAGTGGTGCATCCGCTTGGTCTGGACGGCATCGATCTCGATCTAGAACCGCAGAAAGGCGGACTCGATCAATGGATGGCCGTGCATCGTGAGTACGGCCAAGCGCTGGCGGAGATTACGAACGAGTACAAGCGCGTGCATTCGGACCATTTGCTGACGCACGCGCCGCTATCGATTCTGGCGGCGGAACTGTATGCGAAACCGCAGCCGCTGCCCGGGTTGAACGATGGAATGCTTGCGGCCACGCGCAATGGTGGGAAGAACAATATCGACTGGCTGAATGTGCAGTTCTATGAAGGCGGCTTGATTGCGGGCGGAGATATCGCCGGTTTCACTTGCGATTCGCTGGCAAAGCCCACGATTGCAATGCGCGCGCAGACCGGCGTGCGGAATCCGCTGCACTTTTTTACGCCGCTGTTTCAGCCGCAGGCGAAGCAGCCGCTGGCATTCTGCCAACAGACGATCCGGGCGATCGACCAGCGATGCGCTGGTCTGCATGCAGGTGGCGTGGATGGCGTTGCGCTGTGGGATTATCGCCAGGTTGTGAACTCAATCGATGTATGGTCGGCGGGGCTTGAATCCGTACTCCACGTATAAAACGGGAAAGCGTATGAGCAGCGATACAGTGAAAATTATTGAATGCCCGCGGGATGCGTGGCAGGCTTTACCGAAGCCGATTCCGGCGGAGACGAAGGCGGAATATCTGCGCGTCCTGATCGATGCGGGATTTCGGCACATCGACGCCGTCTCCTTCGTATCGCCGAAAGCTGTGCCGCAGATGGCGGATGCCGAGCAGGTGCTGCTTCTGTTACAGCCGCCGGCGGATGTCGAGATCATCGGCATCGTGGTCAACGAACAAGGCGCGGAGCGGGCCATCGCCACGGAGGCCGTACGCACGCTCGGCTTTCCTTATTCCATTTCGCCAAGCTTTCTGGCACGCAACCAACACCAGACGCCTGAGGAATCGCTCGATGCGCTGGATGAGATTGCCGAGCTGGGATATCGAGCCGGGCTTGATCTGGTTGTCTACATTTCGATGGCTTTCGGCAACCCTTATGGCGATGCGTGGAGCCTGGACGAAGTGATCGAAGCCTGCGGTCTACTGGCCGAGATGGGCGTCACGCAGATTTCGCTTGCAGACACGGTCGGCGTGGCTGGCCCGGAGCAGATTGGCGCGCTGGTCTCCACGGTGCTGGGCGCGGGATTAAGGGCGGAGTTTGGCGTGCACCTGCACGCGCGGCCCAATGAGGTAGAAGCGAAGGTATTGGCGGCGTACAACGTAGGCTGCCGACGTTTCGATATGGCGCTCGGCGGCCTGGGAGGGTGCCCGTTTGCGCAGGATGCGCTGGTCGGCAACATTGCGACGGAGCGCGCGATTGAGACTCTCCGCGGGGCGCATGCAGCGGTGCCCGAGCTGGCGCCGCTCGACGACCTGTTGCGCCGAACGCGGCGAATTTCGAATGAGTACGGCCCGACGGTGCAATAAATGTGGCAGCGAGTTATATCGTTCTACGATACAATTATATTTCGATGAAACCCCCTCCGGCACAAGAGTCGAATCAGCGCCTGCATCGTGCTTTAGCGGAGTTTCGCCATCAGCTGCGGAAGTTTCTCCTCGCCAGCGAAATTGCGGCCCATGAGGCTGGACTGCATCCGCAGCAGCATCAATTGCTGTTGACGGTTGCCGGAGCGGCGCCGGATATTTCGCCCTCGATTGCATACGCGGCAGAGCTGCTGGGGTTGAAGCACAACAGCGCCGTTGAGCTGGTGGACCGCTGCGAAAAAGAAGCGCTGCTGCAGCGAACCACCGATCCAGCCGATGGCCGGCGAGTCTGTTTACGAATCACTGCGCGCGGGCAGAAAGTATTGGACCGGCTATCGCATGTACATCTGAATGAGCTCCATTCCCAGGCGCCGCACCTGATCCAGGCACTGCAAAGAGTTTTAGAAAACGAATAAAGGCGGCGCTGGCTCAGCAGCCGCAAGAAAGCAAAGAAAGACCTTCGATGGCCGAGACAACTGGGGTAAGACCGCGAACAAAGCTGCGCAACCGGGTGGTGGAACATCCCCTGCTGAGCAAATATTTTCCTCTGGTTCATGAGGATTTGGCCGCGACCTATGCGCGGGATCTTTTCAAGTGGCTGCTGATCGCGCCCATCATCGGCCTGACGACCGGCCTTGCCGTTACCGCAATCGCAATCATCATTCTGAAAAAACTGTGGCCGCCGCTGCTGAATTATTTTCTGGGGCACATCTGGGCGATCGTTCCGGTGATCACCGTTGCGTTTGCGGTGACCGGGCTGATCATGCAATTCCTGACGCCCGACCCGGATGAACATTCTACGGAAGAGATCATCCGTTCTTACCACGAGCATCAGGGCGACATTGACATTCGTTCTTTTTTTCCGAAAATTCTTGCTGCCATTACCACGGTAGGATTTGGCGGCAGCGCGGCGCTGGAGGGTCCAAGTATTTATGGCGGCGGCGCGATCGGTTCCTGGCTGTGGGCGAAGCTGCGGCGCTTTCGACTGGAGCCGCGCGACCGGCGCATTATGCTGATCAGCGGAGCGGCGGCAGGCATGGCAGCGGTCTTCCGCGCACCGATGACCGGCCTGGTGTTCGCGCTGGAAATGCCTTACAAAGACGATCTAGCGCACGAGGCGCTGCTGCCGTCGCTGATCGCATCGGTGGTATCGTATGTCACGCTGGCATTCTTTCTGGGCGCGACGCCGCTATTCAATTTCGCCAGCGCCACATCCTTTACCGGACGCGATCTGCTCTGGTGCGCGTTTCTCGGGGTGCTGATCGGTCTGGCTGCGATGGCATTCACCATCACGTTTCGCCGCGCTCGGGTCTTCATGGTGAAATGGGCGATTCCGCATTGGATGAAGCTCACGCTGGGCGGGTTTCTGACGGGAATTTGCGGCCTGGTGTTTCTGTTGATCTATCACGGCGGGCTGGTTCCGCTGGGTCCGAACTATGAAGCGGTGGGAGAAATTCTCAGCCATCATCACAGTTCGGCGGAACTGATTGTTTTTGGATTTTTCAAACTGGCCGCCACATTGTTCACTCTTGCGAGCGGGGGAGTCAGCGCGATGTTCGTGCCGCTGTTCCTGACCGGCGGCAGCTTCGGCACAGCGTTCGCACAGATCATCCATGCCAACTCGGTGGAACTGTACGCCGCGGTCGGCATGGCATCGTTCATTGCCGCCGGATACAAAACACCGCTGGCCGCAGTTGTCTTTGTGGCGGAGGCGACCGGCGGGCACGCGTTTATCGTTCCCTCATTGATTGGCGCTGCGGTGGCGTATGCGATTTCCGGCGAGGCGTCGGCCTCCGGCGATCAACGTCAGCATGAAGGCGTCCGTGTCGAAGAGCTACGCAACATTTCCGTTGCGGAGGTGATGCAGCCGCAGGTCGTTTCCGTGCTTGCTTCCTCCACGGTGAGGGAGTTTGCGGACAACGTCTGCGTGCATCACCGGCACGTTGCATTTCCAGTACTTGCGGACGATGGGAAAGAAATTCTAGGAGTGATCGCAGTTTCGGCGCTGGGGCTGGTTCATCCGGAGGAGTGGGCGACTCGGCCGGTTACGGATCTAATGGACCGCAGGGCGAAAAAAGTTTATTCAAATTGCGATGTAATGGAGGCCTTGCGGCTGCTGCTGAGCGAGCGGGGGCAGCACATGCTGCTGGTGACGGACGAGAGTGGAGAACTGGCAGGCATCCTAACCAAGACGGATATCCTGACGGCGCTGAAATCTCGCGGCGCGACGCCGCAAGCGTTGCGGGTGAAGGCGGACGGGATCGAAGCCGTGCCGGTGGGTGGTTCGGCTCACAAATAGCGCCGGGTCCGCCTTTCCAGTCAATGTAACTTCCCGGAATCCGTACATTCAATACGGGCAGGGATGAAGGAGATTCGATGGGCGATTCGCCGCACTTCGATACCACTTCCGCCGCCGCGAAGCTCCCCAAGAAGGGCCAGTTCGGCATTGCGCTCGAGCCGGAGGTGCTGAAGATCTGCGCCTTCGCTCTTTTCATCGGATTTATCGGCGGGCTGGTCGCGCAGGGTTTGCTGGAGCTGATTTACTTTTTCACGAACATCTTTTTCTTCGGCAAATTTTCTTTCGCCATCACCAATCCCGCGAATAATCACCTGGGTGCTTGGGTCATTCTGATTCCACCCATTGGCGGATTGCTGGTTGGCATCATGGTGTATTACTGGGAGCCGACGCTGAAGGGCCACGGCATCCCTGAGGCGATGGAGGCGGTGCTGTTCGGCCACAGCCGGATGCGGCTGCGGGTGGCGATATTAAAGCCGCTGGCCACGGCCTTTGCCATCGGCACCGGCGGACCATTCGGCGCGGAAGGCCCGATCATCCAGACGGGCGCCGCGATTGGATCGCTGTTCGGCCAGGCGGTTGGGCTGACTCCCTATTACCGGCGCGTGCTGCTGGCGGCGGGTGCGGCGGCGGGTATGGCGGCGACGTTTACCGCGCCCCTCGCCGGCATCCTGGTTGCTGTCGAACTTTTGTTGTTTGAGTTTCGTGCCCGCTCGTTCATTCCGGTGTCTTTTGCGGCGGCAGCAGCGACGGGAGTTCGCATTTACTTTGTCGGCTGGGCACCGCTGTTCGCCACGCCTGCTTTCAAGCTGCACAACATGAACGAGCTGTGGCTGTTCGCGCTGATGGGTATTCTTATGGGCATGGTCGGCATTGCCATGATCCGCGTGCTCTTCTGGCTGGAAGAATTTTTTGACAATCTGCCGATCAAGCGGACGCTGATCTGGTCGCCTGTGATCGGCGCGCTGGCTCTGGGCGTCATTGGATATTTCTATCCACAGGTCTTCGGCACCGGCTATGACACCATCCGCGCGATGTTGAACGATCGTCTGACTCCAGGCCATCTCATCGGCATCTCTGTGGCGAAGTTCTGGGCGCTCACCATCTCGCTTGGCTCCGGCACCACCGGCGGCGTGTTTGCTCCATCCTTAGTGGTGGGTGGCGGCATCGGGGCAGTTTACGCCATGTTCTGGCATCACTTTTTCCCAAACTTCGTCAGCAACCCCGCCTTTTACTCGTTGGTGGCTATGGCGGCAGTGTTCGCCGGTATCGCCCGCGCTCCTTTTACCAGCATCGTATTTCTGTTTGAGCTTAGCCACAATCCCAATTCGCTGCTGCCACTGATTGTCTGCGTGATGGTGGCCGACGGCTTTGTCCGCTTGTTCAGCACCGACTCCATCATGACCGGCAAGCTGGTGAAGCGCGGCTTTATTGTGCTGCAGGACTATTCCGTTCCGGTGCTGATGCGGTCGCGCATCGATCAGGTGATGCGAAAAAAATTCCAGGTCATCCCTGCCGATGCGGAACTGCGCACGATTCTGCGGGAGGTTTCGCACGAAGGAACGGAATTGATGCCGGTAGTCGAAAAGGACGGCTCCCTGGTGGGAATTGTTGAAGCCCACGATTTGTTGCGGCCTGAACCTACCGACCATCACTTTAAAATGCGTGAGTTGGCGCGGCAGGATTACGTGCTCGCCTATCCCGGCGAACTGATCGACCGGGTCAGCCGCGACATGATGCTGCAGGATGTCGAAAATATCATTGTCGTAGAACCCGATGGCATCGGCGAACCGATTGGAATTGCCCGCGCCAACGATATTCTGCAGCTGCGCCGCTGGCTTTTGGATGAGGAGAGCCACGAAGCCACGCTGCCGAAACTGGAGCATCCGCTGACGGAGGAATTGATCGACCCGGTGGAGAAACGAGGCGAGGGTAACCCGCCGCCTGGCACATAAAGATGACGCGGACCGGCCTGGCCAGCTAGGATAGGATTTCCGCAAGGAGTCCGCTATGTCGTATCAGACGCTGTATGTGACGGAAATGGACAGGGCGGTTACGGTTACGCTGAACCGTCCGGAGCGCCGCAACGCGCTTAACCCGCAGATGATCGACGAGCTGATTGGGGTGATCGACGCGCTGGCTGGGCGCAACAGCGGCGTGATGATTTTGACGGGCAGGGGCGCGGCCTTTTGCGCCGGGCTGGACCTCGAACATCTCAAGTCCCTGACGGGCAAGACGCAGATGGAACATCATGAAGATTCGCGCCGCATTGCGCGGCTGTTTCGCAGCCTGTACGATCTTCCGCTGCCAACCATTGCCGCCGTGAACGGCCATGCGATTGCGGGCGGTATGGGCCTCGCGACCATCTGCGACTTTACGTTGGCCGTGCCGGAGGCGAAGTTCGGGTACACGGAGGCACGCATCGGATTTGTTCCCGCGCTGGTTGCTTCTTTTCTATCGCTGCAGGTTGGAGAGAAAAAGGCGCGAGACCTTCTATTGACGGCGCGATTGATGCACGCGGAAGAGGCCCAGCAGATGGGATTGGTGAATGAAGTTGTCAGCGATTCAAGTTTGATTTCCCGTGCAAGGCAATTGTCACATCAACTGTTACAAAACAGTCCGGAGTCGTTGCGCGCCACAAAGAAACTGCTTTCCGCGCACGCGAAAGAGCAGCTCGATCGCGAATTGACAGCAGCAATCGAATCGAATTCCGCCGCGCGCGGCACTCCCGACTTTTACGAAGGCATTTCCGCATTTCTTGAAAAGCGGACGCCAAACTGGCACTCCGGCAAAACGAAAAGGCATGACGAGAAAAATGGCTGAGCAACATTCCGATGGCTTGGCGACGGCCGATGGGGAGAAGAGTCGGTCAATCAGCCAAACCCGGGTTCGGGTACGCTACGCGGAAACCGACCAGATGGGCGTGGTCTACTACGCGAATTACCTGATCTGGTTTGAACTGGGGCGGGTCGAGTTGCTGCGCCAGCTGGGCTTCGATTACAAGCGCATGGAAGTCGAAGACGACTGCTGGATTCCTGTGGTCGAAGCAAACTGCCGGTATAAATCCCCGGCTCGCTATGACGACGAACTGCTGATTCAGACCGGGATTGCTGCCATGCGCAGCTCGGTCCTGAAATTTCGCTATCGCATCGAACGCGTGGCAGACCGACAGTTGCTGGCCGAAGGGGAGACGACGCACGTCATCACCAACGGCGCGATGGAGAAGCGCTCGCTGCCGGAAAAATACCTTACGGCTTTGGCTGGCTTTATGGAGCGAGGGTGATTTGTCCTTCGACTTCGCTCAGGATAAACTCCGCCTGGCTTATGCGACCACGCTGCGAGGCTTCACATTTTTGCGGATAAAGTCCACGGTGGTTTCGAGCGCCGTACCGGGGCCGAAGATGGCTGCCACGCCCTGCTGCTTTAGAAATTCAATATCCTGCGCAGGAATTGTCCCGCCGAGCACGACCAGAATGTCATCCGCTCCGCGTTCTTTCAAGAGCGCCATCAATCGCGGCACGATCGCATTGTGGGCGCCAGAGAGGATGCTGAGCCCGATACATTGCACGTCTTCCTGAATCGACGCGTTCACGATCATTTCCGGTGTCTGGCGAAGGCCGGTGTAGATGACCTCCATGCCGGCATCGCGCAGGGCGCGCGCAATTACCTTGGCGCCACGGTCATGGCCGTCGAGTCCCGGCTTAGCGACCAGCACGCGGATGGGAAATTCGTTTTGCTTTTCGTCCGATGTTCGCGTTGTCATCCAGTTCTTCGTGACCTCTTCGGCTTACGTCCAGCTGGCTTCTTCATACGTTCCGTACACATCGCGCAGGGCTTCGCAGATTTCGCCTACGGTCGCATAGGCGCGCACGCAGTCCAGAATATACGGCATGGTGTTGGCGTTGGAAAGCTTTCCCGGAGTTGCGCGGGGATCTTCAGCGGCGGCATGGCGCAGTGCGGCTAGCCGTCGCGCGACCTCTTCGTTCGAACGGCGCGCACGCAGGCATTCGAGCTTGGCCGTCTGCGATTCACGCACACTTTCGCCGATATAGAGAATTTCGGGTGAGGTTTCCTGGACGACAAAGTCGTTGACGCCGACGATGATTTTCTCGCCGGCCTCGACCGCCCGCTGATATTGATAGCTGGATTCTGCCAATTCTTTCTGCGGAAATCCCTGTTCGATGGCGCGCACCATGCCGCCCATCGCATCCAACTTTTGGAAATATTCGAATGCGCCTTGCTCCATTTCCAAAGTAAGGTTCTCGACGAAATACGAGCCGCCCAATGGATCGACTGTCTGCGCCACGCCGGACTCATACGCGAGAATCTGTTGAGTGCGGAGGGCGATGCGGGCTGCTTCTTCGGTGGGCAGGGCGAGGGCTTCGTCGTAGGAGTCGGTATGGAGCGACTGGGTTCCGCCGAGCACCGCGGCCAGCGCCTGGATGGCGACGCGGGCAATGTTGTTCATGGGCTGTTGCGCGGTGAGTGAAACTCCGGCGGTCTGGGTATGGAAGCGCATGAGCTGGGAGCGTGTATTTTTCGCGTGGAAGCGCTCGGTCATCAGGCGATACCAGATTTTTCTCGACGCGCGGAATTTGGCGATCTCTTCAAAAAAGTCATTGTGGGAATTGAAGAAGAAGCTAAGGCGCGGGGCGAAATCGTCCACGTCGAGGCCGCGTCGCACGGCCCATTCCACATATTCGACGCCATCGTAGATGGTGAAGGCCAACTCCTGCAGCGCGGTCGCGCCCGCTTCGCGAATGTGGTATCCGGAGATGGAGATGGGATTGAATCGCGGCGTGTGTAGCGCGCCGAATTCGAAGGTGTCGATCACCAGGCGCATGGAAGGCGCGGGCGGATAAATGTATTCCTTCTGCGCGATGTATTCCTTGAGGATGTCGTTTTGCAGGGTGCCGGAAATTTTTTTCCAATCCGCGCCCTGCTGCTCGGCGACGACGAGATACATGGCCCACAGCACGCTGGCCGGGGAGTTGATGGTCATCGAGACGGTGGTTTTTTCGAGGTCGATGCCGGAGAAAAGGATCTCCATGTCTTCGAGCGAATCGATAGCGACGCCGCATTTGCCGACTTCGCCTTCGCTCTGCGCGTGGTCGGAGTCGTAGCCCATCAAAGTGGGCAGATCGAAAGCGACGGAGAGGCCGCTGCCGCCGTTTTCCAGCAGATATTTATAGCGTTGATTGGTTTCCTCCGGCGTGGCGAAGCCAGAGAACTGACGCATGGTCCAAAGCTTGCCGCGATAGCCGGTAGCGTGAATGCCGCGCGTGTAAGGCGGCTGGCCCGGCTGGTTCAAATACTTTTCAGCATGCTGGTCCCAGTCGGCGGGCAGATCGGCTGGGGTGTAGAGCCGCTCTACAGGAACGCCGGAAATCGTGGTGAAGCGCGCGGTGCCATTTTCATTTAGGTTGGTTCCGGTGTTGGCGCCGATGGGCCGTTCCGGGGTCTTGGCCAGCGTGGGGGTCAGGGTATTGTCGATCCATTGCTGCTCGGCTGCGGAAGGACGCCGCTCTGGAGTTGCGGCGTTTTTCACGGCCCTGGGGGCATCTTCTGCTGTGGTTCGCGGCATAACCGGGCCCTCTGACTGCGGGAGCAATGAGAAACCTTTCAGCATAGGGTATCGGGGGCAGGGTCGGCAACCGTGGCCATGGCTGAAGAAATGCTTTAGTGTCCTGAGTCAAAAGTTCGTCGCAGTAAACGTCAGCAGTGGTTCCACTGCAAGCTGAAGGAAAGCAGGTTCTTCGACTACGCTGCGCTTCGCCTCGGAATGACAGATTTATGTAGTGAATTAAAGACTCACCACGCTAGCTGAGCACAATTTCTCCGCCAAGCTGTTCCATCATCAGTCGCGCAACTATTGCGTCCAGGGTTTCGCCTGTTCTGGCCAGCAGGAAAGTCTGTTTCGACTCGTCCCAATCGAGCTGAAAACTTGCCGACGGAGCTGCGATCCAGATCTGCCGCATTGGGATATTCGGAGTCAATACCAATTTCGAGGGTGAATCCTCAAATGAGATATTCAGCGCGTCCTCATGCTGTTCCACCTCGAACTCCGCGTTCGTGTCGGCATGGAGCAGCGATTGTTTCAACGATCCGATTGCATCATCTGCACGGCGGCGGAATGTGGCCTCATCGATCACGCTGCCAGTCTAACAAGGTGCGCGTGGCAAGCGTGTCGCAGCGAACGATTTTCGTACAATGAAGAAGCGAATGGACACAGATCAATCGATACCGCGCGCCCAGGAAATCGAGCCGGCGGGGCACATCCGCACGATGCGGGCGAGGGCGCATGCTAATTATCTTCTCGCGTATTTTTTGATTCTGCTGACGATGCTTGCGAGTCTTCCTCAGCCGGCGCAGGCTTATTCATTTCTCAGTCACGAAGACATGATCGATGTCGCCTGGCACAGCTCCATTCGCCCGCTGCTGCTGGCGCGTTTTCCCACCGCGACGGCGGCCCAGCTTCACGAGGCGCGCGCCTATGTCTACGGCGGCGCGACCATCCAGGACATGGGCTATTATCCATTCGGCCACCAGTTTTTCAGCAATCTCACCCACTACGTCCGCTCCGGCGAATTTGTAAACAATCTGCTTCGCGACTCCCAGACTGTCGATGAGTATGCCTTTGCGCTGGGTGCGCTCTCCCACTACATTGGCGACTCGGACGGGCACCGCTATGCGACCAATCTTTCGACGCCGATTGAATTTCCCGGGTTGGAGAAAAAATACGGCCCGATCGTGACCTACGATCAGTCTCCGCACGGTCATGTTCGGACGGAGTTTGCTTACGATGTCGAGCAGCTCGGCCAACACCAGTTTGCGCCAGCCGGTTATTTGTCGTCTGTTGGCTTCAAAGTTCCGCTGCGAGTAGTGGCGCAGGCTTTTTTCGATACATACGGGCTGTCGCTACGTTCTGTACTGGGACGGCCAGGCCCCGCGACCCGGAGTTATCGGTCATCGGTCCAGGGCATTTTGCCGGACATTGCGCGGGCGGAGGTACTGATCCATCGCAACGATTTTCCGCGGGAGGTGGACACGCCGGCATTTCAGCAATTTCTGACTCGCCAGAAACAGGCGGGCCTCGACAACCAATGGGCACACTATCGCAAGCACTCCGGATTCAAGCTCCACCTGATCGCTTTTATCATCCGCATCCTGCCCAAGGTTGGACCGATTTCCGATGCCGCGATTCGTGGACCGAATGCGGAAACGAACCGTTGGTATATCGAGAGCATAAACCGATCCGTCGACGACTATGAGGGATTTCTGCAGCAGTTGACATTGAACCCCAGGCAGCGGCTCGACCTGATCGATCGCGATCTGGATACGGGCAATCTTGTCCGGCCTGGTTCCTATCGGCTGACGGACAAAACGTATGCGCAGTTGCTGGCGAAATTGACCGCACAGCCGAACCGTTCAGTTCCTGCCGGTCTCAAGAAAAATGTTCTCGATTATTATGCCGATCCCGGCGCGCCGAACACGACGAAAAAAAATGCGAAGGCGTGGAAGCGCGTGCAGCAGGAGCTGCCGATTCTGCGCAACATGAAGGCGATCGGACGGCTCGCGTAACTTCGCGCGGCTTTCCCGGTTGCGCCGAGCAGAACATCGGCGAGCAATCCCATTGACGCAGTCGCGTCTCTCGCCAACAATAATCGGATGGCACAATCTTCCGGTTCCGGTTCCGGCAGCAGCGATATTGGATTGCTGTTGCTACGCATTTTTCTTGGAGCGAATTTATTTCTGCGGCATGGCCTGGAGAAGATCACTCACTTCTCGCAGATGGCCAGCCATTTTCCCGATCCAATTCACATCGGCTCGCATTGGAGCCTGATTTTCGCGCTGATTTCCGATGCCATCTGCTCCGTGCTGGTGTTTTTTGGCCTGGGAACGCGGGTGGCGGCGTTTATTGTCTTCATCGATATTGGCGTGGCGTTCGCGCTCGTCCACCACTATCCATTTCACGCTGCGCGCGGAGAGATGCTGCTGCTCTATATCGGCGGATTTCTGGCGCTGGCGTTTACCGGTGCGGGTAGGTACAGCCTGGATCAGAGATTCAGGGGGCGCGCTTAACGGATTCGGTAACTCAGTGGCTAAAGCCAACCTAATATTGCAGAGACTTATCCCCGGCCTGAAGGCCGGGGTCTACCACGGTTGAGCTTTTTGGAGCGGCCAGACGAGACACTAAAAAGGAATATCGTCGTCGGTGATTTCTGCGGCTTGCGAGTAATCCTCGGCGCTGCGTTGATCGAAAGAGGCGGTGTTCGACTTGGAATATCCGCTGCCGCCGCTTTCGCCTTCGCCTTTGCCGGATAGAAGAGATAGATCGCCGACTATGATTTCGGTTTTGTATTTTTTCTGGCCGGTAGTTTTATCGTCCCAGGAAGAAGTCTGCAGACGGCCTTCGACGTATAGCTTGCTGCCTTTTTTCACATAGTCGCGGACGATCTCTGCCGTACGCTGATAGGCGACCAGATTATGCCACTCGGTACGGTCCTGCCAGTTGCCGGTTTTGTCCTTGAATCGTTCGCTGGTCGCGATTGAAAATGTGGCTACGACCACTCCGCTTGCGGTGGCTTTGATCTCCGGATCCTTGCCCACATTTCCCAATAAAATCACTTTGTTCACGCTCTTTGCCATGCCCGACCTGCTTTCCCTGAAAAATATGTCATTACACGATAGCAGAACCGCCAGAACGGGCGATTCTCTGCATGGAGATAGTAAAAATTAAACCATCTATTGAGCGATCACCGGCACCCAGACGTCGATCTTTGCCCAGCGGATGTGCAGCTGGGTGCGGTTGCCGTGGGTGTTCTCGAAGCTGATGGTCATCTGTTCCTGATCGCTGGGAAGATCGGTCTTCTGCATGTCGACTCGCGCCAGGTCCTGCGCCTGATCATATTTAGTGCCCCACTGGCCGGTCTGCTTGTTGACGATCAGCTTCCAGGTGTCCTCCGACGGCAGCGTGTAGAGGGTGTAGGTTCCGGCGGGAACGGTTGCGGTGCCGATCTTGAGATTTGCGTCGGTTTTGAGCGTGGTGGCCGGGTTGGCTCCGGTGCGCCAGACTTTGCCGTAGGGAACCAGGCCGCCGAAGATCTTGCGTCCGCGCATGGAGGGCATGTTGTAAGTGATGTCGACGGTTCCAGCGGCGAGATGGACGGTGGCTTTGGCGGGCGGGCTGAGGAGCGGCTTTCCGCTTTTGCTGTTCGACATCTGGGCGGGAACGGCAAGCGGCAGCATTGCCATTGCCATTGCCGCGACGGCGAACTTCGCCAGTACACCTTTGCATGGTTTCATGTGGAATCTCCCTGGAGCAGTCGTTTCGCGAGCGAATCCATTATAGTTCCTGTCCAGTCATTTCGATTTCGCGCATGGCTACCCGCATGCATCCCCACTCGACCCATTCTCATCCACGTAAGAGAAATGAAGAAGGAGCAACCGATGTCCGAGCACCACGACGCCCCCAAAGTCCACGAACCCCACGCCCTCCACGAAGACCACGTCAAAGGCCCTCATGACCCGAAGGAGATCAACCCCAAGATGGCCTCCGACATCGCCTACTGGGCCAAAGAATTCGGCGTCACTGGGGACCAGCTCCATGAAGCCATCCGCAGCCACGGAACCCATGTGGAAAAAGTCCGCGCCGCCCTCCAGACCCATAAAACCACCTAACGATACAGGCGGCGGTTGCGGAGCCATTTTGCTCCGCCTAAAACCAGCAACAGCAGGCCGAAGGGAATGCCCATCAGGGCGAACAGGAAGGTGAGCCAGCCGGCATTGGTATGCGGGCCGTCGATGCCGATTCCGCCGAACACCGTCTCTGTGGCGATCAGCGCCAGAATTCCGACGAGGGTAATCCAGAACCCTGTCCGCAGCAGCATGCGGGTGCCGTCGTCCGCAGGCTGCCCGGAGGCGGACTGCCGGGATGGCTCGATAGCTGCCGGGGTTTTATCGGTTACGGGCATTCTGCTTATTCCGATGTTTCAGCGTGCGTTGGCCAGCATGGCGTAGACTATCACTCCTGTGATTGAGACATAGAGCCAGACGGGGAAGGTGAAGCGGGCGATTTTTTTGTGCTGGGGGAAGCGGCCGCTGAGAGAGAAATAAAAGGTGATGAGGATCATGGGCAGCGCCACCATCGACAGAAAAATATGGCTGGCGAGGATGGTGAGGTAGGCCGTTCGCAGTGTGCTGTGGCCGGGGTAGAGAATGTCGCCGTGCAGGGCGTGATTGATGAGGTAGCTGACGAGAAACAGGCTGGAGAAGATGAAGGCAGTGATCATGGCGGCGCGATGGCGGGCGATTTGCCGACGGCGGATGAAGACGAAGCCGATGACCAGGGCAATGGCGCTTAATCCGTTCAGCAGGGCGTTTAGCGCAGGCAGGAACATCAGGCGGTTGGCAAACTGCTGCGGCGCGTGGTGGATGTAGATCAGCCAGAGCAGGAAGAGGATGGCGGCGATGCTGATCGTTATCAAGCCCGCTATGGGAGCGCGGGTGTTGGCGGGCGGATTTTGGATTTCGATTGGCATGCCGGTTCAAATTTTCTGCTTGTGGATTGTCTCTCATCCCGGACTAAAGTCTCGGGTCTACCCTTGCTGGTGAAACCTCAGCGCCTGAAGGCGTATTGGTGGTCTCCGATACCCGGACTAACGTTCGTTGCTCACCTTTGCTATGCCGCGGGTTTGTTGGTGCGGCGGTTGACGATGGTCCAGGCTCCGAGGAAGACCACGGCGCAAAAGCCGAGCGTGGCCAGCAGGTTGAATTCCGGGGAGAAAGTGGTTGCTTCGGTGGGGAAGAGGCCGTTGCGCAGCGCGTCTACACCGTAGGTTAGAGGATTGATGAGGACCAGTGTGCGCAGCCAGCCGGAAGCTCCGCTGGCGGGGAAGAGGGCGCCGGAGAGCAGCCAGAGCGGCAGCAGGATGAGATTGATGACGGCATGGAAGGCCTGGGTTGAATCCATGGGCCACGCGATCATGAAACCGAGTGCGGTGATGGCGAAGGATGTGAGCGCGATGATGAGCATGCTGTAGAGAATGTCGAGCGCGCTGGCGTGGACCCCGGCCAACGGCGAGAAGATGAGGAAGAACCAGCCTTGAATGGCGGCCAGCGTTGCTCCGCCCATGACTTTGCCGAGCACGATGGCGGAACGGCGGATGGGCGCGGCCAATACCGAGAGCAGAAAACCTTCGTTGCGATCCTGAATGAGCGACATCATGCTGAAGATGGCGGTGAAGAGCACGATGAGAACGATGGAGCCGGGAAAGAAATAGCTGAGGTAGTGCGACGACATTACACTTTCCGCGCCAGGAGTGTGAAAGGTGTTGGAGAAGCCGGAGCCGAGCAGAATCCAGAACAGGAGCGGGGAAGCGATGACGCCGACGACTCGGGCCTTTTGGCGGTAGAAACGAACCAGCTCGCGCCGCCATAGGGTGTAGGCGGGGGTCCATAGAGTTCCCGCAGCGGAGCTGGTGGGAATGCGAGTGGGAACGGCGACGGTGGCCATTACGGTTGCTCCTGTTTGTTGTCCAGCCAGAAGCGATGTCCCGTGCGCTGGATGAAGACATCTTCGAGGCTGGGCTTGGAGACGGAAACGGATTCGATGGCGCCGGGGAAGGCTTCGACGACTTCGGTGAGGAAGCGATGGCCGTGCTCGCGCTCGACACGGACGGTGTAGTCGACGATGACCGGAGTAACGGCAAAGCGCTCGGCGATGCGCGTTCCCAGCAGAGCGGCGGCTTCCGCGGTCGGGGTTTCAAACTGGACGATGTCGCCGCCGATCTGGGATTTCAATTCTGCCGGGCTGCCTAACGCAACTAATTTTCCGGCGCTGAGAAAGGCGAGACGGTCGCAGTGCTCAGCCTCTTCCATGAGGTGTGTAGTGACGAGGACGGTCACGCCCTGCTCATCGCGCAGGATGCGGAGATAGTGCCAGAGGTCGAGGCGCGCGCCGGGATCGAGGCCGGTGGAAGGCTCGTCGAGCAGCAGGACAGAGGGGGAATGGATGAGGCCCTTGGCCAGTTCGATGCGGCGCTTCTGACCGCCGGATAAAGTTTCGACCATGTCCCTGGCGCGGTCGGTGAGGCCGACGCGGGAGAGCACTGTCTTCGAGCGTGTCTGCAGCTCTGCACCGCGCAGTCCGTAGAGATGGCCCTGATGCATGAGATTTTCGGCGACGGTGAGTTTGACATCCAGACTGGTTGCCTGGAAGACGATGCCGGTTTGCTGGCGGACGCGGTTAGGTTCCCTGGCTACGTCGAAGCCGGCGATGCGTGCGGTGCCGCCGGTAGGAACCATGAGCGTCGAAAGGATGCGGAAGAGGGTGGTTTTGCCGCTACCGTTGGGACCGAGGAGACCGAAGATTTCCGCCGGGCGCACCTGGAAGCTGAGGCCGTCGAGGGCGAGGCGGGAGCCGTAATCGTGGGTGAGCCCGGAGAGTTCGATGGGGGCCTGGCCGGAGAGTTCGCCGGGCCTGGCGATGGGCGGCTGCGCGATTTGTTCGATGGTTGCCATTCGGTTTCCTCTTTGTGGTTTCGAACCACGCGAATCGGTCGAACCCACCCTTCACCAACAACGCGAAGGATGGGGCACCAAATTTCAAAAACTAACTTCTTTTCGAGTTCAACATCAATATTGCCAATAGTAACGGCAAATAGATCACGCTTATCTTTAATAGTGCGCGGGCGATTTTCCGCGACTCGCTGGCGGAACATTTGGTGATGCGGGTGAAGCGAATCGTATAGGCGAGATAGACGAGGCCGAGCACCAGCGCGGCTGTCCAATAGAAACGTCCGGCGATGTGGAGATAGTAGGGAACCAGACTGACGGGGATCATCAGAATGGCGTAGACCAATGCCTCGGTTGCGGTGGACCAGCCGTCGGGCTGCACGACGGGCAGCATGCGGATGCCGGCGCGGCCATAGTCCTCGCGATAGAGCCAGGCGATGGCCATGAAGTGGGGGAACTGCCAGACGAAGAGAATGGCGAAGAGCGCGACCGCGGGCCACTCGATGCTGCCGCGCGCGGCGGTCCAGCCGATCAGCGGCGGCATGGCGCCGGGGAAGGCTCCGATGAATGTTGCCAGAGTGGTGTAGCGCTTGAGCGGCGTGTAGATGCCGACGTACATCACGGCGGTGAGCAGGGTGAGGGTGCCGGTAATGGGGTTGGTCGTGACCATGAGCCAGAGCGAACCGAAGACAATGGTGGCCATGCCGATGAGGACGCCGTAGCCGAGGCCGAGACGCCGGGCAGCCAATGGGCGCTGGGCGGTGCGCAGCATGAGGGCGTCGGTGCGCCGCTCGAAGACCTGATTGAGCACGGATGCGCCGCAGGAGACAAGGGCGACGCCGACCAGGGTGTTCCACAGGGTGATGTTGAAGGAGCCGATGCCGGATTGCATGGCGCCGAGATAATAGCCGGCCCAGGCGGTCATGACGACGAGCGCGGTGACGCGGAGTTTGAAGATGGCGATGGTGTCGAGGAGAAAGATTTTTGCGCTGCGAGTGAGGCTGGCAGACTGCTCTACGACAGCTTCGGGATTGCCGGGATGGATGGTCTCCGGGGCGATCTTTGCGGGCGCCTGGGCGGCGGAGCTCACAGCTTCACCTCACCGCAGGAAACGGTTGGGGAAACCGGCATGGGGGACGGGCACATAGCGATGCGGGATACGGACCCGCGGTGGACGAACGGCCCGCGAGAGAAAGACAATCTAGCCACGTTTCAGGATAGCAAAGATGGAGCGCGGTTCCAGCGGGGATCGAGGCGATGAAAACGCAGGAGTGTCCGAACGAATCGTGTCCGGATGAATTATGGCGCGCCGGCACCAGATCCGCCCGCACCGGCTCCGCCTGCGCTCATGCCGCCGCCGTTGAGGTTCCATGAGGCGGAGAAGACGCTTTGATTGCCGGAGGGGAAAGCGCTGAGCAGCGGTTCGACGCCTGCGAGCAGGGTAATAGCAGTGGCGGAGGCGGGGGTGCCTTGTGTGGCGACAATGATGAGGGCGTCGCCTTTGTGGAGATCGGCGAGAGTGACGGCGGGCGTGCTTTCGAGCATGCGCGAGAGACTGCCGCTGCGCTGGCTGGCGGGGCTGGGGGATTGGCTGCCGGCTGGCTGAGCTGCCGGCTTATGCTGCTGGTTGGCTGCGCCCATTTGTTTCAGGCGCGCGGCAAGTTGTTGGGCCATGGCGGGAGGAAGTTTGTGCAGCTGCGAGTCGGAGTCGATGTGAATGACGATGGGCTTCTTCGAGAGACGGTCGGCGATGGTGACTGTATTGGTGGAGGGATTGGTCGCGGAAACGATTCCGGCGATGTTGCGGAAGGTGCCGGCGATGAGTGCGTCGGCGGCGATCTCCGTGCCGTCGGCGCTGCGGGTTCCGCGGACGCGCAGCTGATCGCCGGGATGGATGGCATCGAGCGTCGAGGGTTTGGCGTTGGCGAACAGGGCGGAGTCGGGACTGTAGCGGCGGATCTTCGTGTTTGGGGTCGTGTGAATGGTGAGCGCACGGGGGCCGGAGCGGATGGTGACGGTTCCGGTCGCGGGGTCTACGGTTTTGACCAGGCCAGCTGCGCCCGCGCGCCAGGCCTCGGCTTCGGCTTGCTGCTTCTGCGCGATGTCGGCCTGCTTCATGGCAACGATGGTGGTGGCGGAGCCGTCCTTGACCAGGGCGAGGATGCGGTCGCCGACGGCGAGGTCAGTGAGGGCGATGGGAGTGGCTTGGGAGAGCTGTTTCGCACCTGGCTGCATGCGAAGAATGCGGGCACTATCGGCTGCGGTTACGGTGACGGGCGCGCCTTGATCCGGCTGCAGGGTGAACGTGCTGCCGGAGATGGCGGTGATCGATCCTACGACGCGGCTCGCAGTTTGCGCGCAGGCAAATGTCATTGCGAGGGAAACGAGAAAAACGATCGCGAGTGCGTTCTGTTTGCGTTTCATGAGAACCCTCCTGCCGTGGCTTTTATACAGTTGCACTTGGCTATGCAATCCCTTGACGAAAGCAGTTTAACGCGCGGATCGCTCGCCGGGCTTTTGCTGGGATGGCAAACCGTTTTGGATGACGAATTGAAAATCCTGGGCTAGCGCAATTGCGGACTGGCGGCGGGGACTACATCCGGTTCTCCGGCGGCGTTGGCGGGGCGGATTACGTACTCTTCGACGAGCACGGCGATGAGGACCGCGGAGGGCACGGCTACGGCGACTCCGGCGATTCCGGCGAGACCGCCGCCGAGCAGCAGTGCGATGAACACTGCTGTGCCGGCGAGGTCTACGCTGGAGCCGATGATGCGCGGCGTGAGGAATGCATTTTCGACCTGCAGATACACCAGCTCGAAGACCATGACCCCGAGCACTTTGGCCCAGGAATCGCTGGCGGCAACCAGCATGGCAATCGAGGTGGAGACGAGCGCGCCTACTACCGGGACGATGTTGAAGCTGCCCATCAGTACCGCCAGCGCGAAGGCATAGCGCAGATGCATGGCGCCGAAGACAATGCCGCTGAGAACGCCGAGGATGAGCATCAGGGTCAACTGACCCAGCAGCCAGCGTCCCATGCGGGCGGCGGCGCGCTGCAGGGTTTCATCCATTCGCGTCCTATGGGTTATGGGGACGAGGGAAAGGAACCAGTGGTACACGTGGTCGCCTTCGGCGAGGAAATAAATGGTGAGGAAGATTCCGGTGACGATCTGAAAAAACTTTGCCGCCCATTCGCTGATGGAAGAGACGAAGGAGCCGAGATGCTGGGCGGTATCGGCTTTGATTTTTGCTTCGATGATGCCGAAGTTGACATCGCGCAGAATCGGCATGCGCTGCAGTTTGTCGAGAAATGCCGGACTTTGTCCGGGGAAGGTTTGGGCGAACGTCTTCACCTCGCGCACGACTGCCGGCACGGTGAGGCTGAGAAAGCCGGCCATGGCGCCGACCAGCAGCACCATGATGATGGCGATGGCGATGCCGTGGCTGGGGTGCCATTTGCCGATGCGAAGCCGCTGCACGCCGCGCACTACGGGGAGAAGAACGACGGCGCAGAGCGCGCTGACGTAGATCAACACCAGGATGTCCCGCAGCAACCATGCCAGGTAAAGAGCGATGGCGATGGCGAAGGCGAAGACGATGTCGCCGTGTACATTGCGGCGGCCTGCTCGGTATGGGACGGGGGATAGGTCGTTCATGGTTGAGGGCTCGGGATACTTTCTTTCCATCGGTTCAGGATCGTCCGGACGATTTCCCCGGTTTGGGATTTCGCCGTGGGGATGGTCCAATGCGCGGACTCGTACAACGGCTGCCGGCGCTCGAAACGCTCGGCCAGAGCCGTTCGCTGCTCCAACACCGGTCGCCGCGCTGCCTTGGCTTGCGAAATCTGCTGTTGCTCGCAGCGCGCGATCAAGATATCGAGCGGCGCTTCAAGATATACGAGCAGTGTTTCCGGACTGGCTGCGAGCAGATAGCGGTTGACTGCGGTTTCGAGTGCACCGCCGCCCAGGGCGAGCACGATTTCATTGCGTTCCAGAATTGCGGCCAGGGCTTGGTGCTCCAATTGGCGGAAGCAGGCTTCGCCTGCGGTTTCGAAAATTTCCGCGATGCTCTGCTGTTGCGAGCGGACGATTTCTTCATCGAGATCGATGAAGCTCCAGCTTAGCTCGCGGGCGAGGCTTACTCCTATTGTGCTTTTGCCTGCGCCCATGAATCCGGTGAGGACGATGCGCTTTGGGTTCGAGTGCGTGACGGGGATACCTCCAGCCGGCTTTGCTGGATTCTAACCGAGATGGGCCAGCGTGGATTTATTTTTGGTTAGGTTTAACGAAAATGCGGGTTCTATCGTCTGGACCACTGCATCATCTTAGTTGTTCAGATGGTCCTGCTTCACCTATGCGAGAATAGTCGTACGGGAATGGAGTCTCCCGCAACCGCCGGCGACGGCTGATGACTCCTGCCAATTTCAGTTATTGCGCAGGAGCAGATATGATTCCATACCTCTGGGTAGCCTTTGGCAGTGCGTTCGGCGGAATATTGCGATTTGGGCTCGGTCGATTCACACAAAGCTGGAATGCCAACCTGCCCTGGACCACGATCGCCATCAATATAAGCGGCTCATTTCTGATTGGCTTCTTCGGAACTCTTACACTTCCGGGAAGTCGATTCGAAGTCCCCGAAAACATCCGTATCTTCGTCATGATCGGCATCTGTGGGGGCTTCACGACTTTCTCCTCCTTCAGTCTGCAGACGTTTGACCTGATCCGAACCGGATCTTTACCCAGAGCGCTCGCGAATATGGTTCTATCCGTGTGCCTGTGTCTATCCGCGGTCGCGCTCGGCCACCGCCTGGCTCAGCACAGCAACGCTGCTTTTGCGGTCGCGACTACCCGGGAAGAAGAGTTTACCGGCTGACTGGGCTGTAACGTGGCTGCGAATCCAAGTGCTCGCAGCGACGAAGATCTGTCGCCTTGGGCACGGTTGCGAAAGAAAAACTTGGTGACCGTTCATTGCCGTCAGGAATGTTCGTCGCCGTTGCCGGGTTCCTGGGTCAGGGCTTTGTGGATGTTCTGCCAGACAGCGGGGCTGGGATCGTGGATGGGCAGCAGGAGCTTGGCCTGGGCGGCGATGTACTCGAGATCGCGCACCAGTGCGGAGCAGTTTTCGCACGTCTTCAGGTGCGAGTGTTTGATTTCGGTAAGGTCCCCGCCGGAATCGAAAAATTCCGGAAGCTGCTCCTGAAACTCGCTGCACTCTTTGGGCGTGAGATTGCGGTTCTGTGTCATGCTTCTACCCTTCCGTCCGCGGTTTCGCGCAGCAGGCAGCGCAGGCGCATGCGCGCTTTGTGCAGCTGCGATTTGCTGTTGCCAATGGAACATTGCAGCATGCCGGCAATCTCATTGTGTTCATAGCCTTCCACGTCGTGCAGTACAAAAACCATGCGATAGCCCGGCGGCAAATCCTCAACTGCACGCTCCAATGTGACGCGGTCGATGGAGCCGGAGAGCGTCAGATCGCGAGTGCCGAAATCCTTACGCGGGCCGTCTTCCTGGCTGGGCTCTAACGTCTCCTCCAGCGATACCAGGGGAAGACCCTTCTTTCTGAGATGCATGAGAACGACATTCACGGCCATGCGATGCAGCCAGGTGGAAAAGGCGGAGTCGCCGCGAAAGGTACTGATCTTGCGATGCAGCTGCAGAAAGGCTTCCTGGGTAAGGTCTTCCGCTTCGGCAACGTTGCCCAGCATGCGCAGGCAGAGGGAATACACGCGCCGCTTGTGCATGTTGTAGAGAATTTCAAAGGCCGAGCCGTCGCCCTGCTGCGCCGCGGCAATCGCCGTCAGCTCGCCGGCGATAGGAGGGTTGCGCCGCTGCTGCTGCTGCATGGGCCGAGCTTCGGTGGTGAGCGGCTGCGCGGGCACTGTGGGCGCGACTGCTTCGGTGGTGCTTAAAGTGTTCTTCATTTTGGAATCGATGTGCGGAGAATGGGCGTGTGGAGAAACGGTACGCGTTTCGCCTTTCTTCGGAAGTTTCCCCGGGGATTTGGCCGGAGTTTTTTTTGATTGTTCCATAAGATTTAAGGGTTGTATGCTCCGTCCGTTAGAAGATGATGCGACGACGCGAGTTGCCCGGCGCATTTTTATAACCGTCTTCCTGGTAGCGTGCCTCTCAGAGATTCTGAGAGTGCCGTTTCTCAAAAAAGACGGTGTTGAAATTTTCATCTCGGCCCTAGACTGGCAGGAAACAGCTCTAGCTGCCGATAAAGCGTGAGTATAGACTGCGCGCGAGGCCGACGTCCGTAGTTCCCTGGACGATGGCGCGGCCATCGGCAAAGACGGTGATGCGATGTTCTCCGCGATCGAAGCGCAGCAGCATCTTGTTGCGCAGCACGGCACCATGCGGCTCAAGTTTGCGCTCGAGCTCGGTAAAGTCGATGGGCCGATGATGCTCGTGAATCTGGACGGAATTTCTTCCGCACAAGGTGATCTGCGGGCGGGCCAGGCCGGCGAGATGCACGAACTGCCGCTGGCCGCAGACGGTGCAGCTTTCGCGCGGGCGGGCGGTATTGATCTCCGATCGTTCGCTGCTCCATACGTCATAGGAAAACAGTGTTTGCCTCATGCGATCGTTGGCGCCGACGATCCACTTCATTGCTTCGACGGCTTGCATGGAGGCGGCGAGGTTGACCGCCGGATTGAGGATGCCGGCGGTGTCGCAGGTTTCCACGGTCCCCGCAGGCGGATGGGGGAAGATGCAGGCCAGACAGGCTGTTTTGCCCGGCAGGATATTCATCGTCACCGCATAGGAGCCCACTGCTCCGGCGTAAATCCACGGCTTATTCTGTTCGACGGCGTAGTCGTTCAACAGGTAGCGTGTTTCGAAATTGTCAGTTGCGTCGAGGACGAGCTGGGAGCCGGCGAGCAGTGCGTGGATATTGTCGGGAACCAGATCGGCGACGTGAGCGTGGACGTTTGTTTCGGCGTTGAAGCGGGCGATGCGGCGTTTGGCCGCTGCGGATTTCGGCAACGCTTCAGCGGCGTCTTCTTCTTCAAACAGGACCTGGCGCTGGAGGTTGCTCCACTCCACGTAGTCGCGGTCGATCAGGGTCAGCGTACCTACTCCGGCGCGCGCCAGCAGCCCGGCGACCGCTGCGCCGGTAGCACCGCAGCCAACGATGGCGATATGAGCGGCTTGCAGCTTGCGCTGGCCTGGCTCGCCGATGCCGGGGAATAAAATTTGCCGGGAATAGCGGTCATCGGCGATGGGCAGCGGAGGGTGATTCGATAAGGCCATGCAACTTCAGTATAGGGAATCGAGGCGATGAAGGCGGAACCCGAGACGGAGTTCATTCAGCTTGAGTATCCTAAGCGAAGGTACCACCGTAACGATTCAGCGCTGTTTTCCTATTTCTACGCACCACAGATATTGTCGAAGTGCCGTTTTTTTTGGGATAAAACGGCGTTGAGATTTTCGCTTCGGTGTACACCTATAGGAAAACAGCTCCAGCGCTGCAAGCCCGGATCCGGTTCCAATCGTTTTTTGATGAGCATAATTTTTGCGAAAAAACCAAACCCAAAGAGCGTTCGGGACCTGGCGGCAGGCGGCATGCATGGCGCTGATTGGATGTGGCATCTCCATTTCTGCGACGGGCCAGGTGAAATCTCCGGCAGCGGCGGCACAGAGCTCCTCGGCGGCGGTGCTGCGGTATCGCGATTTGCGGAGCTGGTATGGCCTGCGAGTCGACACGATTCAATTTGAGGGCGTGCTGGCCGTGGATATCGTTGGGCTGCAGGCGAAGCTTCCGCTGCGGCCTGGAGACAAGCTGAGCGCGGAGAATGTGAAGCAGAGCCTGCACCAGCTTTACGCCAGCGGCCTGTATCGCGATATTCAAGCACGCGGAGTGGAGAAGGATGGCAGGGTCACGGTGATCTTTCACGGCGTGCCGCAGCTGTTTCTGCGCAGGTTATTCGTTCGCGGCATGAAGCAGGAACTGCTGGCGGCACAGATACAGCGGGCTACGCGGCTGAGCGTGGGAGAGCCGTTTACCAGGGAAGAGCTGGACCAAGCCACTGCCAACCTGAAAGAGGCGCTGAAGCGAAACGGGTTCTATGAGCCGACGGTTTCGGTGAAGACCACTCCGGCAGGACCGGAACATCTGGTGGACGTGATCTATACCGTGGACGCGGGAAAGCAGGCGACGGTTGGCGCGGTCACGGTAGTGGGAAATTCCGGCGTGACGGCGGCGCAGTTTCGCAGGGTGGCCAAGCTGAAGCAGGATTCCAAGGTGACGTCCAACACGGTGCCGCGCGCACTGAGCCGTTTGAGGAAAAATTATCAGAAGCAGGACCGGCTGGAGGCGACGGTGCGTGCGGATAGCCAGACCTTTCAGCCTGCGCAAGTTGAAGTGGACTACGGCTTCGATGCCAATCGCGGGCCGCTGGTGCGGGTTGTGGTGGTGGGAGCGAAAATTTCCAAGCGCGACGTGCGGCGGCTGGTACCGGTGTATGAGGAGGGGGCGGTCGATCCCGATCTGCTCGATGAAGGCAGCGATAACCTGCGCAATCATTTCCAGAAGCAAGGGTATTTTGATGTGCATGTGACCCACATGACAGCGCAGCCGCAGACGGATGAAGAAATCGTCACCTATCATGTGGCGCGCGGAACTCCGCACAAGGTGGTTGAGGTTGCGATCACAGGGAATCATTATTTCGACAAGGACATTATCAACGAGCGGCTGAGCGTTGCGCAGGCCGACGCGCTGAATCGGCACGGGCTGTTCAGCCAGTCGCTGCTGGCGAGCGATGTGGATGCGGTTACGGCGCTTTATAAAAGCAACGGCTTCGACAATGTTCAAGTGACGCCGTTGGTGCTCGATTCCGACGAAGTTGCGGGCGCAAAACCGGGCAAGCTGGCAGTGGTGCGGGTGACCTACGAAATCCGCGAAGGCGTGCAGCAGAAGATTGGCGTGGTGGAGATTGTGGGCGCGAAGCAGCTGCCAGAAGCCAGTTTGCTGGCACAGATGAATACTCGCCCGGGCGAGCCTTACTCGCTGACGACGCTGGCGGCGGATCGGCTGCAGTTGTTCGACTACTACTATCGGCACGGATTTTCGCAGGCGGATTTGACGTTTGAACGGCATCCGTCGAAAGACAACGCGAACCTGATCGATATTGTGGTGCGCATCCATGAAGGCAACCCGTTCTATGTGAACCAGGTATTGATCAGCGGATTGCACTACACGCGGCCGCAGGTGGTCGACAAGCTGCTGGAGATTCATCCCGGCGATCCGCTGAATCGCAATAGAATTTCCGACACGCAGCGGCGGCTCTACAACCTGGCGCTTTTCAATGAAGTCGATACGGGTATAGTGAATCCGCGCGGGACGCAGCCGCGCAAGGACGTTTTGCTGAATCTGACAGAGGCGCATCGCTGGAACTACGACTACGGTTTTGGATTTGAAGTGCAGACGGGAACGCCGCAGCGCAACTGCCCGTCGGCGGCATCGCTTATCCAGCTGGGGGTGAATCCATCGACATTCGCGTGCAGTCCGAATGGGAAGTTCGGCGTCAGCCCGCGTATTTCTTTCGACGTGAGCCGCATCAACCTGGGCGGCCGGAATCGGACGATCACATTGCAGACCGCGTATGGAACGCTGGAACAACAGGCGATCATGACGTTCAACGTGCCGAAATTCTATGGGCACAAGACGATCGATTTTTCCATTTCCGGCGGCTATGTCAGCAACCAGGATGTGACGACGTACGAGGCTTCGAGCATCAGCGGATCGATCCTGTTTACGCAGCGGCCGAACAAGGCGAACACATTTATTTATTCGATGGCGTATCGATATGTGTATGTCAATCCGAATAGCCTGCAGGTCTCGGCGGAGTTGATTCCGCTGCTGTCGCAGCCGACTCGCGTGAGCGGCCCAGGATTTACCTGGGTGCATGACACACGCGACAATCCGCTGAACGCGACGCGGGGATGGTACGTCTCCGCGCAGGAATTTTTTGCCTGGTCGGGCCTGGCTTCGCAGGCAAACTTCAACCGGCTGGACACGCAGGAGTCGAATTATTACCGGCTGAATAAGCGCGGATGGGTGCTGGCCCGCAGCACGCGCATCGGCGTCGAAAACACGTACGGAGATCCCACGTACAATCTGATTCCATTGCCGGAGCGGCTCTATGCAGGCGGGGCTACGTCGCATCGCGGATTTTCCGTGAATGCCGCCGGTCCGCGCGATCTGCAGACAGGCTTCCCGGTGGGCGGCTCGGGCGCGTTCGTCAACAGCACGGAGCTGCGCATTCCGCCGTTGGCGCTGCCGCTGATCGGCAACAACCTTGGGTTTGCGCTGTTTGAGGATTTTGGAAATGTGTATACCAATGCGTCGGACATGTTTCCGGGGTTGTTTCGCTATCACCAGCCGAACATCAACACCTGTTACAACGTGGTCGGGCCGGAGGGGACTTGCAACTTCAATTACGATTCGCAGGCGGCGGGGTTGGGGCTGCGATATAAGACTCCCGTGGGGCCGATTCGCGTGGACTTCAGTTACAACCTGAATCCGACGGTCTATCCGGTAGTGAGCGATCCGGCGTATCTGCCGGCATTTCTCAACTACAACGGGCAGCCGCCGTATGTGGGCAACTCCGGCCACTTCAATTTTTTCTTCAGCATTGGGCAGGCCTTTTGATGAGGATGCCGTGTGTGCCGCCACGTGGAGAGAAGCCACATCTCAAAATCGGGATGTGGGATGTACTGGTCTGCGTTGTGATTCTGGTGTTGTTCGCCCCTTCAGGAATCCATGCAGATACGCAGCGCTCTGCGGTACTGGATCGGGTTGTGGCTGTGGTTGGAGATCAGGCAATCCTTGCGAGCGATGTGGACGCGGAGATGCGCTTTGCCGCACTGCAGCCTGCCGCGGAGCCGGCTGCCGACAATACGCCGCAGCGGGCGCTGGATCGCGTGCTCGATCGCGCGCTGATCGATGAGCAGCGCAGTCTGCAGCCGGGGCTGGCTGGCATCACGCAGAAGGAAATCGATCAGTCGATCGCAACCATGCGGGAGACGATTCCGGCGTGTGTGCAATTCCAATGCAAGACGGAAGCGGGATGGCAGGCATTTCTGGCGGCGCACGGATTTACGGAGTCTGAAGTTGTGGATCGCGTGCGCGAACGCCTGGCGATTCTTAAATTTGTCGATCTGCGCTTTGGCGTAGCGGCGCGCGTTCCCAATGCCGATGTTCAGAAATATTACGATCAGATGCTGAAGCCGGAGCTGGAACGCGCCAAGGCTGTCGTGCCCAAATATGCCACGGTCGCTCCGCGCATCCGCGAGATTCTGCGCCAGCAGCAAGTGGGCGCGATGCTGGATCAGTGGCTGAAGAGTCTGCGCAAGGAAGAGCATGTGCGGATCCTGGACTTGGCTTATGGGGATTCCGCTGACGGTGACGGCGAGGCCGCACAATGAGTCCCGACATGCGTTCCGACGAGGGCAACGCGGCGAAGGTTTCTCCGCGGCCGCGCCGTTTTGGCTGGCGTCACAGCGTCTATGCCGTGGTGGCGATGGCGGTGATCGCGATGGGCATTGTCGGCGCTGCGCTGTGGTATGCCTCGACGCCGCAGTTTGCCGCGCGGGTGCGCCGAACGTTGGTGGCGACGCTAGAAAGAGCCACTGGCGGCAAGGTAGAAATCCGTTCGTTCGACTGGAGCGTGCGGCATTTCGCGATCGAAGTCGATGGCCTGACCATCCACGGGAAGGAGTCGGCGAACGAAGCGCCGTATTTTCATGTCGACCATCTCACGCTGCGCGCGAAGATACTTTCCTTTTTCTCGCCGAAGATTATGCTGGCCAGCCTGGACGCACAGCGGCCGATATTCCATCTGATCTTCTACCCCGACGGTACGACGAACCAGCCGCAGCCGCGCACGGCCAGCAGCCAGCCGCTGCCGCAGGTTCTGCTCGATCTTGCGGTCGACAACACGCAGGTTGAGAATGGCTTGATCCTGCTGAACAACCGCCGCATTCCCTGGGAGATGGCTTCGGGCCCGCTGCAGTTGACCATGCAATATGTTGGCGCGAGCAAGCAGTACCACGCCGAGATCGAGACGAAAAATATTACCTTCCACCTGAAAAATGCGACGGAAGCGCATTCGCAGTTGAAAACCAGCATCGATCTCAGCCGCGATCAAGTCAGCATCGAAAATCTCGATCTGAAGACTGGCGGCTCACATTTGACGGCGACCGCGCAGCTGAAAAATTTCTCTCAACCGAACTGGCAGATCGCCATTCATGGCGGTGTGGATGCGCGTGAAGTTGGCGCGATTACCGGAGAAGATGAGCTGCGCGATGGCGCGGTGCAGCTGAATATTCATGCGCACGGCGAACCTGGTTCTATGAACGAGGAGAATTTTCAGGTCGCCGGCCATGTCGATCTGCGCTCCGGTGCGTGGGAATCTTCCTGGCTGCGGCTGCGGAATGTGGAGCTGCATACGGACCTGATCGTCGATAACGATCAGTGTTCGCTGACGGGATTTTCTTCCTTGCTGGACGACGGCGGACGGATTACGGGCAGCTTGATGCTGAAACATTGCGTGGGCCCATCCGCACCGGTCGTGTCCGCTGCGAGGCCAATTGCGAAGCCTCTGCGTGTGCAGAAAAAATCGTGGCTATCGGCGCATGTGAAGCTGAGCCCGCGCGAGTTGCTGCGCCGTTTGCACCGGAAACGCCCGGCGACAAGAGTCACTCCGCGTGTGTATCAGCCGCTTGAGGCCGATATGGAGGCGCAGGTTTCAAACGTTACGCTGCCGTTGATTCTTGCGGCGACCGCGCCGCGTCAGTACTGGAATATTGGCTTCACCACGGCGACCTCAGGCCAGGTGACGGCGCGCTGGACCGGCGACGGCAACGGTCTCGATGTGCACGGAAATCTGATCATGCGCGCTCCGCGAAGGCTGATGGGACTGATTCCAGTGGTTGGAAGCGCGCATGCGGATTATCTCGGCGATCATCATCATCTTGTCATCGAGCATGCTGACGAGGATACGCCGGGTACGCAGGTTCATGCTGCCGGACTGCTGACTCTGTATGAAAAAGATTTGAACAGCGATTTGAAGATGGATGTTGTCGGGCGCGATCTGGGGGAATTCGACCGGCTGCTGACGATTCTCGATCTGAAGGAAACGCCGCGCGGCCAGCCGCACGCGTTGCCGCTAAAACTGCTGGGAAATGCCAGCTTTCATGGGGATATTCGCGGATCGTACTTTGCGTTGCAGGCGATGGGCCACATGGATGCGCAGCGATTTGAAATGGTTCTCGCGCAGGCCGCGCCGCTGGACCATCCCGCTGCGCCGCCGCCGGTTCATCTGCTGACGTGGGACGGCTTCCACGCCGATCTGTCCTACACGCCGTGGGAGCTGATCGTGCGCAATGGCGAGCTGGTGCGCGGCAGCTCCGTGATT
The DNA here is from genome assembly GCA_965276585.1 of Acidobacteriaceae bacterium. Lineage (GTDB taxonomy): Bacteria > Acidobacteriota > Terriglobia > Terriglobales > Acidobacteriaceae > JAKAAZ01. The sequence continues at coordinate 544,276 of CBDIAZ010000003.1, read as the reverse complement.
TACACCGGGTTCGACCTATTGCCGGATCGAAAGAAGGCCGACTCCTATGCCTACGATAAGAGGACGCGCATTGCCGCGACGCTGACGACTCGCGACGCATCTATCTCCGAGCTCGAGTCTGTTGTGGGGGCTTCGTATCCCGCGTCTGGAGAGCTGAATGCAAATGCGCATGTCAGCGGAATTGTCGATGACCTGACCGGCAGCGGGCATGTCACGCTGATACATGGCGTGATCGATGGGCAGGAGGTGCCTGAGGCATCGATTCTGCTGGCGGCGCAGGGGCATACGCTGGCGGCGACCCACATGCAGCTGGCAGCCGCCCACGGCGCGGCAGAGGGAAATCTTACTTACGATTATGAAACCGGCACTCTCTCGGGGCAGATAACGGGGCAGCATTTTCAACTGGAACAGGTGGCCGCGTTGCAGACTTCGCGTCTGGCTATTGGAGGCACGCTTGGATTTCATGTGCAGGCGGCGGGAACGACGGCCTCTCCGATTGCGAACGGCGCGGTGCAGATTGAGAAGCTGACGCTCGACCATGAGCCGATGGGCAGTCTACATGCGGAGACGCACCTGCAGAATGGAATGCTCTTGCTTACTTCGCGGGCCGAGCTGCTGAATACACATCTGGATGCGGCTGGGCAGGTGCAGCTCAATGGAAATTATCCGGCGCAGGCGCAGCTTACATTTGTCGGCTTCAATGTCGAGCCGATGCTGCGCATCCTGGCGCCTTCGGTGAATGGAACCTCGTCGCTGAACGGAACCATCACCATGTCCGGGCCATTGAAACAGTTCGCAGCGATTCGCGCGGATGCGGACTTGAAGACCTTTACCGCGACCATCGATCGCCGATCGATTCATTCCGCCGGGCCGGTCGAGGTCTCGTTACGCAATGGAAGCGTGCGGCTGAAGCGAATCCATCTGCAGGGTCAGGATATGGACCTGATTGCCGATGGCACGGTCGATCTGCTGCACAACAAGAGACTTCGTCTGCATTCGGAGGGCTCGATCGATGTGGGTCTCGTGTCGGTCCTCTATCCGAAGATGCAGTCGTCGGGCGAGGTCGGTTTCATCATGAATGCGCGCGGCACGGCGCGCCAGCCGGACCTGCGCGGCACGGCGCATGTGAGCCATGTGAACATCCACATGATGAATGTGACCAATGGCCTGACAGATATGAATGGGGAGATGGTCTTCGATCAGGACCGGCTGGTAGTGCAGCAACTGAAGGGCTCTTCCGGCGGCGGAGCGCTGATGGTGAATGGCTTTGTCGGCTATCGCAACGGCGTTTTTGTCGATCTGACGGCGACCACGAAAGATGTTCGCATCCGCTATCCCAAGGGCGTTTCCAGTTCCGTCGATTCCAAATTGCGATTGCTTGGAACTACCGACAGCCTGTTGTTGAGCGGAGATGTGAGGCTGATGCGCTTCGGGATCGGCAGCAGTGTCGATCTGACTTCGTTCGCTGGCGGCGGCAGTGTGTCCGCGCCGATCGATCCCAGCTCACCGCTGAACCGGGTGCGGCTCGATGTCCACGTGACTTCCGCGCCGGAACTTGGATTTCAGAATTCTTTTGCCTCGTTGGCCGGCGATGTGAACCTGCGCATTCGCGGTACGCTGGAAAATCCTTCGGTGCTGGGGCGCATCGATATCACGCAGGGCGAGGCATCGTTTGCAGGAACGAAATACCACCTGCAACAGGGCGATATTGTTTTCGCGAACCCGGTGACGATCTCGCCGGAGATCGATCTCGAAGCGTCGGCGCGGGTGCAGAATTACGACATCATCATTACCCTGCATGGACCGCCGAGCAAGCTGGATATTTCCTATCGTTCGGAGCCGCCGTTGACGCAGGCCGACGTGCTGGCGCTGCTGGCGCTGGGGCGCACGAATGAGCAGGCGCTGATGTACGGCGAGCAGCAGCAGCAGGGCGCGAACCTGACATCGGAAGCGCTGCTGGGCGGGGCGCTGAATGCTGCGGTCAGCAGCCGGGTGCAGAAACTGTTTGGCGTGGGAAGCGTGCGTGTCGATCCGAACTTTGTCGGGACGCTGGGTGAGTCGACGGCGCGCGTGACCGTCGAGGAGCAGGTGGGGCGCAGGCTTACGCTGACCTTCGCTACCAACGTGAACACCACGGAGCAGCAGTTGATCCAGGGGCAATTCGATTTGACGCGCAATGTCTCGGTGATTGCGGTTCGCGACGAGGCGGATGTGTTCAGCATGTATCTGCAGATTCGGGCGAAGCATAAATAAGGACATCGGCCTCGTCGAGGCGAGTGCGTTTGCCAATGGAAATGTTCTAAATCAGATTGTCGACAAACCGTTCATTGTGAACCTCAAGCGCTAAAGCCCTTGAAATTTTCAACGGCTTATCCCGGCTGAAGCCGAGGGTCTACCCAAAATCAAGTTGTCATCAACCTGTAGATTCTTCTTGACTGCATGGTGCGGCTGTTTCATAGTTGCTGGGCAGTGAGGGAACGACGAAATGATGGAAAATGGCAGGTCGAATGTTGCTGCGAGTGCGCTGATCGCGATTGGGTTGATCCTGGGGATGCTGCTGGGCGGCTGGGTTCTGGGCAGCGAGATTAAAGATATCCGCATGGCCGACCGTTATGTTTCCGTGCGCGGGCTGGCGGAGCGCACCGTCCGTGCCGATCTTGCCATCTGGCCGCTTTCATTTCGTGAGGCTGGCAACGACCTGAAGGCGACCTACGCGAAAAGCGAGCAGGACAGTCAGGCGGTGCTGCAGTTTCTGGCGGCGCAGAAGATTCCGCAATCGGACATTACGCTGGGCCAGCCGAGCGTGACCGACACCCAAACTAACGACTATGGCGGCGCGCGTGCGCCCAACCGTTATATTGTGCAGCAGTCGATCACGGTGCGGTCGAAGGATGTGAATCAGGTTGCCGCTGCGGTGCAGAAGACCAGCTCGCTGATTGCCGCGGGGGTGGTGCTGGGCGGAGGGCCGCAGTACGGCCAGCAGAACAGCGTCAGCTACATTTTTACCGGGCTCAACTCCATCAAGCCGGAGATGATTACGGAGGCGACCCGCAGTGCGCGCTCGGCAGCCGAACGCTTTGCGGCAGACTCCGGCAGCAAAGTGGGGACGATTCGGCAGGCGTCGCAGGGATTGTTTTCGATTTCCTCCGCCGATGCTGCTTCGGAGGGTAATCCGAACATGGGCGGGAGTTCGTCGAACGCCAGTATTCTGCAGAAGGTGCGGGTGGTGACGACCATCCAATATTATTTGCAGCAGTAAGTGCAGGTTGCTCTTTGCAACACGGCCCGGGTGCAAGTATGATTCCGGCGAAGGTATATCGAGCGTTCCTGCGGTGACGAGGAGCGCCGGTTCACGAGGGGGAAAAGATCTATGCAAAGCAAAAAAGTATTGTCGCGGTTGCTGATTGCGTTGTTCGTCGGTGGAGTGGGATCGTTGGCAGCGCCGGTTCTGATGGGCCCCTCCGCCTGCATGTTTGCAGCCGATGCGGGGATGTCGGATGCGGCGCTGATCGGTGCGGTAAAGCGGCAACTGAATAACAAGAGGTTTTCCGGAATCACAGTGACGGCCGAGAACGGCACGGTCACGCTCTCCGGGCAGGTCGATCTGTACGCTTTCAAAGTGGACGCCATCAAAAAAGCGAAGAAGACGAAGGGCGTGCAGGATGTGCGCGACAATATCGCGGTAGGCGGAGCTTCGATTCCGGACAATGTCCTGGAGAGAAAGCTGCTGAGCGCAATCCAGGTCGATCGTGTCGGTTTCGGGCAGGTGTTTGATGCCATATCCGTCGGCGTGCAGGATGGCATCGTAACGCTGGGCGGGCACGCGTTGGGGCCGGTGGCGAAATCTTCCGCCATATCCTTAACGCAGAATACGCGGGGCGTGAAAGGCATTGTCGACCAGATCAGCGTCGATCCGGTTTCGCCGATGGATGACGGAATTCGCCGCCGGGTATTCCGCGCGATCTACGAATACCCGACATTGCGGCGCTATGCCATTGTGCCCTCGAAGCCGATTCGAATTTCCGTGCAAAATGGTCGCGTGACTCTGTACGGGATTGTTGACAGCCAGATGGACAAGCAGCTGGTGTACACGCGGGCAATGGGAGTTAATGGAGTTTTCTCGGTGACCAACGATCTGGTTGTTGCCGGACAGGGAAACGAACAGAAATAAAAATTGCGCGGCGCGAAGACCTTTTGAGCTCGTCTGCGCCGCGCAATTTTTTTGTCCAAATCCAGAGCAGTTCTCCGTTGCTAGAGAGTGAAAGCACGAGTCTGACAGCGGAGAGAATCTTTGCACTCCGGCATTCTCTTCAATACAGAGGTCCTTCGCTACGCTCAGGATGACGACTCATTGGGGCGGGCACTCTACACCTACAGGAAAACAGCTGGCTCTGTTGACATGCTCGATTCTCGCGCGGTGGAGGCGATTGGGAAGGGTGAAATCCATGGGCGAACGGGCAAAAAGCAGGTCCCTCGACTGCGCTGCGCTCGGGACGACAATTCTGAGGGGTATTGCAGGATGTCAATAGAGCCCGAAATGCCCTAATGTGCCGCGCTGACTGCTCCCTTGCGGGCGACCGCTTTTTTGAGCGCGAAGGCTACCGGTAAGCAGGCAAAGGACGCGATCGCCAGATAGCGGAAATCGTCCATGTACGACAGCAGCGATGCCTGCTGATTGAGCGATTGATAGAGTTTGCCCAGTGCGCCTGCGCCCGACATGGCTTCGCCGATCTTGGGGCCGAGGGCGGCGGTACTCTGCGCGAGCTGCTGCTGATAGACGCGGCCGCCGGGAGTCAGGTTCTGCACCAGGTTGGCCTGGTGGACCTGTTCATGGCGGGTCAGCAGCGTATTGGTGAGAGAAATGCCGATGCTGGCGCCGATGTTCCGCAGCAGGTTGTAGAGGCCGGAAGCGTTACCCATTTCCTCATTCGACAGATAGGCCATGGTGGTTGTCGAAAGGGGGACGAAGACCATTCCGGAGCCGAAGCCGCTAAGGACAATGGCCCAGATGAACGACCACGGAGAGATGGCCAGGGTGACTTCCCCGAACCACAGTCCGCAGATGCCGAAGAGCAGAAAGCCTCCGCCGATCAGCCAGCGATTGTCTACTTTGGCCGTGAGGAGGCCGATGATGGGCATGGCGACGACAGCGCCCAGACCGCGTGGACTGACGGCAATACCGGCGTTGAAGGCGGTATAGCCGAGCAGCTCCTGATAGAAGAGAGGGAGCAGCGTGACCAGGCCGTAAATGCAGCCGCCGAATAACGCGATGAGAATGCAGCCTAGCGTGAAGTTTCGATGTCGAAAGATGCGCAGATCGACCAGCGGCCGCTTCTGCCGGAACATGCGGACGATGAACAAGACGAAGGCGATGAGGAGAATCGCGGTAGCCCAGCGAATCCACGTGGCGCCGAACCAGTCGTCTTCCTGACCTTTATCCAGGATGATTTGGAGGCAGCCCAGCCAGACGGCGAGGAAGCCCAGGCCGATGGTGTCGAGCTTTCCCGGTCTGGCATTGCGGATGTAATCCGGATCGAAGACGAAGCGGGAGATCATGATGAAGGCGAGGATGCCGACCGGAACATTGATATAAAACGCCCAGCGCCAGGTGTAGGCGTCGGTGAGATAGCCGCCGAGCGTGGGGCCGAGGATGGGCGCGACGACGACGCCGAGGCCGAACAGCGCCATCGCCTGACCGCGTTTTTCCGGCGGGAAAGTTTCGAGCAGGATCGATTGCGACATGGGCTGCAGCGCACCACCGCCTGCCCCTTGTATGGCACGTGCGACGAGTATCATGCCCAAGCTGGTGGCGGCGCCGCAAGCGAAGGAGCTGACGGTAAAGATCACAATGCAAGTGAGCAGAAATTTCTTGCGCCCGAAGCGCTGGGCGCACCAGCCGCTGATGGGGAGCACGATGGCGTTGCAGACCAGGTAGCTGGTGAGCACCCAGGTGGCTTCATTCGTGCTGGCTCCCAGGCTGCCGGCGATATAGGGCAGCGCGACGGAGGCGATAGAGGTATCGAGCACCTCCATGAACGTCGGCAGGATCACGGCCAGGGCGACGAGCCACGGGTTGATGTGGTGAGGATTCCCCGGCAGCTGTTTGTCGTCGGTCAAAATCGATTTTCCTTGCCTGGGTTTTTTCTACTCTGCGGCGTCCGGTTGCACGCGCCGGGTTTGAATTTCGGACGCGCGCCGATTTCGCATAAGTGGATACTACATGCGCTGAGCATTTCTCCTGATACTGCGATGTGGCGAGATTCTCTTGGTGTGGCCGTTCTTAGGGGGAACGGCCACGCGGAGTTCATATCTCCACTCCACAGCTTCAGGAGAAACGCTTTATCGCGCGCGGCTGTCTTCCGGAAAGAAAAGCTCACTGGCCTTAGATGCCACAGCCTGGCAGATGGGAGCAGAGAAAATCTATGTCGGAGGTCTCTGCTGAGATTACGCTCTACACTGGAATGGAGGCGATTTGCGAATGGGCACGAGCACGATCGGCAGGATGACGGGCAGCTTGCGGACTACGCTGGAGATGATCAAGTGGGAACATTCGATCTTCGCGCTGCCGTTTGCGCTTACCGGGGCAATGCTGGCGGCGCGGGGATTGCCGCCGTGGCGTGTGCTGTTCTGGATCGTGGTCTGTATGGTCTCCGCGCGTTCGGCAGCGATGGCTTTCAACCGCTGGGCGGATGCAGAGATTGATCGCGCGAATCCGCGGACGGCGATGCGGGCGATTCCGGCGGGATTGTTGACGCGGCGATTTACGGCCGGATTCACGATTGTGGCGGCTGCAATTTTTATTTTCGGGGCAAGCCGGCTGAACCGGTTGACGCTGATTCTTTCGCCGGTCGCGCTGGCGATCGTTTTTTTCTATTCCTACGCCAAACGCTTTACGCGCTGGTCGCATCTGGTGTTGGGGCTGGCGCTGGGGATCGCCCCCTCGGCGGCGTGGATTGCGGTGCGGGGCTCGCTCGATCCGCGCATCCTGGTGCTGACGGGAGCGGTGCTGTTCTGGGTGGCCGGGTTCGACGTGCTGTATGCCTGCCAGGATTATGAACATGATGTGCGCGTGGGGTTGAACAGCGTGCCGCAGGCCTTCGGGCTGGATGCGGCGTTCTGGATTGCTCGCGTCATGCATCTTTGCATGCTGGCGCTGCTGGTTGCGCTGATCCTGTTATTTCACCTGGGGGGAATTACCGTGCTGGGCGTGGCGGCGGTTGCGGCCATGCTGATTTATGAGCACACACTGGTTTCTCCGCGCGACTTGCGGCGACTGAATGCGGCTTTTTTTACGATGAATGGAATTATTTCCTTCGCGTTCTTTGCGGCGGTAGCGGCGGATTTGCTGCGGCGATAAAATCTTTGTTTTCTGTGGGACGAACGGTCTTCAATCCGCCGGAATTCTCTGGATCCTTCGCTGCGCTCAGGATGACGGGATCTAAGATAAAGCTGCAAAACGCGGAAATGCCCCGAGAAGCTTTTCAGCTTCTTCGGGGCATTATGCGTCTGGCCTTCCCTCTCGTCCTGGACGTTGGGGTGGAAGCAAGCTCACTTTATGCGGTGCGGTTTTTCGCTTCGTTGATGCGATGCTGTTCTTTCGCGGCATCGATCTTGTCGTTGACGTTGTCTTTCAGATTCTGGACCTTGTCGGTGATGGTCTGGCGGGTGTCGTGGGCTTCGTCCGCGGCATTCTTATTCGCGGCATCTTTCACGTTGCCCCATGTTTCTTTGGCAGCGCCTTTCGCCTGGTCCGCTACACCGCGATTGGCCAGATTGTCATTGCCGACGGCTTCGCCGACGCCCTGTTTAATTTTTCCCGCGACCTGATCCATTTTTCCGGAAACTTGATCGTTATTCATGGGGTGCTCCCTTCCTGCTTTGGGGTCAGATTCCGTGTGGGGATTTGGAAGCTGACAGTTTGGTTTGAGCGGGGCGCGCCACGCATGTGCAAACGCCCCGCCGATTCAAAACGGCTTCGGGTTAAAGCGCAGATCTTAAAGCGCGGATCGGCGCCCGCCGATAATGGCGAAGATGAGAACGATAACCGCGATAACGAGAAGGATATGAATGTACGCGCCTAAAACGTGGAAGCCGATAAATCCCAGCAGCCACAAGATCAGAAGAATTACGAAGATGGTCCACAACATTGTTTTTGTCTCCTTACAGTCGGTCGAAGCCTTGTACCTGTGATAAGTTGCGCGGTAGGCCAAAGAAGTTGCCGCGAGCGCGAATTAAATTCAACCATGACAAATTTCCAGGTGAGGTAAGGATGCGGGTTGCGATCCAGGGAGAACTGGGTTCTTTCAGCCATGAAGCGGCTTTGACGCTGGTTCCGCAGGCGGTGGTGGCGCCTTGCAGAACGGCGAGCGATGTGCTGCGGGAGCTGGATTGTTCGGAGGTGGAAGCGGCAGTGATTCCGGTCGAGAACAGCCTGGCCGGGTCTGTGGTCGATTTCTACGATTTGTTTTTCGAGCATGAATTTGCGATTGAACGCGAACTGCAGATGCGCATCCGGCACAACCTGATCGCCGCGCCGGGAACGGAGATTGAAAGCGTGCGGCATGTGCTGTCGCATCCGGTAGCGCTGGCGCAGTGCAAGGAATTTTTTGCCGCGCATCCGCGGTTCAAAGCGACCAGTTTTTACGACACCGCCGGCAGCGTGAAGCACATTATGCAGGAGAGGAAGCCGGAACTGGCGGCGATCGCCAGTAAGCAGGCGGCGGTGCAATATGGCGGGGAGATTCTCGAGGCCGGGATCGAGGACCATGCCGAGAGCTTTACCCGGTTCTGGCTGATCCGGCAGCGTGGGGCGATTCCGGCGGCGATGTCGCCGTCAAAGCTGTCGCTGGTATTTTCGCTGGAAAATCGGCCAGGTGCATTGCTGGAAGCGCTGGGAGTGTTTGCGGCGCGCAATTTGAACCTGACCAAAATCGAATCGCGGCCCATTACCGGACGGCCCTGGGAATATATGTTCTATGCCGACGTGACCCTGCCGGGAAACGCGGAGCCGGATGCGGTGCTCGAGACATTGCGGGAAATTTGCCCGATCGTCAAGGAGTTGGGGCGGTATTCGGCATTGAATCATGCATCGAATTAAAAGGGGCGGCCAAAGCTTTCACCAAATGGAGAGGAGATGCGATGCAAGGGCTGGGAAAAATCGAAATTCTTTTCATCGCAGGTTTTGGGCCGGTCGTCCGCGATACAAATACCAGCCGCAGACTTTACGTCGAGACGCTCGACATTCCCTTCAAAGAGGAGAGTGGCGGCTATCTCCATACGGGTGCCATTCCAGGCGCCAAGCACTTCGCTCTTTGGCCGCTCTCCCAGGCTGCGGAGTCTTGTTTCGGCAACAGCATCTGGCCGGATAGCTTGCAAGTGCCCCACGCCTGGCTTGAATTCGATGTAAATAGTGTCGAGAGAGCCCGCGGAGCTGGAATCGATGGGACATCGAATGCTTATCAAGAACAGGAAGGAACCGTGGGGTCAAACCGTGAGCAGATTTCTCGATCCAGACGGGCTGCTGGTGGGGCTTACGTTCACTCCGTCGATGCGAGAAAAAGGGAGCGTAATTCCCCAGAAATGACCGATTGAAAGCGATTGGGCCCGTCAAGCGGATGGTCGCCACCAAGACGGGTGCGAGTCGAGCGTGGACGATCTTTTTGCGTTGCAAGATTTGCAACTTTAGCTAAAATTTAGCGTCTATATAGCAACAGTTCTGATAGAAGGTGACTCATGTCTAGTGATTTTCTAAGTGTCATTCAGCCCGGTGAACGCAAAGGCCGAGAAAAAAGCAGTTCCAAGCAGACCTATCCTGTGTTGCCGGTACGGGATACAGTTCTTTTTCCCCATGCGGTGCTGCCGCTGACGGTTGGACGGGAGAGTTCCATCCAGCTGGTCCAATCCCTCGGGGAAGAAAAGACCATCATTGTGGTGGCCCAGCGTGAGGCGCGGATGGATGCTCCCCAGCCGGCGGATTTGCACTCGGTGGGAACGCTGGCAACAGTTCACAAAGTGGTGAAAATGCCGAATCAGAGCCTCTTCGTGTTTACCGAGGGGACGGAGCGGGTGAAGCTGTCGGAATTCGACCAGGCGGCGCCGTATATGACGGCGGAAGTGGACGTGATGGACGACGTCGAGCCGGAGAAGAGCGCCGAAACCGAGGCGCTGCAGCGCAATATTTTGTCGCAGTTTCAGCAGATCGTGACCGTCTCGCCGACGTTGTCGGATGAATTGCAGACGATTGCCCTCAACATCGACGAGCCGGGGCGGCTGGTGGACTTTATTGCCTCTTCGTTGCCTATTCTGACGACGGTCGACAAACAGGAATTGTTGGAGACTCCAGATGTGCTGGCGCGCATGTCGCGCATCAACCGGCATCTGGCGAAGGAGCTGGAAGTTCAGCAATTGCGCAACAAGATCCAGTCGGAGGTGCAGGACCAGGTGCAGCAGTCGCAGCGGGATTATTATCTGCGCGAGCAGTTGAAGGCGATCCAGAAGGAACTCGGCGAAATGGACGAGGGCCAGAAAGATATCGAAGAGCTGCGGGAAAAACTGGAAGCCGCGGGGATGCCGGAAGCGGTGAAGAAAGAGGCGCTGAAGGAGCTGAACCGGTTGTCGCGGATGTCCCCGATGGCGGCGGATTATTCGATCACGCGGAATTACATCGAGTGGCTGGCGGTGTTGCCGTGGGCGAAGTCTTCCGGCAGCGAAGTGGACATCGTGCGGGCGAAGGAGATTCTCGACGAAGATCACTACGACCTGAAAAAGGTGAAGGAGAGAATTCTGGATTACCTGGCTGTGCGCAGGCTGAAGCCGGATATGAAGGGGCCGATTCTGTGCTTTGTCGGGCCTCCGGGCGTGGGCAAAACCTCGCTGGGGCGGAGCATTGCGCGGGCGCTGGGGCGGAAGTTCCAGCGGATATCGCTGGGCGGCATGCACGATGAGGCGGAGATTCGCGGGCACCGGCGCACGTACATCGGAGCGATGCCGGGACAGGTTATGCAGTCGCTGCGGCGCGCGGAGACGAACGATCCGGTGTTCATGCTGGATGAAGTCGACAAGCTGGGGCGGGATTTCCGCGGCGATCCGTCGTCGGCGTTACTGGAAACGCTGGACCCGGAGCAGAACAATACCTTCCGCGACAACTATCTGGATGTGCCGTTCGATTTGTCGAAGGTATTGTTTATCTGCACGGCGAACCAGCTGGACCCGATTCCGGAGCCGCTGCGCGACCGTATGGAGATCATCGAGCTGACCGGGTATACGGAAGACGAGAAGGTGCATATTGCCTATCGCTATCTGATTCCGCGGCAGATCAAGGAAAACGGCATCGCGCCCGAGGACATTGAATTTCCAGAAGAGAGTGTGCGCAGCATCGTGCGGCACTATACGCGCGAGGCTGGAGTGCGCAAGCTGGAACAGTGGATCGGGACGGTGTGCCGCAAGCAGGCGCGGCGCAAGGCTGAGGGCAAAACGGACAAACTGGTGGTGACGGCGGATGTGGTGCAGGAATTTCTGGGCGGAATCAAGGTTCGCGTGGAGACGGAGATCGCCGAACGCACGCAGCGGCCAGGGGTTGCCGTTGGCTTGGCGTGGACGCCTTCGGGCGGGGAAATCCTGTTCATTGAAGCCAACCGCATGAAGGGCAAGGGCGGCTTCACCATGACCGGCCAGATTGGCGAAGTGATGCAGGAGTCCATGCAGGCGGCGCTGACCTGGGTGCGGTCGAATGCAAAGATTCTGAGCTTGAAGGAGGACTTCAATTCGGAAGTCGATCTGCATGTGCATATTCCGGCGGGCGCGATTCCGAAGGATGGACCTTCGGCGGGTGTGACGCTGGCGACGACGCTGGTTTCGCTGATGACGGACACGCAGGTGCGTCCGCTGACGGCGATGACGGGCGAGATTACGCTGAGCGGCAATGTGCTGCCGGTGGGCGGCATCAAAGAGAAGTTTCTGGCGGCGCGCAGGGCTGGGGTTCGCGACATTATTCTGCCGGAGGAAAACCGGCTGAATGTGGAAGAGGACCTGTTGCCGGAGCAGCTGGCCGGGGTGACGATCCACTATGCGCGGAGGATTGAAGACGTACTGGCGATTGCGCTGCCGGATGCTTTGAAGCCGCGGGTGCTGGAGCAGGTTCTCGAACAGGAACCGGCTCCGACGCAAGTACCGGCCCAGGTGCTGGCGGGCGCGCAGGCGTAAGAGGGATGGAGTCATTCTGAACCCATCGGCTTCTCAGGAGTAACTGCGCACAGCGAAGTGAAGAATCCAAAGGGTGTCGGCTTCCGCTTATGAGGCCAATATTCTCTGGATTCTTCGCTACGCTCAGAATGACTCACTTGAAAAATAATTCCATTTCGTCATGCTGACTATTGGCCACTCCACGCTGTCGATCGATATCTTTCTTCAGGCGCTGAAGGAAAACGGCGTGGAGCTGTTGATCGATGTGCGGACAATTCCGAAGTCGCGCCACAATCCGCAATTTGGCGGAGAAGCGCTGGCGGCTTCGCTTGAGGCTAACGGCATTCGATATCGCTGGATGTGGGAGCTGGGCGGTCTGCGGCCGGCGCGCAAGGATTCCATGAATATGGGCTGGCGCAACACCAGCTTTCGCGGGTATGCGGATTACATGCAGACGGAAACTTTCCAAGCTGCGCTGGCGGAGCTGATGAAGCTGGATGATGGAACGGCGGCGATTATGTGTTCCGAGGCAGTGCCATGGCGATGTCATCGTTCGCTGATCGGGGACGCTCTGCTGGTGCATCAGCGTTCCGTCGAAGATATTTTTGTCAGTACGGCGGGAAAGACGCATCGCAAACCGCATGCGCTGACTTCGTTTGCACGTGTCGAGGGCGGGCGGGTTTGGTATCCGGTGGACTCAACACAGCCGGAGTTGCCGTTGCGTATGGATGGTTTGGCCTCTGACGTGCGGAATTGACGCGAGTCGCCATTCGCGCGTGCTTTGTATCCGGTCTTGCGCGGCCATCCGCGCCCTTCGTCCGGTGCATCCCACCAAGAATAAGGAGGGAGAAGATGCGAATTTTGATGGTAGGAGCCACTGGCAAGTTTGCCAGTCATGTCGTCCCGGAACTGAAGAGACGCGGAGCCACAGTGTGTGCTTTGATTCGGGAAAAGGGCAGCGAACGGGCTGCGCGCGAGCACGGGGCGGACGAGACGGTCATCGGAGATCTGGAAAATCCCGAAAGTCTCTCATCGGCAGTGGCGGGAATGGACGGCGTTTTCCATATCAACCCTGTGTTTGCGTCCCATGAGGCCGATATGGGAGTCGCGATGGTGGACGCCGCGAAAGCGGGTGGCGTAAGCAAATTCACCTTCTCCAGCGTGATCCATCCTTCTATCTCTAAATTGACCAATCATTCGGCGAAGCGGCCGGTTGAGGAGGCGATCTATGAGTCGGGCATGACATTCACGGTTCTCCAGCCGACGATGTTTATGCAGGACCTGGACACGGGATGGAGCGAAGTGACCGAGCAGGGCCGCTACTCGCTGCCGTATTCGAAACAGGCAAAGGCCAGCTATGTAGATTATCGGGATGTTGCGGAAGCGGCGGCGCTCGCCTTGACGAGCAACAAACTGGATTATGGTGTCTTCGAGCTCTGCTCGCCAGGAATGGTGAATCGAATTGAGCTCACTGCCATGATGAGTGAGACGCTGGGGCGGAAGATAGAGGCCGGCGAACCGTCTTTCGAGGAGTGGGCACGGAAGGCCAAGATTTCAGATGGGCCCGTTCGCGAGGGATTAAAACGCATGTATGCGGACTACGACCAGTATGGTTTTCCTGGCGGAAACGCCTTGGTTCTGCACGCCGTTCTGGGCCGGGAACCGCGCACCATGAGGCAATATATTCAAGAGCTAGCGAGCCGCAAACAAAAGGCCGCATAGTTACCGAGAATATCGCCGATTGTATCGACCGCAACAAACTACACTCGATTCATGCGAGTACGAGTTCTGCTGTTTGGCGGCTTGAAGGAGATCGTAGCGCGGTCAGCTGAGACGTTCGAGTTGCCGGACAGTGCTACAGTGAGCGAGTTTCTCGGCCGTTTTATGGATAACGCTCCAGAGGTGCGGAAATTTGCCGGTTCGCTGGCGGTGGCCGTGAACCGAGAATATGCAGCGCCGGCGCATATCTTATGCGATGGAGATGAAGTGGCGCTTCTGCCGCCGGTAAGTGGCGGGCGGGAAGAGAATGCCCCGCAAAACTTGCCGGTCCGGCTGCAGCGGGAGCCGATTTGCCCCGAAGCTCTGCTGGCGGAATTGAGAAACGGCGCGAATGGCGCAATAGTTGTTTTCGACGGTGTCGTTCGCAACCAGACCCGCGACCGCCGCACTCTGTACCTCGATTACGAAGCGTATGAAGCGATGGCGCTCAGTCAGATGCAGGCGCTGGTTCGGGAGGCGAAAATCCGCTTTGAGGTGCGCGAGATTGTGCTGGCGCATCGACTGGGGCGGTTGCAGATCGGCGAAACCAGCGTATGGATTGCGGTCGCCTCGGCGCACCGTGCGCCTGCGTTTGAAGCCTGCCGCTTCGTCATCGATACGCTGAAGAAAACAGTGCCCATCTGGAAGAAGGAATATTTCGTGGACGGCGCGGTGTGGGCGGATGGCGAACCGTTTCCCGCGGAGATCGCGATGCCGTCACCAGCCGACTCTAAGGCGCTATAGGGAAGCGATATACTGGCGTTGTGAATCCCTCTACGAATGGCCGCCGCAAGCAAAAATCTCATCAGCCGCATTCGGAAACCGGGCAGGAAGCGATTTATCTGCGCATGTTGAGCGAGCGGCAGACGCCGGTGGTGATTCAACTGCGCGATGGCGAGAGCCTGCATGGCTGGATCGAGTATTTCGACGATCGCATGATCCGGCTGACGCGCGAAGGCAAGCCGAATCTGTTTATCTATAAACGCCAGATCTTGACCATTACGGAAAAGACTCGCCGCCCGGCACCGCGCAAGGAGAAAGACGCCGCGGAGGATGTGCAGGTATGAGTGCGGCCGATCTTGATCAATTGAAATACGCGGGACCGGCATCGGAGATGGCGCGGGCTGCCGGAGCGCTGTTGCGCGCGCATTATGAACGCGGCGTGGTGACGGAATACAAGGGCGAAGTCGACCTGGTGACGGTGGCCGATCGCGAGAGCGAAACGCTGCTGGTGGAGCGGCTGCATGCCCAATGGCCGAGCCACGGCATCCTGGGTGAGGAGGGAACGCGGGCGCGGATGGATTGCGAGTACCGCTGGTACATCGATCCGCTGGATGGCACGACGAATTTTGCGCATGGCTTTCCGGCATTCTGTGTGTCGATGGGTTTGGAGCATCGACCGGCAGGTACGCCAGCGGATGCCGATGGCGATCTGATTGCCGCGGTGATCTACGATCCTTTGCGCGATGAGATGTTTCTGGCGGAAAAGGGACAGGGCGCGTATCTGAATGGCCGGCGCATGCAGGTTTCTTCCACGGCTTCGCTGGCGGAGTCGCTGATCGCGACGGGATTTCCCAGCCGCAAGCGACATGGCAATCCGAACGTGCATTTTTATCATGAGTTCACGCTGCGATCGCATGGTGTGCGGCGAGCTGGTTCGGCAGCACTTGACCTTGCGTACACGGCCTGCGGACGACTCGATGGCTATTGGGAGTTCAATCTGAACTCCTGGGATACGGCGGCGGGCGTTCTGCTGGTGACGGAGGCTGGCGGAATGGTGACGTATATCGATGGCGGACAGTTTCATCTGGCGAGTGCTGAGGTGCTGGCAACGAACGGGAAAATCCACGCGGAGATGATTCGTTTGTTTGAAGACATGTTTGCCGGGCGGAATCTGGAGCCGATTCCGACGCCGCGCGAGTTTGCCGCCATGCGAAATGAGCCTGTTGCGCGCTCGTAGCAGCCGCGGCTCGTTTGCTACAATCGAGTTGTCTACTCAAGTCCCAGCAAGGAGAAACGGAACGGCTTATGGCTTATGTAATTGCTGAACCCTGCATCGGCACCAAGGACGCTGCCTGCGTCGATGCCTGCCCGGTAGATTGCATCCATCCCAAAAAAGATGAGCCGCAGTTCGCGGAACTGGACCAGATCTTTATCGATCCGGTGGAATGCATCGATTGCGGCGCGTGCGTGCCAGTATGCCCCGTTTCGGCCATCTTTGCCGCCGACGATCTTCCGGAGAAGTGGAAGAATTACGAGCAGACGAACGCGCAGCATTTCGGCCGCTAGATTCTGTTGTAAGGAACGAGAACGCGCAGCCTTCAGGCTGCGCGTTTTTCTATTTGTGGAATGCGATATCCGGATCCATCTAAACCCTGAAAAGAATATTTTCTTAAAGCATTACGCGTGCGTAGCAGCGGAAAATCCGATCCGGCTAACCAGAGCCCTCTAGTTTAAAATCTCATCCCCGCAGTAACTGTTATGGATTGTGTGGCGACATGGACCCGGCTATAGTCATATTCTCCGGCCAGAAGCTGACTCTGTCCCACCGATTGCGATGCGGGGAGCTGTGCCTGATATGCCAGGTCGATCCTCCAGCGTCCCTGGCCATTGGAAGGGTTCCATCCGGCTCCGGCTGCGAGGGTGTTGCGCAGGATCGCGGCCGTCAGTGGCGTCAATGTTGCGCTGGGCACCGGGTCCGACATGTAGGAGTAGCCGGCCCGAGCCGTCCACCGTTGCGCCACCGGCACTTCGATGCCCGCATGGATAGCGCCCTGATCGCGCCAGTTGAGCGGGACCTGATCCGCAACCGAGCTTGATCCCGCCACGCTATTGATGGTCGTGTTGGTCCCGTCTGTCAGCTTCACATGCAGCTGCTGAAAGGCACTGTCCCAATGGATCCAGTCACCCTCGAAGGTCCACCGCATTCGTTGGCTTGCCTGCCAGGATAAACCTGCTGCGACGGACTGCGGGAACTCATTGTCCACTTCGGCAAGATAGTGGAAGATGGGGTCGGCAGCGATCCCCAATGCGGCAAACTGGGCCGACGCCGTTCCCGAAGCGTCTCCGTGGCTCTGCACGAAGGATGCACTCTTCCATGCCACGCCGGCTCGCATTCGGCGGCCGGGCCGCCATTGCGCGCCGGCGCTTCCGTTCCACCCAAAGCCGCGCGTGTTGAGATCGAGCAGCACCTTGAGCCCGGCGAGCTGCGGCTGCCGCTGGAAGATGTAGGGGGCAATCAATGTGTTCGTGTTGTAGATCAACCCCACGGTTGCCCCTGCCGACCAGTTCTTTCCCATCGTCCAGGCCAGTCCGGCGGAAGAGCGAACGGCAACAATCTCCGATTCGTTGGTCTGCAGTCCATAGCTGGCGCCTGCCGTCCCCGGAGGGTCGAGGTAGCGCCAGTCCGCCCGCATCAACTGCTCCGGGGTAACGGCCAGCATTGCGCTCCAGCGGCTGGCACCGAGTGGGATTCCAACGGCCCCATACGGCATGACTCCAGCAGAGCGGCGCAGTTGGCCGTGGTTGTCTACGGAGTTTTGGAACGATCCCGAGGCCAGCACCGCGACGCCGCTTACGTCGAGCGCTCGGGTGCGGATTCCAGCCAGCCCGGCCGGGTTGCCCTGGACAGCTTCCAGAGGATCGCCCTGTTCGGCTGCCATTGTGCTGCCGCGGCCCACAGCCGCCGCGCTCATCCCATTGGCCAGCGCCCCGGTGGATTGTCCGCAGGCGCTCGCTCCGGCAATGCCGGCAAGTCCACAGACCAACGCCGCAAGAAACCGCAAATGTTTTCGCTTATCGTCTTGCAATGCAATTCAACCCTTTATAAAATCTTTAGATTTTGCTTGCTCTGTTTATCGGCTGAAACCGTGCCGGCTTGAGCGCCAGGACGCGTCTTTCTAGGCACGGCTGTTTTCCCGAGCAGAAGGCCGGCGGCTTGGAGCGGATTGCGCCTTCCTGTCCTCCTCGTTCTATAAACTCAATGGGTACCCCGTCATGATTCCTCATCAAAGTGAAGCGATCGTGCTGCGCACCTGGCCGTTTCAGGAATCGGACCTGCTGGTCTCTCTGCTGACGCGCGACTTAGGCAAAGTGCGCGGCGTGGCCAAGGCGGCACTGAAGTCGAGAAAACGCTTTGGCGGCACGCTGGAGCCGATGACCTATGTGCGCGCGGCGTATGCGGAGCGGCCGCGGCAGGAGCTGGTGCGCCTCGAACAATTTGAAGCGCTGGCCTCGCCGCTGGCGCAGCCGGTGGATTATCTTCGCGCCGCTACGTTGGCCTTTTACGCTGAAGTGCTGGAGAGCGTGCTGCCCGAACATGATCCACAGGATGCGATCTTTCGGCTGACGCTGGCGGTGCTGGAGCAGACGCGTGTGGATTGCTGCTGGATGCCGCTGACCTATTTTTCTTTGTGGATGACGCGGCTGATTGGATGGCTGCCGGAGATCGATCGCTGTACGGAATGCGGTGAGGCTTTCCCGGACGCGGCGTATTTTCATGTGCTGGCCGATGGTTTGAGCTGCGCGCGGCATAAGAAGCCGAATAGCAGCCTGCTTGGGCGTGAAGCGCTTGTGCTGGCGCAGCGGATGTTGCGGGAGCCGATTCGCGCTCTATCGAATGCGGGGGCGAGCGAGGTATGGCCGCGGCAGCGCGGCCAGGATCTGCGGCGATTTCTGGTGCGCACGCTGGAGCGGCATATCGAGCGGCGATTAAACGCCGCCGCTGCGATTGTGCGGCTGAGTGGATAGCGTGGCGGCAGAGAATCGCGCCGCATTCGATACAATCGGGATCAACGCGCATCCGCATTTTTCTTGGGAGTTCAATTATTGTGGCAGTAGATTTCTCCAGTGTTGCGCCGGATTCGGCGAAAGCTCCGCTGACATTTCAGGAATTGCTTTTTACGTTGCAGCAATTCTGGGCCAGCCGCGGCTGCATTTTGCAACAGGCATATGACGTGGAAGTGGGCGCGGGGACGATGTCGCCGGAGACATTTCTGCGGGTGCTGGGGCCGAAGCCGTTTCGCATCGCCTATGCGCAGCCATCGCGCAGGCCTGCGGATGGTCGCTATGGTGAAAATCCGAACCGGCTGTTCAAGCACACGCAACTGCAGGTGATTCTGAAGCCGCCGCCGGATGATATTCAGGCGCTCTATCTGGAATCGCTGCAGGCGATCGGCATCGATTTGCGCCAGCATGATGTGAAGTTTGAAGAGGACAACTGGGAGTCGCCTACGCTGGGCGCGTGGGGCATCGGCTGGCAGGTAATGCTGGACGGGTTGGAAATTACGCAGTTTACGTATTTTCAACAGTGCGGTGGGATCGATCTCGATCCGATCACTGGCGAGATTACGTATGGACTGGAGCGCATCGCCGCATTTCTGCAGGATGTCGATTCGATTTACGACATTGTGTGGGCGCGTGAGCCGGATACTGGCCGCGCCGTGACCTACGGCGAGGTGCGGCTGATGGATGAGCTGCAATTTTCCGTTTACAACTTTGAGAAAGCGGATGTGGAGAAGCTCTGGCAGCACTTCAAACTATATGAGGAAGAGTGCCAGGCGCTGCTGGCGGAAGCGCGGGCGCTGCCGGAAGACGCAGATGCCGAGGCGCGCCGTCGTGTACCGCTGGTGGCTGCGTTTGACCTATGTTTGAAGTGCTCACACCTGTTCAATCTTCTGGATGCGCGCGGAGCGATTTCGGTTACGGAGCGTGTCGGCGTGATTGCGCGGATTCGCGCGTTGGCTGTTGGCGTGGCCAAGGCGTACGCGGCGCAGCAGGCTCAGCTGGTGGCAGCATAATCCCAAGTTTGATACGACAAGTTTAGAAAGCGAACCGAATGCCCGCATTTTTGCTTGAAATTGGATTGGAAGAAATTCCGGCCAGCATGATCCCCGCAGCGCAGGAGGAGTTGGCGAAGCGCTTTCGCGAACTGGTTGTGCGCGAGCGGCTGGCTGCGGATGGGTTCGCAGTGACGAGTTTTTCCACGCCGCGTCGTCTGGCTGTCCTGGCCGAAGGATTGTTGCCGCAACAGGCCGATATGGAGGAGCAGGTGGTTGGGCCTTCAGTTGCCGTTGCCTACAAGAATGGTGCGGCGACCCCGGCTGCAATTGCGTTTGCGAAAAAGTCCGGCGTGGAAATTGGCGAGTTAACGACAATTCAAAATGCCAAAGGGGAATATGTAACAGCGACAGTTCGCCGGACTGGAAGAAGTGCGGCGAAGGTGTTGACCGTGATGCTGCCGGCGGAGATTGCCGCGATCTACTGGCCGAAAAATATGTACTGGCGTGCGGGGAAGCCGGAACGATTTGTTCGCCCGGTGCGCTGGCTGGTGGCGCTGCTGGACGAAGAGGTGTTGCCGGTGGAGTTTGCGGGTGTAACGGCGGATGCGGCGAGTTATGGCCATCGCGTGATGCATGGTGCGGCGCCGGTGGTCATTCGCAGGCCGCAGGAATACGCAGAAAAGCTTCGGGCGGCGTATGTCGAGGTGGACCCGGAGACGCGGCGGCATCGCATCCGCAAGGCGCTGGATGCGGAGACGAGGAAGATTGCCGACGCTCGCTGGCGCGAGGATGAAGGGCTGGTCGATGCATTGAGCCACTTGACCGAGTGGCCTTCTGTGATCCTCGGCGGATTTGAGGCGAGTTACCTTGATCTGCCTGGCGAAGTGCTGGTGACGGTGATGCGCGATCATCAAAAATATTTTGCGCTGGAAGATGGAGACGGGAAATTGCTGCCGAATTTTCTGGCGGTATTGAATATTGCAGTGGATGACGCTGGTGCAGCGGTGATTCGGCATGGGAATGAACGCGTTCTGCGGGCACGCTTCAACGATGCCAGATTTTTCTGGGATGTGGATCAGAAGATTCCGCTGGTTGATCGCGTGGAGATGTTGAAAAGTGTTACTTTCCATAAGGATTTGGGAAGCTACTGGGACAAGACGCAGATCAACCGGGGCATTGCTGAACGAATACAGGCCCGTATCGGAATGGCAGCTCTCACCGATATTGCAGCCTTCTATGACCCTATATGGAACGCAACAGAACTCGCGAAGGCTGACCTAACCACGGAGATGGTAAAGGAGTTTACGGAACTTCAGGGGATCGTGGGTGGTCTTTATGCGAAGCGCCAAGGCGAAAGCCAAGAGGTCGCCGATGCGATCTACGATCAATACAGACCGGTGTCTGCGTCCGACGTAATCCCCCGAACGCGCACTGGATGTGTTGTTGCGCTGGCGGACAAACTTGGCACGATTGCGGAGACGTTCAAGATTGGACTTCGACCGACCGGTTCAAGAGACCCTCTGGCGTTGCGCAGAGCGGGAAATGGAATTATTCGCATTCTTGTTGAGAATGCCGAAATTCGGGCGAGACTTCATCTGGTCAGCATGGTATTTGCGGCTGTTGGTCAACTCGATGATGAGAGCGCACGAGATGTATACGACTTTTTACTTGATCGATTCGAGTTTTATCTCCAGGACTCCTGTAACGTACGTCTTCATGTCACAAGAGCAGTGCGCAACTCCTTCGCGGCGTCGATGGATGCTGCAATTGACAAATCCAATGAGAAAATGGGCGAACGCATCGGTGCTGATTATGGATTTGGTAGGGTCGCGGATTTTGCAAAGGTTTTGAACGAGCAGATTGGCTCGGCAAACATTGTTGCAGTCGCGGAACTGCTGAAGAGAACATCCAACATTTTGCGGCAGGCTCGGGAGAAGAAGATTGCTTACTCGTCTAGTGAGATAGAATCGTTGCTGAAGGAGCCGGCGGAGATCGAATTGGCGCGCGCGGTGTCGGAGGCGGATGCGGCGATCCAGAAAAATTATCGTGACGGTAAGCACGCCGCCGCAATCGCTGCGATTGCCGGACTGCAAACTCCGCTAAATGCTTTCTTTGATTCTGTGATGGTGATGGTGGAGGATGTTCCACTGAGGAATAATCGACTGGCTTTGCTGGCGCGGACAGAAGCCACCGTTCGGTGGGCGGCGGATTTTTCAGAGCTGGCTTCGTTTTAGGTATTACAAAACCCAGGTCTCAAGATCGAGACCTGGGGCACCCAGATTTTGGTGCGGTTGGCAAAAAGCAGGTCCCTCGACTTCGCTGCGCTACGCTCGGGATGACAATTCCTTAAACACTTTGTTCAAATTCTCAATCACCTAATTCAACTTCTTCATCACTTAATTCAAATTCTCAATCGGTTTAATTCAGCTTCTGCAATCTGGCGATCAGCTTCTGCGCGATGCTTTCTTCGCTTTCTGTCCATAGCAGGCGGGTTTCTACGCCGCAGTTTTTTTCAATTGCTGTGGTGAAGTCGACCAGTCTTTCGACGTTCTGCTTTACATGGAGCTGGCCATCTTCATCCAAGTCCACATCTTCCCATAGGAATGGCGTGTCGGGTCCGAGTTCTACTCGAATGTGTCCGTTCTGCTCGTAGGTTCCTTCGTCGAACAGCGGGCCGAAGCCAACGACGCGAATGGGCCGCAGTTCTTCGTGCCAGATGGGATCGAACAGTCCATCGGTTTCGGGATACCAGAGTTTCCACGGCACTTCAAACTCGTAGGCGCAATCTTCGTGAAGCAGTTCTGTGGCCTCTTCGACGGCCTGTTCCGGCGGAACGGCGTCGGCGGGATAGGTGTCCGGGGTGCTGAAGATGCGCTGAAAACTGGAGGCCTGCTGCCAATCCAGCGGATAGACCGACGCTGCCGTAACCAGCGGCTCGGGCAGTTGCAGCATCACCTGCGTCAGCTTTTCCGGCAGCGTAATGAGGCGGAAATTCGGGAACCACAGGCTGTAGTAGAGCGGGTCGGCCATAACTCCATTGTAGTGTTTTCGAGCAGGTGGCGCGAAGTGAGAAGATGAGACATGCTGTGGGCGATTGAGAGGCTGCGCCTGGCGATTGTGGCGCTGGCCGTGCTACTGGTGCTGGCGATTGCCGGCTCGTTTTTTTATGGCCGGTGGCGGCTGCGGCACATTGCGCAGGACCTTCCCGCACGGCTGGGAATCCAGATTCAGCAGTCTACGCAGGGCTTTGTTTTATCGAAATCGGAAAAAGGCCGGCCGCTGTTTACGCTGCATGCGGCACGCGCGGTGGAGTTCAAGTCCGGCGGTCATGTTTCGCTGCATAATGTCGAGATCGATCTATACCACCAGAACAGCAATGTGGCTGATACGATTGCCGGCGACAGTTTTGAATACGATCCGCATAGCCAGGTAGTGCAGGCGAACGGCGAAGCGCATATTGTGCTGCATGCTCCCGCGATCAACGGCAGCTCCGGAGCGGCGGGCAATCATACCCCCCAGACGATTCACATCACCACGCATGGCTTGATTTTCAACCAGAAGACGGGCGTGGCAACGTGCAGCGGCGAAGTGGATTTTCAAGTGGCGAATTCCAGCGGGCAGGCGGTGGGCGCGGTGTACGACTCCAGGCAGGGCCATCTGCTGCTGGAATCCCAAGTGGTGTTCACGACCCTGATGCAAAACCAGCCGGCGTTGCTGCGTGCATCGCGTGCGATCTACGATCGGGGCGCAGGGCAGGTTCATTTATCGCAGCCACGCTATCAATCCGGAATCGAGAGCGGCAGTGCGGATACGGCGACGGTGCTGTTGCGCTCGAACGGATCGGCGGAGCGGCTGGATGCGCAGGGGGGAGTACGGCTGGCATCCACGAACGGCATGCGGGTGCAGTCGCCGACAATGCAAGTGGCGTTGAATGAACGCAGCCAACCGCAGCAGGCGCATTTTTTCGATGGCGTGCAGTTTAGCGGCGATCAGCCCGAAGAAAAAATCTTCGGCGATTCGCGCGACGCAGTGATCGGCTTCGATGCGGACGGACGTGCGAAACAGGCTGTGCTGGATGGAGCGGTTGAGCTGCATCAACAGGCGAATGCATATGCGAACAATTTGCGTCGCACCGAAAACGATCTGCGGCGCACGCTGGCGGCGAATCATCTGATTCTGAATCTGTTGCCTTCGAAGACGGGCAACGCGCAGTTGCAGTCGGCGAACGCAAGCGGCAACGCGTCCTTTACGTCGGTGGCTACGACGCCTGGACACGCGCCGCAGCAGACGATGCTGGCGGGGCAGACATTGAATGCGAAATTCGCTGCCAGCAATCAACTGCAGCAGATCGACGGAGCCGGACAGACGAGCCTGAAAACAATTGCGGCGAACGGCGATGTGGACACGAGCACTGGAGATACGCTGCAGATTGAATTTGCGCCGGGTCAGACAGGGAAGCCAACCAAGCCGGAGGGAAAGAATCCGATGGCGGCGCAGTCGATTCGCACTGCGGTGCAGACGGGCCACGTTGTCCTGAAGCAGATTGGAAATCCAAAAAAAATGGGACCGTCCGGGGTGCAGATTTCGACGGCGACCGCAAAGCGCGCCAGCTATCTTGCGGCGAACGATACGCTAACTCTGACGGGCGAGCCGGTGTTTCGCGATGCGCAAATGGAAATGACGGCGGAGCGCATGGAACTGGAGCGCGCGACGGGGAATATGGTTTCTACGGGCGCGGTGCAGGCGACGCTGCTTTCGGATAATACCGGCAAACAGTCGATGGGCGCCGGTGGGCTGCTCGATGGCAAAGAGCCGGTGCACATCATCGCGGAGCAGGCCACGGTGATGCATGCAACGCAGACGGCAATTTTTTCCGGGCGGGCGCGGCTTTGGCAAGGGGGCGATACGGTGGAGGCTCCGGTGATTGAGCTGTCGCAGAAGACGCAGACGTTGAAGGCGTATGGGGATGCGTCCTGCGCGGAGTGCGTGAACAGCAATTTTGTTGGGCAGGCGGCCCCTGCTGCGTCGCCCCACTCGAAGCCGGCTGGCCCCTCTACGTTTCGTGTTCTCAGCCAGCAGCTGGTCTATTCGGATGCGGAACGGAAGGCCAGCTTTCTCCATCACGTTCAGGTGGTCAGCTCCAACGGAATTTTGTTGGCGGAGAACGCGGACGTTTTTCTTTCGCCGGTGAGCCGGACAGAAAAAACGAAAACTTCCGCCGGCGAGCGCAACAATGTTGCACAGTCTTCCGTTACAAGCATTGTCGCCACCGGGGACGTGCGGCTACAGCAGCCGGGACGAAGCGCAACCGGCACTCGGTTGGTGTACACCACGGCGGACGGGCATTTCGTTTTGACCGGAGATGAAAAGAACCCGCCCAAAGTGGTCGATATCGAGCAAGGAACGGTGACCGGGCAGGTTTTGACGTTTGCCTCGCGCGAACAGGCGATAATGGTAAGTGGAACGACGGGCCACGCGACAATAACGAAGACACGGGTTCAGAAAAAATAAATGCAGCAGCTCAGAACCGACCAGCTGGCAAAGCATTATCGCGGAAGACAGGTGGTGCGCGGCGTCAGCCTGGAGATACACAAGGGTGAGGTGGTCGGCCTGCTGGGGCCGAACGGCGCGGGCAAGACCACCAGCTTTTACATGATCGTCGGCCTGGTGCAGCCCGACTCCGGCCGGGTGATGGTAGGCGACCAGGATATAACCCGGCTACCGATGTATCTGCGGGCTCGGAATTTCGGCATCAGCTATCTGCCGCAGGAGCCATCGGTTTTTCGCAAGCTGACGGTGGAAGAAAATATTCTGGCGGTGCTGGAAACCCAGCCGGGCGGATGGGAAAAGCGGCGCGCGCGCATGGAGCGGCTGGTGGAGCAACTGAGCCTGGGGCATGTGCGCAAAACGCGCGGTTATGCGCTTTCCGGCGGCGAACGTCGCCGGGTTGAGATCGCGCGCTGCCTGTGCATCGAACCGAATTTCATTCTGCTGGACG
Source organism: Acidobacteriaceae bacterium (assembly GCA_965276585.1). Classification (GTDB taxonomy): domain Bacteria; phylum Acidobacteriota; class Terriglobia; order Terriglobales; family Acidobacteriaceae; genus JAKAAZ01. The sequence continues at coordinate 518,560 of CBDIAZ010000003.1, read as the reverse complement.
AGCCCTTTTCCGGTATCGACCCAATCGCCGTGCACGATTTGCAGGATATTATTTTCGACCTGAAGGCCAGCGGCTACGGCGTGCTGATTACCGACCACAATGTGCGAGAGACGCTGACGGTAACCGACCGGGCCTACATCATCAACGAAGGAAAGATTTTTCGCACCGGTACGCCCTCGGAACTGGGCAACGATCCGGAGGTGCGTCGCGTCTATCTCGGCGAGGGTTTTACCCTGGGGTAACTTCCGAGTCGCGCCGCGTTTATTCTCCCTTAAGTTATCGACACCAGCGAATCTCTTCCCATGTAAACTGGGAATACATTCATTACAACTGAGATTTCTGCCATGGCTCTACTGCAACCCAGGCTTAATTTGAAGGTCGCACAGAAACAGGTGCTGACGCCGGGGCTCGTCCAAATGGTCAGCCTGCTGGCCTTGAACAAGCAGGAATTGAAAGAAATGATCGACGCGGAGATTCTGGAGAATCCCGTGCTGGAGGAACTGGAAGAAACGGTTCCGATCCTGGACGATGTGCGTACTCCGGAGGAAGCCGCTCCCGCTGCCGAAACGGCAACCGAGGAGCGGGATCCCTTCGACGAAATCGATTTCGGCTCCTATTTTCAGGATTATCTCGACCCGGGTTATCGCACTCCGCAGAGCAGCGAGATCAACGAAAAGCCATCGTTCGAGAATTTTCTTTCAAAGCCCACAACACTGACTGACCATATGATGTGGCAGCTGGGTTCGCTGCATCTTTCGCCCGGTGTGCGCGAAGCCGCGGAGCTGGTGATCGGCAACCTGGATGAAGATGGATACCTGACGGCCAGCGATGAGGAACTGCTGGCTGCGCTGGTGAAGGAGCAAAATCTTCAGTGGACTGCTGCGACAGAACCGCAGGCGGCGGCGATGGAAGAGGCGAGCGCCGCGGACCGGGATTCCAATGCTGCGATGAACGGTTTCGAGCGACACGATCATGCCGCACTCAATGGCGCTCGGGATTTTTCGGTAGCGGCGCAACCGGAAGCGGCAGTCGAATATCCGGCGGCATTGAAGCGCGATCTGGCGGAGGCGCTGCAGATTGTGCGGCGGCTCGATCCGGTGGGAATCGCGGCGCGCGATCTTCGCGAGTGCCTGCTGACGCAACTGGACGTGCGGCTGCAGGAGGCTGAAGCGCTGGCGGCGACGATTCAGCTGGTGGCGGCTGCGGAAGCTGCCGAGGGCGAAGCCTCAATACAGGACAGCGACGCGGCCGATCAGATTCTGGCCGAGGCAGATGCGGTGATGGCGCTGGCGCGGCGGATCATCGACGAATTTTTACCGCACCTGTTGAAGCGCGATATTCGCGAATTATCCAAGCTGACTGGCAGCAAACAAACTCGCGTGCAGCTGGCGATCGAGTCGATTCGCGGACTGGATCCAAAACCGGGTCAGCGCTATAACCGCGAACAGCCGCGGCTGATTGAGCCCGACGTGGCATTTGCCAAGCGCGACGACGAATATGTCATCCTGATCAACGATGAAGAGATGCCGACGCTGCGTCTGAACCAGGGCTATCGCCGCATGCTGACTCAGGAAGGCACCGAACGCGAAGTTCGCGATTATGTGAAGGAGCGGTATCGTTCCGCGATCCAGTTGATGCGCAATATCGAGCAGCGCAAGAACACGATTCTGCGCACCTGCGAAGTGATCGTTCGGCGCCAGCGAGAATTTCTCGAAGACGGCGTCGACTCGCTCAGGCCGATGATGATCAAGGAAGTGGCGGAAGAGATTGGCGTGCACGCCTCGACGGTGAGCCGCGCCGTGGCCAATAAATACGTGCATACACCGCAGGGTGTCTACGAGCTGCGCTTCTTTTTCACCGAAGCGGTGAACGGGCCCGAGGGTTCAGAGACTCCGCTGCTGCTGCTGAAGCGCAAGGTGAAAAAAATGATTGAAGAAGAAGATTCCCGCAAGCCGCTGACCGACGATGCTATTGCGAGCTTATTGCAGGCACAGGGGATTGCGGTCAATCGCCGCACAGTCGCGAAATATCGGGAAGACATGGGCATTCCCAGCACACATCAGCGCCGCATACGCATCTGAGAAATTAGAATGATTCAAAACGATTTGGAGGATGCATGGATTCTGAACTCACCGGAAGAAAAGTAAAAGTGACCAAAGAGCTGCGCAAGATGGCCGACGAAGGCTTAGCGCGCATTGAAAAAATTGTCGGCAGGGGCGCCAGCGCCCATGTGATTTTCAGCTCTCAGAAACATGCGGAGATTGCGGAAGTGACGGTGAAGGCGCACCAGCACACAGTGGTCGGGTTGGCGGAGGCGCCGGATTTAACCATTGCGTTGCGTACCGCGCTTGAGAAAGCGGAGCGGCAGGCAATTCGCCGCAAGAAGAGCTTCCTTGAAAAAAAGCGTCAGGGGCAGCCGATCAGCGCGGTGCTTCCCGAGATTACGCCGGAACCGCAGCCGCCGGCGCGTGGCCGCGTTCGCGTGAAAAAAACTGTTGGTACGAATGGGAAAGTTTCCGGACTGCACGTCGTTCCGGCGCCGGAGTCGATGGCGCAGCGTCCGATGACGATCGAAGAAGCGGTGAAAGAGGCGGAGTCGCGCGATCAGCAGGTCTTCGTGTTTCGCGATATGACGGGCGACGTGAAAGTCCTGCATTGTGCGGGCGACGGCATTGTGCGGCTGATCGAAGTCTCCTGAACCATCGAAATTATTCGGTTGAAATCCGGATCGGCTGCCGACCGCGCCGATCCGAAGAGTTCTGAACTGCCTTCACTCCCGAACGGAAGAGGATGCATGAAGCGCACTGGAGACGCGAATGGAAAAAAGGCCGCACCAGTCAGGCGCGGATCGAGCGCACACGTGGAAAAAGCCGGCAAGCGGGCTGCTTCCGATGGCGCGCCCCTCTCCTTGAAGCCGGACGGGAAGCGTCCTCTGGGCGAGAACGAATTAGTCATTGTCACCGGCATGTCCGGTTCCGGAAAGTTGTCGGCGCTCAAGGCGTTTGAAGATCTTGGATATTATTCTGTCGACAATTTGCCGGTCGATCTGATTCCCCGGTTTGCCGATCTGATCCGCCAGTCGCCGGAGACCAATCGCGCGGCGCTGGTCGTCGATGTGCGCGAAGGCGCGCAGCTGGACCGCTTCCCGAAAATTCTGCGTAAGGTTCGGCAGACGACCTCTACACGCTTTCTATTTTTAGAAGCGTCGGACGACGTGTTGATGCGCCGTTTTTCGGAGACTCGGCGGCCCCATCCTTTGAGCCGCATCGACACGATCCGCCGTTCAATCCAGTCGGAGCGCGATCTGCTGGAACCGCTGCGGAATATTGCGGATGTCTGTATCGACACGACAAACTTTAACGTTCATGAACTGCGGGCCCACATTAACGGACTTTTTCAGCCGGAGAGCGGCGAAAAGAATCTGCTGATTTCGACCATCAGCTTCGGATACAAAAATGGCGTTCCACAGGAAGCCGACTTGGTGTTCGATGTACGCTTCCTGCCCAATCCGCATTTCATTCCGGAATTTCGCCCGCTTACCGGACAAGACCCGAAAGTGGTTCGCTACATTCAAAAATTTCCAGAGACGAAAGAGTTTATGCGGAAGGTTCACGAACTGCTTTTGTTTCTGTTGCCGCATTATGTGCAGGAAGGAAAGAGCTATCTGAGTGTGGCGTTCGGTTGCACTGGGGGCCAGCATCGGTCGGTGATGATCGCTGAGGAAATGCAAAAGCTGTTGCAAAAGGATGGATACACGGTCAAGTGCATCCATCGCGATATGCCGCGTTAGAGCATTTCTCCTGATACTGCCGTGTGGCGAGATCCTCGATGTGTGTCCGTTCTTCCCACCCCAGCGCACAAGGATCGTGCGCTGGGGACCCCGGATTGGGGAACGGCCACGCCGAGTTCACATTTCCACTACACACCTTCAGGAGAAATGCTCTAGGGTTGTAGCTACATCAACTGCATCGCGTCGACATCGATGGTGATATGACGACGGGGTATCTCCGCTGAGTCCGCGAATGCAAGCATTTTTCGGATGGCCGCGGCCAATTGTCTGCGGTCGGCGGATTTCAAAATCAAATGAAAGCGATGGATGCGTTTGATGCGCGCGATAGGCGCTGTCGCCGGCCCCAGCATACGCACGCCTGGAAGGGTCTGATGCTGGAACCATTGTCCCAGTTGGCCAGCCCATTGCGATGCCTTCGATATATCGCTGTGCTCGATGAGTACGTTGGTAAGCACGGCAGCGGGCGGATAATGCAGCAAACGGCGATAGCGCATTTCCTGTTCGACGAATGCGGCGTAATTATGTTTGGCTGCGCAACGAATCGCGTAATGATCTAAATGATGCGTCTGCACCAAGACGCGGCCGGGAAGCTCGCCGCGGCCGGCGCGGCCGGCAACCTGGGTCAGCAGTTGAAAGACGCGCTCGGCGGAACGAAAGTCCGGCAGGCTGAGTGCGTGGTCGACTCCGATAACGCCGACTAATGTGACGCCGTGGATGTCGTGGCCCTTAGCGATCATCTGCGTGCCGACCAGTAGATTTACTTCGCCGCTGTGCAGGCGCGCCAGGATGCGTTCATAATCGCGGTGACTGCGCATGGTATCGCGGTCCATGCGGGCGATGCGGGCGTGGGGAAAAATCTCCTGCAGACGTTCTTCACCCTGCTGCGAGCCGATGCCGAAGAAATAAAGATGTTCGCTTTCGCATGAGGGACAATGCTTCGGCACCGTTCGGCGAAAGCCGCAATAATGGCATTCCATGCGCTGGTGGTGCGGGGAACCGTCGGCGGTAGTTTTGTGATGGGTCAGGGCGATGGCGCAGTTCTCACATTGCAGCTTTTCTCCGCAGGCGCGACACATGACCACAAAGGAATAGCCGCGTCGATTCAGCAGCAGCATGGCCTGTTCGCCTCGGCCCAACGTGGCTTCGATCTCTTCATGAAGCGCGCGGGAGACTAAATCTTCTTTGCCGGTTTCGGTGAACTCGCGCCGCATGTCGATCAGCGATACTTCCGGAAGCGGCCGTTTGCCGATCCGTTCTTTCATGGCGAGCAGGGTGTATTTGCCGCGTTGCGCATTCGACCAGGACTCAAGCGATGGCGTGGCGGAGCCGAGAACGATGGTCGCGCCGGCAAACTTGGCGCGCATGACCGCGACATCGCGGGCGTGATATCGCGGCAGGTCGGCCTGCTTGTAGGACGTGTCGTGTTCCTCGTCGACCACGATCAGCGCAAGGTCGGCGATGGGCGCGAAGATGGCGGAACGCGTGCCGACGATTACATGCGCTTCGCCGCGGCGAATTCTGTGCCACTGGGCGGTGCGTTCTGCGGCGTTGAGCGCGGAGTGCAACAGCGCCACCTGATCGCCAAAAGTGGAACGCAGCTGCGCAACCATCGCCGGGGTCAGGCCAATCTCCGGGACCAGCAGCAGACTGGACAATCCAGCATTGAGCGTGCGTTGCATGGCGGCAATGTAGACGGCGGTTTTTCCGGAGCCGGTAACGCCATGCAGCAGGAACGATTGAAATTTTCGGGTGTGAACGCTGGCCGCGATCTGCAGCATGGTTTCGCGCTGCGCATCGTTCAGCATGGCTTCGACGGGAACGGACGAGCCCGGCAGATCGTTCGATAGATCGAAGCCGTCGAAAAGGCCGTTGGCCGGGAATTCTTCGATCCGCACCAATTCGCGGCGCACTAACGTTCCCAAGGTCGACTCCGGGATCGAGAGAGTTCGAATCTCGCTGACCGGCAGGCGTCCGCCTGCACTGGCCAATTCCGCCAGCAAACGCTGCTGATTGTCATTCAGCTTTGGCAGTCGCGCGTCTGAAACTAGAACGGCGACACGCATCGCGCGACGCGATTCTTTTGGCGCGATTGTGGATTCGCGTTCGATCATACGTTTGGAAACCAGCTGGTTCAGCGTGGAGACAGAGACGGAGATTTTGGCTCGCAGAGTGGCCGCACGCGCGTCACCATTTTTTTCGAGATATGTGAGTACCGCGTAGTTGAAATCATCGGCTGTGGATTCTTCCAATGTTCTCTGCATGGGCTCGGCCAGTTTGGAACGGCCGCGTTCGGTGATGCGATAGACTGTTTCCCGCCGTACCTCCGCGCCCAACGGCAGCATGGTACGCAGCACTTCTCCTAGCGGCGCGAGATAATATCCCGCGATCCAGGTTCCCATCCGCAGCAACTCTTGCGAGAGTACCGGCTCGCGATCCAGCACACGCAGAATGGATCGTGTCTCCGCTGTTGCAGCCTGATCGCGCAGGGAGATCACGATGCCCTGGAGCTGTTCGCGGCGGAAGGGTACGAGCACACGCCCTCCGATGACAGGGAGCGCATCTGGGATGGAATAGGTGAAGGTGCGGTCAATGGGCACCGGCAGTGCGACATCACAGTAGAGCGGCATGAGCTTTCAGTATGAACTCTTCGCGACGGTGAGGGAACGCGGGCTTCTCAGCCGCAAATCACGTTATTTCGATTTGCCGACCAGGTGTTCATCGAAATGCGCGAGCGTGCGCTGCTGAGCCTGCCTGGCGGCTTTCTCGTTGTATTTGTCGCGGGTATTGTTATTGAAGCCGTGGTCGGCGTCGTAGGTAAATATAGAAAGCTCCGGATGGGCCTGCCGCAACTGCTCCACCAACGTCTGCGGAATGTGTGTGTCCCGCTCGCCGAAATGGAACATGCCCGGAGCCGTCGGCTTTTCGTTGATGTAATTTTCCATTCTGCCGGCGTAATAAGAGACTGTGGCATCGGGGTGCAGGCGGGTATTGGTCAGCCAGGCCAGCAGCCCTCCCCAGCAGTAGCCGACGACGCCGACTTTGCGCGCGCCGTGTTCGCGCAGGTATTCGATGGCGGCATCGATATCGAGCAGGGCTTTTTCCGGCTGAATATTCTGTAGCAGGCTCATGGCTTTTTTCAAGCTTTCGGGCTCAAAGCCGAGCTCCACATTGCGCTCCGCGCGGTCGTACAGGGCAGGCGCGATAGCAATATATCCGGCCTGAGCGAAGCCATCGGAGACGGCGCGGATATGCGCGGTGACACCAAAAGCTTCCTGGATAACAACAATGCCTGCCTTGGGTTCGCCGGTTGGCTGTGCGATGTAGGCGTCGAATTTGTGGCCGTCTTTGGCCTGCAGTTGCGTGTGCTGTGCCATTTTTTCTCCCTGAATAGAGGCTATCTGATATTTGGATGCATCTCTTCCAAGGTTTCTAGCTTCCGGCGCGATTCGGCGGCGCGAGATTGAGGAATTTCATGGCCAGCTGTAGATCCTTCCACGCCTCTGCCTTCTGACGCGGATCGCGCAGCAGATAGGCCGGATGATAGGTCACGATCAGCTTCGTCCCCATGCACTCGTGCATTTTTCCGCGCAGCACGGAAAGAGAGGCTTTCGTGCCGAGCAGGTAGGTCGCTGCCGTTGCTCCCAGGGCGACGATCAGCTTCGGTCGAACGACGCCAATCTGCTGGAACAGAAACGGCGTGCAAGTGGTAGCTTCGACCGGTTCGGGCACGCGATTTTTTGGTGGGCGGCATTTCACGATATTGGCAACATAGACCTGCTCGCGGCTCAGACCCATGGCGCCGATCATGTTGTTCAGCAACTGGCCGCCGCGGCCTACAAAGGGAAGCCCCTGAATATCTTCATCCGCGCCCGGACCTTCGCCAACGAACAGCAGCTCGGCATTTGGATCGCCATTGCCGAAAACGATCTGGTTGCGGCCCTCAAAGGCGAGCGGGCAACGGGTGCAGTCGCCGATCTCTTCGCGAATGGCCTGCAACGCTGCTGCACGACCTTCGGGCGCGATGGCGGGCAGGGAAAAATCAATGAGCGGAGGAGGCGCGAGAAGACTAGGTGTGCGTGGCATCGTAGAAGGCGGCTCATTCAAAACAGAATTGGGCGTTGCGGAATCGGGTGGAGCTTCGGCGCGCATATCCGGCACGGCTACATCCTCGGCGCCGCGATAAAAATCCACGCCACCCATCTCCCGGCAATAGGCAAGCAGGGTGGCGAGTTGCTGGCGTTGTTCCGGAAGCAAGAAATTTGTCATGCACAGAATTCAATCATCGGGCGGCGTGCGCGGAAACAGTGTTCATTTCGGCGACAACGCGGACGGGGCGGCGCAGCATGAGAACTTCATCGAGGATACAGTCTGCCAAGGCGCGCTTGTGCATTTCCGGCAGCTCGTGAGACGCAGTCGCGGTGAGAAATGTCACCGCATTGCGGTCGGAGTCGAACCCAATCTCCGGGCGGCTGACATTGTTGAGCACGATGGCGTCGGCGCCCTTGCGTTCCAGTTTGCCGCGCGCATGTTCGAGCGGCCGCTCCGTCTCGGCGGCGAATCCGACGACCAGTGTGCCGGGTTTGCGGGCGCGAACGACTTCGGCAAGAATGTCTTCCGTGGGCTCGAGTTCAATGGTGATCGGTCCGGTGCGCTTGATCTTCTGTTCTGCGCGTTGACGCGGGCGATAATCCGCGACCGCAGCAGCCTTAATTACTATACTCGCCTCCGGGAGATGGTCCAGAATGGCCCGGCGCATTTCCTCCGCCGTTGTCACGGAGAAAAACTCGCAGCCAGGCGGCGGGGGCAGCTGCGTCGGCGCGCTGATTAAAACAACGCGAGCTCCACGGGCGAGCGCGGCATCGGCAAGCGCATAGCCCATTTTTCCGCTGGAGCGGTTGCCGATGTAGCGCACGGGATCGAGCGCTTCGCGCGTGCCGCCGGCGGTGACCAAAACCGTTTCGCTGGCCAGATCGTGCCGGCGATGCAAGGCGTCGAGGACGGCAGCAACAATCGTCTCCGTGTTCGCAAGCCGTCCGTCGCCGACCATGCCGCAGGCGAGATATCCACTCTCCGGCGCGACAATCCGCGCGCCACGTTGCCTTAGCGTAGCGAGATTCGCCTGGGTTGCGGGATGATTCCACATCTGCACGTTCATGGCGGGCGCAAGAATCAACGGCGCTGGGGAGGCCAGCGCCATGGTGGTGAGAAAGTCATCGGCCATGCCGTGGGCGAGCTTCGCAAGGATGTCCGCGGTCGCCGGGGCAATCACCAGCGCTTCCGTGGACTGCGCCTCCGCAATATGTTCAATGGCGGAGTTGGCGTTGGGGATCTGCCCATCGCTGTCCCACAGACCGGTAATGACGCGGTGGCCGGTCAGGCCGGCAAAGGTCAGCGGCGCAATAAATTGCTGGGCCGCCGCGGTCATCGCGACATGCACATCGAGCGCCTGTTGTTGCAGAACCCGCACCAGTTCCGCGGCTTTATAAGCCGCAATTCCGCCGGAGACGCCAACCGTGACCTTCATGCGTCTGATTGTACGCCCGTATGGTTCGTCAGCAGCCTCTTCGAAATAGCGCCACGCGGTCAGCGCTATGTATGCAGAATCGGCGTGTAGCCGGTCGGCAGACCCAGCTCTTTTCGCGACGGTCCTTCCGGCACGATGTAGTCGATCAGGCCGGCCTTCATTTCATCCTGAGCAATACGGACGGCTTTGGTGGAGCGGGTGGCGACGATCGGGCTCGAACCGGACTGCAACTGACGAGCGCGTCGCGCGGCTACGTGGACGGCGCGATATTTGCTTTCTCTTACGGCTAATTCTTCCATGGTGCGGCCTCCTGATACGGTGGACTTCTGGGGATACGTCTGGTGCCCACAAATGTACTGCGATGGAGTGCAATCAGCTTACATGGATATTCCAAAGGACGCCAGCACGGGTTTCAAACGATTCGATGAATTTTCAAGCAGGCATTGGCGAGCGAGATTCCTTGCGCGATCCAGCTCTCCGTTCGCTTGTTTGCCGGCGGCGGCTTGGCTGCGTTCCGCTACCACGATTGCAGTTAGCTCCTCGACCGCACGATCCAGAACATCGTTGATCAGAACATAGCGATATTCACGATAATTCTCGATCTCATGACGGGCCGTGTTCAGCCTCTTCTCGACGATCGCCTGGGGTACGCCGCCCTCGGCGCGGCTGCGGTTGTTGAGTCGTAAAGCCAACACTTCCGGGTTGGGCGGAAGAATAAAAATACTGATCGCCTCCGGCATCTTCTGCCGCACCTGCGAGGCGCCCTGCACGTCAATATCGAGCAGCAGGTCGCGCCCATGTTCCGCGGCAAGAGAAAGGCTGGTGCGCGCGGTGCCATAATAATTGCCGAAGACGTCGGCATGTTCCAGAAATTCATCTGCCTCGATCATGCGCTCAAAATTTTCGCGCGAGGTGAAATGATATTCGCGCCCTTCCTGCTCCGAGCCGCGGGCGGCGCGGGTCGTCCAGGAAACGGAAAAATCCAGGTCGCTCACCATGGAGCGCAGCTGGCTGACCAGCGTCGATTTTCCGGAACCGGAAGGCGCGGAAAGAATGAATAAAAGTCCTGCCACGGGCCGGAACTCCTCAAAAACCAAGGGATGTGTTTTGGTTGTAGCTTACTCCAGATTCTGCACCTGTTCGCGGGCTTTTTCGATTTCCGACTTCATGGCTAAGCCCAATTCGGTGATGCGCAGGCTACGGTTGGCGATGCTGCCGGTTTTCGAAAGCGTGGTATTGGCCTCGCGGGTCATCTCCTGCAAAAGAAAATCGAGCTTCTTGCCGACTTCGCCGCCGTGGCCTAACAGATCGTTAAAGTGATCGACGTGGGCGCGCATCCGGACTAGTTCTTCTTCCACATCGCTACGTTCGGCAAGTAAGGCAGCTTCCTGCAATATCCGATCGCGATCGGCGGAGAACGCATCACCGAGCAGTTCGCGCATTTTTTGTTCGATTCGTTCAACGTGTGCCTGCTGCATGCCTCCGCGCAGACCGGAAAGCTCGTCGACATGCACGCGCAGGCGTTTCAGCGTCAGGCGAAGCTCCTCGGCAAGTGCGTTGCCCTCCTGTTCGCGCATCGCGTTCAGGCTTTCTATTGCCGGCAGCACGCACGCGGCCGCGGCAACAGCGATCTCCGCCTGGTCATCGTCCGATCCATTTGTTTCCGTCAGCCATGCTCCAGGCAGCCGGAAGGCGACGTTCAGGTCCGGCTCCGCGGAAAGATGATTTTCGTTGGCGGCGGCGCGGAAGGCTTCGAGATACGCCCGGATGGCATCGGGGTTATGCCGGGCGGGCGAGTCTCCATAGTTGCGCTGGACGGACAAGCGCACTTCGACGTGGCCGCGAACCAGGTGCTGCTTCAAAATTTTGCGGCACTCCATCTCCAGCACATCCATGCCGCCCGGCAAATGAAATTGCAGATCGAGGAAGCGATGGTTCACACTTTTCAGACTCAGCGCGAAAGCCGTATTGCCTGGAGTCGAGCCCGCGACGCGGGCAAAGCCGGTCATGGAACGGATAGGGGAACGAGTGGTTTTGGATGTCACGTCGGATTTCATAGATGATTTCGCGCGGCCACGGCGGCTTCGGAGATGTCGAAGAACTGCAGTTGATGCAGATGCTGAAACGTCGGGGAATTTGTGAGCAGCTCCTCGTACGTCCCCATCGCGGTGATGCGGCCGTCTTCCAATACGCAAATCCTTGTCGCGCGACGCACCGTCGACAGGCGATGGGCAATCACAAAAACGGTGCGGTGCTGCATCAGGTTGGCTAACGCAATCTGCACCAGCGATTCGCTCTGCGCGTCGAGTGCGGACGTGGCTTCGTCCAGAATCAGGATTGGGGCATCTTTCAAAATAGCTCGCGCAATCGCCAGCCGCTGGCGCTCGCCGCCAGACATGCGAAATCCTTTTTCTCCGATGATGGTTTCGTAGCCTTCCGGCATCTGCTCGATAAAGTCGTGCGCCAGCGCCGCTTTTGCTGCTTCAACGATTTTCTGCCGCGGCACGTCCGGCTGGCCGTAGGCGATGTTGTTTCGCACCGTGTCGTTAAATAGGATCGTCTCCTGGGTGACCTTGGCAATCTGAGTGCGCAGGGAATGCAAGCTCACATCTCGCAGATCATGGCCGTCGATGGTGATCTTTCCGCCAGTCACGTCGAAGAAGCGCGGGATCAGGTTTACCAGCGTAGTTTTGCCCGCACCGCTGGGGCCGACGAACGCCACCACCTCGCCACGGCGGACGTTCAGGTCGATATCTTCCAACACCTGCTTCTGGCCCTCTTCGTCGCTGTAACAGAAGTTGACGTGATGGAAGGCAAAGGTGTCGTGGAAGCTCTTCAACTGCACCGGGTGGGTTTTCTCGCGGACGTCATCGACCGCATCCATAAAGTTGAAAATCGACGAGGACGCGCCGAAGGCCTGTTGAAAATTGTTGTAGAAGAGCGCAAATTTCCGCACCGGATCGTACAGCTTGAAGACCGCAACGATGAAAGTAATGAACGCGCCTTCCGTCATCGCATGATGCTGAATGCGACCACGGCCCAGCAACAGCAGCAGTGCAATCGCCACTGCGCCGATCGCATCCATCAACGGAGAGCTGATGGCCTGCGCGCTGACGGAGCGCAGGTTGGCTCGGAAGAGCCGGCGCGCAGCATCGCGAAAGCGGATCATCTCCCATAGCTCCATGTTGAAGGCTTTCACAATGCGATTGCCGGTCACGGTTTCATGCAGGATGTTTTGGATTTCTGCCAGTTGATCCTGCCCGGTACGGGTGGTGGTGCGCACACTGCGGCCGATGCGCCGCGCGGAAGAAATGATTACGGGAACAAATAACAGGAGTACCCAGGCCAGTTGGCCGCCTTGCAGAATGACAACGATGATCAGGAACAGAAAAGTAAAAAACTGCTGCAGAAAATCCGACATGACCGACGACATGGCAAACTGCACCCGCTCCACATCGTTGATCAGCGTCGATAGAATTGTGCCTGTGGAATGCTTCTGGAAGAACGACACCGAACGCCGCAGGATGCTCTCATACAGGTCGTTGCGCATATCGGTGATCATGCCGTAGCCGGCAAAGTTCGACAGATACGTGCCCAGGTAATCGCATAAACTCTTGATGACAGTCGAAGCGACCAGCGCGAAAGCCACCATGGTCCAGGCATTGTGAAAGTGCCGCGGAACCAATTGCGCCAGGGTCAGATAAAAATGATGATTCCCGGCGGTGAAATTGATCAGCGGGATGTGGCTGGTCGTATCGGCAGGCTTCAGCACCTGGTCGAAGATGGGCTTGATCAGCAGGATGCGAAAGGCATCGAGCAGCCCCACCCCTGCCATCAGCACCACCGAAGCCAGCGCCTGCAACGTATACGGCCGCACATAGGCGAGCAGGCGCAGGAAGAGCTTCATGGACGAACTCCGCGTATGAGGGAACTGTGAATCGCCGCGCCGAGCCCAGGGATGAATAAAGGTTCGGCACCGCCGGGAATTTCGACTGCTATAGAGGCCACGTCCGTTATTGTAGTGGGAAAACTTGGACTTTATTTTCCCGTGGGAACGGCGCTAGGATAATGACAGATGAGGCCCCTTGCGCCTCTCGCCATCGATATGCCACTCGCGACGATTGTTCTCTTCCTGAAACGCTGGCACCGCGGCAAGCCCGATCGCGGCTAGAATCCTCTGCATTCTTCTTTGTTCCGATGCGGTCGTAAAATTGTTACGACGCGCTCCTGCTACTCGCGGCATAAGCCCTCGCGCCTGTCCGCATGAACCCTTAAAGGAGAATTTCCATGAACAGCTTTGGCAGCCGGTCTCAGTTGAAATCCGGCGATCGTACGTACGAAATTTTTCGTCTCGACGCGCTCACACAACACGGCGTCTCTCTCGACAGCCTTCCGTATTCCCTGCGCATTTTGCTCGAGAACCTGCTGCGCCATGAAGACGGCAAGAGCGTTACCGCGGAGGATATTCAATTTCTGGCAAAGTGGGATGCCAAGGCCGAGCCGTCGCGGGAAATTGCCTATATGCCCGCTCGGGTGCTGATGCAGGATTTTACCGGCGTGCCTGCGGTGGTCGATCTGGCCGCAATGCGCGATGCGATGCGCGCTCTCGGCGGCAACCCGGAAAAGATCAATCCGCTGCAGCCCGCGGAGCTGGTGATCGACCATTCTGTACAAGTCGACCAGTATGGCACTGGCGATTCCTACGAAATCAACTCGCTGATGGAGTATCAGCGCAACGTCGAGCGCTATGCATTTTTGAAATGGGGCCAGACGGCATTTCGGAATTTTTCGGCGGTGCCTCCGGGCATGGGGATCTGTCATCAGGTCAATCTGGAATATCTCGCCCGCGTTGTCTTCACCACGCAGCCCGACGCGAAGGGAGTGGCCCAAGCCTATCCCGATACGCTGGTCGGCACGGATTCTCATACGACCATGATCAATGGTCTGGGCGTGCTGGGCTGGGGCGTCGGCGGTATCGAGGCTGAGGCAGCGATGCTTGGTCAGCCAGTATCCATGCTGGTTCCGCAGGTAGTCGGCTTTAAGCTTGCGGGCAAGCTGCGCGAGGGCACCACAGCGACCGACCTTGTCCTGACCGTAACGGAGATACTGCGCAAACATGGCGTCGTCGGCAAATTCGTCGAGTTTTATGGCACCGGCATCAGCGAGCTTTCTCTTGCCGATCGCGCCACCATTGGCAACATGGCTCCGGAGTATGGCGCTACCTGTGGCATTTTTCCTGTCGATGCGGAGACACTGCGTTATCTGCGCCTGACTGGCCGCAGTGAAGAGCAGATCGCGCTGGTCGAGGCGTATTACAAGCAGCAGGGTCTGTTTCACACGCCCGATGCGCCGGAGGCAAAGTACTCTTCCACGCTGTCGCTCGATCTGAACACGGTGGAACCAAGCGTTGCCGGACCGAAGCGTCCGCAGGATCGCGTGCGCCTGAGCGAAGTGGAGACCAGCTTCAAGAAGCATCTGCCCGCGCTGCAAGGGCCGCACGCGAATGCCAGCGCGGAGCGCCAGGTGCAGCGCTGGGATGGCGAAGGAGGTCATCCGTCAGCTAACGGAGCTGCCAGTTCCAAAGGAGCGCCGGAACCCGGCCATGCCGCTTCGATTGAAGAGCGCTTCGGTCTGAATGTAGACAAGTATCTCGACAACGGTTCCATTGTGATTGCCGCGATCACCAGCTGTACGAATACTTCAAACCCGTCGGTGATGCTGGCTGCCGGGTTGCTCGCGAAAAAAGCGGTCGAGAGGGGATTGAAGGTTCCACCGTGGGTGAAGACTTCGCTGGCACCGGGTTCGCGCGTGGTTACGGACTACTACAAGAAGGCCGGTCTGATGCCGTTTCTCGATCGGCTGCGGTTCAACGTCGTTGGCTATGGCTGCACGACGTGCATCGGCAACTCCGGCCCGCTGCCGCCGGATGTGGCGAAATCGATTGAAGATCACGGGCTGGTCGCGGTCTCCGTGCTCAGCGGCAATCGCAATTTTGAAGGCCGCATCAACTCCGACGTGCGCGCGAATTATTTAATGTCGCCACCGCTGGTGGTCGCGTATGCGCTTGCCGGCCGTATCGATCACGACTTCGACCGCGATCCCATCGGTAAGGGCGCAGAAGGAAAGCCGGTTTATCTCAAGGACATCTGGCCCTCCCAGCAGGAGGTGCAGAGCGCGCTTGAGAGTTCGATCGATTCGGAGATGTTCCGCAAGCAATATTCCACTGTCAGCGATGGGGACAAGAGCTGGCAGAGCCTGAAATTTCCTACCGGCAATACCTACGGATGGGAGAGCGACTCGACGTACATACGCAAAGCTCCCTATTTCGACGGCATGCAGGCTGCGCCGGAGCCGGTCGAAGATATTCGCGGCGCGCGTGTGCTGGCGGTGCTGGGCGACAGCGTGACCACGGACCATATTTCTCCTGCTGGGTCGATTAAGTTGAAGGGTCCGGCAGGGAAGTATCTGACCGAGCATGGCGTCAAGCCGGCGGATTTCAACAGCTATGGCTCGCGCCGCGGCAACCATGAAGTAATGGTGCGCGGGACGTTTGCCAATGTGCGGCTGCGCAACAAGCTGGCGCCGGGCACGGAAGGCGGAGTGACGCGGCTGCTGCCCGAAGGGGAGCCCATGAGCATCTTCGACGCATCCGTGCGGTACGCGGAGCGCAAGACGCCGCTGATCATTTTGGCCGGCAAGGAGTATGGCTCAGGTTCCTCCCGCGACTGGGCGGCGAAGGGGCCGAAGCTGCTGGGCGTTCGCGCGGTGATCGCTGAGAGCTTCGAGCGCATTCATCGCTCGAATCTGGTGGGCATGGGCATTCTGCCGCTGCAGTTTGAAGGCGGGCAAAGTGCGGAATCGCTCGGGTTGACGGGGGAAGAAGTCTACGAGATGCCCGGCCTGCGAGCCATGCTGGATGCGAAATTTTCCAGCGGCCGCAAAGTGACGGTGAAAGCGACCGCGGCCGACGGAAATCAGAAGGAGTTTTCCGCCATCGTGCGCATCGATACGCCGCAGGAGATTCTCTACTATCAGCACGGCGGCATCCTGCTGTACGTGCTGCGGCAACTGGCGGGGAAGGCCTAGATCTCTTTCCGAGAACGAAAAAGACCCGGAGCAATCCGGGTCTTTGTTTCTACAGACCTTAGAATTGAGTGAACGTTCATTGCCTGCAGTGTGGTGGGTGCAAGCTCAACGCCGGGTTCAGTCAGTTCCCAAAACTTATGGTGGATTTTCGGCAATCGTTTAGAAAAGCGCATGAAAAAGGGATTAGCGAAGCCGCCTCGGCTCATTTGGATGCCATTCGCGGCTTGGCATCCATTGCCGTTCTGCTGGAGCATGCACGCTATCTACTGCTGCAGAATTGGGTAGACGTCCAGCATAAGACGGGGCCGCTGGCGTTGGTTTACGCCGTCACGCGGTTTGGCCACCAGGCGGTGATCATATTTTTTATACTGAGCGGATTCTTAATTGGTCCTGGTGTGCTTGGCTCGATCCACAAGCGGAAGTGGTCGACGGCCAGATATTTTGTTCACCGGTTTCTTCGCCTGGAAGTGGTGTTGCTGCCCGCGTTGCTGCTTTGCCTGTTCTGGGACAAGCTGGGCATGCATCTGTTCGGCGTGGTTGGTGTGTACCATGCCAATATTTATCCAATCAGCTATCTCATCCCTAAATCGATATCGCTGCCGATATTTCTGGGCAACGCCGCTTTCCTCCAGACTCTTCTCGTCCGCACCTTTGGCAGCAACAGTTCGCTTTGGAGTTTAGCCAACGAATTCTGGTATTACCTGCTGTTTCCGTGTGTCGCGCTGGCGTACTTCTCCACAAGCAAAACGCTGACCCGTATCTTTTACGGTTCGGTAGGGATTCTGATTGCGTGGTTTGTCCGGGGACCGATCCTGCTTTATTTTCCGATCTGGGTGATCGGAACCGCCGCGTTTTATCTTCCCAGGTCGAATCGCTCGTTGCTGGTGAGAAGAGGAATGCTCGGCCTTTCCGTCGCGGTGTTTCTGGTGGTTCTGGCTTTATCGCAACGTAAGTACCAGAACGTTTTGGTGTGGGATTTGATCCTCACCGTGGCCTTTGTATTTTTGCTTTACTGGTCGTTGAACCAATCCACCGCGGTGGGCACCCGGTACGCCAAATTTGCACACGGGCTCGCCTCTTCCTCATACACGCTTTATGTTGTGCATCTGCCGCTGCTGGTATTTATCGCGGTGTGGGTCGGACAGCAGCGCGCGCCCACGGCATGGAAGATTGCGAGCTTCATCGCCATCCTTTGCGGCACCTGGCTCTATGCGCACCTTGTCTATTATTTGTTTGAGGCGCACACGCGCACGATCCGCATGTGGACCGAAAAGAAGTTGAAATTGTCTTAGCGTGGAAGCATGGCGAAGCTGCAATCCCCATGAGTTAGTTAGATGCCGACGCCATATTCGATGCCGTTGCCGTTGTCGCCGGCGTGGGAATAGAAATCGTAGGGCGTGCGGCGGTTCATGCGGTAGCGGGCACGCAGATTCCGTCCTACAAAATAGCCCACCGTCAGCGCTCCGGTTGCCACCGACGTCCAGCCGAGGATACGAACCCACGGCGCTTTGGTTAGCAGTGATTTTTCGCTTTTCACTTCTTCGCACTCGACTTTCTGTTGCGGAGTGAACCGGCTGACGAGTCGTAAGCTCAGACTTCTCATGCCAGAATCTTACCGCAAATTGGATTGCATCTGGTTAAGAATCCGTTATTTCCCGGTAATGCCAGCCAGAACGGAACTGCGTCTCAGCTCTGGATCAGATCGGAATATTGCTCCACCCGTCGCAGCAATTCGAGCTTGCGCCCCGGTGCCAGAAAGCTGGCTTCGATCGAATTGCCCGCCAGCTCCCGCAGATGTTCCAGCGTCAACCCGAAATGCTCATGCGCGACAAGGTATTCATCGGCCAGATTGCTGCCAAAAAGAGCCGGATCGTCGGAATTTAACGTTACCATCAGGCCACTTTCGAAATAGCTGCGTATCGGGTGGTCCTGCTGGCGACCGCAGCAGCCGGTGCGCAGGTTGCTGGTCATGCAGAGTTCCAGCGGCACCTGCTTCTGCGCCAGCACCTCCAACAATTCTTGATCGTGCTGCGCGCTCAGTGCGTGGCCGATTCGCTCCGCGCCAATGTTCAGCGCCGACCAGATTCCCTCCGGCCCGACGGTTTCCCCGGCGTGCGCCGTCAAATGCAGTCCATGTTTGCGAGCCTCGGCATACAGTTCGCGGAACGGCTCGGCGCCGGTGCGGCGCTCATCGCCGCCAATCCCAATGCCGACAATGGAAGGATGGCTCGCATTCATCTCCGCGGCTTTCTTGAAAACGCGCGCAGCTTCCTCCACGCCGAAATGCCGCACCGCATCGAAGATCCAGCAAACGGACAGGCCGAACTCCCTCTCGCCGCGCAACCGCGCCCGCTCCATGCCGGCGAACAGCGGCTCGAATTCGATCTTGCGCCAGTAATAGACCACGCCAACGGAGACATACACTTCGGCATGCACCACACCTTGCGCGGCCAATGCTTTCATCATGCGATAGGTGATCAGGTCATAATCTTCCGGCGTGCGCAGCCGCTCGGTGATGGTTTTGAAGGCCATCAGGAACCCGGTGAAGTCCTTATATTGATAGAGCGCTTGCGCAGCTTCGAGAGTGAGCGGCTGGGCGTCATTGCGCCGGCTCATCTCCACCAGCGTCTCCGGAGCGATCGTTCCCTCCAGGTGCAGATGCAGCTCCGCTTTGGGCAGACCGCGAATCCATTCGCGCACGGCATTTTGCGATGGATCGGGTTGTCGCCGGGAGGTCATTCTCGACCGGACCGCCTAGGTGCGAATTCACTACGATGGCGGCTGTAGAAGTAGTAGATCAACAGGCCGATCGCCAGCCACACGAAAAAGCGAATCCACGTCAGCACCGGCAGACCGGCCATCAGCAGCACACAGGAGACGACACTCAGCACCGGAATGATGGGGCCACCCGGGCAACGGAATCCGCGATGCCTGCCCGGATCTTTATAGCGAAGAATGATGACGCCAATGGCCACCAGCACAAACGCAAACAGTGTTCCGATATTCGACAGGTCGGCAAACGTGCCGATGTCGAGGAGGCCGGCGGGCAGCGCTACCACGATGCCCGCAATCCACGTAGCCACGGCGGGCGTGCGGAAGCGCGGATGGACCTTGCTGAACATGGTCGGCAGCAGGCCATCGCGGGACATGGCAAACCATACCCGCGCCTGGCCGATCTGAAAAACGAGGATGGAGGAAATCATGCCCAGCAGCGCACCGATCAGAACCACCAGATGGGTCCAGTGCAGCAGGGAACTGCCGGTTGTCTGCGTCAGCATGCGCAGCGTGTTGACCTCGGGCGCGGCATCGTCCATCAATGTGTGCCACGGCACCAGGCCCGTCAGCACGATGGCCACGCCAACATACAGAATCGTGGCCACGACCAGCGTGGCGATAATGCCGATGGGCACATCGCGCTGCGGATTTTTGCATTCCTCCGCCGCTGTCGAAACCGAATCGAACCCGATATAGGTAAAGAAAATAATCGAGCCGCCGGTCAGCACGCCCGACCATCCGTTGGGCACAAACGGGTGCCAGTTCGACGTATGGATAAAGTGCGACCCCACGGCAACGAAAACCAGAATTGCGCCGATTTTGAGCAGCACCATAATGTTGTTCGTCTCCGCGGACTCGCGGATGCCCCGCACCAACACCACCGTCAACAGCATCACGATGATGAAGGCGGGAAAATTAAATCCGAAATGCCAACCCGGTGTGTAGAGGGTTTTGCCGGCAAGGTCCTGCAGCCCGCCCGGCAGGTACGCCGGAGAAATCCAGCGCAGCGCGGGATGGATTCCCACCCAGTCCATCAGGTCGACCATGTGGGCGGCAAAGCCGACCGAAACCGCCATGTTGGAGAAGGCGTATTCCAGGATCAGATCCCAGCCGATGATCCACGCTATCAGCTCGCCCATGGTGGCGTAGGTGTAGGTATAGGCGCTGCCGGCGATGGGAATCATCGAGGCCATTTCCGCATAACAGAGCCCGGTAAATCCGCACACAATCGCGACCAGCAGCAGGGAAATGGCCAGCGCCGGACCTGCGCCAGGTCGACCGGCAAGCGCAGTGTGATGCACCAGAAAATCCAGCACCGGAGTGTTCAGGAAAGAGGAATTGCTTGATGTCTGTCCGGCAATCGCTGTGCCGATGACGGTAAAAATACCCGAGCCGATGACCGCGCCAATCCCCAGCGCCGTCAGCGACAATGGCCCCAGCGTTTTTTTCAGGCGTGTCTCGGGATTCTCCGAATCGAGGACCAGCTTGTCGATGGATTTTGTGGCGAAGATCTGTTTCGACAGGGCCGGGCTCCTGAAAGTACATTGGCTGCGTTTGGCGCAGCCGCCGGGCAGCGGGGATGCGGCCCGGCGTTTCAGCATTGCAATTTTCTATCGCTTTCCGGTTCCGCGGGCTGCCTTCTTCAGCTTTTGTTTATTCGAGCCGCGTGGAACGGTGCGCTTTGCCTTGGGAGCAGCTTTTTTGCGGGCCGTCCGCTTGATCTTTTTCCGTTCTGTTGTGTCGGTGATCGTTTTTGTATTTGCCATCTTCCGTGAAACTCTCTCTCTTTTTGAAAAACCTGAATTGATCTGAATTGTTGACTGAGCGAATCGGTTCCGCGCCAGCGAAGCTTATACCCGCTCCAGCTGCGCAAATTTCTCCACCAGCTTTTTTACGCCGAACCGAGAAAATTGTACCGTAATTTTCGCTTCTTCCCCGTCTCCTTCACGCCGGAAGACGACGCCCTCGCCATATTTTGGATGCCGCACCCGCTGCCCGCTGCGAAATCCGGTCGCGCCCGTCGGCTCCGCAATCGGCAATTTCGGACGGGGAAACTTCTGTCCGCGCGCACCGAAAAACTGCGCGATGTTGTCGATCGAACCTGCGCCGGCGACGCGAGACGACTGCGCGCGGGTACCTTCACTCACCGGTTCCCTCACCGACTCCGAGGAGCTCTGGTCCTCATCCTCATAGCTCCAATGCGAACCGCCGCCGGTGCGCCGGTTGGGCGAGCGCGTCGACTGCGCCGCGTATCCGCCCCACGTCTCGGCGGGAACCGGCGCGCTCAGATCCTGAATCAGATGACCCGGAATCTCGCCCAGAAAACGCGACGGCGTGGAATGCTCCGGTGAGTCGTTTCCATACCGGCGTCGGAAGCGAGCGCGCGTTACCAGCAGTGCATCCATCGCCCGCGTGATCCCCACGTAGCAAAGCCGGCGCTCTTCTTCCAGGCCCTCGCCGTCGTTGATGGTCCGCGAGTGCGGAAACAATCCCTCTTCCATGCCGGCGAGAAAGACCAGCGGAAACTCCAGCCCCTTGGCCGCGTGCAGCGTCATCAATGTCACCCGCGACTGCGGATCGTATTTGTCCGTGTCGCTGACCAGCGCCGCGTGATCAAGGAATTCCGCAAGCGTTTCGCCGCGTTCATGCGCATCCTGGGCGGCGTTTACCAGCTCGCGCAGATTTTCAATTCGCGACTGCGACTCCGGCGTCGCTTCTTCCTCCAGGACGCGAATGGTGCCGCTGCGATCGATCAGAAATTTCAGCAGCTCCGGCAGCGTGGCTGCATCGCCCGGCCTGCGAAATGCATTTTCTTCTGTTGGTATGACTTGTCCGGATCGCATCTGTCGAGCCGAAACAAACTTCGCCGACGGCCGCTCGATGGCAAACGGAGAAAATTCCGCAGGATCGAAAGCGGCGGCGAGATCGCTGCTGCCGCTTTCCTCCGTCCTATCCGGGTCGCCAAAATCAAAGCTGGTGTCGAAGCTCGTATCCGTCTCGACGCTCAACTCATCTTCCGCAATGCTGGAGGGCGCTGCAATATCCTGTTCCAGTTTCTCTGCAAATCCGGGAGCCAGCATGGCTCGCGCATCTTCAATCATGCGGCGAAATCCTTCCAGCGCCGCAACAGCTCGTGCGGAAACCAGCCGCTGCGCGATGACATCCCGCATTGCGTCCCAGATGCTCGCGCCGGTTTCGAGCGCTATCCGCTCTATTGTTTCAAGCGTCGTCTTACCGATTCCGCGCGGCGGCGTGTTGATCGATCGCTGCAGAGCAATCGAGTCGCTCGTGTTCACCACCAATTTCAGGTAGCTGAGCATGTCCTTGATTTCCGCGCGGTCGTAAAAGGAAAATCCGCCCACCATCGTGTATTGAATGCCATAGCGACGCAGCGCTTCTTCCACCAGCCGCGACTGAGAGTTGGTGCGGTACAACACCGCGATGCGCGGCAGCTCCGGTTCATTGCCTGTCTGTCGCATGTATTTCTGGATGTAGTCGGCGATGAACAGCGCCTCGCCTTCGCCGTCGAGCGCTTCGTAATATCCAATCTGGCCGCCGCCATCGCGCGAGGTCCAAAGTGTCTTACCTTTGCGCTGAATATTATTCGCCACTACCGCGCCCGCCGCTTCCAGAATCACCTGCGTCGAGCGGTAGTTCTGCTCCAGGCGAATAATTTTCGTCGTCGGAAAGTCCTTTTCAAATTCAAGAATGTTTTTAATATCCGCGCCGCGCCAGGAATAGATGCTCTGGTCCTCATCGCCCACCACGCAAATGTTCTGTTCCGTGCCGGCCAGCATTTTCATCAGCTCATACTGCGGCCGGTTCGTATCCTGGTATTCATCGATCAGGATGTAGCGGAAGCGCCGGTTGTAATACGCGCGGACCTCCGGAGCAGCCCGCAGCAGGCGCACCGCTTCGAGCAACAGATCGTCGAAATCGAGCGCATTGGCCCGCTCCAATTCCTTCGTGTAGATGTCATAGAGATGCGCAACGCGTTCGGTTTTCGGATCCTGCGACTGCAGATAAATCTCCTGCGGATCGAGCATGTGGTTCTTTGCCCAGGAAATTCTCGACAGCACCATGCGCGGCGTCAACTGCTTGTCGTCGAGCCCCATGCGGCGCATCGCCTGCTTGATTAGCGCCTGCTGCTCGGTTTCATCGTAGATGACGAAATCTTTCGTGCGGCCTTTGCCCCCCTGTCCCCCTTGTCCCGGGATGCGCAGCGCTTCAATGTCGCGACGTAGCATTCGCACGCAAAAGGAGTGAAACGTAGCCAGCAGGGGCCGCGCCAGGCTGCGACGATCGAGCAGTCGTTCGACGCGCTCGGCCATCTCGGCGGCTGCTTTGTTAGTAAAGGTGACGGCGAGAATTGCGTCCGCAGGCACGCCGCGCTCTTCAATCAGATATGCGATGCGGTGCGTGATGACACGCGTTTTTCCCGAGCCCGCGCCGGCCAGAATCAGCAGCGGTCCATCCACATTCTCAATCGCCGCACGTTGCTGCGGGTTCATATTTTCAAGCAATCGGGACACAAAAAAGAAAACTCCTGGAGGTTGCTACTAGAGATGCGCTGTGACGTGCGCGAGAAGTCGAAAATGACTTTCTTCTGCGAGAGCCGATCCTCGTCTTCTCCAGTGTATCGCGCGCAGCGTCACGATATTCTGGTATGGACAATGTCGAAAATCAGAACAGTTTGCGTTTACTGCGGCTCCTCGGAGGGCTCGCGGGAAATCTATCGCAGCGTTGCAAGCGAGCTCGGCAGCGCGCTCGCCCAGGCCGGCTTTCGTCTCGTCTACGGCGGCGCCAGTGTCGGGCTAATGGGTGTGATCGCGGATGCGGTTCTTGCTGCGGGTGGCGAAGCCATCGGCGTTATTCCGCAGCACCTCGCCGACCGGGAAGTCGCGCATCGTGGGTTGACTGGGTTACAGATCGTCGAAACTATGCATCAGCGCAAAACCATGATGGCGGAACTCGCCGATGCCTTCATCGCATTGCCCGGCGGCTATGGCACGCTGGATGAATTGTGCGAGATGCTCGGCTGGGCGCAGCTTGGGCTGCACGCAAAGCCGGTGATCCTACTTGATACAGAGGATTACTGGCAGCCGCTATTCGCCATGCTTGACCGTGCCGTGGAAGAAGGATTTCTCAAGCCGCACAATCGCCGGAATGCATTGCGTGCCTCGTGCGTGGAAGAAATTTTTACAATTCTGCACCGGCTTTAGACCGGTTTTCCTATTCCTACAGGGAGACCGGTTTAGGGGCGCAGTCCGCGCATTGGCAGATCGACCGCAGATAGTGCCACGAATAAATTCCGCTGGTATGGCCGTCGTTCCAATCGAAGCTGATGGCATAGCGTCCGACCGGCTGCACATTTTTCGGGCGCACTGCCGCTTTGAACATCGGCAGCGCGGTTTTTGGCTGCGGCTTCGGTTCTCCGGGCTCTCTGCCTGTGGCTTCACGCTCTTCCACGCAGGTGGCGCAGGGACAGGCATCGCGCAGCCAGGCGAAGGTCCAATGGCTTGTATGCCCGTCTTTCCAGTCGATTTCGACGCCGGTACCTTCCGTCTGATTTACGCGGATATGTTCCGGCTGGATGGCATCGTGGGATAGCTGCTGCGCGGCGTCAGCCCTGCGGGCAGCTTCCTTGCTCACGAAACGAATGCCCTCATGGCTCATACTCTTTTTCTACACCATCGGCGCGGGCCTGTTCTCGACGGTCGAAATGAAGCTTCAAACTCAGGATCGCCAGCGAAAAGACAAAGCTGACACCATTGGCTGCTTCGACCGGCAGCGAATGAATCATCACGCCGTAAATGAACCACAGCAGCACGCCAGCAGAGAATAGTAAAAACATCCCCAGCGAAACATCCTTTGCGGATTTCCGCTCCCACACCCGCAGCAGCTGCGGCACCAACGAGATGGTTGTACACACCGCCGCAATGGTGCCAATGATTCCCGAAGGATCGTAGCGCAGTCTGCGTGGCCAGATATTCCATCGCGGAACTGCAGCCAACGCGGTCAGTGAGTGGGCCAGAGAAATCATCAGCGAATCTTCCAGAAGAAATATATTGTCACGAAGAACCCGATGGCGATGATCACGGGACGCATGCCGTGCGGTGCGTGTTTGCGGGCAATGTGCGCGGTCGCGTAGCCGCCCGAACTGGCTGCGATCATCATCAGCACGCCGTAGTGCCACAGGACCGCGCCGTAAATAACAAACGTAATCGCCGCTACGCTTCTCGACACGCTGATTATCGCTGTCTTCAGTGCATTGATCTCATGCACGTTTTCAATGCCCGCAATACTTAAAACACCCATCAACAGCAGGCCGGAGCCTGCGCCAAAAAAGCCGACATACACGCACACAAGGAAAATTCCAACCGGCAGCAGCAGCCGGGCCACCGGGCCAACCCCACTCGGATGCGAATGGCTGCTCTCCGAAATTCTCCGTTGCAGCGGCGGCCCGAGGGCAAAGATCAATGTCGCCGCCAGCAGCAGCCATGGCACCATGTGGAAGAACAATTCCTGTCCGGTCGCCATCAGCAGGCGCGCGCCGAGAAAGCTGCCCGCCAGCGCGGCCAGCAGCAGCGGCACCAGCAGCGAATGATATCGTCGCAGTTCCCGCCGATAGGCCGTTGCCGAAGTAATTTCCGCTGGCAGGAGTGCCACCGTATTCGTCGCATTGGCATACACCGGCCGCGCGCCAACCTGCAAAAGCGCGGGAAATGAGAGCAGGGAACCGCCGCCGGCCACGGCGTTGATGCTGCCCGCAAACAGGGACGCAACCGCCAGCCATGCGGCATGAAGAGTTGAAAAGGGCAGCATTGATTGGAATTGTAACGTGACGGAAATATCTGAAATTAGAGACGACGAAACTGCATCAGCCGATCTTCCAGAAGAAATACGCCGTCGCCACGCAGCCGATCACGATCACCAGGATGCGAATTCCGCGCGGTTGACGTTTGCGGGCAAACCGCGCGCTGGCATAGCCGCCCAGGCTGGCGGCAATCATCATCACCGCTCCATACCGCCAGAACACCGCGCCGCAAAGGATGAAGGTGACTGCGGCCACACCGTTCGATGTGCTGGTGATGACCGTTTTCAATGCATTGATTTCATGCACGCTGTCGATGCCCGCGAAACTCAGGACGCCCATAATCATCAGCCCCGAGCCCGCGCCGAAAAATCCCACGTAAAGGCAAACCACAAAAACGCCGGCCGGCAGCAGGATGCGCGCAGCCGGACGCAGTCCAGTTGCGCTAACGTCGCGTTTGTCGCGAAAGATGCGACGCTGTAAAGGCGCTCCCATAGCGAACAGAAGCGTTGCCGTAAGCAGTAGCCAGGGCACCATGCGCAGAAAAACCTGCTGCCGCGTGGCCAGCAGCAGCCGTGCTCCCAGCAAACCACCGGTGAATGCAGCGATCAGCAGCGGCAGAAGCAGGGAACGATAGGCCCGCAGTTCCCGCCGATAGGCAGCCGCGGACGTGAACTGACCCGGCAGCAGCGCGACCGTATTCGTCGCGTTGGCCTGTACCGGAAGCACACCCATCTGCAGCAGCGCAGGGAAGGACAGCAAGGAGCCGCCGCCTGCAACTGCGTTCATGCTGCCCGCAAAGAAGGCTGCAACCGTCAACAGCATGGCGTGAACAGCGGAAAAATTTGGCATGGAGGGAAACTGTATTTGGATGCAAACAGCGCAGGAAACGGAAGCAGGAGAAAATCGCCGGAGCGTTATAAGAAAATACTATAGACAAAATAAAGGAAATCTATTCCGGTTTACGCGGAAAGCCACTTCACGTAAGGTTTGAACAAGTACTTCATTCTCTACTCGCACAACCTGTCTCCGAACAATCGACTGGCAAACAAGAACCTGGACGGAGCGGTTCATCGAATTCTGAAGGAGATTCATGTCTACCGAACTTCGCGATTTCCTGTCGCTCCCATACGAGGAGCTGGAGCAGTTGAACCTGCAGGCCAAAGAGCAGCGCAAGAACCGGGTTGCCCCGCACACCATCCAGGAAGAACGTCTCAAGTATCTGACGGACGAAAAACGCATCAAGGCAGTGACGGTGCTGTTCAGCGATCTGGAAGGCCGTCTGCACATGCTCGATTACGACAAGAAATTCCTCATCAAAAGCTGGGACAATCTCACCTTCGACGGCTCGTCGATCCGCGGATTTACCGCGCAGCGGGAGAGCGATTTGCGGCTGGGGATCGACTGGAGTGCGTTCTACTGGGCTCCTGCGGATATGTTCGGCGCCGGCAAGGTCCTGGTCTTCGGAGAGGTCATCGACAAGAACGGCGCGTTGTATTCCGCCGACATTCGCAGCGTGCTGAAGCAGTTCGCGCAGGATCAGTTCGACACGGAAGGCTACACTCTGAATGCCGCGAATGAGATCGAAGGCTTTCTATTCGAGGGCGTGGACGCCGAACAGAACTATCACGAGACCGGGTGTTTCGAGTACGTCAACACCGGTGGCTATTATCATTCCCTGCCAGGCGATCCGCTGCGCACTTTCATCGACACCACGGCGGAAGTCCAGCGCGCCATGGGTTTTGAAAATGAGAAGGATCATCCCGAAGTAGCGC
The DNA here is from genome assembly GCA_965276585.1 of Acidobacteriaceae bacterium. GTDB lineage: Bacteria > Acidobacteriota > Terriglobia > Terriglobales > Acidobacteriaceae > JAKAAZ01. The sequence continues at coordinate 490,796 of CBDIAZ010000003.1, read as the reverse complement.
CCTCGCAGTTTGAAATCAACTATGGTTATGGCGAAGTCGTCGCCGCCGCCGACCAAATTCAGCTCTATAAATTGATCTGCCGCCAGGTCGCCCGGCGCATGGGCCTGACCGCTTCCTTCCTGCCGAAGCCGGTGGTTGGTGTCAATGGCAGCGGAATGCACACCAACATCTCCATCAGCAAAAAAGGGAAGAATCTTTTCTGGGATCCGAAGGGCGAAGAGAAACTTAGCAAGTTCGCCTGGTCCTTCAGCGACCGTATTCTGACCCACGGCAACGACATCTGCCTGCTGCTGAACGCCAGCGTCAACGCCTATCGCCGTCTCGACCCGCACTTTGAGGCGCCGAACCAAATCAAGACCTCGGCCACCGATCGCGGTTCGATGGTGCGTGTGCCGATCGGGAATGAAAAGAGTTCCCGCGTCGAAGTTCGCTCCGTCAGTCCGGACGCGAATCCTTACCTGGTTCTCTATTCGATCTTCAAGTCCGGCCTGCATGGCTCGACTGCGAAGATCAAAAATCTGCGTCAGGCAGAGCGGTATCTTCCGGACAATGTCTATACCGCGATTGAAAATTTCCGCGCTGCGGAATGGACGTCCACGCTGCTGGGCGAAGATGTGAAGGCCCGTTATGCAGACCTGAAGCAGGGCTCCGCGGATCGTTGCGCAAGGCTTCTGGGTACGTTCGTAAAAACACCCGAGGTGCAGTACCACCACGACGTGTACAACCAGTTCCTCTGGAACAAGTTCTAACGTTTATTGCTTCGTAAATCGAAAGAGGCGTGGCTTCGGCCATGCCTCTTTTTCTGTAAGCTGGTGATGGAACATTTCTGCAACTTTTGGGGAATTTTCGCGTCATTAGCTAGACTGGTTATCACGCGGCATATTGTCGCAGGGCCCTCTTCGCAACCGATGTTCCCACTCCAGCTCGTGAAGGAATTTTTTTGACTCGATCCAGTTTTCGACGCTCCAGTGTTTGCCTGATCGCTCTCGTGGCATTTTGCCTGGGCGGTGAACTTGTGGCGCAGGACGCCTCCAGTTCGTTTTCCTCCTCGAATATCGCCTACGCGCCTCTGCCTTCCGCGCCGCAGCCTCAAGCCAGCGCCACCGAAACGCAGACAGCACCCGCGCAGTCGCAACACGACAAGGCAGAGCAGCAACTACGGCAGGAGGAGCATCAGCATATTCTGGGCGTGATTCCAAACTTCAACACCACCGATATTCAGGATGCCGCCCCGCTCTCTGTAAAACAAAAGTTTGAATTGATGGGCCATAGCGTGGTGAATCCGTTTGAGTTTGTCGCGGCCGGTGCGCTGGCCGGGTATGGGCAGGCGACCGACAACCACGCCGGCTACGGCCAGGGCGCGCAGGGATATGCAAAACGATATGGCGCTTCCTACGCGGATAGCGCCGACGGCGCATTCTGGGGCAACGCCGTTCTCCCCAGCCTGCTGCATCAGGACCCCCGTTATTTTCGTCGCGGACATGGGCCGTTCTGGAGCCGTTTCAAGTATTCCATTTCGACCGTGTTCTGGACGAAGAACGACAACGCTACGTGGGGTTTCAATTACTCGAACATTTTCGGCAACATTATCTCCGGTGGAATTTCCAACGCCTATTATCCCAGCGAGGATCGCGGCGTAGGGCTGACGTTTGAAGGAGCAGCCATCGTCACCGCGGAGGGCGCTCTCGGTTCACTGGGCGTGGAGTTCTGGCCGGATATATCGCACAAGCTGTTTCACACTCCACGGCCAACCGAGGCTGAGCCATCGCCAAAATAAATATCAGCCGCCCAGAGCGTGTCCGGCGCAGAATCCCGATGCCCAGGCCCACTGGAAATTGAATCCTCCGAGTTGCCCGGTCACATCGACCACCTCGCCGATGAAAAACAGTCCATGCACTTTGCGGCACTCCATCGTCTTTGCGGACAGTTCCGCGGTATCGACCCCACCCGCTGTCACTTCGGCCTTGGCATAGCCTTCTGTGCCAGCAGGGACAATCGTCCAGCGATGCAATTGCTGTTCCCACAATGCAATTGAGCGATTCGTCCAGTTTGCCGGTGGGTGCAATTGCAGCCAGCGATCGGCCAGCCGCTGCGGCAGCACGTCGCGCAAAAGATTTCTCGCAGTCGCCAGCGTGCGCGCCATACGCGGATCGCATAGCGCAGCCGTCCATTCCTGACCCGGCGCTAAGTCGATCTCGATCGGCTCGCCCGGTTTCCAATAGGAGGAAATCTGCAGAATCGCCGGTCCGCTCAACCCGCGATGCGTAATCAACATCTTTTCACGAAAGCGCTGCGTGCCGAATCCAGCTTCTACCTCGGTCGAAACCCCGGCCAGATCGCCGTAGCGCGACAGGTCCTCGCCGGAAAACAGCAGCGGCACCAGCCCTGGGCGGCAATCGCGCACCGCAATGCCAAACTGCGTCGCCAGTTCGTATCCGAATGCAGTCGCGCCCATCTTTGGAATCGAAAGTCCACCCGTGGCAACCACCAGCGCGGCAGCGGAAAATTGTGTGTCCGCTGTCCGCACCTGAAAGTCGATGCTGTTCTGCACTTGCTGCACGCGGCAATTTAAGAAAATACGCACACCCGCGGCGCGGCATTCTTCCTCCAGCATGGAAACAATCTGTTGTGCAGATCCATCGCAGAACAACTGCCCCAGCGTCTTCTCGTGGTAAGGAATGTTGTGCTTTTGAACCAGAGAAATAAAATCCGCGGGCGTGTAACGGGCCAATGCAGATTTGGCGAAATGCGGATTCGCTGAAAGAAAATTTTCCGCGCGGCAATGAATGTTGGTGAAATTGCAACGCCCGCCGCCGGAGATCAGAATCTTTTTGCCGACGCGATCCGCATGATCCAGCACGGCTACTCGCCTACCGCGTTTTGCGGCCTCCAGAGCGCACATCAGACCGGCTGCGCCGGCGCCCAGTACCAACACATCTAAATTTTCAGTCGTAGATCGGGTCACAAGGGGTTTCGCTCAGGTGACAGAATATATGGATGCAGCCCGGCAAACCGCAAACCATCATCGGCTTCCATCAGGATGAGAACGAAGACTGGGTCGCGGATCTCGCCTGCGGCCATAGCCAGCACGTGCGTCATAATCCGCCGTGGACGCTGCGGCCCTGGGTGGTCGACGAACAAGGTCGCCAGCAGCATCTCGGTGCGACGCTGCTCTGCAAGAAATGTCTGGGAGAAAAATAATTCGGGCTGAAATAAAATTATGCCGCGGTAGGCGAAGACGGCGGGAATTTCCGGCCCTTCGGTTTTCGCGTCAGCAGGTACAGCATGCCCAGCACGAACAGAATCGTCACCATTCCGGCAAATCCCAGCACACGCAAAATAGAAACCGTATACCTGCCGGAGGATGGATTGTAGCTGCAGCAGTAAAGCAGAAATAAATCTGCTGCCGTGCCAATCTTGTGGTTCGAGGCTTCCACCACCGCCAGTCGAAGATCGCGTGGAGCATATTCAATTCCGGAAAAATATTTCGACATCCGTCCATCCGGCGTCGCCACCATGATCACACTCGAATGTGCGAACTGATTCAGCTTGCCGTCAGGCCCCTGCACGCGCACATAGTGGAATCCGGTGGCATCGGTAATCGCGTCGATCGAAGGCTGCGCGCCGGTTAAAAAATGCACGCCCGGGGCAGCCGCCGGATCGCCCAGCCAGCCGAGAAAGCGCTGCTTCTCCGCGGCAGCCTGTTGCGGCGTGTCCTGCGGATCGAAGCTGGTGATGACCACTTCATAATCCTTGCCCGCCTTCAGCCCTGTCTGTTTGAGCGCATCCGCGGCGCCATGCATCACCTGCGGACAAAGCATGCCGCAGCTGAAATAAACATTGGCCATCACCACCGGCCGCGTATGGAAATAGTCTCCCAGCGAGACGGTCTTGCCGGTTGCATCGACAAATCTCGCCGACAGCGGCAGCTTGCGATTCAAGTTCTGTGCAATCCCGGCTTGCTTCAGGTACGCCGGCAAACCGTGCTGCACGTTGCCCATGGATGCATTGCTGTCGACGCCATATTGCGCCTGGCATGGCGGTATGCAGACGGTTGCCAACAGTGCGATCGGCAGAGCATGCCGGATGAGGAAATATCCGGCGCGCTGGAAAAATCTACAGCGGATATGCATTCTCAAATGCTAGACTCTCCAACTTGAAACCTCAAACGCCGGCTGCATGTGCTTTGAAGGCTGGCGGTAAGAACCTTCGCAGTTCATTATTGGAAATGCGGGGGCAAACGGATATCGCAAAAGCCGGTCATTCCCCATCGGCTGCTTCCAACCGGTAGCCAGCTACCAGACGCGCGATCACGATCGCTATGTAAAACACTCCAACAACAGCCTCAAAGGCCGCGATAAAGCGAACGTAGTGATTTACCGGCTGTATGTCGCCGTATCCAACCGTCGTCAGCGTGGTCAGGCTGAAATATAGGAAAGCGCTTTGCTGCTTCGCAGGAATGGGGGTGTTGAAGCAGTCGGCAAAGAGATGATTCAAAATCCAATAAAGTTGAGAAAATGCGACAGCGATTACCATGTAGCTGATCACCGCCTCTGCAATTGCGCTGCTTGAAACTTTGGTCGCTCCCGTGAATCGGGAAAGAATTCCCCAGACGATCGCGCACGATAGCGCTAGTCCAATGTATGGCGACAGATGGTATTTCTCTCCCCAAAAAATCTGGGCGATGTGTGCAAGCATCCACAATCCTGCTAAAGGAAAAATGAGGAGCTGGACAATCCGCTTCTGCGCCATGAAAGTCGTTCCGGCAAGCAGCGCCACATACAGCACCAAGGACATCGCAAAGCCGGTGCGCGGATGTACGTCGGCCAGCGGCGATGCCGCCAGAAGCACGACGAACAACCACATCAGCAGCTCGGATCGGTATTTAAGAAGAAAATCGCGAATGCTCATCACCCGATAGCTACGCTGAACCCAATCGAATTTAACATCTTCATCAAAAATATGGACTATCACGATTCGCATCCGGCTGCGGAAGTCGGTTTTGCCGCTGCTCGAAACGGAATGGTAGCCTGTTAAAGATCAATCTATTCGCATTGGAGAACAAGAGTTCGATGCAGGCAAGCTACAGCGGTGTTGCGCTTCCGAAAGACGGCCAGCCGATTCAATATGCAAACGGAACCTATCAGGTCCCCGACAACCCAATCATCCCCTACATTGAAGGCGACGGCACGGGCCGCGATATCTGGCGCGCCTCCCAACGCGTTTTTGACGCAGCGGTCGAAAAGGCGTACGGCGGCAAGCGTGCCGTGAAATGGTTTGAAATTTTCGCCGGAGAAAAAGCTTACGCGCGTTTCCAGAACTGGCTGCCGGACGATACCGTGCAGGCTGCGCGCGATCTGCGCGTCTCCATCAAGGGACCGCTCACCACACCGGTTGGCGGCGGCATCCGCTCGCTGAATGTCACGCTGCGGCAGACGCTCGATCTCTATTCCTGCATTCGCCCGGTGCGCTACTACCACGGCGTTCCCAGCCCGGTAAAGCATCCGGAAAAGCTCGACATCGTCATCTTCCGCGAGAATACGGAAGACGTGTACGCCGGCATCGAGTTCAAAGAAGGTTCGACGGAAGCGAAAAAAGTTCTCGACTTCCTGAACGACGACATGCTCGCCGGCACGAAGAAAAAGATTCGCCAGGATTCCGGCATCGGCATCAAGCCCATCTCCATCACTGGAACCAAGCGCTTGGTGCGGGTTGCGATCCAGTTCGCGCTGAAGAACAACCGCAAGTCGGTCACCCTGATGCACAAGGGAAATATCCAGAAGTTCACCGAAGGCGCGTTTCGCGAGTGGGGCTATGAAGTGGCCGTCGATGAATTCCGCGATGCCGTTGTCACCGAGCGTGAAAGCTGGATTCTCGGTAACGTGGAGGCGAAGCCCGGCCTGACTGTCGAGCAGAACGCCGCGTTGATCGAGCCTGGCCTCGAGCATGCGCCACAGAAATTTCGCGATGAAATCTATGCGGAAGTAAAGCAGGTCCTCGACTCCATCGGCGCCAGCCATGGCAACGGCAAGTGGAAGCAGAAGCTGCTGATCAACGACCGCATCGCCGACTCCATCTTTCAACAGGTGATCGTGCGCCCCGATGAATACAGCGTGCTTGCCACCTCGAACCTGAACGGCGACTACATCTCCGATGCCTGCGCCGCGCAGGTGGGTGGACTGGGAATTGCGCCGGGGGCAAACGTAGGCGACGGCTACGCCGTGTTCGAAGCCACCCACGGCACCGCTCCAAAATACGCGGACAAGGACGTTATCAATCCAGGTTCGGTCATGCTCTCCGGCGTCATGCTGTTTGACTTCATCGGCTGGAGCGAGGCGGCGCGGCTGATTGAAACCTCCATGGCACGCACGATTCAGCAAAAATTTGTCACCTACGACTTCGAGCGGCAGATGCAGGGCGCGACCAAGGTCGGCACCAGCGAATTCGCCACCCGCATGATCGAAAACATGGGGAAATAATTTTTTATTTTGTAGAGGAGAAGTATGCGAAAGAAAGTTTCGATTGTTGGCGCAGGGAATGTCGGGGCGACGACCGCGCACTGGATCGCGTCGAAAGAATTAGCAGATATCGTCCTGGTCGACGTTGTTGAAGGCGTGCCGCAGGGCAAGGCACTCGATCTGATGTCGGCGATGCCGATCGAGGGACGCGACGTCCATGCCTTGGGCTCGAACGACTACGCCGCCACGGCGAATTCGGATATCGTCGTCATCACCGCCGGCCTGCCGCGCAAGCCCGGTATGAGCCGCGATGACCTGCTGCATACGAATTACAAGATCATGTCGGACGTGGTCGGCAAGGTGGTCGCCGCCTCGCCGGATTCTATCCTGATCATCGTTTCGAATCCGCTGGACGCGATGGCGCAGGCCGCATTCAAACTCTCGAAGTTCAATCGCGAGCGGGTCATTGGGATGGCCGGCGTGCTCGATTCCGCGCGCTTCCGCACCTTCATCGCGGACGAGCTGAAAGTCAGCGTCGAAAATGTCACAGCCTTCGTACTCGGCGGACATGGCGATACGATGGTGCCGCTGCCCCGGTATTCCACCGTTGCCGGCATCCCGATCACGGAGCTGATGGATAGCGCCACGATCGAGCGGCTGGTGCAGCGCACCCGCGACGGCGGCGCGGAAATCGTGAAGCACCTGAAGACCGGCAGCGCCTATTACGCGCCTTCGTCTGCCGCGGTCGAAATGGTGGAGGCGATTCTGAAGGACAAGAAAAAAATTCTTCCCTGTGCCGCGTATCTACAAGGTGAGTACGGCATCAACGGTCTCTTCGTCGGCGTGCCATGCAAGCTGGGCGCACGGGGACTGGAAGAAATCATCCAGATCAAACTGACGCCCGAGGAGCAGGCCGGTTTGCAAAAGAGCGCGGATTCCGTGAAGGAACTCTGTGGCGTAATCGGCGTATAAGCGCAGCTCGAACCAATGAAAAAAGCCCGCTCCTTCGAGCGGGCTTTTTTTAATTACCAGGGAAGCGGCTTGCCCAGATGGATATACGCGCCCGTCGGCCCATCATCCGGCAAAGTTGCCAAGGCCACGGAAGTTTTTGCGCCATCGGTTATTTCCATGGGCGCGGCGTCGGTGCCCATGTCCGTCTTCACCCAGCCAGGGTGGGCGGAGTTTACTTTAATCTTCGTATCGCGCAACGCGTGCGCCAGGTGGACGGTAAAGGCGTTCAGCGCGGTTTTGGAAGCGTCATAGGCAAACTCTTTCGAGTTGTAGATCGGCGATTTTGGATCGCTATGCAGCGCCAGCGAACCTAGAATGCTGGACAGATTCACAATCCTTGCCGCCGGCGCTTTTTTGAGCAGAGGCAGCAAAGCCTGCGTCAACAAGACAGGTGCGAACAGATTGGTCTCGAACGTCTGCCGCAAATTGTCGCCGGTCACCGTCGTGCTGCTGTTTTCGCCCCAGCTGCCTCCGACCATGATTCCGGCATTGTTGATCAGGATATCCAGCTTGCCGAAGTTGTCTTCAAGAAATTTCACTGCCGCCTGACGGTCGCCCGCGTTCGTCACATCCAATTTCAACGGGCGGGCATCGATTCCCTCGGCCTCTAATGTTTTCGCTGTCCGGTCCGCCTTGGCCTGATCGCGGGCAGCAACCACCACGACAATCTTTTGCTGTCCCAGCTGCCGTGCGGTTTCGAGACCGATTCCCTTGTTCGCGCCGGTAATCAGCGCAACTTTTATCTCTTGTGCCATTGAATCCTCCTGAAAAATCTCATTCCATAGGATTCGAGGAGTGGAAAAAAGATGCAGCGCTTATCCGGAATCGATGATGAAAAATGCGCGATAGCAAAGGGGGATACGGAGGGAAGGGAATCGATGGCAGCACTGTGCCGAGCTGACAGGACGTTGCGGTGGACAACATCCTGTCAGCTCGACGGCAATTATGCGATCTGTTCGATTTCGACTTTCTCGAGAACAACCGGCTTGCGCGGTTTGTCCGTGCGATCGCGTTCCACTTCAGAGATTTTGTCGACGATGTTCTGGCCTTCGATCACTTCGCCAAAAATGGTGTGATTGCCGGTCAGCCAGGGAGTCGGCGCGACGGAAATAAAAAACTGCGAGCCGTTGGTGTTGGGGCCGGAGTTGGCCATGGCCAGTTTCCCCGCCTTGTCGAAGCCATGCGGCGAGGCCTTGGTCTCATCCTCAAACTTGTAGCCGGGCCCGCCAAACCCTGTGCCTGCAGGGTCGCCGCCCTGGATCATGAATTTGGGAATCACGCGGTGAAAAACTGTGCCGTCGTAGAGCCTGTCCTTCGATTTCTTGTTGTTCATCGGGTGCGTCCACTCGCGTTTGCCTTCGGCCAGCTCGATAAAATTGGCGACCGTTTTTGGCGCCTCTTTTTCAAACAGACGACAGACAATCTTGCCTTCCGACGTATGGAAAACTGCGTAGCTACCAGGTACATGACTCATAAGATTCGGGCTCCTTCAATTTAAAAATAAGAACGGTGATTGCTCTATGGCTGTGTCGGCGCCGGAGCGCCAACCGTGGGCGCACTGACTGGCGGCGCAGGCAAGGGCTGACCCTGCGGCACAATCGTGATTTTACCGATCGTGACCGGATCGATCGGTTTGTCCTGGCCGTCGCGCTGGACTTCCGTAATCGATTCGGCGACGAGAACGCTGGCCGGGTCGCACTGGCCGAAGATCGAATAATGCTGGTCAAGCGAAGGCTGCGGAGCAACGGTGATAAAGAACTGCGAGCCATCGGTATTGGGCCCGGAGTTGGCCATCGCCAGCCTTCCCGATACATCGAAATTCAACTGCGGAGAAAACTCGTCATTGATGTAATAGCCGGGATCGCCTGTCCCGTTGCCGACCGGATCGCCGCCCTGGATCATAAAGCCGGGAATGACGCGGTGAAATGTGGTTCCGTTATAAAGCGGCTTGCGGTGCATTTTCTGGTGCGTGGCCGGGTTCGTCCAGTCTTTGCCGCCGGTCGCAAGGCCCATAAAGTTCGCCACCGTCAGCGGCGCTTGTTCCGAATAAAGCACACAGGTCATCCTGCCCATCGATGTGTCGATGACGGCCGTGGGGCCGGTGGGCTGAAGAGGCGCTTCGACATGGGCGGTCGTTCCGGGGTCGTCGGGCAGCGTCGCGGCCGGGCTTGATGGCTGCGTGCTTTGGTTGGTCGTTGCTGCAGGTGCGGCATCGGTCTGGCCGCCTGCACTCTGCTGTGCAGTTGCCGTCATGCCGAACAGGAGCATTGGAAAAATAAGGGCGGGGAGAAAAATCGCGCGAAACATACCTACATATTGTAACGGGTATGTTTTTTTCGCTGGAGCGATCCCGATCTCGATCTGCGCAAAACATGCGAAGGTTGGAGCGCCCCGTATTTTGTGGCCGCAAACTGCTCCACTCAGCAGGCTTCTTTGCATGTACAGGCCGCAGGACCTTCATTTCCTCCGACAAGAGACGGGTTCCACCGTGTAAAAACTACCGGTTTGGCCTTGGAATTGGGCCCTCAGTAATTCCCAAAATGGAACTATTTTGCTATTTGGTAACCGGAAGGTAACTTCGCCCTTTCCTTCCCATAAAGCAATCAGAGTAGTTTACGAGCACATCCAGTTTGTTTTTTAGTTAACCGGCAACCAACCGGGCAAAATTGGCATCATGCTTGCACTTAAACTGGCACATTCCAGTTTTGCCTGTAAGTTTTACCTACAATTGGAGATAGAATGCGCCCCTCGCTGCCTTCCCCCGCATGCGCGGTTTTGCTGCTTTGTTTTCTGCTGTGTCTTTTTACGTTTGGTTGCGGTGGAGGCTCGCCTTTCGCCGCAGGCCCGGGCTCGACCGCGAGTGCACCTCCGGTAACCACTCCAGTAACCACGCCGGTTACTACCACTACCGTGTCCGGTGATGCATCGCTTTCGGTGATGATCAGCGATCCTGCAGCCTGCAAAGCGCCCACTGGGCCGTTGAGCCATGTCTACGTCACCATTACGGACGTCAAGGCCAGCACGAATCCCGATGCCGCCGCAGGCGATGCAAGTTTTGTCGATCTGACGCCGGGACTTTCCGCCGCGCCGCAGCAGGTGGATTTGCTGGGCCAGGCAAACGCCAAATGCTTTCTGGCTACGTTGAGTGTCGGCCAGCAGGTTGCAGCGGGAAACTATCAGCAGATCCGGATTTTTCTGGCGCCGGACTCCGCCGCCTCCACGGTGCACAACAATGCCTGTGGCGCTTCCTATTCCAATTGCGTGGTGAAGACCGACAACAGCCTGCACGATCTGCAGCTGACCTCGGCGGCGGCCAATGGAATCGAAGTTCCCGCAGCGGAAATTTCCAATGCGGGCATGGCGATGAATACCGGCGACCAGCTTTCGATGGATGTTGACTTCGACACGTGTTCGTCGATTTTGCAGACTGCGAACGGTGGATATGAATTCAACCCCATCGTCCACACCGGCCTGATCCCGTCGACCGGCGGATCAATCAGCGGAACCGTGGTCAGCTCGACGACTGGGCAGGCGCTGCCCGGCGGGAATGTGGTGGTGGCCCTGGAACAAAAGGATCCGACAACCGGCGTCGATCGCATCCTGATGCGGACCGCAGCCGGCAGTAACGGTACTTTTACGTTATGTCCGGTGCCCCAGGGAACCTATGACTTGGTCGCGGTGGGCGTGGATGGCGCCAACGTTTCTTACTCGGCGGGCGTAGAGATCGGAATCCAGTCCGGACAGCTTGCGGGGCAAATTCCGCTGGTGCCAGGTTCTGGCGAAGGAACGCTGCTGAGCCTGGTGACGACGCAGAATGGCGGCCAGCCCACCACGGGCGTTCCCGTTGCGGTGCAAACGGCGGCGTTGCAGCAGCTGCCGAATACTGGCCTGACGGTTACGGTGCCGCTGCTGCCCGCTCTCAATCCTTACAACGCAGCTGCGCTTACGTCTGCCGGCGGAAGTTGTCCCGCGGGTGTCGATTGTGCGGCCTTCTCCATGCAGTTGCCAACCGTGGAACCAAACGTGGTCGCGTGTTCGGACGACACGGCCCAGTTTATCCAGCAGGAAGGCGCGACGCCGGACTATATGGCGGAGTCGTTTGCTGACATTCCCGGCTCGGGTGCGATAGCGGATTGCCGGTTGAGCAGCATGAACGTGACGTCGACGCCGCAGGGAGGGTCGATTGTATTGAATTCCGATCAGAATACGACCGCGTCCACGCTTGCCTTTACGCAATGTGAATGAAGCTTGCGGGTGTTTGCGCAAGGAAGGCCCGGTCCCTCCAGCCGGGCTTTCTTTTTTGGGAACGGACAACCGCGCCCAGGAGGCTGCCATCTCTTACCGGGAGAGGTGAACCACATGGCAGGAGTACCGGATCAGACCAGCAATACACCGGAAAATCGGCTGGATAAGAACGAAACCAGTGTCGGCGGAACTGAGGCCGAAGAGGCGCATCGCCGCATGGAGCACAACGCAAATAAAGCGGCGAACCGGGCGAATGAACGGATGAAAAAGGATGAAGCCGGAAACGATGAGTTCAGCAACATCGGATCGGTTTAACTGAATCCAGCGTCATCCTGATCCTTCAGCCAACCAGGGTCAGGATGACGACGATTCTTTCCATCGCCGCTACTTCCCACCCACCATCGCTTGCGTACGCTTATTGCCGCCAATCCCATTCCGCAAGCGCCTGTTTCTTTCGTTCCTTGACGCACCCCTATACACGAACCAATAATGAATGTTGACTCTTCCACAGATTCAACCACGGAATCGCCGTGTGCGCAGTCTGCCTTTCAGCGGCCACGCGCAATTCTGCACGAGCCATTCGCTCACGATTCCGATGCGACAGGTGCGAAAGATTTGAGGATGCCGATGGTCCATCTCGATAACGCTGGGAAAAACAAATGAACGCAACCGTGGTTCGCCCCAGGAAGAAGCGGGCAGTAAGTTTCTGGCAGTCCACCAACGGCAAAAAGGTGGTGATGGCGGTCACAGGCGCCATCATGTTCCTCTTTATTATTGGCCATCTGCTGGGAAATCTGCTGGTGTTTGAAGGGCCGGACGCGATCAATGCGTATTCGCGTTTCCTGCGTTTCGATGAAAGCCTGTTGTGGATTGTGCGCTCGATTCTGATCGTCGCAGTGGTGCTGCATATCACGGCGACGGTGCAGCTGGCGCTGAGAAATAAGCGCGCGCGGCCGATTGGATATTCGCGCAAGGAGGCGATCAATTCCTCCTACGCTTCCCGGACGATGTACTGGAGCGGGCCGATTGTGCTGGCCTTTATCATTTTCCATCTGCTGCAATTTACCGCTGGATATATTCATCCGGAAGCGGCGTTTATTCCCGGCGATGTCTATCACAATCTCGTCGCGGGATTTCAGGTCTGGTGGGTTTCAGCGTGGTACATATTCGCGCTGATCCTGCTGGGGCTGCATCTGCGGCATGGGCTGTGGAGCATGTTTCAGTCCGTCGGCCTGGCGCATCCGGAGCACACACAAACAATGAAACGGGCGGCTCTGGTGGTGGCGACGATCATTATTCTCGGATACATTTCCATTCCGATCAGCATTCTGGCGGGGTTCATAAAATAAATGACACTGGACGCGAAAATTCCGCAGGGACCGATCGAGCAGGCGTGGGACAAGGCCCGCTTCGACATGAAGCTGGTGAATCCGGCGAACAAGCGCAAGCATTCGGTGATCGTGATTGGCTCGGGATTGGCCGGTGCATCGGCCGCGGCTTCGCTGGGCGAGCTGGGATACCGGGTGAAGTGCTTCTGCTTTCAGGATTCGCCGCGCCGCGCGCACTCGATTGCAGCGCAGGGCGGCATCAACGCGGCCAAGAATTATCCCAACGACGGCGACAGCGTCTTCCGGCTGTTTTACGACACGGTGAAGGGCGGAGATTTTCGCGCGCGCGAAGCGAATGTCTATCGGCTGGCGCAGGTCAGCGTGGACATCATCGACCAGTGTGTCGCCCAGGGAGTTCCGTTTGCGCGCGAGTATGGTGGAACGCTCGACAACCGTTCCTTCGGCGGAGCCCAGGTTTCACGCACGTTCTATGCGCGCGGACAGACGGGGCAGCAATTGTTGCTGGGCGCATATCAGGCGCTGGAGCGGCAGGTGCATGCGCACTCGGTCACGATGATTCCGCGCACCGAGATGCTGGATTTGATCGTGATCGACGGGCAAGCGCGAGGCATCGTTGCGCGCAACCTGGTCACCGGCAAGCTAAGCGTGCACATTGCCGATGCGGTCGTCCTCGCCAGCGGCGGCTATGGGAATGTCTATTATTTGTCGACCAACGCCAAGGGCTCGAATGTAACCGCGAGCTGGCGCGCGCACAAGCGCGGCGCGCTGTTTGCCAATCCCTGCTTCACGCAGATTCATCCCACGTGCATTCCGGTTTCCGGCGACTATCAATCGAAGCTGACATTGATGAGCGAGTCGCTGCGCAACGATGGACGCATCTGGGTGCCGAAGAAAAAGGGCGACAAGCGACCGCCGAATGAAATTCCGGAAGAGGAGCGCGACTATTATCTGGAGCGCCGCTATCCCAGCTTCGGCAATCTTGTGCCGCGCGATGTTGCTTCGCGCAATGCCAAGGCGGTGTGCGACGAAGGCCGCGGCGTTGGCCCGGGCGGCCTCGGCGTGTATCTCGATTTTTCCCATGCCATCGCGCGCATGGGCGAGCAGACGATCCGCGAGCGCTACGGAAATTTGTTCGAGATGTATCAGCGCATTACGGATGAAGATCCATATCGCGTGCCCATGCGGATTTATCCCGCGATCCACTACACCATGGGCGGCCTATGGGTCGACTATCAGCTGCAGAGCACAATCCCCGGCATGTTTGTGTTGGGCGAGGCGAATTTTTCCGATCACGGCGCGAACCGCTTGGGTGCGAGCGCGCTGATGCAGGGGCTTTCCGACGGATATTTTGTAATTCCGTACACGCTGGGCAATTACCTGGCGACGCATAAATTTCCCAAAGTGGATGAGTCGCATGCCGACGTGCAGAGCGTTGTCGCCAGCGTGCGGCAGACCATCGACAAGCTGCTTTCAATCAAGGGATCGCGCACCGTCGACTCCTTTCATCGCGAGTTGGGAAAGATTGTGTGGGACTACTGCGGTATGGCGCGCACGGCCGAGGGACTCGAAACAGCCATCGAAAAAATTCGCGCGCTGCGGGAGGAATTCTGGCGCAACGTCACGGTGCCCGGCAGCGGCGACGATCTGAATCAGAGCCTCGAAAAAGCGGGCCGCGTAGCGGACTTCTTTGAGCTCGCCGAGTTGATGTGCATCGATGCGCGCGAGAGGAACGAGTCCTGCGGCGGACATTTTCGCGAGGAATACCAGACGGCGGAAGGCGAGGCGCAGCGGGATGATGAGCAGTATTCCTACGTCGCCGCCTGGGGCTACACCGGCCCCGGCAATCCGCCGCAGCTGACCAAGGAGCCGCTGGAATTCCACTACGTTCATCCCAGCCAGAGAAGTTACAAATAATGCGCCAGAGGAGCTACAAGGTATGAAACTCACACTGAAAATCTGGCGGCAGAAGACCGGCAAGGACAAGGGCGCGTTCGTCCCCTACGCAATGAACAATGTCGACCCCGAAATGTCGATTCTCGAATGTCTCGACGTGCTGAACGAGACGTTGCAGGAGCGCGGCGAAGAGCCTGTCGCATTCGAGCACGATTGCCGCGAAGGAATCTGCGGTTCCTGCGGCTTCATGATCAACGGAGTCGCGCATGGACCCGAACGCGCGACGACGGTTTGCCAGCTGACCATGCGGCATTTCAAAGACGGCCAGGAATTGATCCTCGAACCGTGGCGTGCGGCTGCGTTTTCTCCCATCAAAGATCTAGTCGTCGATCGCCGATCGCTCGATCGCATTATTGAATCGGGCGGCTATATTTCCGTTTCCACCGGACAGGCTCCGGACGGCAATGCGATTCTGGTGGGCAAGGCGATTGCGGATCAGGCGATGGACGCGGCTGCATGCATCGGCTGCGGAGCCTGCGTGGCCGCCTGCCCAAATGCGTCCGCGGCTCTGTTCACCGGCGCGAAGATCGCGCACCTCAGCATTTTGCCGCAGGGAAAGCCGGAGCGCGATCATCGCGCTCTGCACATGGTGGCGCAGATGAATGCGGAAAATTTCGGCAACTGCACCAGCATCGGCGAATGCACCGGCGTATGCCCGAAGGAAATTCCACTGGAAGTGATCGCCACCATGAACCGCGACTATTTGCGGGCCAGCTGGAAAAAACGCGAAGACCCGAAAGAGACCATTTTACCGGTTACGGAGTGGAGCACGGGTTCCATGCTGAAGGTCGACCCCACGTCAACCGATTAAAGCTGGAGAAGTCTCTGCAGCAGCGCCCGTAGTGCTATTCCGCGGTGGCTCAGTTTCAATTTCTGTTCGAGATCGATTTCTGCCATCGTTCGCTCCAGCTCCGCCAGATAGAACAGCGGATCGTAGCCGAAGCCTCCGTCGCCACGCGGGGAATCGAGGATCGTTCCATCCACTGTACCCTCCCCGATAGCGATGCACTCGCCATCTCTGGCCGCCGCCAGAACGCAGCGATAGCGGGCGGCGCGTTGGCCTTCAGGAACATCTCGCAAATTTTCCATCAGACACAGATTGTTGCGCATATCCGAAGAAAGTTCGGATCGCCCAAACCCGGTATCCGCTGCGTAGCGCGCCGAGCGCACACCGGGCGCGCCGTGCAGCGCGTCGACTTCAAGTCCGGAGTCGTCGGCGATCACAATATCGCCGGGCGCATATTGGCTATAGGCGATGGCTTTGGCGCGCGCGTTTTCTTCAAACGTGGATCCGTCTTCCGGCGGCGGGGAAATTCTGTCCATGCCGGGCAGCGAAGCGAGCTCCGTGTCGATCGAGGATTCTGCCGCGGCTGCAAAGTCGCGGAGTTTGCCGGGATTGCTGGTAGCTACATAGAAGGTGTGTGGCATGGCTGCTCAAATCATAGATCGGGTTCGCGTGAGGTGTTTGCGGAGGGAAGAAATGGCGCCAGCGGACAGCCTTCGCAGCGCGGGGCAGTCCCGCAATGCTGCTTGCCTACTTCCACGATCAGCGCGTGAAGCTCGTTGGCATGGCGTGCGGTTTCTTTTTCAGATGCACTGGCAACGGCCCGATCGCCAAGTTTTTGCAGTTCGGTATAGCGCGCGTTCTGCGTAACAAGTTCGTGGCGGGTGGCCACTCGGCGAAAATATTCATCGACGACGAAGACGGGTTTTTCCAGGGCATAAAGCAGAATGGCATCGGCAGTTTCCGGTCCTACTCCAGGCAGTGCGAGGAGTTGAGGCCGAAGAATTTCTACCGGTTGAAGGGCCAAGGTTTCTAATGAGCCGCCGTAGTGCTGATCCAGAAATTGCACGAAAGTTTTGATGGACGCAGCTTTGCGCAAAATAAATCCCGAAGGCCGGACGATTTCTTGCAGTGCTTCTTCGGAGATATTACGAATGCCCTCAACGTTCAAAATTCCAGCGGCACGCAGATTGGCGATCGATTGCTCGACGTTGCGCCACGCAGTGGCCTGGGTGAGATAGGCGCCGAGGATCACTTCAAACGGCGAGTCGGCGGGCCACCATTGGCGGGCGCCGTATGCGGCGCGCAAGGAGGCGTACATCGCTCTCAGTTGATCAGCTGGATTGTTTCCGACGGTGTTTTTCATCGTGCTGCCAACGCGTGCGGTGCTGTACGTATCCTATGTCGCATGAAGGTACATACGGAATATCTGGAAATGAATACGGAACAGCGGCGCGAGATCGTCCACATTACGCCGGAAGTAGAGGCGATTGTGCGGCGCAGCGGCGTGCAGGATGGGCTGTGCTTCGTTTCTCCAATGCACATTACTGCAGCGATTTATGTCAACGACCTGGAAGAGGGCCTGATCGAAGACATCGGCAAGTGGCTGGAAAAGCTGGCTCCGGCGCGGCCGGAATATCGGCATCATCAGACGGGGGAAGATAATGCCGATGCACATTTGAAATCGTTACTGCTGCACCATGAGACGACGTTGCCGGTCACTAAAGGAAGGCTCGATCTAGGAAGATGGCAGCGGGTTTTCTATGCGGAGTTCGACGGTCAGCGGAAGAAGCGGGTGATTGTGAAGGTACTTGGGGCTTGATTTTTTCATCCAATTCTCTATAGAGCAACAGGAAAAATGCGCTACCCGACGACGGCCAGCTCTTCTTCCAGCATCTGCTTTTCGTGGAGCTGAGTGTAGTAGCCGTTTTTTGCTACCAGTTCTTCATGCGTGCCTTGTTCGGCGATGGTGCCGTTGACGAGCACAGCGATCTGGTCGGCATGGCGAACGGTCGAGACCCGGTGGGAGATGAAGATAGTAGTACGGCCGCGCATCACTTCGGCGAGCTCGTTCAGAATACGCTCTTCGGTATAAGTATCGACACTCGATAGCGCGTCATCCAAAACCAGAATGTGGGGATCGCGGACAACGGCGCGGGCAATGGCGGTGCGTTGCTTCTGGCCGCCGGAGAGAGTGATACCGCGTTCGCCGACGAGAGTGTCGAAGCCTTTGGGGAACTCAAGAATTTCATCGCGGATATGGGCGGTGCGCGCGGCTTCTAAGATGTCTTCCTCGGATGCTTGGGGCGCGCCGAAGGCTACATTCTCGCGGATCGAATCGCTGAAGAGAAATGTTTCCTGGGGCACAAAACCCACCGCGCTACGCAGCGTAGCCAGCGGATAGTCCATGACCGAGCGACCGTCGAGCAGCAGCGCGCCGCGCTGGGCCTCATACATCCGCGGGATCAGGCTGACGAGCGTGGTTTTGCCGGAGCCGGTAGGCCCGACGATGGCGAGACTGGTGCCGGCTGGGATGCGCAGGTTGATGTTGTGCAGCACCGGCTGGGCGGCGTGGTCGTAGGTGAAGGTGAGATTGCGAAATTCAATTTCCCCGCGGATTTCTTCGCTTGGCGGCGGTTGCGCGGGCAGCGTCGCGTCGGAGATGGATGGTTCCGCGATGAGGATGTCGTGGATGCGACGGACAGAAGCGGTGCCGCGCTGGAAGAGATTCACGACGTACCCCAGAGCGATGACAGGGAACGTGAGCATGATGATGTAGGTGGTGTAAGCGACGAACGCTCCCGCGGTAATTCTGCCGGTGACCACCTCATGGCCGCCGACCAGCAGCACGATCACGATGGAGATGCCGAGCATGAATTCCAGCGTTGGCCACAGCATCCCCATCAGGCGGACCAGGCGGAGAGCGCGGCGGATGTACTCCGTATTGGCGCGCTCAAAACTGCGGACTTCCGCTTCTTCCTGCGCGAAGGCGCGGATCAGGCGGGCGCCGGAGACATTCTCCTGCACCTGCGCGGAAATTTCCGAATACATGGCTTGAATGCGTTCGAAGCGTTCATGAATTTTGCGGCCAACATACTGCACCAGGATGCTGGCGGCGGGCAGCGGCACAAAAGCCAGCAGGGTCAGCCAGGGGCTAATGCGCACCATGAAGACCAGCGCGCCGATGGTGAACAGCAGCGTATTCGCGCTGTACATGATCGCCGGGCCCAGCAGGTTGCGGACAGCGCTCAGGTCGTTGGTGGCGCGGGCCATGATGTCGCCGGTGCGATGCTCCTGAAAATAGGAAGCGGACTGGCGCTCGAGAACGTGGAACAGATCGTTGCGGATGTCGTATTCGATGTCGCGCGAAATCCCGATGAGCACCCAGCGTGTGAGGAAGAGAAAAATGCCTTTGGAAAAAGTGATGAGCAGCAGCAGGCCGGCACAGAATACGATGTCGTGATATTTCATGCTCGACATATCGTTGACGGCGCGCTGGATCACTCGCGGGAACTGAATCCAGATAGCGTTGCTGCAGACGGCGAAGAAGCCCCCGGCGATGAATCCGCGGCGGTAGCGCCGCATGTAAGGGAACAGGGGTCGCAGGTTGTCGAACATGCAAGGCCTCTCGAAACTATTTTAGCGGGTGTCGCTTCTTTGATGACGGGCAGACACAGGACGATGCGCTTTCTTCAGGCTGTCTAGGAATTCAAGTAGGTTCAATTCGAGGCTCGCAACTAATTTCATGCACTCAACGTCTTTAGTGGCAGAGGTAGCCTGTCATGCAAGCTACACTGCGTTATTTGGTTGGCTCTATTCTTGCCTTGCTTCTTGCCTCCACGCCTCTCGCCCGTGCCCTGCAATCCAGCATCGCGGCTCCGGCGCTCGTTCCTCCACAAATCACTTCCGCCCGCACTATTTTCGTCTCGAATGGCGGCGGTTCCAACTACTTCGACGCGTTTACCGGTGGCCCGGATCGGGGCTATAGCCGGCTCTATGCCGCATTGCAACAGTGGGGTCGATACCAACTTGTCGACTCTCCATCGCAGGCCGATCTCATCTTCGAGATTCGCTCCATCGCGCCTGCTGGCGAGGATACAAGCGGCTCCGCCTACTACAACCCTCAGCTCATCCTTCGCATTCTCGATCCGAAAACCGGCGCCGTACTCTGGACCACAACCTCGAACGTTCGCGCCTCCGGTCGTCAAGCATCCCGCGACAAAGGCTTCGATCGATCGGTAGCCGTTCTGGTCGATCGCGTCCGTCAACTTACCGGCGAACCGCTCGATGCAGCGCAGCTCAAGGCTATTCACTCAAACTCCAGCGTGAGCAAATCCGAAAAAATTCTGATTGGAAGCGCCATCGCAGCCGCGGCTGGCATCACCGCCGTTGGAGTCTATGAGATTACCCACAGGCCAACTCTTCCCACGCTACCCCAATGTCCCAATCCACCTTTTTGCCCCGCTCCGACGCCTTGATCGCAAAAGACGCGGACAGGATAAGCACCCGGCTTTTACGTCGGTGTTCTCAGCAGCAGATAGCCGCCGACCAATCCGAAGAGGAGATCCGGCGACCACGCGGCCAGCGCGGCGGGCAGTGTGTTGACGTTGCCCATGGCTTCAAACAGTCCTGCGGCTACCCAGTAAAGGATGGCTACGACGATAGCGACCGCAACTCCAGTCAGCGATCCACGGCGGCCCATCGATACAGCGAAAGGGATGGCGAGAATGGCCATGACCAGCGTGACCAGCGGGTAGGCGATTTTCTTGTTCAGCTGCACCCGCAGCGGGATGGTATCGAAGCCGCTCTGGCCCAGGTCGTGGATATAGTGGGCAAGCTCGGTAAAAGTCATTTCGGAGGATTGCAGGTCCTCTTTCTTGAAATAATCAGGCGGCTCGGTGATGGCGGAGAAGACGCGCGTCGGGAAGGTTTCATAGGAGGCGATGGCGCCGTTCTGAAAGGTGCGGACCCAGCCCTTGTTGAAGATCCATGCGTGCTGTTGCGGGTCCCAGGAAACGTCGGCGGCGAAGATGCGGCGGGTGGGGACGAAGCTGTTGGGTTGAAATTCGAGCACGGTCAGGTTGGCAAAGCGGTTGTTGGCGGAATCAAAAAATTCGTAATAAAAGATGCGGGGCGCCTGGCCGGGCTTGCTTTCGCCCCCCTTGCTTTCGCCCCCCTTGCTTTCCCCATAGACCCATTCATGGTCGGGACGAAGGAAGGTGCGCGCCGGCTTGCCTTTGATCTCGCTGCGCAGCGCCTCCTGGGTGCGGTTGGCGTTAGGCAGGTAGAGCTGATCGAAGGCGAACATCATCACCGCCAGTCCGCAGGCGACCAAAAGAATCGGCAGGATCACGCGATATAAGCTGACCCCCGTCGCCTTCATCGCCGTCAACTCGCTCGAACGGTTCAGCACCCCGATCGTCACCAGCACGGCAATCAGCACACTCAACGGCGTGATGCTGTAGATCATGCTGGGGGTCAGGTTCAGCAGGTAATCCCCAACCAGCGCGAGCCGAGCATGGTTGTGGACAATATCGCCCAGCAGCTCAAACAAGGAAAAAATGAGCGAAAGCAGAACAAAGCTCAGCTCCACCATGAAAAAACTGCCGATGAACGATCGCAGAATATAGTCGTCCAAAATGAGCGGAAAGCCTTCATACAGCTTGCGCCGCGGAATGGAGTCGAAGACGGTTTCGCGCGCAGGCTTGCGGGCAGCGAAAAATTTTTCCGGCAGCCGCAATGCAGGGAAGCGTACCGCGCCGCGCGCCATTTGCCGCAGCAGCAGCAGGCCGGCGATGGCAAAGATGAAGTTGGCGCCCCACACTCCGAGGAAGACCGGCATCCTGCCCTGCCTGGCTAAGGTCATACCGGTGGAGGAGAAAAAATAGTAAATGAAGACGAGGAAAATCGTGAGCACGAATCCCATGCTCTTGCCGCCGCGCCGCGATGAAAGGCCCAGCGGAATACCGATCAGCATCAGCACCAGGCAGGCGGTGGGATAGGCGAAGCGCTTCTGCATTTCAATCTGGTACCAGCGGCCGCCGGGCAACCGCGCACGCCGGTAGAGTTCGCGATTGGACATTGCCAGAATGGGCACGTCGCTATGGCCGATGCGCACGGTATCGGTTCCGGTGCTGTTGATCTGGATGGGCAAGTCCGTCTGCGCGAAGCTGGAGATGTTGTACGCGCCGCGATCGTTGAGCGGCATATCGTGCTGCTGGCCGTTGCGCAGGCGCATGCGCAGGCCATGATGGCCCGCTCCGACGACCGTAGCCTGCTCGGCAACGGTGATCACCGGCGACCGGGGATCGCTCACGTCGGCCAGAAAGACGTGCGACCACACGGAGGCATGGCGGCCGTTGCGAACATCCTGCACATAGAGCACGTAGTTGCGGAAGTCTTCATAAAAGACGCGGGGCTGCACCTCAAAACTGGCCTGGGAATCGCGCAGCGCATTTTCTACGCGCAACATGGCGGAGGTGGCTTTGGGCGCGACGTAAAGGGAATTGAAGAGGCCGAAGCCCCAGGCGGCGATGCCGACGATGGCGATGATGCGGACAAACTGAAAGACGCCGAATCCGCAGGCGCGCATGGCAGTGACTTCACTGTCCGCGGCCAGGCGACTCAGTCCCAGCAGCACGCCGACGAGTACGGCCATCGGAATGGTGACGGTGAAAGCGTTGGGCAGCGTGAAGGCGATGAGTTCGAGCACGCTGATCGGAGAGGCGCCATTCTGAACCACCAGTTCCAGAATCTGAACCAGGTTCGGCATGAAGAGGACAAAGGTGAACAGGACGATGCCGAGCAGAGTGTGGGAAAGAACTTCGCCGAGAATGTAGCGGGTGAGGATGCGCACGTTTTTTGTCTGGAGCGTCGATATCAGTGTAGCGCCGGAGCGTGTCGGATGGCGCGGCTCTCAGGCCGATCCGCGAGCACCCATGCTACCCTGTTTCGTTGCCTCGCGGCCCGCTGCAGAGCGCGACGAAGATTCCTCAGCCCTACCTGGAGCGCCATCGATGAAATTGCCGTTTCGATTTTTGCATTGTTCCCTCGCTTCCGCCATGCTCTGCATCGCGGTTCTCCCGATTGCCGCTCAGACCGCGACCAAACCGGCGGCCGTTGCGTCGGCACATGGAATTTCTGCAGCGAACATGGACCGCTCGGTGACGCCGGGAGATAATTTCTATCTCTATACGAATGGCGACTGGATCAAGCGGACGGTGATTCCGCCGGATCGCGCGGCCATCGGCGTATTCTCCGCGCTGCTCGATTTGAGCAACAAGCGCACGGCGGCGCTGATTGAGAATGCGGCGAAATCGAATGCGGCAGCAGGATCGAACCAGCAGAAGATTGCCGACCTCTACAAGTCCTACATGGATGAAGGCGTGATTGAGAGCCGCGGAGTGACACCGCTTCGTCCGCATCTGGAAGCGATTGCCAAAATCCAGAACAAGCGCGAACTGGCGCGGGCGCTGGGCGAAAGTCTGCGCGCGGATGTGGACCCGCTGAATAACACCAATTTTCATACGTCGAATTTATTCGGGCTGTGGGTCGCGCCGGGCTTCCACGATGCCGCGCATTACACGGCATATCTGCTGGAAGGCGGCCTGGTGCTGCCGAACCGGCAATATTATCTGGACGACAATGCGCACATGAAAACCGTGCGTGCAGCATACCAGACCTACGTGGCCACCATGCTGAAGCTGGCCGGACTCAGCGATGCCGATGCGCGGGCAACGCGGGTGA
Organism: Acidobacteriaceae bacterium; assembly: GCA_965276585.1. Taxonomy (GTDB): domain Bacteria; phylum Acidobacteriota; class Terriglobia; order Terriglobales; family Acidobacteriaceae; genus JAKAAZ01. Next base: position 467,250 of record CBDIAZ010000003.1, on the reverse strand, counting down.
TCTCGCTCGAACATGCGATCGCGGAGAAGCACATCAGCCTGGCGGATAACGAGGACATCCACAAGGCGGACAACACCTGGAAGCAGGCGGACTTTGCCGCCAAGGCTCCGGGACTGAACTGGGCGGAATATTTCCAAGGTGCAGGGTTGACGCAGCAGCAAAGCTTCGACGTGTGGCAGCCTTCGGCGTTTGTCGGCGAGTCGGCATTGGTGGCATCGGAGCCGCTCGATACATGGAAGGACTGGCTGGCCTTCCACGTCGTAGAGAAATATGCAGGCGTTCTGCCGAAAGCATTGGCGGATGAAGACTTCGATTTCTTCGGGAAGACGCTGTACGGTGTGCCGCAGCAGCGTCCGCGCTGGCAGCGTGGTGTAGCAGTGGTGAACGGGCTGCTGGGCGATGCGGTGGGGCAGCTGTTTGCGCAGCAGTATTTTCCTCCCCAGGCCAAGGCGGAGGCGCAGGCGATGGTGGCCAACATCATCGCGGCGTATCGCGTGCGGCTGCAGGGCTTGACGTGGATGGCGCCCAGCACGAAGACCGAGGCGCTGGCGAAGCTGAATGCGCTCTATGTCGGCGTCGGGTATCCGGAGACGTGGAAGAGCTACGCAGGCTATGAAGTGAAGTCCGACGATCTGTTCGGCAATGTGTGGCGCGGAAGCGAGTTCCGCTATCGCCAGCAGATTGCGCGGCTGGGCGGAAATGTGGACCGCAAAGAATGGTCGATGGAGCCGCAGACGGTGAATGCAGTGAACCTGCCGTTGCAGAATGCGTTGAATTTTCCGGCGGCGATTCTGCAGCCTCCGTTCTTTGACCCGAAAGCTCCCGCGGCCGCGAACTACGGTGCCATCGGTTCGATCATCGGCCATGAGATCAGCCATACGTTCGATACCGAAGGAAGCACCTTCGACTCCAAAGGCCAATTGCGCAATTGGTGGACGCCGGCAGACTTGGCGCATTTCGATGCAGCCACTGCAAAGCTCGCGGCGCAGTACGATACCTATATGCCGTTTCCCGATGTTCACGTGAACGGCAAGCAGACGCTTGCGGAAGACATCGCCGACGTAGCGGGAATTTCCGCCGCTCATGACGGCTATCGCGCGTCGCTGAACGGCAACGTCGCGCCCATGCAGGATGGGTTCACGGGCGACCAGCAGTTCTTTATCGCGTTCGGGCAGAACTGGGGCGAGAAAGTGCGGCCCGATGCTCTGCGCCAGCAGGTGCTGACCGATCCGCACGCCCCCGCGGAGTATCGCGCCGACACGGTGCGGAATATCGATGCCTGGTACAAGGCCTTCGATGTGAAGCCGGGTCAGACGCTCTATCTCACTCCGGAGAATCGCGTGCGCATCTGGTAGGTTTCGCGCCCGGCGGATGCAGCTACAGAAAGGGACTACTACAGAATGAAAACCGAAAAGGCATTGCGCGAACATGTTCGCAATCTTCTCGCCAAAGACGAGGCGCACGCGGGTTTTGAAGCGGCAGTGAAAGACATGCCTGCCGACCTGCGCGGAAAAATTCCGGAAGGAAGCGAGCATTCTCCCTGGCAACTGCTGGAACATCTGCGGATCGCGCAACGGGACATTCTGGAATTCGCTCGCGATCCCAAACACGTGTCGCCGGAATTTCCCAGCGGCTACTGGCCCGCCAGCCCCGTTCCACCAAACGATCAAGCGTGGCATAAAAGCGTGCATGCGTTCCGCGCCGACCATCAGGCGCTGGTAGATCTGGTGATGGATGAATCTTCCGATTTATTCGCGAAGATTCCGCATGGGGAAGGCCAGACGATCCTGCGCCAGGCATTGCTCGCCGCAGATCACAATGCTTATCATCTTGGACAATTGATCTTGCTGCGTCGCCAGCTCGGCGCGTGGAAATAAAACTTAAGCGTCAATTTTCCGCATCCGATACAAAACGATATCCCACGCCGCGTACCGTCTGCAAATGGACCGGGTGCGCGGGATCGTCTTCTAAATATCGGCGCAGCCGCACAATGAAATTGTCGATGGCGCGGGTGTCGGTGTCTTCATGCAGATGCCAGACCTGTTCGAGAATTTCGCTGCGGGAAACGGCTCGTCCGGCGTTGCGGACCAGGTGCCGCAGCAGCTCCGCTTCCATCAGCGTCAGCCGGACGTGCTTGTCTGCCGTCCGCAACTCGAGCAGCGCAAAGTCGACTGTCTTGCCGGAGAAGGTGTACACATCCGCAGATGCGGTTGCGGATGCGGTCGAGACCTCCGCCATTTGCGGGCGAAGCCATTGCGTGCGCCGCAGCAAGCTCTTCAATCGAGCCAGCAAAATCGATAGCTCAAACGGTTTGGCCAGGTAATCGTCGGTCCCGGCGGCAAAGCCTTCCAGCACATCTTCCGGGCGTCCGCGCGCGGTCAGCATCAGAACCGGAGTGTAATTTTCCGCCGCGCGCATAGCGCGGACGACAGCGAAGCCATCGACGCCCGGCAGCATCACATCGAGCACGACCGCATCGAAAGGTTCCTGTTGTTCCAGCAGGGAATTCAAAGCAGACTCGCCATCCCCGGCGACGGCTGCCTGGTAGCCTTCCGCCTGCAGGTTGAAGAGCAGGCCCTGCGCCAGATGGGTCTCGTCTTCGACAACAAGAATCCGGCCAACAACCTTTGCGCCGGGATTTTCTTCGGCCATATTGGGCAATGCATTTCGCGTCTCACTCATGCAGTGGCTCGTTCCTACGGATGCAAAACGCGCGGCAGCTGTAGCGTGATGGTAGCTCCGCGGCCTTCGCCTTCGCTGATGGCAGTCGCGTCCCCGCCATGTTGCCGGGCAATGGTGCGCACCAGGAACAGGCCCAGCCCGGTGCCCTTCGAGCGTAGCACCGCCATGCTGGGAGCGCGGTAAAACCGCTTGAAAATTCGCTTCAGGTGCACGCTTGAAATTCCAATGCCATTGTCCGAAACCCGGATTACCACCCAGGCATCGTGCTCGACCGTAATCCGAACCTGAATGCGCGGATCTTTCGGCGAATATTTCACCGCATTGTCCAGCACATTCATCACCGCCGTGCGCAGGTCCTCCGGATTACCCAAAACCATCGTATGCAGGCTGCCCGTTTCCTTCGACAATGCAATTGCTTCTATCGGTAAATGGTTGCGCAGCATTACTGTAGATACACATTCTTCAACCATTTGTTGAATGTCGACGCGGACGCTGATATCGTCCGCGCCGCGCTGGCCGACCTCGCCGGCTTTCAAGACCTGCTCGACGGTCGCAAGCAGACGTTCGCTGTCGTCGATCATGATGCCATAAAATTCCTGCCGCTTTTCCTCGCTCAGCTGCCGGCGCTGCAAGGTTTCCAGGTACAGGCGAATGGAGGCGATCGGCGTTTTCAGCTCATGAGTCACGGCGTTCAAAAAGCTGTCATGGCGCTCGTTGCGGCGAATCTCACGAACCAGAAAAATCGTGTTCAGCACCACTCCCGCGATCAGAATTCCGAAGAAGAAAACGCCCAGAATCAGCGGAATGATTTCATGCCAGTTCAGCATCACCCAGCGGACGTTCAGTACCAGCGCCAGCGCCACCAGGCAGGCTCCCAGGGTGATGAAGAAAGCGATAGTTCCGCGGCGGCGGGTAATTTTTTGCATGATCCTTGAAAAGCTTTGGCGCTCAATAAAATCAAAAAGCCTTACGGCACCTGGCTTTTGGGTAGACCCACGGCTTCAGCCGGGGGGATAAGTCATTGAAAATTGCCAGCGCTTAGCACCTGAGGTTCACTATGATGAGTTTGTCAAAATCAAAAGCCTGACGGCAGTATAGCCGTCAGGCTTTCAGGGCAGGAGAGGGATTTCTCGAGCGCTAAGCTGCGCCCGCCGGTTTCGGATTGGCGGAATCGAACTGCGCCACCTTCACCTGACGTGCCAGGCCAAGTTTCTTCATGAGCCAGATGCCGTAATAATTCACGTCGAACTCATACCAAGTCAGTCCGTGGCGGGCAGACACGGGATGAGCATGATGATTGTTGTGCCAGCCTTCGCCGCCGGTCAGCAGCGCGACCCACCAGCTGTTGCGAGAGTCGTCGCGCGTCGTAAAGCGGCGCGAGCCCCATTTATGCGTAGCGGAGTTGACCAGCCAGGTCGCATGTAGGCCCACCGTCACGCGCAGAGCGACGCCCCAAAGCACCCACGGCCAGCCGCCGATGGCCAGCAGAATCAGGCCTTCAATCGTCAACGGAACCCAGTGATATTTGCTCAACAGAACATAGAAGCGGTCCTTGGCAAGATCGGGAGCGTAGCGCGCAAGCATGGCGGTTTCCGTATGCAGCGCCTTGCCTTTCAGGATCCATCCGGCGTGCGCCCACCACGTGCCTTCCGTGGGAGTGTGCGGATCGCCGACATGATCGCTGTGTTGGTGATGCACGCGGTGCGTGGCCACCCAGAACATCGGGCCGCCTTCGAGCGCCGTAGTGGCGAAGATCGCCAGCGTGTACTCCAGCCACTTGGGAACTTTGTAGCCGCGATGGGTCAGCAGCCGGTGATAGCACATGCCGATGCCGACATTGATCGCCAGAAAATACGTGACGGCAAAGACCGCCAGCGCGCTCCAGCTGAAAAAGAAAAATGCGGCGATCGCACCCACATGGAAGATGGCCAGAAAAATTGCCGTCGTCCACGTAATGCCTTTGTCCTGGGTGGCGCGGCCCAATACCGGCAACGAGGATTTGGCCGGAGGCGCCGCTGCCGGCATGAAGACGGGAACGGAAACCGGTGCGCCGACGAAAGACGCTTCGGTTGTTTCTACAGGCGATTCGGCCAGGGAAGTTTCGATCGATTCACAGGATACGGGGGTCACAAAATACCTCAGGGAAAGATGAGCGCTTGGGCTGCTGATTTCAAGGCTAGCAGCGGATGAGGAGGTCAACTGTAAGACTTTTGTAATTGCGGGCAAGGCGCCAGTTACGTCAGGGGATTTGGCAACGACTGACTTGGCAGGCAAGCTGGGATTTCCCTTGAATTATGAACCCAAAGGTTGCATAAGATTGCGCTAAAAATCATCTCTGAGATGCTGCTCGTCCGAGCCTGACAGCTTGAACGAATTCAAATGTCATACTGGTTCTGTCAGTGAAAATCCGATGATCAAGTTCGATGCAGCACATCGCAGGGTCCATTACCCTTCCGATCGGCGATTTGCTCTTTGGATCAGGCCTTCTTTTCTGGTCTCTACCGCAATGCTTGTACTCGTCCCTTTGGTGCTCGCCTGGGGCCAGGTTGCCGTCTTCGGAATGCCTGCACTTCCACCTGCGCCTCATTTTGCAGCCGCCTCGTTCACCGGCGTTCATGGATTTCCTTGGTGGCTGCGGTATGCGCACTTCTTCAATTTCTTTTTCCTGATGATGCTGATACGCAGCGGCCTGTCGATCCTCGTAGACCATCCCCGACTGTATTTCAACAATGACTGCACGCCCGGCACTGAATGGATACATTTCACTCCGCTGAAGGTCCCGAAAGATCGTGTGTGGAGGGCCAGCGACGACGACCGCTACATTTCGCCGCTGATCGCACTGCCGGGATACCGCCATACGGTTGGCGTCGCGCGAAGCTGGCATTTCATCAATATTTATGGATTCATTATTACCGGCCTCATCTTTATTCCACTGCTATTTCTCACTGGACAATGGGCAAGACTCGTGCCAACTTCCTGGGTCATCCTTCCAGAGGCGTGGAAGACCTTCGTCCATTATGCGAGCTTCCATTTCCCGCCCGAACCGGACGGCTTTTATGCTTACAATGCACTCCAGCAACTCACTTATTTCGCGGTCGTTTTCCTGTTTGCCCCACTTTCCATTTTGACCGGTGCCGCCATGTCGCCGGCTTTCGCAAATCGTTTCCCCAATTTTTCCAAGATCTTTGGAGGCAGGCAGGGGGCTCGCTCCATTCACTTCCTCATGATGCTGGCATGGGTCGCATACGTCATCGTTCACGTCAGCCTGGTGGTCCTCACGGGCTTTGCGCGCAACATGAACCACATCGTTCTTGGTGTGGACAATCTGCGTCCGATAGGCATGGTTCTGGGTTTCGTCGGGCTTGCGGTCGTCATCGGTTCATGGATAATCGCTTACTACATTTCCTGGTCCCATCCTCGCCTTCTGCAACATGTGCAAAAGGCTCTTTCCATGCCCATCCGCATGATCACGTTGAACCGTCTTCGCCCCGCGCAGCGGTATACCAAAGATCAGCTTTCTCCCTACTTCTGGTCGAACGGAAAGCCGCCCGACCGCGAAGACTGGAAACATCTTGCAGACGATTCCTTCCGCGATTACAAACTCAAGATTGGCGGGCGAGTAAAAAATCCTGTTGAACTTTCATTGCGGCAACTTGCAGAGTTGGAAAAAGAGGAGTTCATCACCATGCACCATTGCATCCAGGGGTGGTCTGGGATCGCCCAATGGGGAGGGGTCCCGATGAGCAGATTGATCGCGATCGTCCAGCCTACACCCTCCGCAAAGGCGGTAGCATTCTTTTCCTTTGGAGAAGACCAGTACGGAGCGTCCTATTACGATACACAGACCATGGAGAATGTCTTAAAGCCCGAGTGCCTGCTGGCTTATGAGATGAATTACAACGCACTTACGAAGGAACACGGCGCTCCTCTGCGCCTACGCGTGGAAAACCAACTTGGCTACAAGATGGTGAAGTGGATCGAACGGATCGAGTTCATCGAATCGGAAAAGGAAGTGGGTAAGGGCGAAGGCGGCGTAAACGAGGACAATGAATACTTCGATCTACTGCCAAACATTTGATTGCCTTCACAGTGAGATCCGCCGAAAACAATTTCTCATTGAAGGAGATTATGTCTTCCGGGAAAACCGCGAGGTCTTCGCTTCACCCAGCAACGAAGGCCTGTCGCTGCGGACTCCGGTTTCCCTCAGAAGGACAATTCTATCGGGGAGGTTGCCGATTACGATGCAGTGGCGCGTCGGCGCATTTCCGGCGGCGGAGCTACAGTCTGGTTCAATTCCCCCGATAAACGGACGATGTTCGGGCCCACTTGTTTCGCCAGCGTAAGCGCTCGTTCGGCTTCGCGCAGAACGATCAGCGGAGATCGTCCCAGACTCTCCGCCACGCCAAAACAGGCGGTAACGGAAATTTCATCTCCGTTGACGGTGAACGGCCGCTTGGCGACCACTTCGCGGATGCGTTCGGTTTTCGCCTGCGCATCGGCGCCCTGACAGCCGGGCAGCGCCAGGATAAATTCATCGTTGGCATAGCGGCCCAGCAGGTCGTAACTGCGCAGCTGCTGACGCAGACGAATGGCGACGGACTGCAGCAGCTTGTCTCCCGCGCTTTGCCCCAGGCGCTGGTTCTGCGCGCCAAAGCCGTCAATATCGAGCAGCACCACGCTGAGCGGCGAACGCACGCGCTGCACGCGATCCGTTTCTTTGAAAAGAAAATCCAGCATGGCCTCCCGCCGCCAGGTCGCGGTCAGCGGGTCATGCGTCGAATGAAATTCGATCGTGTTGGCGGAATCGTGCATTTCGCGGTACAGGGTCTGCACCCGTTCTCCGGTGCGGATGCGCATGCGCAGCTCCTGCAGTTCCACCGGCTGCACCAGGAATTCATCGAACCCCGCATCGGTGGCCATCGCCACCTGGTCCGCGCTGGGCGTGCCGCTCATCAGCATTAGCCATAGCTGGCGCCGGCGGGCGCGGCGGCGAATCTCCAGGCCGATTTCAATGCCGCCGATCGGCGACAGATCCTCGCTCAGCAAAGCCATCTCCGGCGTATCCGCATCTTGGAGCCGCTGCAGCGCGGCCAGTCCGGTTGTCACCAGCTCAACGTCGTAATGCAGCGTCGCCAGCATTTCCTGGAGACGCGCGGCGATCTTGGGATTGCTCTCTGCAACCAGAATCCGGCGGTCTGTCATAGTCGGGAGTACTCTGGGCCCAGGGGGAGGGCTGTTACCGAATATTATCGGCGCGAACCCTCCCGGACTTGAATCGCCAGCGATTAAAGATCAAATCGAGACCGGTAAACACATAAGCTACGATGCCCGCGATCGCGCTGAACAAAATGATTGCATCTCTTGTGCTCGTGTTCACTAATTACCGCATATCGCAACTAAATGTGTAAGGTGAACCTCAACTCCATTGCGGGGAATGGCAGATCATTAGATGCAACTGGCTTCCGGCAAGCTGACTTTTGGTGGAAATCTGAGCCCTAGGTCGCCTTTTCACTTCAGGCACGAGTCCAAGTTTCCCATGCCGCAGTAGGCTGTCCATTCGCATACTTCAACGTCTACTTTCTACCTAAGTTATATATTTATATAATTATTTATTCAGGAAAATCGTTGTTTCTCTCAAAAAATGCAAACTCGAAATCCGTATCTTGCATGGAATCAATAGTTTGCAATCGAGCAAAACAGGAAAAAACACCGGTATCGCAAGGAATTGCTGGTTACACCCGATTGTCGCGAAAAACAGCTCATTTTGACCGGCCCTGAACCGCCTGGAAAAAAGGCCACAAAAACGCGTTTATTTGCGTTTCCGCAACTCTCTCGATGCAAACTACATAATCGAGGTTTGGCATTCCAATTGCGTTTGGCCCTTCAATTGCTTTTATGTTCCACGTGGAACATTTCGCCAAATTGCCGCCCACATCGCAATTCCTATTCTCTCGAAATGCCAAATCAGCGCGAAAAACCTTTTTGCCAGCAGATTTATTCCGCAAAATCGACATGAACGGCATGCGGGATGACTCCACGCTCATAGCCCATGGCAAGCAGGCGGCGAATCGCTTCTTTGCCATCCTCGCCATAGTCGATCGTGCGTTCGTTCACATACATTCCCACGAAACGATTGGCGGAAGCTGTGTCCAGATCGCGAGCGTACTGCATCGCGTGGGTCAGCGCTTCTTCGCGATGTTCCAGCGCATACCCGACGCTGTCGCGCAGGGCCTGGTTCATCATGCGGTGGATCGGTGTGCCCAGACTGCGGCGAATGGCATTGCCACCGAGGGGCAACGGTAGTCCGGTCTGCTCCCGCCACCACGTGCCCATGTCGAGCACGCAACTCAGGCCATCGCGCAGATAGGTCAGCTGGCCTTCGTGGATGATCAGGCCCGCGTCGTATTTGCCGGCAAGCACCTGGGGAATGATCTGGTCAAAGGGGACAATCTCCGTGGAGACGCCCGGCAGAGCCATCTGCAGCACCAGGTTGGCCGTCGTCAGCTGGCCCGGGATGGCGATTTTGATGCGGCGAACTTCATCCAGTGAATACGGTCGTTTGGCGATGATCATGGGACCGTAGCCCTCGCCGACACTGCCGCCGCAGGGCATCAGCGCATAGTTGTCCTGAACGTAGGGATAGGCGTGGAAAGAGATGGCGGTGACATCGTAGAAAGCCTCGTGCATGGCCTTCTGATTCAACGTCTCGATGTCCGTCAACGTATGGGTGAAGCGATAGCCCGGCACCTGGACTTTATCCTTCGCCAGACCGTAAAACATGAAAGCATCGTCCGAGTCCGGACTATGTGCGATGCTGATTTCCCGTACTGCCGCTTGCGTCTCCGTTGGCATGATTGCTCCCAGCACTTAGAGTAAAACAGCCGGGTAGAGAATGTAGAGCGCACGCGGAAAATCCTGCTGAACGAACAGTCCAGCAGGATTTAGCGGGGGCAAAGGCTTACGCTACGCGGTCGCGGGAGGCTGCGGCGGGTGCGGCTTTGAACCGTTGTGTTTCCCGCTGGGTCTTAATTAGTGCATAGGCGGAAATGCCGATGAGCAGGCATTCCAGTGCATAGTTATAGGTCTGGCGCGTAGGTTTGGGGAAGCGCGCCCACTTGCTGGCCCAGCTATTTCCAGGTTCGACTGGCTCGGTCGCCTGGGTGGAGATTGCAACAGGCAGTGCAGCGGCGATCACTGGCTCGGCAACAATCGTTTTCGCAGGCGCGCTTTCGATCACAGCACTTTCCATCGCGACATTTTCAAGAATGAAAGGCTCATCCAGAACCAGCGTCGATTCGAAGTGCGCGGCTTCAACGACGGAAGCGCGATCACGCATCGAGCCAATCCCATCGAGCAGCTCTTCCTCTGCATGCTCCACTTCATACATACGCGTGGTGCCGAACTGCGCACTCGACAGGGGAGAGGAACGCAGAATTCGGCGCGCCGTTGAGAGCAGTGCCAGACACAGAACGAAGACGGCAGTCATCCCAAAACCGTAGAGAATCTCCATGGCAATCACCTGGAACACCGGGGCAAAATGAAAGGCTGAAGTGCAGCCATCATAGCAAAGGTGTTCTGTTTTGGAATGAAACTTTGTGGCTTCGAATGGAAAGGGGGAGCGAGAACGGCAACAATTGCCTTGATTTTAAGACAGTTTCGTATTTTCTCCGCCAGCGGCGAGCATCCAGGAAAGATATTCGTCACTACCGTCGTTGATATCGAGCACGATCAGTTCCGGAAGTTGATAGGGATGGAGCCGCGCGATAGCTTTCTTCAATTCCGGGATGCGTTCTGCTGACGTTTTCACCATCAGCAGCAGCTCGTCTGCGTTTTCAACTTTGTCCTGCCAGCGATAAATGGAGTGGACACGTTCAACGATGTTGACGCAGGCGGCGAGGCGCAGCTCCACCAATTGCCAGGCGAGTTGCTTTGCCTTATCGAGATCGTCGATTGTGGTGAGGACGATGCGGGCGTCAGTCATAGCAGAAATTATTCATCGATTTTAGGCTATACGTTGCGCTGCAATTTTTCGCATCCAATATTTCGATATTCTGATTCAGGAAAACAAGAGAGACGATGCCGACCGAAATTCATTTTGGAACCTCTGGCTGGCGCGCAATTGTCGCCGATGAATTCACCCTTTCCAATATTCGCCGTGCTGTGACCGGCATCGCCCGCTATGTCGCAAAGCAACCGGGGGATCATCGCATCCTGGTGGGACGCGATCCGCGTTTTATGGGAGAGATGTTCGTTGCGGAGGCGGCGCAGATTCTGACTGCGCATGGAATTGTGCCAGAGGTGATTCCTGAAGCTGCGCCGACACCCGCCATCGCCTACGCTGTTCGTCAACGCAAAACCAGTGGCGCGATCAACTTTACCGCTTCGCACAATCCACCGGAATATAACGGCATTAAATTCTCCACACCCGACGGAGCGCCCGCGCTGCCGGAAGTGACGAAGCAGATTGAAGCGGAGATCGTTGCCCAGGATCAGTCCAAGCGCGATGCCGCTCCGCATGCGGGTGGGGAAGAAAATAAATTCGACCAAGTCGATGTGAAGCCGGACTATTTGAAGCGGTTGGCGGAGCTGATTAACCTGGAGGCGATTGCAAACGCACAACTGCGCATTGTGGTCGATCCTTTTTGGGGCGCGGGCCGCGGATATGCGCAGCCGTTGTTGAACGAGCATGGTGTTTCCGCCGTGAGTGTGCACGACTATCGCGATGTTCTGTTTGGCGGGCATGCGCCGGAGCCGGACGATCATCTGCTGGGCGACTGCAAGGCAAAAATGCGCGAGACCAATGCGCATCTCGGTATCGCGTCCGATGGAGACGCGGACCGCTTCGGTATTGTCGATCGCGATGGAACCTTCATCCAGCCGAATTACATCATCGCGCTGCTGTTCGATTATCTGGTGGAGTCGCGCGGCTGGCGGAACGGTGTGGCCAAGAGTGTGGCGACAACGAACCTGATCAATGCGTTGGCCGAGCGACATAAGGTTGAGCTATACGAGACGCCAGTCGGCTTCAAATATATTGGCGAACTGATCAATCAAGACAAGATTGCGATTGGCGGGGAAGAGAGCGCCGGGCTGACGATCCGCGGCCATGTTCCGGAGAAAGATGGCATTCTGGCCGGACTGCTGGTGGCGGAGATGGTGGCGGTGCGCGGCAGGAGCCTGGGTGAGCAGTTGCAGGCTCTTTTTGCCAAAGTGGGTTCGTATTATCCAGTCCGCGAGAATTTTCACTTGACTGCGGAGGCGAAAAACAAATTCACTGAGAAGTTGAAGTCCGATCCAGCCGAACTGGCTGGACGCAAGGTATCAAAGATAGTTCGTACCGACGGATTGAAGCTGATCTTCGACGATGGCGCGTGGGTCTGTTATCGTCTGTCTGGAACGGAGCCGGTGGTGCGCGCCTATACGGAAGCGCGCTCTCAGGAAGATTCAGCGCGGCTGACCAAAGCTGCTGAGCATTGGGTAACGGAAGAGTAGCGGATGAATGGGCGCAGAGAAAAAGCGATGAATGCAGGGTCACAACGCGAGATGCAGCGTCCGCTGATTCCAAGCCGTGCCCCGGCAGTAGAAGCGCCGTCGGGAAATTGGATGCGCCGACTCTCCACGCGCGCGCTGGGAATGCGGCGCAAAGCCGCGACCGTGGTGCTGATTGCTTTGTCTCTGTCGCTGGGCGGTTATGCGATTTTCGGCCACGATGGCATTGTTGCCTACCAGCACAAACAGCGCCAGGCGGCGGAGCTGCATCGGCAGATTTTGAACTTGCAGAAAGAAAATCAGCGTCTGGCGCTGCACGATCAGCGGCTGCAGAGCGACCGCGACACGATCGAATATGAGGCGCGTGAACAGATGCACTACACCCGCCCGGGCGAAGTCATCTATACGTTGCCGGAAGCTCCCGGCGCGGCGCATAAGTAAATCGGACGCTGCAGTGCTGATCGTCGAAGGCATCGCATAGTATTCGCGCTGCGAGATTCGTCTGGATTCTTCGCTGCGCTCAGAATGACAGCGTTTTTGTCGATTTTGAAATCGTCAAAACTCCAGGTGCACACGCACACTCTCTACATTTATCGGGCCGCGGTCCTGATTGTAGCCGGGGTGCTCAATGAAACTGTCGCCGACGGCATAATAAAGTCCGCGCCAGGCGTGGGCATTGTAATAGGCTTCGAGGATGTCTTCGCGCGCGTAATTCAGCGTGCCATCGCCGAGAATGAATCCAAGGCCACCGAGTTTTAAATAATTCTGGTGGTCTTTCTTGATTGCGTTGGTCACGAAGGCGACGCCGATCTTGTCCAGTTTGCGATGCCATCGAGAGCCGGCGTAATCGCCGCCGAAGGTAAAGGTCTGGTCGTCTTCCGTGTAGGCGAAGGATTCGTGCTGGCCTTCATTCCAGCCGAAGCGGCCTGCAAGGCGCAGGTTTGCGGTGACGTTCTGCTCGACGTTGAAATCGACGCCATATTTCAGCGCGCCGAATTTTTCGACGGAGGTGATTTCCGGCGTGGGTGTTATGTGCTCGATGTAGTCGTTCACGGCATCGCGATAGAGGCCCATGTGCGCGTTGTTGCCGTAGACGAGCAGACGCACGCTGCCGTCATGGCCACGTAGAATTCCCTTGCGGATTTCGAGTTCCAGGTTTTGTGCACGCGCGCGTCGCAATGCCCAGTCGAGCGTGATGCCATTGGCGACCGTCGGCATCAGCGCGATCACATAGCGCAGAGCCCATGCACGGTCCTGGTATTCAATGTCCGTGCCGTAGGTGTAGCCGCGCGTGTCGGCTCCGTAATCCCAGGCGCCGTTGTTGTCGATCGTCCAGTTGGTGAATTGCTGATGGCTGTCGCTGAGCACAGTATTGATGTCCAGCATGTCCGGCAGGCCGAATTTGCCGGCACGAATTTCGAGCCGCCGCACCGGAATCTTTGTCGCCAGAGCCCAGGGCCCGCGCTGTTGATCCGTCATTTCGTCGGTGAAGCCGATCGTCTGATGAATTTCGACACGCGCCAAATATGGAGTGGGGCCGAGATTCGGATTGCGCACTACGTCAAGATTGGTGAACCCCGCGAGCCCGAGCGCCTGGCTGAGTCCACGGCCGCCTGCATTCTCTTCGTCATAAATGAACTCAGTTTCATAGCGGGGATTTGGGTTGAGCACATAGGCCAAATACAGCGTGGCAACTTCAGAAGCTTTGTATTGAAATGGCGCGGTAAAACTGTTTACGCCCTGGTAGGGTGAATGGAAATTTTCATGCATCTGGTAAATGCTATTCGCCTGACCGCTGATCCAATAACGTGTGTCGTCCGGGTAAGGGAAGAAGGTGAGCTGATTCACCGATGGGGACTGCGCTTTTTCGGTCAGAGCTTGAGATTCCGCGGTTGCCCCCGATTGCAGGTAAGACCACCCATATTTTTCGCGGAGGATTTTCGAACGATTTTCAACCGGCAGGAGACAGTTGCTTACTAGTTCAGTACCGGCCATCCATGCGGCTGGAGTCAAAGCGGTTTTCTGTCCCGGTTGCGTTACAGGGGGCGCCCCCTGTAGCAGCAGACAAACGGCGATGGACAAACAGCAGGACGACACACGTGTCTCCAATAGGGTATTGGTGTGAAGGGTAGGAGGCGCAATTGCTTCTGTCTTTGTTGTATCAAAACTATAGTTAATGAAAAATAAACAATTTTAATTAATTTGCCATTAGTCTTTTTTCAGATGCCAGGGAATATTCAGGACCGATATCCGGTCATTGTTCTCCATCAGCAATCTTGTCCTCAACAATGTCGCCCGCTGCGTATGAAGAAAGTAATAGTACCAGCGTCTTTCCATCAACTCGGGAATGATGGTAACGATTCGGCGTTGAGGATTGTCTTTCGCCAGCTGAACTATGTAATTCACAATCGGCGTAATCACAAACCGGTATGGGGACTTCAGAGTCACCAGTTCAGGCGCGGGGAGACCGGCGGTGGCGGCAGGTTTTTCCACGTACTCGCTCCAATATTGACGAAGATTATCCGGTTGGTTCTCCTCCAGCGCCTCAACAACTTTAATGTCCTGCGATAACGTCATCGCAAACTGCAAGGCCTGTTTGCCGACTTTAGTCCATCCCATCATCGTAAGCACGATCAATGCGTCCATTCCTTTTTCCGTTTCCAATGGAGTATGAGTTTCAATTGCCTGGTTGACCTTGCTGTAATGACGATGAATGCAGTACATGAGCGCCACCAGGGATGGGATCGCAATGACGGTGATCCACGCGCCCTCGGTGAACTTGGCAACGATGATAATGAGCACGGTGATGCCGGTAGCAGTCGCGCCCAAGGCATTGATGAGCATATTTCGCCGCGAACCTTTGCCTTGTTCTTTGCGCCAATGCGCCACCATCCCGGCCTGCGACATGGTGAAGGCTAGAAACGCTCCCACTGCGAAAAGAGGAATCAAATCGTTGGTGATTCCGCGAAATGCGATCAGCAATATGGCTGTCAAAACGGTAAGAAGCACAATCGCTTCGGTATAAACCAGGCGACGACCGCGATTTGTAAATGAAGTGGGCAGGTATCCATCTTCTGCGACGAAGTGGCAGACGCGCGGAAAGTCCGCGAAGGCGGTGTTTGCGGAAAAGGTCAGCACCAGCAAAATGGAAACGATCGCCACGTAGTAAAACCATCCTCGGCCGGTGACTGCGCTCAGCAACATGGATAGCAGGCTCTGATAATTCTTTCCATCCGGATCGGTCGCCATGATGCCGTATGTCTTTACCAGATAGGCGATGCCAGCCAGCAGAAGCCCGAGGGCGGCGATGATTGTGGCGAGCGTTCGGCGGGCATTCTTGACTTTGTCGTCACGAAACGCCTGAACTCCATTACTGACCGCTTCAACGCCGGTAAGGGCCGTGCATCCGCCGGCGAAGGATCGGAGGAGCAGCCACGCGCTAACCGCCGCAATTGTCGCCTGCGAAACGGGCGGGGCGATCACTGGATGAGGATGGCCGCCGCTGGCAATTGTTTTGGCAATGCCCATCGCCACAGTAATAAACATGCAGGTTAGGAAAATATACGTCGGTGCAATCAGGACCGCACCGTTATCGCGCACGCCCCGCAAGTTTGCGATGGCCAGCAGGAGCAACGCAGCCAGGCACAGGCCAAGGGTATGTGCATGGAGAGCGGGAAACGCGGAGGTGAGCGCCGCGATCCCTGCGGAAATTCCTACTGCAGCATCCAGGGTGTAATCGATCAGTAGCGCAGCGGCAGCAAGCAGGCCTGGGAACATCCCCAGATTCTGATGCGCGACCGTATAGGAGCCGCCGCCCTGCGGATATGCGGCAATCGTCTGACGATACGAGAAAAATACGATTCCCAGCAGCACGATGATCAGAATGCTGATCGGAAGAATGTAGGCAACCCCCGTGACACCGAGCGGGATCAGCAATGTGAGCGCGGCCTCCGGCCCATACGCAGCAGAGGCGAGCGCGTCCAGCCCAAATACGGCCACGCCCTTCGATGGCCCGATTTTTTCCGCGCTGTCTTCCCAGGTTGCCAGTGGACGGCCAAATAAAAAATCGACAAGTTTCATAGTCGTCCCAATGGTAGCTGGCGCGTCGTATGTTTCCAGAGAATTGTGCAGCGCGGCCTGTGTGCCGGCAAGAGGGCGCTAGAAGTGACGAACCACATCCTCATCCGGAGCGGTTCTCTCGCGTTCCCGTTCGAGCGAACGGCTGACGAGATCGCGCGAGCCCAGGCCGACAGCCAACGTGAGCGCCAGCACGATTCCGCCGAAGAGAATGCCGAAGCCAATATCGACAATACTGCGAGCGATGCCGAGATGATCGAGCACCATTGCCGCAGTGAAGACCAGCACCAGCCACTTGACGCCCAAGCTGAGCAGTCGCGCGTAGTGCAGATTCATATTCACGCCGTTGATCAGAACGCTTCTCGATAGAAAGCGCGCGATGACGATGCCGACGAACAGCACCACGGCTGCGGCGACGATCTTTGAAAGGTACGCCAGGATGTAGGTGGAAACTCCGGATGCGGATGCGGCGTCGAAAGCTGCGATGCCGACGAACAAGCCGATAACGACAGCGGCCCAGAAAACGATTCGCGTCACTAAAAAAGTGGGACGGTTGGGCGAGGACCACTCCGAGACATCGGCAATTCCCCACTTCTCCACTCGCGCGTCAAACTGCAAGGCCATCAGAATTCGACGAACCAGCGCGGCGAGCAGCCATCCAATAACGATTGCCACCACCAATGCGAGGACCAACGCCAGGACGCCGGGAAGCAGCGTGGCGACCTTGAAAACCGCGCGGTGCAACGAGTCGTACAATGCCTGATGTACCTGTCCCCACATAACATACTCCTGTTCGTGTGTTACGGATGAAAGCGATCTGGCCAACGCCAGCGAGATACTAGATAGGGTTTTTCGGTTTCATAGGTACGCGCCAGTTGCTCCACGCGTTCCTGCGCAGTAGCGATTCCTCGCTTGTTGATTTCGACTGCGTACGATGCGACCCAGCCGAGATAGATCGGCGTAAGCGCGCCGAAGAGATGCGCGCGATGGATGTTGCGCAGCCGGTGGGCCAAGGCAAAGTCATAAATAATCCGCGCCCACAGCGCGTCCGCCATTTGGAATTCATCTGGCGGCAGATGCGAAAGCTTCTTCAACTCCAGCAGCGTTAGCGGCGGCAGAATCAATGACCAGACTTCCTGCAGGTTGCGCACGCCTAGCTGGAATGCATCCAGCATGCGACGCACGTCGACGGAACCGGGTGCATCGGCGGGCGTGTCTGAAGTTCCGAATGTCGGCACCTCATGGGAGCCGCGGATGCGCTGCCAAAATGCGGCGTTGTCCTCCATGTCGAGAAACAGCGGCCCGGCAAGCTGCGCCAGCGCGTCGCTCAGTTCAATGCCTTCGGCGCTCACCGTCTGACGTGTACCCAGTTGCACCTGGCAGATCTTCAGATTCCGGCCGGCGGCCACCGTAGCCGGCCATGGCAATCGGCCCTGTTGGCGCGCTGAGCTCGATCCATCGGCGGCAAGCGCGGCGTAGAGCTTCGAGGACATTTGAAATTCGCTGCCCAGCGGATTGTGAACACGATGCCCATAAAGCATGCTTGTCAGCGGATATAGGATGCTTTTATTGACGAGATCGTCGAATGCCTGTGTAGTGTAGAGCGGCATCACCAGGTCGAAACTGCCTTCCACTGCCGGGTCAAGCAGCAGCGTCAGTTTTTCCGCGGTGAGCGATTCACGATTGAATGTGAGATCGGTGCCGAGAATCGTGCAGGCGCGCGCGCCGAGTTCGCCAGCGAGCGTGGAGATGCTGCGATACGCCGCGGCCTTCGGCAGCCACGGGATCGCGCCCGGATCGGGCGGTGGCGGAGGGTAGTGGATAAACCGCATCGCATGGGCAGAAGGATCGGTGCCGTTCATATCCTGCGGTGTGTGTGTATCGACCGCGTGGGCCGGCTCGCCAGGCAGTGCCAGCACGACCTGACAAGGAGTCGAAAGCATTCCGCTCGCCAGTGCGAGTTTGGCAATTGTGGAGGACAGCGCCTCGCTGCCCAACGAAGCGGGAATCGCAATCAAGAGATCCGCCGTACCGGCAGCTGTCTCTTCCCGCTTGGGTTCTTGTACTGTTTCCAATTCAGCCATGAGGCCTTTTCGTCGTGCCCAGAATTGACATGTCCGGATGAGAAGAAATTTTCAACTCAGCGTTCCTGTTGCAACAGAGATGCAATGCCCATCAGCGGTATCTTCACCCAATCGGGGCGGCTGTTCAATTCATAGAGAAGCTCATAGAACGCTTTCTCCAGCAGGTATAAATCGAGCAGAGCTCGAAACGCAATCGGGCTCGATGGAAGCAGTCCGCTGCCGGCCATGGTTTCATGGTACGCGTGCAGGAACTCCGCGGAAACCGACTGATCCCACAGCCGCGCCCAGGGACCCAGCTGCGCCTGGTCTTCCGGCCGGCGCGAAGAATATTTCATCAGCGCCGCCCAAGCCGCGTAGTTGAACGAGCGCAGCATTCCGGCTACATCTTTCAGCGGCGAATGTTTTGCCCGGCGCTCCTCGAGCGATCGCGCCGGTTCGCCTTCGAAGTCGAGAATGACGAAATCGGTTTTGACGCGCAGCACCTGACCGAGATGATAATCGCCGTGAATGCGGGTCCGTTGTCCGTCGACATGGTTCAGGTCCGTGACCCACAAGCCGTCGAGTGTGCGGGTGCGGCGGCTCAAAAGAAATGCTGCGAATTCGACGGTGTCGTCTGCCAGCCCAGACATGCTTTTCTTCAGCAGATCGTAGGCGCGCACTGCTTCCGCATTGATCGAGGCTTGCAGCGCCAGCAGATAGCTCATCGAGATTGGTTCGGGAGAAAACGCTTCATTGGTTTTCGATGATGCCAGCGCACGATGCATTTCCGCTGTGCGCTTTCCGAGTACGGCAGCGGCGTCGATGGCGACTCCTGCGCGGTCGCATGCGAACGACGACGCCTTTGCCGCTACAACAGTGTCGATGTCGTGCAGCTCCTCCGCCTGCACGCTCGCCTGCACGTTGTTTTCGTAATAGCGCTCCAGCTCTTCCAGCATCCAGCTCCAGCCATCTCCCTGGTTCGCAATGAGACCCTGCAGCATGCCCAGCGTGGTCGGTTTTTCTGCATCGTGGATATATTCTATGGAGCCGCCGAAAGGGGGAACATTCGCGAAATGGGATTCTTCTGTGAGAAATCTACCGATCTCGCAGTCGGGATTCAGCCCGGGTTCTGGATGGCGGAAGAGCTTCATAATCAGGCGATCGCCGAACAGCACGGAAGTATTGCTCTGCTCGGCGGAGCTGCGTCGCGGCACGAGAGTTTTGTCGCCGGAATCGGAAGACTGCGTCAGCAAACCGACGAGCGCGCTGCTTGATTGGCCTTGGATGGTTCCATTCTGCATCGCGGATGCCGCGGAGTTTTGAATGATGGCCAGCAATTCTTCGCAGGATCGAGCGTCGTAGGTCGCGTCATATAAGATGCCTTCTCCGCCAGGAGAAAGCACCGTAGAGATGATCGCCGCCGGAGAGCTTTCGCGCAGTGTGCGAGCAGCGCTGCCGAATGCGAGCGCGAGCGGCAGAAAGTAACGGTCCGCGTTGTCGGTTTCGTATTCCACTTGCACCAGGCACAAGATCGCCCCGTTATCGTTCGGCCTGCCCCAGTCGACTATAGCCGTGCTGCGAATGGAAGCCGATTTGTTGCCGAACCAGCGCTGCCGCGAAATGTAAACGGGCAGAATTGAATCCTCCAGCTTGCGGCGATTGCCGCTTTCAAGCAGATTCTTCCAGTCCGAAAGATCTGCGACCAGCAGCGCTGCATCTTCCGGCTGAATTGCGGCCGCGTCCGGCGCCGGATGCAGCTCCAGCCATAAAAATCCGTAGGGCGCGAGCGTCACCGCATACGGCTGCTTGCTGATCGCGGGAAACTCAACGTATCCCAGCATCTCGACCGGAATCATGCCGTCATAGCTGCTCAGATCCAGTTGCGCAGGCTGCGCAAATCGCGAAAGGTTCGCCACGCAGAGGACGATTTCGTCGCCGTCCTCGCGTATGTACGCGAGGACTTTCCGGTTGGAGGGATTTAGAAATTTCAGGACGCCGCGCCCGAATACGCGAAACAATTTGCGCAGCGCAATCAGGTTGCGCATCCAGTTCAGCAGGGAAGAGGAATCGCCCTGCTGCGCTTCCACATTGATCGCTTCGTAGCCCCATACCGGGTCCATCACCACCGGGCTGTACAGTTTCGCCGGCACTGCGCGAGAGAAACCGGCATTGCGATCGCCTGTCCATTGCATCGGCGTGCGCACGCCGTTGCGGTCGCCAAGATAGATGTTGTCGCCCATGCCGATCTCATCGCCGTAATAAATGATGGGCGTTCCTGGAAAGGAGAACAGGATGCTGTTCAGCAGCTCAATGCGCCGGCGATTGTTATCGAGCAGCGGCGCCAGCCGACGCCGGATACCAATGTTGATGCGCATGCGAGGGTCTGCGCTATAGGCGAGATACATGTAGTCGCGTTCGTCATCGCTGACCATTTCCAGCGTCAGTTCATCGTGGTTGCGCAGAAACAGGCCCCACTGGCAGTTGTCGGGAATTGACGGCGTCTGCGCCATGATTTCCGTAATCGGCAGACGGTCTTCCTGCCGCAGCGCCATGTACATGCGCGGCATCAGCGGAAAGTGAAATGCCATGTGGCACTCATTGCCATCGGCGAAGTAGGGCCGCACGTCGGCCGGCCACTGATTGGCCTCGGCGAGGATCACGCGGTTTTCATAATGCGCATCGATTTCGGCGCGAATCTTCTTCATCACCTCATGGGTTTCGGGAAGATTTTCGCAGCTGGTTCCATCGCGTTCGACGAGATATGGAATTGCATCCATACGCAAACCATCGACTCCCATGTCGAGCCAGAAGCGCATGATATTCAGCACTTCTTCCAGCACCAGCGGATTGTCGTAATTCAGGTCGGGCTGGTGCGAGAAGAAGCGATGCCAATAATATGCCTTCGCCACCGGATCCCAGGTCCAATTGGACTTTTCCGTGTCGGTGAAAATGATGCGGGCTTCTTTATATTTCTCGTCCGTGTCGCTCCACACGAAATAATCCCGCTCCGGCGATCCCGCAGGAGCAAGCCGCGCCCGCTGAAACCATGCATGCTGGTCCGAACAATGGTTGACCACCAACTCGATCATTACCTGCAGGCCGCGATCGTGCGCTGCGTGGAGAAATGTCTGAAAGTCTTCGAGCGTCCCGTAACTGGGGTGAACGGTCAGATAATCCGAAATGTCGTAACCGTCATCGCGCAGCGGAGAAGCAAAAAACGGCAGCAGCCAGATGCAGGTGACTCCCAGTTCCTGCAAATAATCCAGTTTTCCCAGAAGGCCCTGAAAATCGCCGACGCCATCGTTGTTGGCATCTTCGAAGGCCTTTACGTGCAGCTCATAAATGATCGCATCCTTGTACCACTGCGGGTCGGTCGCACTGCCTGCCTGCTTCAAATCGTCGCTCCTGCCGGTGGCTGAATATGAAAAATATGCGCGCGTCCCGCTTCCAGCTGGATGTAGTTTCGCACGCCGGTCCATGTATAGCGCGCATCGGTCAATAGATCGTGAACCTCAAACGGTTGCTCGCCTTTCATGCCGAGAACGCTGAGGTCAAGATCGACCCAGCCGGTTTGTGTCTGCTGGGGATGAAGATTCACAACAAAGAGAAGGATGTCGGTCTTCTCTCGATTCGTTTTGCTGTAACAAATCAGATAGGGCTGATCTGTCGAGTGGAAGCGCAGGCCGGCATTGCTGTGGAGTGCATCATGTTCGCGCCGAATCTGGTTGACACGCGCAATCAGCGTCTGCAGGCTTTGTGGCTCTTCGATATTCCAGTGGCGCAGTTGGTATTTTTCCGAGTCAAGATATTCTTCGCTGCCCGGTTTGGCCGGACGGTTCTCGCATAGTTCAAATGCCGGCCCGTAAATTCCGTAGTTGGAGGAAAGCGTGGCCGCCAGCACGAAGCGGCTTGTGAATGCCGCTCGACCACCCGTTTGCAGCTCCTCATGCAGGATGTCCGGCGTGTTTGGCCAAAAATTAGGACGGAAGAATTGCGCTACATCGGTCTGCGTCAACTCCGTTAGATATTCCGTCAGGTCTTCCTTGGTATTGCGCCAGGTGAAGTAGGTGTACGACTGCGTGAAGCCGATCTTCGCCAGCCGATACATCACCTTGGGCCGCGTGAACGCTTCGGCGAGAAAAATTACTTCCGGATGCGCTGCCTTTGTCTCCGCGATGGCCCACTTCCAGAATGGGAACGACTTGGTGTGCGGATTGTCGACGCGGAAAATTAAGACGCCCTGTTCGATCCAATAGTCGATGATACCTTTCAATTCCGTCCATAACGTGCGCCAGTCTTCCGTTTCAAAATCGAGCGGATAAATATCCTGATATTTTTTGGGAGGGTTCTCCGCGTACTGGATCGTGCCATCCGGCCGCTTGCGGAAAAAACTCGGGTGCTCGCGGACCCAGGGATGATCCGGCGAGCATTGATACGCCAGGTCCAGCGCAATTTCCAAGCCGCTTTCTTTGGCCTTGACTATCAGCGATTGAAATTCTGCCAGTGTTCCCAGCTGCGGATGGATCGCTGTATGCCCACCCTCGTCCGAGCCAATCGCCCACGGACTGCCCACATCGTCCGGCAGTGCCTTTTCCGCATTGTTTTTGCCCTTCCGGAACGCCTGGCCGATAGGATGAATCGGTGGAAAATACAGCACGTCGAAATTCATCGAAGAGACATACGGCAGCCAGCCTTCGACATCTTTGAAGGTTCCATGCACTTCAGGAGTGGGCGAACAGGTGCGCGGAAAAATCTCGTACCACGCAGAAAATCCCGCCCGCTCACGGCCTACGCTGACTCGCAATTCCTTTGCATAACGCGTGCAATAGGCGTGCTCCTGATATTTCTGCATCAGCGCTTCGAGCGCGGGATCGAGCGCCGCCGCCGATGCATCTCCTGCATCTGTCTTGGCATCCGGAACGCCGCTCAGCCTGGCGGCAAATTCTTTCAGGCGCTTTGCATCTTCTCCCTTGACGCGTTTCGCCGCCGCGGAGACAAGAATGCCGCCAGACATCAGTTCGACGTGCACCTCCTGGCCCACGTCCAGCCGCTTCTTCATCGCGTTGCGCCAGGTAGTGAAGGGATTGATCCAGCCTTCCAGCGTGTACCGGTATTCGCCCATCTCGGCGACGGGAAACTCGCCGCGCCAGCGATCGTTGTCGACCAACTGCATTGGTGCCACGCGCCAGGTGCGCTCACCGGGTCCGCGAAAGAGAAGCTGCGCCGCAACCACGTCATGCCCATCGGCAAAAATGTCCGCTTGTACGACAACCGTCTCACCCACCACGCGCTGAATTGCATACTCGCCGCCGTCGATTTCCGGATGAACGGCTTCAATCACGACCCGGCTGCGCCCTTCCAGCTTCGCTGCAATGGAGTCCCTACGCCCAGGCTTGTTCTCAGTTTTGGCCAAAGAAATCACCTTCTATAAAAATTATCGTATGTAAGAGAGATGCAGGCTTTTGCGATTCCGTTTGTCAGGGAGAATTTTGCGGGAGAAAGGAGGATTGTGCAGGCTGTTCACGTCCAACCCATCCTTTGCAAAAGACGCGAAAGGATGGGCATTCCGGCACTGTTTGAGAACGCGAAGCACGGAGATTCTTCGCTTCGCTCAGATGATGGCTTTGATTATTTTGTTTTTAGCTGTCGTCGTAGTCTTCAGTTAACGATTGCAGGAACGCCACCAGCGCCTGCATATCATCCGTGCTGATCGACATGCTGGCAAACTCCGGTGGCGGGTTCAGCATTTGTCCCGAACGCGCCAGTTCCGACATCAGGATGTATTGGTTGATGACATCCTCAAAAGTTGCGGCGCTGCCGTTGTGGAAATAGGGGGCAGAGTCCGCCAGATCCCGAAGCACGGGGGTTTTGAACTGCGCCACGGTCGACGCAAGGCCCTGATCCGCCGAGCAATCTTTGCCCGCGGTGCAGACGAAGCTCGCCAGGTTTGCCTGCGGATTGGGCATGTCCGGATTCAGATAGACGTTCCACAGACCAAGGTCGGCGTATTGCGGCTGACCAGCTGCAGCGGGGCGACGGAACGACTCAGTCGCATTCGGATGATTCGAAGATGCAGGCCGGTAGGCATTGAAGTTCGCCAGCCGCTGGGCATTCGTTGGAATCGCCAGCTTCATGAATGCTCCCGTGCCATTCGCCGCATCATATTCCGTTTGCGAGACGCCCGTGTTGTGAAACAGGAAATCCGAAAAGTCCGGAGCCTGGTGGCAGGCAGCGCAATTGCCGGCGTGTGCATTCGCAGCTCCCGGGGTAGCACTGGCAAGGAAGATTTTCAAGCCCTGCAATTCCAGCACACCAAATTGATACGGCTGCGAATGGTATTTGAAGGAGCCATCCGCCGGCGTAATGTAAGTCGGATTTTGCAGCGCCAGTATCAGTTGATAGAGTTCCTGGTTGTACGCGGCCTTGGATTGGCCGGCGAGCGGAGCGGCGGGCAAGTGGTTGACGCGCAGAAAAGCGTCGTAAGGTGAACCGATATAGCGGCCGAAAGAATCCCTCTGGAAAAGCAGATCCTGCATGTATTGCGCAATGCAAATCGCGATTTCATTGACGACCTGTGCATCTGTCGCCGTGGAGACATCGAGCCGCTGGGAGGCGGGCAACAGCAGGCTGGAAGGAATTCTGGGATCGGTTCCTTTGAAGATTACGGAGTAACTCAGGGCATTCAGCCGCTCGGCGGCGAGCTGGCTGCTGCCGTCATCCTGGCGAATGACCTGCGCGATGTGCGCGATCGCCTGGTTATATTGCGTCGGCAGCCATCCAAAATTTCTGCCCGTCATGGTTCCGATGACGAGGTCTTCTCCGGAAGCAAACTCGCCGTCGTGGTGCAGAAAGACAGGTCCGGAGCGGGGAACAAAGGTGTCGACCATCTGCATGGCGTTTCGTGGCGTGTGGTCGAAACCGTTCATGGCGCGGGGAATGGGGCTGTGCGCGGTGAAGTCGGCATAGGTGCGATTGCCGCCGCTGCTTACGCCTTGAAACTCGGTCACAAAATGGCAGGAGCGGCAGTTGATGGACTGGCCGGCAAAGGGGCCAGGCAGCGGGCCGTTGGCGGTCTGCGCCTGCTCCACCACGGGGTCGCCGGCAGCAAGCGGCGCGTTCACGCCGGTCATGTTCGCGGCAAAATATTCAGAAAATCGAGTATCGAGAAACAGCGCTTCGCCGATCGAGTCCGCGGGTGGAGTCGCGTCCGACTCTGTAGGAGCCGCGGGAGCTTGCCCGGAGCCGCAGCCTGCCATCAACACTCCAAAAAACAGACCACCGGCCAGAAGAATCAGGAAACAGCCAAACAATTTTCGCGATGATGTCACGGTTGCACTCCAGCAGATGATGCGGGCAAAGTGCGGAGATAGGTGACGATCTGCCAGCGTTGCTGCTCCGGCAGCCCGCTCCAGTTGGGCATTCCGTGGAAGGTGTCTCCGTTTTTGAGGATCCACGCCAACTGGCCGTCGGTGGCGTTCCGTACCTGTTCGCTTCTTAGGCTGGGGCGCGTGCCTTTGCCTTCGGCATTGTCACCGTGACAGCGGGAGCAGTTATTGTGGAACAGGATGGCTCCCGCTGCCGCGGCGCTGGCATCGCCCGCATACGGATTGACGCGGTCGCGATCTTTCTGGGGGACCTTTTTCAACCACGCTCCGTAGTCCTTTGCCAGGCACAGCGTCGATGTCGTCAGCAAAGCTGCCAGAAACAGATTTCTACCTTTCATTTCTTCCTCCGAAACCAATCGCGGAATTGCTGGATCTCATACGACGCGCCGAAGCGCCACAGCACGCCGGCGGAGTTGTCGTTCAGTCCGAACTCGGGCGAAAACTTCAGCGTCACATCATGTGGCAGATTGAACGCCATGGTAGGCGCGGCATATTGCTCGGTTTGCTTTAACCCGAATGTGTAGCGGGTTCCCAGGCCGCCGAACAACTCGGCTCCAAGATCGATGTTCTGGCGGCAAAAGGTGCAGGATCGGCTTCCCGCAACCAGTGTTAACGGCCGGGCCACGGCCAGCGCATAACCAAACTCCCACGGCTCGTTTTCATTGACAGCTTTTTCACCGATGATGTTTTCCGAGACGTTCCAGCCTTTGAAATTGCTGGACAGGATGAGCTTGCCCTCGATGGAGCGCTCGACTTCATGGCGCAGATTGGCATTGGGAACCTGGAGCGTGGCGATGCTGGTATTGCCGGTGATTTCGAGGAAGCTTTTGTCGGCCTGGTTCACATCCTCGTATTCGACGTAGAGTACGGGATTGATCCAGTATTCGCGGGGCAGCGGGCGAAAGCGGTTCTCAAAACGAAAACCGGTGAAGACTGTGGAGTCGTTCTGGGTCGTCTGGCCTTGCAGGTAGAACTCGGTCGTCCACCAGGCCGTGGTGCCGTATTCAAATTCCACGGTCGGCGCGAAAAATGCGTTGGCGTTTTTGGGAGCAGCGGCGATGTTCTGGTTCTCAATTTCGAGGTTGCCGGGCTCTTCCATGACCGAAGAATAGGTGACGAAATAGGGCGGTTCCTGCTGTGCCTCTGCGATTCGACAGGAGGCGGAGAAAAACGCCACGGGGATGAGAAGCAGGACGGAAATCCGTAAACATCGGCTTTTTATCAGCCAGCGCAAGGGTGCAAACAACGTCAAAACCTCCAGGAAATTTCCGTGCACATTGTCCGAACAATATACGACTCTTTAAGTCTGATATAACGCAGACTAAATTAGTCTTATATTGGGGTCAATAATTCTATGTAATTTTTTGGTGACTTCCCGCTGAGAGTTTCCACTCACGCCAAGGGCTTGTTCTTCTCAGTTCGTTTGGCTGCGCCGAGAGTAGATTTCACAAAAAAATCTGCATTTTGCCGACAACGGGAAATGCAGTCACCCTGCGCTGCGCCCAGGATGGCGAGCTTCAAAGACAATCCTTTTGGTGCGCTTCATTTCGAAAAATCATTTGCGCTGATAGACTGAGGTGTCTTCTCCTCAATAAAAAATTCACCTCTGAAGGATGGCCGACGAACGCATGGCAAATCAGGAAACCGGCGCGAAAAGCTCCGCTGGAGTCGCAAAGATTCAGCCCGCAACGGGCAAGTTAGGCATCATGGTTGTCGGTCTGGGCGCGGTAGCAACCACTCTCATCGCCGGTGTTGAAGCGGTTCGCAAAGGTCTGGCTAAGCCGATCGGCTCTGTCACCCAGATGGGTACAGTTCGCCTGGGCAAACGCACCGAGGGCCGTACACCTCTAATGAAGGATTTTGTTCCGCTTGCCGATCTGAACGACGTCGTCTTTACCGGCTGGGATATTTTTCCCGGCAACATGTATGAAGCGGCCAGCACCGCCAAAGTGCTCGACAAAGATTTGCTGCAGTCGATCCGGCCGTATCTCGAATCCATCACGCCGATGCCGGCTGTGTTCGATCAGTTCTATGTGAAGCGGCTGCAGGGAACGAACGTGAAGCAGGGCAAGACCAAGCGCGAGTTGGCCGATCAACTGCGCGCCGATATTCGCGAGTTCAAAAAGAAGACGGAGCGCCAGGTGATGATCTGGTGTGGCTCGACCGAGATTTTTTTGGAGCCCTCAGCGGCGCATCAATCTGTCGCCGCATTTGAGAAAGGTCTGGAAGCAAACGACCCTGGCATCGCGCCTTCGCAAATTTACGCCTACGCGGCGCTGTCCGAAGGCCTGCCATTTGCCAATGGTGCGCCGAATCTCACCGTCGACCTGCCGGTGATGCAGGATCTGTCGAAGAAGAACAACGCTCCCATCTGCGGTAAGGATTTCAAGACCGGCCAGACCTTGATTAAAACCGTGCTCGCGCCAGCCTTCAAGGCGCGCATGCTGGGTGTGAGCGGCTGGTACTCGACCAACATTCTCGGCAACCGCGATGGCGAAGTGCTGGACGATCCGGAGTCCTTCAAGACCAAGGAAGAGTCGAAGCTTGGGGTGCTGGATTACATCCTGCAGCCCGAGCTTTATCCCGAACTATACAAAGATATTTACCACAAGGTTCGCATCAACTATTATCCTCCACGCGGTGATAACAAAGAAGGTTGGGATAACATTGATATCTTCGGCTGGCTCGGCTATCCGATGCAGATCAAAGTTGATTTTCTCTGCCGCGATTCGATCCTCGCTGCGCCCATCGCGTTGGATTTAGTGCTGTTGATGGACTTGGCCAAACGAACGGAAGAGTTGCGCGGAATCGGGATTCAGGAGTGGTTGAGCTTCTTCTTCAAGTCGCCCATGACGCCCGAAGGTTTGTATCCCGAGCACGATCTTTTTATCCAGTCGATGAAGCTGAAAAATACGCTGCGCTATATCGCCGGAGAAGACCTGATCACGCATTTGGGGTTGGAATATTACGATTAGCTGTTAAGAATTGCCTACGTCGATGATGGGTCATCCTAAGTGGAGCGAAGGATCTCGCGATTGTTTGAAAGACCACGAGATTCTTCGCTCCACTTTTTTGTGTTCATGGCGAAAACTATGGCTGCTTGGCTGCTTCCTGTTGGCCGCTGCTTTGGCGCAAGGGCAAAAAATTCCACAGTGCGGGCCATCGTCTGCGAAAACCGACAGCGGCGGCAATTGCATCATGCCGGGAGTAAAGCCCGGAAGCATCGACGATGTGAACGCAGTCGGTCAGCGCAAGATCGGAGGCCGCGGGCTGGGGAACTGGTATTCCACCCATACAGAAGTTGAATGGGGCAACCAGATCGCGGCGCAGGTCCTACGGACTGCGAAGATCGTTCGCGATCCGGTGGTCGACGAGTACGTAAATCGGATCGGTCAGAACATCGTCAAGAATTCCGACGCAAAAATCCCATTCACCATCAAAGTCATCGATACGGACGAAATCAACGCCTTCGCGTTGCCAGGGGGATATTTTTTCGTCAACTCCGGACTGATTCTCGCTGCGGATAACGAGGCCCAGCTGGCGGGCGTCATGGCACATGAGATTGCCCACGTGGCCGCCCACCATCAGGCGCGTGAGATGACGCGGATGCATTATGCCGATCTCGGCATGGTGCCGCTGGTGATGATGACCGGCTACAGCCTGGCGGGATATGGAATTTATGAGGCTTCGACCGTGGCCGTTCCAATCTCATTCCTGCAGTTTCAGCGGGATTTTGAAGAGCAGGCAGATTGGCTGGGAGTGCAATACATGTACAAAGCCGGGTACGATCCGGAACAGCTGGTCGCATTTTTCCAGAAAGTCGAAGCGCTGCAGAAGACCAAACCGAAGCTCATCTCGAAGGCATTTTCCACTCATCCGCAGACGCCCGCCCGGGTGGCGCGGACCGAGCATGAAATTGCGACCATCCTGCCGCCGCAGCCGGAGTATATCGTCGACATGTCCGAGTTTCATGCCATCCAGGCGCGTCTGACGCGAATGGAGAATCGGCGGCCAGTCAAACCAGGAGCGAATCCAAATACGCCAATCTTGCGTCGCGTGGGCGCGAGTCCAGCCCAGGTACCGCCGCCGGATGACGATGAGCGGCCGAAAATAAACGCTCATCCAAACTAGATCTCAGGCGAATTTTCGCACGATCGCCAGCACTTTTCCCTGGATTGCCACGCGCGCCGCTGGCACATAGATCGGCTCCATCTCTGCGTTTGCAGGTTGCAGGCGAACTACCGAGCCCTCCAGGTAATACCGCTTCAGCGTAGTCTCCGTCCCATCGACAAGCGCGACAACGATCTCTCCCTGCCGCGCCGTCTGCGCTTTTTCCACCAGCACGTAATCGCCATGCATAATGTGGTCGTCGCGCATGGACTCGCCGCGCACTTCGAGCGCGAAAACAGCTTTGTTGTCGACGATGTCGTTCAGCGACAACGTTTCGCGCGTCTCGATTCCTTCGACCGGTCGGCCGGCAGCGATGCGACCCAGCATGGGAATATCCTGGATCGTCGATTTTTTTCGTTCGGGAAGCACGTCGATGGAACGGCTGCGATTGTGCGAACGCTGCAGCAGCCCCTTCCGCTCCAGGTTCGAGATATGCTTGTGTACCGTGGCCAGGGAACTCAGGTCGAGCCCGTGGGCAATCTCCTCAAAAGAGGGAGAGTAGCCGCAGCGCTCCACAAAATTCCGGATGAAATCGAGGACCTCTTTTTGCCGCCGTGTAATTGCCATCGCGCTTGTAGCTTAGCGAACGAAAGGCGAATTTGCAAGCATTTTTGTGGGAGAAGTTTACAACCAGCATTACGGCTGACTGAACAGCCCGCAAATTCACTTAGCCTTCTATCAAATCGGCAGTGCAATCTGCCAGACGATGAAGCTCGGACATCAAAGATCGATAGGCGCTCTTTCCAAATCGTCCGATGAGCTGTTTCTGTACAACTGCCCAGCGCTTGTCGGCACCGACTAAGAGTCTGCGGCCCTTAGCCGTCACTTTTGCGCTGCGGAATCGGGCGTCCGTTCCTTCTTCGACAGTGAGCCAACCGTCCCGAACCATGGGAGCAATCGCGCGATACAGGGAGGTTCGGTCCATTTCCATTTCTTCGGCAATCCGGACCAGGGGTTCTCCACCGCGCCGTGCAATACAGCGTAGGACGGCAAGCTGGGTAATGTTGATACCTGCCGCGGAGATCTTCGCATCATAGGTTTTCCCTAGCACCCGCGACAGTTTCTTCACGGTTGTGCAGGCGCAAGGCGGGATGTGAGCAGGAAGAGATGTATACACATCACGATTATAGAACTCTATTGTCTGATAATTTAATTGTTTATTTCTGATGTATATGCATCATTCAATGTATTGCCGCATCAGAAAGATGAAGCAAGTTCAATTGAAAGGAATTCTGTCATGTTCTTCCAGGCTGCTCCACCCCCTCCAACAGGCAATCAGGCAACCATCACAATGGTGTCAAGAGACACGGCTACCGATGCAGGCGAGCCGATTCGATATTTATCCACACCGAATGCTGAGGTAACCTCTGCGATCCTCTCGCTTCCTCCGGGAGGTAAGACGGAGTGGATGACCCATCCGGTCCCCGGCTATCTCTACATTTTGGAAGGAGAGTTGACCGTGGAGTTCGAGGACGGTCATCGGCTCCATTTCAAAGCCGGCCAGGCATTCATGCAGGCGCGCACCAAATGGCATCGTGGGATTAACGAAGGGAAAACGCCAATGCGTTTCCTGGCGGTGTTCTTTGGCGAGAAGGGTACTCCTATCATCCTCCATCCGCCACGGAACGTTGATGAGTCAAAGTAGTTGCTTGACTGCATCGGCTGCAAGCCGATTATTTTCTGACCGGGTGAACATGTCCCGGTTCCAAAATGGAAATTTTTTAGTCGCTCGTTCCGAAAACGATCTGCCTCCCTCTGGATTTGACTTGTTTCGTTGATTCCTCTCTTCATCCGCGCCAAGGTAGAGCTATCAGTTGTGGTTATGGCTGTGCTACTGCCAGTTACTTTGGTTTGGATAAAAGAGAGGGTCAACGATGGCAACTCCTCCAGTTACAAACGTTGCAGGCGAAATTTTCTCAGGACATCTACCGCCCTTCGTCTGGGCGGAGAAACGTCACCACAAGATTCGCCCCCAGCTTCTCAAGCGGAGCTCAGCGCCTGCTATCGAGCCGTCAAAAGATTCGTCTGCGGATCGCGAACAGATTTTGCTGGCGAATCTTCCCTTGGTCCGCTTTGTAGCGCGTAACATTCATGAGCGCTTGCCCCAGCATGTGGAACTGGAGGACCTGGTCGGAGCCGGCACGATTGGCCTGATTGATGCGTTCAATAAATTCGACGCCGGCAAGAACACGCAGTTCCGCAGTTATGCGCAGTTCCGGATTCGCGGAGCCATCCTGGATAGTTTGAGAAGTCTGGACTGGGGATCGCGGGAGCTGCGGCGAAAGGGCAGAAATATAGAAGAGGCTGCGCAGCGGTTGACGCGACGGTTGAATCGCAGGCCATCGGAAAGTGAAATTGCCGCGGAGATGAAGTTGGCGCTGAGGGAATATCAGGAACTGCTGGGAGATTTGAAACGTCTGGAAATCGCCAGCCTGCAGGAAACCCATGCGGAAGGTTCTGTCGAAGAAGAGCTTGCCTATGTGCCGACTTCGCCGGAGGAAGACCCGCTGTTTCGCTGCATGCGAAGTGAGGTTTCCACGCAGCTGAGCGCCGCAATCGCAGAACTGCCGGAGCGGGAAGCTCGCGTGCTGTCGCTCTACTATGTCGAAGAAATGACGCTGAAAGAGATTGGCATTGTGCTTGGATTGGTGGAGTCGCGGGTCTCGCAGATTCGGGCTTCGGCAATTGCGGCGTTGCGCGCGCGATTTGCGGGGAAGACAAACGAGCCGGCAATTCTGAGCAGCACGAAACGCAAAACGCCAATGGCCTCCATTGCCCTGATGCAGCGGAGCGCTGCTGCTGGTCCATGCGGTCGAAATGGCGTTCCAGTTCGTTAACCCGCTGCCGGCTGCTGCTGCGTCATGCAGTGCATCGCGCCTAATCCCCAGATGAAGTCACCGCTGTGGATGCCGGTGATGGTGTGCTGGGGAAATAGTTCTGCCAGCGTGTTCAGCGCGATGCGATCGTTAGGGTCGTTGAAGGTAGGGACGAGCACCAGGCCGTTGGCGATATAGAAGTTCGCATAGCTGGCGGGCAGACGCTGGCCTTCAAAAATCACAGGCGAGGGAAGCGGCAGCTCGACGATGCGGTAGGGTTTGCCGTCGCGGGTGCGGGCGGCGCGCAGGCGTTCGAGATTTTCCTGAAGCGGCGCGTGATTTTCGTCCGTGCGATCGGACTCGCAGGCAGCGACGATGGTATTCTCAGTGACGAAGCGAGCGATATCATCGATGTGGCCGTGGGTGTCGTCGCCGGCGATGCCACGATTCAACCAGATCACCTGCTCGACGTCGAGATAATCGCGGAAACAGTGTTCCAACTGCTCGCGGGAGATTCCTGGATTGCGCTGCTGGACTTCGCTGAGCAGGCATTCTTCCGTAGTGAGCAGCGCGCCTGCACCGTTGACATCGATGCTGCCGCCTTCGAGTACGACGCGATGGGATTGGCCGTCTGGCAGCGAAATGTGTGGCGTCCAGGTGGGCAGGGACAGCAGACCGCTTACGTGCTGCGGAATTTTATCGTCATGCTGCCAGTTGTCATATTTCGCCCAGGCGTTGAATTTCCAGTTGGCGATGGCGATCGAGGGCGCGTCACCGTTGCCTTTCGCGCGAGTGAGAAAGATGGGGCCGGAGTCGCGCAGCCATACACGATCCGTGGGCCACTGGTGAAAGTGGATACGGTCAAAATTCGCGCCGCGGCGATGAAGCAGATTGCGCGCCCGCTTTTCCGCTGCAGCGTCGTTGACAAGAATTTGAACGTCTTCAACGCGCGCCAGGTGACAAACAATATCGCCGTAGACCCAGGGGATCGGCTGGAATTTTCCTGGCCAGTCCTCAGGATTGTGCGGCCATGCAATCCATGTGGCGGAATGCGGTTCCCATTCCGCGGGCATGCGGAGATTGAGAGCGCGCGGCGTAGTTGCGGAAATCTCAGTAGCAGTAAGCATCGGAATTATTCGTCCAGGAAGCGTCGCGTGATCGGCTCATAGGCATCGATGCGGCGGTCGCGGAGGAAGGGCCAGTTGCGGCGTGTGTCTTCGATCAGCTTGAGATCGATTTCGCCAATCAGGATTTCTTCGCGGTCGTGTGCCGCCTGGGCGACGACGCGGCCGAACGGATCGGCGAGGAAGGAGCCACCCCAGAATTCAAGGCCCGCGCCGTCGACACGATTGCCGCGCACGTCGCCATGTTCATGACCGACACGGTTCACCGCGGCCACATACACGCCGTTCGCAATCGCGTGCGAACGCTGGATGGTCTGCCAGGCGCTGTACTGCGCTTCGCCGTATTCGGCTTTCTCGGATGGATGCCATCCGATTGCTGTCGGATAGAAGAGGACGTCTGCGCCCTTGAGCGCCGTGATGCGCGCGCCCTCTGGATACCACTGGTCCCAGCAGACGAGC
This sequence comes from Acidobacteriaceae bacterium, assembly GCA_965276585.1. Classification (GTDB taxonomy): domain Bacteria; phylum Acidobacteriota; class Terriglobia; order Terriglobales; family Acidobacteriaceae; genus JAKAAZ01. Next base: position 432,985 of record CBDIAZ010000003.1, on the reverse strand, counting down.
ACTCCCGCATTTCCGGCATGCAATGGAAAATTGCGGAAGCCGAGGTCGCCCGGCGTAAAGTAAAACTTTTCGTAGTAGAGCGGGTCGTCCGGAATATGCATCTTCCGGTAGAGGCCGGCAAGTGAGCCGTCGTTTTCAAGGATCGCGGCCGTGTTGTGGTAAATGCCAGCGGCGCGGCGCTCAAACAGGGATGCGACGACGGCGACTTTTTCTTCCCGCGCGATGCGCGACAGCTTTTCCGTCGACGGGCCGGGGATCGGTTCGGCTAGATCGAACAGCGAGTGGTCTTCGCGCTGGCAGAAATATTGAGCACGAAACAACTCTGGCAGGCAAACCACCTCCGCGCCTTCACGCGCGGCGTCGCGTACGCGCTCTGCAGCCTTCTCGAGATTGGCGTCCGGATCGGGGGAGCAGGACATCTGCACCAGCGCTACGCGAAAATTGTTTTTGGACATTTCATCCCCACATCTTCAACGGTACTAGCCTTGGACACATTCCAATCTGATACGCTTGGCAAATTTAAGTAGCGGCTTATCGCAGGTGATCAAAATCAGCCGCTCTACCAGGGCAGAGGCAACAATCATCCGGTCTACCGGGTCTTTGTGCATTGGTTCGGGCAATGTCACTGCTTCGATGGCGATTTCGGTAGTCAAGGGAAGTAATTGAATCCCTGGTTTGTCGAGCGCTTCTGCAATCCATCGCCTTACAGGAATATCCAATTCCAGGCGCTTTCGTGTGGTCAGCAGGGCAATCTCCCAGACCGAAATTGCCGGAACATAAACAGCGCGCGAAGCCGAAGCGTTCTCGATAGCCTTGAGCGCTTCCGATGAAAGCGGACGCGACATCATCTGCAGTCGAATCCATATATGGGTGTCCAGCAGCACGCCGCGACTATTACTCATCCAGCGTTGCATCCCACACGTCTTCAATCGGCGACACAATGTCCCCGATTTCGCGACCCGTGCCTTTCATCGAGCCATAGAGGGAAGGTATCGGCTCGTTGTCGATTGGAACTAACTTGGCAACTGGTTTCCCGCGCTTCGAAATGATCACAGTCGTCCGCTTGCGCTGCACCGTGTCGAGAATCGCAAGGCACTTCGCTTTGAACTGGGTGGCTGGAATCGTAGATGTAGATTTAGCTTTCATGGCGAAGTGGTCAGAACAGATGACCACTTTCAGGATAGCATGTCTAAAGCCCAGGCCTCAGATGCGACCTGGGCGCTCAGACCCTCTACTCGAAAATCAAAATCGCCGCGGCAATCGTTGTCGTCCACAGGCCGCGCTTGTCGCCGACGGCGGACTGCGTGACATTCGCCGTACGCACAATCTTGTTGGAGATGCGATAGATTTCTTTTTTCTCATCCCAGCTGGTGTCCGGATCGAAATCGACATTCAGCGTGGTTGCCAACATTTCCGCGGCGAGTTCTTCCGCGTAGTCGCCGGCCTGGTCTTCGGTTTCGCCGAAGCTGTGGTGCTCGCTCAAATAGCCGTACATGTTGCGATCCGACGGAATGGCGACGCCGATGCTCGACGCAATCAGGCGATGCGGTTCGCGCGAGGTATTTTCGGCGACCACGGCGAATACCACTTCACCCGGATGCAGATATTTCAGACCCTCCTTGCGTGGGACCAGTTTTGCTTGTGGAGGAAAAATCGACGAGACGCGCACTAAATTCTGCGCTGCGATTCCGGCATCGCGCAGTGCCAGCTCGAATGACGTGAGACGTTCTTTATGCTTCCCGACTCCCTTGGTAAAAAACAGGCGCTTCGGGACCATGGCTTTGCCCAATTTATGTTCCTCCAGTTGGTTGAATGGCGCGTTGCCACCCGCTTCAAAATATCACAGAATCACCCACGCTCCGGCATGTAAGCGAGAAGCTTTCATCCACTATTCACAGGACGAAGAAGCGCGGGTCTATAACTGACTGCATTGTTTCGAAATTCCGAAATTAGGAGGCCGTAGACGGCAGCTCTGGTGTTGCGGAAAGCAGCGCCTGCGTGTATGCCGATTGCGGATGTTCGCAGATTTGCTGCCAGCCTCCCTGTTCCACCACGCGGCCTTGATGCATCACGAGAATATTGTCGGCCATGTAGCGGACCAGCGGCATGGAATGAGTGATGAAAAGATATGTCAGATGCAGCTCGCGTTGCAGATCGCGCAACAACTGCATGATCCGTGCCGAGACGCTCACGTCAAGCGCCGATGTAGGCTCGTCCAGCACGACCAGCTCCGGTCGCAGGATCAGCGCACGTGCGAGATTGATGCGCTGGCGCTGGCCGCCGGAAAATTCATGCGGGTAGCGAAGCAGTGCAGAGTCATCGAGACCAACCGTGCGTATCGCTTCGCTGATTTTTTCTCGCCGATTGTGCCTCGCCGAACCATCGCTTCCATTCGAGAACTCACGATAAATCAGCAGCGGCTCGCCGACGATTTCCTCCACGCGCATGCGGGGGTTGAGCGCCGCGTATGGATCTTGAAAAACGATTTGCATCCGCCGGCGCATCTGCCGCAGTTCCCGATTTGACGCTGCCAGCATGTCGTGTCCATCCAGAAGAATGCTGCCAGAGTCCGGTTCGATCAATCGCAGCAGCAGCCGCGCTATCGTACTCTTGCCTGAGCCCGATTCTCCGACGACCCCAAGTGTCTGTCCACGCTCAATATGGAAGCCGACATCGTCCACCACGCGCTTCGGCCTGCCGCCGCCGCGCGATGGATAGCTCTTCACCAGATTCGCAACTTTCACCAGGGGCATAGAGCCATCCTAGTGCTCTTCTCGTGTTAATCCAAAGTTATAAATCTGGGTATGTCTACGCTGTTTTGTGCACAATGAGTCATGACCTCAACGAAAGCGGTAAATCCGGCGCGTAGTTGGACGCGGCTTGATGGCGTCGATCTTCTACGAGGTCTCGCGATCTTTTTTGTGCTGATGAACCATGTCAACATGCGATTGTTGGGTGCCAGGATTCCGTATACACGAGGCTTGCCGCCGCAGCTAGTGCGTTCGCTGGTGTGGAACGGTCAATTCGGCGTGCAGATATTTTTCGCCATCTCCGGATTTCTCATCACATCGACTACGCTTCGGCGATGGGGTGAGCCGGCTCAGGTGAAAATGCGCGATTTTTATCAGTTGCGCTTCGCGCGCATTGCTCCTCTGATGCTTCTTCTGCTTGCGCTGCTAAGCGGATTGCACGTCGCGCATATCCGAAATTTCGTGGTATCTCAAAAAACAGGTGGATTGGGGCACGCTGTCTTTGCCGCACTGACGTTCCATGTCAACCTGCTGGAAGCTCGAAGAGGTTATTTACCGGCAAGCTGGGACATTCTCTGGTCGCTTTCTGTTGAAGAAATGTTCTACCTGTTCTTTCCGCTTGCCTGTCGCCTTTTTCGCCGCAGCAGATTTCTTGTGATTCCGTTACTCGTTTTCGTTGTGCTTGGTCCGTTCGCGCGATCACACGCCTTTGATCACAATCCGGTATGGAGAGAATATTCCTATCTTGGCGGAATGGATGCTATCGCTCTGGGCTGTTTGACGGCACTGTTTCTCGCCGCGTATAAACTATCTCCGCAACGCCTCAAGATAGCCGGGATTTCGGGCGCTACGCTGCTTGTCTTCATTCTGGCGTTCTCAATCCGCGCCGATAAATGGGGATTCGGTAGGAATGGATTGGACATGACAATTCTGGCGGTGGGAACTTGCCTGGTCATCGTTATGATTGCGCAGACAAATTGGCTGGCTCCAAGACTCTTCCAACCATTGCTATCACTCGGACGGCGCAGCTACGAAGTTTATCTAACGCACATGTTTGTCGTCTTTGCCGCGTTTCGCTTCTACACTCTTGCGATAAGGCCGATGTGGATGATTCCTGTGTTGTTTTTCGTTACTATTCTCATCGCCGGTTTTCTGGGAGAGATTGTGGCGCGGTTCTATTCAGAACCAATGAATCGCTGGCTACGCAAACGCTGGGGAGATGGACCCAGGAACTTAGGTTCAGTTGTCGAATTCGACAAAACGAAGAAGCTTGAGGAAACAAATCTGCCTGTATAGCGTTTTGAAATAACGCAAAAAGCCCCGCATCGCTGCGAGGCTTTTGTTCTTGCTTTTGCGCCGAAGGCGCCGTTCGCCGACCGCGCAGGTCAGTACATGCCGTCCATGCCGCCGCCGTGACCGCCGGGAGCCGGAGCTTCCTTCTTCTCCGGGATGTCGGCGACCATGGCTTCGGTCGTCAGCATCAGGCCGGCGATCGAAGCTGCGTTCTGCAGCGCGGTACGGGTTACCTTGGTCGGATCGATGACGCCGGCCTTCACCAGGTCCTCGAATTTATTGGTCGCAGCGTTGTAGCCGTAGTGGTCGTCCTTGCCTTCAAGGATTTTGCCCACAACCACAGCACCTTCTTCGCCGGCATTGCCGACGATCTGGCGCAGCGGCTCTTCGATGGCGCGGCGAACGATCTGTGCGCCGATCTTCTCGTCGCCTTCGAGCGTCCCGATGAGCTGATCGAGATCCTTCGCACTGCGAACCAGCGCCACGCCGCCGCCGGGCACAATGCCTTCCTCGACTGCTGCACGGGTTGCATGCATCGCATCTTCAACGCGCGCCTTCTTTTCCTTCATCTCGGTTTCGGTAGCTGCACCGACCTTGATGACGGCGACGCCGCCAACCAGCTTCGCCAAACGCTCCTGCAGTTTTTCGCGGTCGTAGTCGCTGGTGGTTTTGTCGATCTGGTTGCGGATTTCCTTGACGCGGCCCTGAATGTCCTCAGCCTTGCCCGCACCGTCGACGATGGTGGTGTTGTCCTTGTCGATGGTCACGCGCTTGGCGCGGCCCAGGTCTTCGAGCTTGACGCTCTCCAGCTTGATGCCGAGCTCTTCGGTGATGGCGCGTCCGCCGGTCAGCTTGGCAATGTCTTCCAGCATCGCCTTCCGCCGGTCACCAAAACCAGGGGCTTTCACTGCGGCAACATTTAAAGTCCCGCGCAGTTTGTTGACCACCAGAGTTGCCAGCGCTTCACCATCGACATCTTCCGCGATGATAACCAGCGGCTTGGCATTGCGGGCCACCTGCTCCAGAAGAGGAAGCAGGTCCTTCATGGTGCTGATTTTCTTTTCATGGATCAGGATGTAGGCATCTTCCAGCGCCACTTCCATGCGATCCGGATCGGTCACGAAATAGGGGCTGAGATAGCCGCGGTCGAATTGCATACCGTCGACGGTCTCAAGGTGCGTCTGCATCGTCTTCGACTCTTCAACGGTGATGACGCCATCCTTGCCGACCTTCTCCATCGCCTGCGCGATGATCTGGCCGATTTCGTGATCGCCGTTGGCGGAGATCGTTCCCACCTGGGCAATCATGTCGCCGGAAACAGGCTTGGAAAACTTGCCCAGCGCGCCGGTATGCTCGAAAACACCTTCCTTGTCGCGCTTGCCGACGATCTTCTCAACCGCTTTGTCGATGCCGCGCTTCAGCGCCATCGGGTTGGCGCCGGCGGCAACCGTCTTGACGCCTTCGCGATAGATCGCCTGCGCCAGAACGGTCGCGGTGGTGGTGCCGTCGCCGGCCACGTCGCTGGTCTTCGAGGCGACTTCCTTCACCATCTGCGCGCCCATGTTTTCCAGCGGATCGCGCAGTTCGATTTCCTTGGCTACCGTGACGCCATCCTTGGTGATGGTGGGGGAGCCGAACTTCTTTTCGATAACAACGTTGCGGCCCTTGGGCCCGAGCGTTACCTTCACGGCATCCGCCAGCGTATTCACGCCGCGCAGAATGGACTGCCGCGAATCTTCACCATGCAAAATTTGCTTTGCCATAATGCTGTTTCTCCTATTTCGCAATTGATTCGAAAATGTGTGCGCGCCTTGCTTCAAAAAATGGCGCAAAAAAATGCGAGACCGTTGGGACTCGCTTACTTCTTGTGCAGGATGCCGAGAATTTCTTCTTCCCGCATGATGAGGAAATCTTCTCCATCGATCTTGATTTCCGTGCCGGAATACTTGCCGAACAGAACATGATCGCCAGCTTTGACATCGAGCGGGAAAACCTTGCCTTCATCGTTCGACTTGCCTTTGCCGACGGCGATGATTTCGCCTTCCTGGGGCTTCTCTTTGGCGGAATCGGGGATGATGATGCCGCCGCGGATGGTTTCGCCCTCTTCAATGCGACGGACGACGACACGATCATGCAGCGGCGTCAGGGACGATGCTGCAGCAGTTTTTGCATGTGCCATAATTGCGTTTCTCCTTATTCGTTGCGATTGCGTTTCAGCTTTTGCGGAAGGATTTCTGGTGCTACATCCATGCGGAAGAAGGTCTTAGCACTCTCCACATACGAGTGCTAGGTTATGCGGTTGAAGAAGAAATGTCAAGGGCAACCGCGTTAATATTAGCGTAATGCGCTCAAGTTTTCTTCGCGTGAAGGTATATTTGACAGCCACCTGCTAAATTACGAGAAGAATCCTATTCGGTCTTCAGAAAATCCAGCGCCAACGTGGATATTGCGATGCAGGCATGGTTCCATTGCCGCATAACCGGGAAGAGTTAAAATCATAGCCATGCGTAGATCGCCCATTTTTTCAGCAGCCGTGCCGTTGATTCTGGCTGCCGGCCTGTTCATCTCTCCAGCAAGCTTTGGCCAGCGGCGTATGAGAAAGTACAAAGCGCCTCCGCCCATGGCATCGGTCACCGTCACCGTAGTGCACGGGGACGACAGCCGTCCACTGCAGAACGCGGCGGTGGTGTTCCATCCCAAGGCAGCCGACGGCAAGGATGACGGCAATATGGAGTTGAAGACGAATGAGCAGGGGAAGGCCACCCTGACCATCGTTCCAGTAGGTTCGAAAGTGTTGGTGCAGGTGCTCGCGCCGGGCTATCGCACGTTTGGGGCGGAATACGATGTTCCCACCGACAAGAGAGCCATCACCGTAAAGCTGCTGCCGCCCGATCAGCAATATTCCATCTATTCCAAGTTCAACCCCAACACTGACGTGCGGACCAACACTCCGCAAACGCAAATGGGCCATGCGGCTCCCACGGACAGCCCGTTGCTGGCGCCTGCGCAGAAGAAGCAAAAGCACCCCGACGACGAATAACTGCGTTCGTTGTCTTGCGCGCGTTATCCAGCTGGAAATCCAATGAGCGATATGCATCCCCAATGAGCGATATGCATCCCCAATGAGCGATATGCATCCCCAATGAGCGATTTGCATCCCCAATGAGCGATTTGCATCCATTGACCGGAAAAGTCGTGCTGGTGACCGGCGCGGCGCGGCGGATCGGACGCGTTCTGGCGCTGACGCTTGCCGGCGCGGGCGCGGACGTTGCCATTACCTATCGGGAATCCGACCAGGATGCAGAGCTGACGTTGCGCGACCTGGCCAAGTACGGTCAGCGTTCGATGGCGTTGCGCTGCGATGTGCGTGACCCTGTGTCGGTGAGCGCCGCCGTGGCCGGGGTTGTCCATGAGTTTGGCCGGCTGGATGTATTGGTGAACAATGCGGGAATGTTCGCCACGGTACCGATCGAATCGATCACCGTCGAACAGTGGGATGCAATGTTCGAGACCAATACGCGCGGCGCTTTCCTCATGGCGCAGGCCGCGCATCCGCATTTGAAGAAAAGTCGCGGGCGCATTGTCAATATCGGATCGCTGGGCGGATCGCATCCCTGGGCCACGCACGCGCACTACAGCACATCGAAAGCGGCGCTGCACATGCTGACCCAGACCATGTCGAAAGGGTTTGCGCCGGAGATCAGCGTGAACTGCGTTGCGCCGGGAATGATCGTGAACGGGGAAGCGGACATTGCCTATGAGCACTTCGCTGCCAAAACTCCCATGATGCGGAACGGTAAGCCGGAGGAAGTCGCGGAAGCGGTGCTGTTCTTCGCCACCGGCCCCCATTTCATCACCGGGCAGATCCTCGGCGTGGACGGCGGCCTCGGTCTTTAGTGTGCGAGCTTTGACGTTTGGTAAGCGGCCCCCGGGTAACCGTCGGTAAGCGTCTTCAGGAAGGCGACCACATCCTTGATTTCTTTATCGTTCAAAGCAGGTTCGTCGCCGTGGTGACGGTTGAAGGGCGCATCGTCGACATCCACATTCGCGCGGCTTGCAGGCGGCAGATCGTCGTACATCTCCACTGTGCCGTCGGCTTTGTGTGGATACCATTTCTCGGGCCTCGTGTCTCGTTCCACGTAGAACCTGATTACGTCTTCGAGGGAGTGGAATGCTCCGTTGTGGAAAAAAACCTGCCGCGTCGCGATATTGCGCAGCGTCGGTGTCTTGAATAATCCGCAATCGTTTTGCTGCTTGGCCAAATCGCGGCGGACGGGACCGCATAGCCCTTCATCGAAGAACGCAGGATCGCGATTGACGATCAGGTCCTTGTTGCGCGGTGCACCCAGCGCTTCAAACTGGTAATCGGTAAACACAGGCGCGAGTCGGTTCTTGGTTGGCTTATCGAGATGGCAGGCCGCGCAATTGCCCTTCTTCGGGTCGTCGAACAGCTTGAGACCGCGCAGTTCCTGTTCGCTTAATTGAACGCGGCCCGCCAAATAGTAGTCGAACTTGCTGTTGTAAGGATGGAAACTGCGATCCTCGGCCTGGTATCGGGCCAGTGCGAGATACATGTCCGCCAGGCTGCGGCTCGGCGATCTCAGAACCTCTCGCCCAAATACCGCGATAAATTCATTCGCATACGGCGCCTCCGTGAGTTTCGCCACAAGTGCCGGTCCGTTCCGATTGGCCATCTCTCTGGGGTCGAATAAAGGTCCACTCGCTTGGTCGGCTACGGTCGCCATGCGGCCATCCCGGTCCATGCCGCCTTCAGGGACCATGGGTCGAGCAGCCTTGGCCGTTCCGCCTTCGCCTGCTTCGATAGTGGTGTCCGGACGAATCATGAATCGAGGCGTCCGCTCCAGGTATGTCAGGGAGGGTACCGCGCGATCGCCCTGCCGGTTCATGCGCGGTCCGCCCAACTGCGCCGCCAGCGCGTTGGCTGGTGCATAGGCATGCTCAGGACTGTGACACGAGGCGCACGACATCTTGCCCGAGCCCGACAGGCTCGAATCGAAAAATATTTTCTTTCCCAATTGAGCCATCGCGCTCAACGGAGCCGAGGGTGCGTCGAGCCGGGCTGCGGCTGCGCGCTCTATGGCTGATGTGCTGAAGGTTCTGGCTTGTGCGGCGGCAGCGGGATGCGTTAGTGGTGGTTGTGTGCGGTTGCAGGCGTTCAGTAGGAACGTCGCGGCAAGTAGCAGAGTCAATCGCATCAATACATTCAATCGCTGGTCAACCTGGAACTCTGGGCGACGTCAGCAACCCGCTCTGCCTGAAGAATCCCTGGATCGTACGAACTCTTCAGGCAGACTCGAATGTTGACCGGTCCGGTTTACTGCGTAACAAATATCAGGCCGTGCGGGTTGTTCATTCCCACATAGATTGGCGTCATCACGCCGGTAGTGGTGTTGCTTTGCAAAACTGTGCCCTGGCCGGCGCTGTACGCCGAACTGGGCGCAAAAGTAGTCGCCGCGCTGATCTTGTAAATCAATTGTGCCGGAGTATCGGTCACCAGCATGAAAGAAGTGCCGCTGGCCGGCGACCAGCGGGTGTCGTCGAGTGGCCACGGGTTGCCGTAGAGCGTCACGGGCAGTACGCTGACCGACTGGTTTGAGGTGCCGACGTTCTTGACGAATACCAATTCAGAATCCTGTTGGCTATCAATTACTAGATCGCCAGAAGGATCGATCATCGATGAATCTGCATCGGTCATGTTCAGGGTGACGGGAGTATTGCCAGGAAGTAAGGTGACTGGCGTACTGGACATCAGAGCAGGCGTTGCGTGAAAGGTCTTGCCATCGCTGTTCAGTGAAATGGCATAGAGCGCGGGCCCGGTGTTGACGCCGTACTCCGCCGTGGCGCCGCTGGAATCGGTTGAGTACGGCGCGAGGTTCGGGGAAGGGTTGGTTGTTGTCGTGGGGGCGGATGCACTCGCATAGATCACGCCATTGATCAGCTTCATGTCATCCAGACCGCCGCCGTGCGGCAACACCGCGACGTCGGAAGTATAGGATTGCGACGTGTCGTTGCCAATGTCGAGTGCGGTAATGACGGAGTTTCCATCCTCATTGCTGCTGACCCAGACTGTATTGGAGTTGTAAGCCACCATGCCATCCGGATGTCCGGGCACTTTGAAAGTTTGCAGCACATTGCCATTCATGTCGTATTCGAGGACTTCGGCTAGCGAAGAGGTAACCCCGGTGGGGAAGGTGCCATCCGGATTCACATTTGGGTCCTGGAGGATAACGAACACCATGCTGCCGACCTGGACCATATCGTCCGGTTGCAGGGTGCCGGGCGCTTTGGCAAACACGGATATCGTGTAGTTGCTGCCTTGCGTGCCCTGTACAGACGAGGGTACCGGGATGGGGGCCGGTGGCTGCGGGCCAAGTTGAGAAGCGCTGGTGCCGGAGCAGCCCGTAACCACGATGGCCAGAGTTGCGAATATTGCGACGAGAATAGATTTCATTGCCCGATCCTCATAGAGTCTAGCGAGCAAGATATTCCACTCAAGTAACGTCTTTGTGAATCGGGTGTAAAGATGCGAACAAAAACCAAGCCCGCGTCTCGGGATGAAAATCGGCCTGTGCACTCAGTGCGGCCGATATGGGTCCTTTCCTTCCGCGAACCGCCGCGTAGTGCTTGCAAATCTCCAGTCCCTCATACCCGGGCGCGATGGACCGTCACCAGTGCGGCCCTTTTGCCGGTTCCTCCTCCTTACGGATGCTGGCCACCCGAAGCGACCTGGGAGAAGATCCAGCCCATGTTCACCGTGCCCCAGCCAGTGACCGGGTCCCAGCCCGGTCCGATCTGGAGCGAGCTGTCGGTGCCGAAGGTGAGAACCCAGTCTGTTCCCTGAAGGTCCTGCCACAATGCGCTGGCGAAAGGCTGCGAAGTGTCCGGCACTCCCAGCTGCTGGGCAGAGTAGGGCGTGGTGCCATGGGCATCGCGGATCGCACCCTGCACATCGGCCGGCGCCGGCGGCAGAATATCCGTGATCGCACCGGAACCGGCATATTCCGCGATCAGTGGCGCCGCCTGGCCGAGAGAGCTGCCGTGGAGTTGATAGAGCAGGACCAGCTCCCCGGTAAACACCGGCGAGGCCAGGCTCGTGCCGCTCTCCGACTCGACGCAAGGTTGCGCCGTACAGTTTGTGTTGGTCGGATCGGTGATGACGATCTTGAGTGCGGTATGAGGGTCGGCAATGGCCGATACATCCGGGATGTGGCGGTGTGGGCCGGCCAGAGAAGCCTGATACGCCGGCTTGTCGAAGATCCTGCTCGCCCCACCGCCTGAACCGAACTTTGTTTCTGGGACAAACACGGGTCGGTCACGGGGAACGTCCGATTTGCCGATCCGGGTGAGATGGTTTCCCCATCCAGTCATGCCCAGCTGCGTGGTCCCGAGCACATATGCGATACTCAGCCCGCCCACGCCCGTGGCATACGGTGAGTCGGCAGGCACATTCACGTCCACGGCTCCTTCGTCGGCAACCCGGTCGCCGTAGTCTCCGCTGGATGCCTGCACGGAGATGCCTTCCGCTGCGGCGCGCTCGCACAGCTCATTCCATGCATTGATGTTATCCAGGCTATCGCCGCGTTCCGTGCTGCCATAGCTGATCGAGACGGCGTTCGCCAGCCGATTGTCGACCACATAGGCCAGGCCCTCGACGAGCTGTCCGGTCGGCACATTGACCACCAGAATTTTTGCTGCGGGTGCAACGGCGTGCGCCCACTCCACGTCAAGCGTGGCCTCGTGCGTGTCAGCGGTTGGACTCAACGTACCGATCGGGTGAATCGTCAGGTCGGCAGCCGGCAGCCCATACAGCGTATCGAAAGCCGCAAGGTCGCTTTGCAGGGTGGACGAAACTTGTTCTTCCAGAATCGCGATGGTTTGACCCTTGCCCGTATAGCCCTGGGCGTGAATTGCATCCAGGTCGGTCATCTTGAAAAACTGGGCCGGGGAGTAGCTGCAATTTTTTGCAGAAACAAGTTGTCCATTCGATGCCGGTGCGCCATAGATCAGCCCTGCATACTCGGCGGTTGGAACGGGTTGCCCGGGCGTTCTGAGCAGGACGCCTTGAGGAGCGTAGAAACAATACGGGACCGTGGTTGTCTCCGATGCCGCTTCATTTATCGATTCCACCCCGAGTTGCTTGCCGGTTATCGGATCGAACGGTGTGGCGATCTCCGGCTTCATGCCGCCTCCGCCCACTCCGGATACGGCCTTCACCAGGCCCGCAGCGGCGCCCGCCAGCGTCGGCGGACTGGAAAAGTTTCTAATCACAGTCCCGTCCGGCATGCCGTACTGCTGAATGGTGGTTTGAAACGCCGCCTCGAAGTCAGAGGTTTTGCCGGTGAACTGAACCCCTAAGTTGCTTGAGTCTGTACCCAGAACGACGAGATGGTGCGCCGTCAGCTCCTGCTCGACCGCATTGACCTCCGCGGCCGTTGGCGCGTACGGGTCCAGGTCGGCGCTTTTGGCGAAGCTGTGGTAGCTCGCCGAGCCGGGCGTGTACATCGCGGCAACCGCGGCATCGAGCGTAGCCTGGTTGTGCAATTGCAACCATACTGTGCCGGTGACGACGCTATCGGGGGCCTGCTCGCCCAGGGAAACAGCTTTGGGCAGTGAGAAGGAAGCTTGCGCGCAGACTGCTTGGGAAAACAAGAACGTAAGCGCGAGCACAGTGCAAAGGATTCCATAAGAGCGCCGGAGAAGACTGGTCATGGGGAAGAGACCCTCAGAAAATTGCTGAACTTTGTAAAGAAATTAATTTTTGACCCTTGCCTGAAAATCGCGCACAAGGGCCGCTCACTTCGCGAACAGGCGCCGCATACGAACGCCAAGATTTTAAGATGGCGACTCATAGCGAAAAGTAACCTTAGCGTTCACTTTTCTAAGTAAATATCTCGTGACAACATCATTGGGTAAAAAACTTCAAGGGCAATATTTGGAAACCCACTTATTGTCACGAGACTTCTGAGTAGTCTGCAGTTCGGAACTTGCACCGGTGATGGGATGGGTCCGCGCAGAGAGTTCGTAACAGTCTCTTAAATCCTCACGCACGACCCTACTGCCGGGGAAGTTTCTCTGCTTCCGCCAGATGTTTTTGGAATACCGGAATCAAATCCTGAGCAAATTTTTTCAGTTGTGGATTGTCATTGGGCTGGCCAATGTAGTTTTGGGCAAGCTTCAGAGCGGCTATATGAGTCGAGATCATTTGGTACCGATATTTCACGTCGAAAGATTTTCCGGCATTTTTTAGCACGTCCAAGTGGGACTGATCGTTTGCCGACACATCCGTTGGCAATTGCATGGAAGAATCTGCCGTAGCGACTGTAGACGTGAGATCCTGGCCTGCTTTGGTGTGATCGGTAAGGATCATCTGCGCGTAGGATTTGTAACTGTCATTGGTGCTCATGTCCTGCGCCATTTGAGCAGCTTTGATCTCATAATTGTTAGACTTGGCAAGCTTCATTGCAAATGCCTTATCGGTGCTATTTAGCTGCGCGGAGGCCATGGGAGCCAATCCGGTTGCGAGGGCTGCCATCAGTACGATTCCTTTGAACATACATTTCTCCTTTTTCGATTGGAGTTGCGGGGAAATCGTATGGTTGTACTGGACGGCGAATTGCATTTCGATAGGAGTGCAGCAGGCCTGTGATGTAAGGTAAAAATACTCTGCTGGTATTTCTATATGCCGAAAACTGCGATTTTGCTTATTGATTGTCCGGACCGCAAAGGCCTGGTCGCCGCCATCGCCAACTTCCTGGTTCAGGAATATGACGCCAATGTTCTGAATGCCGATCAGCATCAGGATGTGGAGCTGGGCCTGTTCTTCATGCGGGTCGAGTTTGCGACCGACAAAAAGAATTTTGACGAAGCACAATTCCGCTCTGCGTTCACGCCGCTGGCCGAGCGGCATACGCTGCACTGGGAGCTGAAATTTGCCGACGCCCCGCAGAACGTGGCTATTTTTTGTTCGCATTATCTGCATTGCCTGGCAGACCTGCTCCATCGCCACAAAACCGAAGAGTTCCACTGCAACCTGTCGCTGATCGTCAGCAATCATCAGGACGCAAGGTCTTTGGCGGAGTTTTACGGTATCCCATTTCACTATCGGCCGATGACTGCGGCAACGAAGAAAAATGTAGAACAACAGCAATTGGAACTGCTGTCCGCGAACAAGATTGACGCGGTAATTCTGGCCCGCTATATGCAGGTGCTGTCGCCGGAATTTGTGCAGGCGTATCCCCAGCGAATTATCAACGTGCATCACTCCTTTCTGCCCGCCTTTACCGGAGCCAAGCCATACCACGCCGCCTTTGCGCGCGGCGTCAAGCTGATTGGAGCAACCAGTCACTATGTGACCGCGGCACTCGATGAGGGACCGATCATCGAGCAGGATGTAGCCCGGGTTTCGCAAGGCGATCAGATCGACGGGCTGATCCAGAAGGGGCGCGATCTTGAGCGGCTGGTGCTGTCGCGGGCAGTCCGCTGGCACCTGGGACACCGCATCCTTTGTTATGCGAATAAGACCGTAATTTTCGCGTAGGAAATTCTTTCCGCCGCCGCTTTCACGTCACCAGAGTTTGGATCGCTGGCTGCAATTTTCCTTCGATGCAATCGAGAAATCCAACCGTAACCGGCAGGCGGAAGCGGAGCGGGCCTGCGCTTCCAGGGTTGAAATAGAGAATGCCATCTTGCCAGGTAATTTCCGGCTGGTGGGAGTGGCCGAAGACGACAGCTGCAATCGAAGCTGCACGCGGATCCAGGTCGAGATCGTCGCGGGCGTGTACCAGATAAAACAGCTTGCCTGCCAGCTCAACGGCTTCGGTGGGCGGCAGCGCGCCACAGGCGCCGGTGTGATCGACATTTCCGCGAATCGCTGTCAGCGGCGCAATTTTTCTGAGCGTCTCCAGAATCTCATCGTCGCCGACGTCTCCGGCATGCAGGATAGCTTCGCACCCTGTAAGCGCCGCCACGGCTTCCGGTCGCAGCAGGCCATGCGTGTCGGAGATGACGCCGATGCGCATGTCAGGTATTGGCGCTCATCGCCACGGCCACGCGGGTGCGGGGATCGAGCTGATCGCGCAGTCCGTCGCCGATGAAGTTGAACGACAGCACGGCGATCATGATTGCGATCGCAGGGAAGATGACCATGTGCGGCGCGTCAAATAGATGAGCGCGGGCGTCATTCAGCATGACTCCCCAGCTGGGCATGGGCGGGGGCACGCCAAGACCGAGAAAGCTGAGCGTGGCTTCCGCAAGAATGGTTCCGGCCATGCCGATCGCCGCCTGCACCATGACTGGCTGGATGATGTTGGGCAGGATGTGGCGCGTCAAGATGCGCAGGTCGGTGGCGCCGATGGCGCGAGCAGCTTCGACGAATTCGCGCTCGCGCGCCGCCAGCACCTGCGCCCGCACCAGGCGCGCGTAGCCGACCCATCCGGTGATGGAAAGCGCAAGAATCAGGTTCGTCATGCCCGGGCCAAGAAAGGCCACCAGCGCGATGGCGATCAGAATTCCCGGCAAAGCCATAAATGCATTCATCAGCAGGACGTTTAAAAACGTGTCGATCCAGCCTCCGTAATATCCGGCGATGGAGCCAAGAATAATGCCGGTAAAAAGCGCGACGCCAACCACGGAAGTGGCGACCAGCATGGAAATCCGAGTGCCGAAGATAACGCGGGAAAGAATGTCGCGGCCCAGTTCATCAGTGCCGAACCAGTGCGCAGTCGAAGGCCCGGCAAGGCGGTCGTGCAGGTGGATGGCTGCTGGATCGAAGGGCGCGATCCAGGGCGCAAAAATAGCCAGCACGATGAATATCGCCAGAAAAAAAAGCCCGACAATCGCGAGTGGCTGCGAACGCAACACCTGCATCCAACAGATTGTAATTGACCGCGGGATGTCGATGGTATTGTAAGTACATTGATTCCAATTAGCTGGTCCCGAAGCCTGCGAACTGGCGACTGAAACACTCGCCAGGAAATCGCTGTGCCTGGGTTGATGTGTCGCAGGAGCGGAACGATCTTGCCGGAAATGCAACGTTTGGCCGGAACACAACAGGACGCGCACGTGATCAAGTGGCAACAGCGAATCATTTTGATTTCCCCCTTCTTTTATCCAGAATTGATTTCGACCGGGAAAGCGAATCAGCACCTGGCGGAAGCTCTTGTGGCAGAGGGCCACGGTGTGACCGCCGTCTGCTCCCATCCCCTCTACCCCGCATGGGTTCCCACTCGCAGCAGGAGTTCCATTGAGGGAATAAAAATTCTGCGCGGCGGCGCCTGGGTGCGATATCCCAAAGCGATGCCGCTGCGGCGGCTGCTGCTGGAGGCATGGTTTGCGGTGTATGCGCTGCGGCGCATGGTGCGGCTGCGTGATCAGGCCGATGTAGTGGTGAGCGTTCTTCCACCCAGCCTGTTCGCTTTTTTTCTGGATCGTTTGCTGCCGCGCACAGTTCGCCGCGTGGCCGTCGTGCACGATCTGCAGGGCGTGCTCGCCGCACAGAAGCAGAGTCTTCCGCGCCGGGCGATCATTCGCCTGATCCATGCGGTGGAAAGCCGCGCTTTTCGCTCCCAGGATTTGTGCATCTTTTTTTCGAGCGATATGGCGCGGGTCGCGCAGAGTTCGTATCACCTCGATCCAACGCGAGTTGCCGTCCAGTATCCGTTCGTGACCTTGCCGCGAACGGAAGACTTTCTCGTGGACGCGCCCAGGCGGCTGGCGGCGATATTTCCGCCGGAAAAATTGCATGTAGTGTACTCGGGCGCGCTCGGCTACAAACAGAATTCGCAACAGCTGGTTGCTTTTCTGCAGGCGGCTGCGGTGCGTCACCCGGAGGTGCAGTTTCACGTTCTCTCCGGCGGTCCATTTTTTGACGAATTGAGCGTGCGGTATCGGCGCCTGCAGGGGCCCCGGGTCGAGTTTCATCCATTGGTAGCGGAGCAGGATTTAGCAGAGCTGTACACACGATCGGCGATTCAGATTATTCCCCAGGCGGAAGGAACGGAAGCGGCAGCGCTGCCTTCGAAGTTGCCGAACCTGCTGGCAGCGGGAGTCCATCTATTGGCGATTTGTGGCGCGGACAGCGAGGTAGGGCGCTTGATTCAGCAGGCTGGCACGGGCTCGATCGTCGAACGCTGGGATGAAGAATTATTTTTGACTCGACTCGATGAAGCGCTGGAAATTGCTCGAACAGAAACTGCGGCGACCCGGCGGGCGCGAGTCGAACCGTTGATGGAACTATTTTCCGTCGCCAACATGGTGCGGCTCGCCGTCGGCCCGGAAACACCGCAAGAAAACGTTTCTGAAATCAGCAGCGAAACGGACCAGGAAGAAACAGCCGTCGAAAGCGGAGCGCGCGGATGAGTTTCGGGGCGCGGCCATGAACGCGCGAACGTGTGTAATTTTTGGCGGCACCGGCTGTATCGGTACCCATGTCGCCAAGCATCTGCTGGAGCACACCCAGATCGAGTGCATCTATCTAGCGGACATTCGCCCGATTCGAAATGAATCCTATGCGGAGCCGCTACGGCGCTCCATGAACTCGACAGATGGTGTGCCCGCGCGAGTCGCGTACGTAGCCTGCGATGTGCGTCAGCCGCTCGATACTCCAGAGCTCCCACGGCAGGTAGATTTGATTGTCAACCTGGCCGCGGTGCACCGCGAACCAGGCCACGCGCCGGAAGAGTATTACCAGACCAATCTGCCGGGCGCGGAAAATGTTTGCGCCTACGCCGAGCGTACCGGTTGCAGACAAATTGTATTCACCAGTAGCATCTCTCCCTATGGCTCGAGTTATCTCGCAAGAGATGAAGACAGTCTGCCGATCCCGGAGACAGCTTACGGCGGCTCCAAGCTGGTTGCGGAAAAAATTCACATGGCATGGCAGCAGGCGAGTGCGGACCGCCGTCTGATTGTTCTTCGACCCGGCGTAGTTTTCGGTCCGGGAGAACACGCCAACGTAGCCCGCCTGGCGCGCAGTTTGGCGCGTGGATATTTCGTCTATATGGGCAACCGCGAGACGCGCAAGGCCGGTGTATATGTCAAGGAGCTTTGTTATGTGATGGATTTTGCGCTCGACCGCCAGGCGGCAACCGGCGAGCCCACGCTGCTGTGGAACGTCTCCATGGACCCTCCGCCGACGCTGGAACAATTTGTCGACGCCATCTGCTCAACCACAGGTTTCGCACGGCCAAAGATTTCGGTGCCTCCCGGCCTGTTGGTGGCTGCCTCGTATCCCGTTGCGGGAGTCGCGCAATTATTCGGTATGCACGTGTCGATCAATCCGGTCCGTATGCGAAAGCTCTCGCAGCCTACCCACATCGAGCCGCTGCGGCTGCGCGAAGCCGGCTATCGTTTTCGCTATACGATGGAGCAAGCAATGATCGACTGGAAAAACGACGCGCCTGAGGATTTTTGCTCTTAGCGCTTCAGCCAGATCGAGCACAAAGGAAAATTGCAGATGTTGAAGACGGAGAGCCCGCACAGTGTCGACGCGCCGATGCATCCCGGCAGCCGCGTTTACATTGCAGGACATCGCGGTCTGGTTGGTTCTGCGATTCATCGGCGCCTGGCAGCGGCGGGCTATGAACATCTTTTGCTGCGAACTCGTCAGCAGCTGGACTTGAAAGATCGCGCAGCGGTGTGGAAGTTTTTTGCGAACGAACACCCGGAGATTGTCGTGCTGGCGGCTGCGAAGGTCGGCGGAATTCACGCTAATAACAGCTATCCGGCGGATTTTGTCAGCGAAAATCTCCTCATTCAATCGAACGTCATCGATGCCTGCTACGAATTCGGTGTGAAGCGGCTTTTGTTCCTCGGCTCGAGTTGTATTTATCCAAAACTCTGTCCGCAACCGATCCGCGAAGAGTATCTGCTGACCGGCCCATTGGAGCCGACGAACCGTCCGTACGCTATCGCCAAGATCGCCGGCATCGAACAGTGCTGGGGCTACAACCGTCAATATGGCACACGGTTTGTGGCCGCGATGCCGACTAATCTTTACGGCCCCGGCGATAATTTCGACCTGAAAAATTCGCACGTTTTGCCGGCGCTGCTGCGCAAGGTGGCCGCAGCCAAGGCCAACAACGCAAAGCAGGTCAGCGTGTGGGGAACGGGAACGCCGCGCCGCGAATTTCTCTACAGCGACGATCTGGCGGAGGCCTGCGTGTTTCTGCTTCAAATGGACCCTGACCGTTTTGCCACCCTGCTTACGGAAGACCATCCGCCGCTCATCAATATAGGTGTCGGCGAGGACGTCACAATCCGCGAACTTGCTGAGATCATTTGCCGGCTGCTGGACTATAACGGCGAGCTGATCTTCGATGCATCGCAGCCCGACGGTACTCCCCGCAAATTGCTGGACGTGAGTCGGATGCGCGCGCTGGGTTGGAGCGCGAAGGTGAGCCTGGAAGAAGGCATTCGTCGAACCTATGCGGCCGTAAGGGAGCAGCTATTGTCGGCTTCGAAATAGCGGACAGATTATTGCGTCCGAAAGAGAATTTGCCATCGAGAGGAATCGAAATGCCGCTGAAGAAATCCCAGAATTTTCTCGTGCTCTTTTGTGTCCGGACTTTTCTTGTGCTCTTTTGCATGACGCTGAGTCTTTCTGTCCGCGCGCAAAGCGACTCGTCGGCCTCCGCAATGACGCCCGCCGAGCAGCAGGCCGCGGATGAAATTGTTCAGGCCGCGAATCAGGATCGCGCGCCGGAAAATCTGCAGCCGTTACACCGTGATGCAGCATTGGATCAAGCGGCATGGCTTCACGCGCAGAAGATGGTTCAATCCGGCGCGCTCACGCATCAGGTCGCGGGAGAACCCGGCCTGATCGTCCGCATCCAGCAGGCAGGGGCACATTGCAGCACTGTCGCCGAAAACGTTGCCGAAGCTCCCACAGCCGCCCAGATCAATGATGAATGGATGCACTCGGCTTCGCATCGGGCAAATCTACTGGACCCGCAATTGAATGCGATCGGCGTGGCTGTGATCCAGAAACACGGAGAACTGTATGCCGTGCAGGATTTTGCCCGCGAGATGACCGCGCTCACGCCGCCGCAGCAGGAGCAGCAGGTTGCATCTCTGCTGCGCTCAAGCGGTCTGCAGATTGCCGGCAATGGAGCGGCAGCGCAAGCCTATTGCAATGGCAGCCCCAGCCATACACGGCCGCTGCCCAGGCTGGTGATGAAATACAGCACGACCGACTTGAGTCGCTTGCCCCAGCAGGTTCAACAGGGAATTGCCAGCGGCAGCTATCATCGCGCAATCGTCGGCGCATGTGGTGCGGCTAACCAGAACGGTTTTTCCGCGTATCAGATGGTAATCCTGCTGTATTAAGCTGTCTGCGCGACGACTGGCGCAGTCGCTTCCATATCGAGCAGATTGTTGAAGCGGTTGAAATAATTGAACAGTCCGATGGCCGCCATCAGTTCGATCACTTCGCCTTCGGAATAGAATTCGCGAATCTCCTGCCACTCCTCATCGGTCAGCGGCCGCTCGTTGCGTGTCATCAATTCAGCCAGCCGTAGCGCCATTTTTTCCGCGACGGTAAAATCGTCGCGCTTGGCATAATCCTCAAGATGGATAAGCTGGTCTTCGTTCCAGCCAAGCTTTTTCGAAATGCGCGTGTGCGAAGCCAGGCAGTATTGGCAATGGTTTAACTGCGATGTCCGCACAATGACGAGTTCCTTCAATTTGAGAGGCAAAGTGCCGGTGTTCAGTACCGCTTCAAAGTGCGCAATCATGGTCTCGAAGATTTCCGGGCGATGCGCCACCGTGCGGAACATGTTGGGCACATTGCCGCGTTGCCGCATGTAACGGTCATAGATTTCGCCGGACTCAAGAGAGACTTCGGTGCGATTTAAACGAGAAATTCGTGGCATTGTTTTTCTCCGGTTTCATGATAGCAATCGCGCGCCCAAAGCCTGTTTTCCGCACGCAGGATGCCGATGAGATCAGGACGAAATCCGCGCAATCTCTTTGACGGCAGTTCGGCGATTTGTTACCTTACGAAATAGATTCATTCCCGCCGCACACTCCTCAGTAGCTCAATGGCAGAGCATTCGGCTGTTAACCGAAGGGTTGTAGGTTCGAGTCCTACCTGAGGAGCCAATCAATTCAACAACTTAGAGGGATGAAGACGAGCAGAAATCCTCCAAAAAGTGCCAACTGTAAATAGATTTGTGCACCTGCTCCTTCAAAACGAGTGCTAACCCATAGCAATCGAGCTTAGTTGTTGCCACCCTCCTCAGCCGACTCCCAGCCTCCAATCTTGACGCCGTAAGACCACCTTCCCGTGTGGCCAGTTTCGGCCTTCTGAATTTGATCGAATTTCGTCCGCGCCTGAATCTTCAGTCGCGCTCCGGACCATCGGTGCGCCAAACCGAGATACAGGAGTGGGAATATGTCGCTTTTCAAACGAGGAAATGTCTGGTGGTACAGTTTCTTCTTCGCCGGCCAACTGGTCCGGGAGTCGTCCAAATCAACATCCAAAACCATCGCCAAGGGCGCAGAGCAGGAGCGCAGGCGGGAGCTCGAAGCCGGATACAACAACGTCAAGGAAGTCCGCCGCAACCGCATCCGGCTCCTCGCCGAAATCATCGACGACTATCTGGTTGGCTACAGGCTGCGCTATCAGTCAGCGAGCTTCGCCGAATACGCGCTCGGCCATGTCTCGCGTCTGCTCGGCACGAAGCTGGCCGCCGACATCAACGAAGTCGCAGTCCTCGGGTATCAGAATGATCGCCTCGGTGAAGGGGCTGCGCCGAAGTCGATCAACGAGGAGGTCCGCTTTCTCCTCAAGATGCTCGGCGATCCGGGAGAAGTGCTTCGCGCACATCTCAAGAAAGAGAAGCAGCTCAAACTGCGAGTGCATAAAACGATCGGCAAGGCCTTCGACAGCGATGAGAGCGAGTCGCTGGAAACCAAGGCCAAGATCTCTCGCAGCCCTCATATGTACCCCGCATACATGCTGGCCCGCAACGGAGGCCTGCGCGATACCGAGATCAAAACGCTGACCTGGGGACAGATCAACTTTACGGCCAGGACGGTCCAAGTAGGACGGGCAAAGAGCGAGGCGGGCGAAGGGCGCATTGTTCCTCTGAACTCCGAGGTCTACGATGCATTGGTCGCTCACCGTGTGTGGTACGAGAAGCGATTCGGAGAGATCCAGCCCGAATGGTATGTCTTCCCTTGGGGCAAGCCGAGGCCTTCGGACCCTACCCGGCACATCACCTCGTTCAAGACCGCATGGAAGACCGTGCGGACGAACGCCAAGGTCAAAGGCCGGTGGCATGACAACCGGCACACTCTCATCACCGAACTCGCTGAGAGCGGGGCGGGCGACGAGACCATCATGGAGATCGCCGGTCATGTCGACCGGCAGATGCTCCGTCACTACAGCCACATTCGGATGAAAGCGAAACGCGCCGCACTGGAAGCGGTCATTGCCGGACGAAAGGACCGTTCCCAACCGGGCGCTGCTCAATCGCAATAGAGCGATACCGTGACAACTTGACCGAGATCTGGTCCTTGGCTAGAGTCTCGGCCAGGTTGTTCCATATCCCCGCCAACACAAGAGGAGCACACGATGGAGTCATTTCTAAACGAAACACAGGTGTCAGAAAAAATACAGGTAAGCCTGGCCTGCCTGAGGCGGTGGAGGCTTCGCGGAGAAGGTCCGCAGTACGTCAAAGTCGGACCGTTGGTGCGCTATCGCCCGGAAGCGATCGCACAGTGGGTTGAGGCTCTGCCTACAGGCGGAAACGGACGAAGGTCTGTAGGACGAGTAAGTGCGCGTCAGCGCATGGCTATCTCGGCTTGATCGGCAAACCGACGCTGTTCCGAGGGCTGTCAACGATTTGATGGGCTACTACGACCATCGGTGTCTGGTTTTGCACGAGTCTTCCCGGGCCAGCTTACAAATTTGACCGAGTTTGGGAATCGCCCCATGCTGGCACCGCGTTTGAGGGAGGTGTCTATGGCAGAGCGGACAAGGCGGCTTGCGGTTGCTGTCTCGCTAACGGTTCTCGACGCCGTCGTGGCTCTGTATTACGGCGGTGCCGTCTGGCGAGCATTCGCAGGGATCATCTGGAGCAGATTGCTGTTGTTGCTGCTTGCCGCTCTATGGGCGACTTCGCTCCTAAATCTGTGGGTTCGCGCGTACTACGATCTGCAGCAGCTGTTCCGTTACCGCGATGCTGCCCTTTCGAGCGGCGCGGAAATACTTCCGACAGAGTTGGTGGAGGGCCGCGATGTTTGATTCGCTTGCTGACCTCTCCAATAAACTCTCTGCGACCGGCTACTTTATCGATCCTGTAATGGTCCAGGTTGTCTTTCTGGCGGCGAAGCTGAAAAAGCCTCTACTGCTGGAAGGTCCCGCTGGCTCCGGCAAGACGCAGCTCGCCCTGTCTGTTGCGGCTGCAGCCGATACCCATGTCGAGCGCCTGCAATGCTATCGCGGAGTCAGCGAGGACAAGGCCATCGGGCGCTTCGACGAGGGGTTGCAGCGACTCTACATGGAGTTCTCGAAAGGCCAGCACGAGAACTGGCAGACCGTGCAGACAAGTTTGAAGGGACGCGATTTCTTCCGTCCCGGTCCGCTAATGCGTGCCCTCGAGTGCGAGCGGCCTTGCGTGTTGCTCATCGACGAGCTTGACAAGGTGGATGATGGATTTGAGGCGATGCTGTTGGAGATCCTCTCCGCCTGGCAACTCTCGATTCCTGAATTCGGCACGGTTGAAGCCAAAAGCGTACCGTTTGTCGTTCTGACCAGTAATGAAGAAAGGCGCCTTGGCGATCCGATCCGTAGACGTAGTCTTTACGTGCGCGTCGAGCATCCGACACCGCAACGTGAATCGGAGATCATCGCGAGCCGCACCCCGGACGCCGATGAGGAGTTTCACCGTGAGATGGCAGGCATCGCCCTTTCGTTTCGCAACTACTCGTTGGAGAAACCGCCTTCAGTCTCAGAGATGATCGACTTCGCCAATGCTTTGCAATTGCTTGGCGCCGATCATGTCACCGAAGAGTATCGAGATGTTCTGCTGCCTTTCTTGGCGAAAACCGAGAAGGACCGTCGCCACTTGCTTCTCCGCGAAGGCTTCAAGAGCCTCCTCGATGATGGAGCGCGCTTTGCTCAGAAGATGGCGTTTCCAGGAGGGGCAGGATCATGAAGTGGATGCTCCCATTATTGCTTCTCACGCTTGCTCGCTATACCCAGGCGGAGGTACCGGCTTCGACGGCGGAACGGTGCGTTCAGCATTACGCGAACTATTATCACGTACCACCTGAGCTGATTGCCGCTCTCATCGACGTGGAATCGCAATGGAACCCTCGCGCGCTCTCGAACAAGGGAGCGATGGGGCTGATGCAGCTAATGCCAGAAACCGCACGGCGCTTTGGAGCATTTCGGCCGTTCGATATCGACCAGAACGTCGCGGCTGGCACACGATACGTGACCGCCTTGATGTGGGAGTTCCACGGCGATCTTCGTCTGGTTGCCGCGGCCTATTACGCGGGTGACCGCTGGGTAGGGCAGAAGCAGCTCAACTACCGCAATCCGGATGTCATTGCGTACGTCCAAGCGGTTCGAAGGCAGTACATGATGCGAAAATATGCGGCCGGAAGGCTGACGAGGAGATGAACACGATGAAACTTCGCTGGCTAATTCCGGTCGCAATCCTCTTTCCACTCCGGCTCCAGGCCTCTGGCCCTGCCGTAAACGGGCGCGTCGCTACGGTCACCATCAATCCGAACGAAGTCACCGTTCTCCATTTGCGGCCCGAGTTCGAGTCGTCCATCCATATGCCCGACGAGATCACTTCCATTGTTCTCGGAAGCCCTGGATCTTTTAAGGCGGAACACAGTGAGGGTGAACCGGAATACGTCTATGTAAAACCCATCACCAAGAATCCGGCCGAGTCGAACCTTCTCATCGCAACCAAGTCGGGCCAGCATGTGACGTTGGAACTCATCAGTGAAGGTGCTGCGACGACCAGTTCCGATGGGCCCGTCGATTTCTTGATTGAATACCGCGCTAAACGAAGCTTCTTGATCGTTTCTGATGCTCCGTCTTTGCCTCTCCCCGAGGTCAAAGACAAAAAGCCCGAACCCAGCGCTACGGGATCGGGCGCGCGACCCAACATGATCGCTCCTTCCGCTCTCGATGAGGAGTTCGAACAACAGGAGCGAGTCAATGCACCTCATTGGACCAAGTGGGACGGCAACCAAATCGAGACCTCGATTGGCGACATCCGGCAATGGAACAATGAGACGGTTGTTTCCTATTCCATCTACAACAGTTCAGACCAGCCGGTCGAGATCGTTCCGCCGCAGATACAGATTAGTGGCCGCAAGGTGGGGAAAAAGAAGAAGAAGGAAGGCAAAGGCATCATCTCCGACCAACTCGAGATCCGCGACTACAAGCTGAGTGCGACGAGGCTTGAGCCAGGTGGACGCGTTGACGGTGTCGTGATGTTCGACCGCCCGAATTTCAAGCAATCGACGGAGAGGCTGTTTCTGCAGCTTGCGCAAGCAACTCAGGTGGATCGGCCCATCTTGATCCGTCTTCCGTTCACCCCACCCATCGCGTCCGATCGCTAGTAGAGAGGAGTTTGAACACCATGAGTATTAGTGAGAACAACACGAACGGCAACAGAAGCTTCTCTCCTCGGCTCGATGAGCTTTCCGAACCCGAGGTCTCGCACATGCCGCCTCCAGCGAATGGATCGACCAACCCGGAGGTTAGCGACGAACCTGCGGCAGTCACTGCTTCCGGTTTTGCGACACGAGCCGGGATCAACGCAACAGGTGGAATCGACAAAACTAAGCTAATTGTTCTCGGCGGCGGCCTGGCAGCTGCGGTACTGTTTTTTGTCTTTACGGCGGTCATTGGAAAGTCTCCCAAGAAGCAAACTGTTGGGAAACAGACTGCGCCGCAGGCAAACCAGCTAGAGCTTAAGGGACCAAAAGGCAGCGTGACGCCCCTCATGGAAACTGTTCGCACTCCAACTCCGGACAATGCAAGCGGACAGCTTGCGCCTGCTGACATCCGACGCACGCGCTCGACAGATGGAGGTACGGCTTCTCGGGCAAATTCCGCACCTGCTCTACGGCAGATTGCAGCGAAGCCAGGGGCGGTTGGCTCTTTGGGGAATGTTCCTTCGTTCGCCGATACGCAGCAGAAGTGGGAAGAGCCCCAACCCTACGGTGAGCCTACACCGACGCCGGCGTCACAATCGCAGCAGCAAAACACGTTGAAGGAGCCGTCCCTCATCTTTGTTCGCAGCCAGATTCAAAGCCGGACGAACGCAACGAACAATGTCAATTCTGGCGGTGACAATGCGCCGTTATTGGACATAACGCCGGGAACACGCATTCAGGCGAAGCTTGAAACCCAAATTTCGAGCGCGGTGCAAGCCCCGGTGGTCGCCGTCGTGGAATACACCTATGCGATCGGAGACAAGATCGTTGTTCCCGCAGGAGCGCGCGTTTATGGACAACTTCAGCAGGCTGACCGAAGTGGGCTTGTCAGCGTGAAGTTCGATGAGATCCAGTTGCTGGACGGGGCAAGGGAGAAGATCGATGCCATCGGTACGGGACTCGATCTTGGCCCGATTAAAGGGAACGTCTTCGGAAAGAACACAGGAAAGAACTTTCTCGTAAGAGCCGCATCGGGGATGGGTTCCGTCCTTGCTGAGATAGCCGGCAACAATAGCAGTGCGGCATTTTCCGAGGACGATATGCTGCGGGAACGTGTGGCGGAGAACATCGGCACAGCTGGGGATTCCGAGGTCATGAACCTCAATGCCAATAGCCGCGTCGTTGTTTCTGTCCCGGCCGATACGAAGATCTATATCGTGTTCACGAAACAGCAACAGAATTCCGCCCAGCTTCACAAGATCGCATCGGCAACGCAGTAGGCACAAAGAACCACAATCACCTGCCCTGGCTGACGAGCCAGGGCTTTTTGTTGTCCTTATGAGAGCGTGTCGATATCTCTACCGGCATTCGGGCAACGAGCGCAATCGGCTTACGGAGTGGAATTCAGAAAAGGGCATTTCCGCTGGGGGCAGGACGTTCTATTCGACCGCGCG
This sequence comes from Acidobacteriaceae bacterium, assembly GCA_965276585.1. Taxonomy (GTDB): domain Bacteria; phylum Acidobacteriota; class Terriglobia; order Terriglobales; family Acidobacteriaceae; genus JAKAAZ01. The sequence goes on along the minus strand of CBDIAZ010000003.1, from coordinate 405,840 downwards.
GCCACGGAGGGTTGTGGACCGGTCCCGAGTTGAGTCCATAACGCTCCGAACTACCCAATCCGCAGTTGGGCCAACAGACACCCCGTTCCCCTTGTTTGAATGAGCAAATTGCAGCCCGCGGAACCCAGTGTGCATTTGAGCATCCATCGGTCCGATTACTCCTTTTCAATTGAGTCAAAACGTTTGCATTACCCGGTAGCGAGAAGAGCAAAGATAAACCCCTCACACCCAAAATGCGCCTGAGCAAGCGACGCTCCCAATGCTCATCGGAACTTGAGTCGAGATCGCTCCCAACTACTCTCTGTGCGGAAGGGGAACGGGCATGCTGTACGGAGTGATTTTGCTCCACCGTCGCGTCAGGGCTCTTCAAAAGTCCTGGGAAGGGATGAGGCGGCTCTTACCGCAACGCCGACACATATAGGTATGCGTCCAGTCCCAATGAAGGCGTAGGTAGATCTCTTTGTTATAGCGGGAGATTCGGCGAAGGCTCAGGGCCAAACCAGCGAGACATCCAAGACCCACGAACAGCAAAAAACCAACGGCGGGCCCTAGACTCGTATGACGGGCGGGTTGTTCGGCAATCTTGCTGAAACCGGCGCCTCCCCAAAAAACACAAAAGAAGATCGCAAATCCCCACGGTAAGAAGGACCGCAAATAACTCCGGGGACGAGGCGGCGCCGCGACTTGCGCAGAATAGGATTGGCTGGTCCCACGACTGAACGTACCAGAATAGGACCGCGTACCCTGTTGGTAGAGGAGCGGGACAGCCACGATCTCTCCGGTTCCGCATTGATCGCATCGATACGGGTTTTGTTGCAGTGGCGTTGCCATTCCGTGAGCCCCGAACCAACGAGTTCGCCTCGATAGGTCCACTCCAATCCTGACAGGGATTTTAGCTCTTTGTTGCGCACGGAGCTACTCCGCTGGAATTTCCAGAAAAGCTGTGATCCGCTTCGATTACGCAAAGTCACACGAGAAATTGGAGATAACGCCAAGCGCCGCTTCCTAATCTCTTCGGATTTGACCGAGTTTCGGTTAGAACCCATCCTCTCTTTCGACACGGAGGCCCAGAGCAGCCGAGTCCAGGAGAGAAATGAAATGAGAATCGCACCCGCTATCTGGCGACGCTCTCAAGGGTCCGTCGCGCCGCTCACCAAAGTCTTTCACCGCCCAATTGAAAGAGACTGGGTTCGTGTTTTTCTGATGTTCGCCCTTGGGCTGATCCTCCTGGGGAACATCGTAGCGCCTCTCGCAGCGGCTGCCCAAAACCTTGGAACCTCTCCCCAGTTCGGCCAGGCGGTCCAGGGGCAGCAAGCGACTACCGTCGAAGGCACCGTCCTGAACATTGTCAATTGGGGCTGCAACGTCATTGCGCCAGTGATTGCTGTTGCCTGCCTGGGTGTCGCTGGATGGCACTTCAAGAGCGGTCGGGGCTATTTGGGTTGGGGCGTCACTGGGGTTGCCCTGATGGTGATCTCCGGCCTGGGACGTATGGCCGAAGGATTTATCACGCAAGCGCAAGGTATCCAGTAACGAGGTCCCGATCCATGCCAGTGCCGCAATTCCTTCTCGACCTTCTTCAGATGCTGCTCGATCTCGCTGTGCCGGCCGCGTTCTTGACGCTGACTGCCGCAGGGGTGAGTTTGCGCCATGAAGGAGGGACCAACTTCCACGTCAATGGACGAACCGGAAAGTGGGTGTTGTGGACCGTGGTCCTTTTGACGCTTCCACAACTGCTGTCCTGGATTGCGGCACAAGGTATCACCGTTCCTTCCGCGAGCGGCTCGATCGGAACGAGCTGGATCGCCAGCATAGAGACGATCTTCAAGGCCTTCGTCAATCAAATCGTGGTGGCCAAACTGGTCCCGGTCCTTGCCGCCTACTTCGTTCTCAAGGCGACGCTTGACGGAGCTGCTGGAGAAAACCCGCTCCCATCCGTCATCGCCGCGCTCTTCTTGATGTCTCTCTCCGCGACCATGCAACTCATGCAGGGTTGGAATTCGGGAGGACAGTACGCGACCACCGATATGCTCACGTCTCTCTGGAACTACATCGTCGGGCAGATCATGCCTGCGGCAGCGGGATTAGCGTGCGTCGGAGCGGTCATCAACTTTGTCAGACATAGACCCTGGACACGGATGGTCTTCGCCGCGATCTCATTCCTGAGTGTGAGTGGGTTGCTCACGCTATTCCAGGCCATGGCGGCTTGAGGAGTAATTGATGAGTCTTGACGGTGCAATCACGAATCTCGCTTCCTGGGCCGGCAACGTCATGATGCCGACGATGGCCGGCATGTTCTTCTCGGCAGCCGTGTATCGCTACAGCAAGAGTGGTCCCTTCGAACACTTTCTTTATGGCGGTTTCGCGTCGCTGATGTGCTCCGGCATGCTTCGTGCGCTTGAAGGCTTTGTTCAACATGCGGGTCCAACCAACGCGGACGGCTTTTGGATGGCAACCATGAGCCTGGTGAACTGGACTGCCAACGTGATTCTGCCCATGTTTGCGCTGACCCAACTCGCAGCGATGGCTTTGCACATGGGGGGAGTGGTCTCGGAAATCTATCCCGGGTCGACTTGGATTCGTAAGTTTATCGCGGCGATAGCCGCCTTGATGGTCTCGGGTATGGTGCGTCTTGCCGAGTCCATGGTTACGCAGGCGCACGGAATCTGAGGAGTAGGTCATGAGTCTCGATCTGACACCGGTTCACCGGAACCTTCATACCAAGGTGACGTTCCTCGGCCTCGAATTCGAGGACTTGATTCTGGTGCTCGCCCTCGCGGCGCTCATGAATCTGCTTGCGCACTTCGCAGGCAACAATGCACACGTCTTTGGGATACCCCTCAACATTTTTATGGAGTTCGTCGTGCCGGTGCTGGCGGTTCCGTTTCTGATCCTGTTCAAGTACGGCAGGCCCCGCGGCTACTTGACCGATCTCCTGCGTTCGTTCTTCGCCCCGCATGCGTGGTGCGCCCTTGAGCGGGATTCACAACTGTTAGAGGCTTACGTCGACGGGGAGAAGGAATAGCTATATGCAGGCTTCGATCAAGGCGGAATCGGACGGTACAGTGAACCTGCAACTCGACGCAGAGGCCGCTCGGGCAGTCTTTGCCTGTGTAGTCTTTGCATCACGGTTCCACGAAGGGCTCACTCCTCTTGCAATGATGGCGGCGGAGAGATTGCACGGCGACGGGGTGCTTCCAGCACAAGGAGCGAGAACAGAGTTATGCCAATGACGTATGCGGAGCACGAAAAGAAACTCAAGGCGCCTGCTGTCTGTGAACTGCTCCCTCTGCGGGATCTACCCAACGGCGACAACGTGATGGTGCGCACCAACGGAGCATTCGTTGCCGGATACGAACTGCGGGGCATTCTGGCCTATTTCGCGACTGATAGTGACCGCAATCAGACCAAGTCGATGCTTGAGGCGCTCTTCCGCAGCGTGCCCGACGTTAGCATGCGCATCCAGTTTCGCTATGAAATCTCCGAGCATCTTGGGGATCTCCTGGACAGCTACGTCGCTCAGCAGCGCGCTGAGCAGTCGGAGGTTATGGCTCTGGATACGCACCGTCTCCGGATGTGGCGTCGCAAGGAAAGTAGCGGCTTCTTTTTCGAGAACAGGCTTCATGTCTATTTCATCTGGGACCCTCGCATCCATGCCAAGCTCTATCACTCTGCACAACAGAATCGGCAGCTTGGCGGATTCACCGTAAGCCAGAGAAAGGCGATCCAGCGAACTCGCAAAGAGCATGAGGCCTACCTCGCAGAGTTTGAGTCGATTCTCCGGGGTATCGAGGGGTCGATGGAGGCGGCCAATCTCGGTCCCCGGAGACTCTCCACCCAGGAATTGTTCGAAGAGTTGAAGCATTCCCAACATCCGACCAGGCGCGATCGCCGGCCCTATGTACCTGGCGAAGAGCTGTTCGAGTATCGCAGCGCCCGAGAGCAGGCGACTCAATCAAGCATTCTCAATGAAACGGAGACGTATCTCAATATCGACGGGTATCTATATTCGGTGATCTCTCTCAAAGAGCTGCCGGATGCCACCTTCCCCGGTATGCTGCAGAACTTCTCCACCCTGGGGTTTCCCATCGTCATCAGCGGGCAGGTCGTCATTCCCGACCAGGTCAAGGTTCTCAAAAGTTATAAGAAACGCCTGCAAAAGATGACCGCCGCGCAGAAGGATGCGAACGGAAACTTCAAATCCAACCCTGAAGCGGAAGTAGCGCAGGCCCAACTTATTCAGGTGCAGCGCGACATCATCTCGTCCTCTCTCAAAACGGCAAAGCTAAGCCTTTCGGTTGTAGTCCGCACCTCAGTTCCCGCCGTGACATTCGCCGACCTCGAACGATCCGAGCGCGATCTCGCCAATCGCACACAAGAGGTTCTCAACGCGTTCACGCATATGAACGGCGCGAAGGCCGTAACGGAAACGATCGCCAAACGGCGCATTTTTCTCGGAACGCTGCCAGGCATGGCGGAGGCGGACAAGCGAGATCAGGATATGTTGACCTCGAACGTCGCGGATCTGGTGCCGGTAGAAATGCCTTGGACTGGGACGCGGCGTAGTCCTCTGATCCTGTTTGAAACGCCCTACCGCCAGCTCATACCGTTCTCGATGTTCGATCCGGATTTGTCGGATGCCAATGGCTTGTTGATGGCGAAGAGTGGCGGCGGCAAGACTCTTGCCGCGCAACAGATGCTACTGATGGCAGCTCGAGCGAATCCCTTAATTTCTATCCTCGAACGCGGAGACTCATACCAGCCGCTCGTTGAATTGATGGGCGGCGAGATGATCGAGATGTCGCTCGACAGCGATCAGACCATCAATCCCTGGGATCTTCCGAAGGGGGAGACCCGGCCTTCCAACGATCAGATCTCTTTTCTAAAGAACCTGACACGGCACATGCTCGGGGAGAACACTCCTCCAGACCTGGATATCGACTTGCTCGACAGCGTTCTTCTCGAGGCAATCACCTCCACGTACAAGCGATGTGGCGCGAAGACCTCGAATCCCGTGCCGTTGTTTGGGGACCTTGTGGCGGAACTCGCCCACTGGCAAGACCGTGACAGGAACCAGAAGATCAACGCGATGGCTCAGATGGCATCGACCAAGCTCCGCGCCTGGGTTGATGACGGACCTTATGCGCGGCTCTTCGACCGTCCGACAACTATTCAACTCGATAATCCATGGCTTTACTTCAATGTGGAGAAGCTGAAGGACGATCCTCGGCTCGAACGTGCCGAGAGTCTTCTGATTGCTCACACTGCTACCTATCGCGCGTCAGGATTAGCGGGGCGACCGAGCATCGTTCTTCTGGACGAATGCTGGGCGCTTCTAGAGTCTCCCATCCTTGCAGGTGTGGTCGTTCAACTCTTTCGCACGGCCCGCAAGCGCAACGCGAGCGTGTGGGGTATCAGCCAGACGCCTGAGGATTTTGTCGGGACGCCGGATCGGCCCAATGAGCATGGTGCGGGCATCGTCAAAAACGCGACGACCAAAATCATTGGCAAACAGCCGGGTGACATGACTGCGCTTCGAGAGCACGTCCACCTCAATGAAACCGCCCTCAATCAGATCAAGACCTTTGCTCACCCCAAGAAGGGACATAGCGCGGAGTTCCTCATTGCGATCGGAGAAAAGGCGGAATCCACGCATTCGATCCGGATTGTTCCGAGCGCGGTTGACTATTGGATCACCACGACTTATGCGCGCGAACGCACCTATCGGAAGTGGTGGTTGCGGGAGCACCGGCAACTTCCGCTGATCGCCGCCTACGAAAAACTCGCGGTCCAATATCCGCGTGGGCTCGCGGAGATTGGACCGCTGCCCGTGGAGTTATCCGGAGAGATGCAGGAGGCACTTACCTAATGAACCACACAACGAAACCAACAGAATTGCTCCTCAACGGCCTCCCCTACGCTGGGCAGGATGAGCCAGTTCGAAACCGCGTTCCACTCTCTCGCTGGAAGAAGAGATTGGTGGCTGCGGTTCTCGCTATGGCAACCTGTCTTGCGGTCCCAACTCTAGCACACGGACAGTTTCTGACTGTATTCGATTCGATCTTCAGCTCGATCCAGAGCGATATCGGCGGCTCATTGAAATCTGTGAACCAGATCATGCAGCAGGTTACGAAGCTCCAACAAACGACATTAGCGCCGCTGGCCGCACTCAACCAGGCTCGCGGCTTCATTGCCAATTCCATTTCTAGTTTCCGTAACTCCACAAATCAGATCTTCAATACGCCTTTCACCAGCGCGGTAACACCAGGACCGCAGCAGTTCGAGTCCATTTTGCATAGCCGGCTGTCAACGCAGATTCCTTCGCTTCAAACGAGCTTCACGACGAACTACGGCTCGGTTCCCTCAGTCAATGCTGCATCCCCACAGGACCGCGTGATGATGGACATGGACGATGCACTAGGGCAACAAAACCTCAAGACAACACTAATTGCAGATCAAGGCGAAGACGTCATCTTGCAGACGGCAAACCAGATGGAAAACCAGGTTGCGGTAAGCACGCCAGGATCGAATCCTTATCTGACGGCACAAGCACAGGTCGCGAATCTCCGCTGCCAGGCATATATGCAGATGATGCTCGCGGCGGAACTCCGTCAGGAGGCGGGCCGCATCGCTCACGACAATGCTTTGGTGAAACGTAGGACCACGGCAACAGGTGGAGTCAACAGTCTGATCTCGGGCGCGCTGACCCGGTAAGGAGAGCCGTTATGACCGACCCAAAGAAAAACCCAATTAAGTGGCGTAAACCATTCTTCTGGATGCGAAAGCAAGATTCTGCCCCGGAATCCTTAAGGCCGGCGCTCTCTATCGACGCCGGATCAGAAGATCCTAAACGTCCATGGTATCGGTCGACAGTGCTCAAGATTGCCGGCGCGGCTCTCGCCCTCCTGATTTTCCTGCCCACACATGCGCGTGGCCAATTTGGGATCGACACGGCGGCGATTATGGCCGCGCTTTCGAAGATGCAGTCGCTGATGAATACCTATATCGCGGCGCCCCTTAAGACAATCAACCAGTACGAACAGAGTGCTTCAAAGTACGAGCAGGAAGTCATGTATCCCTTGGCGGCCATCAATCAGGCCAAAAGCTCCGTGACTCAGTTCGAAAACCAGTTCAGCCAGGTGAGCAACATGTTCCGAACTGTGAATGTATCGAGTGCCACCTTGCCGCAATCGCAAAGTCTTGAGTCACTGCTCCTCTCCCGCAATGCTGCCAATGTGCCAGCGATCTCCACCCAGTATCAATCCGTTTATGGCGGAGTCATGTCGCAGAATACGTCTTCTCCCGCCGTTCGTACGATGACCGACATGACTGACGCCCAGGCCCAAGATGCGATGAAACGAGCGATCGAGATCGACGCGCTGGCGAATGCGGAACTGAGCGCGGCCGACCAAATGGGGCAACAGATTACACAGGCCGCTCCGGGCAGCGCTCCAATTCTTGAGGCGGAGGCGGACGTCTGGATCGTACGGGCAAACGCTTATACCCAAGCGGCTCTTGCCGAACTGATGAGGACCCGCGGCATCGACCTGGCAAACCAAAGCAAGGTTGCGAAGCTCGCGACCACCGACAACACGAGTAACAACAACCTCATCAACGGATCGTTAACGAACAGGTGACGCCATAATGTTCCTTCATCCCAATGCCGCTGCGCTTGCGTTCTTTCAGGGAACGCAACTGAGCCTGTTCGAGCGCTTCCTGACCCAAGCCGTTTCCGGCATCAACTCGACGAGCATTACGTCTGGAATGCAGCACGCGGCCTATGTCGTCCTGCTGGTCGGATTTCTCTGGCAGATGTATCAGGCCGCGGTGCATGGCGGCGACGTGCGTGGACTTGGAATCAGTCTGATCAAGTATGTCGTCACCGCTATCGTGGTGATGAACTACAGCATTATTTTCACGGCGGTCAATCAGGGCTTTGTGAACGCAGGCACCTGGATTAGCAATGCGTCGGGCGCCGGCAATCTTTTCGAAAACTGGGCGACCGATATTCAAACTCAGTATCACCAGGACGGCATTCAACAGATGTGGGGATTGATTACTGGCTCTATGGCAGGCCTGATAGATGCCATCCTCATTCTCATTGCGTACATTCTCTATCCCTTCGTCGTTGCGATCTTTGGGTTTTTCTATATTTTCTACGGATCGATCTTATACATCTTCGGGCCAATCGTCATTGCGCTCATGCCCCTCGGAGCAACGAATCGCCTTGCCAAAGCTTATGTCGAAAACGTCATGATCTGGAACGCATGGCCAATTCTGTATGGAGGCTTCGGTGCCCTACTGAGCGCGGTTCAAATGGGACAAGTTGGTCAAATGTTGAACCAGAACAATTTTCTCGGTGGCCTCGGAAATCTCGAGGGATCGTTCTTGATTGGGGCCGCCAGCATTATCTACTCCTTGGCGATCGCGGTCATACCATTTATCGCCAAGAGGATCGTCAGCGGTGAAGTGGGATCGACCGCAGGTGCACTGATCGGGGCCGCGGCGACAGCATTGACTGCGGGCGCGGCGGCGGTGGAGGGCGTCGTTGCGGGCGCGGCCGCTGCAGGAGCGGGCGGGGCCGCCGGAGCTTCGGAGAGCGGGTCAGCGACGACTGCGGCTGCAGGCGCAGGTACTTCGGCAGGCTCGAATCAACCGGCCGCTCCCCAGGGAGTCCTGAGACCGACTGCGATGAGTCTCTCGGCCGATGGTTTCTCAGGCTTCGGCGTCGGTCCCACCATAGAAGGTCACGCAGACCAGATTCGCAACTCGATGAGCGAAGCGCTGGGCGGAAGCGACGCGGAGGCTGAGGGGCAGAGTGGAACCGAATCGGGTGTGTCTTCAGCCAGCACAGGGTCATCCGCCACGAGCAGTATCACCACAAAACCCAACGGCGTCGGACGATCATCATCGCCTGTCCGGAGAGGGCCGACGGTGCATCGCTACAACCTGGGCACTTGGGGAACGTATCACGCCGCGCGGCTTGTAGCGAATCGGGTAGTAAGCACGGTACGGACGGCGGGAAGCCAGGATCAAGGATAGGAGGCGAAGCATGACGAGCAAGGTGACCGCAATGGAAGAACCTATCACGGTAAAGCCGAAATATTACGAAGTAGACGGGGCCCTAAAGGCAAACGCCAACCGGGCATGGCTCCTTGCATTTCTGACCGTGCCAATTGCGCTGCTCGCAATAGGGTTTGCCATTTTCGTGCGGTTGCAACCTCCGACGGTCATTCGGATCGGTCCAAACGGCGAAGCCGTCGTGTTGGGCCGGCCAACGAAGGGGGCAACGACCGACCCGGCAGCCGCGGGCACAGATCAATTTCTCAACGAAGCGTTCGTGAAGCGTTTCCTCGCCACTTATCTCAACTACTCACCCGCCGATGTCGACGACCATTGGGCTGGCAGCCTGAATATGATGACGCGCAACCTCCGCGGATACACCATGAAAGCGATGGCGGATGACAACACACGGGGCAAAATCGACGATGGCCAGATCGAGTCGGTCTTCCATCTGCGCGAGATCGACCCGGTCCCAGGCGAGCCGCTTACATATCTGGTGTACGGCGTGAAGGATGTTCACCATTTGTCGAATGGCACGGAAACGACCGATCACTTCGTGAACGAGTATCGCGTGCGCCTCATCGCCGACCGCCGGTCGGATGTGAACCCCGACGGGCTATGGGTAGCGGAGTATAGCGAGCGTCCCATCGATGACGAACGTCGTGATCGGATTCTTGCCGAGCCTGACACCGATGGTATGTCAAACAGCGGAGGGCAGTGATGGAACCGACCGTACCAAAGCCTGCTGAAGTCCAGCCGAGTGCGGGGCCAGCCGCCGACCAGAAACGCGGTCGAAGGTCGCGCCAGCACATTGAGGAGGTCGTTCGCTACTTTCTCGCCAAAGAGGGCTCATCGCCCGAGAAGCCTGAACTAGGAGTTGAAGTAGCAACCGAAGGCGAAGCTCTGATCAAGGCATTTCAATCGAAGAACGGCGTTATTTACACCCTCCTGGCCTACAAGGCGGAGGCGGAGATACAGGGAGGATCTCCAACATTGGTGAAGCGGCCCCTGCGCAAGTAGGGCCACAAAGTCACGGGATTCAAAGAGGAGACATACCTGAAACACGGCTAATGTCCACCTCCTTTGACGCCTTATCGCACTGCGATGAGGAATTCCGCTGACCTGGTTTGCACTCTCGAGCCTGGTTCGGTCCACCCCTACCCCTAACCCGGGCGGCCAGGCGAAGAGATACAGGAAACCCGCGTCAGCAGGTCTCTTGTCACTTCGTTGGAAGCGCCAGACAAGTGAGGAGAATATGACAACGACTAGGACACAGAATCCGGACCTTGACCAGCGGCTGATTCTTGAGCTGAAGATCGATGCGTCCGGCGAAGTGACCCGTAAACAGTCAAGACTGGGCCGGAAGGACACGCTTGAGGGAAAGCTCCTCTCGCAAATCTATCCGGGCATCCAGGTAGCGCGTGTGAGCGTGCCGTATGAGTTGACGCCGTATGAGCAGTCCGTGGTCGAGAATCGCATGGCTAAACTCATCTACGGCGGGGTCGAATATAAGCTTGCGGGTGCGAGTGGGTCTGCGAAGGACGGCAAGTTTTACTTCGTCGATCAGGCGCACGCCAAGCAGATTGCTGAGCGCTTTCAGCACTGGCCCGAGGCGGCGATCGTGTACTTCGCGATCCTCGTCTCCGACTGCAAACTGATGGTGGAGGAGCCCGATCTTCGCATCGCCGTTGTCCAGGACCACGTCCTTGGCACCAACGATTGCCGCGGATGGGTGCGCGAATCTCTCTACCGGAAGCTGAAGATCGGCACCAACCGATTTTGCCAATTCCGATTGGCATTCGACACGCGCGAGCCGAAGCAGGCAAAAGGCGGTTTGAAGGCGATGAGCGATCGCGTAGCTGACAGGCTCGGGGTCGATGTCATTTTGCCGGAGAGCTCCTGCAAGCCGGCTTTGAAGGGGGGCGTTCGCTTCCTTCCACAGCTGGGAACGTCCGGCCGGATGTATACGGGTCCAGCGATTCTCGGGATCAAAGAATTGTCCCGCGTATCGGAGTTCGGATCGAGCTATACCCTGGTCGAACATGCTTCGGAAGAGGCACTTCAATTTGAGGTCATGCTTCGAGCGATCGAGCGGATCCGCAAAGTGAGGAAGGCCTGGGACGAAGGTGACTATGAATCGTTGTTCGAAGTAATCGGCAAGTCTGAGATTGCGACGTTTGACGAAGATGTCAGCTTCGATCCCGATGCGCTGGACCAGGGAGGCATTCCTGCTTCAGAAGGATGGGAACCGGCGGAGGCAGTGCTTCTGGCAGATCGTAGCGGAACAAGCATCAAGTTTCCCTACGTGGCGAACCAGCTCAATCGCAAATTAGCGCGCTGGGCATTTCGCACCTGTACTGGTGGAGATCTTAAACTGCCGTCCTTCGCTTTGGTGGATGACGGCGTCCTGATCGAGTACCGCGGGAAAATTCTCTCGGCCTCAGACTGGATCCCTGAAGACACCTCCATCACCTCGTTGACGGCGGAAAAGGGCCTTTGTATTCGCTACCCCATACGAATGCAAGAGGACTTGCTTCCGATTCGTCATCTCGGCAACGACGAGCTTATCCCGGCGCTGAAGCAGGCGTTGGGTGTGCCCGACCTTGACGATTCGTTGATTGCCTACATTCTTGAACGTCAGCTTCGTATGGAGGGAACCTACATCCTTCATTCGGAGACGGCCAAGAAGAATGGCGGCGACTTCGATTTCGACACGATCTGTGTGATGCCGTCCGATCAGTTCCCGAAGTTTGTTGCGGGAAGGATCGCGTGCGAAGAGAAGTTCCGGCAGGAGAAGACGAAGCAGAAGAAAGCTAAGTCCCCTTGGTGGAATGTGTATCTGGTTGCGATGAAGGCGCGGGGAAACCGAATCGGGTCCATTACCGATCTCAAGACCTCATGTCTCGCTGCGGGACGGCCTGACCTGGCCTACAAGCTCGTACAGCAACTGCAGAACGCGCTCGACTCGTTGAAGCACAGAGTCGAGATCGATGAATCTGTTATCAGTGAAATCCGGAAGGAGGTAAACCCGGCACCTTGGCTCAGGTACAAACGTGAGCGCAGGGTCTCGGATCTACCGGCTCATCTGGAGGTCCCCGACACAGATAAGGTTGGCAGGCTCTATAACGTCCTCCGCAAGGAGCTTGGGTTCCTACCGGGGGAACACGACGGCAGCTTCGACGAGAAAATGTCGATCGAGGACTTTCGTGGGCTCTTCTCGGGCGAACCCGTTCCCAAGGCGATGTTCGAAGAGTGTCAGCTCGTCAATTCCATCTATGCGGACATTGCTAGCCGAATTGTTCAGCGTGAGGAAGAGATAAAACTGCAACTCAAGAACGCTCAGGCGTACTGGGAAGCTGTTCGCCAAAGTGAGGACAAGGAACAACGGAAGTCTGCTGTGCTTGCGCGGAATAAGGCGCAGGCAACCCTCTGGGAACATGAACAGGAAGCGAAGGATCAATTCAGTTCGCTCCACTTGTTCGTCCACTACTGGGCGCAAGGCAAGGAAGAGAACCGTCGAGCATGGGCACAGGCGATGAATACCGTCGTCACCGGTGGCAATGGCTCTGGCGCAGTACTCTTCCAATCGTTCCCGCAGGAAGTCGTCGATACCTTTGCGGAGGTGACCGGCGGCCAACGTGTGCGGGTGCGGCTCCCGAAGACCATCGATGGACACGTACGGTTTGACAGCGAGCAACGGGCTTGGCTCGTCGAACGCATCGTCAACCCGGAAGGTCCCGATGGAGAGAAGAAGGTTTTTCTGTTTCAGTACAAGGGAAAGCGGAACCTGATCTTCGAAAACACGAGTGCTCCGGCAACAATGGAGAACTCCTAACCGGCAAAGGAGAAGCTCTGGCTTATCGCCTGGCTTCTCCTTTGTTTTCTCATAAGCCCGTGCCCGAGGAGACCGCTATGAAGATGCTCATCACCATTCCCATTGTCCTGGCGGCTGCCTTTGCGGGGGCGCAGACAACCAGCCAGAGCCAGATCCGGCACGTCGAGACCTCTCTCAACCATCTAACCGTCCTTGATTTTGGTGAGCCTGTGACGACGCTCGCGGTTGCCGATCCCGACAGTTTTCAGGTCGAACGCCACGACGACAAAGTCTTCATTAAGCCGCTTAGGGAGGGTGTCTCAACCAATCTCTTCGTCTGGACGGCATCGCGGCAGATCAGCTATGAACTCGATCCTGCTGGCCCGCTTGCCACGATGGACGTGCTGATTCGCACTGAGCCTGCGCCTAAACCAAGCGCAATTGCACGAGCTTCCGGAGAACCGACCGGCGCCCAGATCCGTAAGATCGCTTCCCTCCTGCTGGCGCAGGCCATGATGGGTGTGGAGGATATAGCTCATCATTCATCAAAGCCTTCTTCCGATCAGGTGCGGGTTGATCTCGAACAGGTGTACCGCGCCAAGGACCAGATTTACATCCGGTACTCGATCATGAACCAGACCAAAGCCCCATTCCGGCTAACGACCCCGGACGTCTACGCACCTATCCCGACACAGCAGCCCATCTCTCTGACGAGTCTGCGCAACCATCAGCTCTCGCCGCAGACTTTCGGGGCATTCAAAGCGAAATTGGGCAGCAGCCTAACCGTCGTTCAAGCGCAATCAACAATACGGGATCTGGCGCCGGGGCAGAAGACGACGGGTGTCCTAAGCATCGGAAGTTCCCAGAGCAATCCGCCGCAGCTATATCAACTCAACTTCGGAACAGACCAGGGCCGGTCACTTACGGTCGAGGCCGTCCTGTAGTCATGGACGCGCAAGGTTACGTCACGCCGGCGGAAGTTCGTAGCGCCCTCATCTCGATCTACGGTAGTGATCCCGAATCGAACCTGCAGCAGGCGCTTCTCCGCATCCTCGCCGATGACCTCAAGCCTGTGGATGAGAAGGGCCGCTGGAGACCAAGTCCGCTGCTGATCCTCGTAGCTGTACTCCTGTCATCTCTGACTGGGGTCTTCTGTTACTTCACCTTCGGAGCACACTCATGAGTTCACCCTATGATTCACCGCCGCGGCGATATCAACCTGGACCAGAGGACCTAACCGGCGTTCTGGTGCTCTTTATTTGTGCATTGCTCGCGTTTTGCTGGTACGTCGCCGTTTCCCGGTTGCATCTCCGTAACAGCCAGTGCCTGGAGATTTTTCTAAACCTCGCCATTCTCTTATTTGGCGGAGGGTTGCTCGTCGCTCAGCTTATCGGCGGCCGAAAGAAGCGAGAGGAGAACTGGCCGCATCCTCCGATCTTTGTCCCGGCGACAAAAGATAGTGCTATCGCTCGCGATGCGAACCATAGTTCGGCAACGCTGCTCGGATACAACGTTCACAAAGAGCCTTGGCTTTGGCCCGACGTAGTGAGGATGAAGCACGGCGTGATCGTCGGCGGCACCGGCGCCGGCAAATCGACCTTCCTTGAAAACGTCATCTCGCAGGACCTGACGCGCCGATTCGGGAGCCGAAAAATGCCGATGATTATCTTCGATGGTAAGGGCGAACGCGAGTTTCTCGATCGTCTCTTGCCGCACATCGAAGCAGCAGGACGTCTCCAGGATCTCCGGGTTCTCGATCCAACCCATCCCACCGAGTCCGCGCGATACAACCCCTTCTATGCACTGGACGACGCTTACCAAGAGCATGTGAACTTCGTCTTTCGTTCGTTCGGCTTGCGGGAAGATTTCTTCAAAGGCCATCAGGAGGCTTACCTCTCCGACCTGGTTCGCATCCTCCAATACACCGGCAAGCTGTTCAATGTTTATGACGTGCTGGTGATGGCGCTCGATGAGAACGTCCTTCAGGAGCAGATTGGACTCGCGAAAGCGCGTCTCGCCACGTTGCCGGGAATCTCTATGCAGAAGCGATTGAACTTTGAGATGTCGGTGCGGATGCTGCAACGCTCGCTCGCAGACCGGGAGCGCGTCGAAAAAATTCAAGGACTCTTGAATGAGTTGTTGAGCTTCCTTGAGGATGAGCTGTCGATCGTGACCGGCTCCTATCAAGACCTTCTTACGCTTGACGACGTCTTGGAGCAAGACCTGATCCTGTTTGTCTCACTCAATACCAACCGAAATCAGCGTGCCGTCGAAGCCTTGGGAAAGATCTTGCTGCAGAACATACAACTCATGGTAGGTAAACGGTACGCGCGATCGGCCAGCGACCGCGACGCGGACGAACCGGTGCTTTCAGTGATTCTCGACGAATTTGCGTCGTATGCCTATCCCGGATTTACGCAGGTGCTTCAGACTGCGCGTGGGGCGAGAGTGTCGTTCCTTTTCTCCTTTCAGAGCCTGCCACAGTTGCAGAAGGTGAGTCAGGCATTCTCAGATGAGGTCTCTTCCAGCCCAGGAACAAAGATGATCATGAATGTCTCCGAGGAGAATACGGCGCAGTGGTTCCTGAAGGCATCGGCAAAGATTGCGACGAAGCGCCGCAGCCTGTCTGTCCGGAGAACGGGCCTTTTCTCGGCGAAGTACACGGAGACGGGAACGGGAAGCGAGAGCGATATCAAGGAAACGCGAGCGAGAGAGGAACACATTAAGAACTTGCCCGTGGGCCAGATGGAGATCCTGATGGTGGACAGCCGCGAAGGTACCCGCTACTCCCATCTGCACGTTCGGCGCGTCCCGAGCTTCCGGCTGGAGGGCCTTGCTCCCCGTCTCTATCCGAAGATGCACAGTTATCTGGACCCGGAGATCGGAGTCAACCTGCGTTTCAAAGAGACCGAAAACCGCAGGCAGCGGCGCAGAAGGATCTCAGGCGTATCCCTCGACAGCCTCTCGGGAGAGTAAATATGGCACGGCTACAAGTAACCCTACGCTTGCTTGCCTTCATCTTCGTCTGCCTTTCTGCGGCGACTTCACTCGCGCAATCGCAGACCCAGGCGGCTGTGGCTCCCCAGCGTTCGCCGCACAAGCAACAGGGCTTCTTCGATTATGTTCTCGGCAAGGTCAATCCAAACGGCAACGACTATGGCGCGTCCATGCAAGCCGGACGAGACGCTGTCGTCGCGAATACGGTGGATGATTTGTACTTCTGGTCCA
Source organism: Acidobacteriaceae bacterium (assembly GCA_965276585.1). Classification (GTDB taxonomy): domain Bacteria; phylum Acidobacteriota; class Terriglobia; order Terriglobales; family Acidobacteriaceae; genus JAKAAZ01. Next base: position 389,735 of record CBDIAZ010000003.1, on the reverse strand, counting down.
ATGCCCTGACGCTCCTGCTGTTGAGTGGTTCGGTCATGATCATCTTGCTGCAATGGCGGTCTGAAGCCAAACGAGAGATCGTCGCCGCGGTTCTCATCGCGGAATTGTGGAACGGCCGCGTTAGCGACAGAGTTGAACGCGAGCGCCGAACGGAGCAGTTCAATCAACTCGTTGCTGCCCACAATACGGATATAGAGAAGACTCTGGCGTTGAAGCAGCAACCATCGGAGCAGGAGAGACAGGTGACGGGCAACTTGAATCGCGGCGTTCGAAAACTTACCGAGAATGGCGCAATGACGGGACAGAAGGGTGTGCCTCTGGAACCGACCGCGGCGGAGATACCGCTCGTTGCTGCCCCAGAGACTAGCATTGCTGGCCTGCAGCAGAACAACCTGTTGCTCCAACGGCGGGTCGAGGCGATGCAGAACACCGAGCAGAATCTGAAACAGCGTCTCAATCAGACGACGACTCTCCTGGAACAAGAACGTCGGCGTAACGCCACACTCAAGGGCGCATAGAAAGGGTCACATGAGCAACATGCTCCCCTCCAACTTCACCAACCACGAGGAATGGATCTCCTATGTTCGGGACCAGGTTCCCGCCGCCGATCGCCCCTATGCTCTCGCGTGCGGTCGTACGGAACTATTCAAGAGCTTCTACGAGGTGCGCAAGCGCGTGTTTCCCGTCGAGTTCGAGCAGGACCTGGCGCGTATTCGAATCCTTCCCGAACCCAAACGGACGGCCGATCTTGAGTCTTTGAACGAGCATATCTTCGCCAGCCTTACCGAATTTCTGTTCAATGAGGCGCAGCGCAATGCGGTTGAGGCCGCAGCGGTAGCTCCTCCGCCTCCGAGGGAACAGGTTCGGAAACTCCTCGACCATCTGACGCAGAAGAACCCCTATTTCGCAGTTTGGGTTGTTTTCAGAAGTGGCGCTGAAAACTCCGATACCGAAAGCTGGGAGGATTATCTGGGTCGAGCGCTTGGAACGGACGATGGAGACGAAGTCGCATTCACGCGCGCGATGGCGGAACTGGACAAACTCCTCCTCTATTTTCACGACCGGGACCTGCCGCTACCGCAGCATTTCTTTGAACGTGCGTGGTTCCTGCACTATCTGCGCGGACCGGAGCGGATGCTCCAGACCCGCGCTCTCCTGAACACGCTCACGTCGGAGACTGGGGCATGCAAGTCCGAGTGATCGGCTTCGGAAGCAACTGGTGGGCGATGCGTTCGTCCGATAGAAGCGATCCTTACTGCTTCCGACGCAGGGCGGCATACTTCAACGGAGCTGCCCTGATGTGCGGCCGACGCCTCCATCACAGCGCTATCTACCCCGGCCAGATTCGGTTCAATGCGGAGAGCGGCTTCGATCCGGAGTTTCCATCCCGCGCGCTCGGTAAAACATTTCTGTGCTCCGGCCCGAACCAACTCGCGGGAAAGATCCACCTCTTGTTCCAACAATTGGTAGGAACCATGCAGCCGGAGGCGCTTCTTGTGACCTTGAACTCGGTCGATCACGGTCAAATTCGGTTCCGGCGCCCCGGCTGGATGTCGTCCGGTGTACAGCCAATCTCGATCAGTATGAGAGGCCCAAGGTTCGAAGCGATGCTGCTGATTAGGCCCGGAGATTGGGTGCAAAGCGACCTTGGGCGTTGGCACGTAGGTGCAGATGGCAACAGTCTGTCACTTTCCTGCTCTCGAGACGGGGTGGTTTCATGAGGTATTACAAGGGCTATATCTCTCTATCCGAGGCGTGTGATGTGCCCGTCCTGCTGCATGTCCGCAACGCCCGTGCCATCCACTTCGATCAACTTTCGGACCTGATATCGCACGAAATGGAGGCGACACTCTCACGTTCGCTCCGTTGGCGAGTAGCCCGTCTTGAGAAAGCTGGCCTCATCTCTCGGTTGGAGATGTATCGGCATCTAGGCAAACCTGTCTTCGAAATCACACACCACGGTCTCGAATGTCTCGAAGCACGCGGCCACTATTTGCTGTCCTTGCCAAGCAACACCGAGCAGATTCTGCACCCGTCGCAGGTCCCACATGCGCTCGAGCTGGTCAATATCCGAATCGCACTGGCGAAAGGAGGCGTGCTTCGCTCGTGGAAAAGCGAGCTAGAAATTACTTCGCGAAACCTCGTTGCCGAGAGTTCAGCAACCAAAGACTTTGACGCTATCGCGGAAATCGAGTTCGACGGAAGCAGCAGAAGACTCGCGATCGAGTACGAGAGAAACCCGAAAGCTGCCAACCGATATCGCGCGATTCGTGACGTGCTCGACAAGGATAAGACGGAGGACACTGTTCTCTATCTCACCTCAAACGACGACATCTTGTATCTTCTCGCTGTCGAAATGCGGTCTTGCAGAAGGCAAATCGGCTTCGCACTCAGCGAATCGTTCCGGCGTTCGCTGCTGGATACGCGGACGTTGACGAACACGGAAGACTCCGAAGTCGTCCTCTTACGAGATCTCCTTGCAGCCAAGGACGTGTAACTCATCCTCTTTGCCCTTCAGGTTTTTGACTACCCATTGCTAAGCGATTGTGAATGGAATGGCTTTCGATTGACGCCCCTTTGACTTGCTTTGCCTCGTCTTTGAACGAAATCGGGCTACCCTAACTCCCTTTCCTCCTATGACTTGCTTTTTGACTATCCCCTTGTGCATGACTCTGTTTTGAGGGGTCGTGGATGAGGTATCTGGGTATGGATGGGTAGAAGTAGAGCTGCGGAGGAATGAACGCGAACAGGAAGGAGGTAGATATGACACAGGTGCTGGAACAGGTACGACGTCTTGCACGGGATCATGGCAGCGATCTTACGTTTGTGGTGAATCATTCTGGCGGCAAAGATTCCACACGAATGCTGGGTTTCATCCGAGCGAAATTTCCAGATGCGCCGACTTACGCGGTGATGGCAGACACCGGATTCGAACATGTCTCTCCGATCTCCGCTGCCGACTTCGCGCATGCACGCTGTGCAGAGTTCGGTCTTAATCTCACAGTGGTACGTCACCCGAGGCGAACCTACCGGGAGATGGTGGAGCAGCGTGGTATGTTCCCGTCGCCACAGTTCCGGCAATGTACCTCCGACTTGAAGCGCGGTCCCATTGACAAATTTATCCGGAGCCTGCCGCACAAGGTGATCGTGAACTGCATTGGCATCCGCTCCGAGGAATCGAATCCCCGTTCTCGACTGTCGCCACTGACCCTTAGCCAGTCCCTGTCAACTCGCAGCAGAATGGTGTACAACTGGTTTCCCGTCTTTGACCAGACACTCTCCGACGTGCTCTCGTGGCACTGGGTGAACGCCATCCGGCTCCATCCTGTGTACGTCCCGGAGTACCACAAGGACGAATCGACGGGCGGATACCTGCGACGCTTTTCGTGCCGCGTGTGTATCTTCTCGACCGATGCGGACCTTGCAGCGATTCATCTTCATGACCGCGCGGCGTTCGATGCGGTGGCGGACCTCGAGCGCAAATTGAAGTTCACAATGCGACCGGGCGTCAGTCTGGTTCAGATTGTGGCAGCTCATTCTTCGGCCAGCATCGAGGAAGCACGGCAACAGAGCTTTTGTTTTTGACAGAAGATCGTCGGTTTAGGTATTCCCAATCCCTCCATCCTGTAACCCCAACCTACCCAACTTAACCGCACACCTGCCATTGCAGAAAGGAACCCCCATGCCCGAAATTCCCCGTGTTATCTCGGCGCCGGTCGAGTATGTACCGATCTTGTCCTCCCGCTTTACCCTCCGCTTCGCAGTCTGTCTTCTGCTGACCTCGCTCGACGCAGGAGTCATCTCGGCTTTCGGTCCTGCGCTTTATCGTGTGAGCGCCGACCATCCCTCCTGGCTGGCCGGCCTGGCACTACTTTTCGTCACCATGCTCGGATCGCTTCTTCGCGTCTGGATGCTGACCTTCCGCGGCCGCTCCCGTTAGCGCCGTATCCATTTCAACCCAACCACAAGAGAGAGGAGAGTCACTATGCAACGCAGCTTAGGAAGAATGTCCGCCTACAAGATGTTCAACTGGCGCGATCGCGCCGCCAGCACTATTCAACAGACCGTCTCCGCGTTCCTCCACGTCGGAGAAGCAATCGCCACTCGTTGGATCCAGACGCCAAAGGGTGTCTTGCTCCTGCAGATGGTTCCAGATAACAGCGCATCCGGAGCGATTTACGTCTTCGACCGGCAGCGCGACGACTGGTACATGCTCTCCTTCGAGGGCTGCGAGGACCAGTTCACCTCTGAGCAATTCGACCACGTCTTCTCGGAGTACAAGCTCTTCAGCTATGTAGAGCAGCCCGGTTTACTGCTGTCGCAGTTGCAGCCGGCCAACGCTTAGCCCATCCCGTAATACCCACCCCCACCATCCCAAACGCAACTTCAACTCCAGGAGGAGACGCCATGCGTATGTCCGCTAGTCGTATTCGTTCGATCAATCGCAGCATAGCCAGAGTCAACGGGATCATCTGTGGCGCCTCGGACAGGCTTCCCCGCAACCCGTCCGAAGCCCGTACCCCCACCGCATCCGCCATTCCGTCCCGCACGATCAGGATTGTGGCGGCGGCGAAATCCACCACCGCGTAGCTCTGACGCCTCCGGAATCGGCGAGCGAATGTGCGCGAGAGACCGTGTTCGGCTCGCCGTTTCCAGAAATTTGACCGAGTTTTGGAGCCGGGTTACAACCACACAGTTGAGAAAGGAGACCCCGGCTATGCCCGCTCACTTCTGCGTAAGCCGCCAGACCGCTGAAGAGTTTATGCGGTTATTCGTCAACCGCCTGGCCTACTGCATCCAAAAAGAAAAGGCTCCCTCGGATGGAAGCGCACCGTACATCAAGCAGACGCGGCCTCTAGATTCTGGCGCCGTCAGGATGCACCTCAACGGCGACATGACCATCAGCTTGTTTGCCATTAACCCTCAAACCCAAAGCTGCAAGTGGGTGGCGATCGACGCGGACTTCGGCGATGCACTGGACGCCCTCTTCCACCTGCGACGGGAACTCAAACAAGACGGGATCGATGCGGCTCTCGAACAGTCGCGTCGTGGCGGCCATCTCTGGATCTTCGGTGAAGGTCCCCTGCTGGCGTCCCAATGCCGCATCTATATTTACAATCTCGCGCTCCGTTTGGGAGTTCCGGTCAAAGGCGGTGGTCTCAAAGAAGGCATCGAGGTCTTCCCAAGACAGGACCACATCGCAGATGGTGCCTATGGAAACGCAATCCGCGCACCACTGGGAGTCCATCGCAAGACGAACCGCCGATATTGGTTTTATGACGCCGATGTCACTCCGGAGGCGCAGCTCAACTACCTATACGGGCTGAAGAAGCTGACGGAAACGGAACTCGAGACCCTCACGCAGGGGATGGAACTGCCAAAAGCGTACCGGCCGCCCGCGCCAGTGCCATTTGTTCCGCGGATTCCAGTTACTGGACAGCAGGAGTTCCGCATCCTCAACTACGTGCAGACCACGGGGAAACAGGACATCCGCAACTGGAAGGCGCAGTGTCCGTCCTGCGCGCAGGCTGGCCGCGACCGATCGCGGGACAACCTCGGTATCAAGATCTCCGACCCGCGCTTCTACGTGTGCCGCGCTGGATGCACGAAGGAAGAAATCCGGGCGGCACTCGGTCAACCGATTTGCAAAGCAGCAATGGCTTAAGGGGGAAGACGATGGCAATCGTTTCTCATAAGCAAGCGACGTCGCCGGCTTCCCGCTCTCATGCCATGCATGGCCTGTCGCTTCCAGCCGCTGTTCTGAGTGCCCTCCAGAAGCGAGGGATCTACTGCACTTCGAGCCTCTCTATTGAACATCAACACCTGGCAAGACGTTACGTGCTGCGCGGTGTGGAGTCCGGCGGCGCGGTCGTAGACATGGGGCGTGCGTGCGCTTACCTATCGTCGGATGGGAGCCCTCTGCCGTGGCTCCAGTCACTCGATTCCATCGCCGTGAACGGACGGCACGCCATCTTTCTCGCAGAGAGCCTGGTCCGCATCGAGATGTTGAGGATGGTGCGAACCTGCGAACTGTCGATCTCGCTACACACCCTATCACCCCCGCCTGGCAGAGCCCGTCCCGAGGTAGCTTCGAAGCTGCTCTTTCGCGGGCGCGATGGCGTCCTTTCACTCGATCTGTGGGCGGACCAGAACAAGAGTTTGCGAGGACAGATCGCCCCAACCTTCTACAACCGCGCCGGCGAACCGATCAATCTGCCAAGGCACTTTGAAGAGGCGATCCGGAAGTTAACCGCAGCCGTCTGTTGCATCGGTTGCAGGCACACCCACGTAGGCGTTCCACCCAAGGCCAATGGAGTGGCGACATGACGCAGAATAGCGGAATCGTAATTACTGTTGGGGAACCAAACTGGGTTCCTCTTGAGTGGGTCCTTCCGCCTGAAGAGTGTCAGGACTACATGTATATGGGACGCGCCGGCGAAATCGAGTTGTACAAGCACCGCTGGACGCGCCGATACCTCAACATCGGCATGGACTGTCGTAGCTTTTATCTCTATTCCGATGGGAGATACGTCGAGATTTCGCAGGCCGCGGCGCTTGCACATGTGCGCAATTGAGTACGGAAAGGAGCATCAACGTGGCAAAAGGTATCAACAAAGCAATGCTGCTCGGACACGTCGGCAAGGACCCGGAGATTCGTTCCACCGCTGGTGGAACGACAGTCGCAAGCTTCTCGCTCGCCACCAGTGAGCGGCAGAAGGACGGTCAGGGCAATTGGACCGACAAGGCAGAATGGCACAGTCTCGTCGCCTTCAACAGGACGGCTGAAATTGTTCGGGACTATGTGAAGAAGGGGACGCAACTCTTCATCGAGGGAAAGATTCAGACCCGATCCTGGGACGACAAGGCCAGCGGCGAAAAGAAGTACCGCACGGAGGTCTTGGTCAATGAACTGACCCTGCTCGGTGGCCGCCAAGGCGCGGATGGTGGCGGCTACAGCAACGGTGGTGGATATGGTCGCTCCACTCCGGCCGCCTTTGGACAGTCGCGTGCAGGAGGCAACGACGACTACGGCGACCAGGGGATCAGTGACGACGACATCCCGTTCTGAAAATCTTTGCTCAGAATCACGACACGGGCGCTCTGCGGAGCGCCCATTTCTTTGAGGAGACAACGCGATGGCGACAACAGAACTGAAAACAAATCCGGAGCTTGACGCTCTGTTCATGCAGTTGGTGGAGCCATTTGATCCTTCCGAGATCAAATGGCGCGTCACGCATACGACTCAGGATCGCCGGCGGGGAGCGGTTATCGCCTTCGCAGATCCAAGGGCATACACCGACAGGCTCAATCAGATATTCACGCCCACCGGTTGGACACGGACCTACGACGTCTCGACAGTGACCGCCGTGAGCCGGATGAAGGGGGACAAACTCATCCAGACCGGTAAGGTGCTGGTCACCTGCGCCCTCACGATCCACCAACTTGGGTGCCACACCGGAAGCGGAGAGGAGTGGGCCGACGAACAGAACGCCATGACGAGTGCCGAGGCGCAGGCATTCAAACGCGCCTGTACTTGCTTCGGGCTAGGCCGTTATCTCTACAACTTTGCCGAGATGTGGGTCCCGCTCAATGACTACCGTCAACCGGTGAATCTGCCGCCACTACCGCAGTGGGCGCTCCCGAAAGGAAGGGGACCCGAAGGAAGGATCAACCCGGTCTCCGGTCCTCGGCCCCCCGTTGTGCAACGGGGACCCATCGATCAGAAAATGACGGCGAGAATCGAAGGCTTCCGGCGCATTCTTGGAGATCCGATTTATGGAGAGATCCTGTGGCGCGTCGCGCGGTCGCGAAGGGCGAACGCGGTTCCGAATGCGCAACTGCAGGCAGATGTCTCCGAAGCGATGGAGCGTGCGGCTCGTGGGATCCGCAAAGCGCACTTCCTGGCCGAAGAGATCGGGGACACGCAATTCGTTTCCGTGCTCGATCGGTTGAAGATCAAGTCGATGACAACGATCCGTAACCTCGAAGCGCTCAAGCTCCTGGTCCTGGAACTGGAAAAGTTGGCGGTTCGACAGGCCGCCTGATCGTGAAGACGCGGGGCGCGTAAGTACCGCTCCGCTTCATTCTGGAGGTGTCATGCGCAACGTCAAAATGCTTCGCACGGAAGCCAATTTCGTTAGTATCCCTGTTGAACAGGCGATTTACTGCGAGAACTGTAACACGGTCTCGAACTCTACACGGCGGCGGTGTGGAGTGTGTGGTAGCGAAGCAATCTTCAGCCTGACTACCCTGATCGACGGCCCTCCTCCGGGGCCAAGCGCCGGACCCGCCGCCGCGGGTTGCCTCGTTTCGCTCTTACATAAGGAGTCTGCCAAAGCAGCATGAGGCCCGAAGGTTCAAAACGGAAGGCCAGGTAGTTTTTGACCGAGATATCATAAAGTGGCCAAGCACACCGTAAGCTGGCCATTTGGCCGGCACATGGTATTTTTGACGATTTTGTGATTTACGACATAATCTGGCTGGAAATAAAGCATATCTTGGCTGCGCCAGAATGACTCACGGGTGCGAATAGGCCGGCGATCGATGGGAATTCCACGTTGACGTAGACGGAACGAGGCTCGCTGGGTGACTCGGCCTGTTCTCGCCATTTGAGCTTTCGCTGCCCAGAAGTTAGTAAACACAATGTGACTTATCGGGACGACTTCGCACCTGTGTTTGGATGAGTGGTGGGCCCGACCCTCGTTGTGCCGCCGCGACGTGCCTGGAAAAAGTAAAACTGCCCGCCGAGCGTGTTCTTCATATCGACCACCTGTTTGCGCGCATGCATCGTCTGAATACATACGAAGCAAAGACGAACGCCATGACGAGAATCGGATCGAATTTATCCCAAGTACTGCCACCGCCATTCAGTTGTGAATAGAACGCGAGTAAAAGAGTGGTCGCGATACCGGCATAAACCCACTGAGTCAATCGAGGCACATTGGGAATCAGAAGGCCCACGCCACCAAGGATGTGGGTCACGCCAATCAGAGGGACGATATAGAGCGGGTATCCGAGCTGCTGATTGGCGATCCTCCATTCGTCGGGATCGTGAATTAGATATAGGCTTCCGAAGTATACAAAGCTAAAGGCGACAAGGCCGGTTATTGCCATCGCGGCTATTTGAGTTGCTCGACCTGCCCGCGCGGGCTTATCGATTGTGTGTTCAGCTTTCATATTTAAGGCGATCCTCTTCTTGTGGTTTAAGTTAAAGGCAGGAACAGCCGGTCGGGCACGAATCCGCTGTGGCCACGCTCGCTGTCCCCGCCCTTCGGGACGCTGATTCAGCTTGCCCGGACTTACGCCTCGACGGCGTTCTGTGCAGCCGCAAACACATCGCGGGCGGACGTCGTACCCGCTACGTGCTCCGTACCCGTGATTCCGAGGTCCATCCATCCCGCGTTAACGCTCTCAAACATTTCTTCGGCAGGTCCAGTATGGCCCTTCGGGATGCCGAACTGCTCGAACGCTTCCGCCCACCCTGCACGCGGGACTGCAAAGGCCTTTACGTCGAGTTTCAGGACTTCACCCAATTGTCCGGCCACTTCATCCGCGCTTACCATCGAACCCAGCTCGATGACGCGATGCCTCGACCATGCCGGCCCGGTCAGAAGCGTTGCCACCTCTGTGCCGATGTCGTCTGACGCGACCATTGTCGATTTCCGGTTTGTAGGATTGTAGAAGACCGGTAGTGTTCCGCCCTGGGCGGCCTGTAAGCCGAAAAGAAAGTTTTCGAAAAAGCCGCCTGCGCGCACAAATGCGACCGGAGATGGAAGGGTGCGAAAACCTTGCTCCAGGAGTGATAAGGCTGTGATCATCCCCACCCCGCTTGTTCTATTCGCGCCCATCGACGAGAGCGCTACCACCCGCGAGGGCACTACCTTGGTCAGCGCCTCGACATAGTTCGCAATCACGCCCTTTGCTTCTCTGTAATCAGGCGAGGGTACCCATACAGCCGGCAACATAACAAACGCGCCCTCCACACCTTTGAGCGCCGCCACTATGGCTGTCGCATCGTTCCAGTCTCCATCCACCAACTCCACGCCCTGGTCTGCCCACTTCGCCGCTTTCTCGCGATTGCGCACAAGTGCTCGCACCTGTTTGCCTTGCTTCAGCAGATGCCGCGCGGTGGCGCCCCCAACGTTTCCAGTAATGCCCATGACTAAATACATGCTCGTTTTCTCCTTGTTAGAACGAAGGTGATGCTCTGATGCGAACGCCAGAGCTTGTGAGTTGCGCAGCTAGCACTCCGCTAGTCCCGTGAGTTTCCACAGTTATCTGTCGCATGAATCGTTACAGGCCTTTACACAGCCGATCGGATCGCCTCGATGAGAGAGGTGGTTGATCCTCGCGGAAGCCTTGCTATGTGGTCGTCACTGTCACGGCCTGACGCACATACGGGCTGCCTTCCAGTTGCTGCACCATGAAGGCTGCCAGATCGGCCCGCCCGATCTTGTGCGCCTTCTCGCCGCCCTCTGTGCTCAGCACCCTGGCAACGCCGGTCTTCTCGGCGTCGGTCAACATCGGCGGCCGCACGAGCGTCCAGTCCAAGTTGCTGCCTTCGATCTCGGCCTCCATGCCCGCCTTGTCTACCAGCAGGCCCCGCAGAAACGTCCTCATGAGCAGGTGCTTGTTGAAAAAGTCGGCGTTCTTGACGCTCTCGCCCGCACCAACCACCGAAATCTTCAGCAAACGCCGCACGCCATTGCGCCGCATCGCGTCCACAATATTGTGTGCCGCGCTCGTTTCCATCGTCGTCACTTTCCACGGCGTCTTGCCGCCCAGCGCGTCGATCACCGCATCCTGTCCGGCGACCGCAACGTCGACCGCGGCGGCGTCCAGCACGTCGCCCGCAACAACTCTGACGTTCGCCTTCTTGTACTGCGCGGCACCGCGCACGAAAGCCGTCACCTTATGTCCGGCCGCCAGCGCCTCATTTACCAGCGCTTCTCCGCTCTTGCCCGCTGCTCCAATCACTAGAACTTTCATCGCATCCCCTTTTGCCTCGTATTTGGCCGCCCATCCAAATGAGCGACCTGACTATTAGAGGCCCATAAAAACCATTGGTTGCAAATTATTCAGTGGTTTGCATATACCAATGGTTATAAATCAACAATAGGTCGCAAAAAATCGGCAAAAAGGACTGAGCTATCTAGTTGTGAAGTTTCAATAGGTTGTTGTCCATTCGGTCGAGAACTGGGAAGCTGATGTTGCGAAGCAAAAGCGATCTCAGGAGGCCGAATGGACTATCACTATCATGCTCGACTGGTGGTTCACAGTCGAGAGCAACTTGCGAAGAGTGTTTTGGAGGGGCGGTTGAGCTTGAAGCGGGCCGCGGCCTCCTTCAAGCTCAGCCGCCAGAGTGCTGCCAAATGGGTCCGGCGATACCGGCAACACGGCGTGGCTGGCCTGAAGGACCGAAGTTCAAGGCCCCAGCGGTCGCCCCGGGCAACCCCGCAGGACAGGGTTATGGAGATCGAGAGGCTGAGGCGGGAACGTTGGACCGGGGTGCGGATCGCACAGCAACTGGGCCTGAGCCGCGCCACGGTCAGCCGCGTCCTGCGCCGGTTGAAGCTGAACCGCATCCGCGATCTCGAGCCACAGCCCGCGGTGGTGCGCTACGAGCACGCCGCTCCGGGCGACCTGCTGCACTTCGATATCAAGCGCCTGGTCAGGATCCAGCGGCCTTCGCATCGCGTCACCGGCGACCGACGCGACTCGGTCAAGGGCATCGGCGCCGAGTTCCTCCACATCGCCATCGACGATCACTCCAGGATCGCCTTCAGCGCCATGTATCCGGACCAGACCGAGTCCTCGGCGACCCACTTCCTCTACTCCGCTATCGCCTGGTACGCGCGGCCGGGCATCGGCATCCGCCGCGTCCTCACCGACAACGGCGCCTGCTACAAGGCCCATCGCTTCCGAGACACATGCCAGAACCTCGGCATCAAGCCAAAACGCACCAGACCCTACACCCCGCGCACCCACGGAAAGGCGGAACGCTTCATCCAGACCGCGCTCCGCGAGTGGGCCTACGCCCGCATCTACCAAAACTCAGAGCAGCGCACCGCCGCCCTGCTATCCTTCAACCACCAATACAACTGGCACAGACCCCATGCCAGCCTCAATCAGAAAACACCCATCAGCAGAGCAGGCCTCGATGTCAACAACCTCTTGAGACACCACATCTAGTGGCAATCCCAGAAACAGCTTGAGATGCTGGCGAGAGTGCTGAAATTAGCGCACGCGTGAGCGCATGTCGTTTGCCGCATAGCGAATTGCCTCGGTTTCCCTTGCAGCCCCGATCGGCTCGTACTTCTTCTGAAAACTCTCCATCACCTCAGACGGTGCGTTTTCCGGTGTGCCACTTTGAAACACAGGGTTCGGTGCATACTCAATCGCAAGCTGGATCTCCTGAGCAGCTGTGTCTCCACGCAGAAGAGAGACCAGTACCAGGGCCGCATCCAAGCCAGCCGTTACACCAGCAGCGCTGATGATGTTGCCGTCCACCACCACCCTTGCTTCCGCCAAAACTGCTCCGTAATGCGGCATTAGATGCCGAACACTCCAATGAGTCGTCGCTCGTCTTCCCGCGAGCACACCCGCCGCACCACACAGCAGGGCACCGGTACAGACCGAAAATAGGAGCTTTTCTCTCTGAGCGTGCTTGCGGATGAGTCCTAGCACTTCTTCATCGTGCATCAATGCCTGCTGTCCATGGCCACCGGGCACGAGCAGAACATCAAATAGCCCTGCGTCCCCAATGCTCACATCAGGGGAGAGCCGAAGTCCCTGCACGTCGCGAATAGGAGAAAGTTCTTTCCCGATGATCTGGACTGTGGTGTCGGGCATGCGCGAGAGAACTTCAAACGGTCCCGTGAAGTCGATCTGATCCATCCTTTCAAAGATGAGGCAGCCTACAATAAGCGCTCGTGTCGTCAACTCTGGCTTCGATCTCTCACTCACGAACAAAGGGCTGCTCATAAATCCCTATCTCTCCTCGACGTCAGTAGGAAACATACACTCCACGCACCACAGTTCATGCGCGATGACGTCAGTGCTCTTTACGCAACCTCGGTCATCAGGCTGCCTTTGGCGGTTCGAATTGGCGCTGCGGGTACAACAACCTCGACAAGTCCGGTCGCGACATCATAAACGAGGCCAGAGATCAGCCACTCGCTCGGCAATGCGGGAATCGCCCTGAGTGCAGCAACGTCGACAGCCACCGCCTTGCGCGGATCAAGGACTGACCTGGTCGCAACCTCGCTCTCCGGTATCTGAAAATAATGCGCCAACATGGCGGTGTCTCCCACGAGACGCGTACTACCACAATCCGTGTGGTGGAGCACGATCAGGTGAAACTCTCCTCCGCCTCCGGGAATCGTTTTGGCAACTTCCCCGATTCGCCCGAGCAGCGCAAACTCCTCCAACAGTGCCGGCGTGACTCGTCCGCCGATGTTTCTCATGACGACGGCCTCGCCCGGTTTAATTCCAAGCACATGAGCAGGGTCCACGCGCATATCGGCGCAACCGATGATTACCGCTTTCAAAGTCTGCAAGGACAGTGGAAGCATTGGCATAGGGGCAGCGAACTCTTTGTTGCGTTTCAACATGAGGTCAAGGTTACTCATAATGATTCTCCTGAAGGGATGTTGGTGGCGGTCACGCCGGCACAATCGCGTACGTAGGCTTTGGATGCGGACACCGCTCCGATAAGAGCGAGCGATTAAGGACAAACGACCCACCATTCCCGCCAACGATCAGCATTGCAGCTACTGCCCTAGAGTTGGTCCGAATGATGCTGACTATTAGAGGCCCATGAAAACGATTGGTTGCAAATTATTCAGTGGTGTTATATACCATTGGTAATAAATTAACAATTGGTTGCACAAGTCGTCAAAAGGGACTAAGCTGTGGAAGTGACATCCACATCACCAAGTCGCCGGTTAGAGCGCAAGGAGCGGTTGCGGGGCGAAATCCTTGCGGCTGCCAGCAAAATGTTTGCCGATCGCGGCTACGAAGCCGTGACGCTTCGCGAGATCGCTAAAGAGATCGGCTATACGCACGCCGTGATCTATCAGCATTTCCCCGACAAATGGCACATTCTTGTCGAGTTGAGCCGCGAGACGATCGGGCTGATGGTTCAGAACTTCGACGCGATTGCCGCTGAACATCTTTCACCGAAAGAGCGTCTTTTTGCGACTTCACGCGGCTTGATTCAATTCTGCGTTGCCCATCCACAGCAGTTCCGTAACGTCTTCTTCGGGCCTGAGAACCGCAACGGCGTCCGCGCTGGACAATATATCAACGACATTGGCGCGCCGTTGTTCGGACGTTTCGTGCAGCTCTTTTTCGATGTTGCCAAGGATGAGGGATTGCCAAATAAGAATGACATAGTGGTAGCTCACACCTGGTGGTTTACGATCTTTGGCCTCGCCACGCTCATGGTCATCCAAGGGGTTGTGCCTGACTTGCCTGACCAGACTCTCGTGGTCGAGCAAACGATCGCCACGCTTTGGGCGGGCGTTCAGGTTGTTCCGCGATTGCCGAAGAGCGCAGTCTCTAAGCGGTCTGGCCGATCCAGTGCCTCAAAGCAATAACAGCTTCTGTCTACTTAGGAGTCGTTGGCGGTATGCCCGTGGAGTACCAGGACTCAACCACTTTTCCAAGGCCGTGGCCCTTCTGGTAGACGGGAGAGTTCTCGTTTTACGCCAAATCGCCAATTCACTCACCGAGCCTCTTTCCGTCTCCGTCAACGTGGGATCCCCGTCGCTCGTCGGCTCTGTTCGCACCAGAGCGCCATTCCGACGTGGCCAAGATAGACCTTATTTCCGGCAAAATTATGCTTTATTTCACAGGCTTTTTCCAACAAGAGAAGGTGAGTCCCTATGCGTAATGTTGCCCGCATCAAACTTGGCTACTATCCTCTCCCTCCAGCGGAAGGATCGCGCCTGCGACAGCTGCTCAACTTCCCATCGGGACCGACATCGGTACTCGATCCATGTGCCGGTACGGGAGATGCGCTCATCCAACTCTCAGAAAGCGCCAATGTCACGCGCTATGCCGTGGAGCTTGACGCGGAGAGGGCGCGCCAGGCAAAGAGCGCCGGAATCCAAACGATTCACGCGAACCTATTTGACGTGCAAGCGAAAGTCGAGAGCTTCTCGTTGCTCTACCTTAACCCTCCTTACGACTCCGAAGTGGGCTCGTTCGGGAATAAACGTATGGAGTTCCTGTTTCTACAGCGTACCGCTCGCTGGCTGGTGAATGGCGGCGTTCTGGTGATGGTGGTCCCTCACGGACGCCTGCAAGATTGCGTTCCGCTGCTGGCGGAGATGTTCAGCAAGTTTCAGGTCTTACGGCTGACCGATCCTGAGTCAGATCGCTTCGACCAGGTGGTACTGCTGGCCGTGCGTTCGCGCATCAGCGCCGCGGCTTACGAAGCCAACCGCCAGAAACTGGTTGAGGCGATCTGGAAGAAGCCGCTTCCATCGCTCGTGGGAGATGAGGCTGGTTATGATGTCCCGCCTTCGCACCCAGCCGAGATGGTCCATCGAGGGTTGCCCCTCGATGAGATCGAAGACCTTGTGATCGTATCTGCGGCGTGGAATAAGACCCGGTCGTTCCTTCTGCCAAAGGAGGAGTCAGCCGTTGGTCGCCCGATCACGCCTCTTCACGGCGGCCACGTCGGACTGCTCTGCACAGCCGGACTGTTGAATGGCGTTTTCGGATCAGATCAGGATCGCCATATCGCCCGGTGGAGAACGGTCAAATACGTCACCACTTTCGAAGAGAAGGTGGACGGGTTCACTGAGGTCCACAAGAAAGAGCGCTTCTCGAATGAGCTTGCGCTGGTGTACGCGGACGGCCGCACGTTGGTGCTCACCGATGAGAAGAAGAAAGATAAGGAGACGAAGGATGCAGAACGCACACCTGCGCCTCGGGCGGCTTGAGTATCAACGCAGCTCGGGTAAAACGAACACGCACATCGCTGTCCACGTCTCCCATTATGTTGGCGAGAAGGAGCAGGCCCATCTTCTCAGCTATTTCGGGAACGACGCCGAGGTGGCGGCTGTAACCGCGGCGATCCAGGAGAACCATCGGTTTGAGTTGCAGTTTCCTGACGGCTCAAAGCAACGCATTGGATTCGGAACCGAGGCTTCTTGCTACAAGGGAAACCTGAATCTTCCGGCTCTCGGTAAATCGCTGCGCCACGTCGTTGTCATATCTACCTGGCTCCACGGTAACGGGAGCGCTGGGCGGACCTTTGTGATGAACGACGAACCGCAAACCCAGGATCTGGTGTGGGCCACTCTGGTGAGCCTGCTTGGCGTCCCTGCCGATCCGCGATGGGGCTCTCATCTCCTTCAGGAATTGAGGCGAGACAACAAGCTTGTTCCCCTCGCGGGAATTGGGTGTTCTCCTGCCGTGATTCAGGCTACACGCGAGGAGATGCTCGAGAGGATTGGCCGCTCCCGTTCTGCCGGAGACATTCCATTCCCGGAAAACAACGGTCCGGTCTTTTGGCCCGCCTTCGGTATCCGCCAGATGTTGTCTCAGTAGGACGCGAACTTAACCCACATTTCTCAACAATCCAGACCACCCACCTGAGGACTCCGGTCTGAGCCTGTTGCCTTGTCTCTTAGCAGGAACTCTTATGGAAAACAACGAAACTCAACCCAAGACCTTTGTTGAAATGGTCCTCGAACTCCTCGAAGACCGTTTCCCGTGGCTCGGTAAGAATGAACCGGCCTCTGGCGCGGACACGGTGGACCAGCTCAACGACCTCCATGAGGTCTTACGGAAGGCTCGAACCTTAGCCCGACGCAAGAAATCGACTCGGCGTTAGATTAAGAGTCCTCAACCATCCCAGGCCGGCGGAAGCCGGCCTTTTTCTATGCCTTCTCTCACTGGAGGTTCCTGTGGATACGTACCACGATTACCTGCGCGCTTATAGTTCGGAGCTGGGTGCTCGGATCGTCGAGATGTACCCGCCGCTCCAGGGCCCGAAGGACCCGATAGCGCCAGCACTCAAGACGCTGCTGCGCAAGCCGCTGCCGACCCAGGCTATGACCATCACGGGCGCAGCGAAGTATCTCCAAACGGAAGATTCGCTGAGACTCATCGGTGAATGCGGCACGGGAAAGACGATCATGTCGATCGGGATCGCCCATGCCCACGCCAATGGGAATCCTTATTCGACTCTTGTCATGTGCCCGCCACACCTGGTGCTGAAGTGGGCGCGTGAAGTCCTCATCACGGTGCCTCTAGCGCGGACCTTCGTCCTCTATGACCTGCGCAATGGAGGCGACCCTTCGAAGCCTCATGGGATCGTCGAAGTCAGGATGCGCAACGGCCACGCGGTGGCAAAAGGCCTCAAGACCACGGTCTCGGAGCTGCGCAGGATGGGACGCAAAGGCTGGCGGAAGCTCTGTCCTGGACCGGCATATTTCATCGTCAGCAAGGAGACGGGAAAGCTCAGCTACTTCTGGAAGCATGCTTACAATACACCCAAATCCGGCAAAGCCAGGCAGTGCGTGACGAACCCGGATACGGGCGCTGTCGTTCCGAACCCTGATGGCGGCCACCTCATCAAGCTCGATTTCGACGACCTGAAACGGTCGGAGATCGTCCACCGCGCGAAGAAGGGGACGGAGCAATACTCTCCACTCTGGGAGGCGGACCGAAACAAGATTCAGCGGATGGCGCCGCTCGAATACATGGGCCGCTATTTGAAGCGGTTCTTCGATTATTCCTTCGCCGATGAGTTGCACCAGCTCGCCAATGATACTGCCCAAGGGAACAATCTTTGCGTATTGCGCCGGTGCGCGCGCAAATTGATCGCTAACACTGGGACCCTGATGGGCGGCTATGCCAGTGACCTTTTCCACATCTTTTACCGGATGGAGCCGTGGAAGATGGTCGAGGCCGGCTTTGAAGCTGGCAGCCAGGGGCAGACCGACTTTCAAGCTGCTTTTGGGGTGCTCGAATCGATCGAGAGAATACCGGACGAAGACAAAGCCTGCACCAAGGCCACCAAGAGCACCGTCCGGCTCCAAAAGAAGCCAGGCGCTTCACCGCTTCTGTTCGGCAAGTTCCTGATGAGCTCAACTGTCTTCGTTTCGCTCGAAGACATCGCCGATTACCTTCCCCCCTACGAGGAGAGCGTCTGTGAGATTGCGCTCGATCCGAAGCTGCGTGATGCCTATATGGGCATCCAGGAGGACATCCAGAAGGCGCTCAAAGCCAATCGCGGCAACCGTAGCCTGATGAGCTTGATGCTTCACCGGCTCATGCTCTACCCAGATCACCCCTTCGACATCGGTGAAATATGGGGCAAGCGTTTCGATCAGCAGGAAAAGCGCCTCGTGCCATTTTTGGTCACCACCGCACCCGACCTCCCGAAGGACGAGCTGTACTCGAAGGAACGAAAACTCGTCGAGGACATTCGCGAAGAACTCCGGCAAGGACGGCGGTGCCAGGTTTTCGCGACCTTCACCGGGGAACACGATGTACCCGAGCGGCTGGAGCAGGTCCTTCGTCAGGCCGGCATCCGAGTGGCGGTCCTGCGTGCATCGGTTCCAACCCTGAAGCGAGAGCAGTGGTATGAGAAGCAAATCAGGGATGGAGTCGAGGTAGTGCTCGGCCATCCCAAACTGGTCGAGACGGGACTTGATCTCTTGTGGTTCCCAACGATCTACTTCTACCAGACCGGCTACTCGCTGCACACGCTGCGGCAAGCGAGCCGGAGGTCGTGGCGCATCGGGCAGAGATTCCCCGTGCGGGTGAAGTTTCTGATCTACGACGAAACGACCCAACGCACCTGTCTTCGTCTCATGGGTCGCAAGATGCTCGTGGCTCTCATGATGGAGGGCAAGTTCTCGGGCGAAGGCATCCATTCGATGGATGCGGACGACGACCTGCTTGCCGCGATGGCGCGCGAACTGGTGGAGCAGGGCGGTGTCGGCGAATCTGCCGATGCGGTCTGGGCCGAACTCAGACGGGAACGGACGGCGCAGGCCAATGCAGTCCCGCAACTCGCGAAGCCGGACGATTGGCAGGAAGCGCCGATGATCAATGACATGTTTAGTGGAATCGACACTCCTGTATCCGCTACGACTCCTGGCCCGGTATTGGTCGAACCGAAGCCCAAACCGAAGAAGGTGGAATCGATCTGGCCTACGGGTTATGTGGTCGGAGAACAGATGCGGCTCTTCGGCTAGGAATGAAGGGCTCAGCTCATTGATTCCATTGCATATAGTCACTTTCGAGAGAGGTTTTTCGCGAGAGAATGCCGACATCCAGTCTCGCGGGGACCAGATCATCCGGTGCTCAACTGGAAAGGATACCCCCAATGGCATATACTGATGTATATGCCATTGCTTCAGGAGGAAGGGCCATGCAACGTACAGCGAAGGTTTTCATGAACAATAGGAACCAGGCGGTCAGGCTACCGAAGGAGTTTCAGTTTTCTACCTCCGAGGTCTTCATTCGTAGGCAGGGGGATGAGGTAGTGCTTTCTCCACGGCCCGCTGACTGGTCTGGCTACCTCAGTTCAGGCACCGTCGCGTCTCCGGAGTTCATGGAAGGCGTTGACGATCTTCCCGTGCAGGAACGAAACCTCTAATGCCGGTCTACATGCTCGATACCGATATTTCGTCCTACATCATGAAGCGTTCTCACGATGCCGTGCTCGAACGACTCAAGCAGACACCGATCCATGACGTCTGTATTTCGGTCATCACAAAATCAGAACTAATGTTCGGAGTGGAACTCTCGCCCCGGCGTCAGCAGGATCAAACCGCGTTGGATGAATTCTTGCGTTATGTCGAGGTGCTCGACTTCCCAAATGAAGCGGCGCTTCACTATGCTCAGATTCGAGCCGCCCTTAAACAGAGTGGAAACATGATTGGAGCCAACGACCTTTTCATCGCGGCCCACGCTCGCAGTCTTGGACTCACGGTCGTGACCAATAACACGCGAGAGTTTGGGCGTGTCCCCGATCTGAGTATCGAGAACTGGTCCGTCCCGATCAGCTGACACCTTGTGACTGGACCGGGACCTCCGTGAACCGAAGACCCTCCTCGTCCTGTTCTCCAACTGCCAGGAAGCATACCTCTTTCTTCTGAACGAAGCAGTGATCTTGTGTCGAGAGGGAAGATCGTTCCAATGCCGCATCACAACCAGATGACAATTTGAAGAGAAGAGAGGGTCAGCTGCCGCTGGCCCTTTTTCCTTTTGCTGTTGACCAGCCTGCGACTTGGGAGGATATCGATGAGCCAGCGTAGATCATGGCAAGATTGGGAACTGGAGATTCTCTGCGCTCAGTACGCCGATACTCCCACCAAAGCACTCTCTGAATCCATTCAAAGATCAGTTGCGGCCATCTATGGACGTGCGACGATCCTGGGGCTGAGAAAGTCCGAAGCCTACCTTGCCGGGCCGGATGCGTGCCGCCTTCGCCGTGGAGACAACGTCGGGGCGGCATGCCGCTTTCTGCCGGGACACGTTCCAGCGAACAAGGGCCTTCGCCGGCCCGGTTGGGCAGCGGGAAGGATGGCGGAAACCCAGTTCAAACCGGGCGCAAGGCCTCACACATGGAAGCCGATCGGTTCCACCAGGTTCAGCAAGGAGGGATATCTCCAACGCAAGATCTCCGATACCGGCTACCCCCCAAAGGACTGGGTGGGCGTGCACATCCTGATGTGGCAAGAGGTGCATGGACCTGTGCCCAAGGGTTTCGCCGTGTCCTTCAAGGACCGGGATAGAACCCACCTCTCGCTCAACAACTTCGAGCTCATCTCGCGCCGTGAACTGATGCGGCGCAATACGATCCACAACTACCCGGCAGAGCTTGCCGAGGTCATCCGGCTCGGCGCTTCGCTCAAGCGTCAGATAAGGAAAATCGATGAAAAACAAAATCACCGATCTGCGCAATCATCTCTTTGAGACTATCGAGTCGCTCAAAGACGCCGATCATCCGATGGAAGTCCAGCGCGCCAAAGCCATCTACGAAACGGCACAGACGATCATCGAGACGGGCAAGCTGGAACTGCAGTTCATCGATCTTGTCGGCAAGGGTGAGAACTCTCAGTTCTTCGATCAGCCACAGCTCGCAAAGCCAGTCCCGGCGAGACGGGAGATCACCGCGAGCGCCTCCAGCTAAGGCCGGCGCTCCTACAAAGCGTCTTGTCACCCTTCAACCTCTTGTCCCAAGAAAGGAGCGGCCGTCCTCGGCCGCTCTTGCTGTTTGAGGAGCCGCCATGCGGGCCAAACCATTCGATGCTTCCCAATTTGTTGCCACTGAGTGGAACTCCGCCGCCGATAAAGCAGCGTTCGGAAACACCTACCTGCATTTCATCGAGGCGGACTGGAAACAAAGCCTCTTTACCAAGAGCTTCTACCAGCGGCTCTCCAACTGCTTCGGGCATATTGCTCACTATAACCAAGGTCAGTTTTACGAGACGTGGTTCACCTGCGACAAAGACCGCCTTGAGTTCGTGAGGAACACACTGGCGTGGCCTTGCTGGGGCGAC
This sequence comes from Acidobacteriaceae bacterium, assembly GCA_965276585.1. GTDB lineage: Bacteria > Acidobacteriota > Terriglobia > Terriglobales > Acidobacteriaceae > JAKAAZ01. Next base: position 368,199 of record CBDIAZ010000003.1, on the reverse strand, counting down.
CCAAAGTTTACGTACTGCGACGTAGAGCGCGCTATCAAGCAACAGGTTCGCGCGAGGAATTACCTCTCGCTCTATGAGCTGCGAGCGGCGGAAGAGTTGCGGACTGCTGAGATGGCAGTCCTTGTTCGCCTTGAGGCGAAGTATCGGCCGTCGCCCCCTCAGGCCGACGCATCTACGGAGGCACCCATTGCCATCGCGGTGGAGCGGCCAACTTCGGAACCACCCATCACGCCTGTCACACCTATTCAAGGCAGCCTCTTCTAAGCCTCCAGAGAAAGGAAACTCCATGCCGTACTCCGTCTACTACCGCGGTGAAATCACCATCAGCCCGCCGCTCACCGAAGAGCATGCAGCCATAGTCCTCGCGTTCTCCCGGAAGGAATACAACGATCTCACAAAACCGATCTTCGCAAGCATCGCTGCCAGCCCAGAAGAGGATCTCCCCGCGTACATGGACGTGTTCGATATCTCGGAAGACAGGACCACAATCCTTCCCGATGAAGATGAGAGTACTCATGGACTGAGACTTTGCCTCATGCTGCTTGTCGAACATTTCCTTGAACCGCTTGGATATCTGCTGAACGGCGAAGTGTCGTGGGATGCGGAGGATGTGAATGACCGCGGTTCGATCTTCGTCAAGGACAACCTCATCGAGGACGTAGAGGGCGTAATCGTCAACGCCGGCCCGAGTTGGTCCCCGGACCACTATTCGGATGCACGACTGAAGCAGGTCATCCAGGATCTCGTTGATTCAGCCGACAACGCTGGCTGCAGCGAAGACCTAACGGTAGTGTCTGCGAAGCACGTTGAGTACCTGCGAGAGGTTCTTCCGAAACTCTGACGAGGAGCGGGCACACCGTCCGTCCTGCCAACCCTTCCCAAATCACCCATTATTTGCGCGTTCCCACGCATGAGGAGACCTATGCCCAGCCTGCGCCTCCGCCACCACAACGACTGCCCGCGTTGCTCGGTGATCGGGGCCGAAGACATACCTGGCGAAGAGTATTACCAAATACTCTCGTTACGCTTCAATGTCACTCCCGCGAAAAAGCTCTCCGCAAGACATGACCTGACTCGGGTCGAGCCATCTGCCCTTTCGCGTTGGCTCGAACACGCCCGCATTCTCGAAAGCCATGTGTGGCACCTGCCGGTGAACGCAGGACACGGGATCATGGTCACGCTTCCGGCAGGTTATGGAATGCCTCTGATCGACGGCAACCACCGTGCCGCGCGAGCTTTGCGGCTTGGGGAAGATTTCTTTGCCGCGGTGCTTAGCGAAGACGAGACCCACGAACTTCTGAGAATGAGCATGAACCCCGCCATCGCAGATCACTACTGGAAGCGGTTGCTCGCCTCAAAGCCTCACGCAGACGATCGTTAGCACCTCATCTGTAACAACCGCTTGCGCTCTGGCGCCCACCTTCAACATGTGCTGAATCAAACCATAAGGAGAAGTTTCAAGATGGCTACCGCACTCAAGGCAGAAGTACTGTTACGCGAGTTCTATTTCAATGGAGTTCGCATCCCTGACCCTGCACCCGAGATGACCGTCGATGAGGTTCGCGACTTCCTGACACCGACTTACCCGGAGATTGCGACGGCAACGCTCACAGGACCCGACGCCACCGGCACCGCACTGCGCTACACCTTCGACCGGGCAATCGGCTCGAAAGGCTAAAGTCATGGCCACGAAAGAGATCAAGGAGGAGGAGCTCCTGGCGTTGTTCAAAGACAAAGCCAATACTCCTCCCAGTGGCCCGAACGAACTCCTGGCGAGGCACCTGAAATGCAAACAATCCCGCGAGCTGTCCGAGGCCGTCGCGAGCGCGGCCCATCGCTACACCGATCCGGTCAATCCCCGGCTGCTCCCACCTTCGGAGATGCTCCCGCCCTTGGCGTAGAGACGCTCGCGCGACGCTCGGGCCAGGCGCTGCCGACGCTCGAGAGTGTGCCGACGTCGTACAACCACGAAGTCCATTCCGAGTTGCTCTTCGATTTCTGCGCCGCGCTGGTGCGGTGCGGGGTAGCTCGTCCATCGCAATGGAAACAGGCGGGCGAAAACGGGAACGTCTTCGCCCAAAACGCGATCCGCGAGGCGATTACCGCGGACCGGCTGGACTTGCTGCAACGCAACCTCGAATACCATCTGCAGATTGCGGACGTGATCGAGAAATACGGATATGACCGCGCACTCGAATCGAGCGAACTCGCGGTGATGATTACCTCCGGCAACTGCGGGTACGTGGAAATCGGCGAGGCACTCGAAGCCCTGGAAGCAGAGGAAAAAGGGCTGGGGGCGGCCTTCTACTGGCAGTTCACCTATTCGCTCTACCGTGTCATGCGCATCTATAACCACGATGACGCAAAGATGCGCGAGGAAATGCTGCACGAGTGGGCGGAACAGGAGGAAGAAGAGAGCCGCGAGCAGTACGAATTCCCGGAAGTCGACAAAGGGTTGCCGGAGTGCATCCTGAAGACGCTCAAGTGCAACTCCCGACACGAGCTCCGCGACCGCCAGCTCTTGCTCAAGCACAAGAGCGGACGATTCGGCACATGGATCACACGGTTGCGCCGTATCCAGAGACTTGCGCGGCTCTATCCGAAGTCAGGCAGGGACCTGGGTGATGGTTACTACGACTCTGCGCCGCTCCCTACACTGCTGGTTGCATTCAAGGAACACGATGTGATCTGCGCATGCTTCGATGAAGAGAGCCAGTCCATGCTCGAGGGCTCGCCGGAACCTACTCTTTCGATCGTCTTCTCCCCGAACGACGAGGATGAGGTGCGGAAGGCGAAGAAGATCGTCGAGCGATTTGTCCTGATCAATTGCGAACTCTTCCAACTGGTCGAAGAGATTCAGAGCTGGGGGAACCATGAACGTCGAGACATCGATCGGGGAGAACTATCACTACGAGCTGCATGATGCGCTGCTCGTCTATCAGGGGCGTGGATCGAGCTTCGTGACGAGGCACGAGATTACGCAGTCCAAGAACGCGCCACCCGTGCTGGGGCCGGCCCAGCCGCTCACAGTAACTTTCATCGATTCGCTGGTTCGCTCGATTGGCGGCAATGTGAAGGCGGAGATCCTGCCTGAAAACGTGATCGCCAAAGGCGACCGCATGATCGCATGGTGGACGCCGCAGCGGCGCAAAGCGATGTTCTACAAGAACTCCGAAAACAAGGCAAAGCACCTTAACGGAAAGGTCTTTCCCCAACCGGCTCTGGTCTGGCAGGTATCGGAGGGCAACCTGAAGATCCGGGCCCTCTTAGAGAACAAGCGCCCCACGGCCGGAACCAAACTCGCTGTGGCTCCCTTCTGGAACCTCTCACATCATGGCTCGGTTTGTACGGGCTCCATGCGGCGGCCGGACAGCGCGTCGGTCGCCGCAATTCCATCCTGGGAGCAGGGCTTCTATGAGTCGAACTTCACGCACTCGAACGTCGGGCGGCTGACACGCCACAAGGGCGGTTTCGACGGGTTATGGAGCGCACTCGCCGGGAAGCGCATGCCGTTCCCGAAGGCATCCCTCATCGAGCTGCCCGAAACCCTATCCCAATTCATCCATGGAGGGAGGCAATAGCCATGCGGATCGAACATAACGTTCCGGCTGGGCTGCTCGAAAACCGCCGCGTCCGGGTGTTGGTCGTAGGCGCGGGAGGAACGGGCAGCGCCATCGTGATGGGGTTGCCCTATCTGGACCAGGCGATGCGGGCCTGGGGACACAGCGGAGGGCTCGACGTCTGGATGATGGATGCGGATACGGTCTCCGAGACCAATTGCATCCGGCAGCCCTTCTCGTTCTCGGATCTTGGTCTCAATAAGGCGACGGTGCTTGTCAACCGGATCAACCTCTTTTGGGGAACCGAGTGGAAGGCCTTTCCGGTCCACCTCGATAAGCGCACCCGCATCCACGATGTGCATCCGGACATTGTGATTGGTTGCGTCGATACCCGTGCCGCAAGGCGCGCCATCGAAGAGGCATTGACGACTTCTCTTAACCGCGCCAGCTACTGGCTCGATCTCGGAAACAACGCCGCGAGCGGTCAGTATGTCCTCGGCCAACCCCTGAATGCGCGCAACCACAGAAAGGCCGAGCGGCTGCGCACCGTGAGTGAACTCTATCCAGAGATCGTCGATGCGAAGGCGGGAGAGGACCCGCTGCCAAGCTGCTCGGCCATTGAAGCTCTGGATCGTCAGGAGCCCTTCATCAACCAGACACTCGCTACGAGCGCCCTCGCGATGCTTGCAAGGTTGTTTCGTCACGGCAAGTTGAAACATCACGGAGCTTTCTTCAACGCTGCGACGGGCCACATGTCCGCGATCCCTATCGATCCAGATTTGTGGCGACGCACGCGCAGACGTTCGCTGAAGGATACGCGGAATTCAACCAAGCATTGAGTGATTCGCGTTATGGTGGAGCGTACAAGAGGCTCTGCCATGAAATCTCCAGTCGATCCTTCTCTCGCTATCGAGGCCAAAGCAATTACTGCGCTCGCCTTCCGCAACGGCCCTATCGAAGAGCTGCACGCCGGAAAGGTTTGCAGTGTCTGCGATCAAAACCTCGAGTTCTCCCATATCTCAAACGATGAGATGAAGCGCATCATGAAGGCCGCGGTCAATGCGATGTATCGCCTGCTTTGGCAGCGCGATCACGATCCCGAAGCCTACCTTAAATCTCTCACTCTCGGAGAGCGGTACACACTGCGTTGGGACGATCCCGAGATTGTGGAGGCACGCCTGCCAAAACAACCCACCTGACAGAGGTGGTTCAACAAAGGAGTCTCTGAAATGTTCAAGGAACTTGCACCCGTACTGCGGCATCGGGCAGTCCTGATGACGATCACCTTCGCCGAGGATGATCAGATCCGCGTAAACGTCGTCCCAAAGAAGCTGAAAGATGACGAAAACAAGGCGCTCACGACGCCGCTAACCATCACGGGCACGGCCGAAGAGCTCGACGCCGAGCTCGGGCCGACCCTGGTCGACTTTGTCGCTGCTCATCTTCAGTTGAAGAACACGCTCAAGCAGGCCAAAGAGGAGATGGACGCTGCGGCAAAGGCAGCCCAGGCTGAAGCCCGGTCGAAGTCAAAGACGCCGGTCAAGAAAGATGCAACGACTTCCACCGGCACCGCTGCGAAGCCGGCCCAGCCCGCGAAAGCGCCAACTGAACCCGCGCCGCCGCCGCCTCCGAGGACCGCGAGCCTCTTCGACATGCCTGCCGCCTCGTCAGCACCGGCCCCGGTCGCGGCAGCGCCCGTAGAAGCTGAGCCCGGCGAAGAGGACGAGGAAGAGATCCTCACCGAGATCAAAGAGGACGAGACGGACGAGGACGAGACCATCGACGAGGCAGCCTGACTCCGTCCTTCGATGTGTGTGAGCCTGATTGAGTAAAGCGGCGGAGTGAGAGGCATCGCCCTCACCCGTCCGGGCCTTACTTCGTAGAGGTAGCTTTCTTCTTCGCGGCCCATCGCGCCTTGGCGGCGTCCGAGATCGCCTTTCTTCCAGCTGCGGACAGCGTTCTCTTCTTTGGCAGGGAAGACGTCTTGACCGAGGCTGATTTCTTTACGCCTGCGGCTTTCTTGGCGGGCCCGGGTTTCCGGCCCGCCTTAGGGCTCGCGGCGTGAGTCATGCTTATACCCGGCGAGCCCTCTAACAGCGCGTCACGGAATTTCGTAAGCCGGTCGATCTCTTTATTCAACTCATTTACCGCTCCGGTTATGCTCATCCTTCCTCCTATAGAGCAAGCCTAACACCGTGAAGACGGTGAAGCTTGCCACACCGCGTCGGGTGGCGTGACCGCGTCCAGTTTCTCTTACCTTCCCATCCATCCTGAAAGGAATGCGCTCGACATGGCAACCGCTACCGTTGCGCCCGCACCTCCCGCAGAAATACCCCTCGATGTTCCGCTCATGGAGTTCGTCGCCGACCGCAATCAACTGATTGCTGAAGTAGGTGCGGCAGCCCGCGTCACGGATACCAGAAGCACACAACCCCTCCTCACGCACCTTCTTATCCGTGCTGCCGGGGGTGGAATTCTTTCAATCACCGGCACTGATCTGAAGAGGACCGTCACAACCGAATGCCCGGCGGCAATCAAGACACTCGGCGAGGCCGCCGTCCCGGCTCAAAAGCTGCTCAATTACCTCAAACTACTGCCCGAGGGAAGGGTGAGCATGAAGCTGCTCGCCAATTACCATATGCAGATTGCGGCAGGCCATTCCCGCACCAAGATGGCGGGCCAGGCTCCGAAATCTTTCCCTTCAGCGCCAACGCCTTCCGTGACCCCGCTGCGCCTCAGCTCTCGCGGCCTCAAGACCCTCATCCGCCAAAGCCTGTTCACGGTCGCGAACTCCGAGGACCGCTACCTTTTCAATGCGGCATTATTGCTGTTGCGGGAGGATCGGATGGGCATGGTGGCGACCGATGGCCGCAGGCTCTCTCTCGTCGAGGTTCAGGAAGACAGCCTTGCAATCGACGGTTTCAAGAAGATCCTCCTGCCCAAAGACGGCATGGGCGACCTGCTCTCGCTCATCGGATCGAGCAAGGAAGAATCGGTCGGCTTCAGCGAGGACGACAGCACCTACTATTTCCAGATCGGGCACCGCACGTTCAGCGTGAGAAGGCTGATCGGTCAGTTCCCGAACTATGAAGCGATCCTTCCACGCGATACTGCCAACTCGGTGGTGATTGGGGCTGCCGACCTGATGGGCTCTTTGCAGAGAGTTCTCGAATTCAGCGATGCGAGATCGAGCGCGGTCAAATTCCGGCTCGACAACAACTCGCTGATCGTAAGCGCCTCTGCGGCGGACAGCGGGGAGTCTCAGGAGGCTCTGCCTTTGAGCTACACTGCGGAAGCGGTGACGATCGGATTCAATGGCCCCTATATCGTCGACTTCCTAAAGACGATCGGGGCCGAGGGCGAAGTGAGATTCGGCCTCAAGGACGGCGCCTCGGCGGTCGTTATTATCCCCGAAGCCTTCAATCCGGAATATCAGCAGAAGTATGTCGTCATGCCGATGCGGATATGACTCGCTCGGTATGGCAGATACGAGGGTGCTGAGGAACCGTCCGGAACCGGCACCCTGCTTTTTAGTAAGTGAGGAACCCGATGGACGTTACCAAGGCAGTTCGCCTCAAATCCTTCACGGTCGAAGACCCAACCTCCAGAGAAAGCGTGGAACTCACTGTGTATCGAGATCCCAACTCCGGTAGCGTGTTCGCGATCGACGACTCTTTCGTCGAGCATGTGAGTGTATTCATTCCAAGCATCTACAACTCCGGCACGCTCCAACTTGCTGATGACGACGAATTGGAACCAGACGATACTGCCCCAAGACTCCCCATCTCCAGTTGGCCTGGGGGAGACGACTCGGCAGGCGCGACCGAATATGGAGTCACGATCACGGTGGACGTCACAGCAACTTCGTTCGCGGCGGCCAAACAAGCCTTTCTCGAAGCCCTTGCCCGAGGAGCGGCAGAGACGAGCATCTTCCACATCGAACATCTGCGGTCCGGAACGGCCGAAGAGCTCGACTAAGTTTCTCTCTGCAGGCACATCACATTGCACACGGAGGCGCGACCAATGACCCCGCAAGAGAAGTATCCGGTGCTCATGGCCTATATCACCGAACGCAGCAGCGAAGCTGAAAAGACCGCATGGAATACGCTCCGTGTGGATGAAGCGGCGGCGGTTCGGGGCGAATACGCACAGGTTGCCCAGCAACTCGAAAACGCCCAGTCGGATTATACGGTTGCTCAGCTCGCAAGAGGGCAGAGCGGTTTTCCCTACAACAGTGCGATGGGCATCTTTCTCGGATTGCCTCTCCGCTCCAACAATGAACCGCCGCGCGGCTATTATTTCGCCAGCCAGGTGACGCGCCATTTCCGGTTTGGGGTTGCCAAACGCGAAGTCGAGTCTCTTCTGGCTGACGGGGCCTATCTGAAGATCGTAGCTGCCCGCGACAAGGCGACAGGAACGCCTATCCGATTTATGACCTACAAGGCGCACCAGATCCATATCGAGGGAAATGCGATTGTTTGCCGCAACGACAAGAAAAGTGTCCGTCTCTCTTCGACGTGGTCAATAGAGACGGCCTTGCAGAAGGTGGCCGATGCACTGCGGACGGGCAAGCACTACGGTTACGATCATGCGCAGGATGATGGGCCAGTTCCGGCGACAAGAGCCGTGATTCCATTGCTCCGGCCGTGATCAAAACCTTCCAAGAACGATAGATGAGTCAAATCAACCTCCAGTCTCTTCCCCAGGAGGTACTCATGGAACTTTGCCCGTATTGCGGCGATGTAGCCAGCTTTGATGTTGCGGAGATCCTCCTAAACACACGCGAGGTGATGCTCGATGCCTGCTGTGAGGAAAATCTCGCGGGATGGATCGAGTCGATACGCCAGCTCACACGACGAGAGCGCGCAAGGTGGATACTTGAGGCGACTGGCCTCAAGGTGCAGGACATCCTTGTGACAGATGACACACTGAGCTGGACGCTCCATCACGGTCTCGAGTTCGGCCCGATCTCGTTCTCCGATGCGAAAGAGTTCATCCGGTCACACCATCGACACTGCGACCCTCCTGTTGGCTGGAAGTATGGTGCCGCGTTGTTCAACGGCGGTGAACTCGTAGGAGTTATATCCGCCGGCCGCCCCGTCTCACGAGCGCTTGCGGCAAAGGGGTGTATCGAAGTCAGCCGCGTCTGCGTGAAAGACGTAAGACCTCACGGCCTTGTCGAGAATGCGTGTTCCATGCTCTATGGATACGCCTGCCGTGAGGCGTTTGAACGTGGATACAAGCGCGTCGTCACCTACACACGGCGCCATGAGCACGGCTCGTCCTTGCGGGCGGCAGGGTTCGTGCCAGTAGCAACCTCCCGCGGCGGCACGTGGAGCCGACGAGGACGCAAGCGAACCGACAAACACTCCTCCGAACCCAAGGTTCGATGGGAGCGCTGGAAGACAGCGCAGCTTCCCATCCAATTCCGTTTTGCCTTCACCCCGCGCGAGCGATTGAAGATCGCCGCCTGATCTTCACGCGTTTCCGCAGCGCAATTGCTGCCACTTCTGCCGACCGACACCCATCTCTCCACGAATCGGGAAATCCCCATGGAATCTCTTGTGCCCTTAGCTGGCGTGTCTGATGCGCCGGATATCAATGCCTTTGTGCTTCAAACCGGCCGATTGCCGAAGATCGGCGACCAGATAGCCCCCTGGCAATATCGTGGCTGGCTCCTGTATCAGGTTCAATTCGCCGATTTGCACCCAATGCTGCCCGGCCGTTGGACTCACTATCTGCGGACACTTGAAATGGGCCGCCTTCTAGACGAGCCCATCCCTCGAGTCGAATTCGTGCTGGGCAATCTCGATGCAGGAAGGCAGATGTTCGAGCATTGTTTACGCCTGATCCACCGAGAGGACTACTCCTGGACCTCGTTCAATCGGCTGGTGGATTGGCTTGCCTGGGGTCTTGCCGTTTCGCGCGAAGTGCCGCCGCTCAAGGAAGAAACTCACGAGGCCCTGTACCGGACCTTCAACTTAGAGCCACTTCTGTTGAACCCGCACGACTACCTCGGGTGGATGCTCGCCGAACGCCATAGCAACGGCTGGAACCCAAACGCATTCTTCCCAACGCCACACCCGGTCGTCGAGTGCATGACTCAAATGATGATGGCAGGTCGCGAGCCCTCCAACAATAGCGATCCTCGTCTCGAGACGGTGATGGATCCTTGTGTGGGAACCGGCCGCATGCTCCTCCACGCTAGCAACTACTCCTATTGCCTGTACGGTTGCGACATCGACCCGCTCGTCGCAATGATCACACGCATCAACGGCGCGCTCTATGCCCCTTGGCTCGCGTTTCCTTTTCCCAAGGAGGTGCTTGGCGTGCCGGTTCCGCTTCCTCCACCAGCGCCGCTCCCGGTGCCGGATGAATACAAGCCGGCAATTGGTGAGACGTTGTTTCGGTGCGACGACCGGGGCCAAGGACTCCTCTTCTGAAATTCGAGTGCGGCTTCACGCTCGCCCCTTCGTTCCACTTCCCTCAGCCACCCTAATCCATTCGAGGTGTGTTCATGTCCATAGTCCGCGCAACAATCAGTCCAACAATTCTTTCGAAAGCCGACCGCCTTTTTCGCAACGACGACGCGGGCGTCTTCGTCGAGCTCCTGCAGAATGCCCGAAGAGCTGGCGCTACCTTGGTCGATATATCGATCGAGCAACTCCCTGGCGACGGAGAGGGGTCCAGAATCACCTTCCACGACAATGGCCGCGGCATCGATGACTTCCAGAAGCTCCTCACTCTCGGCGACTCCGATTGGAGCATCGACGTTCGGGAAATAGAAGACCCCGCTGGAATGGGGTTCTTTTCCTTATGCCACTCTGAAGTCGAAGTACGCAGCGGGAATCAGCAGGCCCTATTCTCGCGTGAGGTGTTCCTCGCCGCCGCCGGAGCCGAAGTATCAACCGAGGATCCCATACCAGGTACTCGCATCGTGTTCACTCGTGGTTCCAGAACGGATCTCCTGGTCGGCGTGATCCGGCAGGTCAGCGAGTTCTGCCCGGTTGAGGTTCATGTGAACGGCGAAGCAGTGACGCGCCATGACTTTCTTGAAGGAGCCGATTATAGAGAGATCATCGACGGCATCGAAGTAGGGTTTGGCACTTCGTTCAAGTGGAGATTCGGGTACCGGGACGACAACTGGAGCTTCCATGGGTCGCTCATCCGCGAATCGTTTGACTCGATCCCTGGTTTATTGAGGCTCAACCAGTTCGGTCACTGGCGTACGGAAGAGCTGAGAGCACGTTTCAACGTTCTTGAAGTAGGCCGCGTGAAACTGCAACTCCCCGATCGTCGCGCGATTGTCCAGGACCGGAAGCTTCGAGATTTCGAAAAAAAAGTTCGTGCAGCCGCATATCGATTCTTCCAGATACAGGAACGACACGTACTTCCGTTCGCTCGCTGGAGAGAGGCAAGCTCCCTTGGTGTGGTCCTCGATGAGGCCAGTCCGTTGCTGAAAACATGGCATGCGTCACCCTTGGATGACGGAATTGACCCATTCTTCGGCGCTGTTGAGGAGCGGTTGCTAGAGACCGTCGACAAAGCGCTCCTCGTCGCGCAGTTCTGCCCGAATCAGCACACTCTTGAGGCTGCGCTCGAGAATGACTCAATTCTCGGGCGGGAGCTATATCAGACAGCGGAACAGTATGCAGGGTATTCCTGGTACGACTCCCTACCATTACTGAGCGACACGGAGGTTGTCCTCGACGGCTCATGCTTCGACGAGTGGGAGGCAAAATTGCTTCCGCGTCCCGAGAAAATCACGATCATCGGCAAGATTCGGCAGTCCAATGTGCCGGACACCGTCATCCAACTTCCCGCCGACATCCATGTCGTCGATGGCGATGATGTGGACTGCGGAGACGAAGCGCCGAAATTTGTGGCGGTCCGCAACAGTCCTTGGGACAATGACACTCTCACCGGCCCCTTCGACGTATCTCAGTTCCTTTTCGATGCGACGTTTCGCTCCTCGGACGACGTCGAGTCAGACAGTTGGGACACACAGAGCGACTACTACAGAGACCACATCCAGCGCGAGGTCGATGAGTACTTCCGCGGCCCACGGGCAGCACTAATGGGCATTTTGCAGAACGGCCTTTCCTGGGAAGCCAGGGACTACGCGAGACGAATTGGCGTCGAGGAAATTCGCTTCAAGCGACAAAGTGCAGATGGTGGCGGCTGGAAGGTTGAGCTCGTTCCCACTGAGGTTCAGCCCTTAATTTCTGAGACGGCCTAGAACCTCCGAACTGGCTGTCAAGGAGACAGATCTTGCAGGAGAGGGCAGACAGCCAAGCCCTCTCTGTCAGTCCCCTTATTTTTCGTCTGAAAGCACAACCCGTAAAACGAGTGGATGGATTATGTTGTTCGATCTCTCAGGGTTCCGCAAACCTCTGCCCACGGGTGTCCACATGTTTGCATCACCACGCCAACCGCTTTCTCAGAGCTTTGGAGGCCTTACCCGTTATGACTTGTTTTCAAACCTCAGACTTGACCGTCGCAAAGACAATACTCGCGCAGTTAGGGGGACAGAGGTTCCTCACAATGACGGGCGCGAAATTTCTCCTTGCGCACGCGTCCGCGTTATCGTTCCATCTTCCATCCAATTTCGCAAAGGATGGGATCAATCGAGTTCGGATAGACTTGACCCCTCAGGACCTATACGACGTGACGTTCTCTCGTGCTCGGGGGATCAAGATCTTCTATCAATCGAAAGTCGACGGGCTTTACTGCGATCAGCTTCGAGAAGCCTTCACCGAAGCTACAGGCCTCGAGGTTGCACTCCATGACGGGCGAATGGAACGAGCTTCCTTTAGGGATACTTCGGACTCTACGGTAGAGGTGGGGTATCGCGGACCACGGGAGGTTGAATGAAGAGGAATAAAACAAGTTCGAAGATACAAACGGAGGGTGGCCACTCTCCATCATCCTCAGTCGGCCCGGGCCTGCAGCTTGGACGCTCCTCAGATCCTGGACCGGATCGTAGCGTGCGTTTCACGGAGGCTTCCGGCAAGGTAGTGGACTATATTCGTTACTCGGGCCACGCGACCGGGCAGCAGGCAGTCGAAGTCCGGTTCACCGATGGAACATTCCTTTATCTTGAGCCGGTTCCCCGGGTTTCATTTCGAGCTCGATATCTCAAGACCAATCGGGGAAATATCAAGAGCGTCCGGGATTACGGCGTCTTGCCTGAATAAGGTCGCTTCTATCGCGAGTGACAATGGAAGGCTCCCTCCCATTGCGTCAATTCTTTCTTCTGTAAAAACTCGCACGCGCTGTGCGAGTTTTGTAAGTTGTTCATCGCTAATGGCTTGTGAGTACTACGGTTCGTCCTCGAATCCGGCTAACAGCAACGCAACCTGGTCTGGACTCGGGAGTTGACCTCGAAGATTACCGGGCACATCCGGAGTCACAGAATAGGCCGACACTCCAATCGGCACCGAGGTCTGTTTCAAGGCATATTCCACCACCAACCGGTTTTTGGATTTGCAGAGAATGATTCCGATTGAAGGCTGTTCGTCAGTCAGTCGGACTGTTTCATCGAGGACCGAGAGGTAGAACTGCATCTTCCCAACAAATTCCGGTTCGAACTCTCCGATTTTCAATTCAAGAGCAACCAGGGATCGGAGCCGCCGGTGAAAGAGCAGCAGATCGATAAAGAACTCGCGATCACCGACCTGAACCCGGTACTGGCTGCCAACGAAGGTGAACATGTCCCCCATCTCTCGAAGGAAGGCCTCGATGCGGCCGGTGAGGGCGCGCTCAAGTTCTCTTTCGCTGTGTTGCTCCTCGAGATCGAGGAAGGCAAAGGTGTATTCGTCCTTGACCGCCAATTTGGCCTGGACTTTCACAGCATCCGACAGCGCTGTGTCGAAGTTGTTCTGGCTGTTCAGCGTTCGTTCGAAGACCCGGTTTTCGATTTGATGAACGAGGACATTGCGGGTCCACCCAAATTTTCTGCAACTACGAATGTAGAATTCCCGCTCCCCATCGCTCTTGCATTTCTCAAGAATCGTGATGTTGTGCGACCAGCCTATTTCTCGCACAAGCGCTGCGAGTTTTTCACTTTCCCCATAGGCCTCAAAAAAGATCTTCATTCGCCATAGATTAGCGGCAGAGAAGCCATTGGCTCCCGGAAACTCCACTCGAAGATCTCGGGCAAGATTGGCCACCACCGACTTGCCCCAGGTATCTCCCTGCTGCCGCTCAACGATCATCCGACCGATGTCCATGTAGAGAGTGATCAGCCCCTGATTGACGACGCGCAGCGCATCGAGTTGAGCTGTGCGGATTCGCTCTTTGAGGGCCCCAAGGAGCTGTTCGTATTCCTGTGGTGAAGCCAAAATATCGGTCAAAGCTGCTGTTCCATCCACAACCAGTTTATTCGCAAGAAGAGGTTTTACCACAGTCGACGCCTTCCGCAGGCCCGGTGAACCCTTATCTTCCCCCTCACAAGGAAAATCCATGAAACCTTCCAAGCTCTATGAAGCGCTTCACGCGCTCATTGGCGAGCGTGTGCCCCTGCATATCTGGGGGCCATGCGGCGTCGGCAAATCTCAAATCGTGGGACAGGTCGCCGTCGATCTCGACTACAACTTTCTCGATGTGCGAGCCGTACAGCTCGACCCTGTCGACCTTCGCGGTCTGCCTCGTATTGCGTCCGATCAGACCGAATGGGTGCCACCGAAGTTTCTTCCGACCGCGGGGAAGGGCATCCTCTTTCTTGACGAACTGACTTCCGCCCCCCAGATGACGCAGGCAGGCTGCTACCAGCTTGTCCTAGATCGCAGGCTCGGAGAGTACCAACTGCCCGATGGCTGGGTGGTAATTGCTGCCGGAAACCCCGCCTCCGAGCGCGGCGTCCACTTTGCGATGCCGCGGCCGTTGCGCAACCGGTTTGTCCACCTCGAACTGGAGGCTGATCTCGAGGACTGGTGCAAGTGGGCGGTCAAGGCCGGCGTCCGGCCCGAGATCATCGCCTTCCTGCGGTTCAAGCCAGACCTGCTGCACACTGCCGACGTTTCCTCGGATAGCAACGCATGGCCGACACCGCGTTCCTGGGAGATGGCTTCGAATGTCCTCTGCGGAATCGCTCGGCGGCAAAGAACGGCACTGCTTTCAGGCACCAGCGAGTTTGAGGCGCAGCTTCTCGACGGAACCGTAGGCGAGGCTGCAGCTTCAGAGCTCGTCGCCTTTCTAAGGCTTTTCCGTCAATTACCTTCGATCGACGAGATTCTCCTCAATCCTGCGACGGCTCCGGTTCCCATTGAACCCTCGTCCCAGATCGCCATCGCCACGGCGCTCGGCCGGGTGTTGACCGACAATTCCATCGGCAGAGGGCTCACCTATCTCGATCGCATGCCGACCGAGATGCGCGTGATGGCTATCCGCGATGCGGCGGCGCGAGAGACCGCCATTACCCACACACCGGAGTTCATCCGCTTCGGAGTGGAATACCGGGAGTTATGTTGCTTTTGAAGTTATGTTGTGTAGAAGGCGACCACAAGCTCTCCTATTGATCTGGTGGCATTTTGCTCGCAACATAACTGAACTCGATACTTGGTGAATCACCACTTTCAGAGGAGATTCACCATGTTCGAGAGAATTCTATTCCGTCGATCTAATCTCAGCCGCCACCGCAACGGTCCATATGCAAAAGAACGAGAACGCTATCTGACGTTGCTGATGGAAGAAGGCCGCTCCCTGCCGACCTTGAGACAAATTGCAAATCTGCTCTACCATATGGCAGAGCAACTTCCGCTCAGTCTCCCGTCAGTTACGCCCACCCAAATTGAAGCCGCTGCCAGACAGTGGAGTGCCACGCTTGTTCGCTGCCGTATCAGTCGGCATCGCATGGAAACAAAGTTTGTATTTCACGCGACAAACTGGCTGCGCATGCTGGGTCGTTTACAGAAACCGAAGTCCCAACTTCCGTTCACCACTGAGCAGGATGCGTTCCTTCATTTCGAACAACAAGAGCGCGGTCTAGCAGATGCTTCCTTGATAATGCATAAGACACACTTGCGCCCATTCCTTAACTGGGCTGCAGACCAAGTAAAGACACTGCGCAAGATAACTCCCGAGGATTTATCTCGTTACTTTGTTTGGCAGGCCGCACAACGACGATGGAAGCGGACAACTATTTCTATTCATGTCAAGGCACTGCGCAACTTTATTCGTTTTGCTCAATCGATGAATTGGTGTGTTCAGGGCCTTGCCAACACCATCGATGCGCCTCGTATTTATAAACTCGAACGGTTACCACGAGGACCGCTGTGGAGTGATGTGCAGCGCCTTCTAGTTGCATCTTCTGGTGACACTCCGAACGACATTCGCGACCACGCCATGATATTACTGCTGGCAGTTTATGGGTTTCGTAGTAGTGAAGTGCGCCATCTCTGTCTGGACGACATTGACTGGGAACAGGAAGTGATGCATGTTCGCTGTACTAAGCAGCGCAAAACTCAACATTATCCTTTGCTCCGCAATGTGGGCGATGCAATCCTGCGGTACCTTCGCGAAGTGCGTCCACGATGTCCGTATCGTGAGGTGTTCGTCACACTAATTCAGCCGTTTCGGCCGTTAACGGCAACCTGTCTCGGAACGACGGTACGTAATCGTTTATTCCAGTTGGGTCTCACACTACCATGCTATGGGCCCCATGCTCTTCGGCATTCCTGCGCCACCCATTTGTTGGCGGAAAGATTCACGCTCAAGGATATTGCCGAACATCTCGGCCACGTCTCCTTGGAATCTACACAGATATATGCCAAGACCAACCTGGTCGCGTTGCAAGAAGTTGGTCAGCTCGATCTAAGTGGCCTGGTTACCCATACCGAGCGCAGTGCTCATATTGCCACACCGATCTATCCCAGTGGCAGCATCGAAGCGCTTCAGGCCGTAGCTGCGATCAGCCTTGGAGGACTTTTATGACACTGTCACAGGTCGTTGAGTCCTACATTGCATATAAGCGTTCTCTCGGAAAGGACTTCAAGTCAAAGGCTGTCAAGCTACGTGCCTTTGTGAAGAGCGTAGGCGACGGCGATATAAAGCAAGTAAACCCGTGTGCTGTTCGACGCTTCCTGGACGGCAGCGGTCCAGTGACTGCTAACTGGTTTTACAAGTATCAGACTCTGGCAACGTTTTACCGTTATGCGCAGGCCCATCATTTCGTTCAGAACAGCCCTCTACCACGCAGCAAACCACAATTACCAGAGCAGTTTCAACCCTACATCTACACCAACGACGATATGCGCAAGTTGATTGATGCTGCCGACTCGCGCCATCGATACACGTGGTTTCTTACACCCAATACCATCCGTACGCTCTTGTTGTTACTTTATGGAACCGGCCTCCGGATCAGTGAAGCGTTGCGGTTGAATCTTGAAGAGTTTGATCGCAATTCTGGGGTGCTCACTATTCGCGAGACCAAGTTCTTTAAGAGCCGCCTCGTTCCCGTTGGACCTGACTTGCGGCGCGTCTTAGAAGCCTATATCGATCAGCAGTGGCCATCGGTCCATCACACAGAGAACACACCACTGCTGGGAACAGTAAAGCTTCAGAGGATCACTCGCAATACTGCCGAAGATGTTTTCCAGAAGTTGCGCGAAGAAGCCGGGGTCCATCGTTCCAGGGAGGCGAGATACCAGCCGCGACTTCATGATTTTCGTCACAGCTTTGCCCTGGTACGGATCGTTACGTGGTATCGAGAGGGTAAGAATGTGCAGCGTTTACTGCCCCACCTCACAACCTACCTTGGACATGGCAGTATTCAGGACACTGCGCACTACTTGACGATGGCAACAGAACTACTCACAGAGGCCAGCCTTTGCTTCGAGCGCTACGCTCGACCGGAGGTGAGCCTTGACTAGTGCGAACTTGCTTGGCAGTTGGGTACGGCGCTTTCTTCTGGAGCATGTGATCGCGGAGCGAAACCTCTCCAAGAACACGCAACGCAGCTATCGTGACACTTTCTCCATTTTACTTCCATGGATCAGCATACATAGCCGACACCCCATTGACCATCTTTGTATCGCTGATCTCTCCAGAGGTGTTTTGAAGGACTTCCTCGACCACCTTGAACATGAGCGTCACTGTAAAATCCGCACACGCAATCAACGCTTGGCCGCTATTCATGCGATGGCTCGCTTCGTGGCTGAGCACAGCCCTGAGCATGTCGCATGGTGCGCTACGATTCGTGCAGTGCCTTTCAAGCGTTTTCATCGTCCTCAACTCACTTACCTTGAAAAGCCCCAAATGGATGCACTATTAGCCGCTCCGGATCGTAACACGGTACTGGGTCGGCGTGATTACACATTGCTCCTCTTTCTCTATAATTCCGGCGCCCGCGTCTCAGAAGCATCATGCCTGCCGATCAACAAACTAAATCTCAAGCCCAACGCTATGAGCCATGTCGAGATATTCGGTAAGGGCGGCAAAACCCGTCGTTGTCCCTTATGGGCTGCCACAGCAGCTGAATTACTTTCGCTCACCCGCAACCGTTCGTCTGACGAACCGGTCTTCGTAAACCGTCATGGGCAGGCTATTACCCGTCACGGTGTTCATCGCCTCATCAAGAAATATGTTCGCAAGGCCATGGCTCCTTGCCCATCTTTGGCCAACAAATGCATTAGCCCCCACACCATCCGCCACACCACCGCTACGCACCTACTACGTGCCGGCGTGGACATCAACACTATTCGTGCATGGCTCGGTCATGTCTCCATCGACACCACCAACATCTATGTCGAGATCGATCTCGAACGCAAGGCTCAGATGCTGGAAAAGACCAACGCTCTCCATTCCAACCCTGTATCTAAACGGCCCTGGAGAGATAATCCATCTCTGATGGCTTTCCTCCGTTCTCTCTGATTACTTATGTTGCGTCAGCAGTGCTTCATGACCGCATGAGTACTGCGCATTGACACTGCTACGCAACATAACTTTATACACCACATAACTCGGCTTATGTGGTGAGCAACATAACGGGAGGTAGTTCAATGATTACCGAACGCGCTATGCTCGCGGCCGTCCATATCAGCATCTGGACAGCAGTGAAACACGATCGCAAAGTCAGCCGGGATGTTGCAGACCAACATGGGGCGCATCAGAGCGCTGGCCGCTACAACAAGCAACTCCTGCGCGGTGCCGACAAGTTGGACGAATTGCGCACGCTTGCAGGACAGATACGGCAGTACTTCTACACGATCACTCTGCCCTGGTCCGATGAGGGATTCCGTCTTCTGCCTTCCAACTTCTACTTCGATCTCATGGCGCGGATGCGCGAGTTCGAGGCCGGCTTCGAACAGGGCGTGGAGAGTTTTCTTCGCGTCTATCCGCAGTATATCGAGCAGGTACGGCCGGAACTGAACGGCCTATTCCGAGAGGACGACTACCCGGACGCCGAGAAGCTGCGGACGAAGTTCGGTGTGAATCTGGAAATTCTGCCCATTCCCTCAGGCACGGATTTCCGCGTTCAGATGTCGGCGGAAGAGCAAGCACGGGTCTCGCGCGAGATCGACGCGAATGTGCGGGAGTCGCTGATGCGTGGAACCGAGGACTTGTGGAAGCGGCTCCGCGAGGTGGTCGCTCACATGGTCGACCGTCTTAACGAGCCAGAGTCGCGCTTTCACGGCTCGCTGGTCACCAATGTCATGGACCTGGTGGAGATATTGCCGCGGCTCAACGTCAATGGCGATGCAGACCTAAACCGCTTCGCCGAGCAGATCAAACACAGTCTGTGCAACCACACCGCGCAGGACCTCAAGAAACACGACCTACTGCGCGTCACCACGGCCGCTGACGCCGCGAACATCGTCGCCGAAATGGACGGCGTGTTGCGCAGCCGTGAGGCCGAACCCGCTCCGGGGCCGACCGCCGCCGACATCTTCAACCGCATGTCCGCGTACATGGAGACGCCCGCGGCCGCATGAGACACGAATCGCCCGCCTTCGTACGCATCCAGAAGACCCGAACTGCGTTGCTTCTGGACCACCCTTTCTTCGGCTCGCTCTTGTTCCGCCTGAAAGGGCGCGAGAGCCGTTCCATCAAAACAATGGCGACCGACGGCGTGTCGCTCTACTGGAATCCTGAATTTGTCGACACGCTCAACGCTGCGGACCTGGCTGGAACGCTGGCTCACGAGGTGATGCACCCAGCGCTTCACCATCATGCGCGGCGTTGCGGACGTGATCTCAAGCGCTGGAACGAAGCCTGCGACTATGCGATCAATCCGCTCTTGCTGGATGCCGGGCTCAGTCTCCCAGACGGGGTCCTGGTCGACAGCAGATTCCGCGAGATGAGTGCAGAGCAGATCTACAACCAGCTCGAGACCGAGGCTGAACAGAAGCCTGGCGACCACGACGAAGAGAACGAGTCAGGGGGGGACGGAACGGGGAACGACTCGCCACCGAGCAAACCAGATGAGCCTTCGGCTCCCGTTACCGAAGGTGGGATCGGGCAGGTACTCGATGCGCCATTACCCGACGACAATACTCCGACGATCGAGGAACAGGTCAGGGAGTGGAGTGTCGCGGTCAACCAGGCGGTGACGGTCGCGAAACAAGCCGGCAAAGTGCCAGCCGGGATCGGGCGAACGCTAGAGGGAGTGGCGGAGGCAGGAGTCGACTGGCGGGAGTTGCTGCGCCGACTTTGGTCGGAGACGACTCCAGCGGACTATAGCTGGATGCGCCCCAATCGGCGCCACATCTGGGCCGGACTCTATTTGCCCGGAGTGATGCGGGAGGGCGTCGGTGAGGTCGCGATCGCGGTCGATTGCTCCGGCTCCGTGAACTCGCGGCAGTTGCGGCTTTTCGAGGGTGAGGTTCGTTCCATCCTCGAAGGCCAGCGCCCGCAGCGCGTCTATGTTCTTTACTTCGACGTGGTGGTGCATAAGGTCGAAACGTTCCAAGCAGGCCAGCGTGTCTCCCTTGAACCCGTAGGCGGTGGAGGCACCGAGTTCGGGCCGTGCTTCGAATGGCTGGATGAACATGGCGTGGTGCCTCAGACGTTGGTCTTTCTCACTGATCTCTACGGCTCCTTTCCACCTTCCGAACCTGCGTACCCAGTCCTATGGGCTTCGACCGGGAGCCGCAGAGCGCCGTTTGGGCAAGTCATTCCGATGCAAGCAGCCTGACTCCGTACAAAACCACTGATTCTGCCTTTGCGCTCTAGCGCGGGAGAGCGATCTCTTACTCGCATCGTCGGTCCGGCTGGGTTGAGGTGCCAGAATGGATTGACCGGGATGAGCCACGCTTTCCTAACGCCTGACGGGGAGCGCCGCACTCGCGGACCGAAACAACATTACCTCGAGACCTAACATGGGGGCAATCGATGCTTGTAGCCGAAAGAATATCTGAAAACGCCGAGGGTAAACACTCACCTGTGGTGGACGTGCCGAACTTCATTCAAGCAACGAGAGATTCTGGTTACAGAAACTCTGCTGCCGCGTTCGCCGAATTTGTCGACAACTCGATTGAAGCAGGCGCAACTCGAATCGATATCGATCTGAGAGCTGATGCTGATGGAGAGATCACAATCGAAGTCCTGGACAACGGATGTGGAATGACCCCCTCCGAGTTGGCGAGCGCTCTCCAATTTGGAGGCACTTCTCGCTTCTCTTCGCGCAACGGTATCGGGCGATTCGGAATGGGATTGCCGAACGCCGCGGTGAGTCAAGCGCGGCGGGTTGAGGTTCTATCCTGGCAACGTCCGCCAGCGGTCTGGAGCGCGCATCTCGATGTCGACGACCTCACATGCCTCGGGGAGGCCGATAGAGGCTTGATGGTTCCTGCAAGGCAAAGACGGTGGGTTCCTGCGTCAGCATCCGGGACCCTCGTTCGCTTGAAGAAATGTGATCGCCTTGACACTCAGGAGCTTGACTCGCTTACCGCTCGCATCCGATCGGAGTTTGGGCGCATATTCCGTGATTTCCTCTTTGGAGGCAAGACAATCGTCGTCGCTGGGCTCAAGGTGCAACCCTCAGACCCCCTATTTCTTCGAAAAGGAATTCATGCGGCCGGTGCGTCTCTCTACGGGCCTCCTCTGAACTATCGGGTGAAATCGGGCCCAGGAGAAGCGATCGTAACCGTCCAGTTTAGTGAGTTGCCGATAGCCGACTGGCACTCCTTATCCAATGAAGAAAAATCGCGCCTGGGCATCTCCAAGCGAGCTGGGGTTTCCGTCCTCAGAGGGGGACGCGAAATCGACTACGGCTGGCATTTCATGGGTTCCAAACGGAAAGAGAACTATGATGATTGGTGGCGGTGCGAGATCAATTTTCCGGCTATCCTGGATGAGGCGTTCGGTGTAACGAATAGCAAACAACGAATCAGACCTACTGATTCCTTGGCCGCTTGTTTAGTGCCCGATATCGAGCGCATCGCCCGCACCCTCAATTCCCGGGTTCGAGCCACATTTGCATCCCTGCGCGTAGAGGTGGAGCCTCGCACTCTGGTGAGAGCCCAGGGGCGGGACCACCTTCTCGAGCCCCCCCGAGTTGTACAGAAGACAACTTCCTCAAAAGGGTTCGCCCACCAGGAACTCCGGAAAAGGAATGGAGTGGTCCGCGGGATGCGCTTCCAGATTGAGCCAGGAGCCGTCTCCGACGAGGCGCTGTTTAGTTCAACCCGCCGACGGGACCGTCTGGTGATAACCCTCAATGCCGAACACCCATTCCTGAAAAAGTGCGGTGAACCATCATCGGGAGCGTTTCAGAGGGAGGATCTTTATCTTCTTTTACTTGCGGCAGCAAGGAGCGAAGCTTGCCTAACCGATCCCGAGTCGAAGAGAGTAGTAAGAGCATTCTTGAACAATTGGGGACAAACTCTTTCCGCCTATGTCTGAAGTGAGTACAAATGAAGTTCCGTTCGTTCCCAAACTGCCGGCGCAATACAGAGATCGTCTGAAATCTTTTGCCAGGTGTGTGCAGAGACTTGGATTGCACCCCGCGAACTCAACGGCCTGGTCGCGAAAGCTGAATGTACTAAGAGCGAAGGCCTGCGACCACGGCCAGGCCTTGGCTCTTAATGAACTCAAGTTGATGGTCTCGAAGAACCTGCTCCTCGATCTCGCGATCCAGGGCTGGCGTGTGATCATTCGAGGCGGGAGCATTTTGCTGATCTCCGAGTGGGGGGCCGATGGAGAGGTTGCAAAGGATGTGATCCGCAACCGACACCTCCAAGAAAGGGATGCCCAACTACGCGAGTCTTCCGTGATGGCTTTTGTTCAAGCAATGGAACGTCGGAGGCTCACCCCAAAGGGGTGGCACTCCATTTTTTCCGTGATGCGTGACGGCCAGGAACTGGGGGAGAGTCTGTCCAGGCTCAGGGAGGATCCCTGCCGGTTTGAGGCAGACATCGATCAGACTATCCAGCCTTATATCCAATTCGTTGATACAGGGGTGCACTGCGCTGAGACAGGACTGCTGCTCAGCGACATCTGGAGGTACTTTCGACACACTTGGGTGACGGCGTACAAGAGCATTCCCGGGCGTTCCCTCAGCATCCTTATCCGTGACAGGGCGAGGCCCGGCCACCCGGTAATTGGGATCGCGGCTCTCGGCAGCGCGGTGGTTCAGCAGTCCACCCGAGACAAGTGGATTGGCTGGGACGTAGCGTCAATAGAAAAAGCACTGGGAAAGAAGTATGGCGCTCGGGTCGTCAAGCGGTTGTTGGAACATCTCGAACGTCGAATCAACCTTGTCTATAAGGGGGACCTTCTGGGATCGTCCTTTACACGTTGGGACCTGAAGCGGCCGTCGTCCTCGCTGATTGCTCGACTCAACCAAACCGCCGAAGAAGAAATGAAATTGCACAGGCGTTACCCTGATCCTGCTGCCCATAAGGAAGCCGTTCAGGACGATAAAGGGTGGCGGAAAAAGGCGGAACTCCATCTTTTCCGAGGGAAGCGCTGCAAAGAACTCGCGCAACTCTTGTCGATCAAGGCAGTCCTGCTTGAGTCCTCGGGCGGGTCGCTAGCGCCAGCTGCGATCTCCAAGGTGCTCGAAAAGTCGACCGTTCGACATGCGTTGGCGCAGATCGTGAGACTGATCAAATCCGAGAACGTCGGTATCCACATGATGGATATCACAATCTGCGGTGCCGTGGCCCCGTATAACGCTATTCTCGGCGGCAAGCTGGTGTGCGCTCTGCTGGGAAGCCCCGAGGTCGTGGAGTACTATCGCCGGCGCTATGGACGCCAAGTAAGCGTCATCGCCTCCAGCATGGCCGGGCGGGCTATTTGCAAAAAGCCCCACCTGAGCCTGCTTTGTACCACGAGCTTGTACGGAAAAGGATCCAGCCAATATAACCGGATCAAGATCACTCTTGAGTCAGGAAAGCCGCCATTCCGCTACGAAGAACTCGGGACCAGCGAGGGGTTTGGATCATTCCATTTCAGCAAGGAATGCGTTCGTCTGGTGGACATCCTGCTGGGCAGGTCTGCCGATGGGAGAAGGGTCAACAGTATCTTTGGCGAAGGGGTGAATCCGCTCATGCGAAAGATGCGTGAGGTCCTGGACCAACTTGGGCTATCGAGCGATTCGTTTTTGAAGCATGGCAACCGAAGAATCGTCTACGGTATCCCTTTGGCGGAGAACTTCAGGGAACTTCTCATCGGGATTCAGGTGCGGCCTCGATATCTCCTAGATCAGAAAGAACCGCTGGCCCAGACCCAAGCCTTGGCACGCTACTGGGCGCGACGGTGGCTGCAGAACCGTATCGAGAATGAGGAGATAATTGAGTCGGTATCCCGCCATGCCCTGTCTTTTCCGATGGAACACGGCGCTATGGCACCTATTGAACGTCCGGTCGCAGTCGATCAGGAAACCGACCCTGACTCTTGAAGGTACACTTGATCGACCTAAGAAACTCTGTTGTGTTTGGGCCGGACGCATGGGCAGAGGGCTGCCAGCCTACGTTCGGTCATTGACTTGGTTCGAGGCAAATGACTCTCAACGACTGGCAATCGCGATTCCAATTGCACTTTTCGAGCTTGCGGGATGAGCGCGGGAGCAACTCCGCGCGGCCAACCGTCTATGCCCTGGAACATGGCCTGACTGCGGACGAGGTAAGCAGCTTCGTCAGCGATGTGAAGCAAAGCATCCGTTTCACACAGCGACCGGCTCAAGGCCATCGTCTGGTCTGGACGATTTACGCGACAGAGGTTGGATACGGATATTCCGGCGAGGAATATTGGGCCACCTTTGCAAACCAGACCTCAAATTGGGAGGACTCGAATCCAAATCGGGAATACATTCGTACAGCATTCAAGGAGTTTCAGACCCGGTACAGCGGAGCCGAACCCCGAGGGCGCTGGGCCAATCATTTCTCCATTATCTGCTGGCCGATCACCCATGCGATCCTGCCCCAGGATCTGCAGCGCGAACTCGCCCACAGTCTCTATCGAATCCGATACGATTTCGACTCTGCGTTGCTTGGGGATCCCATGCAACTTGGCCGTGCCATCGCACATGATGCTGAACTCGTGGCCGGTTCGCGATTCAGGCAATTCGCCGAGGACCCGCTCCTGGTCGGGCAGATCGCGGCATCGCTGTTACTTGAAGAAAGCGATCGATCCAGTTCTCACATCACGCCTGCAACCCTGATCAGGATTACGGATGATCTGACCAAGAGCCGCCGCTCGCTCGAGTGGTTGCGCGACGCGCGACAAAACGCTTCCCGAGTTCGATGGCAACCACAACCCAGAATCGTTAGCACGGGACAGTCTGCCCACCCACCGAATCCGGCAACGCAACAGCGAACGAAACCCGCTCTGACTAATTTGGGTTTGAAGCCGAGCCTCTCTCTTCGCCATACAGCGAAAGACAGATGGTCTCTCTATTTACGGTTGCCGGATGGCCAGGCCCTCATCCGCACAATGCCGGAGCTTCGCGACACCTTACGCAACCGTGGCTGCTATGTAGCCGGTACGCAGGGGGTGCGTCTTGCGCGTGGACGCTTTCTCCATAAAGGGCAAGATGTTGCACTCCTCACGTGGCCTGACCCTCGGGAACCACTGTTCCGGTTTGAAGGAGTCGGCGAGGAGACGAACTTACATTTGGCTGCCGCCGGCTGTACGTTGCCCACAAAACAACAATGGCTCTTCAAGATATTCAACGACGGGAACGCCGATGAGATCGCCACCCAGATTCTCCGTCCCGGTGAGTCATACATCCTCTTGCGACCGGCTGCTTGTCAACTCGATCTCCCTCGATCCACCATTTCCCAATCGCTGAACTGTGATGGCGTTATCGCATATCGACTCAATGTTCCTGATGTCGTTTCGACACTTGATCAGGAGATGATCCGCCGTGCCGGCCTTTCAATTGCCGAGGGGCTTTGGGCGCGGCCTGTAGGTTCTCTGTCTGCATATGCCGATTCGGAGTCCAACTTTGCATGGTCGCTGCCGAATCGGCCGATGATCCAACTGGGTTCGGACTTTGAGGTGAGTTCTGTCCAGGTGGAACTCTCCCAGTCTTCCGGCGAACCCGTCTCTGAGTGCACAGTCCAGAAGCTTCCCGTGATTCTCGATCTCGGCCAATTGGATCCCGGTAACTTTGTGATGGATGTGCGCGCCTATAGATATGGCTCGAACCGTGTGACCTCCGAGGAATATTCCATCGGGATTTTGGATCTGGACATCGAAGCGCGCGCCGCGTCAACCGCTGCGCCCTTTCTCATGGACATATCACCCGCAAAGCCGACCCTTGAAGACGTATGGGAAGCCAGGACATCGATCAACATCTACGCCCCAAAAGGTACGACCGCCGATGTTCGCATTGAATTGGCGACGGGTGAGCGTAAGCACCCACAGGTCTATCCGAAAAGGCTTGCGCTTCCATGTGACGAAGACCAATGGAATCAATATTTGAAGTCGGTAAAGCGCGACAAGCAACTTCGCAATGCCTTGGACGCTGCCGCCAGGTGTTCGATAGAAATCGACTGTGGAGCCCTGGGACGTGGCGATCTAAACCTCGATCGGCAGCCGGCTCCAATTCGATGGGTGTCAAGAGAGCAAAATAGCGGCTGCCTGCTTAGGCTGGAAGAACTCGACAAACAGGCAGGCGTGAGCTGTTTTGCTTATTCCTTCTCACGCCCGATGGAGTCTATGCCGTTTGTAGGAGATCCAGGAACCGAATTTCGCGAGGCCGAGGCTCATCTTTATCTTGCGGAGACCGACCGGCAGGCTAAAGCATCTGTCATCGCTGCTGCGCCGCTTCGCTCCTTCTTGGAACTGAGAGAAAGACCATACATTCCTGCCTTACCCAGAAGCGAAGCAAGTATCAGCAAATTGCTCGCGGCACATCATCTCTGGAGTTCCGCACGAATCGTTGGGGACGCCTCCGCATTCGATAGGCGTGAGAGCATTGTGGCCGGAATTAGCAAAGAACTTATTCGGCTGCTCTGCGGGGACCCCTGGGGTCAAATGGAACAGACTTACCATGATCGACCCAATGCCTTGGCGCTGAAGCACTCCATTTCGACAAAGCTGAGCCACTTGCCCGCAATCGCTCTCATCGCACAGGGCAAAGCTATCAACCCCGAACAGGCGGTTGAGGATGCGATCGATACCATCAGCCAGTTGAGCGTGTCACATGACCTGGTCGAAGGTACGCATGATGCTCATTTTGCTCACGCAATCGTGGATTTCGCATACCGATTGTTGAACCAGCCGGAGAGCCTACGGCCCGAGAATGGCCCAGGCGAGCAGATGATTATCGAAAATCTTCTGCACAACACGGTGCTTTGCCGGATGGTTCGCTTCTCCTATCTGACTGCCAACAGCGACGGATTGGGGACGGTGACGGTAGGAGAGAGATGATTCCGCTGACGACGTCCCAATGCGAGGGTTTAGCTGTAGAGTCGGTCGGCCTCCCCTCGTCTCAATTCGACGTTCACGCGCCCGAATTCCAGGCCGCCATTGTGAGAGCGGCGGCGGTCACCCTAACTCCTTGCACACGGCGTGAACTCAGCGCATACGTGTTCAGGCACTTGTCGCCATTGGCGCCCGATCATCCATGGCGAGAAGAGATTCGCGACGCTGTCGGGATGCTGGTTGCGCTAGGTGATCTTGTCGAGGTCCCGGACGAAGATCAGGAAACTGGCCGAGCCGCTCTTTACTTGGCTCCCAATTCGTTCGTTGAATTGTCCGACGGTGTGTTCATACCAGACTGTTCGGCGAGGTCGATCTGCCGCCAACCCCGTTTCTTTCGGAGTTGCCGGATTCGTTCGCCAAGCTGGACGCAAACATCAGAGGGCATTCCTCCAGCATCGACTTAGTGGAAGCACTATATTTAGTGGATGCACTCTCTGACGAACATCGGAGCGAGACCGGCAAATTCTTCGCATTTGCGGGCCAATCAGCCTCGGCCTGTCAAGTGGTTCGAGAAATGATCCTGCCGTGGAAACCACGTCATATCACGCCAAAAATTCCTGTGAAATCTTCAACCAGAGTGCCGATGGGGCGTCCGTGATGTGCTCTGCTTAAAGGAACGGAACAATTATGATCCATTGCAAAGAATTGAGCGATAAAGTCATCCGGCTCGTGACCATTTACGAAGACGGTATGTACGGTCCAGAGATCCATATCGAATTCACTGATGGCACGACTTTCTCTGCATGTCTGAAGAACCAAATCTCAATCGAAGCGAAGTACATCCACGACCAGGGTGGGGAGCCGACAATTCTTAGGGATTACACCTGTCCGGCAGTCCAGCGGTAACCCTCGCAGGGGCATGCCCTCATGAGTCCAGGTTCGACGCCGTTGACTCGTCGATTCGGGTGATCGAGGAATGATTCCTGAAGAGTGTCAAGCTCTCATTTTAAGGTTGCTACGCCGCTTGCATGCTCTCGAGCTTCCGCATAAAAGACCGCACCAGTGCGCTTACGGTCTTCGATTGATTGTCGGACCGTGAGATCAGATAGGTCTTCAGTGAAAGCGCGTCCTCCGCAAGCGGGCGGATCGTGACGCCATCCCGCGCGACGCGCAGGGCGCCGGCTTTGACGACAAAGGCGACAGAATCGCCTTCCGAAACGCAGGGAAACGCTTCCTCCGGCCCCATGATGTGCTGCACCCTCTGTGGGAGCACCCTCTTGGCGTCAGCCGCTGCCATGACGGTGTCGTAGAGAGTCGGATGTAGCCGGCGTTCGAAGAGCATCCAGCATCGATCCGCCAGATGCTCGAGAGTCACCGCGGCGAGTTGCGCCAAATCATCCTCCTCCGACATCGCGATGTAAAAGGGAGCCTCTGCGATTTTAACTGTCGTCAACAAGGGAGACTCTGGAGGTTCGGTTGCGATCCCAAGGTCCAATCCACCTGCAAGTACCTCATGGGCCAGATCGAAAGAGTATTGGCTGGACACCTCAATTCGAATTTGAGGAAATTGGGCCTTTCGTACCGAGAACAGAGTGGAGGATAGAAAAGGGTCGGTGTATGGAGACCGGCCCAGGTGCAGGACGATCTCTGCACCCTGCATCGCAGCGCGCGCTGCCTGGAATGCTCTGTCGCTATAATGGAGGGCAATCCGCGCCTGTTCAACATAGGCCAGGCCGGCCTTGTTCAGTTGGACTCTTTTTCTGTCTCGATCGAAGAGTCTGCCGCCCAACTTGGCTTCGAGCTCTGCAATGTTTCGAGAGACTACCGGTTGACTGACGCGCATCTTTTGCGCGGCCAGAGTGAAGCTCAGTTCTTCGGAAAGTGCTAAGACAGATTCCATGTACTTCGTTTCATTGCGTGCCATAACCCAGCTCCCATTCCTGCTCTACACTTGTCGGGATGAGACAAACCTGGCTTCTTTGTCAGAGTTCACTTTTTTAGACAGCTACCTGGGCACTTGTTCAATATCTTCCACGATCACGGGAAACAATCGGCTAAAACAATCGTTTGTTGAGAGACAAAGGCCATCCCATCACCGGACGTCATGTGCCTTAGATGCAGGGACATGGCGCTATGATGCTAAAGGTTAGGATCACCGATAGCTTCTTATTCCGTTTCGCTATAATTGGTATTCAATTCTGTATTGGACTTCTCTGTGGAAATAGAGAATTGTAGTTTCTTAGCGTGCGATCAGTTCTGCCTGCTAGAGAGTTTGCCTCTTCAAAGCTGTCGTTCAGGGCATTCAATCGCAGGATAGGTCCTCGGCTCCTCGCCCGTTACTAGCAGGAGAAGCGTCATGTTGAAACACCGTGCCGTCACCTTCCATACCCTTTCCAGTTCACTCGTTGCTCCCAGGACATTCGGACCTACCCCTTGGGCGGCTTCAACCCAGGTGGCTTCGCCTATGTAGGACCTATATGGCCTTCCTCCCTCAATCTTCCGACAGTTTTCCAGACTGGAGCCCAAAAGCCAAGGCGATGGCTGCCGAGGCCCAGGTGATCTCCGGCAATAAGCTAGAGCAGCTCGTTGTCCGGATTCAGCGACACACAGGCCGCCCCAAAGACACATGCTGGCGATTCGTCATTCAATACGGTATCAAGCGAAAACCGGACTACCGAAGATGGACCGATCCCGAGTTCGATCTTGTTCGAGAGGAACTGGTCAAGGGAACCGTAGAGCAGGTCGCGAAAAAGCTGAACCGCACGCCCAAAGCCATTCGCAATATGCTGCGGCGAAACCATTTGAGCCTTCGCGATATTCGCTGCGACCTCTTCTCCGTGGAAACACTGGCTACCATTCTTCGAGTCCGTAAGAGCGAGATCGTCCACTGGATCGAGCAGGGCTGGCTGGACGCCACAGTTGGAAGCCGCGGAAAGAGGCACTTCTATCTCATCACGCCTGATGCATTGAACAAGTTGTACAAGCAGCATCAGGCGGACCTCTTGAGGCGTGGCATCCGGAATCAAGCTCTTTTCGAGGCTTATTTCCAATACTGCTTTTCTCCCAAGCATACGACCGGAGAACATCTCCTCGACGTTCGGCGGGACAAGCGGGAGAGGGCAGCGTTTGAGGCTGCGAAGACCACAACGGCCGGCCGCGTAGACGACGAGGAGGACGATCGTGAAGACAACAATTCAGAGGATGAAGGGCCTAGTGTGGCTGATTTGGAGGCGATCGACGACTCCGAGGAAGACTGAAGATGCGACCGCGACCCATGTATGCCCGTGTTGCGGCGCAAGGGTGTGCAGACCCCGAACTACCGCTGGCGAGATCGCAGTCACCACGATTTGTTCGATTCTGTTGGTTGCGGTTGCCATACCTGCTGCGTGGGCCACGGAACAGTGGATGGAGCGGCAGAGTCAGAGGCTCTATGTCCACATGATGATCTGGCATGAACCGGTTGAGAGCTGGAATCGCTAGTGGAATTTGCGGGCGTCTAGTCTCCTACGCTGTCTGGTGGGACGATCTGGATATTGATCGATCCCACTCTTTTGCATTTTGCGCAGTCCACAACTCCACTTGTGATGGCTTTGAGGTCCAAATCGGCCAGCCGCAAGGTCTTCCCGCATTGAGGGCATTGATGCACGCTGACCCAGTGCTTTCGGTGAGGATCGCTCGACGATTGAGGCATCATCACACGTTCCCGACCGTGACGCTCATTGGAAAGAATGGAGGACGATATATCCGGATCGTTCCTGGTCTTTTCCTATCTTCGCTTCCGGCAGCGCGAGGATTCCATATCGATCCCATGGGTATCTTTCCTCTCGTTCTTGCTTAGCGTTTCAGTTGGAGGACTCATCGCTTTGCCTCTGTCTCCGGACCTACTGTACCCAAATGTCAAAAGACGAAACCGCCTCAATCCGACCCTAGACATACGGCAAGTTGTTCTGACCTCGCAAATTCTCCCGTGAAGAACAGCAACCGTGGTCAAGCATCGACTGACGAAGCCGTGACGAATGCCCAACACTGACAGATGTTGGTCGCGATCCTCAAAGCCGTTTATGACGCCGCCTCCACGTTCTTCGCGAAAAACGCGCAGGGCACGCCGACGAACAAAGCGTGGCCGATGACACCGTTGACCAGAGCCGCAGTCGTGATCGGGCTGGGAGCGACCGCGGTCAGCGGCAACACCGCCAGGTTCATCACTGCCCACACGGCAGCGCCATACAGCAGTCCCAGGATCGCCCAATGCGTACGCAACACAGCGACGCGTCGGCTCGCAAGGATATAGATCGTTGCGACTACCAGCGCGATGGCGAAATGCACGACGAGGCCAAGTCCCGCGCTTGTAAGCCCGCCCGAGAAGGACCGTGCGCCCAGCAGACTGCTCGCAATGTACTGCAGCACCTGGATCGGGTTCTGGCCCTGCAGGCCGCGGAAGACGACGCCATCGGCAGCATCGAGCGCTCCAACCATCAGCGTGGCATAGAGGATGGCGCGAGAGACGGGCAACGTGTGCGCTGCTGGCCGCGGCTCACTCCTATGGGTCGAGTTCAGGGCAGAGGTGGTCATTTGCCCGCCTCCGTCTTCTTCCCTTTTCCCAGAAAGCCGATGATCTTGCTTGCGACGAGCTCGCTGTGCTCTTCCAGCAGAAAGTGGCCACCGTCGATCAGGTGCAGTTCCGCTTTGGGCAGGTCGCGCAGGAACGCCTGCGCTCCCGGCACGATAAAGAAGGGATCGTTCTGCCCCCACACGATGAGCGTGCGCGGCTGGTGCATGCGGAAGTATTCGTGCCACGCGTCGTAGAGCGCCACGTTCGAGGTGTAGTTATAAAGGAGTTCGAGTTGAATGGCGTCATTGCCGGGTCGGTCCAGCAGCGCCTGGTCGAAGGTGTAGCTGTCCGGGCTCACTGCCGCCACGTTTTTTGCACCATGCGTGTACTGGAAGATCGTCGTCTGCCTGGTCAGCAGACTGCGCGGCGCCTTCTCCGTCTCCTCGTTGCGATTCGCCCAGAAAGCCTGCAGCGGCTCGAAGGCGGGGCTGATGCCTTCCATGTAGGCATTGCCGTTCTGCACGACGATGCCTTCGATCGCTTCCGGATGACGCGAGGCGATGCGGAAACCGACAGGCGCGCCGTAATCCTGCACGTAGATGCTGAACTTCTTCAGGCCCAGTGTTGTAAAGAGCAGCTCCTCGATCTGCGCGGTGATGTTGTCGAAGTTGTATTGAAAGTCGTTCGCCGCGGGAGCATCGCTGTAGCCGAAGCCGAGGTAGTCCGGTGCGACAACGTGGAAGTGGCTGGCGAGCTGCGGGATAAGCTCCCGGAACATGTGCGACGACGACGGAAAGCCATGAAGCAGAACGATCGTCGGATTCGTGGTCGAGCCGGCCTCGCGGTAGAAGATCTTGTGACCCTCGATGGTGGCATGCTGGTACGTAGTCATGTGGTTCTCCTTATTGTCAATCTGATTGTTTGTACGCGAGAGCAGCGCACTGGCCGCTTCCAGCACGAACTCTACAACGGTCGCAGGCGACGAGATCTGAGGAGCATGATCCACATCGTACGAACGGACCTGTGCGCCCATGCGGTCGGCTACAAAACGTTGTGTTTTTGGGCTGAACATACGATCATCTTCAGCCAGCAGATACCACGAAGGCTTCGTCCTCCATGCTGGAGTCTGTATCGCTTCGCCAAGACACTTCATGGCTATCGGGCGTTGTGCTGCTATCCTGATTTCGTTTTGCTCCGCCGTGGCCCGGTGGCCGACCGCTTTCTTCATTCCTTCCTCCGACATCCATAAGAGACCATGACCGTCGGGTTCCAGATGGGGAGCTTTTTCGTGTGGAGGCTCTCGAAAGAACACCTCCCCCACTGTTTCTCCCTCGGCTGGGGGCATGGCTGCGATATAGGCCAGGCCTCGGACCCGGTCGTCACTTTCGAGGGCGGTGATCACGGCGCCGGAGTAAGAGTGAGAGACAAGGAGGATTGGCCCCGCGCCCGCTCTTTCTAAAGCCACTTTCAAAGCAGCGACATCATCGGACAGCGAAGTCATTGGAATCTGGGGAGCGATCACCTTGATGCCAGCCTTAAGCAGTGGGGCGATCACGGCAGACCACGAGGATGCGTCCGCCCATGCGGCATGCACCAGAACGATCGTTGCGTTAGAAGGAACTTTGTTCATTACTCACCTTTCGCCCGAGCCACCATGCACCTGAGGAGCCGCTGTCGGGCATCTGAGAAATCGGCATTTAAGCGCACCCCGTGTCAGCGGTAAGGTCGCACTCTGCCCATTTGTGCGTTACTATTTCAGTGTAAGGATGACGGGAGCTCACGAAAAGCGAGAAGTTCTAACACTATCGGTGAGAATATCTAAACTATGCTTCTGAACAACCTCAGCCTGGACAGTCTTCGAACGTTAGTGGCCACCCAAGACCTGGGTGGTTTTGGCCGCGCTTCGGAACGCCTCTTGCGGACTCCCTCCGCAATCAGTTTGCAGATGAAGCGACTTCAAGAGGAGATAGGAGTGCCGCTCTTTCGGAAGCAAGGCCGGAAGATGCTTCTCACCGAACAGGGAGAGATTGCTCTCCGATATGCCCGGAGGGTGCTGGATCTCAATGATGAGATGATCGACACTCTGCGCGGATCGTCTCTTGCAGGTGTGGTTCAAATCGGATTCGCGCAAGATTTCACGGTCAACGTTTTGCCTCTGGTCATCGCACGCTTTAATGCGCTCTACCCGCTTGTAAAGCTCGAGGTGACGGTAGACGTCGGCCAGGTGCTCCTGCAAGCGATCGACTCCGGCGACCTCGATGTTGCATTGACGTTAGGCGGCGCACAGAAAAAGACGGCCCACCTATTGAGCGAGCTGCCGTTGCACTGGATCGCAAGCCCATCTTTCAGGGATCGTGTACGGCAGCCGTTACCACTTGCTCTTTTCAACCCCCCGTGCGGATGTCAGACACCGGGGCTGGAGGCACTGGAAAGAGCTGGACGCCCTTGGCGCGTTGCAATGACGAGCCCCAGCCTGACAGGCTTGTGGGCCGCTGTCAGTGCGGGACTGGGACTGACCACACGAGCTGAACTTGGCCTGCCGGCAGACGTGCAGACCATCGACTTGGGCCTCCCGCCACTGGGAAATATCCCCATCGTGCTTCATCGCAGACGCAGCCTCCGGGCTCCGAACGCGATGCGGTTCGCAGAAATCACAGAGGAGTTGGTCGCTACTTATCTACGTTCCCACATGGGGCGAGAGGCGGCCTAGAACCGTAGATCCTTGAGCCGCGCTTGTGAGTCGACGGCTTTCTAGTGGAAGTCACACCAGCGTGGCGATCAACGGTATCGGCTCGTGTAGACGAGACTTGATCCTGGGGTTCATCGACGTAGCCCTCATGTCGCCCTCGAGCCGATCTTCTCGAAGCTCCGCCTCCAGAATCCCGTGTCCGCGCGGACGATTCACCCTTGTTGCAGCAGAACCGATTGCTCTGCTGGGGAAAGGGCTCGTGTTCGGCTACGCTATATGTCCTTTCATCTTCGTTCCAGGTATCAACCTGGCGACGCACGGTTCATTGAATTCGCGTGAACATGGTCGTGCTAAACGGTATGACAGCAGCAGATATATTCGTAACAAATACTCACTCACCCGTTCAATATTTGGAACTTTTCTTCGTGCTTGCTCGGCCCTACATTAGTTGGATAGCTGTCCCAATGGGGAGGCAAACAATAAGGAGTTCTCATGGCACCCTCAATATCTCAAATAGACTCGCAACTGACCCACTATCGGACGGCAACCGTCAAGAGCCGCAAGGTCTTTTATCGTGAGGCCGGCGACCCCAGTTCTCCCACGATTGTCCTATTGCATGGACTTCCGACCAGTAGCCAGATGTTTCGCGAGCTGATTCCTACTCTCGCTGACCAATTCCACCTGATTGCTCCCGACTATATCGGCTTTGGCCATTCTGATGCCCCGTCGAGAAGTGACTTCGAGTACACCTTCGATAATCTTGCAGCACATGTGCGTGGTCTGCTCGATCAACTTGGTCTCACGTCGTACATCCTCTACATGCAGGACTACGGCGGCCCGGTGGGATTCCGCTTGTTCGCTGAGAACCCAGAGAAAGTAAAGGGATTTATCATTCAGAACGCCAATGCCTACATGGAAGGTGTAGGAGACGCACCCAAGAAGGTGCTGATGCCGCTGTGGGAGAAGCGCACGCCTGAGACTGAGAAGCCCGCGCGCGATTTTGTCGGTCTGGAAGGCACGAAGTTCCATTGGCTGGTCGGCGCAAAGGATCCCGAGGCCATCAATCCGGACAACTGGGTCATCGATCAAGCATTGCTCGATCGACCCGGGGTGCAGGACTACCAGGTTGATCTGTTGGAGAACTACAAGTCCAACGTTGCACTCTATCCCGAGTGGCAGGCCGCTTTCCGCGCGCACCAGCCTCGAACCTTGATCGCCTGGGGGAAGAAGGATCCGTTCTTCGTGCCGCCCGGAGCCGAGGCTTACCTGCGTGATCTGCCCGAAGCCAAGCTCGTGTGGCTGGATGCAGGGCACTTTGTCTTGGACGAAAACGTGCATCTTGTGGCGGACGAAATCAAGGCCTTTTTCGGCCGCTAGAATCTCTTGTCTTTTCATTCCGAAGTGACACTTGAGAATAGTCAGCTGCGTGATGGTGAGTTACACCATCGCGCAGCTAAGCGCCCCACATCCGGATACGAAGGAGATGTATGCAACGGTTCAACGGCAAACGTGTACTCGTGACAGGCTCCGGAAGGGGGATCGGTGCGGCGATCGCACGCCGATTTGCAGTCGAAGGAGCCCGCGTGTACCTTACGGCTCGGAGCGATGAGGAGCTTTCCGCTACAAGCGACGAACTGCGGTCGTTTACTTCTGAAGTTAGGTATGCCGCTCTTGACCTGACTGAGCCTGACGCCGCTGCGAAGCTGGCCATTGATGTCGAGCAATTATGGGGCGGACTAGATATTCTCGTCACCAATGCGGGCGCTGCGCCCCAAGGTGGCTTTCTCGAACTGACGGACGAAGACTGGGCAACAGGGTTCGGGTTGAAGCTCTTCGCTAATCTTCGAGTCATCAAGAACACTTGGCCAATGTTGAAGGCTGCAAAAGGCCATCTGGTCATGATCGGCGGGGGCACGGCGCGAACGCCGGAACGCCATCTTTCACTGGTCTCGGCTGTGAACGGCGGTATTGCCGCTTTATCCAAGTCAGTTGCCGAGCAGGGACTTGAGGACTGTATTCATGTCAATCTGGTCCAGCCGGGCACGATCCAGACTTCACGGCGCAGGAAAATGATGGAGAAGCTTGCCGCACAGGAGGGCATCGACTATGCCGAGTATCTTCGTGATTCGACCCGGCGTTTGAAGATACCTCGTCTCGGCGAACCAGCCGACGTTGCGGAAGCCGTCGCCTTTCTCGCAACAGAAGAAGCGAGATGGATTCATGGAGCCATCATCGATGTCGATGGTGGGCAGAACAAGGGTGTTTGAACCTTAAGGTTCCTCCTTCTTGTGGTGCTCTTGGCATCGATCAATTTGTGAGGGTGCGAGAAATGTGCGAACCGCGTGAGAAACTCGCTTCAGCAGCCCAGACTGTATCGCCTGACGCTGTCTCTTCGCCGGACTCGGATGTTGAGTTTCGTCGCGATCTAGCCTTTCCCAAATTGAGCGAGGAAATGCTTGAAAGACTCGGCTCCTACGGGCAGGAAGAGACCGTCCCGAAAGACACTTGTCTATATATGTATGGCGATCGGGACACAGACATGTTTGTGGTCCTCACAGGGGAGATTGAGAGCCGACTTCCAGTGAAAGGAGGAGGCTCAAAACGTTTCCGCTCTTTGCGTGCGGGGGAATTCACGGGCGAGCTAAACGTCTTGAACACACAGAGATCCGTTGCCGAAGCACGAACGGCATCGACGAGCCGGCTGTTGCGAGTCTCTCGAATGAACTTGCGCACGTTGATGCGTGCTGAGGGCGATCTCGCGAACATTATCGTTTCAGCTTGCATATGGCGTCGCATCGGCATGATCAGCGATCCATCTACGGGAGTCGTACTTCGAGGATGCGAAGGCGATCCGGATTTACTAAGCCTCCGTCGCTTTTTGGTTCGCAACTACTATCCGCACCGGATAGAGGAGTTGCCAACAAACGATGAACCTGGCAACGGCCTTGCTGCTACGAAGATGCCAGAAGTTGAGCTGCTAGATGGTCGCGTCTTGGTTCGGCCTGCCATCTGCGATCTCGCTGACGAACTAGGCATTACCGAAGTTCCTGAGCCTCATACGATGTATGACGTTGCTGTTGTCGGAGCAGGCCCTGCAGGTCTTGCCGCTGCGGTGTACGCAGCTTCTGAGGGCCTATCTACGATTGTCATCGAAGGAAATGCCCCTGGAGGACAGGCCGGTACCAGCTCGAAAATTGAGAACTACCTCGGATTTCCGACCGGCGTTTCGGGGGCGCAACTGGCGAGCCGCGGCCATCTCCAGGCGCTCAAGTTCGGGGTTCACTTCGCCATCTCGCGTGACGTTGTGAGCACAGCACAAGCGGATGGCCTGCATAGGCTGATCCTTGCTGGCGGTCTGGCTGTTTGCGCACGCTCTGTTGTGATCGCGAGCGGGGCTCGGTACAGACGACTCAACGTGAAGAACCACGAGGATTTCGAAAATAGGGGATTCTACTATGCCGCGACTGCGATGGAATCTCTGTTATGCCGCGAACGAGACATCATCGTCGTAGGAGGGGGGAATTCTGCTGGACAAGCCTCAATCTTCCTCTCGGGGGTTGCGAGACACGTGCATCACATCATTCGTGCTGCTTCTTTGGAAAACAGTATGTCGCACTATCTAATTTCCCGAATCGAACGTTCTCCGCACATCACTCTCCATACAGATACCGAAATCACCGGGCTCGAAGGCGAGGCGGCTCTTGAGTTCGTCACGTGGACGAATCGGAGAACTGGCGCATCAGTACGAAAACCGATTTCCAGTGTCTTCGTCATGATTGGCGCGGAGCCAAACTCTGGTTGGGCGTACGGCGCCATCAAGCTCGATGACAAGGGATTTGTTCTCACCGGTGGTAGATGGGGATTTGAAGCCACACCGTACGCGACTAGTGTTCCCGGTGTCTACGCAGTCGGCGACGTGAGGGCTGAATCTGTGAAACGTGTTGCATCTGCGGTTGGTGAGGGTTCGATGGTCATATCGAATATCCATCGGTATTTAGCTCAGAGACGCCTCGGCTTCCCAGAACAGGAGAAAGCTAACTGACAGTTGCCGGCGAGTCGTCTTCTGGCTTCTGCAAATCATGTCTAACCCATGCGCGACTTCAAATGAGCCGATCATGACACAGCAGCCTCTACGCAGCAGCCGCAACACTTTAACTTTGCTTAAGTATGTGACGAGAATTTAGAACTATTCTTCTCGCTTATGGGACCTTACCCTGAAGAGACTATACGCAGGAGTAACAAGCTCGCTTGACCGGAGCTTGCTCCTGGAAGGGCGGCTGACTACCGTCGCGCCATGGCAGATGAAGTCATGGCAAAGGAGAATGCAATGACAACACCAGTCGATACAGTACGCGATTTCTATGCGGCAATAGCAGCAGGTGACACCGGGAAGATGGTTGGCCTGATGGCTCCCGACATCGAGTGGATCTCAGTGGTTGATTTCAACATTCAGGACAGAGGTTCCGAGGAGGTTATGAAAAAAGTGTTCGTTCCACTCATGCAGGAGTGGGAGAGCTTCTTACCAGCTCCTTCGGAATTTCTTGTCGATGGCTCGACGGTGGTGTCATTGGGCCGCTTCGCTTGCGTACACCGTGCAACGCACAAACGCGCCGATCTTGCATACGCGCATGTATGGGATCCAGGACGGGAAAATCGAACGCCATCGTCAATACATCGATACCTTGGCGCTCGAACAAGTTAGACGCCCCTAGCGCTGCCATTGCATCTTCATGACGCACCACGCGTCCCTTACTGGATGCTTCCGGTAAGAAGTGTTCGCAGGAGGAACATCGTAGTGAACCGCATAGCAAATTACGTTCTTGCCACCGCCCTTTTTGCAGGCACGGCACAAGCCGCGCCACTCCCTTCGACTAACGCTACGACGGTCTATCATCGCGTGCTGGTCGACGGCGTCGGGATTTTCTACCGAGAGGCCGGCCCTGAGAACGCTCCAACCATTGTGCTCTTGCATGGCTTCCCGTCGTCTTCGCGTGAATTTGACACGCTCATTCCCTTGCTCGCGACAAAATATCATTTGATCGCTCCGGATTATCCCGGATTCGGTTTGAGCGATGCGCCCTCGCCGACCGCCTACACTTACACGTTCGATCATCTTGCCCAGACGATGAGTGATTTTCTTGAGAAGCTGAAGATCACGCATTACACCATGTACCTTCACGATTACGGCGCACCGATCGGCTTTCGCATCGTTTTGGCGCACCCCGATCAACTGCATGCGCTCATCATTCAAAACGGCAACATCTCGAAAGCGGGCCTTGGAGCCAAATGGACCAAGATCGCGGAATACTGGGCGGATCCAAAGGCTCATCCTGAGGTGCTGAACGCCTTTCTTTCGTTCGAGGCCACCAAGGAGCGACACCTCGCCGGCACCTCCCATCCGGATCGCTACGATCCGGATACCTGGATCAGCGAGTATGCTGATCTTTCGCGGACCGGTCAGCGCGAGATTCAAGCGGACCTGCTCTACGACTACCGGACCAATGCCGCGTCCTACCCAAAATGGCAGGCCTGGCTCCGTGACTACCAGCCTCCGACCCTCGTGGTCTGGGGCGAGAACGACCCCTCCTTCATTGCGCCGGGCGCGGAAGCCTTCAAACAGGATCTACCGAATGCGGAAATCCACCTGCTCGACGCTGGGCATTTCGCGCTGGACGAAAAGACGGACGAGATTGCGGACCTGATCCTCCAGTTCATGGCTAAGCATCCCGGATGAGGGCCAGAGTCATGAGCATCGCATACGGTCTTGCGTCATCCGCAGCGTCGAAACCAGGAACGCAAACGC
Organism: Acidobacteriaceae bacterium; assembly: GCA_965276585.1. Lineage (GTDB taxonomy): Bacteria > Acidobacteriota > Terriglobia > Terriglobales > Acidobacteriaceae > JAKAAZ01. The sequence goes on along the minus strand of CBDIAZ010000003.1, from coordinate 327,781 downwards.
TAGCTCAGACCATCATCCAGATATAACTTTTGTGTGCGGCGTAACTCTAACGGTCGGCTGTAGCTCAACTCATAACTCTGAGGTAGCACATGGCTACGATGAATAAAACTGCGTCTCCACCCGTACCGCTTCGTCTTGATCGAAAGCATCCGCTTGCGATCCGCTGGATGCATTGGCTTAATTTCCCCATACTTTTCGTCATGATCTGGAGCGGTCTCCTGATCTATTGGAATGACTCTGACAATGCTTACCGGCATCCGCACGCGGTGTACCGTATCGGTATAGGAAAGATCACACTCTTCCGTTTCTTTCCAGAGTGGTTCTGGAAAGCAATTAATGCACCGTACCACGTGACCCAGGGACTGGGGCACCATTTCTTTTTCATGTGGATCTTCGCAGCCAATGGGATTGCTTATGTCACTTTTCTCGCGATCTCTGGAGAATGGCGGTTTCTCATCCCACACAAACAGAGCGTACGGGATGCCATTCAGGTCACGCTGGTCGACCTTCACCTCCGTAAAGGCTTGCCGCCACAAACCAAATACAACGGAGCACAGCGCATCGCCTATACAGCAGTCATTCTGATGGGTTTCGGCATGCTGGTCACTGGCCTTGCCATCTATAAGCCGACTCAGCTGCACTTGTTGACTACGATCCTCGGCGGTTACGAGATGGCGCGATGGGAACACTTCTGGATCACGATGGGCTTTGTCGGCTTCTTCGTGATTCATGTAGTGCAGGTGGTCCTCGCCGGATGGAATAACTTTCGAAGCATGGTAAGCGGTCGGGAGATCAAGAAGGAAGAAGACGTGTCCCTCGAGGCGGAGAGGAGGTCCTGGTGATAGTTGAGCCGAACCAGAAGAAGCCATCAAATCCTGACGAATCGCCGGAACAAGAAACGGCGGAGTCAAAACCACATGACCCGCTTGAGGGGAAGCCGGATGGTATTTCGCAGGCCGTCGGTGACTCGGCCAAGGTTGCAAGAGGGCCGGACGGAGAAAGCATCCCCGCCGAGCAAGCAGAAGGCGCCTCAGAGACCGGCATCGTGCCTGAAGCCGAAGCAGTTCCGATTGCTCCCTCGGAACAACAAGTTGAACCAAAGCCGATGATCGAGGAGCGGCCTCGCGAACGGTCAGGACCTACTGTCGATGAGGGGAATGTCGCAGTTCTTTCCGATTCGCGGCGACACACACGGCGGTCTTTCGTGGTGGCAACCGCAGCTGCGGCCGCCGGATATGGGCTTTACCACTGGCTTGACCATCTGCCTGCGAAGGAGATGCAGCCGGCTGGCTACCGAAAGGCTTTCGATGCGAATGCGGCGATTTCACGCGCAGTCTTTGACGATCGGGGTCTGGCACCAACCTACCCCCTCTCTAAAGCGCAAGACCTCAGGGTTAATGGTGTCTACGGCCTCAAACAAATGCTCGATCCAGCAAGTTATAGGCTTCAATTGGTCGGTTCCACTGCGTCCGCCTCTGACCCACGGTACAGCCAGGATGTGACCGCCTGGAAGTACCTCTATGTTGACGAGAAGACCATGGAGGATCAGGGTCACGACACGAAGACGCCGCCGCCTTCAGCGAAGACCGCCGAAAAGATGGCTCCCGCTTCGATGCTTGAACAGGCAAAACAACAGCAGAACCGCACCAAAAGAATGCCTCGCGGCAAGGAAGAGGCCGGTGAGAGCCGTTCGACACTTCCAGTGGGTACACCGGGGCTGCTTCTTACTATGGAAGACATCCTCAAATTGCCTCGACATGAACTGGTGACCCAGTTCAAGTGCATCGAGGGCTGGAGCCAGATCGTCCACTGGGCTGGTGTGCGTATGGTGGATTTTATCGAGGCTTATCCACCGGGCCTCATTAACGGCAAGGAACCGCGATATGTATACATGGAGACGCCCGAGGGAGACTATTACACCGGCTACGATCTCCATGTCTGCCGCCATCCCCAAACGCTTCTTGTAACCGAGATGATGGGTGCACCATTGACTCAATACCACGGCGCTCCGCTGAGACTGCATATGCCTACGAAGTACGGGTACAAGCAGATCAAGCGCATCGGACTTATCAACTATACCAATAGCAAGCCGGACGACTACTGGACCAAGCTTGGCTACGATTGGTATGCCGGTCTGTAAAGAAATAGCAAAACACACTTTCAGGAGAAATAAAACAGAGTATGGATGATGATGCATGTAGCCTGACGAGAACGGAGCGCGAGACGGACACAAGGCATCTCTTCGAGGACTGTGCCTGGCTGTATGCGTTTTGCCGTGAGCACTTGTTCCGCGACCACACGGAAGAGATTGCGCAGGCTCTCTTTCCCGATGGGAATCCTTCGGAAGGTATGTCTGTCCTAGAGGTCGGATGCGGTCCCGGATTCTATGCTCGCCGGTTAGCACAGCGATACCCTGCCTTGCGTGTGTTGGGGATTGACCGTTCTTCGCGTCTGCTCGCCTGGGCGCAGTCGCGAGCTTCTTCGGATGAATTGGCCAACTGTCGATTTAAGCATGGGGATGTTGAATGTATCTCCGCTTGCGTAGAAGCAGTCGATGCGGTCATCAGTTCCCGTCTCCTGCTTGTAGTTGGCAATCGCAGTACTGTCATGGCTGAGATCTTCCAGGTACTGAAGCCAGGGGGGCGTCTCTTCCTGGTGGAGCCAACAGCTAATCTCAAGACCCAGCTCCCGCTCTCCGCCATGCGATTGGTTACACGCTTCATACACTCCACCCACCGCGAGACGTTTCCGAAGAATGCGAAGATACTCTCTTCCCGGGAGTTCGAAGACCTTGTTCGATCTCAGCCATGGAGCAAGGTTTCGATCCAGATGTACGGAGACTACCAATGCGCTGTCTGCGACAAGAGTGGTGACGCACTCACAGATTTTAAAGCATTAGAAATGCATGCGCATGGCATCGCTGTCACTGGTTCACGGAGCGTTGCTTAGTGGCATACCCAATTCTAGATCCGAAGCATGCTGATCCGTCTTTCAGATCAATCTGCGCATTGGCAATCATGGCGAAGGCGCCCCGGCCCGGCAAAGTAAAGACTCGACTGTCCCCGCCACTCACTCCTCATCAAGCTGCTGCAATTAACACATGCTTTCTCCGAGACACAACAATGAATATCGCCGGTCTTACTGAGGAGATAGCCTGCGCTGGTGTGATCTCGTACACACCGATAGGAGATGAGCATCTTTTCGATGGATTGCTGCCCGCAGGATATCGGCTGATACCGCAACGTGGAGACGGTTTCGGAGAAAGGCTTTTGACAACGGCACAAGACCTATTCAAATGCGGTTTTGCATCTGTTTGCCTCATTGATTCTGATTCCCCCACGGTGCCAAGGGGGGCCTTCGCGATGGCTGTCGATGCTTTACGGCGGCCAGGTGACCGCATCGTACTTGGCCCCTCTCATGATGGTGGATATTATCTGATCGGTATGAAACAGGCACACGCCGCACTGTTTGAGAACATCACTTGGAGTACTGCTTTCGTCTTGTCCGAGACCATTGCAGCGATTCAGAGGATCGGTGTCGAGCTCGTAACCTTGCCACTTTGGTATGACGTGGATGATGCAGTTACCCTGTCGGTCCTTCGTTCTGAACTGATCGACGGCCTCCAGCCTGACTTTACCTCTTTACCGGGTTATGCCGCACAGCACAGCCGGAGGTTTCTCAAGGAATTGGACGGCTCAGCATGAAGTGGAGCAAGCTTCTGCATGACCGTCCCTGGATTACGAATGCGATTCTGGCGCTGCTGGGATTTGGGTTACTCGCTTTTACAAAGCAACTCATTGTGGAGTTTCATCACTTCACGATCGGATTCTCCGGCGTCGCGGGCTGGTCTGTGATCTTGTATGCGCTTGCGGTGGCAGCCATCCTCACCCTCCCTGCGAATCGCTTCACTTTGCCTTTGATCATTGGCTTCGGAATCGCGTTCCGGCTCGTCACGTTGTTGCCGGAGCCGTTCATGTCCTCCGATATCTACCGATACGCCTGGGATGGCGTGGTACAGCATGCCCATATCTCTCCGTATCGCTATGTCCCGGGCGATCCTGCGCTCACCTTCCTGCGTGGACCAAATCGGGATCTCTTCGATCACATCAATCGTCGCGACTACGCCCATACCATTTATCCTCCCGTCGCTCAGTTTCTCTTCTATGGCATCACCTGGATCAATGCTTCGGTGACCTTCATGAAGCTGGCGATGATTCTCTTTGAAGGCCTCACCGTCTATGCGGTCATGGAACTGCTGCACGCTCTGGGGAGGCGGAGAGAAGAGATATTGCTCTACGCATGGTGCCCGCTGTTGATCTGGGAGATCGGCAGTTCCGGGCATCTGGACTCGGCTGCCATGGCCTTCATTACGCTAGCCCTGCTTGCCCGCCTTCGGCGGCAGCCGATCAAGACGGGTATCTTTCTTGGGGCTGCGATCCTGATCAAGTTTTACCCTCTAGTGCTCGTGCCTGCGCTATGGCAGCGGAAAGACCTCAGGATGCCTTTGACGATCGTCGGCATCACCGTCTTTTCCTACGCCTGTTATGCGAGCGTGGGACGGCTGGTCTTCGGGTTTCTGGGCGGTTATGTTCAGGAAGAAGGGATTGAGACAGGCTCGCGGTATTTTCTGTTGGAACTGATCCGGCATCTCCCCGGACTCCACCACGTCTCTGTCCTTCTCTATCTACTCATATCGGCCGTCGCATTCGCGGTTCTGGCCTTCTGGAGCTGGGAGACGGGCAACTCGGAATCCACACATCAGCGAGGCCGGTTCTGGCCACGAGCCTTCCGACTGCCGGAGAGCGCCGCCTTCCTTCCAGGCGCGCTGTTTCTTGCGTTCGCGATGATGCTCGACTTCTCTCCGCATTATCCTTGGTACCTGGCGTGGCTGATCCCGTTTGGGGTGCTGCTTCCCAACCTCCCGATCTTTACGTATGCGCTTGGGTTCTTCTACCTCTCAGCCACTTCTCTTGGCGCAGGGACCACAGAGTCGCAATATCGGCTGAACTGCATCCTCTACGCGGTAGTATTGCTCGCCGGTATTCTGGAGTTGATGGTTCGGGTTGGATACGGACGATTCATTGCTCCGAGGCAACGGCTCGCATGAACTCTTCGAAGATCTCGGTAATTATCCCCGCGTTGAATGAGCGAGAGTCGATCGGGCATGTAGTTGCGTCGATGCCGTGGTCGCTGATCGCTGAGTGCATCGTGGTGGATAACGGGTCGACCGATGGCACGGACGAGGTTGCTCGAGATGCCGGCGCAAGGGTGGTATACGCCCCGCGAGGATATGGATCGGCATGCAGAGCCGGGTCGGAAGCGGCGCTCCCCACGAGCAGTATCCTTGTTTATCTCGACGGAGATGGCAGCGACAATGTCGACGATCTTCCGCGTATCGTCGCTCCTATCGAAGAAGCCAGGGCGGATTTTGTCTTGGGCTCCCGCCTGCGCGGCCATGCGCAACAGGGCTCGATGCTGGGAAGTCAAATCTTTGCGGCCTATCTCGTTGGTTTCCTCGTCCGTATTCTGCAAGGCATTCGTTACACGGACATGGGAGCCTTCCGCGCCATTCGACGATCCAGCTTCGAACAACTGTCGATGTCGGAGATGACCTACGGATGGAACCTCGAGATGCAGATCCGTGCAGCTCAGCACAAACTCCGCATCCTCGAGATCCCGGTCGACTATCGCTGCCGGATTGCCGGAGTCAGTAAGGTGTCCGGAGATCTCACCGCTTCCTTCAAAGCGGCCACTCGTATCCTCGGCGTGGTCTTTCGGATTGGCCTCTCACGCCGCCCCTGAGGTCTTCGCAATATTTTGGACGATACCCTTTTCCCGCAGCCCTATCTCAGCTTTGGCGAAGTAATCCTCGACGGCTCCCTGCGTTTTTATCCACGCAATATAGCGTGCAATGCCTTCTTCCAGTGGGACGCGGGGTTCGTATCCAATTGTTCCGATGCGCGAGATGTCTGAGATGAGAGACCGAATCTCCCCAGGTCGAAACTCTCCGCGCGCGATAGGATCAATCGCTACCCCAAGCTGCTCGGCAATGATGCCTGCCAGATCGCGTACGCTGGTCGCCCTTCCGCTTCCGACGTTTACGGGAAGGCCGTCGAGTTTGTCAGTCGTCGCGGCGAGAAGATTGGCTTGTGCGATGTCTTCGACGAAACACAGATCGCGCGTCTGCCCGCCATCTTCGTACAGGATCGGCGGCTGCCCATTCAAAAGCCGTGTGCAGAAAATTGCGATGACACCGGTGTAAGGGTTAAACAGCGACTGTCTCGGACCGTAGGTGCAGGAATAGCGAAGCGCGACGGTAGGAATGCCCGTTTGTTTGCCCCAGAGCAGTACGAGCCGTTCCTGATCGACCTTGGTCAGCGCATAGACAGTCTCGCCGCCGCCAGGCGTTCCTTCCGGAGTCGGAATCGAAGTGGTCGCTCTGCCGCAGTGTGGGCAATGCACTTGAAAGTCCCCTCCCCGTAATTGCTCTGCTGGGCGAAGTAATGGCACAACGTGCCCGTGAACTTCGCACTGCGCCGCGCCCTCGCTGTATACGGCCTGCGAGCTCGCAACAATCACCTTCCGAATCGGAAGCTTGCGGTCCCGGATGATCTCGAGCATCTGGGCGGTGCCAAAGCTATTTACCAGAACGTACTTCGCCATCTCCGGCATATAGCCGCCATAAGCCGCCTCGTGAAACACGACGTCGATGTCGGTCAACGCAGATAGCATCGTCTCGTAGTCCTGCACATTCCCGTGTAGAAATTCGGCTTCAGGATGTATCCACGACGGTTTCCCATTCTTATGCGTCTGTGACTCGAGGTTATCCAGAATACGGACCTGCCAACCCTCTTGTAGAAGAAGATCGACAATGTGTGAACCTATCAGTCCGGCCCCTCCCGTAACTAACGCGCGCTTCCGTTGAACGTTCATAGTCCTATGGTAACGAGAAATAGTGGAGAGTGCAGCGCTAGTTCTGGCTTCCAGATCGAGGCGACGGAGCCAGAGTTGAGTGGCCTGTCCAGATGCCTTGAACATGTTCGGTCACGGTACATCTTCTCCCATCTTCGTCTCAGGTAAAACTATTGACGCTTGCTCATTCAGTTCACGTAAGTAGGTCGTACTGAGCGGGAGGTAGCAGGAGATTCTCGCAACAAATACTCACCGATCCATTCAGTATTTGGAACTTTTCTTTGTGCTTGCCAGGCCCTACGTTATTTTAAGGCTGCAGAACGGTCTTTTCCAGACGCTGATGCAGCAGAATACAAGGTGGCCCGGCGGGCACCTTGTACAAGGAGAACCACCATGTCGCGTTTGCACCCTGTTAACCCCTCGAATGCCACGGGCAGAGAAAAAGAACTGCTCGATGTCGTGAAAAGTAAGCTTGGCATTGTGCCGAACATGACTCGTGTCATGGCCGCCTCGCCCGTTGTTCTCGAAGCGTACCTAGGCTTTAGCGGTGCGCTCGCCAGTGGTTTGTTGGATGCGAAAACCCGTGAAGAGCTGGCCCTGCTGACGGCTCAGGAAAATCATTGCAACTACTGCCTGTCGGCACATACCGCAATTGGCAAGATGGTCGGCCTGAACCACGACGAGATCGTCGCCAGCCGTGAGGGAAATGGCACCAGTCCGAAGACAACGGCGGCACTGGCCTTCGCCAAGCGCGTACTCGATACCAAGGGCGAGATCAGCGAAGCGGACCTCGCGACTGCGCGGAGCGCCGGCTTCTCCGAAGGGGAGATTGCCGAGATCATCGCACACGTTGCGCTGAATGTGTTCACCAACTACTTCAACGTCGCTACCGATGTGGATATCGACTTCCCAAAGGTTTCCTATACAGAAATCGCCTAGCTGACTCGTAGTACCGGGTTCACAAACAGACGCGGACCTGGGAGGTGCTTGGATGTATGTACAAGAGCTGTGGCGCTATCCAGTAAAGAGCATGCGTGGTGAACGGGTTCCTGAAGCCACGATGGATCGGACCGGGATCAAGGGCGACCGGAACATTATCGTGGTGTCCGAAGCGCTAGATCGAATCATCACTGCCCGAACGCACCCCGGACTCCTCGGCCTGCAAGCCTCTGTTTCAGAGGATGGTACGACCTTGATCGAAGACCACGTATGGAACAGTTCGGTAGCCCTTGCGTTGACGCAGAGAGCTGCTGGTGAGCCGGTCCGTCTGGTAGATGCTCGTACCCGGACCGAGCGCTTCGATGTACTCCCATTGCTTGTGGCGACGGATGGAGCCATTCGGGAGTTGGACTTGGATCTCCGAAGGCTGCGCCCAAACATCGTGATTGGCGGTGTATTGGGCCAGACCGAGAGGAGTTGGCCCGGCGCAAGTCTCCTGTCCCGAGCCGTGGTCATCGACGTGGCGCAGTTGCGTTTGCGATGCGTGATGACAACCTTCGACCCTGACACCCTTAAACAAGACCTCGAAGTCCTGCGCAAGATCGTACGGAAAGCTGAAGGCAAACTAGCACTCGACTGCGCTGTAGTAAGCCCCGGCGTTCTCCACGTGGATGACCCTATCTTCCTTCGCCCTAATTCCAAAGGACATCTCTTATGAGCATAGTGATCGCACCACCCTTCACCGACCCGGAACTCGCCACTCAGAAAGTTCAGATCGCGGAGGATCTCTGGAACACCCGCGACCCCGAACGTGTCGCGGCAGCCTATACCGAGGACACGCAATGGCGCAATCGGACGGAGTTTCTCACCGGCCGTGCAGCCGTCCTGGAGTTTTTGAAACGGAAATGGGACCGTGAGCTGGCTTATAAACTGAAGAAAGAGCTGTGGGGTTTTCGAAACAACCGCATGGCGGTGAAGTTTCAATACGAATGGCATGACAGTAGCGGTCAGTGGTTCCGTTCCTACGGCAACGAGCTTTGGGAGTTTGCGCCGTCCGGCCTGATGCAACGGCGGGAAGCCAGCATCAATGATTTGGCTATCCCGGAGAAGGAAAGAGTTTTGTGAACTCAGCGAGGCTACAAGGTACGTCGGAGTGACCGATCTGCGTGATACGCGATGCGGGTCAGTCCTCACAAGTCTTAGTGCTGTATCTGCAGCGCCCCGTAGCGCAGCAGTGGGCAGCAGCATCGAGTTAGCGGGGCGCTTCTGATACAGCGAGTAAGTATCCTCCGGCAGAGCCGGAGGCTTTACGGTTGCTGGCCCCTCAAAGGGGCCTGATCGCAACCGGTGAAAAACAAAAGCAAGTGCAACAGCACGAGATTCGCTACACAACAAGCTTCCGCAAATCAAATGCAACAGCGGGGGAACAGTCCCGGAATTCTCAAAGTTTAGCTGCCTCCCCGGCAGAGCCGGGGGGTCTCCCGATTGGACTAGAAGGAAGCCGTCCTGATGGAGGGCTATGTACTTTGAATCGGTGTGAGGGGGTGCAGAGGGATCAGGCAGGGACTGAGTTGGGCAGGATTCGTTTTCCGGAAGGCCGGATGGAGCGGCGCAGGTGGTTCGCCGATGTCTGATATGGAGGCTGGGAAAGTTGCATCATCCGGGGGGTGTTGGCTGGAGGAGACAAGGATCTGCGTGCGCGCCGGAGCACGGGCAGAGGCCGGGGATGCGGAACGGGTGCTCTACCTTGGCTCGCATGCGCCTATTACTGCGGTTCTTCTTCTTTTGTATCTCGTCCACATAGTGTTTGAACCTGGTTCTGCGGCAGGTCATGTCCTGGGCCTTGGGAGCAGCCTTCTTGTTCGCTCCGGTCTCCCCTTGATGGCCGCCGTCGCCCCACACCTTGCGCTCCTCGCCGTGCAGCGGGTCCGGCAGCACGGTCGAGTCGGCCACGTTGGCCGAGGTGGTCGCCAGCGAGTGAACGTGGCCAGGCCTGGCGTCCACGCCGACGTGCGCCTTTAGCCCGAAGTACCCACTGGTTGCCTTCTTCGTCTGCTATATCTGCGGGTCGCGCTGCTGCGTCTCGTTCTTGGTCGAAGAAGGCGCGTGGAGGATGGTCGCATCCACGATCGTGCCGGTCTGGATGCGGATGCCTTTGGCCTCCAAATGCACGTTCACCGCGTCCAGCATTATGCCTCAGAGGTCGTGCCGCTCCAGCATGTGACGGAAGCGCAGCACCGTCGTCTCGTCCCGTGCCGGAGCGATGCCAAGATCGACGCCGACGAAACGGCGGATGATTGGAGGCTCATACAGCAGCTCCTCCATGCCGGGGTCCGAGAGGTTGAACCACTGCTGTACGAAGTACATCCGCAGCATGATCGAAAGCCCTACAGGCTGCCGGCCGTCGACGGCCTTCACATAGTGCGGACGCACCAGCGCCTTCAGCGCAGACCATGGGACGATCGTCTCCATCTGGTCCAGAAACAACCCCCGACGGCTCTTCCGACCGTATCTCTCAAACACAGGCTGACTGGCAAAACTCCGCTGCTTCGTCGACCATCACCTCATGTCTTTGAGATTTATCAATCAGAGCAACGTCGCAGAACTTGTGAAGAGTCTCCCAAGAACTGGATAGAAAATTTAGATGAGGTTGAGGTCTCCGCGAGAACGCGGAATTCAACTACTTTGTGTAAGAATTCAGCTCACGCTCGCAGATATAAGTCGACCGTCTCGGTAGTCCAGGTGGAGATGCCACTTCCAAAGAAATCGCGATCTTGTGTCCATACGGGACACTTCAACAAAAGCGATGTCGCGACAATCGGCCAGTCATTTTCATCACGGGAGATCATGCGTTCGCGAGCGGAAACCTCAAATTCTTCATAGAGAGTCCTGTCTACAACCTCGATCAAGCGTGGCAGCTGATCGAGCACCAGTATTCCGGGCTCAGGGTCGATGCGGCGTTTCTCGGAGATGGAAGGGATGTACTTGCGTGCATCGGCAAAACAGATGTCCGGGGCGTAGAACGATACGGTGTCTTCGTAGGTTTCGAGAAGGCTACGCACACGAACCCCGAAGACGGCCCGGAGGATATTCGCATCGAGCACAAGGCGCTTCTGGTCTGTCATCGCTTCTGCCTGCTCCGCCACTGTTTGAAACCGGCGACTGCTTCGTCCTCGGAGATCCCCTCGGCATCCAAGACTTCCTGCCAACGGGTCGCGGCCTCGCGCAGCGCTTCCTTATCCGCATCGCTGCGTTTGCGGCGAGCAGGGATGAAGTAGCCCACCGTATCGCCGTGACGGGTGATCGCACAGGGGATTCCGATTCCAGGAGGTACGTGGCGAGCTTGTCGCGGAACTCTCTCATTCCAACCTTCACGGCTTCCATAGCAACTCCTTGCGTACTAGTGCGTACACAAGGTACCACCAGAGGCCCGGGCCATACTCAAATTGATTTGGACCCGCGACCTCTGCCTTCCCGCGACAGAGGTCGCGGGCGACATTTGGCGCAAAAATGGCCCAAATCTTCAAAAAACTGAGAGACAGGGCAAAGGTTTAGAGGGCAAAGGTCATGGGTCCGTTAAGGGTCCAATAACCGTTGCCAAGGGGGTTTTAGGGCGCTCAGGTAGCCATCCGCTACGCCTAGTATCAACAAGTTACGCGTTACGGATTAGCTTCGGGAGCAACACTTTGTCACGCATGCCCTCGATCATCATGGCGGGCTTCTGGCGGATCTTCGTTGCGGCCTCGGGCCTAGGCTCTCATCGACCTTGATGTACCTATAAGCCGTACCCTTCCGCTAAGGCAATTGACAACCTACGTGTGGGCTTATCTCCATTTGCCTATGGTCCCGACTGTCTAGGTCCGCGCGCGCCGAAACTGTAGAAAGACGAATCAATGTGCGTTTTGCAGCGAGTCGTACTTGTGAAACCACGCAAGTGTTGCCGCGATGATCGCAGTGCTCTGCGATGATCGTGTGCCCAAACTCCCATGGCCTGTGCCCGGTGCTCTTAGCAGCGCCGTAGGTATGCCTCTTAGCTGAAGAGCATCGTACATTTGGAGTGTCTGTTCCATCGGCGTTCGGAAGTCCTGCTCACCCACGATAAACAGAGTTGGTGTCGTCACCGAGCCTACCAGTGAAAGCGGCGAATGCGCCCACAGGTCTTTCTCGCGCGTCCAGGGATCACCTCCGTAAATCAAAGAAGCCCCAAGGTACTGATCTGATGTGAGAGACTCACTCACTTCATTGATGACGGGCTTTTCCGCGGCGGCGGCCCGGAAGCGACTTGTCTTTCCCGTTATCCACGCCGTGAGTTCCCCTCCTGCAGAACTGCCAGTCACAAAGAGCCGGTTGGGATCGACAAAACCCTGGCGAATAGCCTCGTCGACAAGGCTCATTGCGTCGTCATAAGCCGCCCCAGGAAAATCATGGTTCGCGGGTTCCGAGAAGGCTGAGCCATAAGAGATCGATCCGCGGTAATTCCCATAAACAACTACATAACCTGACGCAGCAAAGAGCTGGTATTCGCTTGACCAATATGGACCATCATCTCCAAATGGTCCTCCGTGCAATGCCAAGATCATCGGGAGTTTTTTCTCCCCTGTGCTTCCGGGCGGCAGCAGCGCCCACCCCTCCACCGGGGTGCCGTCCGCACTGGACCGCGCTTCGAGATGGACTAGTCTGCCAAGCTGCCGCTGTCTCAAAAATTGGTTCAACGACGTGAGCGTTTCCGGTGCTTTGCCGTGGTCCTGCAGCATCAGTTCATTCGGACCGTCTGCGCTCTCACCGGAATACGCGATCGTACCGGTTCGGGAGATTGAGAATCTACCACCTATTCCTGAGGCAAGCGTCTTGCAGTGGCCCTCCAGATCAAAGAGTCCAACATAAGAAATTCCGTGATTAGCAAACTTAGCATAAACACCCTGCGCATCGGCTGCCCATGATACGGCTGAGAGGTCTCTATCTAGATGGGCCGCAAGCTGGCGTGGTTCAGTCCCGTTCGTATACATGACATAGAGGTCGCTACGCGTGTAACTAGCTTGCCGACTCGGAGTTCTAATGTATGCGATCCACTTGCCATCCGGACTGGGTTTTGGTCCGTTGAAGCTGTCGTTCCCGTGGGTTAGTCTCGTGGCGTGGCCCGACATGTCTGTCATGTAAATCGCGGGTACCGGGTACATGTGCTGGTGTCCTGGCCGCCTGTCCGAAGTGAAGAGTAATGTTTTGCTGTCCGGCATCCATGCAGGGTCGCTATCATCAAAGGGTTCACTTCCCACTTGGCGCACGACACCGTCTACTGTCGAGAGCACAAAAAGGTGGCGGTGCCCGCTCCCGCTCTGCAGCCAGATACCCCCATCCTCGCGGTAGTCCGCAGATTGAGTGATCTGCACAGGCGCTGCCCATTGCGCGCCTGCAGGCTTCTCGAGATCGCTTTCGGCGGTATCCACTGCCTGCTGCAGAAATGACGGAGCATCCTTTTCCGGAACGAAAAGAGTGAACGCCAACGACTTGCCATCCGGAGACCATACCAGGGTTCCCGGCCAGGAAGGCACCGCAAAAGTCCGAACGACTTCAAGCGTGTCACCGCGAAGCAATTGCACGGTGCTCTTGCCTGAGTTGTAATTGACGACGGCCAGTGTTCGGCCATCCGGGGACCATGTGGGCCCACTTATGTGCGGTAACAACACCGGAACTGCTCGCGCACCGGACAACCGAACGATCCAGAATGTTCGATCGTAGCTGTCATGTTGTATGTCGATGGTATACACGCTATACACGATTGCGTGACCATCTGGACTCATCTGCACATCGCCGACCGATTGCAGGTGCTGAAGGTCGGCGAAGCTGAATCGTTTTGTTGCCGTATTGTCATCCGGCGCCTTCTGTGCAGGTAACGCGAATGTTGGTACAAGGAGCATCAGGCAGAGCAAAAGACGTGATTGACCGCGTTGCATAAGTAAGCGTCGCAGCCTGAGACACCTGAAAACTGCTGTAAGTAACGACGTCTTCTTTGCTGATTGCAAAATCGTGATCTCCGATCAGGTCTGAATCTATAGTCCGGCGTACCAGCCGTAGCCCAGCGTGTTCCATTAATCGTCAGGCTTGTCGTTGGTGTAGGCGATCAGGCCTATGCGCTTGATCTGCTTGTAGCCGTACTTCGTGGGCGTGTAAGCGTGCTCCGCCACACCTTGTGGGCTACTATTCAGCATAAGGGGTCACACAAATGGCGAAAAGCAACAAATCTCAATGTGATAGGTGAAACCAACTTAACTATGGTGCTTAACAATCTTCGCCTAGACAGCCTCTGACCCTTGTTTATCACCCAAGACCTGGGCGGCTTTGGTCGTGCCTCGGAACGCCTCGGACGTACACCTTCGGCCATCAGCCTTCAGATGAAGCGACTCCATGAGGATATTGGAGTGCCACTTTTCCGGAAGCACGAATGATCTGTGACGAACTTGGCGCAGACTAACCAGCACGCGAGTAGGGCATACGCTTCGCGGAGATCCCGGATAACCTGCTTACGAGTTATCTGCACGCTTCCGCAGTCCATGTAGCGGAAGCTTTTTTCTTGTTGACATAGGTTTCAGCCTTCATCTGACGCCCTTCGCTCGACCTTGCTCGCGGCTACCCAGGTGAGGGCAGTCAGAGAGCCAAGCGCGATGGATTCGAAAGAGAACTGGTCCTAACCGAGGAAGGCTGTCATCACACTGGTATTCGCAAAGTGAATGTTGATGAATGGCTTCAACACGGGACCCTTTAGCCCCAAGACCAACAACGTAAACGCCCCAACGCGTAGCATAGTTGCCGCAGGAAGCTCTCTCCAAACCAGCGCCGCCATGAAGAAGCGTGCGATCACGGGCTGCAGAAAACGCAAATAGGCGGGGATCAGGATGTGATAGTCGTATGGTGGCCCGTGAGTTGTTCCGGCGCATAGCCTTCAATGCGTTGATCTCAAACACGGACGATCACCCAAGAAATCACGGCCTGATTGCGCCCGAGCAAGACTGGATGCTTTCACCGGCCTATGACCTCAATCCTATGCCATCGGTAAGCCGGGAGCGAGGCGACCTTGCCATGGAATGCGGAACTATGGGCCGCTACTCCAATCGAGCCAACATCCTCTCCGAGGACGCCCTTTTTTGCTCGAACGCGAGGAAGCCGAACGAATTTTGGCCTCGTGGCCAGTTGTCCAGCAAGTGAGCCTCTTCGATAGCCACTGAACCAACGTGTCAGACGCGGCGCGTGTTGATCGCTCATCGGCGTCGGCTTCGGGTCGAGCGCCTGAGTTTGGGCACGAAGTGGCGATTTCAGGGCCAAAACGACTGTGAAGAATTTTGTGCACCTGTTCCTTCAAAACCGGTGATAATCGAGAGCATACCGATAGCAATCGGCGAACAGGAGGGAAGAAGTAGCAGATGCAGTGACTTTCGTTGGCGTGGCCAAAAGTCCCTTAGATTCAGCGGTTGATTGACCGGAGTATCTGTCTTTGCTATAAATGCTTTAGCGCAGAGCGTTCCCAAAACGCACTCCACACAGCATTCCTGAGTAGCTCAATGGCAGAGCATTCGGCTGTTAACCGAAGGGTTGTAGGTTCGAGTCCTACCTGAGGAGCCAATTCTCCAACAGCTTAGCTCCTCCCCGTGCCATTCACTGCAAACTGAAAGCTATTTCTACGATCTTCCCATTCGCCTTCTGTATTTCTGCTGATTCCGCATGCCCTCTCATTACGCCGAATGGCCCTGTTCTGCACTCATCAGATCTTCGTTCGGATCTTTCGATAGATCGGCCCGCAGGAATTCCTCTGTTTCGGGCAAGGAAACGTGTAATTCGCTGATCGTGCAGCCATGGATCATGATTTCTTTTGCGCGACACGCAAGCACATGCCCACCTTGCTGACGGTCCTTCGAAATAAAGTGGAAATGGTAGCCGGGAACGCTGAACGATTTTGCATATGCAGGCGACCAGAGACCAACGAGCGTCCCTTCGGTCTCCTCGAAAACAAACTCTTCTTGTGCGCTTGCGGCCGCCTTGAGACCGACTCCCTCGTGCACTGCCTTCATCACTCTGGTCTTTACAGATGGAAAGGTGCCGTCAACGCGAAATGCGTAGAAGACATTCTCTGATTTACGGAGATCATCGCACGCCGTAATAAGGTCATCGAGGGATGCAAGCTCCGGGCACTCGATACTCGTTTCCGGGGTAAAACGAGTCACAACGGCATATGGAATCAACCTGTCATCTTCGACGACTCGAATCGCTCCGTCCGGGGATATCTGGTAGCAAACAGCGTCCAGCACGACCATCTCTCCCTCGAGATCCACAAACGTTCCCAGGCCGAAGTCGCCGTGCCTCAGGAGCCGCGAAACCTGAACAGCGCCCTGGTACAGTCCTTCCACAAGGGCTGCAGATGTGGAAACTTGAAAGAGCGTGTGGAGCGGCTTGCCAAGATACCGCGATAAGGCATCCGTGACGATGTGGTCGAAGCTGACCTGATCCATTGAGATTCGTTTGTCAAGCGCCTCATACAGCGAGTTGGGAATATTGCATCGTATCGTTTTCAAAGTCACTCCTGATCGTATGAGCTTTGCAGTGTGGGGCGAGAAATGCAACGTAGGAAAGCATTAGCCGGTAGCGTCACATTAAAAGTTCTATTGAGCTTAGAAAGAGCAAAAAAAACATCGATATGGCGAATAACAAAACTATTGACAATCTTAAAATGATATAAAAATACACGTCAGTCGTTTCCATAAATACAAAGTTCAGAATGTGATGGAGGGTGATCGATGCCGGTTGGGCGCAGAGATTTCTTGAAACTGGGAACCGCCGCCGCAATGGCTCTAACCGGCAAAATGCGTTTGAGCGCGGCAACTTCGTCTCCGTCCCACTTACCCGGCATTCCCACGTTGGACGATCTGGCCAGCGTTCCCATGTCTCACATCTACACAGACCTTTTCAATCTGCCGATTGCAATGAACGACTGGGGCTATGCGCAGGCCGCGAAGTCCGTCTCCGCCCTAAGCGCGATTGCTTTCCCGCCGTATGCCTGCTGCGGCATTCCCGACATTCCATGGAGCCCAGGCCTCCTGATCTCCTGCGAATTGTTTTTGAATGACCGGTTACTGGCGACCTGGAAAACGCCGGAAAACGAGATCACCTACACCTGGTATCCCCATTGCGTTGTCCGCACGCAAACGGCCGACAGCATCCGTTTTCGAACCACGTTGTTCATGCCTGCGGATCGCCGGGCAGTTGCTCAACTGATCGAAGTGGAAAATATCGCAAGCAGCCAGCGAGAGATCACCCTCGGTTTCGATATGCGGGCCGCAGTCACGAAGAAAACAACCGCCTGGCTCAATAATCTACCCGGAGAAGGCGATAACGCGTCTACGTGGGATGCGGAGCACAGCCGTCTGACGTATCAGGCGAAGCATTCGGCGGCCGCCTCCGCGCAGGGAATCTTTCCCAAAGCGCATCGCCTCGAAGGCGGCAGAATGCTGGTCTATCGCCTCAGTCTCGCGCCCGGTGAAAAGCGCAGCTTCCAATACGTCAACGCAATCGCGGAATCCGCAATGGCGGCCAATCAGCTCTACGGAAACGTGCAGACGAATTTTTCCGCCGCTCTCAACGAGAATGAGGCGGCCTTCGAGCGACTGATTTCTTCGGCCTTCACTCCTGGCAATTCGGATTTTTCCGGCCACCTGCCGCAGCTGGTGACCGAAGACGAGACTCTCTGGAACCTCTATCACAATGGCTTCAAAAATCTTCTGACAGCCAGACGGCGTTCTCCGGATTCGGCCTATGGCCCCACGCTGCTTACTTTGAGTGGACACGTATTGCCCACGCTCAGCTTCCCCTGGGATACAGCGCTTAGCGGTTTGAGTTTGGCGCTACTCGATCCGCAACCGTTGCGCAATCTCGTCGAGATCTGGTTCCAGCAGGACATGCACAAACATCTGGCGACGGACTACATCACTGGCCAGGCAGTCGGCCCCTGGTACGGCGTCAATGACATGGCCATTATCGGCTGCGCGCGCGACTATCTGCGCGTCACCGGCGACTTTCCCTGGCTGGATAAGAAGGTCGCCGATAAAACGGTCATCGATCATCTATCCGACCACGCCCTCTACTGGAAGAAACTGGAAACCCCGAATCGGGGATTGGGAGATTACGGCACGATTGAAAATCTTCTGGAAGTGGTGAGCACGTACTTGCACGAAGTAGCCGGGATGAATGCCGGTAACGTATCCAGCATGCGCTTTCTGGCTACGCTCCAGGAAAAGCGTGGAAATGCGCAGGAAGCAAAACAGCTGCGCGCGGAAGCAACAGCATTGGCCGGAAGAATCAATCGCCTGTTGTATGTTGAAGGCAAGGGATGGTGGCGCTGCGGCCAGCCCGATGGCACCTACAATCAGGTGCGCCATTGCTACGACTTTCTCGCAGTCCTCGACAATATGGCGGATGATCTAAGTCCCCAACAGAAAAAAGAAATGTCAGCATTTTTCTGGGAGCAGCTGGGTACAAAGAAATGGATGCGCGCTCTCTCCAGCGGCGATCCCGACGCCAGCTGGAACCCGCGGCCCGATCACAGTTGCCTCGGCGCCTACACAGCATGGCCGCCCAAGTGCGCGAAGGCTCTTTATAAAACGGACGCACCGGAGAAGATTGTCCCGTGGCTGCGCGAAATAGCAAAAGCAGGCAACCAGGGTCCCATCGGTCAAGCTCATTTTGTCGAGGACGTTCATCCGCCCTTCAAAGGCGCAGCGTTCAAGGCGTCGGAAGACGCACCCTACATTGAAGATTGGTGTGCCATCTCCGGCGGCGCTTTCACCGGTCTCGTGATCGATACCATCTTTGGCGCGGACCATACCTTATATGACGGGCTGCGCGCGTCTCCAAAACTAAACGGATTCGACATGAATGCGAAGCTCGATAACGTGCATTATCAGGGTGGCGAGTACACCGTCAGCGGTAAAGGTGCGGTGAGAACCAGCTGAGGCGTATCCTACAATTTGTAGGAATTTGCGCGCCTAAGAAGGAGAGAAACATGACAACCGCCTGTTCACTTCCGGCACTGTATTCCTGTGGATACGAACTCGATAGCGAAGACTCCTGCCTGGGATGGTTGGAGTCGAAATGTTCTCCCAACTCCTCTTACGAACAGCTGCAACAATGCATGGCCGAAGATGGCTACTTGCTTCTGCGCGGTTGCCTGGATAGGGAAGAAGTCCTGGCCGCAAGGCTCAATGTCCTTGAGCAGCTGTCGGCTGAAGGCTCCCTCGATCCATCCACGCCATTGATGGACGGCAAGCCAAAGCCGGGAGTCGAGCTGCAGTTCCGCGGCGACCTGGCCCAGCAAAACAATCCGCCCTTGCAGCATCTCCTCTATTCTCCGCAGGGAAATCTGATGCGCTTTTTCTCTTCCTTCTTAGGCGGAGAGGTTCTTCACTTCGACTTCACCTGGCTTCGCTGCATCTCTCCCGGACCGGCAACGCCCAGCCATTGCGACATCGTGTACATGGGGCGTGGAACACGCAAGCTGTACACAGCCTGGGTGCCGCTTGGCGATGTGGACTTTGCAATGGGCGGCCTGATGGTGCTCGAGGGCAGCCATAAAAACCAGCGACTGCAGAACACCTACGGGCAGCGGGATGTCGACCTGTATTGCTCCAACCGGCCGGAGGATATAGCCCGAACGGCAAAGGGAACGAATGGCTGGCTATCGAAAAATCCGAACCAGATTCGACATAGTCTGGGTGGTGGGCGCTGGCTCACAACCGAATACAGCGTTGGAGACGTGGTGATCTTCTGCATGGATCTGGTCCATGCAGGCGTCGACAATCGTTCCGATCGATTTCGTATCTCCTCGGATTCCAGATATCAGCTGGCAAGCGAACCCGTGGATGAACGCTGGGTCGGCGAGAACCCATCCGGCCACGGCTCCGCAGGCAAACGCGAACGCATCTGCTAGTGGGAACGAATGCTGAAGCTTACTAAAACGAATTTCTGACTCACCACACTAGCGAGAATATGTAGCTAGGTTTCACTATGCGTTTTGCCTGCTGCCTCCACGTACGATCTCCGAAAAAAATCGCAACGTGCGGCTGAGATGTTCTCGCCAATAGCTCCATTCATGGCCGCCGGGATGTTCTTCATAGGTATGCGGGATGCGCTCCTTCTCAAGAGCATGGTTAAGCGCGCGATTGCCAGACAATAGTCCGTCCTCAGTCCCGCAATCGAATCGAATCGGTGGCAAAATCGAGCGATGCTTTCGCGCCCAGTGCAGGATGTCGGCATCCTCTTCGCCCGCGATCAGATATTCCTGCAGAGAAGCGCGCACGAACTGCGGCAGTTGCGCCAGCTCCGTGACCGAGGAATGCGCCGAGATACCTGCAATGCGGGAAGCATATTTCATGCCCAGACGCAGCGCGCCGAATCCTCCCATGGATTGTCCCGCTAAAAAAATCCGATCGATCTGCAACTGCGGCACAAATTGCTGCAGGCACCGCGGAACATCGTCCATGATCCATTTCTCCGCATCCTCGTTCTCATGTCGCACATAGCCGCTTCCATCTCCCCAAAGGCAATCGGAAGGCATGGCAATCGCCATCGGCGCCATCGATCCATCTCCCATCATCCGATGGGCCGTCGCTGGCGCGTCTCCCAGTATCCACCAATTCCAATGGCTGCCGTAGACGCCATGCAGCAACACCAACAGCGGCAGAGCTCCAACGGACGCATACGAAGGTGGCAGAAACACAGTCACATCTCCGCGCCTCTCGAGCGCAGGCGAAAACAACGTCATCAAATGCACGCCGGGATGCGCGGAGATTTCCGGAGAAAGGCTGGCGTTCGGGAAAAGGTTCATTGTTGATTTACGGAATGCATTTCAAACTCGGATGACCTGAATCCCAAGCTTTTGAAACGGCGCGATCATTTTTGCCGTCGCTCCCGTATCGGTAATCAAAGTATGCAGCGATCCGGTTTCGCAGATGCGCCAGTTGGCCACGATGCCGAACTTGGTATGGTCCACAACCGCAATGTTGCGGCGCGCATGTTTCACCATGGTCCCATTCAGCTCCGCCTCGTCGGAACTGTAGGCGCTCACTCCCCATTGACTATCGATGCCATCCGCGCCAATAAACAAAGTGTGGATCAGCATATTTTCCAGGCTGCGAATTGCCGTCGGTCCCACCAGGGAAAACCATTCGCCATGCAGATGTCCGCCGGTCACGAAGACATCGACATCCTTGCGTTTGGAAAGCTCCATCACAATGTTTGCCGTGTTGGTCACCACTGTAATGTTGTAGTTCAGCGGCAGTCCGCGGATGACTTCCGCGGTAGTCGTTCCGGGCGTCACCGCAATGGTCTCCCCGGGAGTGATCAGGGCGGCAGCGGCGCGTCCAATGCGTCGCTTCTCGTCCGCCATCTTTTCTACCTGTGCCAAAAATGCGCGGTCGCGTTTGAAAGGTTCATAGAACAGCGGCTCCATCGAAACCGCTCCTCCATGCGTGCGGCGCAGCAGGCCCTGTTCTTCCAATGTGTCGAGATCGCGGCGAATCGTCACCACGGAGACGCCTAGTTTCGCGCTCAGGTCGTCGACTGCGACAGTCCCCGATTGTTGCAGGGCGCTCTGGATGATATGGAGACGGCGTTGCTGCTTATCGAGGCCTGCATCTTCTTCCCCGTTCGCATTCATCGGGCCAGAGACTTGACTGCGTTTTGCCACGTTATCTCTCCAGAAGTTCCTGAATTTCCTCCAGTGTACGGCCACGCGTTTCCGGGACGTAGTACCAAACGTACACGAAGCCGGCGGCCGACAACACGCCATAAATTCCAAAGGTCCCGGAAAGGCTGAAAACATGGACGAATGTCAGAAACGTGAACGTAACCAATAACGTGCTCGCCCACAACGTAGAGGTCGCCAGGGAGGCTGCGCGGGCGCGGATTTTATTGGGAAATATCTCGGAAATAATGACCCACGGCACCGGGCCCAGGCCGAAAGCGAAGAAGCCGGTGTAGGCAATGACGCAACCGAGCATCGCCATCGGCGAAAGGCTGCTCGCACGCAGCGCATAGACCAGGATTCCCAGCGCAACCGCCATGCCGCCGGTCGCAGTCAGCAGCATGGTGCGCCGTCCCCAGCGGTCGAGAAAGATCATCGCAACCAATGTGCAGATCAAATTCGTTCCACCGATAATCACGTTTGCAGCCAGGGCAAGCGAGGCTGTCTGCCCCTTGAAATGTTCGGTGATGATAATCGATCCGTAGTAAAGCACGGTATTGATTCCCGTGATCTGGCACAAAATCGCCAGGGTCAGCGCAACTACAAGACGTTTCCGCATCGGCTTGGCAAAAACCTCGCGCCAGGAGCCATCTTCGCCGGCGGCTGCCTGCTCGATCCGCGCGACCTGGACCTCCGCTTCCTCCGCGCCAAAAATCCTCGCCAGAACCGCCTGCCCCTTTGCGCGTTCTCCACGGCTGATCAGCCATCGCGGGCTTTCGGGAATAATCAGTAACCCTGCGAAGAAAGCAATCGAGGGAATCGCGGCCACGGCCAGCATCCATCTCCAGCTCGAATTGCCGAGAGCCGCTAGCTCGTAGCTCACCAGGTATGCGATCACGATGCCCAGCACAATGGCCAGTTGATTCAGAGAGACAAGTTTGCCGCGATCTTTTGCCGGAGCAATCTCCGCGATATAGACCGGCGTCAAAACGGAAGCCAATCCGATCGCCAGCCCTCCCGCCAATCGCGCCACCGAAAAAATCTCCACTGAATTCGCCAGCGCCGCTCCAATCGTCGAGACTGCGAACAGCAGCGCGGCAAGGATGAGAGACATCCGCCTTCCTATCCGATCCCCAATCAGGCTCGCTCCTGCGGCCCCAATCAAACATCCCACCAGCAGGGAACTGGCCGCCGCTTCCGTCTGAAGATTGTTCAATGAGAATTCCCGGCGAAGGAAGAGCAGCACGCCATTGATCACTGCCGTGTCGAAGCCGAAAAGAAATCCGGAAATGGCAGTGATCACTGCCAGCAGAACGACATACAGCGGCGACTTCGCCCGGGCGCTCCCGGTTTCCGTTTGCGCGAGCGCAGGGTTATGCATCATTTCTCCTTCAGGCGGCTACTAGTCAATTATTATGAACGAAAAAGCAATATAAGAAAGTAGTATTTTGCGAAATATGGTAGAACAGTCATAGAAAAACCGGCTTCCGCTGGACTCGCTTGAGGAGACTCGAAGAAAATGCTTTGCAAATTTCTGACATTCCTTTCCATCAATCTCATCCTGGCATGCAGTTGCTGGGCAGCGAACAATCCCTCAGCGCCGGCTTCGACCCGTTCCGCCCAAACAAGTTTTCCCGTCCGGATGAGTTTCCCCTATCGGCAAGGCTGGCTGGGTGCAGACAGTGCCTACTCCATTCCGCTTGGCGCGGGCCGCGATCTCTGGCTCTTCGGAGATACATTCGTAGGCAGTCGGAGCGCGAAGACCCGTCAGCAGCGGACAGGCATGCCGAGAAATTCCGTCGGCATCGCGCGCTGCACCTCCGGCCGGTGCAGCATTCATTACTACTGGCAGAAGATGTACACCAACACGCCGACATCGTTCTTCGACACCCGCACCGCTGAATGGTACTGGCCCATGGACGGTTTTGTCTGGAACGGCAAGCTCTACATTGCGCTCATGAAGATGCATGCGCAAGGCTCGGGTGCGTTCGGCTTTGCTTTCTCCGGCGCTACGCTGGTCACCATTCCCAACTACACCGCGTCTCCCGACCAATGGAAAATCACCTATCAAACCATCGTCACCGGCCCCGCCGTCATTCCGGGCCCGTCGATTGTCGTAGGCCAGGGACCCAACGGAAATCCCGATCCCTCACATTCGACGGACCCGAACGGCGCGGCCTATGCGTATTTCTTCACCTATCGCGATACTGGCGGCAGCTCCAAATACACCGCGTTGACTCGTCTGCCGCTGACAAATCTCGCGCAGGCCGCGCAAAGCGCCGGTCACTGGCAATATCTCGGGCCGTCCGGTTGGACAGCGTGGACAACTCCCGCCACGCTTCCCGCGAACGCAGTGCATGTGATGGATGTCGGCCCGACGGAATGCACGGTTCGATATCACCCCGCGGCCGCCGGCCAGCCCGCTACATGGCTGGCCGTCATGCCATCCACCGTCTACTTCGACAAGCGGGGCGTCTACAGCGTCTCGAAATCGTTGAGCGGTCCCTGGTCTCCACCGGCAACTCTCTATACCTATCCGGAGATGCAAGGCAGCAATCCAAACTATACGAAAAATGTTTTCTGCTATGCCGACAAGGAGCATCCTGAGCTCGAATCCCCAGGCTCTCTTACCTTCACGTACGCGTGCAACTCCATCGTGGTCGATGAAGTTTTGAAAAATATGCAACTGTATCATCCGGTACTTGTCACGGTGCCGCAACCAACAGCATCAGATCAAACCGGCAAATCGAGATAGACGAACCATAACTCGGAGGCAAAATTCGATGGCAATGCCTTTTCAACTTCCGGATCGAGCTGCCGGAGTCAAACTCGATTGGCAGAACGGAAAAATGATCGGCGCTCCGGTCAAGGAAAGCCGTAAGCAGCTGAAAGACCTGGCCGGAATCTTCCAGGATGAAACACAGCGACAACAGGCCGACCCGGAAACCACGGTATATCAGGTTCAATGGTGGGAACCGGCAGCGCCCGGCAGGGAAGGCGGCCTGTTCTGGGGAGTAACAACAATTTTCCCCGGACGCATAGGCGACGAATATTTCATGACCCACGGGCATTTTCACGCCAACCGAACCCGCGCCGAATTCTATGCAACGGTCCAGGGAGAAGGAATGCTGGTGCTGATGGATGAAAATCGCCACACATGGAGCGAGCGCATGACTCCCGGCAGCCTCCACTATATAGATGGGCGGCACGCGCATCGCGCCGTCAACACTGGCGATACGCCGCTCATCTTCTGGGCCTGCTGGCCGACGGATGCCGGATACGACTACGCCACCATTCGCGAACAAGGCTTCGGCGCGCGCGTGCTCTCCGTGAACAACAAGCCCGAGTTTGCCGCGCACCATGCGGAGAATTCATGACGAAGCAACCCGTCCAATTCGATCCGCAAATCGACGTGCGCCTCGATCCGCATGATTTGTCCTTTCAATACGGCGACGGCGTCTTCGGTCCTGCGCCGGAGATGCGCAGGCTGGATGCGATCCGCCCCAGCCTGCGCGATCCCGAATGCAGTGGGCCGGACCCCGTCTACGGCATCGCCATGGATGCAGGCCGCGATCCAGATCGAGCGGACCTGAATCGACGCATGTTGCTCTTCGGAGTCGTAGCCTACGCCGCCGGTCAACTGGGCAGCGAGCCGGTGCGCAGCCAGGGACACGTTCACGCCATCGCTCCGCATTGCGGATGGTCGACGCCGGAGCTGTTTGAAATCTGGCAAGGCCGCGCCATCATCTACGCACAGGAAAACACCACGGACGATCCCGGCCGCTGCGTCGCCATTGCAGCCGGTCCGGGTCATCAAGTCGTCGTGCCACCGAACTGGGCGCATTGCGTCATCAACGCTGACCCCGCGCAGCGCATGGTCTTCGGCGCATGGTGCGATCGCCAATATGGTTTCGTTTACGACGGCGTCCGCGCGCATGGCGGACTGGCATGGTTTCCCTTCCTCACAGACTCGGGAGAAATTCGTTGGGAGAAAAATCCCCGCTATCGTTCCTCGCCTCTCCGCGTATCGAACGCGCGCAGCTACTCCGAGCTGGGTCTGCGCAGCGACCAGCCTATCTATCGTCAATACCAGGAAAATCCGGAATCGGTGCAGTGGGTTTCCGAACCTGCCCGCCAGCAAGAACGATGGAAGAAATTTGAACCGTAAAGGATGGTCCATTGAATCGTCGAGATTTTCTAACCAGTGCTCTGGCAGTCAGCGCAACCGCTGGATTTTCTCTTCCCGCCGCCGTTCTCGGCGAACCGGAGACGAATGCAACTGCGTCCCAAGCCGCACCTGTCGCCGATGAAAATCTTCCCATCGACTTCCGCTATTCTCCTGCCACCTGGCAATCCACATTCTGTTTTCCGGACGACCCGGCCAAAAGTCTGGTCGGCGAGCACGGCGATCTGCGCTACGACTTCTCCAACCAGAAATTTGCCGCCGTCAATCAGTTCGGAACCATCATCGAATTTGACCTTGCAGGAATGCGTCGCACCCGCGTGCAGAGGCAGTGGCTCGAAGCACCGGGAATCCCCGTCGTGCACACGCTGCTGGAGCGCGACACCGCCGCGGTGGAGTTGACTACCTTTGCCACAAATCGCAACGGAGAAGGCCGCGTGGACAACGTGCTGATGGAGGTCCGCGCAAAAGGAAAGCCGGTGGCCGCGGTCCCGCTCATCCGCATCCGCTCCTGCAAATCCTATAAAGTGGCCGCTAAATTAACAGACCCGCCGCATGGCCACAATCCGGGTACGACAGTGTTGCAAGCGGAAAACGGAACGCCGCTCGTCTATTGCATCCCCCAGCAGGAGCAAAACGAAAGTATCGAATGGCGTCTCGATGAGGGTGGCTATCTCCTCAACCTCCAGCACTGCGAAGCAACGCAGACGATACCGGGAAGATATTTTTTCCGCCTGCCACAGCAGGGGCAGCAAAGTATCGACCTGACGATCGCGCCGAATACTCTATTGGACGAAGCACGCGCCTGGTGGAAGCAATGGTCCGCGTTCGGAGAGAGCGCCGCGGCAGCCAATAATGTCCAGTGGTCGCTGCCGGAAAA
Organism: Acidobacteriaceae bacterium; assembly: GCA_965276585.1. Lineage (GTDB taxonomy): Bacteria > Acidobacteriota > Terriglobia > Terriglobales > Acidobacteriaceae > JAKAAZ01. The sequence continues at coordinate 301,144 of CBDIAZ010000003.1, read as the reverse complement.
GCACGGCGAATTTCTCATCGCCTGCGCCCGCAATATTCAGCAGTCGCGCGTCATCGAAAATGGCCGCACCGTCTTTCAAGTGGGTCCAACTGTGTATCGCAGCTTATTCCTGGTGGATGGAAATTTTCTGCTGGAGGCGGGAAGGTATCTCGGCTACGACAAGGAAGTGGATCAGGGATTGATGGCGGAATGGCAGCGGCAATTGCCCAGCGGCCAGGTCGCTGCCGCCGCTGGTACAGAAGACTGGAAAGATACCGCCATCGCCATGTTCACTCTGGTGCGCCAGTGCGAACTGAAGCAGGACTGGAGCATGTTCCGCGAACTGCTGCCGAACGTCCGCCACGCGCTCGACTTTTTAATTCGCATTCGGAACGAAGCGCACCAGGGCAACAGCCTGAATAGCCGCTACGGTCTTCTGCCGCCGGGATTCGCAGACGGCGGTCTGGGCGGCGTTCGCGATGAGTTTACGAATACCGTCTGGACACTGGCCGGCCTGCGCGCCGTAGTGCGGGCAAACCGGAAGCTGAATCTGCCCGGCCTCGAAAATGCGCCGCAGTTCTATCGTGAGTTGCGCGGCGCATTCATGGCGGCGGCAAAAAAAGAAATGGTGCAAGATCCTCGCGGATTCACGTACCTGCCCATGCTCCTGCATACCGATCCGATGCTGAAAAATCCCGATCCCTGGATGAAGCCGCCACCGCAGTGCGCGCAGTGGGCGCTCTCGCAGGCAATTTCTCCCGGAGAGGTTTTCGCCAAGGACGATCCCATCGTCCTCGGGCACATCGCATTGATGCAGGCCTGCACCCAGGAGGATGTTCCCGCGGAAACCGGCTGGCTATGGCATCAGGCAGTTTGGAATTACAACGCCGCCTTCGTCGCCGAGGTGTACCTGTGGGCGCGTCGATATGGATGGGCGCAGCGCACCTTTACCGGATATCTCAATCACGCTTCTCCCCTGTATGCCTGGCGGGAAGAGCAGCCTCTGCAGCATGCCTTGATCGGCGAGAACTGGGGAGATATGCCGCATAACTGGGCCAGCGCGGAATGCGTGCGCTATCTGCGTCACATGCTCGTACTGGAAGACATCGACACGCTGCGCCTCATGGATGGCATAACCAACGTCGAACTAGCTCCGCGCAAACCCTTCGTGCTAAAAAACACGCCAACAAAATTTGGCCGCATCAACTTTCTCGCCGAACCGACCGATAGCAAAGGATGGCGGATGAAAGTGCATCGCGAAGGCGAGAACGCTCCCCTGCGGATCGAAGCCCCATCGATTCTGGGCCGGGCAAAGTTCACGCGCATCGAAGGTGCAACCCACAAAATCGAAAATGACCGGTTACTCATCGATCCAGACGCAGCCGACTTCACCGTCTTCTGGGCATAAAACACAGCTATGACGCCTGTCGGACCGCGCAGGAAGACAAACAAGGCTGCTGATGCCTATAACTGAGGAAACGCGGCCGCGTGATGTAGAGGAGGATGATATGAGCGCCGACATCGTCGACATCGTCGAACTCGTCACTCGAGTGAGGCGAGTAGCGATAGGCCATCCTCGCGTGTTCGTTGGCATCGACGGCCCGGGCGCATCGGGCAAGAGCACGCTCGCTGAGCAACTCGCGGCAGCGATGGGCGGTGCCTATTTGGTGCATGTCGATGACTTCTATCTGCCGTCGTCACGTCGACACGAACGCTTGGGCGAGGTGGGGCCGTCGTTCGACTTGCCAAGACTTGCTGAGCAGGTAGTCATGCCGGGCTCTGCCGGCGAAGCGCTCTGTTACCAGCGCTACGACTGGGTGCGGGACAGGTTGGCGCAGTGGATTGATATACCCAGTGGTGCGCCGGTTGTTGTTGAGGGTGTGTTCTGCCTGGCGGCGGAGTTGCGCAACGCATACACATTCAAAATCTGGTGCCGCGCCGATCCAATACTCCGGCTTATCCGCGGCCTTGCGCGTGACGGCGAGGAGGCACGGTCTATGTGGGTCGATGTCTGGATGCCGACAGAGGACGAGTATGTCGCGAACCAACACCCTGAACGTATCGCGGATCTCGTCGTAGACAGTTCACCTGTGGGCGCGGGCAACCAAGTGTTCCGTATCGTCACCGCAGGATCAGTTTGATTATGGGGCTCGGTAGGCGGGCTCTCACAATTACAGCGCTTTCCCAGATCAAACTTTCCTGCTAAAAATTTATTTCAGATTTTGCATTCTTCCGCCCTCCCGCTTGCGTATATGCAGGTACAGGAGGGAAAACGGGTGAAAGCCTGGCCCCCAATTCGCAGACCGTTCCAGCGGGACTTTCGTGAACTGGTCGAGGCGCATCAATCCCGTGTGTACAGCATCGCCTTTCGCATTTTGAACGATCGCGGTCTGGCCGAAGAGGTGGCGCAGGATGTTTTCCTCACACTCTACCGCGATCTGGATCGGATCGTGTCCGACTCGCACCTGCTCGCCTGGCTGCGCCGCGTTGCCGTGCATCGCGCGTTGGACGCGCACCGCCGCCGCGCTGGCCGCGTCGATTTCGCCGCTGAGGAGTTTGATGAGGAACGAACGTCCTTCTCAACCCGCGCCAACATCTCGAACGGAACCATCGATCATCTGATCGCTAGCCTGCCCGCAATGCAAAAGACAGTGCTTCTGCTTCGCTATCAGGAAGACATGCTGCCGGCCGAGATCGCCGCTGTCCTGTCCATGCCGCTGGCCACAGTGAAGAGCCATCTGCAGCGCGCCCTCAAGCTGCTGCGAACCACAACCGAGCGCCCAATGAAGGAGGTCGCCCATGGTGGAATTTAGAAATCAACCCGGCCGGGACGACGAGCCCGAGCAGAATTTGGATCGAGAATTGGATCAGTCGCTGCGAAACGCGCTGCGTCCCATCCCCGCGCCGCAAGGCTTCGCGGACCGCGTTCTGGCCCGCGCCGCCGTCGAGCCCCAGCCTGCGCCATCCGCGGTTCGCGGCCGGTCCGGATTTCGCCCCGCGCTGCAGTGGGCGGTCGCCGCTGTCCTGCTGGTCGCAATCTCTCTCGGCACATTTGCATTTCATCAGCGCCGGCGACGCATCGCCGGGGAGCACGCCCGCGACCAGGTCCTGCTCGCACTGCACATCACCGGCCTCACCATCCGCGCCGTGCGCCAACAGGTCGACAGAAGCCACAACAACGGATCGCAACAGGAGACACCATGAAACTACCAACTCGCATTTCCATCCTCGGCTGCATCTTTGCCGGCCTGCTGGCCGCGACAGTTCCCGCCCTCGCGCAGAGCGCGCCGCCCGACACTCCCATGATTCCCGCCCCGCTCGAAAAGCGCCTCGCCGCCCGCGCCTCCAACGTGGATGAGGTCACGCTCGACAAAAACATGCTCAACTTCGGCAGCCAGTTCCTCAACTCGAAAGAGAAGGACAACCGTCAGGCGCAGCAGATGATCCGCAACCTGAACGCCATTTATGTCCGCGATTTCAATTTCGATCAGCCAGGCGCGTACAGCGAACAGGATGTCGAGACCATCCGCCACCAGTTTCTCGGGCCGGAGTGGAGTCCCATGGTCCACGAGCGTTCCAAAAACGGCAAGAGTTCCGATGTGTACGTGAAGATGATCGATGGCGAGATTCATGGCATGTTCGTGCTCGACGCCGAGCCCAGACAGCTGAGCCTGGTCTACATCTCCGGAGTCATCAACCCCACGGACATCGGCAAGTTGGGCGGCAATTTCGGAATCCCCAGCATCCCTGCGACGGGCAACGCGGACAAATCCACCGGGAGCGCGAAATGAAATCCGCCATCGTATCGCTGCTTGCCATCGCCCTGCTCGGCTCCGCCGGCTGTTCCGCCGGCAGCCACGACTTCGACTCCGTCGTCGCCGGCGTTGAGCAGCGCTATAACGTCCGCGCGCAACGCATTCCGCTCATGGGAATCATCAGCCTCTGCGCCCGCGCCAAAACTCATGGCGGCGTGAAGGGAATGAATGTCGCGGAGTTCGACCACATCGGCAATCTCGATACCGATGGGTTATATTCCATGATGCAATCCCATCTGGGCAGCGGCTGGGAGCCGATGGTCAGGGACCGCAGCAGAACCGACACTTCCATAATCTTCGTCCAGCCATCCGCCGACGAACGCGATTCCCTCGAGATGATGATCGCTGATTATGAACATGGCAAGCTCGACCTGGTGCGCATGGACATGAACGGCTCGGCACTGGCGAAGTGGATACAACATCCCGTCGCGGGCAGCGGCACATCCCGCGGCGATACATTCTAGGACCAGCCGAGTTCACATCGGCACTCATGAACAGAGTTGGCTCTGTTGAGCCCATCGGCGATTTACCGTCAAGCCACAATCGTTCTTCGCGACAACGGCGTTTTACAGGACTAACGCTTCGTTAGTGCCTTTGAGATTTAAATAAATAAAAAACGGTTGCGATTGCTAACGAGGCTGCTACAGCCCATTTCACTTGAGTAGATGACATTGATTTGTACCTTCGCTCAGGCTGAGGCAATGGATTTCCGGAAGTTGCGGCGAGTATCAGACGCGCGGCTAGATCCGGGCTGTCCCACTGGGGAAAGTGGCCGCAGTTCGGGAACCAGTAGAGTTGTGCGTCCGGAAACTTGGAGTTCGCCCGGGCGGCTTGACGCGGCAGACATACGTGGTCGTGTTCGCCCCAACCAATCACGAGAGGAGCCACAACCGAGCCTTTAGGGCTGCCACACTGCACCTCACCATGGGCCAGGTTTTCGAGGAGCTCGTCGAAGGAAGGAGAAGCTGCGAAGGACCGCATCTCCGTAAGCGCAAGGTTAGAGGGAAGGGACCAAGGATGTGCAGAGAATTGAGCAAACAGTGCGGTGCGACCAATTGTACTGCTGGTGATGGCGGGCATCACGGGCTGCAGCGCTCGCACCAGCCGCACTGACGCCGCCACGGAGTAGTAAAAGACGGGAACCTCCCAGCCTTCCCAGAAACCCCCCGGATCGAGTGAAACAACAGCGCCGAGTACACCGCCGCGCCGGACAAGCTCAAGAACAAGCCGCGCTCCCATCGAGCTTCCAACCGCATCTATGCCAAGTAGACCTTCTTCTTTCAAGAACTCCGTGACTGCATCGGCGAGCGTGCCGATGGATACGGAGCCCGATAGAGGCGGCGTTCGGCCATGGCCGGGGAGGTCAACGGCTATGACCTCACGGCCGCCTTTTGTGAGGCGGTCGATGACAAGCTCCCAGGATGCCCAGCTTCCGCCGATACCATGTACGAGTAAAAGCGGTTTACCTGATCCGCGACGAACTATATGAAACTTCATATTCGTTTCGATGCGCATTTTCTCCCACGTCACTTCGTTTCTTTGGTCCCCAATTGAACAACCTGACTTTGCCGACATGCTGCGCGACTTCAGCATTGCATCCCCGCGTGACTGACGCGTCGTCGCCAATGCACTCGCCAGCGGATCAGTACCGATAAGTCGGCTTGTGTTAACCGACCGTCCCGGTTCCGCAGCTTTCTTCTCATCATTCAGTGTGCCTCCAGAACAAGGACATGCCGTTTGTACTCTCCGGCCAGATGCAGGTTCGCCTTATCGAACGTGGTCAGCACCAGTCCCTCACGCACCGCAAGGCCAAGCAGGTAGGCATCTGTCACCTGATTGTGCCCGTGGATTCGTTTCGAAAATGGCGCCGTTAGCGCCTGCCACTCCGCAGAGATCGGCTGAAAGGAGTACCCCGGCCTTCGCTTCAGTCTCTCCAGCATGGATGTCGCCTGTTCCATGCTGAGACCGCCAGTCTTCGGACGCGTGAAGAATCGCAATACGCCGGCTTCCGTGAAGGCGCATAACGACCATTGCAATCCGGGCGAATCAAACCAGACTTCCGCTGCTGCGTGATGAGCATGGCGCTCATCCAAAAGGGCCAGCACGACGTTGACGTCCAGCAGGTATACCGTCGCCCTAGGCAAAATCGTCCTCTGAAAGCTCCTTGACCATCTCAGGCGTGACGACTTTTTCACCGTGCCGTTTCGCCCTTACCAGCAAGCCAAGCCGGCTTTCTGTCAGCAGGGCCGACGTAGGTTCCGGCGCCTGTTCGGCCCGTCGCAGAAGTTCGCTGATTGCCGCCCCGAGCGGAATACCCCTCGCATTCGCATACGTTGACGCGAAGGTATAAACATCAGTGTCTAAATTTACGTTTGCCCTCATACAAGTATTTTGCACCGAAAATGATGTTGGTGCAATCTCTCATCTTCGCGCTCCGTTATTTTTCGGTTCATTTATAGGAGCGTCGTCCAAGTACGAGGATTCGAATACAGGATGAGTCCCTGAAAAGCCGGCTTTAGTTGCCCACTTCATTCGCCCGGCGGTAAACGCACCCTCAGTTTGTCGCCAACCAGACGGAGCCTCCATTTTCGGACACTCCATCTCTTCCAAAACCCGAGTTATATATTCATATAATAAAGGTAGCAAGAATTATATATTTATATAATAATTTATGAAGGGAAATCGCTGTTTTTCCCTCAAAAACCGTAAAATTGAAATCCGTATCCTGCATGGAATCAATAGCTTGCAATCGAGCTCGACAAAAGAAAACACCGGCATTGCAGGCCATTGCCGGTTACACCCATCGCCGCGAAAACAGCCCGTTCTTCCACGGCCCTGAACCCGCTGGAAAAAACGCCAAAAAAATCGGATTTATGTGCGATTCTGTAACTCCTCGATTCAAACCACATAGCGGAAGTTTGACATCCGGATTGCGTTGAATTCATCCATTTCTAAAATGTTCCACGTGGAACATTTTGCTGAAAACACCGCCCTCGTCGCGACCGCCATTTCTCGAATACCTCGAAAGTCGCCTCTTTTTTCATTTTTCTCCCAAATCGAATCAAAAATTTCTCACTGAAGCCTGCAGCGTGGCGCATTCTTTGCCGATCGATGGTCCATGCGGACGGATCGTGTACTCGCCAACCTGAGCCGGAACAATGAACGTCTCGACATAATGAACGATGAACGGCACAAACGCTTTGGTGGGACTTTCAACAATTGCTTCCTCGCCTTCCACTAGATTCACCACGTGAACGCCGCCGTTGGTATCGTGCGGAACAGAGCCGGTAAACCAATGGCGGCGAGTCTCAATGAATTCCAGTTCATGCAGGCCGGTGCGCTCTTCCCGCCAGCCCGGGCCGGAATCGAGCGGCTCAAATCGATTGATCAGGGATTTTTTTACCCAGTCGGTGGTGCGATTCCACTGGATATTCGCCTCGCCGAATTTCAGGTGAATGGGCCGCGGACGGCCATCCAGACCCAGTCGCCCCCAATCCCAAAGCTTGAACGTAAAGATATAAGGTGTAGCGCTGATTTCAAGCACCATGCTGCCTGCGCCCGAGCAATGGACAGTGCCGGCGGGAATCAGAAAGTGGTCGTGTTTCTTCGCGGGGAACTGATTCACATATTTTTCCGCGGGAAAATCGAACCCTCCCTCCTGTGCTTTTTCGAGATCGGCAATCATCGCGTTCGGATCGATGCCTGTACGCAAACCAAGGTAGACTTGCGCACCCTTCTCGGCATCGAGCAGGTAGTAGCTTTCATCCTGCGTGTAATTCATGCCGAAATGCTCGCGGATGAACTTGGTTAGCGGGTGTACCTGGAACGATAAATTGCCGCCGCCCACGGTATCGAGAAAATCGAAGCGAATAGGAAATTCCGCGCCGAAGCATTCGTACACTTTCAGCCCCAGCAGCGCCCGTGGATGCGTGAAAACCAGATCGATCGAGGGAATTTCAACGCGCGCATCGCCGAAGCCGAGCAGAAGACTGTTTTCTTCCGGCACACAATCGAAGCACCAGGCATAATTCGGCACGCCTTCAGTCGGCAGATCGCAGACCTTCTCCATCCAATGGCCACCCCAGGGGCCAGGATCGAAAAAGGGAACCACGCGGAATGGACGCGTTACGCAGTGCTCTAGTGCACTACGAAAAGTCTTGCCAGAGATGAGTTTTGGTTCTACCGGCACATTGGTATCGAGCAGGAAATCGATGCGCGGAAAAAGTTCTCGCTTCAGGCGATCGGCAGCGCGCCAGTCCACGAAGAAGGCGCGCTTGTATTGCGCAGTGGCGCTTTCGTTTGGATTTTCCATGCCGATGTTGGCAATCTCATTGCGACGCTGGCGCATCTGGATTTCCCACCGCGCCAGGTCCGCGTATACCAGCAAAGTCGGCCGCTCGCACAACAGAGCCGCGCCGATACCAAGGATGAGCAACAGCCCCGCAGAGTGGTTCGCCACGATCTTCTTTGCGTCCGCCAACTTTTGCGGATCGAAAAAATCCTCGATCGCAATCAAATTCATCCTGCCGAACACGGGATCGTCGCCAAGATAGTCTGTCAGCATCGCTTCGATCGCATCGGGTGCGCGCAGTAGATGTGCTGTGTCGATCACCTGGACCGGCTGCATGCGCTCGCACAACGCATCGCGAACTTCGCTGGTGAAGACGCCGGGATAATACTCAACGCAGAGTGTTTGCGTTTCGCTGCTTAAACCGGACTGAAGTCGTGCGGCAATCGCGTTCCATCCAAGGCTGCATTCCGAGCTGTCGCCAACCGCGACAAAAGGGTGTTTATCGTACATTTCTCATGTCCTGACCTGAATCCATTGAAATCTGATTCTGAAGTAGCGGAATAGCGCCCAGCAGGGCGGCTTTACTGCCAAGCTGTGCTTTTGCGACGCGCACCTTGCCCCAGGGTGTCCATGCATGCCGGCTGACATAATCCTGAACGTAGGGCAGAATAACTTCTCCATTCTCCATCACGCCTCCGCCCAGAAGGATCAATTCCGGATCAAAAGCGTGGACTGCGGCCACCGCGGTTGCGCTCCATATATGGAGGCAACGATCGCGAATTGCCAGGGCGATGGAATCTCCGGCCGCTGCGGCCGCAAACAGATTTTTGAAATTGATTTCCATCGACGCCATTGCGCTGGAGGAAAACGCAGGCCATTCATGACATACACGAGGCAACGACCAGCCTGCGGCTTCGGCTTCCGCGCAGCCGATTGCGCCACAGGTGCATACGCGTCCATTGAAAATGATCGGAACATGTCCTCCCAGAACCCCAGCCTGACCGTGCTTCCCATGCAGCGGCCGCCCATCCATCATTGCAACTCCGCCGATTCCCGTGCCCAGCGTGAACATGACTACGTCCGTCTTACCTTGCGCCGCGCCGGCATAACACTCGCCCAGCAACGCCAGTCTGGCGTCGTTTTCGAGCCGTAGCCTCAGGCCGAATTCCCGTTCGGCCCAGGCGGCGAAGTCGAAATCTATTGCACCTTCATATTTCGCATTGATTGCAGCAACGCGGTTGGCGCGAGTATCCACAATGCCGGGAAAACCAAGCACGAAGTTGGAGATGCCTGGTTCTTCCGGCTTACGGCCGCCGAAAAGTTTCCGGATGGCTGCGGAGAGTAGCGGCAAAACGGGAGCAAGCCATCGATTTTCCGTAAGTTCCACATTCAAGGCGCTCGTGATCGTAGAGTCATCTACGAGAGCTACGGCAGCATGTGTGCCGCCCAGATCTACAGATAAAGCTAGCATTCGGGTCCCTCTGGACACATCCAGATTATGTTTTAGATGGTAGAATCTCTCAAAAAGAAATATACAACATTCGTATTGACTTCATACGAACATCACCGGTAATCTTATTCGGTCAAAGGGAAAAATTTCAAAATCGAGACCATTGACAGGCTTTATGGCTGGAAATAGAACATCTGTTCTTTCTCTCTGCGTAACTACATATAGCGAGACGGTAAGAAAAATTTTGGAGGGGTCGTGTCAAAGTCATTGCAATCGCTGTTTTTCTGTATGCATCAAGGCATTTCCAGATGCATTCGTGGAGGGCTGTGCTCTCTCGCAATTCTAGTGATGATATGTGTCTGCTTCACTCTGTCGAGCCGGGCACAGAACGCGAGCGTCTTCGACACCGGCACTATCACAGGTACGATCACCGACCCATCGGGCGCCGTCATTCCTGACGCGGAGGTGATCATCACGGACTTGGGGACAGGAAGGCAGATGACCGCACATACCGATGGTGGCGGCGACTTCGTAGCTCCCGGTCTGCCATTCGGCAACTACACTGTAACGGCGACAGCCAGCAACTTCGGCAAGGCAACCGCAAAACAATTTGTCCTGAACGTCGGCGCGACGGTTCGAGTCCATCTGGGCTTGTCGATCACCGCAGCCGCACAAACCGTTGACGTCACCGGATCGGCCGCGGAAGTGAACACCACGACCGCCACATCCGGGACGACACTGAACGAGACTCAGATTCGCAACCTGCCCATTAACGGCAGAGATGTGACAGATTTTCTCGAAATCGCCCCCGGCTCGGTGAACTCGACGGGAACTTTTCAGGGTAGCGTGAATGGGCAGGAGAATTTTTTCACTGGACTCAACGTCACTCTCGACGGACAGAATGCATCGCGTGGCGATGTCAACGGCTTTGACGAAACAGAAGGAAATGAAGAGGCACGACTTACGCGAGCGAGCGTGGACAGCGTTCAGGAGATCGACTTTTCCAACAGCGGCTATAGCGCCGAAGTGGGTCACTCGCTGGGCCCGCAGATGAACATCATCACCAAGGGAGGGACCAATCGCTACCATGGCGAAATTTTCGATTACTTCCGCAACGATGCTCTAGATGCGAAAGATTATTTTGCGAATACTCTGACCGCTCCGAAGCAGCCGCTACGAATGCAGCAGTTTGGCGGGAACCTTGGTGGTCCCATTTTGAGGAACAAGCTTTTCTTCTTCGGAAATTATGAAGGTATTCGCCAGCGGACCACTGCGATCAATGCATTGAACGAGACTCCCAGCGCGTATGTGCGCTCGCAATTTGTTCCGTCCATGCAGCCGGTGCTGGCCCAATTGGCGCCTTTACCGGCAGACTGCACGGCAATTCCGGCACCCCCTTCATGCACCGTTCCTGGCAGCGCGGGCGATCTCGTCTACGACCCGGCAGCTCTTCCAACGACACTGCGCGAGGACAGCGGAGCCATTCGTGTCGATTATGATTTTTCGAATCGTGATCGCATCTTTGTCCGCTACAGCATCGACGACTCTTTAACGAATCAGCAAACCGGCTTGAATGAGGGGCAGACGACGCCACTTTACCTGCGAACCCAATATGGAATGATCGACGAGACCCACACCTTCAGCCCCTCGTTGATCAACGAGGCCAGTGTGGCGGTCAACCGTTTTTATTCCGATACCAACTCCGACACGCCGATGCCCCTCACTTCCTTCAGCGGATTCTTCACTAACCTGGGGTCATTGCCTGGAGCGGCGAGTTTCAACCAGATCACTCCGTTCACCGTATTTGAAGTTCTGGACAATGCAACCAAGACGATCAGGAACCACACCATTAAGTTTGGAGCGCAGATCAGGGCCAATCGACTGGATGAGTTTCTCCGCCCGGTTCAGAGCTATCAATTCGCCAGTTTCTCCGACCTAGAAAACAATCGGCCGTTTGTCCTACAAAAGATCGGCTTTCCAGGCTTCGTCGGGGTACGGAATTCCAATTGGGATCTATATGCGGAAGACGATTGGCAAGTAACTCCCAAGTTGTCGCTTAACCTGGGGATTCGCACCGGAATCAACACGGTATGGAGTGAAAGAAACAACCAGGAACAGAATTTCGACTTCGCCACGCAATCGTTTCTTCCCGCTACTCAGCCGGCTTACTCTGGTCCAATCATTGATGTCGCACCCCGGCTTGGACTTGCGTATGACGTAACTGGCAAGGGGAAAACTGTAATCCATGCCTATTTTGGAACGTTCTATAACCCCATGCACTTCGGTTTTGGGCTGGTGGGGAATCTGCCGGCGTATCAGAGTTATTCCGTGAATGTCTTCCAGGTACCGATTACCTATCCCGAGCCGAATCCGCCGCTGCCCGCGGGGACACAGAACGTGAATATTTTCCCCCAGCATCCAGGGGATCCCCGCTCGCGAAATTGGCTGTTCGGAATTCAGCAACAACTGGCGCCGAACACTGTACTAACTGTGAACTATACCGGCAATCAGGATAGCCACATGCAAGCAGGCGTGGATTTCGCGGCGATCAATCTGAATCCTGGCAATTATGTTACTCAGGCCCGTCCATTGCCGGCCTTTGCTAATGAATATCTGGACTCCGATACATTGAAGTCGAGTTATAACGCTCTGCAGGTGCAGGTGCGTCATAATGCGGGTAGACTCAATGCAGAAGTGAACTACACCTGGTCGCACGAGATTGACGACATGATCAATGTCTTCAGCGGATTCTCCGATCCCTACGATCCAAGCAAAGATCGCGGACCGGGAGATTGGGACATACGCCACAATATTACCGGCAGTTTGGTTTATAGCCTTCCCGACTTAAAGCAGTCCAATAGGGTGGTCCGCGGAGCCTTCGGCGGCTGGCAAGCGTCCAGCATTGTGCAGGCCCGTTCGGGCGGCCCGGTCAATGTCTCCCTTGAAAGTGGATTCTTTGGTCTACCGGTACGCCCGGATGCCACTGGTCAGCCAATCAAAAAAGCCAACTTTTCCTGGCCTTATAACAGCTACAATGTAGGCGCCTATCAAATCGAGCCTACCTTCAACGGTACGCCCGGCGATCCATCCTCCATCGGTACTGTCGGGCGCAACAGCCTCCGGGCTCCTGGCTTCGTGCAATGGGATCTTTCAGGGATGAAGAACTTTTCGGTCACGAACAAAGTGAAGGTTCAATTCCGGGTCGATGTCTTCAACATTTTGAATCACCCTAACTTCGGCAATCCGGATGGCGGAATCTGCACTGCGTTTACTGCAGCGACGGCAACTGCGTCAGCCGGTTGTTTTACCCCCAACCCTAGCTACGACCCAACGAATCCTAACTCTCAGCCCACAATTTCAACCATTAATCCCAACTTCGGAAAAATTAGCGGAACGATTGCTGATACGAATAGTAGCCAGATCGGCACCGGCACCGCGCGTCAGGAGCAGTTCGCACTTAAGATAATTTTCTGAAGCGAGAGCGATAACCAAGACTCCACATTGGCTAGAATTGAAAGCAGCCGATATCAACCGGATTTCGTATTGATGATACCGGCTGTATTGTCTGAAGGTTGACTTATACAGCGTTGTTTATAGCCACGCGAGAGTGCCATTTAGCGGAGTCTTTGATAAATCGATGCTGGGTGGGGAAGTCAATATGGACGAGGCCGAAATAGCTGGGTGCGGCCCTCTGCCCACTCGAAATTATCGAGGATAGACCAAGCTTTTTTACTAGTCTATCGGCTGCACGACACACAGTGAGCCGACTGCTCAATATAAATAGCCGGCTCAACTTTGTGGAACTTCTTATTGTGGATACTCCTGCGGAACTACGAAATTTCCCATAGTCCTATTGGCAGGTTTACTTCGAGCATTTGACAGCTGTGCCGTTGATCGTTCCTGTGCTCTTTGAATAGTTACCGCATCCGAGATTGACATTCGGCGCGCCGGTCAATGTGAAACTGCCTTCTGTTCCAGGTCCGTTCAGGGTCGCCATTGCATACGGAGCCGTGCAGCCGGCCAGAGACGCCTTGAAACTCTGCGCCCCATCCCAATTGATGCCTGCGCAGGCCAGATCGTTCGTTTTCAACGTATCGCCGCCGAATACTACGTCGGAAAGATTATCTGCATCGAGCAGATAGATAACACTGCCCAGTTGGTCCGCTCCCGTCTTATTTACGCTCCAGGTATTGCCTTTGATCGTCGCCGGAGCGCCTGAGGCCCAGCCGGTAATGCTCAATACGGCACCTCCGCAGGCTCCCGTATTCAAAGTACTGTTATTTCCTGTGACTACGACATTTCCAGCCAGCTGAATGTCCTGTTCCAGCTGAATACCGTAAGCCCCTCCAATCTCGCAACCACCATATTCACGATTCACCGGAGCTTCCGTCACAACGATGACGTTGTCATAGACATGGCTGCCTTCCCCGTTGATGTGTATTCCACGCCCGTTTACGGGATGACAATTGTTATCGTAGACCTGCTCATCGGTTCCGGGCACATCCACGCAAAAGTCATTCGTATAAGTGGAATTCATGCTGATGTCGTTTTGGAAGATTATTGCATCGGTCGACGTATCGAGGATTCCACCTTGGGGGGAGCCGACGATTTTGTTGTTGTCGATATGATCCGGCGATCTCATGATTTTGGAGTTATCTACAAGAATTGCCTGACCCTGAAATTCTGAACGGGCGGAAGGGTCGCCCTGTCCAGGGTAGTTGATCGATTTCACATTGTCATAGATGGTATTGTGCTCCAGAATGATTTGCCCACTTTGGAAATCGCTGAAGAATGCCTGTGTGCCTGGCTGTTGAATTGTCATGGTAATGTCGTGTACGTTGATCGTCTGGTCTGTATTATTGTCTTGCCCAAAGAAAAGAGCATGAGAAAAGGCTGGAGCCTTTGTCGATTGCACAATGGAGCCGCCGTAGATATTAGCTGCAATTCCAGCGTTCTTGTTGTCGCAAGGTACTGTGATAGCTTTGTGATCGGTATCCCAGCATGCGTCGTTTTCAATGCCGAAAACGGCCCCCATGGTACCGCCAGCGGTGCCATAGGTGATGGTGTGGCCATTTAGATTGAGATCGATTCCAGGTCCGGATATCAGAAGCGCCGTACCTGGACAGCTCAGGTCTTTTGATAGATGGTAGCTGCCAGGCGATGTAATGGATCCGCAGGCAGAAATTGCCGTGCCGCTTAAATCGGTTTGAGAAGCTATATGGCTCGGTGCTCCAGCATTCGGTGCGGGATTGGTTGCTGCAAAAAGCGAGTTTTGAACAATAACCATGCTGCTCATGGCTAGCAGGAGAAGGGAAAATGTAAATTTCATTCGCGCTCCGGAAAAGGGTTGATACGTGCAGTTATTGTGAAGGCGCGATTAATTCGTTATTGCCAAAAAAAATGAAACACAACGACCAATTTCAGAGTTTCGGGTGGTTTGTGTTTCGATAATACTGCGAAGGAAGAATACTTCTTTCATAAAGGTTGTATTTTCCTGTGGAATTCTTTGCTTGTCTTCAAATATTTTTTCCAGCAGACTGCAAGCGTGTAAATAGGACATAGCTGCTGGAAGTTTTTTCCCAGACAGAATGCAGAATTTTGTCGTCGGCAATGATTCCTATTCAAGTTCCTGTTTATGGAGTAGTTTGCAGATTCCTGTTCACGAGTTGTTCATCATGGATACTCAATGACGAGGTGGACAGCCGCGCATGCAGGCTATGCAAGCGTCCTGTGTAGCTAGAAGAAGATATGAGGGTAAGACTATTTTTGCCTATGATCCTGCTCGCGCAGCTACTGCTTCAGGACGCTGTCGTCAATTACAGGTGCGGTCAATCCGCTGAGCTTGCTGTCGGGCTGCGCCATCAGATCGAACACCACCACGGTATTTTCTCCTGTCTTCAACCATGGCCCTGGCACATAGAGCGTTCCTTGTGGCCCAATGTCCCAAAACCTTCCCAATATGTGGCCGTTTACCCAGACCGCTCCCTTTTTCATAGATCGCATATCGAGGAAGGTATCGCCGGTCTTCTGCAGAACGAAGTGTCCGCGGTAGAAGGTCGGTCCCGCTGCTGCGTTTGAGCTGGCGTCTGAGAAGGGAAGAGCATCGGGATCGATCATCGGCAGTTTGTAGATTTGCCAGCCCGTCAGAGTATTTCCGTTCAGGGTGACGGAACCGCGGATACCTTTCCATTCCGTCAGAATTCCCAGGCCGAAATTTACCCGGCCTGTATTCTCGATCAGAACATCCAGTTGGGTGTTCCGCTCCGGAACGTCCAGCCATATACGATCCTGATGCTGCCGACGATCGAGCGTTCCAGCCAGTGAGCCGTTCAGATAAATTTGTGCGTAATCCTGCAAACGATCGAATATTAAAGCGCCATGAACCGGCGCGGTGATCCGGGTGCGATACAGGATATATCCGTAGGATTGCCCGACCATCTCCATCGACAGCGGACGCTGCGCTGTGATCGGCTGGGGAAGGTTCTTCCACAGCGATGCGGATTCCTTTAAAGAAAATTCTGGAATGGAAATTGTCGGCGCCGCAGCCGGTACTACAGGAATCGTGTTTGCTTTTTCGTAACCGGAGATAATTTTACGAAGAGTGTAATAAAGCGGAGTTGGATGGCCGCTCTCATCGATCGGCGCATCGTAATCATAGCTGGTTATATCGGGATGGTAGTCCCCGTTGTCGATGTTTGCGCCGTTCATAAATCCGAAGCTTGTGCCGCCATCGAACATATATAGGTTGACGGAATAACCCTGGTTCAGCATCCACTCATATTCCGCGCCAATTTTCGACTGATCGACAATGACATGCTTTCTGCCCCACTGGTCGAACCATCCGTCCCAGTATTCGCCACTCATCAGGGGCATTCCAGGTTCAAATTCCTCGAGCGCAGCAAAATTAGCCTTCGCTTTGCCTTCACCAAAATTCACTGCCGAGAGAATCCCCGGCAAGCCGCCCTTGGCGAACCGCCCCTTCCCATCCGCGGTGTACATGAATGTGCCGGTAAATCCGGCGTGCAACAAATTCTGCCGCATGTGTTCGAGATACGTCTTGTCATCGCCAAATGAACCATATTCGTTTTCCAACTGCACGGCGATAATGGGGCCGCCTCGATCCATCTGCAGCGGAGCCAGTTCTTTTCCAAGGCGCATCATCCAGCGCGTTGCCGGAACCATGAAGCTGGAGTTGTTGCTGCGCAGAACCATCTTAGGATTGGAGAGTAGCCAGGCTGGATAGCCGCCCAGCTCCCATTCCGCGCAGGCATAGGGGCCGGCCCGGAGGATGACGTTCAGGCCTTCCTGTTGCGCGATGCGGATAAACTCCGCCACATCGAGGTTGCCGCTGAAGTCGTAGGCGCCGGGACTGGGCTCATGCAGGTTCCAGAAAACATAGGTGGAGATCGTGTTCAGGCCCATGGCCTTCGCCATCTTCAGCCGGTCGCGCCAGTACGCGCGTGGAATGCGGGCGTAGTGGATCTCTCCGGAAAGAATCTGATAGGGCTGAGCGTTCAGGAAGAATTTTCCATTGCGTACTGTAAGCGCGGTGAGATGCGAGCCGGGCGCTGCCGCCGGTCGGATTGCATTCGTGGCGGATGGCCGCGTGGCTGCCGTAAGAGTGCCGCAGCAAAACAGCGCACCGGCAATCAGAAAGGCTTTTGCTCCTGCTGAATTCGATTGCAAGCGGCTAATTTCGCGGACTTTTCCTGGCATCGTTTTGTCTTCCTCAAATTGTGTTTTGCAGACGTTGCAACAGTTTGGACGGCTCGTGGGAACGTGTTATTCTAAAAGAGGACGGAATTGGTCCTAGTTTCATTTCAGGCGGCAATTGCGTGTTCAGACTCAACAAATTAACGGATTATGCGCTGGTCGTGATGCAGTACGTGGCCAGTCATCCGGAAGCACCGCTGCATACCGCCCGAGGGCTGGCGGCAGCTACGGAGTTGCCGGTACCTACGGTAGTGAAAATCCTGAAAGAGCTGCTGGACCACAGATTATTGATTTCGCATCGCGGGGTCAAAGGCGGGTATGCTCCGGCACGGTTGCCGGCGGATATATCGGTGGCCGAAATTATCGAGGCGTTTGAAGGCTCGATCGGTTTTACGGAATGCGCCACAGCTCCGGGGCGGTGCGAGTTGGAAGGAAGATGCAAGGTGCAGGACAATTCCGCCGTGATTGGGCGGGTTCTGCAGCAGGCCTTGAAGGATATCAGCCTTTCTGACCTGACGGCCACGCTTGGGGCTGACATGCGGCGGGGGCAAGCGCGCCGGAAATCCGAGAGCGGCAACATCGTAGCAACCATTACCGCGGACTCTACCGTCGCGGCTGCAAGGAGAGTTCAATGACAACGGCAAACACCATTCAGGACCTTGCCAACCAGGAATATAAGTGGGGATTCGTCACGGCTGTCGACGAAGACAGAATTCCGAAGGGGTTGAGCGAGGATACGATTCGCCTGATTTCCGCCAAGAAGAACGAGCCGGAGTTTATGCTGGAGTGGCGGCTGAAGGCCTATCGCTATTGGGCAACCCTCGAAGCGAAGGAAGGCGAGCCGACGTGGGCGAATGTGAAATATCCGCCGATCGACTACCAGGCGATTACGTATTACTCCGCGCCGAAGAAGCGGCCAAACCGCGCCAGCCTGGATGAGGTCGATCCGGAGATCCTAGAGGCATACAGTAAACTCGGTATTTCGCTCGACGAGCAGAAGCGACTCTCCGGCGTTGCTGTGGACGCGGTATTTGACAGCGTTTCGGTAGCGACGACCTTCAAGGAAAAGCTGGCGGAGAAGGGCGTGATCTTCTGCTCATTTTCTGAAGCAGTGCAGAAGCATCCGGACCTGATCAAGAAGTATCTGGGCTCGGTGGTTCCGTTCAGCGATAACTTTTTTGCCGCGCTGAATGCCGCTGTGTTCAGCGATGGCTCGTTTGTCTATGTGCCGAAGGGCGTGCATTGCCCGATGGAGCTTTCCACCTACTTTCGCATCAACGCTGCCGACACCGGACAGTTTGAGCGCACGCTGATTATCGCCGACGAAGGTGCGCATGTGAGCTATCTCGAAGGTTGCACGGCGCCGGTTCGCGATGAGAACCAGCTGCATGCGGCGGTGGTCGAGTTAGTGGCGCTCGATGATGCGCAGATTAAATATTCCACCGTGCAGAACTGGTATCCGGGAGATAAGGAAGGTCGCGGAGGAATTTACAATTTCGTTACCAAGCGTGGTAAGTGCCAGGGAAAGAATTCCAGAATTTCCTGGACACAGGTAGAGACCGGCTCCGCAATCACCTGGAAATATCCCAGCTGCATCCTGATGGGCGATAACTCGGTGGGGGAATTTTATTCTGTCGCGCTGACGAATAACTATCAGCAGGCGGACACAGGCACCAAGATGATCCACATGGGAAAGAACACAAAGAGCACGATCATTTCCAAGGGCATCTCTGCCGGGTTTGGACAGAACACTTATCGCGGCCAGGTGAAGATCATGAAAGGAGCGACGGGCGCACGCAACTACACGCAGTGCGATTCGCTGTTGATTGGGGATAAGTGCGGCGCGCATACATTTCCCTATATTGACGTTAGAAATTCCACGGCGCGCATGGAGCATGAGGCATCGACCTCCAAAATTGGCGAGGACCAGATCTTTTACTTCCGCCAGCGTGGACTGCCTGCGGAAGAAGCAGTTTCCATGATCATTAACGGATTTTGCAAACAGGTATTTCGCGAGCTGCCAATGGAGTTTGCGGTAGAAGCGCAAAAATTACTGAGTATCAGCCTAGAAGGAAGCGTTGGATAAGTTATGGGCATGTTAGAGGTTCGCGATCTACACGCGAGTGTGAACAACCAGGAGATTCTGAAGGGCATCAACCTGACGGTGAATGCCGGGGAAGTGCATTCCTTGATGGGTCCGAATGGCTCTGGAAAAAGCACATTGGCACAGGTGCTGGCGCGCCGGGAAACCTATGAAGTGACCAAGGGCAAAGTGCTGTTCAATGGCAAAGACCTGCTGGAGATGAAACCGGAAGAAGCCGCCAGCGAAGGTCTTTTTATGGCATTTCAGTATCCTATTGAGGTGCCGGGAATCAGCAATCCCTATTTTCTGCGGGCGGCGCTGAATGCGCAGCGAAAATATCGCGGAGAAGAACCGCTGGATGCGATTGATTTTCTTCCCATCCTGAAAGAAAAAATGAAGCTGCTGGAAATGGATGAGCGCTTCCAGGCCCGCTCCGTAAACGAAGGGTTTTCCGGTGGAGAAAAGAAGCGCAACGAAATTGTGCAGATGGCGGTGCTCGAACCGAAGCTCGCGATCCTGGACGAGACGGATTCCGGGCTCGATATCGATGCGCTGAAAATTGTTTCCAAAGGAGTGAATGCGATGCGCGGCCCGGACCGTGCGATCGTGTTGGTGACGCATTATCAGCGGCTGCTTGACTACATCGTTCCGGACTTTGTGCATGTGCTGGCCGGCGGGAAAATTGTGAAGTCCGGCGGCCCCGAGCTGGCGCTCGAACTGGAACGCGAAGGCTACGGCTGGATTGAACCAGTTGCAGCCGGCGCCCGGTAGGAGAGACGCGTGAGCGCAACCATACAAATCGCGAGCGTGGGAAACTACCTCGAGTCCTTTACAACTCTGCAGCAAAGCACGGCGAGTCAGCCGCAATGGCTGCGTACGCTGCGCGAAAAAGCTTTTGGCCGTTTCTGCGACGTTGGATTTCCGACGACAAAGGATGAAGATTGGCGCTTTACCAATGTCGCGCCGATTGCGCAGCAGACTTTTGCGCTGAGGACGGAATCTTCTACGCAAGTGAGCGTGGAAGATTTGAGGCCATTCGTTATTTCCAGTGCAGCGTGCCGCTTGGTTTTCGTGAACGGCCGCTATGCGGCGAAGCTATCGGATTGTGGAGGGCTGCCTGTTGGTGTCGAGGCGGGCAGTCTTGCGTCTGCGATTGAGAAAAATCCGAATGCGCTCGAAGCGCACCTGGGCCGGTACCTTGATATACAGCGCGATGCTTTTTGCAGCCTGAATACTGCGTTTCTGGAAGATGGCGGATATGTCCGCATCGGCCAGGGAACGGTGCTCGACGCGCCAATTCATCTGCTATATGTGTCGACGGGATCTGACGCGCCGCAGATGGTACATCCGCGGAATCTGGTGATTGCCGAGCGCAATGCGCAGGCCAGCGTGGTGGAAGAACATATTTCGCTGGGTGATGGCCTTGTCTTCGCAAATGCGGCGACGGAGATTGTTGCGGCAGAAAATTCTGTCGTCTCCTACCACATGATTGAACGCGAGAACCGAAATGCGTTCCATGTCTCCACGCTGCGGATTCAGCAGGAGCGGAACGCCAATGTCCGTTCGCACTCGGTGCTGATCGGCGGCGCACTGGTGCGGAACAATGTTCATCCCGTTCTGGCTGGCGAAGGGGGGGAGTGCCTGATCAATGGGCTTTTTCTGGGCGACGATCGGCAACATATCGACAATTACATGATGGTCGAGCATGCCAGTCCGCATTGCGCCAGCCATCAGTTCTATAACGGCATTCTCGACGGCCATGCGCATGGCGTGTTTCACGGACGCATTCTCGTACACAAGGATGCGCAGAAGACCGATGCAAAGCAGACGAACCGCAACCTGCTGCTTTCGGACGACGCGCAGATCGATACTAAGCCGCAGCTTGAAATCTATGCCGATGACGTGAAATGCACGCATGGAGCGACGATCGGGCAGATTGAGGAAAACTCGCTGTTCTATCTACGGTCGCGCGGCCTGGATGAGACTTCCGCGCGAGAAATGCTGCTGCTGGCTTTTGCCGGGGAATGCCTAATACGTATCGAGCCCGGCCCATTGCGCAAATATGTGGAGCGGATCGTGCATCGGTCGCTGCTGGAATCAAGGACAGCGTTCGGCGCGGCATCACAGGCTGGAAAGCGATGGGAGGAAATCGAATGAGCACAGCTGTCGGGAATTTGCGCAGCGAACGTGTCGCTACGGATGCGTTCGATGTCGCCAAGGTGCGGCGGGATTTTCCTATCCTAAGCAGACGCGTGCATGGGGAGCCGCTGGTGTATCTCGACAATGCCGCCACCACGCAGAAGCCGCAGGCGGTGATCGATGCGATCTCGCACTATTACGCATTCAACAATGCGAACATCCATCGCGGCGTGCATCTGTTGTCGCAGACGGCGACGGATGCTTATGAAGCGGCGCGCGAAACCATCCAGCATTTTTTGAACGCGGAAAGCTCCAGCGAAATTATTTTTGTGCGGGGCGCAACCGAGGGCATCAATCTGGTCGCGCAGACTTACGGACGCGAACATGTCGGCGCGGGCGACGAAGTTGTCATCACGGCGATGGAGCACCACTCGAACATCGTTCCATGGCAGATGCTGTGCGAAGAAAAAGGTGCGCGGCTGCGGATTGCGCCGATCAACGATGAAGGCGAACTGCTACTGAATGAATTTGAAGCGCTGCTGAATGCGAAAACGAAGTTCATCGCGATTGCGCATGTATCGAACGCATTGGGAACGATCAATCCGGTGGCGCGGCTGGTGGAAATGGCGCACGCTCGGAAGATTCCGGTGCTGGTCGATGGCGCGCAAGCGGTTCCCCACACATCGGTAGATGTGCGGGCGCTCGATTGCGATTTTTATGTTTTCTCCGGACATAAAATTTACGGGCCGACTGGCGTGGGCGTGCTGTATGGCAAACGTGCATTGCTGGAAGCGATGCCTCCATATCAGGGCGGCGGGGACATGATTCGCTCGGTCACGTTTGAGAAGACGCTCTATAACCAGCTGCCGTACAAATTTGAAGCGGGCACGCCGAATATGGCCGGCGTGATCGGGCTGGCGGCTGCGATCGATTATGTGCATACGATAGGAATGGACGCCATCGCTGCGCATGAGCACGAATTGCTAACCTATGGTACCAAGACCTTGAGTTCTATCCCTGGGTTGAAATTGATTGGCACGGCGAAGGACAAGGCCAGCGTGTTGTCGTTCGTGATGGAGGACATTCATCCGCACGATATCGGCACGATTCTGGACCGCCAGGGAATTGCGATTCGCACAGGGCACCACTGTGCGCAGCCGGTGATGCAGCGCTTTGGCATTCCGGCGACGGCGCGGGCTTCGCTGGCGATGTACAACACGACGGGCGAGCTTGACGCGCTGGTTGCAGGAATTCGAAAGCTGAAGGAGGTCTTCGCATAATGTCGGAACTCGAAGACCTTTACCAGGAAGTGATTCTGGAGCACAGCAAGCATCCGCGGAACTTCCACGCAATGGAAGGTGCGAACAAGCAGGCTGAAGGCTACAACCCGCTATGCGGCGACCACTACACCGTGTTTGTCGACGTGGCAGATGGATCGATTCGCGACATCTCGTTTCAAGGTTCGGGCTGCGCGATTTCGAAAGCTTCCGCATCCATGATGAGCCAGGCATTGAAGAGCAAGACCACGGCGCAGGCAGAGGAATTGTTCAACAGGTTTCATGAAGTGGTAACTGGTGCGGAAGCGGGCAACGCGGAGAATCTTGGCAAGCTGGCAGTCTTCGCGGGTGTGAAAAGTTTTCCGACGCGCATCAAATGCGCGACCCTCGCCTGGCATACGCTGCACGCAGCGCTGGAAGGGAAACAGGTTGCTTCCACGGAATAGATTCCTTCCAGGAAATTAAAGGAGTAGCAAGTGTCGACCCAGATCGTACCCCTTACGCGTAACTGCACGGCGACGGAAATTCCAAGCGGGGCGTTACACATGCTCTCTGCGGGCACGCCGGTGGTGATTACGCAGAGCCTCGGAGGCAGCTATACGGTTTCGACTGGCTACGGCCAGATGATGCGCATCGACGCGAAGGATGCAGACGCTCTGGGGATGGAAGTGCCTGAGTCGGCCGCGCCCGCAGAGGAGTTCAGCGAGCAACTAGTGTGGGACCAGCTGAAGATGGTGTTCGATCCGGAGATTCCTGTCAACATCGTCGACCTGGGGCTTGTTTATACCTGCGTGGTTTCGCCAATAGACGATGGACATAAGATCGACATCACCATGTCGATGACGGCGCCGGGCTGCGGAATGGGCGGCGTGTTGAAATCCGACATTGAACGCAAGCTGACTGCACTGCCCGCGGTGAAAGCAGTCAACGTGGAAATTGTCTTCGAACCGGCGTGGAGCATGGCCCGAATGTCCGAGGCGGCAAGGCTTCAACTCGGAATGGATTAGTCGAGATATCCCCGAACAATCTATGAAGACTGCTATCGCTATCCGTCACGTTCATTTTGAAGATCTGGGAACCCTGGAGCCGCTGCTCGAACGGTGCAGCTATCGAGTGCTGTATTGCGATATTGACGCAATCGGCGCCAACATTTCAAAAATCAAAAATGCCGATCTGCTCGTCGTGCTGGGCGCACCCATCGGGGCGTGCGATGAAGCAATCTATCCATTCCTGCGGCACGAACTCACCATAATCGAGCAGCGATTGAAAGCCCAGTATCCGCTGCTTGGCATTTGTTTGGGCGCGCAATTGATGGCTCGTGCGCTGGGCGCATCTGTCGCTCCTATGGGGCACAAGGAGATCGGCTTCTCGCCGATAGAACTTACGCCCGCGGGACAGACATCGCCGCTCTCCGCGTTACCGAAAGATACGCCGGTGCTTCATTGGCATGGCGATCAATTCGCAATTCCATCCGGCGCGGAATCCCTAGCGCGAACCAAGTCCTGTCCGCATCAGGCATTTTCGATTGGCAATCATGTTCTCGGACTGCAGTTTCACCTGGAAGTAAACGGAACACGGATCGAACCTGGTAGGCCATGCATCGGAGTTGGCAAATGCAGGCATCGATCCAAGGACAATAAGAGAACAGGCAAAGGTAAATAGCGGAAAGTTAAAGGCGGCCGCCGAAGCCGTCTTTAATGCTTGGCTAGACTCGCTCTAAACGGTGTTCAAATCGGACAGCAGCCACCCGCTCAATTGATCGATGGTGAACCGGACACCTAAATAGAATGGCCCGAATAGGGCATAAAGAGCGCTGGCTTCATCAAAACGCATTTCGTAAATCAGCTGCTTGAAAACCAACGGTTCCTCCGCAAATAGGTCGACACCCCATTCCCAGTCATCCCAACCGATGGAGCCGCTGATGATCTGGCGCACCTGTCCTGCGTAGCGACGGCCGATCATGCCATGGTCGTGCATCATGCGCTGGCGTTCTTCCATAGGGACCGTGTACCAGTTGACCTGCTCGCCACGCTTGCGGTCCATCGGATAAAAGCAGAGATACTTTGTATCTGGAATAGCAGGGAACAGGCGCGGAGTCATTGCCTCGGCCTGGCGCTTCAGCACACCTTCAACGGCTGCATTCCATTCTGGCGTGTGTGCAGCCAGTCCGTTTGCAGAGAGCTCGCTGTAGGTTTTGGCTGAGGATTCATACAATCCCAGCTCTACAACAGAAACATAGGAATAGGTCGGCTCGAGATAATCGAACAACTCGGTTCGCGCCAGTTCGAGCTCTACCTGATTCAGCGCCTCGACCGACTCTCGAAGGTGAATCAGTATCAGGTCGCCCTTGTGGCCAAGCTGCGAGTACAGAGCAGACCGGAACGGTGAGCCGGCGGTTTCGCTGCGCTCCATTCCCTTTAGAACTGCAACAGCATTCTGCGCAATCGATTCGCGGGTCGCGGCGGAGAGCCCGCGCCACGATTTCCAATCGAAGCGGAACATCTGATGCAGCACACATGAACCTTCCACGGTGAGCGGAACGGGCGGGACCTTAGCCAAGGGAACTTCCTTTCCTGTGCGCGCAAATGTACGCCACTTTTTCAATGATATCTGCAGCGAGAACTCCTACTGGAATTGCGGGCAGCTGCGTATAGAGTCAAGGCATGGTTTCATCACCGCTTGTGGGCAAAGCGCAGAACCCATTTTCTCTAACCCGGACACATCAGTTGCCGCGACAGGACTGGACGATTTCGTCTGCTACAATTTATCCACGGACATGGACAGATGTTCGGGCAAAGTTAGTGCGGTCCACCCATGAATGCAGCAGGGCAGGACAAGCAGCAAGGTCAGGTTTCCGCAGCCTGATAAAGTAGGGGACGTAGCTCAGTTGGTTAGAGCGCTGCCCTGTCACGGCAGAGGTCGCGGGTTCGAGCCCCGTCGTCCCCGCCAACGATTCTGATTCCTTCAGAGTTCAATGGCGATTTATCTTCGGCTGTTTTGCGGAACCGCCGCTCGCCTGACACCGTCAAGGCGACCAAAACGGAGAGGTGGCAGAGCCCGGTTGAATGCACCTGACTCGAAATCAGACATACCTTTACGGGTATCGGGGGTTCGAATCCCTCCCTCTCCGCCATATTTTCAGCTGCGCGTGCGTCGTGGCAAATCCTTCCTATAGCCCCAGTCCTCTAACCGGTTACTCCGCTCGCAGTGCGCTTAAAGTTGCCAATCGAGTTTGTGCGGATCGATGCCGCGGTATCTCACAAATTTCATGAAAAAAATTGCGGCACTTTTTGCCTGTCCGTTTGGGATTCTTCTGCTTTCGCTTGTGACAGTCCGACCTGGCTACACTCAGACTGAAACTGGTGAACTGCGAATCCAGGTCCACGATACGCAAAATCTTGGCGTGTCTTGTACAGTGTCGCTTGTCAGCGAAGCAAATCAGGTAAATGAGATTGTGCGGTCGAATCCATCCGGACTCATCAATGTAAGACGTCTTCCGTTTGGAAATTATGTTTTAACCATTCAGCACAAAGGCTTCAATCCCCTGATCAAGACAGTGAAAATCCAATCTGCTCTTCCAGTGCAATACAGTATCACGCTACGTCCTGCGCGCGCCGAAACCTCCATACGCGTGAACGGTACCCAGACGCTGATCGACACAGATCGTGCAGGGGCGATGAACGAAATCGGCAAGCGGCAGATTCAGAATCGCCAAATGTCGTTGCCCGGTCGCGGTTTGACTGATCTCGTCAATTCGCAGCCCGGATGGCTGTATGAAGGCAACGCGGTGCTCCATCCCCGCGGCTCGGAATATCAGACGCAATTTGTTGTGAACGGTATTCCTCTCACCGAAAATCGTTCGCCCGGTCTAGGACCGCAACTGGAAGCGAGCGATGTTCAGTCCATGAGCATCTACACCGCTGGCATTCCTGCCGAATATGGCAGAAAAATGGGCGGCGTTATCGAGGTGAACACACTCCGCGATGCCCGACCAGGAATGCACGGAACCGCTGTGCTTTCCGGCGGAAGCTTTTCGACTGCTGATGGCTATCTGTTCACACAATATGGCTGGGGAAAAAATAGCGCGGGCATCGGCGCAAATGGAGCTTACACCGACTGGTATGAGAATCCGCCGGTGCTCCAGAACTATACCAACAATGCAACCAACGGCGACTTCTCCGGACAATATGAGCGGGAATTTTCCCCGAAAGACCGGCTGAGCTTGGTGGCGCGGCATGAATTCGCGCGCTTTCTGGTACCCAACGAACAGATTCAGGAAGCGACAGGCCAGGTGCAGCATCGCGATGTGCTGGAAACGATGGGGACGGCGGCATGGCAGCACATCGTTTCATCTCATATGTTGACCGATCTAAGCGGGATGGTGCGCGACGATACAACGCATTTGACGTCGAACGCAGAATCCACTCCAATCATTGCCGGACAGGACCGCGGCTATCGTGAAGGATATCTCAAGGGCAGCGGGACAGCCGACCACGGCGCCCAGGAATGGAAAGCCGGTTTCGAAACCGACTTTATCGATCTGCATGAACAATTTAATTACACCATCACAGATCCGACACAATTTGACCCCGGAACACCGACGACATTCAACTTCCTTGAGTATGGAAGAGATCGCGAGCAGGCGATATTCGTCGAAGACAACGTTCATATCCATAATTGGAACCTGGCAGCAGGGATGCGCTGGGACAACTACGAACTAGTGGTCCATCGGAACGCATTCAGCCCGCGATTGGCACTCTCTCGCTATTTTCCTCGTAAAGATCTGGTGGCGCACATCTCCTATGATCGCGTATTTCAGACACCTGCGTTTGAAAATATTCTGCTTTCCAGTTCTGCGGAAATAGTTTCGCTCGATCCAAATGTGTTGCGCCTGCCGGTCGAACCTTCCCAGGGAAACTACTACGAAGCCGGCATTACAAAAGGAATTTTCCACACGCTGCGGCTGGACGTGAATAGTTATATCCGGAGATTCAATAATTTCGCCGACGATAACCCGCTTCTCGATACGGCGATCAGCTTTCCAATTTCATTTCGCAGAGCATCGATTTATGGCGCTGAAGGCAAGATTGACCTGCCGAATTGGAGGCATGCTTCAGGCTTCCTAAGCTATTCCTATATGGTAGCTTCGGTGTACCTGCCTGTAACTGGAGGATTGTTTCTTGGAGACGATGCAACCCAGGCGCTGCAGCAGACCAGTGGGCGGCTCTGGGTTTCGCAGGATCAGCGCAATACCGTTCGGACACGCTGGATATATCAGCTGCCACACGGTCTCTGGATGGGAACTGGCGCGCAATATGATTCTGGCCTGCCGGTGGAATTTACTGGCACGGAACAGCAGGCCATCGCGCAGTATGGCGCGGGGCTTGTCGACCGCGTTAATTTTTCTCGTGGCAGAATCAAGCCATCACTGGCTGTGGATGCTTCGGCAGGTGTCCATATCATGAGTCGCCATTCGACCGCGGTAAGCATTCAGGTCGACGGCGAGAACCTGAATAACCGAATTAACCTGATTGATTTCGCCGGATTATTTTCCGGCAATGCTGTTGCGCCCCCACGTAGTTACGGTGTTCGAATGACTTTCGAATTTTAGCGATTGAGTCATCCCGGACCCACGTGCCAATCACGCTGGAGACGCTTTCCAGAAGGCTGGCCAGATTCCACTAACCGGATTGGTAAGGATGCACATCGGTGATCTCCAGAAGCAGCTTTATTAGAAACGGTTCATAAATTGTCAGCCAAACCAGCATTGTATTTTCGAATTAAACTTGTCATTCATATGTTTTTTGACGTATGCGCAAAAATAAGAAGCTCATGAAAGAGGCTGTAAGGCCCAATGAAATCGTTTTTCGCGTCAACTATCTTTTTTCTCATCCCGCTCGTTTGCTTTGGGCAGGGTACGCCATCCCGCGTTTCAAACAATATTTATTCTGGAGAGATTACCGGGCCTGCCAGCCGGCCAATCGCTGGTGCGAAGATACAGCTTGAAATTGCCGGCCACACGCTGCAGACGAATAGCGACGAGGATGGAAACTTTCGGATCTTCACTCCACTCGGTGCCGCGGCCACACTCGAGGTCCGCGCCGCCGGATTCGCGCTGCTTCGTCAGACAATCTTTCCATCGAATCCAGTTCGGCTGACCTTAGCCGTCGCTACAGAAACGCAACGAATCGTAGTGACCGCCAGTAAAACTCCTCTGGCGCTAGATCAATCGGCGAATGCGGTACAAACTCTCTCCAGTCAGGCATTGCAACGCAGTTCAGCCATCACGCTCGGAGATAAGCTGCGACAGGTCACAGGGCTCGAGTTTTTCCGGCGTTCCAGCACACTGGTCGCGAATCCTACCTCCCAGGGTGTTTCCCTTCGCGGTCTCGGCTCGACAGCGGCCAGTAGGACGCTCGTTCTCGCCGATGGAATTCCAATCAGCGACCCGTTCGGCGGTTGGGTCTATTGGGATCAAATACCCGCGCTTACGATTCGCGATGTAGAAGTCGTGAGCGGGGGAGTTTCCAGCCTATATGGAAGCGGTGCCGTCGGTGGGGTTATCAATATCTTCGAGCGTCAGCCAAACGCTGCTGCTTACGCTATCGATACAGGCTACGCTCAGGAAAATAATCCCCACATATCTCTGCTTGGAACCAAAACTCTCGGTCCGTGGAGTGGAATGGCTGCAGCCGACATTCTACGTACAGATGGCTATATCGAAGTTGCGCCCTCGGTGCGCGGTCCCATCGATACGGCGGCGAACGTGCATTATGAAAACGGAGAAACCTATCTGCGCCGCATAATTGCCGGACGTGCGATCGCCTATCTGCGTGGAAATATTCTGAACGAAGCGCGTAACAACGGAACGCCGCTGCAGAAAAATGCAACGCGTTTTTGGAGATATGCAAGCGGCCTCGACTGGACATCGGAAAGTGCTGGAACATTCGCCATCAATTTATTCGGCAGTCAGGAACACTATCGTCAGAGTTTCTCCTCTGTCCCGGCAAATCAAAGTAGCGAGTCGCTCACGCGCCTGCAGTATGTGACTACTCAGCAATTAGGTGCGTCCGGGCAGTGGACCAAGGTACTGTTTTCGAAATTGACTTTGGTTGCAGGTGCAGATGCCAACGATGTTCGCGCGACAGATTATGAATTGCCAATTCTGCACAATAATCCCAATGGACTCAACGACACCGGTGCTCGTCAACGGGATGTTGGAGAATATGCCGAAGGAATTTTGCAAACCCGCCGCTGGACGCTGACCGCTTCCTTGCGAGCAGATAATTTTCTGAATCTGGATGCAATGCAGTATATGCAGACCGGAAATGGACCGATCGTTCCGGATCAAATTTCAGATCGCAGCGAGACGATCGCAAGCCCGAAATTAGGCGCGGTGTATCGCCTGGATCGATACCTCACTCTGACTGCATCTGGCTACCGCGCCTTTCGTTCTCCTACATTGAACGAGTTATACCGCCAGTCCCAGGTTGGGCAGGAAATTACGCTGGCAAATTCACAATTGCGATCCGAACGCGCCACCGGCTGGGAAACCGGGGCGGAGTTTACCCTTCCTTCGCGCAACACAAGAATCCGCGCCAGCTATTTCTGGACCGAGGTCAATCGGCCCGTAACCGCGCTGACACTTAGCGTAACGCCTTCGCAGATCATCGAGCAGCGAGAGAATCTCGGACAGATTCGCAGCCGAGGCGTGGCGGTCGATTATCAGGCTGAGCCTCTCTCCTGGCTTTCTGTGACTGGTGGATATCAATATGCCAACGCTACTGTGACCCGGTTTGCCCCGGAGTCGCAGTTAGTCGGGAAATGGATTCCACAGGTCCCGCAGAACATCGCGACCATGCAGGTGCGCGCAGACAAACCGAAATTCGGCGCAGCGGGATTATCGGGGATTCTAAGCGGAAAACAATTCGATGACGACGCAAACACATTTCTGTTGCATGGATATTTTCAGCTGGATGGGTATGTCTCGCACGCGCTAGGCTCGCGTGTAGAGCTATATGGAGCGGTGAACAACGCGCTTAATCGCTCCATCGAAATCGGGCGTACTCCAATCTTGACGCTGGGTGCCCCACGCATGGCCAGTTTCGGCATTCGGATCCATTCGCTCAACTCCGCTTCTCAATAAGCAGTGTTGTATCGAAAAGCGAACTTTAATACGACGGCTCTTACCGCGGAGCCAACTCCACCTGAATCGCAGGCGCATTGCATCTACTTAATTGGGGTATGGTGATATGTGCATGAAATCGGTGTTCATCAAAATATGAAAAATTTTCCAATTTCGATTGTTATTGACGCAGCCATCGTGCTTGCCTCGGGAGTTGCCGGAGCGCAAGTTCAGCCGCCGCTCCCACGCGCGCCTCAAGCGCAGGTGACAACCCTCACATCTCCCGGCTATTCAAGTGAGCCATCGGTTGCAGTCGATCCCAACAATTCGCAGCAAGTTGTGGTTGCCTATCAGGTGCCGGCCAGCATCGCCTATTCAACCGATGCAGGCGCGCACTGGGATCACGCCAAGGACGTTGCCCCCAAGAATTTCCAGGTCTCCGGCGATCCTTCGGTAGCCTTCGACAATCGCGGCCATGCTATCTTCTGCTACATCGCCTTCCATAAATTGGGAACTTTCAACTACTGGGGCCACAATGCTACCACCAACGGTATCTATATTCGCCGCTCTCTCGACGGAGGAAAGACATGGGAGCCAGGGCCTATTATAGTTTCCGAGAAACAAACGAAACCCGGCATTCCTATGGAGGACAAGCCATACATCGTCGCCGACGTCGGCCATGGTCCACACGCCGGCAATCTCTACATCGCGTGGACCCGCTGGAGTTTAAAGGATTCGCGCATGGTCTTTTCCCGCTCGATCGATGACGGAAAAACATGGTCGACGCCGATCGAAATCGATCGGCATCCCGGTTTGCCGCGTGACGATAACGGCGCCATCGAAGGTTTTGACGGCGCTGTCGGCGCGGACAGCACCCTCTACGCGGTATGGTCCCTGGGCAATGACATTCAATTCACCACCTCGCACGATGGTGGCAGATCGTTCAGCTTGGTAAAAAATATCGTGCATACCGCCCCGATCATGTTCGCCGTACAGGACTTTGAGCGCGCCAATGGATTCCCGCAGATTGCTGTGGATACACATAGCGGCGACGCGAAACACGCGCATCTGTACCTCACCTGGAGTGACTACCGCAACGGCGACATCGACGTATTCTGCGTCCACTCCACGGATGGCGGTAGACACTGGAGCGCCCCAGTCCGCGTGAATAACGATCCCGTGAACGACGGGGCAGACCAGTTCTATCAATGGTTAACAGTCGACCCGAGAACAGGAGCTGTTTCCGTCATTTTTTACGACCGAAGAGGAGATCCGCAGAACCGCAAAACAGTCGTGACCCTGGCGCGTTCTATTGACGGCGGCAAAAGTTTCATCAACTACGCGTGGAGTGTGAAGCCATTCATCGCCACAGGAAACTTTATGGGGGACTACAGCGGCATCGCCTCCTACAACAACCGCGTGTACGGCGCCTGGACAGAAGAGACCCCGGTTGCCGGAAATAACAAATCTATGAAGACAAGTAACTCAATGGGAGACACCAGCAAATCACATACGGTGGTGCGCGTCGGGGTCGCCGATTTCACGGCTGCGCGAGAGTGACGCACCTGGATTAGCATTCGATCCAATGCAGTTATAATTTCAGAATCGCAGAACATGCTATAGTTCCTCTACGTCAGGCGAACACGGCTTTTATTTGAAAAGTTGTGAAAACAATTGGAAAAAGAAAATCGCGCTATAATCCGCGTCGATACGAAACCGAAGAGAAAAAGCCGCGTCCAATCTATAGAGACCGGTGACGTCTACACAAAGATTCAGTTACACTTTGATCTGTAATACTTATTTCGTCTTCCCTGAATTCAGTCCCACTTATTCTGATCGCAAGAGAGAGATTTCGTGAAACCGAAGATACTGGTGGTTGACGACGAACGCGTGATCGCCGATACGCTTGTCATTATTTTGAATAGAAACGGATTTGAGGCCACTGCCGCTTACAGTGGAGAAGCAGCTGTCGAACTGGCTCAATCCATCAAGCCGGAAATGATTATCAGCGACGTCATTATGAATGACATGAATGGCATTGATGCGGCCATTCAGATTCGCTCCATGCTGCCGAAGTGCAAAATTCTATTGTTTTCCGGACAGGCAGCCACCGCTGACTTACTTGAAAAAGCAAGAACTCAGGGCCATGAATTCGAAATTCTCGCCAAACCAGTCCATCCGCAAGATTTGCTGACACGTCTGCGCTTATAGTTGAGCCTATTGTTGGAACTTCTGGCTCTTCTGGTTTGTAATTCTCCGAGTAAGCATTTTCAGATTTGCTAGCTTGATGTGATCTGCATCACATCTCCCGTCGGCCTTCCATCGCTCGTGTCATTGTCACCTCATCCGCATATTCAATGTCCGCTCCCGCAGGAATCCCCGTCGCAATCCTCGTGATCCGTGCCGGGGTCCCACGTAGCTGCTGCGCCAGGTAGCCCGCCGTAGCCTCGCCTTCAACCGTCGGATTCGTTGCCAGAATCACCTCCTGCAATGCGCCGCTGCGGGCTCGCTCCAGCAGACTATCGATGCGAAGCTGTTCCGGCCCAATGCCGTTCAGCGGCGACAGCGTTCCATGCAGAACATGATAGGTCCCGTTGTAATGCTTTGTTTTTTCCACCGAAGCAATATTCGAGGGCTCTTCCACAACGCAGACAATTGCGTGATTGCGCGTCGGATTGGAGCAGAACTGACATGGATCGACATCCGTAATGTTGTGACAGATCGAGCATAGATGCAACTGCGCCTTCAAATCACGAATAGCATCCGCCAAGGAAAGAGCATCCTGCTCGCTGGCGCGCAGAATATGGAAGGACAACCGCTGGGCGGATTTCCTTCCGATGCCGGGAAGCTTCGACAACTCGTCAATCAACTGGTTCAGCGGTTCCGCAAAACGTGACAAAGGGATCCTGTAGTGTGTTTGGAAATTTATTCAGTGCGTAAGCTTCTCATCCCGACCGGACTTTGAGCCTAGTCGAAGGGGAAAAGAAGGAACTGAGTTATTTTGACTGTATAATTCAAAAATCAGCGCCCCAGCATACCGCGCATCCATTCCATACCGCCGAACATTCCTGACAATTTTCCCTGTAGCGCTTCATCCACTCGACGGGAAGCATCGTTTACCGCTGCGGCAATCAGATCCTGCAGCATCTCGAGATCGCTCGTCGTGTCTTCGGGACCGGTTCCAACCGCCGCGGCAGCGGGATCTAAATGCACCTGCAGCACGTGCTTCTGGCCGTTCATTCGAACCGTAATCGCGCCGCCGCCCGCGGAGCCCTCCACCTGGGTCTGCGCCATCACCTGGTCCATCTGCTGCTGCATCTGCTGGGCCTGGCCCATCATTTCTTTTATCTTGTCGAAGTCCATCGCAAATCCTTCCTACAAAATTCCTAGCGCGGATCCCGCAGAGAAACCACGCTGCGAACCTCCGCGCGGAAAAGCTCCTGCGCATGCCGTATCAGCGGATGATCCTGAGGTCGCGTGTTGTCGCTCGCCGGATCGCGCGCAACCTGCTTCATCGGCGCCTTCCCATTGCCGTTCGTGGGCACTTCTCCGGGCTCAACCCTTACTGCGCGTCCGGAGCCTGTAAGCTGCCGAAACCTATCGCGAACAATTTGCTGCGCATGCGTCGTGTAAACCAATCCCAAAAGAGTCTTGGACGCGCTGACCGTCACTCGCAGTTCATTTCCATCCCACTCCCACGTACCGACCTCAAACATGGAGCCAGCCGTTTCATGACCGCCCTCAATCATGGCATTGCAAATCGCAGCACGAAGTGTCTCGGCATCCATCGCCCCGGGAACATCGGAATCAGTTGTTGCTTGCACCGGAGTGGTGTCAGGCGCCGGTGGATTCACAGGAACAGGTTCCGGCGACGAAGGTTCAGGAGTATCGGGTTCTGTCGGCAATGGCGCAGGTATGCTCGCAGTGATCACGGAGCTTTGCATCGCTTCCTGTGATGGAATTGCTGCCGCCTGCGGCCTGTCCGGAGTGGTGTTAGCGACGCGAACAAATACGCCGTCCAGCGGATGAGCCTCCAGCGCAGGCGAAACGGTTGTTGTGCTGATGACCGCGGAAATCGGCGGCTTCTCCGCAGGTCCTGCCGAAACTGCAAGTCTCGCGGGCGCGGCGCCACCTGCTGACAGTCGCGATTCCTGTGGTGCGGCAACACCGGCACTTCTTGACCCTCCGGAAAGCTGCCTGAACAGCTCCTCAAACGGCAGCAGCCGCTGCATGTGGACCAGTTTCAGCAGTCCAAGCTCGAGATGAAATCGCTGCTCCTGCCGGTAGCCCAGATCGTCAAACGTGCGCAACATTGAATTCAAAAAACGCGTCAAATCTTCTTCGGAAAAGGTCGAAGCAATTCGACCGGCGCGCGCGCTTTCTTCCTCGGAAATCTGCAGCAAATCCGATTTCGACCCCGCCAGCCGAGCCATCAAACAGTTCCGCAGAAACCGTACCATCTGCCGCGCAATCTGCTGGGGGCTGTTGCCGGCATCAAGCAGTTGCGCTGCCTGCTCCAGCATCGAGGCCGCATCATGTTCGTCCACAGCCTGCATCATCTGCTCAAAAATGTGATTCGAAACCGTCCCCATCAGCGAGCGAATCTGCTCGGCGTCGAGAACATGTTTTCCATCCTGCAGCGGAGCGCTCGCGATCGCCTGGTCCATGATCGAAAGCGCGTCCCGCATGGAACCATCGCCCGCTTCGGCCAGCAGCGACAACGCGGCGGCATCGACGCCGACCGACTCCTGTTCTGCAATGCTGCGTAGCTGCTCGACAATCTCCTGAAATTTCACTGCATGAAAACTGAAGTGCTGGCAACGCGAACGAATCGTCTGCGGAATATCTTCCGGCTGCGTCGTCGCCATCATGAAGATCACATGCGCCGGCGGCTCTTCCAGCGTCTTCAGCAGAGCATTGAAGGCTGCATCGGTAATCTGGTGTGCCTCATCCAGAATGTAAATCTTGTATCGGTCCCGCGCCGGACTGTAGCGCGCGCCTTCGCGCAACTCGCGAATTTCGTCAATGCCGCGATTCGTCGCGGCGTCGATTTCAATCACATCCATCGCATTGCCTGCGCGAATCTCTACGCATGCATCGCACATCCCGCAGGGCTCCGGGGTAGGTCGTTCCGTCGTTCCCTGCGGTGTGCGGCATTCCAGCGCCATCGCCAGAATGCGTGCGATGGTCGTTTTCCCAATGCCGCGATGACCGCTAAAAATATAGCCGTGCGCAATGCGATCCTGCGTCAGCGCATTGAGAAGTGTCTGCGTGACGTGGTCCTGTCCAATGACATCCGAAAAGCGTTGGGGACGGTATTTGCGCGCCAGAACCTGATAAGCCATAAGATCGTTCGAGGGTTACGTTGCAGCTGGTTTCGCGTGGGAAACCGGCAATACGATTGTATCGCTTCAGGAGAAATTTCGATGATCACGTAAGGACATCAGCGCTTCGATCGTTTTTGAACTTCCTTTGCAGACTTTCCACCAGCTGGCTTCCGAACAAGCTTCGTTTTGCCTGACGCAGTCTTTTCCTTCGTGACAGTTTTTTTTAACTTTTTCACAGGCTTCTTCTTCGCAGTAGATTCTTTCTCCAGCTTTTTGCGGCGTCTGATTTCCTCCGGAGAAAACATCGTGCCACGGCAGTTTCGCGCACCGCAGTTGCAGGGCGCCTCCTCTTCATCGCCGTCGTACAGGCAATAGTCGTAGCAGAGTTCTTCCCCGGCAGCGATATCGCGAATCGCCATGATCCATACATGTCCGTCAATCTCTTCGGTTTCACAGTTGGCGTCGCAGGAGTGATTGATGAACATCGCTGTTCCATGGCCGTCGATTACCTGCGTTCCATCGCCAATACCGAACAAGTAGGTAATCGGTCGGTCTGCATAGAGAAGGTCGGCTTTATCCTTATCGATAAGCGGACCCGTGTATTCCACCACGCGATCCTTTTTGCGAATCGGGGAAGTCGTGTAGCAGCCGGCGGCATGAATTGTAGAGGAGCGGATGATGAGACCCATAAATAAATGGAAGCTGAACGATTGGAGTATAGCAGCCCGCGCGGCTTCGATTTATCACGTCATCGAACGCAAAGTCTATCCACTTGAGGGTCATTGCGTCCAAAATAGAAGTATGGTTCCCTGGAAAAAAGTCGGGAAAATTCTCGGCCGCTCCGCCCCGGCGATTGCCGCATCGTTTCTGTTGGTCTGTCCCGCTGGAGCATTCTGCCAGCAAAGCAGTCCAAGCTCCGGCAACGGATCGTCATCTGCAAATAGCCAGAGCCAGTCCACCGCTCCGGCAAATAAAAATGCCTTTCCCCTGGCGCAGTCGGAGGAAGCAGCGAAAGCCGCAACTCAGCAAGGCCAGCCCTCGGCATCGCAGCCCAATGGAAAAAAAAACGGCAAGTCGTCGACCGCCCGGGACAATCCATTTCCTGAAGCTCAATCGAAGGCCGCCGCAAAAACTGACAGCGGCAGCACACAGCCATCGGGGGCCGCACAGGGAAACGCATCGTCTTCTTCGAGCGGGTACAGTTCAAGCGACGCTCACCTGCCCGCCTCCGATCGCGGACAGGGAGACTTCACTGCAAATCCCAAAATGGACACCTTTACCCGTGACCAGACGGAGGACGGACGCATTGAAGATGATTTGAAAACGGCCGATTTGTACATGAAGAATGGAAACTATCGTGGCGCTTATTTGCGCTATCAAGACACCCTGCAATACGACCCGCAAAATGATACCGCACTCTACGGCGTCGCGGACGCAATGTGTAAACAGAACATGACCGCAGAATCCATGGCCCACTTCAAGAGTTATGCGAAAAATAATCCGCAAGGGAAGTACGCGGTCAAAGCAGAAAAAATGCTTGCGCATCCCAACAAGTGCATGCACAACTGGTAGGGATTACAGCTTTTTCTTAGTGAAAGAATGCCATGTACCAAGTCAGTACAGGCTTCCCCAAAAAGATCGCAGCAATCCCCGCCACCGCAAGAAAGCTGCCGAAGGGAATTCGATCCGTGCCTCGAGCTTTTCCGCGCGCCACCAGAACTATTGCGAACAACGCCGCTGCAACCACACTCACAAAATAAGCAAATAAAGCTAGCGGCAATCCCAGAAATGCTGCCATCATGGCCAGCAGTTTTATATCTCCCAGTCCGACGCCCTGTCTGCGACGTGCCAACGAGTATACCGCCCAAACTAGCAGCAACAATGCTCCGGCCAGCAGCGCGTCTTCTGTAATCCGCAAAGCAATGTACCCGCGCTGTTGCGCGCCCGGCGCAAACACTTTCAAAACAAATGCCAGCGCCAACCCCGTCAACGTAAAGCTGTTCGGCAACAGCATCGTCTGCGCGTCCATCACCGCCAGTCCAAGCAGGAAAAAACACGCCACTGCATCGATCAGTGTTGTCCAGGACGCACCGGTCTGCAGCACGCAAGCGAGAAACAACAATGCAGTGCCCAATTCCACCAGCGGGTACTGGATGGAAATCCGCGCACGACAAGCGCGGCAGCGGCCCCTAAGCCAGATCCAGCTCGCCACTGGAATATTGTCGAGCGCCCGAATCTGCATACCACAGGAGCGGCAGCGAGACCGCGGCGTAATGATCGAGGCGTGCGCAGGCAGACGGGTGATGCAGACATTCAAAAAGCTGCCAAACACTAGTCCCAGAATCGACGCAGTCGCAATTGTCATCCAAAGTTGAACTGGAAAATCGAAAGGCATGCAGACGCAGTATACGCAGCTGGCAAGCAATGCCGCTAAGATGTTGAGATGGATGTGACACGGAAATCGGTAACAGATCATGCCTCGCCAAATGAAAATTCTTCTTCATTGCAGCAGGCATTTTCTCGCGCAGTAGAAATTATGGCGCGGCTGCGTGCTCCCGACGGTTGTCCCTGGGATCGCGAACAGACTTTCGATTCCATCCGCCGCTATACGCTCGAAGAGGCATACGAAGTCCTCGATGCCATCGAGCGGCAGGACTGGACTGGCCTAAAAGATGAGCTGGGCGATCTTCTACTGCAAGTCCTCTTCTATACCGAAATGGCGCGAGAGGCCCGATATTTTGAGCTCCAGGACGTGATAGAAAACCTCAATGCCAAACTCATCCGCAGACACCCGCATGTATTCGCCGATCGCGCAGGCGTGGAAAACTCCGATCAGGTGCTCGCAAATTGGGAAGAGATCAAAAAACAGGAGCGCGCCGAACGCGGAGATTCCGAAGAGTTTTCTCTGCTCGACACAGTGCCGCGAGGACTACCCGCGCTCATGGAAGCCAGCAAGTTGGGAAGTAAAGCCGCATCAGTCGGCTTCGATTGGGAAAGTGCCGCGCCGGTCTTCGAGAAACTGGAAGAAGAGATGGGTGAGTTGCGGCATGCGATCGCCGAACGCAATTCAACCGGCAATGATGCCGCGCAACAGGAAGAGCTGGGCGACGTCCTGTTTACTGTCGTCAACCTGGCACGCAAGCTGGGATTGCAGGCAGAACTGGCTCTGCGTGCATCGAACGCAAAATTCCGACAACGCTTTCGACAGATGGAATCGCAATCCAGCCCGGCCCAAACGCTCGCAGAGTTGTCTTCCGCTGAACTGGAACAGCTTTGGAATCGCGCAAAAGCCTGCGAGCGCGAAGGGAACAACCGATGACGCAATTGACCAGCGGTTCCATCGAGATTCGGAAAATCGATAGCTTCGAGGAAATGGATGCTTGCGTCAGTTTGCAACAGTCAGTGTGGCAATTTCCTGATCTTGACCTCATACCCAGAAGAATGTTTGTTGTTGCACGAGCAGTCGGTGGCCAGATCTTCGGCGCATGGGACGGGCTCCAGCTTGCCGGCTACGCATTGGCCATACCCGGCATGCGCAACGGACAATCCTACCTGCACTCGCACATGCTGGCCGTATCGCCACAGTATCGCAATCGCGGTATCGGTGCGCAGTTGAAATTTGCGCAGAGGGGAGATGCACTGGCACGGGGGATCGATCTGATCGAATGGACTTTTGATCCACTGCAAATTAAAAATGCGCATTTCAATCTGGAAAAGCTGGGCGCAATTGCGCGCCGCTACACGCCGGATTTTTATGGTCCATCCACATCGCCGGTTCACGGCGCATTGCCAACCGATCGGCTACACGCAGAATGGTGGCTGAAATCGAAACGCGTAGAGTTGCTGATGGCCGGTAAAGGATTGCCAGAATATTCCATAAAAGAAACTGTAACAGTTACAAATATCGCAGCAATATCGAACGACAGAGCTGCGCCATCTGCCGCCTCGGGGTTAGAATTGCTTCTGCAGGTCCGGCGCCGGTTTGTTTCCGCGTTTTCCACCGGGCTGGTTGCGCTTGGTTTCGAAACGGCGCACGATGGAAATGCTCGCTATTTGTTGGGTGTACCGCGCGAAGGCGAGCAAGATTAGGCGTTTGATTGAGCGGTAATATTTTTCCGCGGTTTGAAGGGAATTGTTGCAATGAAGGTTGACAGCATCGTACTCCGCGAAATTCGCATGCCTCTGCTTCACCCATTTGAAACCAGTTTGGGAGTAACCACCGAACGGCGCATTCTGCTGGTTGAAGTGCAGTCCGATGGCATCACCGGCTGGGGTGAATGTACCGCCGGCGAACATCCGAGTTTCAGCGAAGAGTCGACAGACACTGCGTGGCTGATATTGACTACCGAATTGATCCCCGCATTGCTGCATGCAAAGATTGATTCTGCTGGATCGTGTCCCCGGGCGCTCGGTCAAACCCGCGGCAATCGCATGGCCAAGGCAGCGCTAGAAAATGCGGTTTGGGATGCGGAAAGCCAACAGCTGGGAATCTCACTTGCTGAATTGCTCGGCGGAGTGCGAAAGACAATCGCATGCGGAGTTTCGCTCGGCATCCAATCTTCCGTCGGCCATCTTCTAGAGCTGATTGAAAGGGAACTGGACGCCGGGTATCAGCGGATTAAATTGAAATGCAAACCCGGCTTCGATGTCCAATTCTTTGAAGCGGTCCGTAAGCGCTGGCCAGACATCCTGCTAAGCTGCGATGCGAATGGGTCGTATCGTCTGAAAGACGAAAAACATCTGCGCTCATTCGACGCATTCCGTATGTTGATGATCGAGCAGCCTCTCTGGCACGACGATTTTTATTTCCACGCGCTGCTGCAATGCCAGCTCGAAACCTCCATCTGTCTGGACGAGTCGATCCGCAACCGTCGCGACGCCCTGGCGGCGATCGCCATGGAATCCTGCCGCATTGTGAATATTAAGCTTGGCCGCGTAGGAGGATTCTGCGAGGCGATCCGCGTGCATAATCTGACCGCTGAGCGCGGCGTTCCCGTCTGGTGCGGAGGAATGCTTGAAACCGGCATCGGTCGCGCGCATAACATCGCCCTGTCTTCGCTCCAGAACTTTTCCCTGCCCGGAGATGTGTCCGCCTCCAGCCGTTATTGGGAGGAAGATATTGTTGAGCCTGCGATTGAGGTTTCTTCAAAAGGAGAGATCGCGATTCCGCAAATTGCCGGTCGCGGTTTTGAAGTGAAGCGTCGTCGCGTAGACCAGCTCACCGTGCGCAGCGAGCGTTTTCATGCCCGCAACCATCCGCAGAGCCAGATCAGCGAACCGCTTCAGGCTCGTGCATAGGTCCTATTTCGACCGGCGCACGCGGCGATTGTTTTTCGCTTTGCTCCCCTGCCTCGGACAGATGTAAAAGCCATCGGATGGCGTCCTTGTACGTCCATCCCTGCGGCACAGGATGATAATCGCTCGCCGTCTCCTCCACCACGACGTGCAGCGTTTTAAACATCAGTTCCTTACCTTCTAGATGCAGACCTAGGTGGGCCAGCTGCCATCCACACTCCGGGGTCTTTGCTTGCTCAATCTGCAAGGTTGCTCCGGGATTTAGGCTGCCAAGAATACCCCAGCCAAAATCGACCGTCTTGAAGATTTGTCCATTGATCTTCGCCACACGCAAATCATCGGGTGCGATCCACACCTCTCCATGAATGCCGGTCAGAACGCGAGACTCGAAATCGGGCGGAGAAAAGTTTGGATTCGGCTCAAATGTCAGCCGGATCATAACACCATTTTTTGTTTGAACCGAACCGGCAAATTGATAAAGGAATGCGGTTGGCAACAGCCGCATAAATTTCTGAACGCGCCCAGCATCGCGCATCTCGCTGTTGCGTCGATGCCTCTCGAGCGCAGGATCATCGTCGAGTGTCCGCAGCCGCTCAATCTCCTGTTGCGTTTGCGTCGAAGAGAGCGAACGGTCCCCGATCGCAATCAGTCGCGCCACCCCACCGTCTGATGTCTCGACAATTTCTTTCGTCGTGTCGGATTTCGCCGTGACTTTTCTCACCCGATACCGCACCGGTGGACGATGCCCATAGGAATTCGCCAGCTCATTCTGCGAGGCCTGTCGCATCAGCTCTACCGGGTTCGACTGCGCCAGCTTCCATGCCGAGCTCGTGCCGCCAGCAGCGGCGACGCTGGTGGCTATGCAGCGCGCAGAAGCAAACAGCAGAAATACCGACCCCAACAGTAAAATTACAGAATGTCGGTCATGTCGCGTATGTCGAAAAATTTTCCGCCAATGTTTCGATAACTGGATGAAAGGAATAGGATTGTACTGCGGAGATGACAACTCGATGAGCCCCCTGTTCCAACGCACGGAAGCGCAGCAGAAGCAGCCCGGAAAGCGCGCATCCTCCTCAACCGACCGCACGCCGCGCCACTCCAGCGGCTGGGTCAAAATCCTGGATCGCTTGAAAGCGGAGCCAGGCCTGCGCGTTCTCGACATTGGTCCAACATCTCCTAACAATATCAATTTTTTGACCAGTCTTGGGCATAGTGTGTATATGGCCGATCTGGTGGAAGAAGCGGTCAAGCCCGAGTGGATCGTTCCCGCGAAGGGCGATGACCCGGAAACCTACAATGTCGAAGATTTTCTCGCGCGGCATATGGACTTCGGCGATCGAAAATTTGAAATCATTCTTCTGTGGGATGCGCTCGATTACATTCCCGCGCTACTGGCCGACGCAATCCTTGGCAAGCTCGCACTTGTGCTGACGGAGCACGGGCACACACTCGCCTTCTTCCATTCTCGTATGACCGGGCCGGAGACCGTCTTCTGCCGCTATCATATTCAGGAAGGCGACACCATTCTGACCCAGCAGGGCGACCATCATCCGGTGCAGCGGAATTATCAGAACCGCCAGATCGAAACTCTGCTCCAGGGGCTGGGTTCCTGCCGGTTTCTATTGGCCAAAGACAATACTCGGGAAGTTATTGTCAGCCGCTGAGCCTGCTACTCGGCGATGTATTCACAGCCGTTTTTCTGCCTGCAGGCCTTACACTCTGCGGCATCTGGGCTGCCGGATACAGCATTTCCATCTGTGCTTGCTTCGGATATTCTTCCCGTCGCAGTTGTCGATCGCCGGAATTGCGCCCCCATCCATGCTTGGTCTTTACCGCATCTACCAGTTGCGCAACCCGCCTCCGATAAACGGACCCGACAAACGCATGGTTCTGGTAACGCTCCCGATAAGACGGCAAGAGGTCCGGAAAATTCTTCGCAATAAATTCCTCGAACACAGTTTTTGAACAAGGTTTCAGAAACAGAGGATTGGCATGGAAGAAGCATGCGCCCGCCTGCTTCGCCCCTGCGGCCACGCTATCAATGGCGGCATACGTATCGGTAATGCCTGGCAACAGCGGACAGCAAAGCACGCCCGCGCGCACGCCCGCGTTGCGCAGTTGCTGCAGCGTCTTCAATCGCAGATCCGGTCGCGGAGCTCGCGGCTCCAGAATCCGCGCCAATCGAGTATCCAGCGTGGTGATGGTCAGATTCAGCGTGATGCTGTTGTATTCGCCAATGCGCTGCAGCAGATCGATATCCCGAACCACCATAGTGGATTTCGTTACGAGCCCAATGCGCAATCCGCGCTGCGTAGCCAGTACTTCCAACAAGCTCCGTGTGATTTGCGCATCCCGTTCGATGGGCTGGTAAGGATCAGTCGCGGTTCC
This sequence comes from Acidobacteriaceae bacterium, assembly GCA_965276585.1. Classification (GTDB taxonomy): domain Bacteria; phylum Acidobacteriota; class Terriglobia; order Terriglobales; family Acidobacteriaceae; genus JAKAAZ01. Next base: position 257,262 of record CBDIAZ010000003.1, on the reverse strand, counting down.
GATCGCGATGGCTTCGTCGGGTTTCAGCGTCCGCAATTCCTGCCGCAGCAGCCAAGCGGCATTTTCCTTCATATACACCTGCCGCTCGAACGCATGCGGTTCGCGCAGTTCCATAAATTCGTGCGTGTAGCGCGCATAGCAGTAATGGCAGCCAAATTCGCATCCGCGATACGGGTTGATGCTGCGAGCGAAACCAAAACCGCGCCGGGAATTTGTATGGTTCAGAATCGATCGCACCGGCAACGGACGAAATTCAATATTGTGCCCTTCATCAACCACCACCGTGCGGGCCGCCAACCGGGCAATCCCTTTCAATTCCGGCTGGTCGTCGGTGGAGGGAAACATCGGAAATAAGAAAGGAGCTCTGTCGGGTTTTGCCATATATTCGCCTTTCTCCGAAAGGTACGCTCGAGAAGGAATCCGGTCAACCGCCTTTTCTGCTGGACGAATTATCTGCGCGCAACCGACAAAACAACTCCATTGCGAGGCCGCAATGAAATCTGCGCACTCAATGCCAGGTCCGCAGGAGCGGTCGCCGGCAGTTCCAGCCGCCAATTCCGAATCACGGTCGCTAATACAAGAGCCATTTCCATCCAGGCAAAGCTTTCGCCAATGCACATGCGGGAACCCGCGCCGAAAGGGAAGTAGGCATACCGGGGCCGATTCGCAACGATCTCGGGAGTAAATCTGTCTGGGTCGAAACGCATAGGTTCAGGAAAAAAGCGAGCGTCGCGATGGATGGAAATCTGCGGTACCAATAAGAGCGACCCAGCTAAAATCCTCATTCCGCGGTAATCGTACGCATCGGAAGCCGCGCGCGCCGTAACCCACACCGGCGGATAGAGCCGCAGCGCTTCCGAGACCACGCGCCGCGTATACTTAAGGCCTTCATACCCATCCAATACATGCAGCGGATCGCCCGTACTATCGAACGCCTCCGCAGCCTCATGAAATACAGCCTCCTGAATTTCCGGATGCTGCGCCATCAGAAAAAAGCAGAAGCTCAAACCATTCGCCGTCGTCTCATGCCCTGCCAGCAGCAGCGTCAGGCATTCATCGCGTACCTGACGGTCAGTCATGCCGCCCGTTTGCCCTTCCAGATCCAGACTATCCAGCAGCATCGAAAGCAGGTCGCCGCGGTCCCCACTCTCGTTTCCATCCAAGCCGCGCCGCTCCGCGATCATCCCGTCAATCAAGGCATCCAGCTTCTTCTGCGACTTCTGTATTCGCCGGATAAAAGGTAGCGGCGTTTTCAAAATCAATTCCGGGAATGGCAGAAAGGCCAGCGGAAGAAATCCCATGAATGCCGTAACTGCGTCGGAAATAGTCTGGACATCGGATTCCACGTTGCTGTCGAAAAAACATTTTCCCGCGATTCGCAACGTAAGTTGCAGCAGCGAACGGTGTATGTCAAACGTGGTTCCACTCGGCCAGCGCTCCGTCATCTCCCGGGCAAACTGGATCATGGTCTCGCCGTAAGCCGCCACTCTCTGCCGATGAAAGGCTGGCTGCACCAGCCTTCGTTGACGCATGTGCAGCGGCTCTTCGCTGGTCAGCAGCCCTTCGCCTAACGCAAACTTCGCCCGCTGCATCACAATGCCGCGCTGGTGATGCGCCGCGTCGCGAATCAAAACCTCCGGCACCATATCCGGATGGTTGAACTGAAATACATGCCGTCCAAAAGCCTTGTAGTGGACGATATCTCCATAGTTCCTCGAATTTTTTTCGAGAAATTCATGAGTGCTCAACCGCAGCAGCCCAGGATTATGCAAACGACTCCAATAACTCGGTCCCGGCGGATATTTCGCGGGTGCAGGTGAAACAGACATGGCGAAACACCTTTCAGCGGATAGTTAAAACTTAGGATCATCGCCATCCAGCGGATGCATCCAACCCTGTGTACTTGTGGAAAAATTACAGTGTAAAGGAGAGCAGTTATGCCGTACTTTCATGGGATGACACTTCAATGGATAGGTCATGCAACCTTCCATCTGGAAACAGTAAAGGGGACTTCGATCATGATCGATCCCTGGATTGACTCCAACCCCGCTCGCCCCAAAGATTGGCACCCACCGAAAAAGATTGATCTTGTCCTCTGCACTCATGGTCATGCCGATCATATCGGAGACGCTCTGGCAGTCGAAAAAAAATATCATCCAACATTCGTTGGCATGAACGAGCTAACCTCTTGGCTGAAATCGAAGGGAGTGAAAACGGCTGTTGGCATGAATTTCGGCGGTTCTTATAAGTTTCAAGATGTGACAGTAACGATGGTGCCAGCTCTCCACTCTTCTGGAATCGATGACAATGGAACCACAGTATATGGCGGAAATCCTGCGGGCTATGTGGTCCAGGTAGATGGTGAGCCAGCCATCTATCACGCCGGAGATACGGCCTTGTTCAGCGACATGAAACTGATCCGCGAACTGTATGCTCCGGAGATAGCTTGCCTTCCCATTGGAGATCACTTCACCATGGGACCACGCACTGCCGCAATCGCCGCGGAATACTTGGGTTCAAAGAAAGTAATTCCCATCCACTACGAAACCTTCCCGGTATTGACGGGAACTCCCGCGGAGTTTCGCAAACATTTAGAGGGAAAGCCGGTTGAAGTAATAGAAATGAAACCGGGAGAAAGTTTGCGATAAAGCTGTTTTTCCTACGGGTATAGGCCTGAAACGAAAATTTCAACCGTTTCTTTCAAAAGAACGGCATTTCGAGGATATCTTCGGTGCACAGTGCAGGGAAACAGCTCTAATCCCCCTGGCAAAAACAAGAAGAGGCGGAGTTAACTTCGCCTCTTCTTGTTTTTTTATCCCTCGAAAGTTATTTCGATCCCTGTTGCTTCTTGCGTTCCGCCCAGCGTTTCCGCATGGCATCGGCAATGCGCTTCCGTCCTTCTGGAGACAGGCGGCGCTTGCGCGTGCCGGTCTTCGCTGCGGTGGTGGTTGTAGTTGCCTTACGCGTTACCGCGGCCACCTTCGGCCGGCCTGGTCCGCGCTTTGCGGACGCGGACTCGCCTGTCAATAGGGCACGTGCCTGTTGCAGCCGCGAAATTTCTGAGTCAATTTCATGTACTAGTCGATTGAAATCCACAGTTCCTCCATATTCTTTCTGAACGCTTGATCTGTATCACTTCCACGAGTTAACAAGTTGATGTCGCAAAAACAACGGACTCTATAACAATACAGAAGTTACAGATTTTTCGGCAAATATTTCGTAAATTGTAGCTGGAAAGTAAGCTTTGGAGTTATTTATGAACCAGAACAACTTAGCTGGTCTTATCTTCCGGGAACGTTACTTTCACAATCTCTTTTCCTTTTCCTCGATAACACCGGAATTCAGTTCGTGAACATCGCAATCTATTCCAGGATCGCAGTCCAACACGCGTCTTCCGCCTTCCATCGACTGCTGCAGGCCTTGCACCACTTCTTCCGGAGTGGCTCGATATTCCGCCGCTAGCCGGTCCAACGCATAAGTCACAACATCGCTGTGGTGCAATTCCTGCATGGAAGGATGGCGGCGAAACTTCAGCCAGAGTTGATGTACCAGTGCAACATCTTGGGACTCCAGGGTAGGTGCATGCGGTCCGATATGGTAGGAGTTCGCGACTCCATCGGGCATCACAACATAAAAAGTAAATTGACGTTTCGGCTCTGGCAACGCCTCCCAGGCCTGTCCGGAATGAAACGCCTGATCTTCGGCTGTCATCCGAGTAGAAAGCCCAGCTACTACTGCGGCCGCTTCTAGGGAATTTGCCGTTTGTACCAGGGCGGCAAATGGATCGCCGGCCGGAACTACAAGCAGCGAAATATGACGGCCAAAACTTTCTGCTATTGAAACTGCCTTGGTAAACACCATCTGTTCATGCTCGGTAAATGCCAATTGCGTAGCGTCAATATATTCCGGGCCGCCGGCTCCCATCACGCGTGCAGTCAACACCACCACGTCCTGGCGGTCCTCGGAGCTATGCGACAGCGCCCAGCGGAGCGCGCTGCTCGATGCGGGATCGCGCATTGTCACCACAATGCAGCCAGGACGAATGCGCAGGCTCTCGCGGCTGATCGTGTCGTCGTTCTCCAGTTGAAAGTGTTCCTTCATCTGCCGCGCCGTCGCCGCATGCCGCCGGATGTTGTCCTTCTCAGAAAGCGTAAAAATCACATAGAACGTCGCGGCAAAAATCAATCCGCTGATGGTCGCGATCTCTTTGGTCAGCAGGTTGACGATGGCTGTGCTGAGTAAGACAAGAAATACCGATAGAAGTCCGATGGGTATCTCGGTTTTGCCAATGCGAAAATTGATTGGCACCTTCCAGCCGCGTTCGCCGTGATAGCGGTATCGCAAAACTAGCATCGCCAGACCGTTAAACGTAAAGCTCCAGATCACGCCGAACGCATACGCTTCACCGATCACAATAATGTCGCCGCGGCTCAAAATGATCGTCGCCAGTTGCAGAATCGTAACCAGGTTGATAATGCGCGTCGGTGTGCCGAATCTCTTTTGCGGCTTGCGGAACCAGTCGTGCAGCACGCCATCTTCCGCCACTCGCATCAGCACGCCCGTTGAGCCAATGATCGACGTGTTGATCGCGCCCGCCAGAATCAAAAATCCGACGATCACCACAAAAATGCGGAACGCGACCCGCAACGCCAGCGGCCCAACCATGTACATCGCGATCCCGGCGATCGCATTATTGCCATAGACGGAAACGCGCACATTATCCGGAATCAACATCACTGCCAGCAGGGAAGCGCCGCCGGTAAAGATAAGGCTGTAGATCGCGATCACGATCGCAGCGCGTTTCAGATTCTTCAGCTTCGGATGTTCAATTTCACGATTCACCTGCGCCAGCGTCTCTTCACCGCTCATCGCCAGTACCGTGTGTCCAAACGCCGTCAGAATTCCGAACAGGCCGAAATACTTCATCAGGCTCGTATGCTTCAGGAAGCCAAAAGATTCCGGCGTAAAAGTCAGGTTGGCAGGTATCGGCAGCGGAGGAAGATGCGCGCCTTTATAGATGATCGAGAAAATTCCCCAGGCCATCATCACCAGCACCATCAGCGTGGTGATTTTCATCACGTCCACGGCGCGCTTGCTCGACTCTTCAATCCCTTTAACGTTCAGCCACCAGTAATAAACCGTGACTACAATGGCGAACGCCGCCGACGTGGCATTGACGGGAAATTGCAGGATGTGTCCGCCGGAATTCAGCAGCAAGCCGCCCAGCACATGATGATGTTCGCTGATCCGCAGCAGCTCGTTCATCAGCCCGACGATATATTGCCCGGCGGAAACGCCCGACACCGGACCCGTCAGCACATAGTCGAACATCAACGCCGAGACACTGACCTTGGCGAAAGTTCCGCCCAATCCTTCCTTCACGATGCGGTACACGCCGCCGCGCGTAAACATCGAACAGCTTTCGACGTAAACCGCACGCACCGCAAAGGAGAACAGCATCACAGACAGCACGATCCACGGCGCTGATTTGCCAAAGTCCTGCTCGGCAATCCCAACCGCGTAAAACGCGGAAGATGCCAGGTCATTCAGCACGACCGCGGCCGCGCTCCAGAAAGAAATGAAAGTCAGCATCACGGTGGATGCGACGACGATACGGACGCGATTGGTTTGGGGAGCGGAAGCGGTTTGCTCAGGCATGGTGTGCGGCTACTTCAACTTGCTTTTCGACTTGTTTGATAATTCGAGTAGATGAAAATTGCAGTCATTCTATCCATCAGTGTTCTGGATCGCTCAACCATGTCGGCAAGTCACATACACGGCCACTCTATCCGGTATTGTCATTCGACCGTAACGCAACGTGGCGGAGAGACCTGCGGTTTCTTTGAAACCCAAACGTTAAATTGCTCTCCAAACCTTACGTGATGCCGACCGCATCGTAAACCGCGATAGATTTCTCTTATTTCACCGATAGTATATTCTTATGCATTTACTGGAGTTGTGAGTGTAGACTCCGTTTTCACTCATCTTTTGTGAATAGTTCGTGCATATCTTCCGCAAAGCTGATGACGATGACGAAGGCGGAGCCGACTCCACCCACAATAAACATCGCCACCAAAACGTGAACCAGTCCCTTGAGTAGCAGTTGCATTCCAAGAGTGTACTGCGGACCGCCTTCGATGCGCGGGAATTTGCAAAGAGAAATTCGGTTTCGCAGGATGAATGTTAGACTTGCACCCGATGCGAGCGGGAATGAAGTTGAGTTGGTTGCTGGCCGCGGAAAGCGGTGTGCTTCTCATATTGCCATTTCCGGTTGCGGGTCCGCTGCCGCACTGGCGAGCCGCTCTGGCATGGATCGCCCTCGTCCCGCTGCTCATCGCACTGCTCGTTCCCAGAAATGGCTTCGGCCTGTCGCGTGTTGGCCGCAACACCTTGCTCGGTTATTTCTGCGGAATCCTCTGGTACGCCGGCACCTGCTATTGGATTCAATCCACCATGCAGCTCTACGGCAATCTTTCCGCCTTCGCGGCAACCGTCATCCTCATCCTCTTCTGCTTTTTTCTCGGCATCTATCTCGCGTTGTTTGCCTTTTTGGTGAGCCTCACTCAGCGCGCCACCGGCAACTCCGCATGGACTCTTCTGCTCACGCCCTTCCTATGGGTGGCAATGGAGCTGGCCTGCGCCCGCATCACCAGCTTTCCCTGGAACCAGCTAGGTTACTCGCAGGTCGATAATCTTCTGCTCACGCGTCTTGCACCTTGGGCCGGCAACTATGGAATTTCCTTCGTCCTCGTCGCCGTCAATTGCGCCGTAGCAAGCCTGTTTTTGTTTCGCGGCTGGCGCGCTCGAATTCTTCCCGCACTCTTCGCTCTCGCGTTCGCAGCCACCGTGCAAAGCGGACTCAAAAGAAATATCCCGCAACAGCTCGCCCCGGCAACCGCAGAACTGTTCCAGCCAAACCTCAATGTAGGCGGCGGAAATAACTGGGCCGGCGATGTCTTCGATCTCCACCTGCAGCACTTCGCCGCCATCAGCGAAAACGAGTGTAATCCCTATTTCAACGGGCTCCCAACGCCAGCCACTCCGCAGACAACTCCAGCCTGCAATCCGCGAAAGACCAACAAAGCAGCCATCAATCTGATAGTGTGGCCAGAATCTCCCGCGCCCTTTGAAGACAGCGACCCGCGCTTCCGCCACTGGGTTTCTGCGCTTGCAGAAGACGCCCACGCACCCATGATCGTAGGAGATATTGCGGTAGTTCCGAATGCCGAGCGCACCAAGAATTCCGTCTTTAACTCCGCCGCCTTCATCGCTCCCGATGGAAACTTTGTAGGCCGCTACGACAAAATGCATCTCGTTCCCTTCGGAGAATATGTCCCATTCCAGCATTTGCTGTCCTTCGCCGGATCGCTCACAACAGAAGTCGGCCAGATGACCCACGGCAAACGCCGCGTAGTCTTCGCCGCAGCAGACCATCGCTACGGAGTCTTCATCTGCTATGAATCCATCTTCGCCGACGAAGTTCGTCAATTTGCAAAACTCGGCGCGGACGTGCTCGTCAACATTTCCGACGACGGCTGGTACGGCGACACCAGCGCGCCCTGGCAACATCTAAACATCGCCCGCATGCGCGCCATCGAAAACGACCGCTGGCTTCTTCGCGACACCAATAGTGGCATCACTGCTGTCATCGATCCATACGGCAGAGTGACACAAAGTTCCTCGCGTCACGCACAAACTTCGCTCTTCGCCCACTTCAACTACATCTCGCGGCAGACCTTTTACACTCGCCACGGCGACCTTTTCGCCTGGCTCTGTGCCATAATCGCAATAGCTCTCGCCGTCGATGGAGCTTTCCAGAATCACTATCGGCGAGCCTGAAAATCTACCATCAAGACGGATCTCGCCATGCTCACCGACTTAGAATTTGCTTACAATCCCATCGAGCAAAAAGTTCGCGATCTGCAGGAGTATCTTTGACGCGGACCGCATGCGCAAAGAACTCGCTTCCATTGAACAAAAAGTAGCCGACCCCGCCATCTGGGCCACCCCCGCCGTCTCGCAGCCCTTAATGCGCGAGCGCAAGCGCCTCGAATCCCTGCTTGCCGACGATGCCGAACTGCGCCGCCGCCGCGAAGACATCGCCGCCTATTTCGACTTGGCACGCGAAGGCGAACAAGTCGAACCCGACCTGCTGCGCGAGATCGACGGCCTGCGTACATTCTCTGAAGCGCTGGAATCCCGCACCATGTTGTCGGAAGAAACCGATCCGCTCAACGCCATCGTCACCGTTCATCCTGGTGCCGGCGGCACGGAATCGCAGGACTGGGCCGAGATGCTGATGCGCATGTATCTCCGCTGGGCCGAGCAGCAGGGCTTCAAAACCGAAATGAACGATTATCAATCCGGAGACGAAGCCGGCATCAAATCCGCCACTTTCACCATCACCGGCGAATACGCCTACGGCCTGCTCTCCGGCGAAACCGGCGTGCATCGTCTCGTGCGCATCTCGCCCTTCGACTCTGCCAAGCGCCGTCACACTTCCTTCGCCAGCGTCTTCGTCTCACCGGAAATCGACGATTCCATCGAAATTGAAATCAGGCCGGAAGACCTGCGCATCGACACCTATCGTTCCGGCGGCAAAGGCGGCCAGCACGTCAACACCACCGACTCCGCCGTTCGCATGACCCACCTGGCAACCGGAATCGTAGTCTCCTGCCAGAACGAGCGCTCGCAACATAAAAACCGCGAGAAGGCAATAAAGATGCTGCGCTCGCGCCTCTACGAATATGAACTGGAAAAGCAGCGCGCCGTAAGCAAAAAAATCGAAGACGCCAAACTCGAAATCAACTTTGGCTCACAAATCCGTTCCTACGTCATGCAGCCCTATCGCATGGTGAAAGATTTGCGTACCCGAGTAGAAACCGGCGACGTAGACCGCGTACTGAACGGCGATCTCGATATGTTCACGCAAGGGTTTCTGCGCCTGCGCCGGGAAGGAAACTATCCCGCCGGTCCAATAGAAGATTTGGACTAACGAAGTAGGAGTAACCAATGAACGAACCGGAATTTATCGCAGAAATATTAAAAAACTCCAAAACAATCGCAGTAGTAGGAATCTCCAACAAACTCGACCGTCCCAGCTATCATGTAGCCGCGGAAATGCAACACCGCGGCTATCGCATCGTCCCGGTAAATCCCGTTCTGAAAGAAGTGTTAGGCGAAACCTGCTATCCATCGCTCAAAGAAATCCCATTCAAGGTCGATCTGGTAGACGTCTTCCGCGCGCCCGAATTTGTCCCGCAAATCGTAGAAGACACCATCGCCATCGGAGCAAAATATTTATGGCTGCAGGAAGGCGTAGTCCACCCCGAAGCCATCGCCCAGGCCGAAGCCAACAACATCAAAGTAATCGCCGATCGATGCATCTACAAAGAGCACGTCCATTGGAAGGCATCGAAGTAGTGTTCAAATTTGAGGCTGGATAAAGAAGTTTGCCATCCCGACCGAGGCGTAGCGTAGTGGAGGGACCTGCGTTGCAGCAATTCACCGGCTAAGACACTTTGACGGGAAAAGAAGGGAAGAAATCATCGTGCATTTCCAACGCAACTCGTGCGGGTTTCTCGGCGCGATCATAAGCATGATCATCTTTCTATTCCTCTGCGCACCTTCCTACGCCCAACCCGTCCGTACCCAGCACCTAACCGTCGAGCTGATCACCGAAACCACCGCCATCGCACCGAATCACGACTTTCTAGCTGGCCTGCACTTTACCCTGGATAAAGGTTGGCACATCTATTGGATCAATGCCGGCGACGCTGGCGAGCCGCCGCGCGTTGACTGGCAACTCCCCGCCGGCATCACCGCAGGCAGCTTGCAATTCCCCGCACCCCAGCGCCTCCCGCTTGGCCCGCTCATGGATTTCGGCTATGAAAACGAAATACTGTTGCCCGTCCCCATGCGCGCCGACGCCGACATAAAGCCCGGCTCGAAACAAATTCTCCGCGGCCATTTGCATTTTCTCGTCTGCAGCAACGTATGCATCCCCGGTCAGGCGCAGTTGCAACACGCGATCGATGTCACCGCACAGCCCGGCCCTACCGACCCAAAAACAGAGCAGTTATTTTTAACCGCAGAACATCACCTTCCGCGCGCCTTACCCGCAGGCGCATCGGTCACAATCACACAGACAAAAATCGCATTTACGGTCACACTGAAAACCGATCGGCGTATCTCCTCGGCAGAGTTTTATCCCTACGACCAAAACATCATCGCCAACGCGGCCCCGCAATCCATCGAGCCACTGGCAGATGGAATCCGCATCGTCATCCCCAAAGCACAAGCCGCGCAACCAGCCACACAACTCCACGGACTGATCAAGCTGCCTGACGGCACGGCCTATCAATTCACTTCCGCCATCGCCGGCGCGCCAACAGCCTCACGTCAGAAAAGCCCGTCGCTCTGGCGAGTGTTAGGCCTCGCCTTCCTGGGCGGTCTCATCCTCAACCTCATGCCCTGCGTCTTCCCGGTTCTCTTCATCAAGGGCCTGTCGCTGGTGCAGTCCTCCGCGGAAGAGCGTAAACGCCTCCGCGTCCACGGAGCCTTGTACACGCTCGGCATTCTAATTTCCTTCTGGATCATCGTAGCCGTGCTGTTATTACTGCGAGCCGGCGGCAACCATCTAGGCTGGGGCTTCCAATTCCAATCGCCCTATTTCGTAGCTATCATGGCGCTCTTATTTTTCTTTTTAGGACTAAGCCTCGCCGGCCAGTTTGAAATCGGCCTCTCCGTCACCAGCGTCGGCGGAGAACTGGCCCAGCGCGGCGGCTATAGCGGCAGCTTTTTCACCGGCGTGCTCGCCACGGTAGTTGCCACACCCTGCACCGCGCCGTTCATGGGCGCCGCTATCGGCTTCGCCCTCTCGCAAAGCGCCGCCATCACCTTCGCCGTCTTCACATTTTTGGCGCTAGGCCTCGCCGCACCCTACGTTTTGCTCACCCTGCAACCCGCATGGACGCGTCTGCTGCCCAAACCCGGCGCATGGATGGAATATCTCAAGCAAGCCGTCTCCATCCCCATTTTTGTCGCCGTCATCTGGATGGTCTGGGTCTTCGCGCAAGTCGTCGGCGGCAATGGAGTCGCAGCATTGCTGGCTGGCATGTTAGTCACCGCCATCGCTGGATGGGTGCTGGGCCACTGGCCGGCCAGATGGCCCGCAACCATCGCAGCCATCGTGCTACTGCTCGCGGCTATCGCTCTGCCGAGCTACGCCGCAAAAAAGTTTCACCTACACCTACATTCCCAAATCGAAGTTATAAACAATGGCAGTATCTGGCAGCCATTCAGTCCGAAAAAACTGGCCGAAGCTCGTGCCCAAGGCAAGCCTGTCTTCGTAGATTTTTCCGCCGCCTGGTGTCTCAGCTGTCAGGTTAATGAGCGTGTAGTCCTCGACAGCTCCGATATCGAAGCAGCCTTCCGCAAAAGCGGCGTAATCACCATGCGCGCCGACTGGACCAACCACGACGACACCATCACCGAAGCCCTCCGCCAGCTAGGCCGCAGCGGAGTCCCCACTTACGCTCTATATTCCGGCAGCCCAAACACCCTGCCCATAGTATTGCCGGAAGTGCTGACGCAATCCATCGTCCTGGATGCCTTGAAGCAAGTGAACGCAAAACAGCCGTAAGCTCAAAGAGTTTTAGTTTTCTTTGCGGTTTTGCTTCCGCAACTGCGCAATCTCTTCCGTCCGCTGCTGCAGCTGCTTCTCCCGCCCTCGATCGGTCGGCTCATAATATTTCCGCCCAATCAACCCCGGCGGCAAACACTCCATGTCGGACACCGCGCCAACCTCATCATGCGCATAGCGATATCCTTTGCCATAATCCAGCTCTTCCATCAACCGGGTCGGAGCATTCCGCAAATGCAGCGGCACCGGCTCTGCCCGAGTCTGCTCCACATCGCGCTGCACCGCGCCAAACGCGGTATACAGCGCATTCGATTTCGGAGCCAGCGCCAGATACACCGCTGCCTGCGCCAACGCCAGCTCGCCCTCTGGAGAGCCCAGAAAATCCATCGAATCCCGAGCCGACAAAGTCAGGTTCAGTGCCTCCGGAGCAGCCAGTCCAATGTCTTCGGAAGCCATCCGCACCAATCGCCGCGCCAGATACATCGGGTCTTCGCCGGATCGCAACATCCGCGCCAGCCAATAAAGCGCCGCATCGGCATCGCTGTTGCGGATCGACTTATGCAGCGCGGAAATCAGGTTGTAATGTTCCTCGCCGCTCTTGTCGTAGAGTAGCGTCTTCTGCTGCACCGCATCGGCAATCAGCTTGCCATCCAACTGCGTCTGTCCCTGGCTCGCAGCCAGCCGCGTCGCCGCCTCCAGCACGTTGTATGCCCGCCGAACATCGCCATTCGCATATCCGGCAATCACGCGCAACGCATCTTCTTCCGCCGTGATCCCAAACCCACCCAACCCACGTCCGTTATCCGACAAAGCCGTCCGCAAGAGCCGAACAATCTGCTCATCGCTCAGTGCCTCCAGCACATACACGCGGCAGCGCGAAAGCAGCGCAGCATTCAATTCGAACGAAGGGTTTTCCGTCGTAGCCCCGATCAACCGGATCGACCCGCGCTCCACATACGGCAAAAAAGCGTCTTGCTGACTGCGATTGAAGCGGTGAATTTCATCGATAAACAGAATTGTCCGCATGCCGGAAGAAGCCGCGCGATCCGCCTCGCTCATCACCTGCTTGATCTCTTTAATCCCACTCACCACGGCGGAAAACTCGATGAATGTAGCCCGCGTGGTATGCGCGATAATCTTCGCCAGCGTAGTCTTGCCCACCCCTGGCGGTCCCCACAGGATCATCGAGTTCGTATCGTCGTTCTCCAGTTGCACCCGCAGTGCTTTGCCCGGAGCCAGCAAATGTTCCTGCCCAACAAATTCCTCCAACGTGCGCGGGCGCATCCGCTCCGCCATCGGCTGCTGCCGCAAATCGATAGCGGGATCGGTCGCAGTCTTCTCATACTCAGGATCGCCGGGTGCAGTGTCGAACAGGCTCATAACTTGCTTTCGATGGATGCCCGTGCACGCTGCCGCGATGCTTCATACAAAAGAATCGCTGCTGCCACACCGGCATTCAGTGACTCCACCGGCCCAGGACAGGGAATATGAATCGACCCGGAACACAGCGCCAACACGTCATCTGAAATTCCTGCGCCCTCATTGCCAATCACAAATCCAAATCGCCCGCCCAAATCCGCATCGAAGATCGAATCGCCGGCATCCGCGGCACAGGCAAACAGCGAAATCCCAGCCCTCCGCAACCACGCAATATTTTCAAGCGCAATCACCGGAAGCCGAAAGCAAGACCCCGCCGAAGCACGCAGCACTTTGTGGTTCCATGGATGCACGCTGCCCGGCGTCAGCAAAACCCCTGTGGCGCCAAACGCCTCCGCCGTGCGAACTATGGTTCCCACATTGCCCGGGTCCTGCAATCCCGCCAGCACCACCAGTCGCGGAGCCTCCACGCGCAGCAGAGAATCGACCGTCCACCGCGGAATCTCCACCAAAGCAGCCACGCCCTGCGGCGACTCCGTAGCGCAGGCATGATCGAAAGCATCTGCCGCAACCATGAAGCGCGCCACCTCGCCGACATCCAGCCACGCCGCTCGATCCTCGCGCAGAAATAAAGTATCGACGCGCAATCCACTCCGCATCGCCTCCTGCAGCAGATGCTCCCCCTCAATCGCAATCAATCCATCCCCGGCATCGCCAGGCCGCAGCAATCGCCGGCGCAGATCCTTCAGCCGCGCATTTTGCCGGCTGCGGATCATTTCAACGGGAGCTGCCAACGGGCGCGTCATACCCCGAGATTTTACGCTGTACAGGAAGCCAGCCTTCCGCGATCATCGTGCCATGGAAACGCGCCAGGAAAATTCCGCCACGAAAGTTCTGCAAACCCAATGCTGCATCACCGGCGGCGGCCCTGCGGGAATGATGCTCGGTTTCCTACTCGCCCGTGCTGGAGTCGACGTCGTCGTGCTCGAAAAGCACGCCGATTTCTTCCGTGATTTTCGCGGCGACACCATCCATCCCTCCACGCTCGAATTGATGTACGAACTTAGCCTGCTCGAAGAATTTCTCCGTCTGCCGCATCAGCAGATGGTTCGCATTGCCGCCCAAGTGGAGGACTTCACCGCAACCATTGTGGACTGCTCTCATCTTCCTACCCACTCCAAATTCGTAGCACTCATGCCGCAGTGGGATTTTCTGAATTTCATCGCCGCCAAAGGAAAGCTCTATCCCCAATTTCATCTGCACATGGAATCCGAGGTGACCGATCTGCTCAAAGAAAACGGCCGCATCGCCGGAGTATGCGCCAAAACGCCCCAGGGAATTCTCGAAGTCCGCGCGAATCTAACCGTAGGTGCAGATGGCCGTCGCTCCATCGTTCGCGAAAAGGGGGGCCTCGAAGTCATCGACCTTGGCGCTCCCATGGATGTGCTGTGGATGCGGCTCACTCGCGAACCCAGGGATCCAGGCCAAACCCTCGGCCGCTTCCAGTCCGGCAAAATCATGGTCACGCTCGATCGCGGCGATTACTGGCAGTGCGCCTACGTTATTCCCAAAGGAACATCCGATGCGGTGCGAGAAAAAGGCCTTCCATCCTTCCGCCAGGACATCGCAAACATTGCGCCATTTCTCGCCTCGCGCACTCAGGAAATCACCGACTGGGATCAGGTCAAGCTGCTGACTGTCTCTGTCGATCGCCTGCGTCAATGGTCGCGCCCAGGACTCGTCTGTATCGGAGACTCCGCTCACGCCATGTCTCCCATCGGCGGTGTCGGCATCAATCTCGCTATTCAGGACGCCGTGGCCGCTGCCAATGTTCTCGCCGCGCCGTTGTTGCGTGGCACAGTCGGCGATCGGCAACTGCAACAGATTCAAAGCCGCCGCACCTTTCCTACGCGCATGACGCAAGCCTTTCAGATCTTTGCGCAGAAGCGTTTCATCGGCCCTGCCTTGGCCAATCAAGCCCCACTCCGCCGCCCCCCACTGGCCTTCCGGCTTCTGCAGAGCTTCCCCATACTGCGCCGCATCCCCGCGCGCATCATCGGCGTAGGCTTCCGCCCGGAGCACATCCGCACACCCGATTCAAAATCGAAATCCGCGCGTGGATGACCGAGAACGCGACGCCGAGAGGCCTGCGATCCAGCCGAACAGGTATCATAGTGCAAGCTCAAAAGCGCGTTCGCTTTTGCCCGATTTGCTTGATTCACAACTTGCTGCTCCCCGTAGGAGAGATCAGATTTGTCAGCGGAACTACTGCGGGTCAACCCGGACGAGCCCGAGCCGGAAAAAATCGAATACATCGTCCGCTGCCTGCAGGGCGGCAGCGTCGTCGGCCTGCCCACAGACACCTTCTACGGTCTCGCCGTCGATCCGGTCAATCTGCATGCCGTCGATCAGATTTACATCATCAAGCAGCGCATGCGTCACAAGCCGCTCTCTTTGCTTCTTGCCAGTGCCGCTCAGGCCTATGAGATTGCCCGCAACCTCGACGGAAAATTCGATCGGCTCACCGAGCGCTTCTGGCCCGGCCCCCTCACCGTCATCGTGCGTGCCGGAACCCGTCTGCCATTGCGCGTCACCGCCAACACCGGTAACGTCGCGCTGCGCGTGCCGGACGCAGAAATTCCCCGCGCGGTCGTCCGCATGCTCGGCCTTCCCGTTACCGCGACCTCGGCCAACGTGTTCGGCGCACCGGAATGCACCCACGCCATAGGCGTTCGCGATCAGCTCGGCGATCGGCTCCCTCTCATCGTCGATGGCGGCCCCACCGCCCGCAGTCTCCCCACAACCATTGTCGATTTGTCTGCCGGGCCTGGCCAGTGGCAGGTACTCCGCGAAGGCGCGATCCCGACTCACGAGATCGCTCTCGCGCTTCAATAACGGGGATCATAGTAAATGCGCAACGTCGAAGCCGGCGATCCGAACGGCACCGAAGCGGAAGATGACCGCGGCAGCCCACTGCGCCGAGTCGCAGTATCCCTCGTGCGCATTGTTATCCTCACCGCTCTCATCCTCGCCGTCGCTTGGTTCTCGTGGTTGTACCTGCAGATTCACCGCACCGCCACCCACGATCAGGCCGCTCCCGCCGACGCCATCGCCGTCTTCGGCGCTGCGGAATATAACGGCCGACCCTCCCCTGTCTTAAACGCCCGGCTCGAACACGCGCTCGATCTTTATCAGCGCGGCCTCGCGCCTATCCTCATCACTCTCGGTGGCGGCGAAGATCCGCAATTCAGCGAGGGCGGCGTAGGCCGCGATTTCTTCCTCTCCCACGGCGTGCCCGATGTCCGCATCATCGCAGAAACCACCAGCGGCGATACCGAGGAATCCGTCGCTCGCCTCGCCGCCATCGCCCGCGAAAATCATCTGCACACCATCCTCGCCGTCAGCGACGGAACGCATCTCTTCCGCATCCAGCAACTGTGCGCCGCGCAAGGTCTGCACGTCCTGCTCTCTCCGCGAGAAACCGGCAAGTCCGTCAGCCGGCTTGAAATCGCCCAGCGCTACGCCCACGAAATGATCGGCTATACCCTTTGGCGTCTCCATCTGCACTGATCCCTCGTGGACAAGAAAGCCCCCGAGCCCACCGTGAATGCCCGCCCTGATTTACAATCGGCTATAGCTTCAGTTGACTGCTGGGAATTATGGGGTATTCACGAGTGTTGTCAGTTTTTGGGCGCAGGCGCCCCTGGGTTCCGGCCGCATCGATTCTTTTATTTGCCGCATTGGGTTGCGGAAATCTCAATCGCCCCGTCGTCACCAGCCTTCCTCCCGTCCAGCCCGCGGCCCAGCCGACAAAGTATGCACTGGTAATTTCCTGTGCTGTCAACGCTAACGTAAATGCACCCACCATCGATCAGGTGTGCAATCAAACAACCGCGCCGGGCCAGGCCTCACTGGGCCTCGCCTCGCTCATCGACTTCTCCGGCGACTCGCTGCTCGCAAGAATCAATATCGGCACGGGCGGTCCTCGTTGGGAGGTGCTCAGCAACAACGGCGCCACCGCCTATGTCCTCAATGCGGACACCACCGTCAACAGCTTTCTGGCATCGAGCAGTGCCAGCCAGCCGCTGGAAAACAAGAGCGTCTTCACCAGCACCTTGACGCCGACCGGGACCGGCCTGCCCAAGCCCAATAACCTGCTTTTCACCACGAATTATCTGTATGTGTCGCAGCCGGCCACCAGCTCCGTTGAGGTTCTGAGCGCGACTACGACTCCACCCGGCGCCGTCCTCCAGGTTCCCGTCGCGCCCAATCCCGTAAACTTCGTTGGCAATATTACCGCCCAGCGCATCTACACCATCAGCCAGGGCAGCGGTAACGGCGGTTGTCCCACCTCTGGATCGAACGGCGCGGTGACATCGATTGAAACCTCCACCAACACCCCGTCCGCCACCATCCCCGTCGGTCCCTGCCCTATCTACGGCGTGATGAGCTCCGACAATCGCCGTACCTTTATCCTGAATCAGGGCAGCAATACGATAACCGTGATCGACAGCCAGCAAAACCGGATCGATCCCAATTTCCCCAACGGAATCACCGTGGGCCAGGGTCCCATCTGGGCAGACATCCTCAACAACAATGCACTGCTCGCCGTAGCCAATTCCGTATCGAATACCGTCACTCTCATCAACATCAGCCTCGATTCCTTCGGAAATGATGGTCCTAACTTCGGCGATATCGTCGCCACCATACCCGTCGGCAGTGACCCATCCTCCATATCCATCCTGCAGGATGGCAGCCAGGCATTCGTGGCCAATCGCGGAGACGGAACCGTCAGCGCCATCAATCTGACCACCTACGCCGTCAACAAGACCATCGCGTTGCCGTTGGAACAGTGCAGTCCAACCAGCAACAACGCAGGCTGCCCGCCGGTCCACCCCATCTCCATTGCCGCCACCACCGGCACACCGCTGGGCAAGGTCTATGTCGTTTCCCCGGACACCAACATTCTCTCCATCATCCGTACCGACAACGACACCATCTACGAGAATCTCCCTTTAACCGGCAATGGCGTCCAGGTAAGAGTCACCGCTCCGTAATCCGCGGATCAGGGTGCACCATGCAAGCCTTCTGTGGGCTTGAGTGTGTTTGAAGTCACTGCCCAAAAAGAATTGTTATCCCGAGCGGAGCGCAGCCGGGTCCCGGCGATGGGTCTTCGTCGCTGGGTGGGAGCGGAGTCGAGAAACCTGCTTTCCTGCGCAGAAAGACGCGGGATCGCCAGGGCCCATTTTTTGAGGATAATGTTTGAGTGAAACTTCGCCTGGATAAAGCGCTGGTCGAACGCAACCTCGCCCCCACCCGTACCCGCGCACAGGAACGTATCGCCACCGGACAAGTCACCGTGGACGGCATCTTCATCGCCAAGGCCGGTTTCCTCGTCGGCCCCGATCAAACCATTGCGACCCATGGCGAAGACCTTCCCTACGTAAGCCGCGGCGGCCTCAAACTAGCCGCCGCGCTGGATACCTGGAAGATTGACGTCTCCGGACGTATCTGTCTGGACGTCGGTATCTCTACCGGCGGCTTCACCGACTGCATGCTGCAGCGTGGCGCGGCCCAGGTCATCGGCATCGACAGCGGTCACGCGCAGTTGGCAGCATCGCTCCGCCACCATCCCCGCCTACGGCTGCTCGAAGGCACCAATGCTCGCCATCTCACCGCGTCACAATTGCCCGGCAGCATCACATTCATCGCCCTGGATGTATCTTTCATAGCGGCCTCATTGGTCCTGCCCGCAGTAATCGAGTCCGCATTTCCCGATCGCAATTCCGAATTTCCACGCGAAGCCGTCATCCTCGTAAAACCGCAGTACGAGGCGGGCAGGGAATTCGTAGGCAAACACGGCATCGTAAAAAATCCAGCCGCGCGCCAGCTGGCCATCGATCGCGTGCGCAATACAGTAATCGCCCAACGCGGCTATGACATTGTCATAATCGACTCACCTATCCCCGGCGGTGAAGGCAATCGAGAGTTTTTGTTGTACGCTCGCTTTTAAGGCGATTTCATCCCGGTCGGACCCTGAGTCTAGTCGAAGGGGAAGTGAAGGGACTTCGCATTTCTTTCGCGCTACATCAATGTCGATTTTTTTTGAGGAGAATGCATGCCCCCGATCGCCATCCTGTCCAAGCCGCAGAAACCTGAGCTGGCAACGATTCTGCCGGAATTGATGGCATGGCTGCAGCTACACGGCTACCAGCCGATCCTCGATCCCATCAGCGCCAGCTACGTCGGCTGCGAACAAACCGTCCCCCGCCATCGCATGCAGGAGCACGCGCCCGAGCTGGTTATCGTTCTGGGCGGCGATGGTACCCTGCTGGCCGCTGCCCGCGCCTTCGCTCGCGCCAACACGCCTCTTCTCAGCGTCAATCTCGGCTCGCTGGGCTTTCTTGCCGAGGTCCCGTTGGCCCAGCTCTATCCCACTCTCGACGCCTGGCGCCAGGGCTGCTGCAGTATGGATGAGCGCGCCATGCTGCACACAGAGGTTCGCCGCGAAGGCCTCGTCCATCGCGAATTTGAAGCCCTCAACGACGTCGTCATCACCAATGGCACTATCGCCCGCATGGTCAACATCATGGTGCGGATGGGCGGCAACACCGTGGCCCAGCTCCGCGCCGACGGCGTCATCGTCTCCACCCCAACCGGTTCGACCGCCTACAACCTCGCCGCCAACGGTCCCATTCTCGCCCCCGATATCGACGGCATGATCGTTACTGCCATCTGCCCGCACCAATTGACTGTCCGCCCGCTCGTCGTCCGCGGCGACGCCGAAATCACATTGAGTATCGAAGGAGTTCCCGAGCAGATTTATCTGACCGTGGACGGCCAGGAGGCCATCGAACTCAGGCTAGGCGATGAACTCTACTGCCGCCGCTCCCAATACACCATCCGCCTCGTCCGCATGAGCGGCAACAGCTTCTTCGATGTCCTGCGAGCCAAACTGAAATGGGGCGAGCGTTAGTGCGGTGTCCCTTAAGTTCGCTTTATAAGTCTGTCATTCCGACCGGAGCGTAGCGAAGTGGAGGGATCTGCTGTTTTAATCATCTCCACTACGCCGATACAACGTGACTGATGCCACGAATTACTGAAACCCATACCGGCACTTACTTCAACAATTCATCCATCAGAATCTTCGCCTTGTTCGCCAGCGTAGTCGCTCCCACAACATCGTTCATCGCCCACGCCTGATTTGCCTGCACCAGAAACGACTCCACCTGCGCAATTGCTTCCTTGTGTCGAGCCCGCTGCGTCCTGGAAAGCCGTTTCAGTCGAGCTTCTGTACGGTCGATCAGGTGTTTCGTCTGCACATTCTCATGCGGATTCATGGTCGCATCGTCGGCCGACAGTTGCCCCAGCACCGAAGCGCCGGTGGCTGGCGCCGTCCCTGCATCTGGCGTTGTCGTTCCAGTCGCAGCTGAGCCGGCAGTGGGTGCTTCGTTCGCGGCCGTTTCCGATTCCGTCTTATGCACCGCACGGCGATGATGAATTCGCCCAGTATGCTTTTTTACAGGCGGAGGAGTCACCACAGCCTGCAGCACCGGCGGCGCAGGCTTCGGCTTCTCCAGCTGAACGTCGGGAAATGTCAGCGGTGGCACCGGCGGCAATGTGCTCACAATGGGAGCCTGCGCCTGTGGAGGCGGGGCGGCCTGCTCCGTTCTGTGATGGCAGCCGGTGATTACGAAGGTCGACAGAAGAAAGACAGACAACAGGCGCAAATGCCGCATTCGGCCCCTTGCAACGTTCTATATAGATAGTTCTTTTTATTTTCTATCAACGTGCTCTCGATCGCAGCAAATTATCCAGCCGTTGCTTTCAAACTTGTTTTCAATTCCGCCAAGGCGGCAATCGGAAGCCTCAGAGTAAACTGCGTCCCGGCATCCATTTCAGATTCTACTTGAACTGAGCCGTTATGGAGTTGCAGTATACGATACGTCATCGCCAGACCAATCCCCGTCCCGTCCCGCTTGGTCGTGAAGTACAGGTTGAAG
This sequence comes from Acidobacteriaceae bacterium, assembly GCA_965276585.1. Taxonomy (GTDB): domain Bacteria; phylum Acidobacteriota; class Terriglobia; order Terriglobales; family Acidobacteriaceae; genus JAKAAZ01. Next base: position 236,238 of record CBDIAZ010000003.1, on the reverse strand, counting down.
ATGCGCCCCAGAATCTCTGCCGGAATCCCGCATCCCTGGTCACGAATTCGCAGGCTGGCCTCATGCGGGCCCTGTCGCAGCTCCACCCGCAATTCGCCGCCATCGGCCATGGCCTGCGCCCCGTTCAGCAGCACGTTCAATAGCGCCTGCTGGATCAAATCCGCATCCACTCGCACAAACACCGGCACATCCGGCATCGCGCTCGAAACATGCACGAAACGTTGCTCCAGATCGGGCTCCGCCAGCGTCAGCACAGAAGTAACGATCGACCGCAGATCGTGTACGCCCAAGTCCAGCTCCACTGGCCGCGAAAAATCGATCAGCGTCTGCACCACGCGGTCCAGCCGGCGAATCTCGTTCTGGATCACATCCACATGCCGTTCGGCGCTCGTATCGTGGCGAGTCAATTTTTCGCGCAGCAGCTCCAGATGCACCACAATCGCGTTGATCGGATTTTTCACCTCATGGCCCACGCCAGAGGTCAACCGTCCCAGATCCGCCAGCCGCCGTGATACCTCCAGCTCCGTTTCAATCTGCCGCATCGACTCGCTGTCGTGCAGCGTCAGCAATGCGCCCAGATTATCGGAAGGCCGGGTCGCATCCTCGCTATGAATGAAGTCGAGCGACACCTGAATGCGTCGCCCAGTCTCCGTAATCACTTCCTCCTGCATCAGCATCACCCGCGCATTGAAAGCCCGCCGCACCACTTGGCCAAGCATCGACTGGCGATCGAAGATGTCATGCAGCTCCACCCCCAGCATCTGGTCGCGCTTCAGCCCCAGAAAATGCTCCACCGAATCGCTGACCATCACCACCCGCGCGTCCTGGGTAAACAGCATCACGCCGTCCTGCAGGTTTTCGAGCACTTGGTCGAGATTTTCCTTGAGCGCCGTGAACACCTCTTCCACGCTGCGCATGCGCTGGCCAATACGTTCGATCTTGCTCGACACCTGAGAGAATTCATCGCTCGGCAGCAAGAGCTCCGGCCCCGGCGCCGGCAGCGACTCCGCCAGCATGAATTGGTCGAGCCGGTCGCTGATCACCTGCAGCGGATGCAGCGCCATATTCGACAGCAGCGCCGCCAGCAGGATAATCACCACCACCGACAGCACCAGGATGACCACCTCGGCATGCAGCCAGGGCGCCAGTTGGCTGCGCAGAAACGTCGTCCGCACTCCCACTCGCACGGTAAGGAAGGGAACAAGCTGCCCGTTCACCTTACGGTCCAGTCGCGCGTCGACCGCATATACCGCTGGAGGTCCAAACACAATGCGGAACTTTCTCCACGCCGTCATTTTCTGCAGCGAGATAAACATCGGCTCCGACGCCAGCGTCTGTCCCTGATTCAGCGGATCGGTGCTCAGCAGGATGGTCTTTTCGTTGTTCGCGACGTTGATGTCGTAAATCGTCGGCGCATAACGGATGAAGGAATTCAGCCAAAGTTGTAGCCCGGCATTCTTATGCAGTGTCTCCGCGATCGCCTTGTTCAGCGCCTCAGGATCGTTCGGAACCAGCGGCACATTCGTCAGCCCATGCTCAATGGCCATCTGCACTGCCAGCAACACCTGGTGCGCGGCAATATCGTTATGCACATAGCTCTGCTGAATCCGCTCGGAAAGCAGCTGCGAAAGATAGAGCAAAGACAACGACACTACAATCACCGACACCATACCGGTAATCGCCAGAACGAGTTTGATGCGAATTCTCATGCGCCGAAAAGTTGTCATCCCTCACTTCGGGAGGGATACTCAATCGCTGGAAGAATTCCCATATTCCTTCAGCTTGTTATGCAACGTCTTCAAGCTGATCCCCAGAATCTCCGCCGCCCGCGTCTTGTTGTTCCCCGTAGACTCCAGCGTCCGCAGGATCAACCGTTTTTCCGCCTCATCTACCGTAGTGCCCACCGGCATGTGTACCTGGTCGGGGTCGCTGACCGCCGCAATCCGCACCGTCCCAAATCCCGGAGGCAGATGTTGCAGCCCCAATATCCCCGACCCGCACAAGACCACCGCCCGCTCCAGGACATTGCGCAGCTCGCGCACATTTCCCGGCCAGTCGTAGGAAGAAAATTCCTCTAGCACCGCGGGTTCAATTCCAGTCACGCTGCACCCATGGCGGTCGTTCATGGTGCGCACCATCTCCTCGGCAATCAGCGGAACATCCTCTAGATGCTCACGCAGCGGCGGCATCTCGATGTTGAACACATTCAGCCGATAATACAAGTCGCTGCGCAGATGCCCATCCGCAATCGCCGTCGCCGGGTCTTTGTTCGTCGCCGCCAGCACCCGCACGTTGATTTGCGACTCCGCCTTGCTGCCCAGCCGCCGGTACGTTCGGTCTTCCAGCACCCGCAGCAGCTTGGCCTGTGTGGCAATCGGCATCTCGCCAATTTCATCCAGCAGCAGCGTGCCTTCTTCCGCCAGCTCAAAACAGCCCGCCCGCCGTTCCACCGCGCCGGTAAATGCGCCGCGCTCATGGCCAAAAATTTCGCTTTCGATCAGCGTCTCCGGAATTGCTGCGCAGTTCACAGCAATGAACGGCTTGCCGTTCCGCCCGCTCAGTTCATGCAGCGTCCGCGCCACCACCTCTTTTCCCGTGCCGCTTTCCCCGGTAATCAGCACGGACACATTGTTCGGCGCGATTCGCTCGATCAGAGTAAAGATAGCCTGCATCGGCGGCGACTTGCCCACCAGTGAGCCCAGCACACCCGTCTCTCGCACCTTGCGGCGAACACTCTCAATATCCCGCTCCGCCTGCTGCTGCGAGCTCGCGCTGATCAACAAACGTTTCAGCCGGATTGGATCGACCGGCTTCTGGATGTAGTCGAACGCGCCCAGCTTCATCGACTCGACCGCGCTCTCAATCGAGCCCTGCGCCGTCAGCATGATCACGGCCAGCTTTTCTTCCAGCTTACCCAGTTTGCCCAGCAGCGTCAGCCCATCCATCCGCGGCATCTTCAGGTCGGAGACAAGAATCGTCGGATGCCAGCTCTGCACCCGCTCCAGCGCCTCTACCCCATCTTGGGCAACTTCCGTCGCATAGCCCCACCCGGAAATCAGCTCCGCCAGTCCCATCCGGGCATTCGGTTCATCCTCGACAATCAATACCTTCTGCGTCATACTGTCCTGTTTGTACCACGCTCCGCTATGGAGTGAAACGAACCGGTGCCCCAGATGTCCCGATCTTGATACGTGGTTCTTTCCATATCGGGCCATATCGGAATTGACGACCAGCGCAGCGGTAAAATTCACCATGTATGCTGAATCGCAGACTGAAACCGGAAAATTTCCGTCCAGGATTTTCACCGGCTAAACAGCTTCCTCCGGACACGCTCGGGCGGCAATGGTGCCTTCTGGAGGTGCGTAGTCGAAAGGGAAGTGGAGCGCGCCTGCAGCTTCCTCTTACGCCAAAATAGAAGTTGAAGGAATAAAAAATGTCCACCACCGCACTCCAGTTCGCCCAGGAAAACCAGGCCCGTTTCCTCTCTGAGTTAAAAAACCTGCTCCGCATTCCTTCCATCTCCACCCTCCCCGCCAATCGAGAATACGTGCGCCACGCCGCGGAGGTTTTGGCCAGGGAACTGAAACGCATCGGCCTCGAAAATGTTGAGATCATCGAAACCGGCGGCCATCCCCTCGTCTACGCCGACTGGCTGCACGCGCAAGGTAAACCCACCTGCCTCTGCTACGGCCATTACGATGTCCAGCCGCCCGACCCGCTCGACGAATGGCTCAGCCCGCCCTTCGAGCCCACCGAGCGCGACGGCAATCTTTACGCCCGCGGCGCCGTCGACGATAAGGGCCAGATGTACATGCACATCAAGGCGCTCGAAAGCCTGCTCCACGCCTACAAAGGCAAGCTCCCGCTCAATGTCCGCGTCCTCCTCGAAGGTGAAGAAGAAGTAGGCGGCGAAGGCATCGCCAAATTTGTGCGGAAACATCCCCAGCGCCTGAAAGCCGACTTCGCCCTCATCTCCGATACCGAAATGTTCGCGCCCGATCTGCCCACCCTCTGCGTCGGTCTGCGCGGCATGATCTACACCGAAGTCGAAGTACGCGGAGCCGCCACCGATCTCCACTCCGGCATGTACGGCGGCGCTGCGCCCAATCCGTTCTTTGCCCTCTGCCAGATTCTCGCGCAACTGAAAGACGCCAATGGCCGCATTCTCATACCCGGCTTCTACGACGCCGTCACCGCACCCTCCGCCGAAGAATTGACGGCATGGAAATCTCTCCCATTCAACGAAAAGGAATTTCAGCGGAAGGAAGTCGGCTCGCTGGCTCTCACCGGCGAGCAGGAATATTCAGTGCTCGAACGTCTCTGGGCTCGTCCCACCCTCGAAATCCACGGCATGCCCGGCGGCTTTATCAGCGAAGGAGCAAAAACCGTCATTCCCGCCAAAGCCCTCGCCAAAGTCTCCATGCGGCTCGTCCCGGAGATGAACCCCAAAAAGATTTTCGATCTATATAAGCAGTATGTGGAATCGATCTGCCCCAGGGGAGTCAAGCTCGAAGTCCGGCTCATCCATTCCGGCGACCCGATTGTGATTCGCGTCAACAATCCCTACGTCAAGGCAGCAACCGAAGCCATGCACGAAGTCTTCGGAAAGGAAACCGTCTTCGTCCGCTCCGGAGGATCGATTCCCATCGTCGGCGACTTCGAGCGCAGCCTGAAAATTCCATCCGTAATGATGGGCTTCGGCCTGCCCGACGATAACCTCCACGCCCCCAACGAAAAATTCCACATAGCAAATTTCCATCGCGGCATACAATCCCTGATCCGATTCTTCGACCGCCTGGGGAAATAACAAGGCAAATCATTCGCCCATTACCGTAGAACCCAACAAGAATGGATCAATCATCGCGAAAGCAAACCGGCATCTCCGGCTTTATTCTGGCCGGCGGAAAGAGTTCCCGTCTCCACCAGGACAAAGTCCTGCTGCCATGGAATGGCCGAACCCTGCTCACCCACACCATCGAACGCCTGCAAGCAGTGACCTCTACCGTTCGTATATGTGCCGACCGCCAAGACCTCGCGCAATATCTTCCGCAATCGAGCAACTCGATCCGCGATGCCCTCCCCAACACCGGCCCGCTGGGAGGAATCGTAGCCGCCCTCTCGCAATCCCGCACCCTTTGGAATTTTTTCCTGGCAGTAGACCTACCGCTGTTGCCCGTCGAACTCCTCCGGGCACTCGCGAACCAAGCCCAAAGCGCTGAGGCCGAACACCCCGGAACCCTATGCATTCTCCCCCAGATCGACGGACGGCCCCAGCCCCTTTGCGGCCTGTACCATCGATCCCTTAAAGATGGCCTGCACGGCGCGTTGCAGGAAAGAAAGTACAAGCTCCTGCTCGCCCTTCAGGACGCAATCTGCGCCATAGAAGACCGTCCGAATCCATCCCCGGAAACCCCTGCCTCCCCCGTGAAACTCTTCGACGCTCAATCCTTTGCCGCAACCATCGGCTCGAAAGTAGAAGCCGGCGACTGGTTCCTCAATATCAACACACCCCAGGATTTACAACGCGCACGCGAATTGAATTCCGCACAATTCGAATAACCGAAACACTTCCGCCCAACTTCGGCTATCTTCAAAAGAATGGGAGATAACGCCTCCAAACCCGTCCCGCCGTTCATAGCCTTTGAACACGTCTCGAAAGCCTTCGGGTCGAACGTCGTGCTCAACGACGTCAGCTTCTTCGTCTTGCCCGGCGAAACACTCTGCATCATCGGACGAAGCGGCGTCGGCAAATCCGTTTCCCTGCAGCAGATCATGGGATTTCTAAAGCCCGACTCCGGCCGCATCCTCGTCGCCGACGAAGACATCACCGACTACACCGAAGAGCAGATGGAGCGCATTCGCCGCAAGGTAACCATGGTGTTTCAGAGCGGAGCCCTGTTCGATTCGCTCACCGTGTTTGAAAATGTTGCCTTTCCCCTGCGGGAACGCCGCGAATTGCGCGAAGATCAGATCGACCAGATCGTGACCGGAATGCTTGGAATGGTCGGCGTCAGCGAAATGGCCAACAGCCTGCCCTCCGATCTCTCCACCGGAATGCGCCGCGCCGTTGCCATCGGCCGCGCCCTGGCCTCGCAGCCGGAGGCAATCCTTTACGATGAGCCAACCACCATGGTCGACCCTTTGATGGCCCACCTGATCGCGAATCTGATCCAGAAAGTAAAGGTTCAGCTTCAGCTGACCAGCATTGTCGTCACTCACGACATGCATTTCGCCGAGAAGCTCGCTGATCGTGTCCTCTTTCTCCATGAAGGCCGCGTGCATTTTTTTGGTTCTGTCGCTGAGATGCATCGGACCACCGATCCAGTGCTCAAGGAGTTTTTGGAGCTGGATGAACGAACCCTGCCGGCCGAGGCTCTCTGGCGCTGAACCTTCAGCCCGCACCCCCGGTCTCCTTCTATGCGCCGTATAACTCTTTCTATTTTAACGAGTTTGTAACTGGATTCCTCGCATTGAGCGCACAATTTTCATTGCAAACCCGCCTCCAAACGGCTACCATCGCTCTAAGATCTTCCATACGAATTCCACAGGTGACTGTTGCGAGATGCGATGCATCCTAGTTGGAAGCGGCCATGATTGTGTGACGTGAACTGGATGCTTTTGGCAATCCAGGGAGGGATTCACCGTATCGCGGTTGTCGGCAACGAGTCGGGTTTTTGGGTATTTTTATTTTTCTTTTGAGGCGAAGCAGTGACGGACCCCCCAGTGTCCCTGCCGTCTGGTTTCTAGTTGCAGCCTTGCGAAGCACTTCTATCTGCCCGGTGTAAGCGACTCATAAACGTAAGCAGAGAAGACACTGAATGGCTTCCCCAGATCTAAGTCATTGGTTCCCGGTCAGGAATTCGGAAACCTTTGCTGAGTTCGGTCCTCGAGCCGTAGGTATCAGCCCGGCGGCCCGCAGCCGCTCGCGCGCGGTCACCATGCTGTGGATGGCGGTAGACATTCTTACCGTCAGCATCGCCGCAGGCCTCGCCACCTACTTCCGGCGAGCAAACTCATTCTCTTATTTCGATCACCGCGCACCGCTGGCCGGAAATCCATCCTCCTTTCTGCTATATCTCGCCGGTTTTTCCCTCATTCTCGTCTTGGTTGGCCGTGCCCACGGGCTCTACGGTCCGCTCCAGTCCTTCAGCGGACTGCGAGAGCAGCGCCTCACCGTCCAAACCTGCTTCACCGCCAGCCTGATATTGGCAGGCGCACTCTATTTCGGTCGCGCCGATACCATCTCCCGCGCCGTAGTCGTAGCCACGCTGCTGATGACAGCGTTCCTGCTCTGCTGCCGTCGCGCCGTCTGGCGCTTCACCCTGTATAAGCGATACGAACGGGGAGTCGACACCCGCAACGTTCTGATCATCGGCACTGGTTCCTCGGGCCTGGCAATCCGCAGCCATCTTCAGCGCATTCGCCATCTGGGATTCACGTTCAAAGGTTTCATCCGCACCGAACACCACGATGATGCCGATGCCGGCACCTTCCAGTCCGACGATTTCGCCCAACTCAAGCCGGCGGAAATTCTCGGCAATCTGCCCGAGCTTGGCGATCTCATCCGCCGTCACTTCATCGACGAGATTTTCGTCACTGGTCCCTGCGAGCGCGGAGTGGTGAAGCGGCTGATCGCCCAGGCCAGCGTCTGGGGGATCGATGTGCGCGTGGTGCCGGATCTCTACGATGGCCTGGCCTGGACCGCGCCCATCGAATACGTCGGCCAGTTTCCCACCATGCCGCTCCATCGCCACCACATTCCGGTGGTTGGGCTCATGTTGAAGCGCTCGCTCGATGTCCTCATCTCCTCGATTGCGCTTGTGGTGCTACTGCCATTCATGCTGTTGATCGCCATTGCTATTCGTATCGACTCGCGCGGACCGATTCTTTACGGCGCGGAACGCATCGGCCGTAAAGGCCGTACCTTCTGCTGCTGGAAATTCCGCACCATGGTCGCGAATGCCGACAGCCTGCGCGACCAGTTCATCCATAGGAATGAACGCGATGGGGTTTTATTCAAGATGACGGAAGACCCGCGCGTGACCCGCATCGGTCGCTTGCTGCGCAAATATTCGCTCGATGAGCTGCCTCAGTTTTTCAACGTTCTCGTCGGCCACATGAGCGTCGTCGGTCCCCGTCCGCCGCTCGCCAGGGAAGTTCGCCAGTATGAGTTGCCCCACCTGCGTCGTCTGGAAGTGCTGCCCGGCATCACTGGCCTGTGGCAGGTGCAGGCGCGCCAGGACCCATCCTTCGATCAATACATTTCCCTCGATACCGCCTACATCGATAACTGGAGCCTCTGGCTCGACATCAAAATCATGACGCGAACCCTCGGTGTCCTGGTCAGCGGCACCGGCGCCTAAGAGACTTCGATGAACTCGCTGTTTGAGAGCTTTGGGTATACCTTGGCCTTCAGGCCAGGGATAAATCACTGAAATATTAGGCGTGGCTTTAGCCACTGGGGTCCTGAGTCGATGGATAGAGTGTCTTAAGTCCGACCCTCAAGCCGTCGGAAACACAGGCGGCAATTCCCGCTCCCATCCTTCGCGTTTCAAGTCCACTGCCAGGGTCTCCACATCGCGAAACAGCAACGCATGCAATCCCACTGCGCGTGCGCCCTCGACATTCTCCATCTTGTCGTCGAGAAACAGCGCCTCCTCGGGTCGAACCCCAAGCTTCTCAAGAGTATGCATGTAGATCGCCGCTTCCGGTTTCACCATGTCCAGCTCGCAGGACCAGGTCAGATGATGAAAATCCTCCAGCCAGAGAAAATTCTTCCGCATGTAGGCTAGGAAATCTTCACCCATATTCGACAGGACGGCGATCTTCAACCCGGCAGCCCGCAAGCGCGCCATCCAGTCCAGCATCGTCGGATTCAGCCCCGCCCACACCTGAATATCCTGTTCAATTAGCGACTCTATCTGTTCCGGCGTCAGCGTCAGACTGGTGTCGCGCGCAATTGTCTGCCAATAGGTGCGGCCATTCAGCGAGCCGCGATCATAGTCCAGCCGATATTTCCAGTAATGCGTGTCGAAGATTTCCGGCGCCAGTCCAAGTATTTCGAGCTGCCGCGCTCGTGCCGCCGGATCGGCAAGCGTAGAGATCACCTGGCCATAATCGAAGATGACAGCACGTAAAGGCATGGAAACTTCACCATTCAGAAAAAGTCGTCATCCTGAGCAACGCGAAGGACCTCCGCATTGGAGCAGATGCGCAGGATGGCGAGAATCGAGCTGTATCAATCGTTCGCCGTATAGTTCACGATCTTCGCGAACGACTGCGGATCCAGGCTCGCGCCGCCAACCAGCGCGCCATCGATCTCCGGCTGGTTCATCAGGCTGGCCGCATTGTCCGGCTTCACGCTGCCGCCATACAGAATGCGCATCTTGTCGGCAACCTCGCGCCCTAGCGACTTCGCCACCTGGCCGCGGATGATGAGGTGAGCCTCCGCCGCCATCTCCGGCGTGGCCGTCTTGCCGGTGCCGATCGCCCACACCGGCTCGTAGGCAATCACAATTGCATGTGCATGTTCCGGAGAAACATTCGCCAGCCCAGCCGAAGTCTGCCGCAGCAGAACCTCTTCCGTCTTGCCGCCTTCACGCTCCGCCAGCAGTTCGCCCACGCAGACGATCGGAGTCAGTTTATGCTTCAGCGCCGTATGCAGTTTCTTGTTAACCGTCTCGTCCGTCTCGCCGAAAAGCTGGCGCCGCTCGGAGTGTCCAAGGATCACATGCGAGCAACCGGCCCCCACCAGCATGGCTGCGGAAGTTTGGCCGGTGAATGCACCTTCTTCCTCCCAGTGCATGTTTTGTCCGCCGACCTGAACATGACTGCTATGCGTCGCCGTGACCACATTCGCAATATCGACAAACGGCGGGCAGAGCACAATCTCATCGCGTGTATGGTTCTGGACCAGCGGCAGAAAGGCTGCCGCAAATTCCTGCGCCTGTGCAGGCGTCTTGTACATCTTCCAATTGGCGGCAATCAAAGGTTTGCGAATACTCAAGCGTTCTTCTCCGTCAGGGCTTCCACGCCCGGTAATTTTTTCCCTTCCAGAAATTCAAGCGATGCGCCGCCGCCGGTCGAAATGTGCGTGATCTTCGATGCCACGCCCGCCGCCTGCACCGCCGCCACCGAATCTCCGCCGCCGACAATGGAAGTCGTATCGCCATTGTCCGCAACCGCCTGCGCGACCTGCATGGTGCCGTGCGCAAACGCCGGCATCTCGAAAACCCCCATCGGACCGTTCCACACAATCGTGCGCGCCTTCGAAATTTCATCGACAAACAGATCCACCGTCTTCGGCCCAATGTCGAGCGCCATCCAGTCGGCAGGGAAGTCCTCGTTCCCGGAGAATTTCTGCGTGCGCGCGTCAGCGGAAAATCTGTCCGCCAGCACATGATCCACCGGCAGCAGAAAGCGCACGCCGCGTTTTTCCGCCGCCTTCATCGCATCGCGGGCAACATCCAGCTTGTCGGTTTCCAGCAGCGATTTGCCGACGTTCTGGCCCTTCGCCTTCAAAAATGTATACGCCATGCCGCCGCCGATCAGCAGCGCATCCACCTTGCCCAGCAGGTTCTGGATCACTTCAATCTTGTCCGAAACCTTCGCCCCGCCCAGGATCGCGACGAACGGCTTGTCCGGCTCGCTCAGCGCTTTGCCCAGATATGTCAGCTCTTTTTCCATCAGCAGCCCCGCCGCGGACTGCGCCACGAAATGCGTGATCCCTTCCGTCGAGGCATGGGCACGGTGTGCGCTGCCAAAGGCGTCATTCACGTAGAGATCGCACAGCTTCGCCAGTTTCTTCGCAAACGCGGGATCGTTCTTTTCTTCCTCGGCATGGAAGCGCAGATTTTCAAGCAACAGCACCTGGCCGGACTCGAGCATGCGCGCCGTCTCCTCCGCCGTCTCGCCCACGCAGTCCGGCGAAAAGCCGACATTCACCGACTCGCCCAGATGATGATCCAGCAACTGCCGCAGGCGGTCAACCACCGGGCGCAGGCTCATGGCCGCGTTCGGCTTGCCCTTGGGCCGCCCCAGATGCGAAGCCAGAATCACCTTGGCGCGGCGGCGCAGCGCATATTCCAGCGTCGGCAGTGTCTCCCGGATGCGCGTGTCGTCCATGATCTGGCTGCCGTCTTCAGAAAGGGGAACGTTAAAATCCACGCGGATCAAAACGTGCTTGTGTTCCAGAGAGAGATCGCGAATCGATAGTTTTGGCATGGAGGGCATCGGCATGAATCTGAAATTGTGGAGCGGGTCGTTACAACTGATACTAACCAAATACTATCGTGGTTGTCCTGCACCCATCGATGAAAAGCAGCCGTCTCGCCCTATCGGTGAACGGAAATCGGCCGATAACAAAGATATCCCTTTTTGCGAGAGCAGGAGAACTTCCAAATGCCGGCCATATTCGACGTTGCTGCACCCTTCGATACTGTTTCTATCCATGCTGAAACAATAGACCAGCCAGGCGCGGAGAAGGAAATTCAGATTTCGCAATTGATCTCCGCATTGTCGTTTGCCCTCGATCTCACCGAAGGCCAGCCCATGGGCCATGCTGCGCGCGCCTGCATGATCGGCATTCGCTTGGCGGATGCAATCCATCTCGGCGAAAAGGAGCAGGAGGACCTCTACTACGCGCTACTCCTCAAAGACGCCGGCTGCAGCAGCAATGCGTCGAAGATGTTTCAAATCCTAGGTACGGATGAGATCGATGCCAAAGGCGCTACCAAGACGCTCGACTGGCGGCAGGTTAAATTGCCGCAGATTCGCTACCTGCTGGCACGTGTGCGCACCGGCAGCCCCTGGCGCGAGCGTGCCGCCGCCATGCTTCATGTCGCAGTCCACAGCAAACAGCAGACGCATGAGCTGATCCATATCCGCTGCGAGCGCGGCGCGTATATCGCCGGCCGCATCGGTCTGGCCAAGGATACTGCGAGGGCGATTTACTGTCTGGATGAACATTGGGACGGCGGCGGTTACCCGGAAGGCCTCCGTGGCCACGCCATTCCGGTCATGGCGCGCATTATGAACCTGGCGCAGACACTGGAAGTGTTTCACGCCACCTACGGTTCGCAAGCCGCCATGCGCATAGCGCGCCGGAGAAGCGGAAGATGGTTCGATCCGGAGCTGGTGAAAGCGGCGGTTAGCCTCGACAAAGGCGGCCAGCTCTGGCAAGGTCTCGACGACACAGACGCGGTGGCGCAGGTGGTTGCCCTGAAACCGGCGCTTGGCCGCTTGAAGGCAGACGATGCCAGCCTCGAAAACATCTGCGAGGCCTTCGCGGAGGTGATCGACGCCAAATCCAACTACACCTACAGCCACTCCACCGGAGTCACGCAGGCTGCGGTTGGAATCGCAGTCATCATGGGTCTCAGTCGGGCGAAGGTCACCCTGATCCGGCGCGCCGCCCTGCTGCACGACATCGGCAAGCTGAGCGTGCCCAACAGTATTCTCGAAAAACCCGGCAAGCTGACGGCGGATGAATGGGAATGCGTTCGCAAACATCCCTATTACACCTATGCCATTCTGGGCCGCGTTGCGGGCTTTCAGGATCTGGCGGAGATTGCCGCCGCGCACCATGAAAAGCTGGATGGATCCGGCTATTACCGGGGACTGAAAGCGGAGCAGCTTTCCCTGCCTGCCCGCATCCTGGCCGTCGCCGATATTTACGACGCCCTCGCCGCCGACAGACCCTATCGCTCCGCCTTGCCACTCGAAAAAGTCTTCGACATCCTGCGACGGGACACTCCGCACGCGCTCGACGCAGACTGTGTAGAAGCATTGATCCATTCCATTGGCACCGGTTCTGCCGCGGCACTTTGATCGCGATACGCACGCCACAACGATTCACCGTAAATAGCCAACTCACTTTCCTCGCACTCGCATCTTATCCACCGTGCGTCAGGATTTAGGAAAGGGCCAATCCAAATTGGACCCGCCTGCGTACTTGTTTTGGAGGATTACGGCTTTTTCGTTCCTGCCAACGATCTGCTCCACTTTCTGAGTCGAATCGTTCCTCATATGTGCCCCCCGTTCAGGCTCTATCGATTGCCGCGCTACCCTGCGGCCAACCGCCGAATAATATTCGAGCGGGAGGCTCTACGTGTCGACCCAACCAACGATCGAAGAGGAATCTCCAATGAAGAACAATGAGCAAGACAACGCCACCAGCGGGACAGAATCAACATTCAACCGTCGCGCCTTCGTCAAAGGCGCAGGCTTCACCGGCCTGGGATTGGCCGGGGCCGCACTCGTCGCCGGCAAACTCGGCGTCATGGACCAGGTTCCGGGTGCCGGCGCGCTCGGCGTCAAGCCCTCCTCCGTCGAAGCTGCCGGAGTCACCGATTTTGACATTCTCAACTTCGCATTGAATCTCGAATATCTCGAAGCGGAGTTTTACACCATGGCGTTTTACGGCAAACGGATTGCGGATTTCGGAATCGGCGAAACCGGCACCGGAGATTACGGCCCGACGACCGGCGGAATGAAGGTAAACTTCGCCAATACCAATCTCATGACGGGATCCGCAAGCCTGGGAGCGATTGCCGAAGAGATTACCGCGGACGAACAGGAACATGTCAAAATCCTGCGCGCCGCATTGGGAAGCAACGCGGTCGCGAAACCGGCCATCAACTTGGATGCTCTGGGAATTGGATTTGCCAACCCCGAGCAATTTGTCCAACTGTCGCGGGCGTTTGAAGATACCGGTGTTTCCGCCTATGGGGGCGCCGCGCCCCTGATCACCAGCAAAACCTATCTGTCCGTTGCGGTGCGAATTGGATTGCTGGAAGCCTATCATGCTTCCAATATCCGATTGATTTGCGCCGGCCTCAATATTCCAACTTTCGCGCTCGACAGCATGGACTTCCCGCCGCCGCCGACCGGCAAACAATATTTCGACGACAACAACGCCTTGACCGTCGTGCGGACAACCAGCGAAGTGCTCGCCATCGTCTACCACAACAGCGCCAAAGGAACCATGAAAGGCGGCTTCTTCCCCAACGGAGTCAATGGTCCCATCAACACCGTATAGCTTCATCCACGAGCAGCAAAACAAAAGCGCGTATACCCAGCGAAGGTATACGCGCTTTATTTCTTCCACGCAGAATTTATTCCGGAATCACAGCCTCGGCTTCAATCTCAATCCGCCATCCAGGGTTCAGCAGCTTCGCCACCACAACCATGGTCGCCGCCGGTCTAACCGTTCCGAAAAATTCCCCATGCACGCGCCCGACCTCTTCCCAATCCTCGGCGCGTGTCAGATACATGCGCGTGCGGACCACATCTTTGAGCGATGCCCCGGCCTGCTCCAGCGCTCCTTGAATGATCGTCAGCACAGCTCGCGTCTGCGCCGCGGCATCGGCTTCATCCGCTCCAACCGGTCCGGTTCCGGAAACATGGACGGTGTTGCCAACGCGCACCGCACGGGAAAATCCGATGATCGGTTCAAACGGAGAAGAGCCGGAAATATTCTTGCGTGTCATGGCTACTCCATCTACAGAAAATAGGGACCCAGGTCCCACTTTGAGACCTGGGTGTGTCGGTCGGGAATCGCTGATTACAGACCCTTCTTCACCAGGAAGAGAATCAGGTCCTTCACGCGATTGGAATAGCCCCATTCGTTGTCGTACCAGCTGATCACCTTGGCCATGTTGCCGCCGATCACCTTGGTCGAAGGCGCATCGATGATCGACGACAGCGGATTGCCCTTGAAATCCATCGACACCAGCTCCCCGGATTCATATCCCAGAATGCCCTTGAGCGGCCCTTCCGCGGCAGCCTTCAGCGCATTGTTCACGGACTCAACCGTGATCGGCTTTTCCGTCACCACGGTCAGGTCAACCACCGAAACCACCGGCGTAGGAACACGCAGCGAAAATCCGTCCAGCTTGCCTTTCAGCTCCGGCAACACCAGGTGCAGCGCCTTGGCCGCGCCTGTCGAGGTCGGAATGATGTTCAGCGATGCAGCACGCGCGCGGCGCAGGTCCTTGTGCGGAAAATCCAGCGTGACCTGATCGTTCGTAAAGCTGTGGATCGTGTTCATCAAGCCCGAAACAATGCCGAAATTTTCCAGCAGCACCTTCGCCATCGGCGCCAGGCAGTTCGTCGTGCAGGAGGCATTCGAAATCACGTTGTGCTTCGCCGCATCGTACTTGTTCTCGTTCACGCCCAGCACGATGGTGATGTCTTCGTTCGATGCCGGCGCGGAGATAATCACCTTCTTCACCGTGCCCTGCAGATGCGCCTTGGCCTTGGTGGCATCGGTAAAATGGCCTGTTGATTCCACCACAACCTGTGCGCCCACGGAGCTCCAGTCCAGCTTGGCCGGATCGCGTTCCGCAAAAACTTTAATCTGTTTGCCGTCGATCGAAACATAGTCCGGACCCGCTTCCACCTTGTGGTGCAGGTTGCCCAGGATCGAGTCGTATTTCAGCAGATGCGCCAGCGTTTTCGGGTCGGTCAGATCGTTGACCGCGACAAATTCCAGCTCCGGGTTGCCGAGCGATGCGCGCAGAACGTTGCGCCCGATGCGGCCAAAGCCGTTGATGCCAACCTTTACAGCCATCTTGATGTCTCTCCTCAAAAGGGAATTTTCAGATCAGGGTATGCCTCTATTGTACGTGATCGAATTGTGCCGGAAGTGAATGCGGGGTGTATCGATCACGTAAATAAAAGCTCGTCATTCTGAGCGAAGCGAAGAACATGTGCATTTGAACTTCGTTCGAACTACCGGGGACTCTCCTGTTTCTTCTTCGTCTCGTCAATCGCGATCTCAACATTCTCATACTTGATCTCCAGCCGCAGCCGGTTGAAGAAGCTCATATAAATATTCGCAATCCACACCAGCGCAAACCATGCGATCAGATATCCGCGCCAGCCCGCGTAAAGCATTTGAAATCCAGTGATGAGAAGGAAGAACAGCGCAACATAATGGCTGAAGCAGTATTCACAGGTAAACAGATAAAAAAATTTTCGCGTCGGCAATCGACGGCAGCTCTGGCTGCGCTGCTTGCACCACTCCCGCGGCTCGCGAAAAACTTCCTCATGCGTAACCGTCCAGGAAGCACACGCAATCGGAATCGCCAGCAGAAACAGATACGCGAACTGACGCGCAAGCGGCATCGGCATAAAAATGAGATGCAGCCTCCGCACTTTTGGCTCAACGAAGCATCGGGTGCCCCATTCAAGCCTTCCTTTGGCTTGAGTGGGATCCGGAAATCGCCTGGGGCTCGTTTTCCTTTACTTCAAATCTCAGCAAAGAGCCGGGGTGCCCATACAAGTCCTCTTGTGGCTTGAGTGGGAAGATATCCAAATCGCGCCGTAAAGTTTGCAGCCCAAGCGGCCAATGTGTTACAAGCGCATCATGCGCGATTGGGTGCGCGAAAAACTAATGAGACGTCGTAAGAAGCCGGTGACCAACGATTCCGAGTCAACCGGAAAGATTGGTCACGAGATTCCCCAGGACCAGCCAACGCCACTGCAACCGTCCTATCCTCAAGCGCTCGAGCGTGAGGACACGGCGAATTTTCCTGCTCGAGAAAGCCACGATGCCGGTGCCCATAGCCACGAGGCAGACGTCTACAGCGATGTAGACGACGCTCCCGTCTCCTCCGCCAGCCAGCCGCCCCAGCGATCGAACGGTCCGTCCACTGCTGATTCGTCCAATCGTCAGCCCGGCCGTAACCGCAATCGTAACCGCAATCGTTCAGCCGGCCGGCAGAAAGACCCACCTCCGTCTGCTCCTGTTGCTCAAGAGCCGACACTGGTGCACGAAACGCAGCCGGACTCGTTGGCGCAGCCGCCCGCTCCCATGGAGGCTGCAAAGTCGCCGAAAGGCTATGTGGTGCTCGCCATCGGTCTGCCCGGTTCGGGCAAGACCACATGGTTCAAGCGCCGCGGCGTCACCCCGCTGTCGAGCGATATGCTGCGCAGCATTCTGTTCGACGACATCAGCGAGCAGCGCTATCAGGGGCTGGTTTTTTCCACCCTCCGATCGCTCCTGCGGGCGCGGCTGATTGCGAAAATGCCGTGGAATTATGTGGATGCCACCAATCTTTCCCCGCATGAAAGGCGGCAGTGGATCAAGATGGCGCGCAGCTTCGGATACGAAGTGCATGCCGTCTTTTTCGATGTGCCGTTCGAAATATGCAAGGAGAGAAACATGCGCCGCGACCGCATGTTGAACGAGGAAGACATGGCCAAGATGCAGGAACGCCTGCGTCCGCCATCGTTCAAGGAAGGCTTCCACAAAATCACCGTGGTGCGCGTGAAAAACACTCCCGGAACTCCGACGGAAAGTTTCAACGCGTAGGCAAAACGCTCGAATCAAAAGAAAGGGTCGCGCCAGCCGCGGCCCTTTTTTTTCGCACGGATTGAAAAGAGGGAGTCTCTCTCTTCGCCCACGAAAAGGAGAATGAGATGTCGGCACCACCATCGCCACCGGAACCCTGGCTGCGCGGCGCCCTGATCGATGTACCCGCCGAACAGCGCGCCGTGCTCCACGCCCTGCAACTGGCCCAGGAGGACATCGAGCGCTGGTGTGCCCCGCTCACTCAGGAAGAATTGTCCAGGCGTCCGCACGGCCTTCCCTCAGTAGCATTCCATCTGCGCCACATCCTCGGCAGCCTCGACCGCCTGCTGACCTATGCCGAGTCGAAAATGCTCAGCGAAAAACAGAAACAATGGATGGCCGCGGAGATGGATGCCGCAGTCGATCGCGAGCAGCTACTGCAAGCGTTTCAGCAGGGAATCGCCGAGGCAGAATCGCGCATCCGCGCCATCGAAGTTGCAACCTGGTCCCAGCCCCGAACGGTAGGCCGTAAACAATTGCCCACCACGGTAGCCGGCTTACTCATCCATTGCGCCGACCACACCCAGCGCCACGTAGGCCAGGCCATCACTACCGCCAAAATTCTGCTTGCCCTGCGGGAAAAAAGTTCGCCCCTCTAAGCCTGTTCGACAGTTCTAGCCCAGCTCCACCACATCCGAAAGATGTCCCATCTTCTCCCGCTTCACCTGCAGATATCTCTCAAAGCTTTCCTGCGATTCGACCACCGCCGATAACCGTTCCACCACGCGAATCCCAGCCGTCTCCAGCGCCGCCACTTTATCTGGATTGTTCGTCATCAGCCGCACCTGCGTAATCCCCATCAGCTTCAGTACCGCCGCAGGAAGTTCAAATTCGCGGCAGTCCGCCTTGAAGCCCAGTTGCTCATTGGCCTCGACGGTATCCAGCCCTTGATCCTGCAGTGCATAGGCTTCCAGCTTGGGCATCAATCCAATGCCGCGGCCTTCCTGCTGCTCGTACAGCAGAATGCCTGCCCCATTCTCAGAAATGGCCTGCAGCGCCAGCTCCAGTTGCAGCCGGCAATCGCAGCGCAGCGAGCCGAACACATCCCCGGTCAGGCATTGCGAATGGATGCGCACAATCGGCGGCGCGCTTGAAACGTCGCCCATCACCAGCGCAACCATCTCTTCCTTCTGCATGGGCCCGGTGTCGCAGCCCGCGCGGGGAGCCTCCGCACCCTGCTCGCCGACAAATCCGAAGATGCGAAAATGTCCCCACCGTGTCGGAAAATCGGCGTCGGCAACTTTACGAATACTTTCAAACGGCATGTTTCGATTATAGGGAAATGACTCTTTGGCAACCCGCAGCAACGGAGTAAAGTTGAGTCGTGATCAATTCCACTCTCATCCTGATTACGCTGTTGATCAAGCTGGGCGTGGCTGCCGCGGTTTCCAGCGTGCTCGCGCGCTCGACCGTCTTCCAGAATCTCTTGCTCAGCCATCGCCGCACTTCGGCGCAGGTTCTCGGCCTGCTGGCCTTTATCTGTATCCCACTCACTCTCGGCGTGTGGATTCGCGCCGTCGTGCCGAACTTCCTCGCAGCCGACATTTCCTTTGAAGCCGTCATCATCGTCGCCCTGCTGCTCGGCACCACGCCCGCCCTCATCGCCGGAGCGTTCCTTTCCATCCCGGCAATGCTGCACCGGGAATATCTCACCCTGCCTTTCAACCTCGTCGTTGCGCTCATCTTCGGTACCTATCGTGCCTTCGTTTCCGAAGAAGACATCTGGTCCTTCTCGCCCTTCGTCGATCTCAGCATGTATCGCTGGATTCGCCGCAATCTATCGCGCCCGCGTATCGACCGCCAGGCATTGCTGCTGCTGTTGATCTTTGCTGCCCAGCTCCTGCGCAACTGGATCACCAATCTCTATCCGCGCCGCCTGTTTACCTTGCGGTCGAATAGCTGGCTGGTGCTGCTGGCCATTTATGTCTGCGCGCCCATGGTCGTCGGCATCCCGCTCAAAATATGGAATGCGATCCGTATCGAGCGCAAACTCGAAGAGCAGGGAAGGCTCCTTCTCGAAGCGCGCCTCGACGCGTTGCAGCGCCAGATCAATCCCCATTTTCTCTTCAACACCCTCAACTCCATCGCCTCGCTCGTACGCTTCCGTCCAGAGCAGGCCAGGGAACTCATCGTCAAGCTCGCCAGCATCCTGCGCGTTTTATTGCAGGATCGCGACGACCTCATGCAGCTGCGCGATGAAATCCAATTCGCCGACGATTATCTAGCCATTGAAGTGGCGCGCTTCGGCACAGAAAAACTGCGCGTGGTCAAAGAGATCGATCCCGATACGCTCGACGTGCTGGTTCCCACCATGCTGCTGCAGCCGCTGATTGAAAACAGCATCAAGCATGGCCTCGAGCCGCGTATCGATGGCGGCACCATCACCCTGCGCAGCCGCCTGCAGGGCGACAAGCTCATCCTCACCGTCGAAGACGACGGTGTCGGCATGCCCGCCGAACCGGGCCATCCGGAATACGGAACACAATTCCCCCGGCACAGCCGTCTGCTGCAGGCCGGAACCGGCGTCGGCATGCGCAACGTGCGGGAGCGCATGCAGGTGCTATGCGGACCCGATGCCGGCTTTGAAATTCTCAGCCGTCCCGGACGCGGAACCCGCGTCGTCCTCGCCATTCCGCTGCATCTATCTCAGCTGCCCACCGCGTCCTTAGCCGAAGCCCGCAGCATCGACGCATAAAATTCTTCATACTTCGGAATCACTTTGCTCGCGCAATAGGTCCGCTGCGCCTCTGCCCGCCCGGCCTTCGCCATCGCATCGAGACGTTCGCGATTTTTCAACAGCCCCACTGCCGCCTCCGCCATCGCCTCCACATCGCCCACCGGGAACAGCATCCCGGTCACGCCATTCTGGATCAGCTCCGGCACGCCGCCAACATTCGTGCCGATAGTCGGAACTTCGCAGGCCATCGCCTCCAGCGCCGCCAGTCCAAACGACTCCATCTCGCTCGGCATCAGCATCAAATCCGCCGCCGGCAGCAATTCATTCACATGATCATGCTTGCCCAGGAAGTGCACCCGGTCGCAGATATTCAAGCTCTTCGCCAGCCATTCCGCGGACGACCGCTCCGGCCCGTCGCCCACCATCAGCAGCTGCGCCGGAACCTCCCGCGCCACGCGCGCAAATGTTTTGATCACATCCGAGATCCGTTTGACCGGCCGGAAATTCGACAGATGCACCAGCACCGCTTCCCCCGGCGCGGCATATTGCGCGCGAATTTCCTCGCGCGCCTTCGCCTCGCGCACGTAAAGATCGCAATTCACAAAGTTCGTAATCACTTCAATCGGCCGCGTCGTCGAAAAAGTTTCAATCGTTTGCTTGCGCAGATAGTCGGAGATCGAAGTCACCCCATCGCTCTCGTCGATGGCATAGCGGGTGATCGGCAGGTACGCGCGGTCCGCGCCCACCAGCGTAATGTCCGTCCCGTGCAGCGTCGTTACAAACGGCAGCCTGCGCCCGCGCCGCGCCAGCATCTGCCGCGCCAGCATCGCGCTCACCGAGTGCGGAATCGCATAATGCACATGCAGCAGATCCAGCTCGTAATACTCGGCCACCTCCGACATCCGGCTCGCCAGCGCCAGCGAATACGGCGGGAAATCGAACAGCGGATAATTCGACACCGAAACTTCGTGGAAGTGAATCCGCGTCTCCCGCCCCGTCAACCGAAACGGCTGCGCATACGAGATAAAGTGAATCTCATGCCCGCGGCTGGCCAGCTCAATGCCCAGCTCCGTAGCCACCACACCGCTGCCGCCATACGTCGGATAACACGTGATGCCGATTTTCATAAGTCCATCGCCCTTTAATAAATTCCGTGTATCTACCCGATGCTATTTTCCAGTGAAAAGTTTCAACCGCCAGAACCTGAACAAAATGAGAAAGAATCACAACCGCCCAAAGTGAATCCGTTCGACGCCCGCAGGCAAAATTCCCGGCAGCGACTGCAACGCATCCAACTCCACCACCCGCGAATCCATAAGCCGCGTTCGCACTCCGCGTAACTCCTCATCCATCACCGCCGGATGACACACCAGCTCCCACGTTCCTTCTGGCATTCGCTGCAAAATCGAGCGCAACACCGCGCCGTCCAGATTCCCGGTAGCCAGCACGCCCACGCATCCATCCGCTGTTGAGATTTCCCGCTTCCTCACCAGCCGCAAAAACTCTCCACGAAATCCGCCCAGCAATCGCACCTCCAATCGCCGTACCGGCCCAGCGTTCTGCGTCGCCGCCACACTCCACGCCGGCTCGAAAGGATTGCGAATTGCCCGCACCCCGCAAGCCAGCGCCGCCCGCGTCACCGCGTCCAGCACCATCGGAAACATATGTGTATGTTTGTGCGTGTCGACGTGTGTCACCCGCACGCCGGTCTCTTGCAGCCGGCGAATCTGCGCCACCGCCTCGCGCTCCATCTCTACGCGCGCAATCCGGCTCAGCATCACGTCGCACACAAAGGCGCCCAGCGAGGGTCGAAAAGTCTTTCCATCCACCAGCAGTGTGCGAATAGAGTCCGCATCCGCCACCGGCACGCCATCGACCAGCACTATATGGCAGCCCACGCCTAGGGTAGGATGCTGCCGTGCAATCGCCACGGCTTCGGCGAACCGCGGCCCCGCAGCCATCAAGGTCGCAGAGTCCAGCGCCCCCCCCGCATGCAGATCGGCCACCGCGCGGTTGATCCCCGCGGTCAATCCAAAATCGTCTGCATTCACAATCAGTCGGCGCACTGCGATGAGTCTACCAAGCCATCGCGCACGCTTGGCCCATAAAGAGTACAGTCCTGAAACCGATCGAGACCGCTTCGGTCATAGACCGTTTCGGAAACCTCGGGCAGAACGTTTTCGCCTGAAAATTTTATATGGTAGGAGATAATTCCCAGTTTGGTAGGGTGGGCGCAAAAGGTTACTCCCGGTATCCGGTTTCCGCCTCTGCTATGAGCTTGGCTGCTGCCATCGACACGCCCTGTTGCTGGGTTAGAACAAACAGTCGGTTGTTGTAGTTGCAGATCTGTTGGGCTCGAAATGCCGTTTCCTGCGCGGCCTTTCTGCGATATGCATCAATTTCAGCCGCCGCATTTTGGGAGTTGTTCGGCGGCCCATAGCTTAGCTGAATCTGTTTTGTTTGATATTCGATCAGCGTCGTCTGAAGCTGTTGGATCTGTGCCGTGAGAGCGCTGCGAAATTGGGCGAGTCGATTGCCGAATGCAATGTCGGTGATCTTAAGGCCACGCGCTACAGAATCGTAACCCCAAAAAAGCATGACAAACTGCTGCAGCCGGTCGATGAAGCTGCGTAAATGCTGCTCGTCGAGAGTCTTGTTGGCGCCAAAGGCGTTGCTCTCGTTCAGGTAGCTGCTGTACCCGACCTCAAAAACTGCAGCCAGTTCAGCGGTAATGTCGTCGTCCGAGCGAATTGTATTCTCCTCTGCAAAACCAACCCCACCCAAACAGATCGATGAGGTTGACCATAACGGGCCATTGCAAAATTAAGAAGGGAAATTCCGCGTGTCGACGGCGCCCCCGAATGTGCGGGAATTCGTAGTACCGTCTTCAGTCACCGTCACGGTCACGTCGCCGCTCTCGCCTGCATGCGCGGTACTGAGGGTTGCGCCCGTACCCGCGGAATCTGCCGTCAATGTCCAGTTGTGATTGGTACGTTCCCAGGCATAAGTAAATGCAGGGTTCTTTGCATCGCTACTGCTGGATACGTTCCTGATCGAAAAGCTGAGACCATCCTGCGCATACGTGCCATAAACTGCCATATCGTTCCTTTGAATGAACCTTTGCGGAAATATCGGAAAAATATGAATGCGAGATGCCTGAAAATCGGTAGCTCGCACCCGACTTGTTTGCAAGGAAAGCTGGATTACGGAGGGGATAGACTGCTTGCATACTCGAACCCCACGAGCTTACCCCCGAGCATGCAAATTGGCAAGAGAAATACAAGCCGCGCGCAGGTTTTGCTCGGTGATTTCATGCAAACGAAAATACCCGTTCAGGTGGGAGGCGTTTGGACAAGAAGAGAGAGCACCGTTTATGACATAGGGCTTCGATGGATGTAATCGGTGCCGGCCATTTCCTATCGGAGCAAACAGTGGGCAGGTCCCGTCCGGCTTTTTTTCTTTCCCTTCGGAAGGAGCGCATGTTTCCGGCTATCGACCGTTGCCGCCCCGACCAGCTTGACCCGCCGCAGCCCCTTCCATAGACTGAGAAAATCCGCAAAGCGTCGTGGGCGGCTAGCTCAGTTGGTTAGAGCGCCTGCCTTACAAGCAGGATGTCGGGGGTTCGAGTCCCTCGCTGCCCACCAAGATTCTGTAGCTATTAAAAACATGCAATTTGTTTACGGATGCGCTCGCTTTTACCCGCGACGCAAGAATCATATCGTCCAAAACAGTTACCCGCATCCCAAAATTCCGTACAGCTCACAAACCCAAGAAAATAACTTGACAGTCTTAGGCCGGTGGTCATAAAGTTCTTATGTTTCGATGAGAGACCGGTATCTCTACCTGAAATACCGGTCTCTTGGGTGACTCCGCCGTCGGTTCGCGGCGCCTCCCATCCATCCTGTCTTGAGGTGTAAACCATGAAATCTATGCTGCTCGCCCTCCTCCTGCTCGCCGTCTCCGCACCTTGGCTGCGCGCAGACATAACGTCTGACCAGGCCACGCTCGTCGAGCCGCCGACAAAGTATCAGCCGGGAGGTAGCACTTCCTACGGCGACACCTACATGCATGCCTGGGGATCCTTACCCAATGCTGACAGCAGCCAACCGAACCCACTGGTTTACGTTGACTATGTGACCAATAACGATGGCTCGGCCTGGAATACCACGTGCGGCGAAATCCAGAACATTACGGTGAGCTATTTCAGCAACCCGACCGCATTGACCGGTCCTACCAAAGTCAACTGCATGTCGGATTTTGGGCAGGCGGGCACAGATAACGGCACCGCGCCGTGGGGTGACGGCGAGACCTGGAAGTCTGCCGGCGTCTATTCCGTAAACGGCGTACTTTACCTGACGGTGCTGCGACAGCAGGATAGCGGTTCGTTCCTGGGCGATCATGCGTCGATCATGAAGTCCACCAATGGCGGTCGCTCCTGGTGCTTCGCCAGCGCGACGGACTGCACCTCGCTCTCCAACAACGGGAAACCTCCGATAAAGGGAGTCGGCGAGTTCTGCGATCCTGTCAACGGAAATTGCTCCACCAACTTCGTCAACATCCACTTTGTGCAGTATGAGCGCGATGGCGTGACCGATACCACCAACAAGGACGAGCAGGACACATACATCTACGGTTTTGCATCGGACAGCGCGCGCACCAACTACTACCTGCTCCGCATTCTCCGCACCGACGATCTGCAGACCGGCACGAACTGGCAGTACTATATCGGCCCAACGGGCGGCAGCGTGACAGCGAGCACCAACTGGGCCGGCTTTGGTACTACGGGTTCAGGCAAGCCGTCGAGTTGCTCCGATTCCACTATGCCGGATTGCGGCGCCACCATCGTCTTCACCAATGGAGTCTCGTCCGCGGGTAAAACGCTGGGGGGAAGCAACGGCGGCCCGATCTGGGTGGGCAACGACTTCGGCTATCTGATCGGTGCGGGCTACGATGCGCGCAGCCTGTACCTCTCGCAGAACCTTACCGGCGATACCGGCGGCCTGTGGCGTCGTGTGATCTATGCGGCCTCAACCCTGATTCCGGGCGGCTGGACCGATCATGTCACGCCCTTAATCGACGATTTCCCCGAGCCTGTGCTCTCCACCGTCACAGTTACGGACGCCGGCCAGGCCGATGCGACGGCAACACTTGTCCTTTCCAGTAGCGGCGATTACCAGAACGGTTCACGCGGCAACCCCGCCAACAACTACGCCATGTTCACCGCTGCTCTTAAGCTGACCAAGCAAAATCAAACGGGAAACCTTCGTTGCACGCCTAAAACCACGCTCCCGGCAAACACAACCTGGGCAAGTTGGTTCGACGACGACACCTGGAACAGCGCCGGGCAGGCTGCTACTGTTTCCGATCAGGCTCTTCATTATCCGTCGGCGGCGCTATCGGCAGACACGTATTGGGCGACTCTCGGAGTCGGTATTCCCAGAGCCGCAGCCACCGACGTATTCCGGACGCCGTACAGTGACAAGACGGGAGACTTTACACTCTATGTCGTCTATAACCGTTCAACTGCTGTCGATACCGGCCAGGATTATGAGGCCATTGCGAATAAAGCCGATCCAAACGGCGGCGTGGATGGGTTTGCTTTATTTCGGAACGGCACTACTCCGAATCAGTGGTGCGTCACTGTCGGCACGGTTACGGGATGCGATACCAATCCCGCGGACTTACCGGATGGCACGACGAATCTTGTCGCAATACGGCGGTTGACCTCGGGAGGCGTGAGCACTGTAACAATGTGGAACTCCGAAACGAGTGCGAGTTCGCCTCTACTCACCTTAAATGTGAGTTCCGTACCAAACCCGGGGACAACCACAACTCAGCTCTTACTCGGAAATGCTTCTGCACTTGCCAATGCACTGGAAGGAACAATAGCTGGAGCTGCTTATTACAATACGGGACTTTCAAATGCAGCTGCAGCCACAGCGCAAACAGCAGTGGAAGATCGAATGTACTGCTCTCCGCGCAATATAGTTTTGTCTGGCGTCACCGGAAATAATTGAATTCGCTGTACCGAAGCCGTCCCTGCGGACCATCGCAGGGACGGCTCCTCTTATTTCCCACCATAGGTGCTCAAATGGCCCCTATCGTCATAGTTGCATAACTGCGTTCAGAATTTTTCGGCCTCGTGTTTACGATTCAGCACCGATTCACTGAGCATTTTCGCAGATAGATTCAAATTGCACGACGATCGCCTCCAAGGCTGCTTGGCCGCCGCAGGCGCTTCCATAGACTGAGAAAATCC
Organism: Acidobacteriaceae bacterium; assembly: GCA_965276585.1. Taxonomy (GTDB): domain Bacteria; phylum Acidobacteriota; class Terriglobia; order Terriglobales; family Acidobacteriaceae; genus JAKAAZ01. The sequence continues at coordinate 209,946 of CBDIAZ010000003.1, read as the reverse complement.
GCAATTGGAAATCGGCGGCCAGCTCAGTTAGTTAGAGCGCCTGCCTTACAAGCAGTATGTCGAGGGTTCGAGTCTCTCGCTGCCCACCGCACATCCTTTCCTTGTCACCTACAAAGCTGCGAACACTGTGCTAGACTCCTGCACATGCTACTCGTCATTCTCATTATTCTTTTGCTCGTCTTCGGCGGCGGCGGCTACTACATGGGTCCCGGTGTCGGCTATTACGGCGGTGGCGGCATCAGCCTCATCCTCGCGATCGTAATCATTTATCTGATATTCGGCCGGGGCCGTACGCGGATATAGAGCCGCGGCGCGCCCATCGCAATCCAACAACACAACAGCCGCTTTGCGGCCAGGAGAAAAACACTTTGAAATCACACTTTGGACGCTGCTTGATGGGATTGGTTCTGCTCTTGGGGCTGGTGGGAATGTATACGCCTGCGCAAGCTCAAGTCATTGTTAAAGTCGATCATCATCACCACCACCATCATCATTGTCATCATTGCCGCCACCACCACTAGACCGGGAACTTGCGCCCGCTCGGATTACCCACTGGCCGGCAAAACGCGACTTTTTCCCCTCCGCAGCGTACCCTTTAGATAGGGTTCCTGCGTGAACACTCTCCATCCAAAACGCCGTGCCGGGGAGCAGGGATACCTGCTGCTCGGCCTGCTGTTTCTCATCGCGATCCTCATGATCGCGCTCGCCATTGCTGCGCCCAAAATCGGCAAGGAAATTCAGCGCGAGAAAGAAACGGAAACCATCCATCGCGGCGAGCAGTACAAGCGCGCCATCCAGCTCTACTACCGCAAGCTCGGCACCTATCCCATGTCTATGGATCAACTCAAGGAGACGAACAAGATCAAGTTCCTGCGCCAGGAGTATATCGATCCCATGACCGGCAAGAAAGATTTCAAACTGCTTCACCTGGGCCAGGTGCAGATGGTCGCCATGGGCCTGTTCGGCAAGCCCATGGCAGCCGCCGGCGGAATGCCCATAGCAGGCATGCAGGGCGTCGCCGGCATGCCCGGTTCCGGAATGCCCGGCGCCACCGGTATGACCGGTACCTCCACCGGTGGCTTCGGCAGTTCGCCGGGAATGGGCAGCAGCAGCTTCGGTGGAGGATCAAGCTTTGGTGGAGGATCGAGCTTCGGCGGCGGATCGAGTTTTGGCGGCGGCAGCAGCTTCGGCGGCGGGTCCAGCTTTGGCTCTGGCAATTCCTCCGGAAACGATGACTTTTTCAACGACACTCCCTCTAATGCCGGCACAAACGGCACCCCCAACGCGAACGGTTCCAGCAGCGCGGCATCAGCGGCCAGCAACCCAACCGCAGGCGCGGCCAATTCCGGCGCAGTGGGTTCTGCGGCCACCGGCGCAAATTCAACCGATCAGGCCGATACCGCGGACGACGCAGACACAGACAGTGGATTCTCCGGCAGCGCTCCCTTCGGCTCACCGCCCAGCGGCCAGATTGGTGGCAGTCAAATGGGCGGCAGCAGTTTCGGCGCCGGCGGCCTCGGCGCTGCAGGCGGAATGCAAGGCGGAATGCCGGGTGGAATGCAGGGAATGAATACCGCTGGCGTCAACGGCATCGCGGGCAGCTCCACCGGCGCAGGTGGAATGTTCGGCGGCTCGGCCACCGGAGCGCCCATCATCGGCGTCACCGTCCCGCTCAAAAAGAAATCCATCCTCTCCTACCGGATGAAGACCATCTACAACCAATGGCAATTCGTCTATAACCCGCAGGAGGAAGCAGCCCAGCAGGCCGCCAGCCAGATCGGCGGCACCGCCGGCGCCGGCGTCGGCACTCCAGCTGGCGGCTCTCCCACCGGGACTACATCCGGCCAGGGCAGTCCCTTTGGTGGAGGCGGAGGTTTTGGCAATTCCCCCAGCAGCGGCGGCGGCTTCGGGTCAAGTTCCGGCGGTTTTGGTTCCTCCAGTAGCGGAGGCTTTGGCTCCTCGGATAATGATAGCTTCGGATCGTCAAGTGGCTTCGGCTCAAGCTCCGGAGGCTTTGGCTCCTCCAGCGGCAGCAGCTTTGGAAGCTCTCCTAACAGCGGCTCCAGCGGTTTTGGCAGCAGCATAGGTTCGTCGAATAGCAGCGGCTTCGGTTCCTCCAGCGGCAGCAGCTTCTGAGGCCCTCTCAAGGACGAATTTCAAAAACTATTTCAATAAACACCCAAACAAGCACCAAAACTGATGCAATATTAGGTCAAATCAGGGAAAAACCCGAAAAAGCGATGTAGTAAAAATTACTATATTCATGCAGAAAAGCGCCTTTTCCCTCGCAGCAGACTCCGATCAGAGGTTATTTCGAGAAATTTGGAGGTAATCCGGCCTCCAGGCGGAGGGATAAGTCATTGAAATATAAGGGACGGCTTTCGCCGCCGAGGGACTTGCCCAAAGTGTCCTCAAAAAATGCAAAATTTGAAATTTCTATCCTGCATGGAATCAATAGGTTGCATTTGAAAAAAATAAAATTAAACACCTGCATTGCCATCGATTACCAGTTACACCCCATCGTCTCGAAATTGGCCCATTTCCCCCCGGCCCTGAACCGCTCAGAAAAAAGGCCACAAAATCGCCTTTATTTGCGATTCCGTAAGCTACTGTTTTCAAACTACATAGCCAGGGTTTAGCTTCCAATTGCGTTTGGTCCTCCAATGTTCCACGTGGAACATTTTGCCGGAAACCGGCCGTTTTCAGAGGTGGCTTTTCGCTGCAATCCCCAAAAATACCCAAAAATTCGTTTTTTCGTTCAAAAAATAAAATAATCCAAAACAAAAAAGCCCTCGCATCCCGCGAGGGCTTTTTTATGAATCCAATGCGTCCAATTACGCGTTAAAAGAAGATCCGCAGCCGCACGTGCTCTTCGTGTTGGGATTGTCGAACTTGAAGCCGGAAGCTTCCAGCGTCTCCAGATAATCCACCGTGCATCCCTGCAGATACATCAGCGATGTCGAGTCCACAAAAACCTTCAGCCCGTCGAAGTTCAGAACCTTGTCCATCATTCCCGGCTGGTTTTCAAAGGACATCGAATACTGGAACCCGGAGCAGCCGCCGCCCACCACGCCCAGCCGCAAACCGGCGGGAACAGGGTCCTGCGTTGTCATGATTTCCCGCACCTTCGCCACCGCCTGCGGCGTCAGCGTCACCGGAGTAGCCTTCACCTCGGTTGCGGGAGTTTCCGTTGCTGGAATCGTCGTAATCGTTGCCATAATAGATAGCCCTCGTGTAGTGCCCCTGCTTCTTCTATGATACGGCGAAAGCACCGCCGAAACAAGCGCAGTCTCCGCGCAAATGATACCGTGTTCCAGAGGGTTTCCGATGAGCTACATTGTCGTCCTTTGGAGTATCTGGGCAATCCTGGCCGTAGTGCTGCTTAGCCTGATCCTCTACCGGATCAGCCTGACTCAATACGAAGAGGACCGCATGTTTCTCGACGGCGGCAGCGAAATGCAGCATCGCGATCAGGATGTGATGCTGGCCAAAGTGAAGCGCCTCGAGCCGCTCATCCGCATCTTTGGCGGCATCGAAGGATTGGCAACCCTGGCCATCGCTACCTTCTACATCCTGGATGCGCTGCGGCAGTTCTGAGTCACCCAAGAGTAACGAGTATTCCGTCGGTTTCTATGCTAACGTCGGTATCAACAACAGGGGTCCGCTATGGCTTGGGTCGAACGCTTTACGTGCGATGTTTGCAGCAAACTGATGGGCGAGGCCGAAAGCTGGTGGGTCGCCATCAATGAATGCGCGCCGGCCAGCGATCAGAACGCGCCGCATCCATCGCTCAAGCTGATGCCCTGGGATAACCTGCTCGGCCACAGCGCCGGCAATCATCACCTGTGCGGCGCTGTCTGCGCCCACACCTTCCTCGATCGCTGGATGTCGGAATTTCACGCCGGCACAGAGGACTGCCCCACCGACACCCCCGCCTCCTAACCGGCCATTCTGAACAAAGGAAGAACCTCTGCGTTGCAACCAAACTGGTTACGCAGAGGTTCTTCATTTCGCTCACAAAGACGGCGGAGCACAGCATCAGGCCTTATGCTCAACCTCTACCTGGTGGTGGTAATGCGCGGAGAATCCCGGGATAACCTCTTCCACGTAATCCTTCAAGCGCGCCGCTGCCACTCCAACCAGCGCGCCTTTGACGTTCTCCCAGGCCCGCATTGCCGTATCCATTGCTGGCGAATTTGCATGGACAGCACGCGGCGTGCGATTTGACTCTCCCGACGGCGCAACCGCCGGAGGAATCGCGTAGCTGTAATGCCGGGTTCGCCCGCCGGAAGAGCGTCGAAACGCCACCGCCAGCAATATCCCGCCCCCGAACGCCGCCCCCAGAAACGCTGCCGGATGATTCTCGAACTGGTAGCGCCAATCCGCCGCCGACTTCACCTTGTTCTCCAGCTCCCGCAGGTTCCGGCCCAGGCTCTCGCGTTTGTCTTCAATGTGATCCTCTATTTGACTTGCTGTTTGGCCCATTGCACATTCTCCTTCATACTTGCGATCGTTCGTTCGGGTGGGTTGACGCGCCGCAGCGTTTTCATTCCCGCAGACAAGGTCGCGCCTCCCACGATTGCCAGCAGCGCTGTCACAATCAAGGCCGCCGCCCATATCGGCAACACGATAGCCAGCGCATACACGGCAGCCCACATCAGAAACAGTGCCGCCAGCAGCGCAGCCGCCCCGCCGACAATCAGCATGGGAGCAGCCGCTTTCACCTTGACCAGCTCGACCGTCAGCTCGCTTTTCGCCAGCCGCACTTCCGATCGAACAATGTCCTGCACGTTGCCGACGATTGCTTGCAACACATCGGAAATGGAGCGCTCACCGATTGCCATAGAGCCTCGCTTATCCACGATCGCTGCTGATTGCGCGCGCCAGCAAAAATCCCAGCGCCGCCGAAACCACCAACGCAGGTCCAGGATTCTTTTTCACCATCGTCTCAACATCGCTCACCATGCTGCTGAAGTCGTTCTGGCGAACATAGTCCGCCGTCGCGCTCAGCTTATCGGCAGCGGAGTGGGCCATGTTTGTGACCTTTTCTCCACCTGGCAACTGCTCCGCCCGCTGGTGCAGTTGGTCTGCCGCGCCATCCAGGCCGCTTGCCGCGGAAGCACGGTTCTGATCGAATTTGTCGGCTGCATTGCTGCCGAACTCCGTTAATTTGCTCTTCGTCTGTTCCACCGCATCGGAAACACGGTCGGAAATATTCGATTCAATATCGCTCATCGATTTACTGGTAGGCATCGTTCACACTCCTCAATTTTGTAACGTGGAAGGCCGACGTCGGGTGAGCCGGATCGGCATCGAAGCGGACGCAAGCGAAGGCGTATTACAAGCTGTAAGAGTGCATGCACGGCGCTACGGTTGCTCGCATCCCGCATTTGCCGCTGTTTATCTGCCGGCATTCATACGAGGAACGCCTGCAGGGTTTACTGACTGTTGAACGTAATGGAAGGACCTGCGTTTTCATCGCCAGGTAAAAGATGCGGATGTCCCTAATACAAAAAGCTCACCGGGGTTCTTCGCAGCAAAGTATTACGATGAAAGCGGACATCGCATCCTCCGCGATGGTGAAGGAGCAACGTGGCCTACAGCGATTTGCGCGAATGGATCAAAGCGCTTGAGAAAGCAAAGGAAATCCGGCACATCCATCAGGAAGTAGACCCCATCCTCGAGATTGCAGAGATTGCCGATCGCGTTTCGAAATTTAGCCGCGCCCAAGGCTACGCCCCTGGCGGCCCCGCGCTGGTGTTTGAGAATGTCAAAGGCTATCCCGGCCAGAAAGTGTTCATGAACCAGTTCGGCAGCGAGCGCCGCATGTGCCTCGCGCTCGGCGTCGATTCGCTCGACGAAATAGCCGGCCGCATTCAGGAACTCATGAACCTCCGCTCCCCGGAAGGCTTCCTCGATAAAATCCGCATGCTCCCCATGCTTGCCGACCTGGGCAAGTTCTTCCCGAAGCTAGTCGCGCCGAAAGATGCGCCCTGCAAGGAAGTCATCCTGCGGGAAAACTTCAACGTGCTCGACTTTCCCATCCTGCAATGCTGGCCCCAGGACGGCGGCCGCTTCATCACCCTGCCTTGCGTCGTCACCCGCGATCCACGTGTAGCGGATGGCCCCGGAGCTGCGAAAATAGGCAAGCGCAACGTCGGCATGTACCGGATGCAGGTCTACGACGGCCGGACCACCGGCATGCACTGGCAACGCCAGAAAGTCGCCGCCGAACATTATCGCGAGCGCCTGCGCCAGGCCGCCGAAGCGAATTCAGACGACTCAGCCTCAGCCCGAGTAGCCGTCATGGCCGAAACCGCCGGCGGCGCGATGCTGGCCAACACCACCGTCCGCACCAATCAAACATCTGACCGTCTTGAAGTAGCCGTAGCCATCGGCACCGATCCGGCCACAACCTTCTCAGCCATCGTCCCCGCCCCGCCAGAGGTCGAGGAATACATCATCGCCGGCTTCCTGCGCCAAAAGCCGGTCGAGCTGGTGAAATGCGAAACCGTCGACCTAGAAGTCCCTGCATCGTCGGAAATTGTCCTGGAAGGCTATGTTCGCCTCGACGAGCTGCGCTCCGAAGGCCCCTTCGGCGACCACACCGGTTTCTATACCATGCCCGACGACTACCCAGTCTTCCACATCACCTGCATCACCCATCGCCGCGACCCCATCTACGCCACCACCATAGTAGGCAAGCCGCCCATGGAAGACGCCTGGATGGGCAAAGCCGTAGAGCGCATCTTTCTCCCGTTGATGAAGTTAACCATCCCCGAAATCGTAGACATCAACCTGCCCGTAGAAGCCACCTTCCATCACCTGATGATCGTCTCGATCAAGAAGAGCTATCCCGGCCACGCAAGAAAGGTAATGCACGCCATCTGGTCATTAGGTCAGGCCATGTTCACAAAATGCGTAATCGTAGTAGACGAAGATTGCAACGTCCAGGACATTGCCGAAGTAGTTCTGCGCGTCACGAACAACATAGACCCAGAGCGCGACATTCAATTCACGATGGGCCCCATAGACTCCCTGGACCATGCCGCCAGAATGCCAAACTACGGTAGCAAAATGGGCATCGACGCCACCAGGAAATGGCCCGCCGAAGGCTTCACCCGCCCATGGCCCGAGATGCTCCGTATGGACCCCACTACCAAAGCGAAGGTAGACGCCATATGGTCCAAGCTCGGTTTGTAGAGCGTGCTTAAATGAGATTCAGATGGCCACTGAATTCAATATCCGTCGCACCGACACAGAGCTACAAATCCGTGTCGTCGCAAGATATCCGGTAATTCTTAGATTTTTACTTCCGGCATTTCTAGCTGCGATAGCAGGGTTCTCCTTTTACAAATTTGTCGATCCAGTGGTTATGAGCGTGGCAATAATCGCTGGGGTAGCGATCGGCATTCTTGCTTTACGAAGCAAGCCTTCTGAGCTATTGGCTAACAATTTTGAATTTGTCGCGCGAAGCCGTTTTGGAAGGCAATACATTACGACCAAGGTGATTTCACGCGTGGATATTCTAGGATTTAAATACAAGAAAAGTGATTTAACAGAACCGATTGGGCGGCCACGCGGCTTGTACGTTGTGCGTCCTTATTTCAGCACTTGTATTCTTGCTTACATCGACGGGAAGCAATGCGACGAAGTTGTTGAAGCGATTTATGAGCGTTTTCCTGAAATGAAGGCGGGTGCTCCATTCAAGCCCAAAAAGGTTTGAAAGGGTCACCATCTTAGAGTTGTTAACAGAACGGGATTGGTGTCTTGAGGAGTGTCGCTATGATGCGGATGATATGCGGCCTAACTTTGCTAACTGTGGGTATGTTAGAGACAGCATATGTCGCATTAGTGCCATGGAGTTATATAGCGCTGGTCGCCACTGTCATGCTGGTAATTGGAGGGCTTCTGCTTACCGTCAATTTCACAGCACGAATCGGAAGTAAGATAGCATCGACAGGAGCTGTCCTCGGCACAATCTTGGCTGCTTGTTCCATTGTAGTGGCGCTGTATCGGACTGATTGGAAAAATCCACTTGCTTACATACACGAGAAGATGATTTATTTCGGGATCCTAATTGCATTAGTTTTATTTGTTGACTATATGAGCTATTGGGCCGTCACCATCACGAGAGCACGACATAGAATTTGATTCGACAAGCCAACGGCCGGGTGCCCCATTCAAGCCGCTTTTGGCTTGAGTGGGGGAGGGTCCGTTTCCATCCCAAAACGCCACTAGAAAAAGCCAAAGGGCGAGTTCTCTTGCGAGAACTCGCCCCCAGCAATCCGAAATTTCGAAGATCCGGTTTTCGGGAACCAGATCACAACCTTGCCCTTCCGGAACTCATCAGGATCCGCGAGCAGAACTCACACATCCCGCTCCTTCCGTACCTGCATGTCGTAAAAGCTTTCTGTCTGCCAACTGTCTTCAGTCGCCTGAAGTGAGTCTCGTCGCCGATCCTCTAGCTGGCTTCGATTCCGCTTTCTTCTCTGAAAGATTTCTCTTCCGTTGCCACTGAGTATTGCATGGGAACTCCTTGTTTCTCCGGAATTATTACGGTGGAAATCGCGTACTTTGTGTGCGAAAAACAGGCTATTTCGTAGCCTCCGATATTCCATTCCCGCTGTTGACAGTAGACAGAAAAAATTCGACACTCAGAGACCATGCGATCCATTATTCTTTGCGTTCTAGCCTTCATCCTGCTACCGTGTGCAAGCTACGCGCAGGCTCCCGTTTTCGCTGTCATTCCAGCCGAGAGCAGCGTCAGATTTTCGGTGAAATCCTCCGTTGCACTCGTCGGGAGATTCGACAAATGGAACGCCACTCTCACCTTTTCCTCGGCAGACGTGACGACTGGCGTCTTGCACATCCGGATCGACGCGGCTACGGTGGATACCGGAAGCGGCATGAAGAACAACAAGCTCAAGGGCAAGGATTTCTTCGACGTCGAGCAGTATCCGACAATCACGTTCAAAACGACAAAAGTAGTCCAGACCAGTCCGACGACCTTTGACGTCGACGGAAATTTTACGATCCGTGGCGTCTCCAAGATTGAGACCCTGAAGCTGACGATTCCACGCAGGCAAACCGGAGAAGACGCGATTCAGGGAGTGCTGGTTTTCAATCGCAAGCACTACGGAATGAACAAAGGCATTCCTCTCGTGAAAATCGAGGACCAGGTAAACGTAACCATCGACCTGAAGGTACGGCAGGTCAGCGGACCTCGGCTTGTGTATCAGCAATAGTCGATCGGGCATCTATCTCAGAAAATGGAGAAAACTTCGTGTCGGCTATATGCGGAAACAGCATCCTAGCCCACATGGCCTTTGCACTCGAGCATCTCGATCATCTCGTCCTGACCGTGGCCAACATTGATGCAACGGTCGACTTTTATACAGAAGTACTCGGCATGGATGTCATCACGTTCGACGGTCGAAAGGCTCTTGCCTTCGGCATTCAAAGAATCAATCTTCATCAACGCGGCCACGAATTCAGTCCCACAGCTGCGCATCCCACCCCCGGATCTGCCGATCTCTGCTTCATCACCACCACAGCATTGGAGCGGGTCATCGAATACCTGGCCAGCCAGAAGATTCATATTGAAGAAGGCCCGGTGGAGCGCAATGGCTCGATCGGCAAGCTCAGGTCCATCTACCTGCGCGATCCCGACCGCAACCTGATAGAAATCTCCAACATCATTTAGAACATCTGTTATCTCGACTGCAGTGCAACAGGAGTGAAGAGACCCGTGTTTTGTACTGACCTGGGTTTCTCCGCGCAAAGGTAAAATCGTATCATGCAAGAACACTTACACTCGCTCCTTGAACGCGCCAATAAGATCAAGTTGTTTTTAATGGATGTAGACGGCACCCTCACGGATGGCGGGGTCTGTCTCATGTCTCTGCCAGATGGCGGCATCGGGGAGTTGAAAATTTTCAGTTCTCTCGATGGCCTCGGCCTGACACTTGCTCACACCATGGGCATCCAGACCGGTTTCATCACTGGAAGAAAATCATCCGCCGTCCAGCAGCGCGCACGTGAAAACCACGTGGACTATGTTTATCTCGGTCAGGAAACAAAGATGACTGCATTTGAAGAATGCCTGCAGAAGTCCGGCGCAACGGAAGAAGAAACGGCTTATATGGGCGACGATCTTCCGGATATGCCGCTAGCTGCCCGCGCTGGCCTAGCCGTTGCCGTAGCCAATGCCGTGCCGGAACTAAAAGCCATCAGCCACTACGTAACCAGCGCCCGCGGCGGACAAGGTTCCGCGCGGGAAGTCATCGAGCTGATCCTGAAAGCACAAGGCCGATGGGAAGAGGCCATCCCGCGGGCCCGCGCCTGATGGGTTGCCTGCGTCAGCACAGAATCGGATGACGTACAATTCCTGCTGATGGATCTGAATGATGGGCAATTTTCCCGTTTGATTCTGAATTAATCAAGTGAGGCACATTGATCGGCGAATCCTCTGCAGTCACCAAAAAGCACGCGACCATTCTTCTCTTGGCTTCCGATGCGATTATTCGCACTATTCTTCAGGAGTTGCTGGAATCCCAGGGATTTGTGGTGATGCCGGCAAGCGATCTTTCGGGAGCGCTGGATTGGTTGGGCCGGTCCAGGCCAGATTTGCTGATTGTCCGCCCTTACCTCAGCGGCATCTCCGGACCAGAGGCAGCCCGTTATCTGCGAACGAAATGCAATGGACTGCGCATTCTTATGGTGGCGGGTTTTCCTGAAGACAATCGGCTCCAATACCGGGCGAGCATTGATGCGATCGATGTTTTCCCGAAGCCGTTTACCGCAGCTGAGTTCATCCAAAAAGTGTCGGAAATCTTAGACCTGTAGTAGTGCGGCGAATGCTGAAGAAGCATTTTGTGGAATCATGCCGCAAACGTCTCCGCAATTCCATCTTCCAGCGATGTGAATTCTCGCATGTAGTGTCCACGCTGCCGTAGAGAAGCAACATCCGCCTCTGTAAAATGTTGGTAGCGTCCATGCAGGTCCGACGGAAAGGGAATGTATTCGATCTTTGTCGGCCCGTGCATGGTCTGCAGGGCCGAAACAACCGCATTGAAGCTGCGGCTGGCACCAGTTCCCGCATTGAAGATTCCCTGGTACACATCCTCTACTTCGCCTAGCCCCGAGCGAAACTGCTCGTCGCCAATACCGGCAAAAAATAAATTCAATCGACATAGATCGCGCACAAAGACGAAATCGCGCCGCTGCTCGCCGTTTCCATAGCCTCCAGACCCTTGAAACATGCGGATTGCGCCGGTTTCCTTCATCTGCTTTGAAAAGTGGTGCATTACAGAAGCCATGCGTCCCTTGTGTAGTTCACGCGGGCCGTAAGCATTAAAGTAGCGCAGGCCGACAACGGTGCTCTCAATTGTCGGCAGCAGACGGCGCACATAATTGTCGAAGACGAGCTTCGAAAATCCATACACATTCAGCGGGCGCTCATTCTGCGGCTCTGGCGCAAAGCGTTCGCTCACCCCGTAGACCGCCGCGGTCGATGCATACACAAATGGAATATGATGCTGCACCGCATAATGCAACAGCTCCTTCGAATAGGTGAAGTTGTTGTCCATCATGTATGCGCCATTGTCTTCCAGCGTGTTCGAACATGCCCCCTGGTGCAGGATGGCACGAATCCGCTTGGCCGACATTGCACCCGACGCAAAGGTGCTACGAAATTCCTGCTTATCCATATAGTCGGAAAATTGCGCGCCTTGCAGATTGAAAAATTTCGCGCTGTCAGCCATGTTGTCCACGCAGACGATTTCTGTCTCCCCGAGCCGGTTCAATTCGTGGATCAGGTTGCTGCCGATAAAGCCCGCGCCGCCGGTAACAATGATCATGCTTTCTCCTCGGACGCTTCGGCAGCAATTTGGCGTGGCTCTGGATTTGCGCTCAGTTTTTTCACAATATTGGTCGTGCTGAACCCAGCCACTGTAGGCACAATTGCTACGCGCCCGCCCCAGCCACGCATCAACTCCGCGCCTATCACCGTCGCCTCCGTATAATCGCCGCCTTTGATCAGCACATCGGGCCGCAGCGCTTCAATCGTTTCGAGCGGTGTGTCCTCATCGAAGATTACAATTGCATCGGTCGAAGCAAGTGCAGCCAGAATCCGTGCCCGTTCATTTTCTCCGACAATGGGGCGCGTCGGACCCTTCAGCCGCTGCACAGAATCGTCGCTGTTCAGGCCGATCACCAGGTGGTTGCCCATGCGGTGTGCATCTTCAAGCAGCGTGATGTGCCCGATATGCAATAGATCGAAACACCCATTCGTAAAGACAATCGTCTCTCCGCGACTGCGCCACTGGGCCGCACGCGCCACCAGGCCAGCGCGGTCGATTACTTTCTCCTGCGTGCTCAGCGATAACTCCGTTGACAAAGCCGCCAACAGGCTCGCACGATCGATCGGCACTGTGCCCACACGGCTCACCACTATTCCAGCGGCAACGTTCGCCAATTGCAGTCCGCTTTCAATATCCAGCTTTGCCGCAGCCGAGGCCGCCAGCGTAGCGATCACCGTGTCGCCCGCGCCCGAGACATCGTAGACTTCGCGCGCCCGCGCGCTCGCATGCACGTCGTCTTCCGGATTAGCATGCAGCATGCGAATTCCACGCTCACTCATCGTCACTGTCAGATAGGCAAGTTTCAGCGGAGCAATCAGCGCTCGCCCCGCCAGCATTAGCGCTCCAATATCTTGCGCAGCAACTCCGGTGCAGGCGGCTAGTTCCTGCAGATTTGGGCAGATTGTCGTCGCTCCACGGTATCTCGAAAAATCGCTGCCCTTAGGGTCAACCAGCACCGGCACATTGCGACTGCGCGCCTCTGCAATCACCGATTGGCAGATCCGTTCCGGCAACACGCCTTTCGCGTAATCGGAAAAAACAACGCAATCGGCGTGCGTGACTTCCTTTGCCAATGAGGCTAGCAGGGAATCGAGTTCCAGCGCAGATGGCGCATCCGGTGTCTCCACATCCAGCCGCATTAACTGCTGCCTCCCGGCCATGACTCGCGTTTTTGAAATCGTAGGCCGCTGCCATACGCAGACCCCATCGGTCGCAATTCCGGAGCCCGAAAGTAATTCCCGCAATACCTGGGCATCCGCGTCGGCGCCCAAAAATCCGCAGAGAGAAACCTGCGCGCCTAAGCCGACAAGATTCATTGCGACGTTGGCGGCGCCCCCTGCGACATGCGTACGCCGTACCGAGCGCAGTATTGGCACGGGAGCTTCGGGAGAAATCCGACTTACCTCGCCCCACACATACTGGTCTAGCATCAGGTCGCCCACGACCAGCACGCGATAGCGCGCGAAGCCAGACTCAACCAGGTCGAGAACACGATGAAGGTTGCGAATCATAGAAGGTTCCTCTGTATGTTAAATGGCTTTGAGCGGTGATGGCGCGTCGATCGGGAAACTGGGTTTTTGGTGCTTGCTTCAGAGCACCCGTTGCTGCACGCTCTACATCGGGTTCGCACGCACTACTACTCCATGCGAAGTATTCAACCGCGCCAGCACCCGGTGCGCTGCCGCCAGCACTTCTGTCGGAGCAATCGAAGTCAGGCACTTCTTCCTCTGCTCGGTGCAGACATCTAGATCGCAATCCCAGCAGTCTGTACGGTGATAGACAATTTCATGCTGATCGCCCCACGGAAACCAGATACGAGGCCGGCTACGTGCTGCGAAAACCACTACGCAGGGGGTACCAACAGCCGAGGCAAGATGCATCGGCCCGCTGTCATTTCCTAGGAAGATTCGCGCTCGTGCCAGCACTGCAGCCGATACACGCGGAGTGAGCTGCCCGCACAAATTCACCGAACGGCCTGCCCACGCCGCCGCCGCAACTTCGCTGGTCGCCGCCTCGTCCGACGCTCCAATCAATGTCAGCCCATACTGCGGCAATTCGCTGGCGAGCGAATTCAGCACGCTGCGCCAGTTGTCTCCGCCCCAGTCCTTCGCCTGCATCTTCGTTCCAATGCAGCAGGCTACGAGCGGTCGTCCCTGCACCGGCTCCAGCACCTCTGCGGCGCGCTTGTGTTCGTCAATTGTCAGTCCAAGATTCCAGTTAGCGCGATCGTTCAAATCGATCCTGCCGAGGCTGCGCATCAGCCGCGCCAGCCGGGCCGCTTCAGGTTCGTAGTCGCCGGTTGTCGGATTCACCCGGTTGATGCGCGTATCGCCGCCCAGCGGCAAACCGACCATGCGCGGAATTCCGCAGAGACGAAAGAAGGCAGCATCGCGCAATACATCGGCTGCCGTGCGGCGCGGGGTAAGGTAGACCAGCACATGCGCGTGGAAGGCGCGAATCTCGCGCTGCAAGCCGATCAGCTCTGCAAAATTACGCGTAGCGAGCGGATACGGCATGTAATCATGCACTAGCCCGGAACCGTCGAGTACCGAGAACGCCGCCGGCGCTTTATTATGCACGGGAATATTCGTCAGCAGACAGCGCTCGGCATCGGGAAACGCGCGGGCAATTTGATGGAAGCAAGGCAGCGCGACTACCGTGTCGCCGAGGCTGCCCAGCCGATAAATCAATACGCGTTCGACGTTAGGTTGCATGCGGGGATATGCAATTCAGATGCTATCGTGCGCGATGACAGGTGGAGCGAACATTCTTCGTGTTCTTCCATTGCCAACTCGCAGCTGCTGTGTCGACGACTTCTGAACGGTCAAGGATCAGTCGTATAATAAGTGCATGTCGATTGTCCGCGATATCGCTGCCGTTGCCAAGGGAATGAGTGTCACGTTCGGAGAAATCTTCCAGCCGACAGAGGTGGAGAATTATCCGGACGGTCCCGGGCCCATGCGCGGCGCGAAATTTGAAGCACGCTACCGCGGCCGGCATGTTCTGCAGCGCGATGAAGCTGGCCTGGAAAAATGCGTGGCCTGCTTCCTGTGCGCAGCAGCTTGCCCGTCGAACTGCATCCACATTGAAGCCGCGGAGAATACCGCCGAACAGCGTATTTCGAGCGCCGAGCGCTATGCAAAGGTCTACAACATCGACTACAACCGCTGCATCTTCTGCGGCTATTGCGTCGAAGCCTGCCCTACCGACGCCATCACGCACGGCCACGGATTTGAATCCTCGTCCTTGAACGCTACCAACCTGGTGATGCGCAAAGAGGACCTGCTCGCTCCCATGCCAGGCTCCGCGGCCATGACAGCGCCTGCTTCTAAATAACAACTTTCTTTCTTCGGTTTGGCACATTCAATCGATCGACACGCGAATACTTGTCTTAGAGTCCTTTTTTCTAAGGAGGAGACGTGTCGATTCAGTCCTTATTTCTTACCCGCGCTTGCAATGCCGCTCGCGCTGCCCGTCATGTTTTTCCGGAGTACGCTGCCTGCGAGGCGGCGCTTGAATCCGGCTGGGGCCGTTCGAAACTGGCGGTTGAGGCGAACAATTTATTCGGTCAGAAGCAAAGCCATCCACCGCTGGCGGGGACGGAAACCATTGCCATGCCGACGCGTGAATTTCTCCATGACCACTGGATGACCGTGCTCGCCAACTGGACGAAATTCCCTGGGATGACGGAGTGTTTCGCGGCGCGCATGGCTTTGTTGCATCGGCTGAGCCAGTCATTTCCGCATTATCAGGCAGCTTTGACGGCCGCCACAGGCGAGCAATATGTGCATGAGGTTTCGCAGAGTTGGTCGACCGATCCGGATCGCGCCGGAAAGGTGCTTGCGATTTACGATGCGCATGCGGCGGAATTGCAAGAGCAGCGGGCGGCCTAATGCGGGTGAGAGAAAGTACCAGGTGAGTTGCGCGTACCATTGGGTACCCCGATTTTACGTCTCTTCTGTTTGTACCTTGGGGCAGAAGCGCAGCAGCAAGGTTCCTGCAATCGCTGCCAGAGCGGAGGCGGAAAGAATCCCTACTTTTGCCAGCATGTCTTCATGTCCAGCACCGAATGCAAGTGCCGAGATAAATAACGACATGGTGAATCCGATGCCGGCGAGCCAAGCTGCCGCGTGGATATGTTTCCATCCAACGCCCTCGGGAAGATGCGCCATGCCGTAGCGCACTGCCAGACAGGAAAACAGCATAATCCCCAGCGGTTTGCCGACCAGCAGGCCGAGAAAAATTCCGTGTACGGCTGGATCTAGCAGGTCGCGCAAATGGATTCCGCCAAGGCGCACACCGGCGTTGGTCAACGCAAACAGCGGCATGATGAAGAAGGTGACCCAGGGCTGCAGACCGCGTTCCAAGCGCATCAAAGGCGCTTCGACAAGTTGGGATTGCATCTGCAGATGCAGGAAGGCTTGGCGGGCTGCGGTGAGACCATGGCCGGGAGCGATCCGACCGGCCTCTTCCACGGCCTCCAAGTCCTGGCGTGCGCTTTCGAGAAATTCCGGCGTATCCAGATACCGGTTGGCAGGAATGATGAAGGCCACCAGAATTCCGGCGAGCGTGGGATGGACACCGGAGCGCAGCATGCAGTACCACACCGCGATGCCGATGACGAGATATACGCCGACGCGGGTGACACCGACGCGATTGGCCAAGGCGCCGACGGCGAGAAAAATAAATGCAGCCAGCAGCATGTTCCAGTGAATGCTGGAAGAGTAGAAGATTCCAATCACCAGCACGGCGGCAATGTCGTCCACAATGGCGAGCGCGGTGAGAAAGACCTTGAGGCCGACGGGAACACGGCTGCCCGAGAGCGCCAGAATTCCCAGCGCAAACGCAATGTCCGTCGCCATGGGGATGCCCCATCCGCCCGCCGTTGTGCGATTGTGATTGAGTAGCGCGTAAATGCAGGCTGGAAAGATCACGCCGCCCATAGCCGCCAGTACAGGCAATGCCGCCAGACGCACCGAAGACAACTCTCCTACCAGCAGTTCATGCTTGATCTCCAACCCAGCAAACAAAAAGAAGACCGCCATGAGACCGTCGTTGATCCAGTAGTGCAAATCCTCCGACAGATGCAGAGTGCTGATGCCTATGGTGATAGGAACGTGCAGCAAGGTCGCGTAAAAATCTCCCCACGCGGAATTCGCCCATACGATGGCGACGACGGCGCAGGCCACCAGCACGATGCCGCCGGCGCTTTCGATTTTCGCGAAGCGCAGAAAGGGCCGCGTCCAGCGGACGATTGGACGGTGCACGACGGGGATTCTTTTTCGGCTCAGAATGTTCTCCTACCGGCAAATTTCGAGGTCCCTCGCTCCCCACCCAACGCACAAAAATCGCGCGTTAAAGGCCCGGTACGCTCAGGATGACAGTATTCAGGGGATTCGCCAACCAGACAAAACCTGAAGGTGTTACTTCCAAAATATCTATAGATTCAGACCGCGCAGGCGGTTGCAGGCCTCTGCAAGAGAAGCGGATTTCTTCGCATAGCAGAAGCGCAGCAGGTTTTCTCCGCGGCCGCCGCTGAAAAATGCTGTTCCAGCGACTGCCGCTACGCCGCAGCGGGCCAGCAGTGCGCGGGCTTTTTCCTTTGCGGTTGCGCCGGGCAGCGGAGAGGCATCAGCCAGGATGTAATATGCTCCGTCGGGAATCGAGGGCGTCAGTCCGGCTGCGTTCAGCGCGTCGACCAGCTGGTCGCGCTTGGCTTCATATTCCTGGGCGAGATCGCGATAGAAATCATCTTGCAGTGCAAGTAATCCAGCTGCCGCGCCATGTTGCAGGGGGGCTGGAGCGCACACATACGTCAAGTCGTGAAAATATCCGATGGCCGGAGTCCAACGCGGGTCCGCAACCAGATAGCCCAACCGCCAGCCGGTGACGCTGAAAGTCTTCGAAAATCCCGACATGGTGATGGTGCGCTCGGCCATTCCGGGCATAGAGGCAAAGCTGATGTGCTCAGCCGTACCGCACAGAAAATATTCGTAAATCTCATCGGTGATGACGAACAGATCGTGGCGCTCGGCTAATGTCGCGATGCCTTCCAGTTCTGAGCGCGTAAAAACTTTACCGGACGGATTGCAGGGTGTGTTGATGACGATGGCGCGTGTTTTCGGCGTGATCGAGTTCGTCAGGCGATCGAGGTCAAGCTGCCATCGTGGCGCATCGAGCGTGACGGTTATCGGACGGACCCTCATTGAGAGCAGCGTATTGCGGTGATAGCCATAAAACGGCTCGAAGAGAAGCACCTCGTCGCCGTGATTCAGCAAGGCCATGCAGGTGGCATGGAAAGCACCGGTTGCTCCCGAGGTGACCAGCGTGCCTGTTTCTGGATCGCAATCGACTTTGTTGTAATGCGCCATTTTCTGCGCGATGGCCGTGCGCAATTTTGCAATTCCATCAAGGCGTGTATAGATATTCTGGCCATCTTGAATCGCGGCAATCGCCGCCTCTGCAACCGGTGTGGGCAGTTCGGTGTCGCATACACCCTGAGCCAGATTGATGCCGCCGATGCGATCGCATTCGACCGACATGGCACGAATCTCCGATTGCACGGCGTTGGCGGAAAGTTCGCTAAGCGCAAGGTTTGCAGTGGAAATCGGCATTGCCTCGTAGTTTATCGCGTTCAGGTATCTACGCCAATCGCAGCCATGAACGTCGGGTTGTCCGTCTCTCGATTCTGAGATCTCACTTGAGGCCTTTTTCGACAGGTTCACGTAGGCTGCTGCGGCATAGATGCGCTTGCAAAATCACTTCTTTAGGTTGGAATTCATCTTCTTTTCATGTGAGTATTTTAGAAATAAAGCTGACTGTCACAGGCTCCCCACCAAAGATAGCTAAAATCTCGCACACCCGGGAGGGTATTCATAGTGTCGCTGCTACGGAATCGGATCTTCAGAGGCAAAAAGTTCGTAATGGGCGGCGCCCTCGCGTTTGCTCTTATTTTTGGCGCCACTTATGGCACCGTCCAGGCCGCGTCCAGCGTCAATATCCTCGAAACCGGTTCGAGTCTGCTCTATCCGCTTTTCAATCTTTGGGTTCCGGCTTATACAAAGCTGGATCCGAACGCTAAGATCACGACGCAATCGACCGGCAGCGGCACTGGCATTTCGCAGTCCGTGGAAGGATTGGCGCAGATTGGTGCGTCCGATGCATACCTGAGCGACTCGCTGCAAAAAATGCATTCCAGTATGTTAAATATTCCACTGGCGATTTCCTTGCAGATGGTGAACTACAACCTGCCCGGTTTGAACAAGCAGCACCTGAAGCTGAGCGGCCCGGTTCTGGCTGGAATCTACCAGGGCAAGATTCAGAAATGGAATGATAACCAGATTGCCGCGATGAATCCCGGCGTCAAGCTGCCCGACCACGCCATCATCCCCGTACATCGGTCCGACGGGAGCGGCGATACCTTCATCTTTACCCAATACCTGACATTCAGTTCGCCTGAGTGGAAGAACAGCCTCAGCTATGGGACCACGGTGAGCTGGCCGGCCGTTTCGGGCGGAATTGGGGCCGTAGGCAATCCGGGCATGCTGACCGCCATCAAGGACAATCCGTATTCCATCGCCTACATTGGCACCAGCTATCAGGATGCTCTCCAGCAGGCTGGGCTTGGTATTGCCAAGTTGAAAAATCACGATGGCAATTTCGTTCTTCCTACTGAAGATACGGCCAAAGCCGCGGCGGCAGTAATGGTTCCGAAGACTCCCGCGAACGAGCGCATAAGCCTGATTTTCGCCCCCGGAGCACAGTCCTATCCCATCATCAATTACGAGTACGCGATCGTGAACAGCAAACAGCCCAATGGAGAGGTCGCGGCGACCCTGCGCAAGTTCTTTACCTGGGCAATCAGCGCGAACGGCGGCAACGCGCCCCACTTCATGCAGGCAGTGCACTTCGTGGCGCTTCCGGAACCAGTGGTCAAACTTAGTGCAGCTCAGATCGCAAAGATACAGTAATGTCATCCCAGCTCCAGATTGGTGCTGTCACTGGGCGCGGAAGGAATGATTCCGCGTCCGGTATCGCACCTTGTACAACACCTTCCATCGGCTTCGTCGAATTTGGATGTGCATTGTGAAATCCGGCATCGTGAGCCTCCGCACCTTCACCGTTCTGCTTGGCAGCATCGTGCCGTTCAGTCTGTTCGCGATCGTCACGTTTCTCGTAATCTACGCGTGGCCGGCTGTCCGCCTTAACGGTTTTGGTTTTCTTGTCCAGAATGGTTGGAATCTCGGCAGCCAATACGGCGACCCGATTACAGTTAATGGCGTGTTGATTTTACCGGGAGCCCATTACGGCATCCTGTTCCTGATTGCCGGTACGCTGCTCAGTACCGCGATTGCGCTGTTGATTGCTGTTCCCCTGGGAGTGGGCGCGGCAATGTTTCTCGCAGAGGCGGTATCGCCGCGCTTCCGGCCCTGGATTTCTTTTTTTGTGGAGCTTCTGGCGGCCATTCCAAGCGTTGTCTTCGGGCTGTGGGGCTATGTGGTGGTGATTCCGTTCCTTGGTCGCCATCTGTTCCCGTTCATGGCACACTGGCTCGGCTTTATTCCGTTTTTTGGCGGTCCAACCGGCAGCGGATACGGGCTGCTGACCGCCAGCTTCGTGCTTACGTTGATGATTGTGCCCTTGATCACCTCGACGGTGCGAGACGCGCTAGTCACCCAGCCCACCGGATTTCGCGAGGGTGCACTGGCATTGGGTGCAACCCGGTTTGAGGCACTGTGGGAAATCTTGCTGCCGAATGTGCGTCGGGTGATCGTCGGCTCCAGTATTCTTGCCACCGGTCGCGCACTCGGCGAGACCATGGCCGTTCTTATGGTCAGCGGCAATGCACTGAATTATCTGCCGGGCAATATCTATACCCCGATCTCCACCATGGCTTCTTTCATCGTCTCGCAGCTCGATAGTGCAATGCAAGATCCGACCGGTATGGCGGTGCGTTCGCTCGCCGAGGTGGCGCTGGTGCTCTGCCTGATTTCCGTGATTGTGAACGGCATTGCCAGCATTCTGATTTTCTATCAGGGCCGCCTGAGGACGGCATTCGCCTGATGGCTACGATGGCTAGCAAGCCCAGCGCGTTGATTGCCCGGCCGTCGGTCGGTCGCGTGATCCAGCGCAATATTGTCAACTATCTCGGTTGGGGTTCGTGCGCGCTCGCCTTCCTTCTGCTGGGCGGCGGCATGGTGTGGATCTTGGTCATCGTCTTTCAGCGCGGCATTGGCGCGCTCAACTTTACGGTTCTCACACATGTCACGGAGGGAACAGGAGGCGGCCTTCTCAACGCCATTGAAGGCACCGCGCTGCTTGCCTTTGGCGGCATTTTACTGGCAATCCCGCCAGGGTTGGCAGCCGGCATTTATCTCTCGGAGTTCGACAACGGACGCCTGGTACCCATCATCCGCTTCTTTTCCGACGTTCTCGTTGGAGTGCCTTCGATTGTGGTCGGCTATTTTGCCTATGTAACCCTGGTTGCATGGCTTGGTTGGGGATTTTCCGTTGCCGCAGGCAGCATAGCTCTCGCCGTCATCGCGCTTCCTTATATCACCCGTACCAGCGAGATGGCTCTTCGCCAGGTGCCGCGGACGTTGCACGAGGCGGGACTCGCTCTGGGCGTTACGGAGGGGAGGGTGATTATGCACATCACCGTTCCCATGGCGATGCCCGGGATTCTCACAGGCATTTTGCTGGCGTTCGCTATTTCGATGGGGGAGACGGCGCCATTGCTCTATACCGCCGGCTGGTCCAGCTATATGTGGACCGGCCATCTAACCCACGAACCCGTCGGCTATTTGACCTACGCAATCTGGGCCTTCATTACCGAACCATTCGCCAGCGCCCATGCTCTCGCTTACGCGGCTGCATTATTGGTTACGTTGTTTGTACTGGTTATCAGCATCGTCTCGCGCATGGTATTGCAGAGACGTCTGGGTTGATGCCGGTTTATGGCTGCCATTTTCGCGCAGAATCGTGCTGCGACCGGTCATTCGCACGCATCTAACACGTGATCGTGTCGGTAAGATAGCATTGAAGACAAGAAGTTTCACATGGATCAGGGACGATAGGCAAATCGCTATGAAGACCTTAATAAAACCATTCGATCTGAGCCAGTTGTCGAAAGCCCATGAAGACCGCTTTGCCGTAGATGAAAGAACGGAAGAGCAATTGCCGTGGCCGCAGTTCACTGTTGCTGGCCTAAATTTTTACTATAAAAACCACCAGGCGCTGAAAGACATCAATCTGATCGTTCCCAATAAACGCGTCACTGCGTTTATCGGCCCCTCCGGCTGCGGCAAAACCACGCTGCTGCGCACCTTCAACCGGATGAACGAAACCGTTCCCGGCACCCGTGTGGAAGGCAGCATTCGTCTTGGCGATCGCGACCTGTTCAGCGTACCTGCAACCACGCTGCGCCGTGTGGTAGGCATGGTATTTCAGAAGCCATCGCCGTTTCCCAAATCCATTTTCGATAACGTCGCCTACGGACTGCGCCTGGAGCGTAATTTAAGCCGCCGGGAGATTGCCGAAAAGGTGGAACGGAGTCTGCGCCGAGCAGCGCTGTGGGATGAAGTAAAAGACAAACTGCACCAGTCAGCGAATGGAATCTCTGGCGGACAGCAGCAGCGTTTGTGTATTGCCCGCGCCCTCGCCGTCGACCCGGAAGTGCTGCTGCTCGACGAGCCCTGCTCGGCGCTCGATCCTATCTCCACTGCGAAGATCGAAGATCTTCTGTTCGAGATCAAGAACAGCTGCACTATCGTGATCGTGACTCACAACATGCTTCAGGCAGCGCGCGTAGCCGACTATGTTGGATTCTTCCTCAACGGCGAGCTGATCGAGCTGAACCGTGCTAAACAAATTTTCCAGAACCCGGAAAAACAGCAGACTCAGGACTACATCACCGGCCGCTTCGGTTGATCTGGATCGCACAATAAGAATACGAATCCCCCATGGTCTCTCTTCTGAGACATGGGTTCCAGAGGAACCGGAACATCGGTATGCGACGTTCAGAGGCCCTCCGTGTCAACCTCCCTTGACACCTGAAAAAAGCACAACGAGAATCAGACATACAAAGTCTGATTGCAAATACCCTCCTATGCCGCATTCCTCCTCCCCAGCTGAGATTCATCGAAGCCGCTTTCACGCCCAGGGCACAGCGTTCCAAGGCCCGGGCCGCGTCAATTTAATCGGGGAACACACTGATACCAGTGAAGGCTTCGTGATGCCCGCCGCGCTCGACCTGCGGACGGTTTCCGTGCTGGGCCCGCGCGCCGATTCCATCGCCAACTTTTACTCAACCAATTTTGACGAGCAGGTCTCGATCGATTTGGACCGCCTGCCTTCTTCTGCGCGGAAGCACTGGAGCGATTATCCGGTGAGTGTGCTGTGGAGCCTACGTCAGCGCGGCATTCGCTGCGGGGGATTCGACATGACGCTCTCCGGCAATGTGCCGGTTGGTTCCGGGCTAAGCTCGTCGGCGTCGGTGGAGGTGGCCGTCGCCTTCGCCGTGCTCGCGCATGCGGGTGTGATGCTGCCGAAGCCGGAGATTGCCAAGGTCTGCCAGTATTCCGAAAACAACTTCGTCGGCACGCAGAGCGGCATTATGGACCCGTTCGCTTCCTGTTGCGGTGTCGCCGGGCATGCATTGCTGCTGGATTGCCGCTCGCTCGAATATGAAGCGCTGCCGCTGCCGGAGAATGTCATGATCGTCATCTGCAACACTATGGTGAAGCATTCAAACTCCGACGGCGGATACAACCAGCGCCGCCGTGAAGTAGAGGAAGGTGTGCGGATTTTGCGGCAGCATGACCCTCGGATTCGCGTATTGCGCGATGTGTCGGAAGAGAGTCTGCGAACGTGCGAAAAAGATATGCCGGAGAATGCCTTTCGACGGTGTTTGCATGTGGTCACGGAAAATTGCCGCGTCGAGCAAGCTGCGAAAGCCCTGCGGCAGCATGATCTTTCCAGTTTCGGACGCTTGATGCACGAGGCCCATATCAGCATGCGGGACAACTACGCTGCCAGCTGCGCGGAAGCGGATACGATGGTCGAGCTGGCGGCTGTGCAGCCCGGCTGCTACGGAGCCCGCATCACCGGAGCAGGCTTCGGCGGCTGTACCGTAAACCTCGTGGCCGCCGAGCACACTGACAAGTTTGTTGAAAATGTCCGCGCCGGCTACAAGCAGGCTACCAACGTCGACGCCGAGATCTATCTATCGCGAGCGTCTGAAGGCGCTGGCCCACTGCTGGACTCGTAGGCAACCTGCGGTTTTGCGCTCTCGTAGAGAGCAGCGCTCAATTTATTTTTGTGCCTGCCAGAAATTTCCGCCGCGATTCGTATAGTCGACCCGAACCGTGTTGATGGAATACGGCCCTACGGGAACCGCAACCTGGCTGCCCGAAACTGCCAGCTGCGAGCCCTTGGCATTTTCCATCAAGCTGGTCCCCACAGCCGTCGATGCTCCGACAGGCAAAGTAATTTCCGCCATCGTTTTCTTTCCCGCCCATTCGTAAAAGCGCAGGATTAGGCTGTTGCCATCTTCACTCTTCTTCATCGCTGTCAGCACCAGATTTTCCGGCTTAACGGTGACGAAGGAATGCGTCGGCGGTAGCTCTCCCGCGTGCGGATCTACCTGCATGGCGCGCAATTGGTAATTGAATGCGAAGCCATGCAGCACACTATTCGCCTCGCGCCATGTGCCCGTGTGCGGATACAGAGTGTAGCGAAAGTGCTGCGGGCCGCGATCGGCATTCGGGTCTGGATACACGGGCGAGCGCAGCAGAGAAAGCCGCAGTATGTTGCCCTTCACGTCATAACCATACTTCGAATCGTTGATCAGGCTGAAGCCATGCTGACCGTCGCCAAGGTCGGCCCAGCGCTGCGCCGGAACCTCAAATTTGGCGTCTTCCACGGGATTGTTCCGCGTCGTCGGGCGCTCGATGGTTCCATAAGGAATCTCAAACGTGGCCTTGGGCGCACTGGCAGCCAGCGGGAATGCAGCTTTCAGTAGGATGTGTGTTTCATGCCAGTCCACATCGTTGACTACATCGACGCGCCGCATACCTGCGTAAAGAATAATATTCTGCACGAACGTCGATTTATCCCAATGCCGCGTGATGCGCACCACGCTACTTACCGGACCATGCTCGACCAGCTGAACACTGTCGGCCATGGTCAGGTTCGTGAAGTGTTTTGAGAAGTCAGCATCGATATTCCACGCGTCGTATTCCTTCGGTGTATCGACAAAAGCCTGCAGTAAATTACCGCAGCCACCACTGGCAATCGATTCAAAGTGCGACTGCTTGTCGTACAGGCTGGTGATGCAGCCATTTTTAGGATCGATCACCACGCGCAGCAGGGAATTTTCCAGCGTAGTGTCGCTGGCCTTTAGATCGCTGGCCGTTTTGTGAGCGCCGGAAACCGCATACAGCATCGTATATCCGATCGACGGAACATCCTTCGGCTGGAGCAGCAGGTGATAGCTTCCATTGGAAGCATCGTGCGACAGCACCTGCATCGGCACCGGCCTGCCCGTTGCATCGAGCACGGAAATTCCATTCGGCTCAGGGTGCGGCATCTGCACGTTGACTTCCACTACATCCTCGCGCTCCCAGCTCAACGGATTCCAGATCAAAATCGGTACGCCCGCGCGTGCGCCGGTGTCAATATGGCTGTCGATGTCTGTCAGCGCATTATGAGTAGCGTCGTTGGCCGTCCAGTGCACAACATCGAACTGTTTCTGCGCGTCTTTATAAATCACGCCGATGCCGGAGCCGGCAGCCAGATCGTGGAATCCATTGAACAGTTGCAGCTTCCATGCTGCGTTGAGTTTTTGCTGAGGATAATTTTCTCCGCCCAGCCACGCCAGCGAGGAATATTTTTCCGCGTTCAGCAGCCACTGGGAGCCATGACGCAGATTCCATTTCTGTTTCGCCTGGCTGGTATAAACGCCGCGATGGAATTCGAGATACAGTTCATCGTTCCACACCGGCAGACTGATCTCACCCGCCGGAGGCGCAGCCAGATGGGTGTCGTGCGCCGCCAGCGTTTCATAATTCAAGGTCGGAGCGTCGGCGGTATCGAGCTTCTTGGCCTGCTCGTCGAAGAAGCTCTGCGAGACGCCGAATTCCAGATGCGGGAAGACTTTATTTGGCTCCATCCAGCGCTCGCCGCTGTCCAGCATATCGCGCGTAGGGCCGCCGCCGTGGTCGCCAATACCGTAGAGATGCATCATCTCATGCTGGCCCGGATTCAGATCGACCGCCTTCGCAAGATCGCTGGCCATGCGCACCGGCTCAATCTGATTCACGTAATCATGCGGAAAATACGTTAGCACGCGGCTGCCGTCCGGTGACTGCCACCAGAAAAGTTTCAGCGGCAGCTGGCTGGTATCGTTCCAGGCCATCTTCTGGGTGACGAAATAATCGATTCCGGATTTTTTGTAAATTTGCGGCAGCTGCCAGTTGTAGCCGAAAGAGTCGGGATTCCAGCCAATGCGCACATCGACGCCGAAGTTCTTCTGGAAGTAACGCTTGGCCACCAGAATCTGCCGTACCGTGGATTCGCCGTCCGGCAGGTTCAGGTCCGGCTCAACCCACATGCCGCCGACCAGCTCCCATCGGCCCTCTTTCACGCGCTGTTGAATCTGCTTGAAGATGTCGGGATATTTGTCCTGCATCCAGGCGTAATACTGCGCGGCGGACTGCGTATAGGTATAGCCGGGATATTCTTCCATCAATTGCAGCGCGGTAGAAAACGTGCGATGCACGACATCGACGGTTTCCGTCCACGGCCATAACCATGCGGCATCGATGTGCGCATTGCCGGTCATGTGCACGGAGTACTCCTGCAACACCGGGCGTAAAGGATCAAGCTTCGATTGTGCCTGCCGCAGCGTAGCATCGAAAGCCGTTGAATCGCCCTTATCGAGCGCGGCAAGATTGACGGTCATCGCCGCGGCTTCGAGCGTCTGTTCCTGTTTTGCGAGCGTGGCGGGCACCTGCGGAATGGAGGGCAGCAGGTCGGCGGCGGAGATCAGCTCCTTGCGCAGATCTTGCGGGTTGGGCCGGTTGTCAGGGAAGGTGACATCGAGGCTGGCGCGGCTAATGTTTTTTTTGTCGCGCGTGGCCAGAAATTTCACCGCGACCAGAACTTTTTCTCCCGGCTTCGCATACAGTTGTTGTTTTTCGAGATTGTCTCCCAGGGCCACGCGCCGGCCATCGAAATAAAGAATCATCGGTGTCGGGCCGTTGGCAGAGGCGCTGATCTGTAGCCACACCTGCGCACCGTTAAGGTCATACCCATTCAATGCTTTTGGCACCGCGACCCAGCGGCGCAGCCAGATCGTCTGCATTCCCGACTGATACGGTAGATGAATCGTCTGCCAGCCACTGGTGTTCAGATCGGGCCGTTCGCCGTGCGGAATATCGCCGAGGTGATATTGCCATGTGTCAGCCGGTATGGAGTTGAAAGATGCCAACCGGTCGATGACCGCTTTTGCCTGCGGAGAAAACGTGTACGGCTTGGGCGTAGGTGCTTGCGCTACTAGCGCGCTTGAACACAACAGGCAAAATACAAGTGCGAAAAAGTTGACTGAACGCTTCAAAAGGTCACTCCGGTATGAAAAGTTTTCGCTCTTTCAAAATTACACCAACCAAAGCTGGCGTGCTCCCTGCATGCCATTCTTGGCGCCGCGATATAGTGATCTTCCAGGGAACAATTTCTACCCCAACAGCTCGGCAGCGGGAAGAATGGACGGCATTATGAGCGATGATTTTGAGCAAGCGCAGGAACGCCTTGAGCATGCGGTCGAGGGCGGCGAGAATAGAAGCCGCAATCGGCGAACGGCGATCATTATCGCGGTGATGGCGGCTATTCTGGCGCTGACGGAGTTTGGAGAAAAGGACGCTCAGGCAAATTATCTATCCAGCCAGATTGCGGCCAGCGATACCTGGGCGCAGTATCAGGGAAAATCGGTTCGCCGCGCGGTGTTGTCCGCAGAAGCGGCGATGCTAGAAAGTCTGCCGACCGCTTCGACTCCCGCGATACAAAAAGAAATTGCCGAGGCGCGAGCCAACGCAGCCCGGATGAACTCTGAACCGGGTGCTGACGGCATGGAGCAGTTGAAAACGCGCGCGCATGCACAGGAGCATCTGCGAGATCATGAAGAGCATCGCAAAAATAGGCTGGAGACCGCCAGCGGCGGTTTGCAAATTGCGATTGTGCTGGCCTCGATCTCGGTCGTGATCGACCTGCCGCTGTTTATGATCGCCAGCGTACTTCTGGGGCTGGCTTCCGCAATCTACGGATTGGTCGGAGGGTTGGCTCCGCTATAGATCGTTTTCGGAGATGCGATCAGGCAGAAGTTCGCGGTCAGTAGCATCAGGCAAATCCAGAAAACATCTGCACCCAGCAGGTGAAGCACCTGCAGCCACGTTGGCGCACGCAGCAGCACGTCCGATACTCCCAACAGATATTGCATCAACAGCGTACATAGCACAGCCAGTCCGAGTGACCGCATTCGCGTAGATGCCGTCCGTCGCAATGCCTGCACCAGCAGCCACGCGATGAATATCCCCGCGAAGATTGCGCTGATTGGATGAATCCAACGCAAACGCAGCAGCAGCGGGGCAGCGGCGGAAAAATCCTGATGGAAAGCGCCTGCCAGCGTACTTGAAGGAAACAACGTATCGCCCAGCGCTGCCAGGGAGCCGGAGACGCCAACGACCAGCGTGGCGAGAATTCCCAATACCGGGAAGGTGAGGTTACCGCGGCGCAGACCGGTGGTGGCGCGAGTCCGTGGGCGGGAGAGGAATTCTGCCGCCAATGCGAGCGCGGCCAGCAGCAGCAGCGTATTGGCGAAATGGAAGCAGAGATACACGGCGCGGCCGGCCGAGGCGTTGTGTCCGACCAGTTGCAGCAGAACTAATAGCGCACCCAGGACTGCTTCATTCAGCACCAGCACCATGGATGCGCCGGCGAACCAGCGGGCGAGTTGACCACGGCGGGTAGCACGCCATGTCCAGACCAGCAGGACCATGATCAACGCCAGAGCGATGCCGCTCATGATGCGGTGCGTGAATTCGACGATGGTGTGGAAGCGGGCGAGCTGCGGAAGGACCACGCCGTTGCAGAGCGGCCAGTGGTCGCCGCAGCCACCGCCAGAGCCGGTGGCGGTCACGACGGCTCCCCAGAGCACGACGAGCACGTTGTACGCAAGCACGAACCAGGCAAAGCGCCGTAGCGCGGGAGAGATGCGCATCGGGTCACGATTCGCATCTGCTGCGCGTGTGGCGTCGGAGGATAGGGTGGTGCTGGCGGTCATCGCGTCACTCCTCCATTATTGTAGGCGTACGCTATTTCGATGCGCCGGTGGAAAGTGGCCGGTCGGTCAACAATTCTTTATCGGAGATTTCCTGCACTAGGTACACGCGTTTGCCCAGCAGCGCCTCGACGTGCTCGCGATAATCTGGCGGAACGAAGAGAAATTTACGCGGTCCTTTCTCCCATCCTGCGAGCATCTGCGCATCGTCAAGAAAAATGTGCGGCGCGTCGGGATAATACGATCCCCACAGCATCGACGTGGTGCGCCCGTTCACTAGATATGCCCGGCGCTCAGTGTAAAACAGGATCGACGACCCATAGGACTGATCGCCATACAGCATCAGTACGTCACTTGGTATAGCGATGCGATTCAGCGTGTCGGCCATCGCGCGGGAAGACATCATCGGCTGGAAACGCACGTAAGCGATGTGCGCGGCAACCAGAAACATGGCTGCAGTAATCGCGGTGGTGAAGGTCGCGCGCAGATGCTGTCTGTGCACACGCATCCACCAGGCGATGCTGGGCCCGATCAAAAAGGTGGCGGCAGCCAATAAGGCGGGCAGCCGCAGCGCAGCAAATGATGGCCCAGTGAGATCGAAGAAGTGCGACATGGACAGCGAGTACCCGCCGACATCGCGATGTGCCAGCAAAGCGCCAATGTCCGCAACGTATGGCAGATGCCGCGAGGACCACAAGCCGTAAGAGAGCAACGCCGCCGCGATCAGGCCGACAATCGCGAAGATAGCGTGCGCGATTTCCAGCCAACGCATATCGATCTTCCGTTGCCCGGCGGACTCTGTAACGACGTTCGTTTCAAGCTTTGCCAGCGCCATCCCCGTCAGCAGTAGCAATGGGAAATAAGCCGGATACGTATAATATTCCTGATTTGTCGAAATCGAAAAGAACAGCAGGATGAAGGCTGCGTAGAGCGCCAGCAGCAGTGTGCTTTTTCCGGCAAAATCAAGATGCAGGCGGCGCTTCCATCCCTGACGTTTGCCGGCTGCGCGGTTCTTGCGCCACGAGGAATAGAGCGTCGCGGGCCAATAGATGCTCCACGGGAACAGCCAGACCAGATGCAGGCTCCAAAATAAATATCCAGGCAGCTTGTTGTAGTCGTGCGGATAGCGCTTGCCCAAAAATCGCAGAACATGTTCATTGATAAAGTAGAAGTAAAAAAATCCATGAACGTTATCCTGCGAAGGGATATTGCCGACGGGATGCCCCTGATCCGGATTGTGCAGCCCGGCGAGAATGTGCCAGGGCGCGCTAATGGCGAGGAAGAGCAGTGCTCCTGTCGACAGGCGAAACTCACGCCACCGTCGCCATTGGCCAGTAACCCATAAGTAGGGGATTACGGCGCCGAGAAAAAATACCGGTGCTATCAGTCCTTTGGTCAACAGCGCCAGCGCCAGCAGCGCATAGGTGGCGTAGATGCGCCCCGGCTCACGATCCTCAAGCCCGGTTAGAAACAAAAACAGCGCCAGCGCAATCAGCAGCGTCAGGATCGCTTCCGGAATAAAAATGCGCGTGAACAGAAAAAATCCGATGGAAGTCAGCACGGCCAGCGCGGCATAGAAGCCCGCCCGCTCCGTGTATGCGCGACGTCCCCATAGCAGGCCGAGTATGGCGCAGCCCAGCACGGCGAGCGCTTCCGGCAGATGCGTAGCAAATGCGTTAAAGCCGAAGGCGCGATAATCGAGCGCAACAAGCCAGTAGGGAAGCGGCGGCTTTTCCAGATAGCGAATGCCGTTCACCAGCAGCGTGACCCAATGGCCGGTTAGCGCCATGTGCTGTGCAGCCTGGGCGTGGGTTGCGTCGGCATCGTCAATCAAGGATGGTGTAAACAGCGCCGCAAAATAGACGGCAATAAAGACAAGAACGATCAATACCCATTCCGCGCGCCTGGAAAGTGGGAAATTTTCCGACAGGTTCGCGGCAACTCCGGTCGCATCGACACTGGAAACGGTAGGGTTGGCAAAAGGACTTCGAAGGCTCATGCGCATAGTGGACAAACAAAATTAGGATAGCAGTCCATTCTTCACCCAATTCGGCGCCGCGTTCGTGTAAGTTTTGAAACGAGGGCAGAAGTGCAGGTAAAAGCGACGACGACATACGCAGCAGTGGATATCGGATCGAACTCCGTACGGCTCAAGATCGCCGAGGCGCGCAATCATCGGTTGAAGACGTTGCATGAGGACCGCGAGATCACGCGGCTGGGCGAGAGCGTTTTCGATAGCGGCATGGTTTCGCCGGAATCGATGGCGAACACGATTCGCGCGTTGCGACGTTTTCATCGCGCGGTACAGGCACATGCGGTCGACCGGCTGCGTGTGGTGGCCACCAGTGCCCTGCGCGATGCGCGAAACCAGCAGGCGTTTCTGGCCTGGGTACATTCCTCTACTGGCTGGAAAACGGAAATCATTTCAGGCCTGGAAGAAGGCCGTCTGATTCATCTCGGCGTGGTGTCGAACGAACCGGCTGCACGCGGCCGCTGTATATTGATCGACCTCGGCGGCGGCAGCTGCGAAATTACTCTCTCGGAACGTTCCGCCATTCAGGAAATGGTCAGTTTGCCGTTGGGTGCAGTGCGCTTGACACGAGAATTTCTGCGTCATGATCCCGCACGGTTGGAAGAAGTGATGCGCATGCAGGACTGGATTCGCCGCGAATTGCACCGCGCGGAAGAGCATCTGGGCGGCGAACGCGTCGCGACTGTCTTCGCTACTTCTGGAACTGCGGCAGCGCTGGCCGCAGCCGCCCAACCTCAGATCAAGCATCTGAAAACGGGCGTTCGAGCATGGGATCGGACTCCCTCGGCGGCGGTTAGCAAGCTGGCGGAAAAATTGAAGCGCATGTCGGCCGTGCAACGCAACGCTGTTCCCGGCATCGGTCCCAAGCGTTCGGAGATCATCGTCGCCGGTGCCCATGTGTACGCCGCTGTGCTCGAGAAATTTCATTTGCCGGGCTTTCGCTATTCACCGATGGGGTTGCGCGACGGCATCCTCGCGCTGATGCTTGCCGAAGGCGACACGCACACCTCCGCGCACCAGCATTTTGAGCAGGAGCGCTGGGCAAGCGTGCTCGAACTATGCCGCCACTACGGAGTAGACCCCAAGCGGCAGCAGCCGGTAGTCGCACATGCAAGACAGTTTTTTGAAGATCTAAAGGCAGTGCATCAACTGCCGCCGGAATACAAGTTATGGCTGGAATCGGCAGCCATGATGCATTCGGTGGGCAAGTTTATGAACTACCAGGGGCACCATCGTCATACGCAGTACATCATCGCCAACTCGGAGCTGTACGGCTTCACGCCGGAGCAGCGGCTGATCGTCTCCGCCATCGCGCGCTACCTCGGCAAGTCCCGTCCCGCGCCCACGGATCGAGTTGTGCGAATGATTCCGGTCGAGCAGCACACTTACCTCCGCCGCGCCGCACTGCTTCTGCGGATGGCGGTTGCGCTGCATCAGGATCAGGCGAGCGGAACCTTGCAGTTCCGCACCCGATTGAGCTCCAAGCGAGTGATTGTCGAACTGATGCCGGGCCGCAGACGCGCCGATCTTGAATTATGGTCGCTGCGCAAAGAGGCCGTTTACTTCCGCGAAGTCTTCGCCCGCGACCTTTTTGTCGTACTCGACTGAACCCCTCGCACAACACGTGGATCGAGCAGCCATTGCAGCTTGGCTGGCCCGCGCTCCAGATTCAGCATTGCAATCGCGCCCTTACGCAGGCGTAGCGCGGAACTCGTGCCTGCCGGATACAGCAGCCGATTCAAAAACTCCGGCATATTGGGGCTGTGCCCAACCAGCAACACCTCTTCTGCACCGGCAACGCCCTCCAGCAGCCGTTGAAAATCGTTCCACGTACCGGTTGGCGCCAGCGCCTGCGAAAGCTGAATCTTTTTCTCGAAGCCAGTCTCAGTCCCCACCAGCGCGGCGGTTTGTAAGGCGCGCTTCAGCGGGCTTGAAAGCACCGCGTCAAACTGCAGCTTGAGAGAATTGAGCACTCCGCCCAACAAAATGCATTGCTGCTTGCCTTCTTTATCTAGCGGGCGTTTATGGTCTGTAATCGGGTTGGATTTCCGCTGACCCGCGCTGCCATGTCGTAACAAATACAAATTCATGATCCATCCGTGATGTTCAAACAAAGTATCTGCCGAAACAGCTATTGATAAAGGCCGACTGAACAGGATAAATCAGGAGGATGAGGATCGTTTTTCCGCCATCGTTCTGCCGACAGCACGCCGCCGAGAAATTGAATCTGCTGCTGGCGAACAAAACCATTGCTGGCGAGCACGCTCGCATAGTCCGGAATCTGTCGCACATCTAGATGCGTCATTGTTTTGAACGCGAGGTATAGAAAACGGATGAGCGCGCCCGCGGCCATGCTGCGCCAGCCTTTTTGCGGAACGGAAAATTCCGATACGATCCACGTCGCATCCGGCGTGAGATATGGACCAATGCGCGCGACCATCCTTTCCAGATCCTCGTCGGTCAGGCAATCGAGAAAAAAATGCGAGACTATTAGATCGTATCCGTCGCGATCGGGTATAAAGTCGCGCAGATCGGCATGAATGGTCCGCAGGCGACCTTCTCCATCTTCCGCTGCAAGCGCGCGATGCTTCAGCAGCCCCAGCATGACAGCGCTCGCATCGACAGCATCGATCTGCACGGCGCGGTTCGTCGCCAGGAGGCGAGCAGTAAAGCGGCCATCCCCATCTCCGAGCACCAGGCCTCGCCGTGCATCCACGCAGACGGCGAGGAAATAAAAACGGCAGCGCTCCAGCGTCGACCCGAAGCTGAGATATTCCATCCAGCGATACGCGCGCGCGATCGGATCGAAATTCGGGGGGTTGCTTCGGAGACGCGGATTTTCCGTTCCTGAGGTCACCACTTATCTCACGCGTAGCCAAAACAACAGCGGCGTCAGCAGCGCTGTGTCGGCGGCAATGCGCAAGGTGAGCGCGCTGAAGTGATCGCTGCTGCGGATCAGGGCCAAAAACAGCCCGGCGCTGACGGTCACGGAGACAAAGAGCAGACACACGCTCGTGCCCACAGTAGCAGTAGCGAAACCGGCGCTGAACAACCCCACCACAATGGCGAAGGCAGTAAGATGCGTTCCCAGAAATTGCGTCAGGCCTTTGGAGCGTTGCTCTTCCTGTTCGACGGTTCGACCGGAAAGAATGGTGTGGACGATCTCACGGGATGCCTCGGCATCCTCCCATGTCTGAATGGCGACGCAGTTCAACCAGCAGGCCATGCCGAAGGTGAAAATCGCAGCGATCAGCAGGTTGCGATCCGCATGCAGACGCGCCCAAGCGGGCACCGCCGTTGCAATAGCGAAAAGAAATCCCACCGTCAGTTCCTTCGAAATCCAGTTCGATAAAAAAGATCGGCGTTCCTTCCCATGCGAGGGGCGGCCATGGATAAGAACAAAGTAGGCTATGCCAATCAAACATAAGATCACGTCATCGGTACGAACGGCAGGCTGGACACGGAAGAAGATGAGATACGCCAGCGGGATCGCAGCGATGGCCCACGCGATCGAAAACACCCGGCGATGCCGCAGATAAAACCAATGCCGATCGCGAAGCGCAACCATATCGGTCGCACGCCAGCCATCCAGCAGTCGGTCGGCGACATAAACCGACCATGTTCCCAGCGCAAGGGTCGGTAGTGTCGCAAAGGAAAAATGCAGTCCGAAAACGGCGCCAAAAAACCAGCACCAGGTCGCAGTAACCGTCGGCGCATCCAGACTGAGCAGGTGCCACCACACCCATGGCGATCGTGCTTCCGCTGCACGATCGGCAGGTACGACCCCGGAATTTTGAAGAACGATAGCGCTTCTGGGCAAGCTGGTGGACACGGTTTGCAGAATTCCTTCGGCTGCGCTGCTTTCCTGTGGATATAAACCGAAGCCAAATCTGGCCGTCGTTTTTCCAAACGGCATTTCGATGATGGTTGCGGTGTAGCGTAACAGGAAAATTGTTCTAAAACACTATCTTACAAGCGTCGATTGACGACAGCTGGCAAAACGAAAATATGCCTATCCGTTGGACTCGATAGTGGCAGCAGTAGTTGTGTCACTCGGTGCATCCGCAGTTTCAGCACTGGTTGGCTCCATCAGGGCAGCTTTACGCGATCGGGCCGCGCGTTTTCGCTCAGATGCAGGAACGCTGCCGCTTGTAGACTTGTCCATTTTTGCTGCGCGCTTTGTCGGCGATGGAGTTGTCGCTTCCGTGAAAGCGGCGGGAATATCGCTGTCGCTGGCCTTGCCTTCCGCCAGTCGCATAAAAAAGTTTTGCGCGTGGAAGGGATGCGGAGATTTCCCAGCACGCACGTAGGCTCCTGTTGGCAACAGGGATCGCGATTCGGCGGTGTCCGCAAGATACGCCGCCAGAATTTCATCGCGGATGCGCTGCCGCAGGCGCGGGTCGAGAATCGGGAAAATGACCTCGCAGCGTTCATACAGATTGCGCGGCATCCAGTCGGCGCTGCCGCAGTAGATTTCTTCTTCTCCACCATTTTCAAAATAGAAGATGCGGCTGTGCTCCAGGAATCGGCCAACGATCGACCGCACGCGGATATTCTCGCTCAATCCTTTCACGCCGGGCCGCAGCGCGCAGATGCCGCGAACAATCAGATCGATCGTCACCCCCTCCTGCGAAGCTGCATACAGTGCATCGATGATGCTTTGGTCGAGTAAGGAATTCATCTTGGCGATAATCCGTGCTGGCCGGCCTTCGGTAGCATGCTGTGCCTCGCGATGGATTTTCTGGGCGAAACTTTCAGCGAGATTCAGCGGAGCCATTAGCAGCGGCAGATAGTCGTCCGACTGCGCGTGCGCGGTCAGGTAGTTGAACACGTTGTGGACTGCGCTGGTGATGGTTGGATTCACCGTCAGCAGGCTAAGATCCGTATAGGAGAGCGCCGTCTCAGCGTTATAGTTGCCAGTGCCGAGATGAGCGAACTGCCGCACGATGCCATCCTGCGGATTGCGTCGAGCCAGCAGCGCCAGCTTGCAGTGCGTCTTCAATCCGACAATTCCATAGAAAACCTGCACCCCGGCATCTTCCAAATCGCGCGCCCACCGGATATTCGAGGCTTCATCGAAACGCGCCATCAACTCGACGACCACCGTGACCTCTTTGCTCTGCGCAGCTTCGCGCAGCGCTTGAAAGATTGGTGAATTGGCGCTGGTGCGGTAGAGCGTCTGCTTGATCGACAAGACTGCCGGATCTTCAGCGGCAGCGTGAATAAACTCGACCACGCTGTTGTAGGAGTCATACGGATGATGCAGCAAAATGTCGCGGCGGCGAATTTCGTCGAACAGGTTGGCGGACTCGCGATGCAGCCGCAGCCCACGGGCGACAAAGGCCGGGAACTTCAGCTCCGGCCGATCCGTCTTGGTGTAGAGGTTCATCAGCCGCGACAAGTTCACCGGGCCATCCGTATGGAAGACCTGAAAGCTGTCCAGTTCAAAATTCGCCCGCAGCTCTTCAACGATCTCCGGCGCAGCGTCGCTTTCAATCTCCAGTCGAACCGCATCGCCCTTGCGGCGGTTATGCAACTCGCTGCGCACGCTTTCGAGCAGGCTACGCGCCTCTTCTTCCTGTAGATACAGATTGCTGTTGCGTGTTACGCGGAAGGCGGCGCGGGAAAGAAATTCATATCCGCGATACAACGCTGCAGCCTGCGACTCGATCAGCTCATGGAGAAAAATGTAATCCAGGTGGCTGTCCGTAGAAGGCAATGCGATCAACCGCGGCAGCGCCCGCGGCACTGTGACCACCCCCAGCACAGCTCGGGGAGCGGTCTTGCGCTTGCGATTCAACAACAACGCCAGGCACAGCGCCTTGTTCAGGACCCGCGGGAAGGGATGCGCCGGGTCGATCGTAATCGGCGTCAGCAGCGGGTCGACTTCGTTTTGATAAAAGCGAATCGCATACTCGCGCTGTTCCTCTTCGAGGTCCTTCCAGGCCAGCATGCGGATGCCGGCGTTTGCAAGCGCGGGCAGCAATTGTCGGTTCCAGCATTCATATTGCGCGGCGACAAAGGCGTGTGTTTTCGTAACCAGCGAGTCGAGCGTCTGCTGTGGGGTCAGCAAATCCGGCCCTGGTTCGGTATATCCATCTTCAATGCGCTGCAGTACACCGGCCACGCGAATTTCAAAAAATTCATCCAGATTGCTGGCGGTGATGGCAAGAAACTTCACCCGTTCCAGCAAGGGATTTGCATCCGACTGCGCTTCTTCAAGCACCCGCCAATTGAAGTCTAGCCACGATTCATCGCGGCTGAAATAACGCTTGATCGGGGAAGTAATTTTCTCGCTTGCCGTAGCCATGCGTGTCAGCTCTTTTTCCGTCAATCCGAACGTGTGCCGTCGCCCCACAGGGCCGGATCAACCTCAGTGTCTCAAATTACAGCGGTTTCAAGAAAGCAGCGTAGCAAACGCTTATGGCGGTCGCGTGAAAACCCGATCGCGCTTGCGGTATCCGGTATCATAAGCGGAGTCGGAACAAAGCTTTTTGAAAGCAGCGAGAAACCAGGAAAAATTTTCAACTCTTTAGCCTGCTTCGACATCTACTGTGTAGAACCCGGTGAAAAGCGACTATGTCCAGCGTGTCGGATGCCGCCGGATCAAAAAAAACAGCGCGGCTGAGGGCTGCGCCATTTCAAAAGTGAATGAGTTGCAATCGTTGTATCGATTTTTGTTCGCGCGGCCAGCCCGACAGGAAAGCTTGTGAAAGAAAGCAAATGCTGCTGAAAATATTTTTGCGCCATAGCTCGCGGATGTTCATCATGCTTGCGGCAATGGCTGGGTTCGCCAATTTGAACGTGCAAGCGCAGACTTCGACCAACTATCAGGGTAGCGTGGTCCAGCAGAAGGCCACCACCGGCATACTGCCGCTCTCACTCGACGATGCAATCCAGATGGGCCTCCAAAATAACCTGGGGGCGATTCTCAATAGCGCCAGTGTAAAAACGGCTGGCGGTCAAAAATTGCAGCAACTGCAGAGCCTGCTGCCGACCGTTACCGGCACAGCGCAGGATACGGTTTCGCAGGTCAATCTGCAGGCTGAGGGTTTGCGAATCCCCGGTTTCCCGGTGATTATCGGCCCCTTCGGCTACACGGATTTTCGCGCCACGCTGAACCAGACAGTGCTCAATATCTCCTCGCTGCAGAACTATATTTCATCCCGGCATAACTTCGAGGCCAGCAAATTGACCGCAGAGGATTCGAGCGACCTGATCGTGTTGACCGTCGGCAATGCCTATCTCTTGTGCCTGGCCGACAAAGCGCGCATTGCCTCCGTGCAGGCGCAGGTCGACACGTCTCACGTTTCGCTGAACCAGGCTATCCAGAATCACCAGAATGGCGTTTCTCCCCGGCTCGACGAGCTGCGTGCCCGCGTGGATTACCAGACGCAGGAGCAGTCGTTGATTGCTGTACAGAATGATTATCAGAAAGATCGCATTGCCCTTGCGCGAGCCATCGGTCTGTCGCTTGCCCAGAAATTTCAGCTGACCGATGAGGTTCCGTACGCGCAATTCGACACGCCGAACATGGACCAGGCGATGGCCGCCGCGCTCCAAAACCGCAAGGATCTGAAAGCCGCCGAGGAGCAGGAAAAGGCCGCCCAACACTCCCTTACAGCCGCCCACGCCGAGCGGCTTCCCGAGCTGACCGCGGAGGCCGACTATGGCTACATCGGCGTCAATCCCAGCAATTCCTATGGAACATTGAACGCAACCGGAAAAGCCAGCGGGCCGATTTTTGAAGAGGGAAAGCTGCGCGGCGACGCTCGCATCGCGGGCGCACAACTCGACCAGGCCCGTGCGCAATTGAACAATCTGGAGGGCCAAATTCGCGCCGACGTCAAGGATGCAATCCTCGACATTCAGGCGGCCCAGCAACTGGTCAACGTATCCCACAGCAATGTGGAGCTGGCGAATGAGGCATTGAAAGAAGCACAGGATCGCTTCCAGGCCGGCGTGTCGGATAACCTCCCCGTGTCGCAGGCTCAGTCCTCTGTCGCCCAGGCGAGCGATCAATACGTCAGCAGCCTGTATCAGTTCAACGTGGCCAAGCTCTCCTTAGCGCGTGCAACCGGCGTGGCGCGCGCCCAATACAAGACCTATCTCGGAGGACAGTAATCGTGGCGGAATCGAGACCCGAAGAAACGCAACAGCAGCAGCAATCGAGCGGTCAGAATAATAACGACCAGGACAGGAACGCTCAAAACAGGAACGATCAGGCTCCGGAAGAAACGGAATTGCATCCGCGCGAACATGAACGGCCTTCGCGCAAACGGTTCTTCATCATTGGCGGAGTCGTTCTGGTCGCGATCATTGCGCTGCTTTACTGGTGGCATTCCACGTATTACGAAAGCACTGACGACGCGCAGATCGACGGCAATTTGATTCAGATCAGCGCCCGCATCAAAGGAAACATCGTGAAAGTGGGCGTGAGCGACAACCAGGAGGTGCAGAAAAATCAGGTGCTGGTGGAGATCGATCCCCGCGATGCGCGGGCGGCGCTCGATCAGGGCGAAGCCAACCTCGCAACCGCCAAGGCAAATTATGAAGCCGCGCTGGCTAACGTGCCCATCACCGTGCGTTCTACGGGCGCAACCTTGAGCGGCGCCGGCGCGGATGTCCGCGCAGCATTGTCGACCATCGCCCAATCAGAAAAGCAGCTGGATGCAGCCCAGGCGCAGGTACTTTCAGCGGAGGCGCAGAACACCAAGGCGCAGCTGGACCTCGAGCGCTATACGCCACTGGTCAAGCGCGACGTGGTATCGAAGCAGCAATACGACGCAGTCGTTGCTACTGCTTCCAGCATGGCCGCGCAAT
Organism: Acidobacteriaceae bacterium; assembly: GCA_965276585.1. Taxonomy (GTDB): domain Bacteria; phylum Acidobacteriota; class Terriglobia; order Terriglobales; family Acidobacteriaceae; genus JAKAAZ01. The sequence goes on along the minus strand of CBDIAZ010000003.1, from coordinate 169,895 downwards.
TGTCGCAAGCCAAGGCCAACCTGCTGGGTGCGCAGGACCAGGTGCGCGTGGCCAATGATAAGCTGGCAACCGCCAAGGCCAACTACAACTCCGCGGGAACGGGCCCGCAGCAGGTTGCCGCGCAGCGCGCCAAGGCCGATGCCGCCGCCGCCCAGGTGCAGCAGGCCGAGGCGTCGCTCGAGGTGGATCGGCTGAACCTGAGCTACACGAAAATCGTGGCGCCGGACGCCGGCATCGTAAACCAGAAGACGGCGCAGGTAGGGCAGAACGTCAGCGCCGGCCAGACTGTGATGACACTGATCCCGCTATCCGGCCTGTGGGTTACGGCAAACTTCAAGGAGACGCAGCTGAATCAAATGCGCGCGGGCCAAGCGGTCACGATCAAAGTGGATGCCTACGGCGGCCGCGTGTACCACGCCAAAGTCACCCAGATTGGCGGCGCAACCGGCTCCATGCTGAGCCTGTTTCCGCCGGAGAACGCTACCGGCAATTACGTGAAGGTGGTGCAGCGCATTCCGGTGCGGCTGGATTTTACCAACGCGAACGAAAACAACGATCATCTGCTGCGTCCGGGGATGTCGGTCACTCCAAAGGTGCGGGTGAAGGATTAGGGCTGTTTTCGGGAAAAACTATCAGAAAAAATTTGTTGCAATTTTGCGGAAAAACGGTTTTTCACGCTGATTTTGGCATTTTCGGGAAATGGCGGATGCGGCGTGGACGGCGATTTGGCAAAATGTTCCACGTGGAACATTTGGGAAATTGAAGGGAAAAACGCAATTTTTCCGCTATGCGGTTTGGATTGAGGGAGTTGAGGGAACGCAAATAAAGTCGATTTGATGGCGTTTTTTCCAGCGAGTTCAGGGCGGGGCAGAATCGGATCGTTTCCGAGAAAATGGATGTAACCGGCAATCGGTGGCAATGCCGGTGTTTTATTTTCATTTGCTCCATTGCAAGTTGTTGATTCTGCGTGGGATACGATTTTCAATTTTCGCGTTTTTTGATGAGAAAGCGTCGATTTTCTTGGAATTTTGTTATATAAATATATAATTTCATGAAATTTCGTTATATAAATATATAATTTACCGATATCGCTATTCGCAATCGTGTAGCTTTCTGCGGTCGAGCTGATTCCGTCGGCATGGTTTGTTTTGTCATGGAATTTGATGCGAATGGACGCAGAAATTCTGCTGACTCCAACGAAATAGGGTCTGCTCGAAACTATCTGGAATTGATATACAGGGCGTTGCCGTCCGGGTCGGAAAACGCCAATATTCTTGCCGGATAATTTGCCGCTCGCACGACCTTCCGCAGGCCAGACGGCCTTAGCCCACGGCTCGGACCGAATCCACTGATTCGCATGCCAACTCCACGTTGGGGCAGAAGCAGGCCGTCGGCTGCAAGATCGTCATACGCAGAAGAAACGGTATTTCTGGAGACCTGTAAAAGCCTGGCCATCAAGCGTGTCGATGGGATTCGCGTACCGGAAGGAATCGCGCCGCTGCGGATCGCACGATCCATCTGGCGGTGCAACTGGCTCCGCAATGAGAGATTTGAGTCTCTGTCGAGAGAGACGGCCGGCATGATGAAATCGGAACGGTGGCTCACAAGTGGCACCCTCGACTGGCTCTTTTCATTATCCGCCGATTTATGCAGAATGATAGCTGAAAGGGGACGCACATGATTTCAGGCGGCAATGCAACGGTTTTTGTGGCGGACATGGATCGAGCGGTACGTTTTTACACGGAAGTCCTCGATCTCAAACTCACCAATCGCTTCGGCGACGACTGGGCAACCGTAACCGCAGGGCAGGGGCTGACCATCGGCCTGCATCCAGCCTCGCCGAAATACCCCGCGCCCGGAACCAGGGGCGGCGTGACCATTGGCCTGGAGATCGATATGCCGATCGAGCGCGCCGTGGCCCGTCTCGCGGAGAAGGGCGTTCCGATCCAGGGGCAGATTACCCGCAGCGAGCCGGGAAACTTCGTCAGTCTGGAAGATCCGGACGGCAACGATATTTACCTGTGGGAAGTGAATCGCAATACAGTCCCCGAAACGGAGTTTGCGCACGCTGAAGGGATGTAATGTCCTGAGTCAGAAAGTTCGTCGCAGTAAAGTCAGCATCGGCTCTGCTGCAAGCCGAAGAAAAGCAGGTCCCTCGACTGCGCTGCGCTCGGGATGACAAATTTACTTATGCTGCGAATTTCTGGGTCACTCACAGCGCTTATTTTTCTTCAACGGCGCAATTGGAAAAAGCGGCTTAACAGTCCGCCGCATTCCTCGCTCAGCAATCCTGCGGTCAGCTCGATGCGATGGTTGAGCTGGGGATGATTCAACACGCTGAGCACGCTGCCGACAGCGCCTGCCTTGGGATCGAAGGCGCCGAAGACCAGCCGGGCAATGCGGGCGTGGACCATGGCTCCGGCGCACATGGCGCAGGGTTCGAGGGTGACATAGAGCGTGCATCCTGCAAGCCGGTAGTTGCTCAGAGCCACGCCAGCCGCGCGCAACGCCACGATCTCGGCATGGGCGGTGGGATCATGATCGCGGATGACCCGGTTCTGCCCGCGGGAGAGCACCGCGCCCTCGCCATCGACCAGCACCGCGCCGACCGGAACTTCTCCGGCTTCTTCTGCCCGTTCGGCTTCCTGCATGGCAGCGCGCAGCCATGCTTCGTCGTCTATCGATTTCGATTCCAGACTCATCCTTGTCAGTGTATGCAATCGGTGAATGCGCGTCGGTAGGAAGCAGATTGTGAGTCGGAAGTTCGTTATAGTAGACCTCTGCATTTGTTTCGCTGCTAGCCGAAGGAAAGCAGGTTCCCATTCGACTCGCCTTCGGCTCGCTCAGGGCAGATTCCTCGACTGCGCTGCGCTCCGCTCGGAATGACAAATTTATGTAACGAATGAAAAACTCACCACACTAGTATGGTGAGTCAGAAATTCCTTTCAGTAAGCTTTAGCGTTCGTATGGCTGCTAGCCGAAGGAAAGCAGGTTCCCATCCGACTCGCATTCGGGTCGCTCAGGGCAGGCTCTCGACTACTGCGCTCCGCTCGGAATGACAAATTTATGTAACGAATGAAAGACTCACCACACTAGCGGCGAGTGCCGGGAGAAAATTATCTCTCGGCCAGAGGAGCTTCCATCGCGGCCTTGAACAATTCCTCTTCGTACAGAACGCGGGCAGCTTCGAAGTCCGTAACGCTGGTCGCTCCTGAGGGGTGGCTGGCAAGAGCCTCCATAGTCGCGTGCCAGGTGCGATGCGCCTCGGTCGCGCGCGCGCCCGCAGGCCCGAGGTCGTTGAAGCAGACGCCGATGTCGCATTCCTTGTCCGGGTTGCGATCCGCCATGTATTGCAGGTAGGCGGGCCGCTGCGGCAAAATCCTGGCACTTGCGTCCAGCCCGCACAGCTGCAACGCCACTGCGCCCAGCAGCGACGTCGGTTTTTTCCAGGTCACCGGCTTGTACCGTTTCAGCCATTTCAGCAGGTCTTCAATACCCATGGGATGGGCGATGCCAAAGCCCTGTGCAAGCCGCACTCCCAGTGCCGCCAGCGCATCGCCGGTGGCGATACCTTCAATCCCTTCCACCACCAGGTCCGGTCCCAGACCCTGCACCAGATGCACCAGGTGCATGATGAAGCGCAGTTGATTGGGCTGGCGCTCGAGGTCAATCAGGAACGACCGGTCGAGCTTGACCACATCGACTGGCAATTCTTTCACGCGCAGCAGCGAGGAATAGGCACTCCCGACGTCGTCGAGGGCAATCCGCGCTCCACCCGACTTCAGCTCGCGCAGCGCCTCCTGAGTGCCGGCCATCGAAAGGATGTCGGCCCGCTCCAGCAGCTCAAAAATAAAGCGTGAGGCCGACAATCCGCTGTTTTCCACCTGTTTGCGAAGGGCGTCGACCGCCTTGGGATCGGCCAGCGTGACCGGCTCCACGTTGATGCCTACATTCAGGACGAAGCCGGCTTTATCCAGCCGGTGCAGGTCGCGAATGCTCTGCTCCGTCACCTGGTGGGTGAGCGCGCCCAGGTCGGCGGGGCTCAACTGCGGAAGAAATTCCGCCGGCGGCAGCAGGGAATTGTCGCTGTCGGCCAGCCGCGCCAGGGCTTCGATTCCAGACACCTTCCCGCTCTGCAGGTCGATGACCGGCTGGTAATAGACGCGGGTATTGCCGGCCCGGAACAGCGACAGAATGGTCTTGCGGCGAGCGAATTTCTGTTCGTCCGCCTCGGCCTGAAAGAGAGTCCAGCGCTGCTCCGGCTCATCCTTGTTTTCTTTGAAGTCGTAGAGCGCCCGATCGGCATGGCGCAGCAGCCGTTCCGGCGAGGAATCGTCGGCAGGGAACAGCGTGACGCCGATGCTGCCGCGCAGCGCGATGGAGCGCCCGCTGGAAAGATGAATCGGCATCTCAATCGCTTCCTGCACCCGGGTCAGCATCATCGCGAGATCGTCTTCATGGTCCAGGTCTTCCATGATCAACACAAACTCGTCGCTGCCCAGCCGGCCCACGGCGTCGGTCTGCCGCAGGGTGGACTGCATCCGATCGGCGATGGTGCGCAGCAGCAGGTCGCCTGCGGGATGGCCGTGCACATCGTTGATGGTCTTGAAGCCGTCGAGATCCATCACCGCGACCGCGAGCAGTTTTTTATGCCGCCGGGCGCGCGACAGCGCTTCATCCAGCCGCTCGATCACGCCTCTGCGGTTGAGGATGTCGGTCAGCGCATCGTGCCGCGCCAGCCACGATTGATGCTGGCGCTCCTCTTCGAGAATCTGGCGCAGGTCGAGCGCGTCGAGCCCATGGCCGATGAGCTTTCCGATTCGCTCCAGCAGCGCAACCAGCTCCGGAGTGAAGATATTCTTCTCATGCGAAAGCAGCGTGAGCAGCGCCCAGAGATCGCCATCCCGATAGAGCGGAACCACGGCGGTGGCATGCAGATTGTGGTCGCGATAGAAATTCTGTATGGCCGGCGAATCCGGGTCCGCCAGCCGGTCATTGGTATATTGCAATTTCGATTGCCGCCAGGCGCGCACTGCCAGCACGCGGCTCTCATCGCCGGTGTAGACATTGGGCAGATAGCGGTACTGCTTCAGCTGCATGGTACTGAAGATGGATTCGATCTCCAGATCTCCGGCAATGTTCGGCCGCGCAATCCAGACCTGAGAAAACAGCGCGCTTTCGACCAGAAGGCGGCACATTTCATCCAGCAATTCCCGCTCGCTCCGGGTCCGGATCACGAGTTCCGCGGTACTCATCAGCGCGCGATAGAGTCCGGTTGCGCGGGCATTCTGGCCGATCGCGGTCTTGAGGCTCGTAATATCGTTCTGCACGCCGATGAAGTGAGTGATCGCGCCGGAGTCGTTGCGCACCGGCGCAATGCTGAGCGAGTTCCAGAACAGGGTTCCGTCTTTGCGATAATTCTTCAGCTCCACCGAGCACGGCTTGCCCTTTCGCAAAGCATCGCGGACCACGTCCAGCTCCGGCTGCGCGGTATCGCTGCCCTGGAGAAAACGGCAGTTTCGCCCCAGCGCTTCTTCCGCCCGATATCCCGTGATGCGTTCAAACGCGGTATTGACATAGCGGATGGGCTGTTCCAGATCGACCGCATCGGCAATTAAAATGCCGTTCTGCGAGGCATCCATGCCGGCGCGATAGAGGGCCAGTGTCTGCCGCCGCTCTTCGAGCGCCTCCACCTGCCGCAGCCTCTCAAAGGCAATGCCCAACACCTCCTGCAGATGCACGATCAGCTGGCGGATCTCAACCTGCGAGAAAAAGTTGATCTCCTTGCTGTAGAGCAGCAGTGCGTCGCGCTGCCGCGTGGTCCCGGTGATCGGAATGGCGCAGGAGGAGCGCCAGCCAAAACGCAGCCCGCGCTCCCGCCAGAAGGGCAGCGGTTTGAACTCTTTGGACTCCGCCCAGTCGGCAATACATTGCGTTTCGCCGGTGATCCATGCGCGCGCCAGCGGGCTGTCCAGATTGTCGAGCAGATAAATCGGCGCGCCGCCCAGATATTCCGAGGTGATCGCTCCGCCGGCTGCCCGGGGATGCACCATGCCCTGGTCGTCCGGCTGTCCCAGCCAAGCCGCAGCCACGCCTTCAATCTGCATCAGGAAATCCATCAGGCGGGGATAGAGCTCCTCGATCGTCGGCGCGGTCAGCAGCAGGCGATCGAGCTGCGCCGGCAACTCGCCGAAGCGCTCCGGCCCGATGGCGTCGCCGTATGCAACTGATTGCAGGGAAAGATCGCGAAACAGGCGATCGGTGAGGCGCGAACAGAATTCCCGGTACTCCGCGTTGGCCGGCTGCAGGGAAGCCGCCTGGGCTGCCATGTAGCGGGCGAAAAGACGATAGCTTTCCGAAATCCATTGCAGGGGAATACTGTGCCGGGTGTGCTCCTTGCCCAGAGTTCGCGCGGTCGCTCGCCACTCCTGCCCATCGAGCGCCGGACTCAGCAGGTATTGGAAATGCTGCTTCTGCAGCTCCTGGACGTGACGGCGCTGGTCGGCGGAAATGTCGCGGATGGCGGCAGCGTATTTCAGGTCGAGGTCGAGGGAAGACCGCAGTTCCGCCGCAAACGCGTCGAGGACCAGCGGAATCTGCTCATCGGAAAAGATGCGCGGCAAGCTCCAGCTTTCAACGGATTTCGTCGAACTCGCCATAAATACCGCCAGGATCGGGAATCAACAGGCAGTTTTCCACAGTCATCCGGATAACGTCTGCCGGGGTGGAGTGGATTTACTGCACTCATTCCAACATAAAAAGTGGATCGTTTGTACGATTTTAGTCGTTCTGAAAGGTCGAAAGCAACCGAAATGGGAAGAAAGGGTACCGGATCGGAACTCCCGCCCGGAGAGGAATTTCAAATGTCAAGAGCCATTTTCATTCCATAATGATCCGATGAAATTTCCACCGCGGAGCGCCTTGACTCATGCCCGGGTTCAGCGCGATAGTATCCCTACACGGGAAAGGAGGGCGATCCATAGAATGAAAAATTCAGAAGGTTGTAGTAGCTGCACATTACGTGAGGTGACTGGGGCTTAGGCGTCACTCGCCAGAGCAATTCCACGGGTTACTTTACCCGGCCAAAATCACTGAAGGTGCAACTTTTCTTAAGGAAAAGTTGCGCGGAGATACTGGCTCGCTAGGTACATTGCCGTGGAACTGCTCCAGTCCTGACGAACGCACGAACCTCGTCGAGGCCCACCTGCGGGGATGCCTCCGGTCAATTCAACCACTCACCGGCCACGGCCCGCCATCTTTCTCGAAGATGGCGGGCCGTGGTTTTTCATGTCTTGAAGCGGTACACACAATTGTGCAATTCTTACACATTGAGGTTCTTTCGCGATGAGAACAAATATTGTGCTCGACGACCGCCTGGTCCGCCAGGCGATGCGCAGCAGCGGCGCCCCCACCAAGAAAGCCGCCGTAGAGGCTGGGCTGCGCCTGCTCGTTCAAACATACTCACAGGTCTCGATCCGCAAACTGCGCGGCCGCGTGCAATGGCAAGGCGATTTGGAAGATTCTCGCCTAAGCCGTATCGAGGAATAACTTCCGGTGGTCATCGTAGACACTACCGTTTGGATCGATTACCTGGCCGGCGTTTCCAACCCACAGACAGAGTGGTTCGACCGGGAGTTGGAGAAACAACGGTTTGGCCTGACGGACCTAATACTCTGCGAAATTCTGCAGGGAATCCGGAACGATGCAACCTTCGTCAGAGTTCAACGCCAGCTGGTGAAGTTTGAAGTCTTTTCAACCGGGGGAGTGGATCTGGCTGTGGCGTCGGCCAGGAATTAGAGCAGTTCCACGATTACTACACCCGGCCAAAAATCGCGAGGTGCAGCTTTTCTTAAGGAAAAGCTGCGCGAGGGTTCAAGCCCGCTAGGTACATCTGTCGTGGAACTGCTCTACCGGGAACTGCGCGCTCAGGGCCACACAGTCCGCAAAACCGTGGACTGCATCATCGCCACATTCTGTATGAATGCCGGATACGCGCTGCTGCACCGGGATCGGGATTTCGATCCATTTGAACTGCATCTCGGCCTGCGCGTCCTGCACCCGGTATAACTTCCGGATTGTCCGGTATGCGGAGCTATTGGCTGCAAGGCTGTTCGGGTAGATTGCAGGAGCTGCCGGTCCTCGGAAGCAATGCAGAAACCCCAGACGGGATGCATTATGCGCGTCCGTCTGGGGTTTCCATGATCCCATCTCACTGGAACAATCGCCGGTTTTCCTATTCCTGTGAGGTGGCGAGATATTTTTATGCATCCGTTCTTCGAGGAACGGATGCGTACGCCTCGTTCTCCCGCCGTACACCTATAGGAAAACCAGTCTATCGCTTGGCTTCTTTGTAGCCTGCCTTCTGGGCGTCGGCGACGGACATGAACTGTCCGTGCTTGGTGTTGCCGTAATATTTGCCGCCGGTGTGGTAGACCTTCGACTCGGTATTCACCCAGACCATCCCCTTGGCCCGGGCGCTGGCGATGTCTCCGGAGCTGGCTGCGCCGGTACTGGGAGTTGCGGTCCGGCGGGTTGCGTGGGTTTCCGCGCTCTGCGAGGTTGTCGCAGCCTGAGTCTTCGACTCGGACCTGGCGGTTGCAGGTGCAGCGGTCGTTTGAGTTGCAGTTTGTGCCGCTGCTTCTTTCTTGGCTTCTCTCTTCGCTGCGCGCTTTTGCGCGGCGGTCATCGGGGCCGTCTGGTTGGTGGCGGCTGTCTGGTTTGTGGTGGTGCTTGCAGCAGCAGCCTTCTCCTTGGCCTCCTTCTTCGCTGCTTTTTTGGCCGCACGCTTTTGCGCAGCGGTCATCGGAGCTGTCTGGGTAGTAGTGGTGGTCTGCGCGGCGGCTGTGCCGGTGGCAAATCCAATGCCGCCGAGCAGCGAACATGCAAGGATGGGAGTCAGGGAGCGGAGCAGAAATTTCTTGCGATCGATCATGATTTTCTCCTGGATATGGTGAAACCTGGGTACATGGAACGGGATTGTCGTACGACCCATCTACCATCCCGCTGCGCAAGCACACTGTCAAGGGATTTCTTGACCTCAAAAGCCAGCCGCCGGAATGCGTCTTACAATAGAGCTATGGAACCACTTGTCATCGCGGGAAAAGCCTTTCAGTCGCGGCTGATTGTCGGCACCGGGAAGTACAAGGACGGCGCGGAGACCCGGCGCGCCATCGAGGCCTCCGGCGCGGAAATGGTCACGGTCGCGGTGCGGCGGGTGAATCTCGATCGCAGCAAAGAAAGCCTGCTCGATTTCCTCGATCCGGAACGCTACTTTCTGCTGCCCAACACTGCTGGCTGCTTTACGGCGGAGGAGGCCATCCGCGCCGCCCGGCTGGGACGGGAAGTCGGCCTTTCCGATTGGGTCAAGATCGAGGTGATCGGCGACCAGAAAACGCTCTACCCGGACGTGCTGGCAACCGTCGAAGCGACTCGTGTATTGGTAAAGGAAGGCTTTACTGTTCTTCCGTATACATCAGACGATATTGTAGTTGCGAAACGTTTGATCGACGCTGGCGCAGCCGCCGTGATGCCGCTGGGAGCGCCTATCGGCAGTGGACTCGGCATCCAGAACGCGACCAATTTACGGATCCTGCGCGAGCTGATCACCGAGGTGCCGCTGATTGTGGACGCCGGTGTGGGGACCGCCTCGGATGCCGCCCTTGCCATGGAACTCGGCGCGGACGCAGTGCTGATGAATTCCGGTATTGCCAGTGCGGACGACCCGGTGCTGATGGCGGAAGCCATGCAGCACGCCGTGCTGGCCGGCCGGCAGGCTTTTCTGGCGGGCCGGATGCCGCGAAAACTCTATGCCACGGCGTCTTCTCCGTTGGAAGGGATTTCCCGTTAACGGCGATGCAAATAAACTCACGTCTCAAGCGAGACTTCCAGATCGTTGACAAACCAATCCTTGTCAACCTCAGGGCTAAAGCGCTTGAAAATTTTCAATGATTTATCCCCCGGCTGAAGCCGGGAGTCTACCCCAAGCTAAGTTTGTCATCAGCCTGAGGTCTCAGAAGCGAGGCCCTTCGACAGGGATCAGGGCAGGCTCTGGATACCCGGAACGATTTTCCATTCGCTAAGGAGTTCGTTCGGGCATATTCTGGCGCTGCGCCGCAAAACTGCGAAAAGGAGATCGGAATTATGAGCGATGGAGTTACTGCGCCGAGTATTTTTCACGCCGGAATACACGAGATGCGCCGGCACTGGGGATGGCTTCTGCTATGGGGAATTGTGCTGATCGTTCTGGGCGCAATCGCGCTGGCTGAATCGGTTTTGGTCACCGTGGTTTCCATGTTTCTTTTTGGCTGGGTACTGCTCATTGCAGGCATTGTCGAGGCGGTCCAGGCGATCCGGCATCGTAAGAGCGGCCACCTCTTCCTGCATGTGATGAATGCTGTGCTGGGCATCGTTGTGGGTATTATGCTGCTGCGGAACTCACTGGTGGGGGCGCTGGTGGTTACGCTGCTTTTGTCGGTGTACTTCGTGGTCAAGGGCATCTTCCGGATCGTCTCCGCGCTGGCGGTACGAGCGCCGTGCCGGGGCTGGGCGCTGACCAGCGGCGTTATTACGCTGATTCTGGGAATTCTGGTATGGGCGCGATGGCCGGTGTCGGGATTGTGGATCATCGGCATGTTTATCGGAATCGATCTGGTTTTTTTAGGATGGTCGCGAGTGACATTGGCGATGGCCTTGCGCAGAAATCCTGCTTAGAATCCCATGCCTGCTGAGGAAACCCAGGTCTCAGAATCGAGACCTGGGGCACCCGGCACCCGGCTGTGGGGCACCCAAATTTTTTACGCTCAATTTTCGGCGAAGGAAGGCGATGCGCGTTTTCGGGGTTGACTGCGGCACGGAATGGACCGGATTCGGCATCGTGGAAACCGACGCCGCTGCCGAACTGCGTCATATAGCGCATGGCGTCATCCACCTGAGCAAGCGCGAGAGCCTGCCACATCGTTTAACCGTGGTTTTCGCGCGGCTGGGCGAGTTGCTGGCCGAGCACATGCCCGACGTTGTCGTGATTGAAGAGGTCTTTCACGCCGCCAATTCCGGCACGGCGCTGAAGCTGGGCCAGGTGCGCGGAGTGGCTCTGCTGGCAGCGGCCACGGGGAAAGTGACGATTGCCGAGTATGCGCCGCTGGCGGTGAAATCCGCTGTCTGCGGCTACGGCATGGCGGACAAGCAGCAGGTGCAGTTCATGGTGGCGCGGCTGCTGCATCTCGATCCGCCGCCGGAGTCGACCGACGCCTGCGACGCGCTGGCCATTGCCATTTGCCACATCCACCATGCCCAGACGGAACTGGCCCAGGCAGCGCACCCACTTCCGGGAGCTTCCCGATTTTCATCCGCCGCAAAGCCGCGAAACTAAAATGAGCGGGCCGTGTTTCAATTAGTGGGAAGGTACGGTTGAAAGCAGTCAGGGGTCAAATTATGCGGCAGTTTTGGAGTGGAATCTTTGGGCGATCGACAGGCATCGCAGTCCTTGCCGTGGCGACCGGTTTGCTGATGTTGGCGCCGGTGTGCCGCGCGCAGTCGGATGCGCCGGGAAATAGCGTAGCGACTGTCCCGCAGAGTGCCGGGCAGGCCGGCGACGCCGCTGCCAATTCTGCCATGATGCCTGCCCGTGCGCGCATTCGCGTTGTCCGGCTGAGCGATGTCGAAGGCAAAGTGCAGGTTCTGCGCGGCGATCAGACACAGTTTCCGCAGGCATTGATGAACATGCCGCTGACCCAGGGCGCGCAGATCGACACCGGCGCAGATGGCCGGGCGGAGATTGAATTTGAAGACGGCAGCGTTGCCCGCATCACGCCGAACAGTTCGCTGAAGATCAGCGATCTAAGCTCTACCCCCCAAAGCGCACTCGATACGACGGTGGAGCAGCTCTCCGGCCTGATCTATTACGAACTGCGCAGCGGTCCGATGACCCCGTTCCACGTCACGTTCAATGGCCACACAGCTTCTCCGCTGGTGAACAGTACATTCCGCATCAACCTGGAGAATCATCCGCAGGATCTGGCCGTGCTGGACGGAAGGGTGCAGGTTGCGGGCGTGTCCGATAGCGATTCGGCGGAAGTTCACCAGGGGAAAACGATTCAGTTTGCCAATGGCAAATACACGATTGCCGACTGGACTGCCCCCAACGGCTTCGACGACTGGAACCAGCAGCGCGACCAGGAGGCCGCACAGGAGGCCCAGAACCAGACGCCCGCGCGGGTGCAGCAGGGCGGCGGCAGCGTGATGGACAGCGGCGCCGGCTGGAGCGACCTTGACAATGCCGGCGGATGGTATCCGCTGCCGGGATATGGCATGGTGTGGCAGCCCTATGGCGTGGGCGCGGACTTCGACCCATACGGCTACGGCACCTGGGCGAACTTCGGCGGCGGCTACTCTTTTATTTCCGGGTATTCCTGGGGATGGCTGCCGTTCAACTGCGGCGCCTGGTCGTACATCGGCAGCTTCGGATGGGGTTGGTCCCCGGGCCTTTATGGCTGCGGCGGATTTGGATTCGGTATCGGCTATGGCTATGGCAGATACGGATATTGGCGCGGGCATCGCTGGGGAAACGGCCGCTATCCGCATACGAACATTCATTCAGGGCCGCCGGGATATCGTGCGCCCGCGCCACCAGCAATCGCGAAAGGGCAGACGCCGGAGCGGCTAGTCTCTGTGGGCAATCGGCCCGGGACAATGGCAGCGGGCAACCATGCCGGGCGACCGGTAATGTTCAACGGAGGAAAGATCGCTCCGCTGCATTCCATGATGGCTGGGGTACGGGTGCCGACACACAATGCGGCGCTGTATAACAACTATCCCACGCATGCATTTCACGGCGATATTCGCGGTACTCTGATGAGCCATACCGGGGCGGGAACGGGCAATCGAATGGGCTTTAGCGATCGAATGGGGACGCACGGAGCGATGCCCGGAGCGATGGAGAGATCGACTGAAATGAACCGCGGCCAGACTGTCGATATGGCGCGTGGAAACAGTTTTAGCGGGAATAACCGAGCCGGATTTGGCACGCATTCCGCATTTGGGCAGCACACCTCATTTGGACCGCATGGCAGTTTTGGCGGCACGCATTCTGCTTTTGCGGGCACGAGCTTCCATGGTGGCGGCAACTTTCGCGGCGGCGGCATGGGCCGCTCCGGCGGATTCTCCGGCGGCGGGTACCACGGCGGCGGCGGTGGAGGCGGCTTCCATGGAGGCGGCGGCGGTGGAATGGGCCACGGTGGTGGCGGCGGAGGCGGTCACGTCGGACGGTAAGCCTGTCGATTCGAACAGTTCAGAAAGCCGGTGATTCTTCACCGGCTTTTTTCTTTTCCGCATTGATTTGTTCGCAGTTGCGATGCGCGAAGTTACTTTTTGAGCGAAGCCGAATGGGCTCGATATAGCTGCGCTATCTTTTCCAGCGGCACTGCCTCGGCGCGGATATTTGGGTTGAGGCCCGCGTTGTCGAGCGCGGCGGATATCTGCGATCCATCGCCCACTCCTGCAGCCTTCAAATTGTTGGCCAGCGTTTTTCTTTTCTGACGGAAGCAGAGTTGCAGGAAGCGCAGGAACGCGTCGCGATCCACTTCGAGTTCATCAAAACGGGGCCGCATCTTCATCCGCACCACGGCGGAGTTGACCCCTGGCGGAGGCGTGAATGCTTCCGGCGGCAACACGAACAGCTTCTCGACGCGAGCATGCATCTGCGCGGTGGCGGAGAGCACTCCGTAGTCGCGGATGCCGACAGGCGCGGCGAGGCGATCGGCGACTTCATCCTGGACCATGACCACGGCGCGGTCGATGACAGCGGCCTGGGTGAAGAGATGCAGCAAAATGTCCGAGGTGATGTAGTAAGGAAGATTGCCGACGACTACCAGTTTCTCCGCGGAATTTTCGAGCACGGTGGCGAGGTCGAGCGAGAGAATGTCGGCCTGGAAGATACGAACATGTTGTGCGTGCGCCCAGGCGGCAGTGAGTCGCGGCGCGAGAGCGCGGTCGAGTTCGACAGCGATCAAGCGGTGCGCACGGGGAGCCAGCAGATCGGTGAGCGCGCCACGTCCGGGGCCGATCTCGAGCACGGTGCTGGCTGAGATATTGCCCAATGCCTCCACAATGCGTTGGCGTGCATTGGGACTGGTGAGAAAATTCTGGCCGAGCTTCGGTTTCTTTTGGGGCATCGCTGAAAGACAATCTTACTGGTTACGGCCGGTGGTATGGTTCCGGCGGATGACACAATGGAGGAACGCTTCCATTGGCATCCAAATTCCGCAGGGAGAAATGCATTGCGAGCAGCCTTGATGACGCGCGAGTATCCGCCCCACGTGTACGGCGGTGCGGGAGTTCATGTCGAATACTTGAGCCGCGAGCTGGCGAAGAAGATTGAAGTGGAGGTGCATTGCTGGGGCGAACAGCGGGTCGATGCAGGCAATCTGCATGTGCGCGGCGCAGAGCCGTGGGCGCTGCTGTCGCAGGGAAATGAAAAGTTTAAGACGGCGCTGGAAGCGATGAGTCTGAACCTGGCGCAGATGACAATCCTAGGCAGCGCCGATATTGTGCATACCCATACCTGGTATGTGTCGATGGCGGGATTTCTGGCGAAGAAGCTATTCAACATTCCATTCGTGCTGACCACGCATAGCCTGGAGCCGCTGCGGGCGTGGAAGGCGGAGCAGCTGGGCAGCGGGTATGCGATGAGCTCGTGGATGGAGCGCACGGCGATCCTCGATGCGGATGCGGTGATTGCGGTTTCAAACGGTACCAAGGCGGACATTCTGCGCGCATATCCCGAGGTGCCGCCCGAGCATGTGCATGTCATTTACAACGGCATCGATCTGGACGAGTATAACCGTACCGACGATGCGACTGCACTGGCAAAATATGGCGTCGATGTGGCGCGGCCATACGTGCTGTTTGTCGGGCGCATCACGCGGCAGAAGGGTGTGACGCATCTGGTGGAGGCGATCCGGTATTTGCCGGCCAACACGCAAGTGGTGCTGTGCGCGGGCGCTGCCGATACGCCGGAGATTGCCGCCGAGATGCGGGATAAAGTCGAGGCCGCGCGCGCGGTGAATCCGCATATTGTGTGGATTGAAAACATGGTGACCAAAGCGGAGGCGATCCAGCTCTACAGCCATGCGCGCGCGTTCTGCTGCCCATCGGTGTATGAGCCGTTCGGAATTATCAATCTGGAGGCGATGGCGTGTCATGCTCCTGTGGTGGCGAGCGCGACGGGGGGAATTCTGGAAGTGGTGGTGGATGGCGAGACGGGGTATCTGGTGCCGTTCGCGCCGGATGCTACTACGGGATTTCCTGCCGACCCGGAACAGTTTGCGCGCGATCTGGCAGTGAAAATTTCCGAACTGCTGGGTGACCCGGAGAAATGTAGGCGGTTTGGCGAAGCGGGGCGCAGGCGTGTGGAGGAGAACTTTGCCTGGTCGAAGATTGCGGATCAGACCATTGCGCTGTATCGCGAGCTGGTGAACGTGCGCGGTTTGAAAAAGAGCTCAGGCGTAGGAAAAGGCTGAGCGGGATATTTCTCCGCTTCAGATCCAGTGTTTTGTTTCTGGCCAGAACGTAGATAGCGGCTGCTTCAGGCCGCGGCATAAAAATATGGATCGGTTCTCAAACAGCATGCCCAGCGCGTTGTATGTATGGGCGGCAACTTTGACCGAATGAAACTCTTTTGCAAGATGCGCATAGGAATCGTCGCTGTCGATGACGATCACGATTTGACCGGTATAGCCGCGTGGACCCCAGAAAAAATAATTCTGATGGCCGCTGATGGCTTGGGGCAGGCCATACTGCCGGCCCAGTACGTCGATAGCGCCAGCTTCGCCGTAATTGCTGCCGTAGATCGCGGTCTGGGCGCGTTCCTGCTGGGGTAGCGAGTTGTAGACCGCGGCAACCTGCGCCACCATCTGCTGCCAGCCGAAACGATCTGCATAGAACTGTGGCAGCGGGCCGGTGGCGGCGGTCTCGGTCTTGCCGCTGGTCATGTGCATGGCTCTGGTATAGCGAATCCATGTTGACGGCGGTAGTATGGGAATCCCCATCGGCAGCGTGATCGCGCCAAAAATCACCAGCACGACGCAGAACGCAGGCAGCAGCCAGGCTGTTTTTCGTGAAGTGGAAAATGCGTGTTGCCAGGCCAGTGCGCCGGCGGCGAACAGCACGGGATAGATGGGCGCGAGGTAATAGTCCTTGGCAAATTCATGGATCATGACGGCGAGGAACAGGACGTAGCAGAGGCCGATCCAGCGGAGGCCGCGCGCGGATTTCGCGGCGAAGAGCCAGATGAGTCCCGGCAATAAGAGGAAAATACTGATCGGGCTCAGCATCATGGTCTGCGCGCCGAGAAAGGCTGCAGGGCCGAGCTTTACGTTCTTGTGGCTATGTTTCACATTGTTCAGCCATTCGAGTGTTGGCCAGTGGTGATGCACCTGCCACAGCGCATAGGGCGCTGAGATGAGTACGATCAATGCGACTGCGGCCAGTGTCCAGCGGCTCCAGAGCAAACGACGCTGGGGCGTGAGCAGCAGCGCCACAAGCAACGCGAAGAGAAAGAACACGATGGAAGGTTTGTTCAATATTCCGATACCGCCGAGGATGCCAAACAGAATCCACCAACGTGGGCTGGCTCCGCGGACCATCAGAATGATGGCGAGCATGCAGCCCATCCAGAAGACAGGTTCGAATGCGTTCATGGAAAGAAAGCTGCCTAGAGCGAGATAGATGGGCGCCATCAAAACCGCAATCATGGCGAGTACCTGCGCGATGCGCTTGCCGCCGAGCGACCATGCCAGCAGGCCGGTAAGAAAAACCGTCGCCGCTCCAGCGACACCGGAAAGGAGCCGCAGCAACGCAAGATTGTGGAAGCCGAACAGAGTTTCCGCGACGCGCGCCTGCAGAGCGACCAACGGAGCCTGGTCGACGTACCCCCAGGCCAGATGCCGGCCACAGACGATGTAGTACAGCTCATCGCGGAAGATGCCGTAGCCGAAGTGTTGCGCGATGACGTTGCCGATGAATTCGATGGCGACTTCGATTGCCGAGAAGATGAGGCCGAGCCGGATGGCCTGTTGCCAGCCGCTCGATATTTCTGGCGCCGCCGTTGCATTGAAAGTTGTTACTGGATGCTCTTTGACGTGCATCGATCCTCGGCTCCCGGTGTGGACTCTCGATTCTCATTCAACATACGCGCAAATCGATTGCCGGGTTCCGAATAGCTTGTTAACGCTTTGGCGCGATGCTGGCCCTTCATGATCCGTGTATCTCTATGCTCGCTTCGAGATCACTGAGTGTTCTCTTGCGCCGGAACCTCAGGGTGAAAGTGGGTGCAGATGGCTTCGGCTGTTTTTCTGGAGACTACGGACTGGAGCGCTTCCAGCGACGCGGACTGGATGGCGCGCAGGCTGCCGAAGTGGGTGATGAGGCGGGTGCGGGTTTGTGCGCCGACGCCGGGAATGTGTAGCAGGTCGGAGTCGCGGTCGCGCATTTCCCGGCGCTTGCGGTGATACGTCACCGCGAAGCGGTGGGATTCGTCGCGGATACGCTGTATGAAATGCAACACGGGCGAGCGGCGGTCGAGCACGACCGGCTCTTCTTCCTGGCCATAGACGTAGATGAGTTCTTCGCGCTTGGCGATGGAGGCGAGCGGCTGCGTAGTTGCTCCTAGTTCTTCGAGCGCTGCCGCGGCGGCGTGGAGTTGGCCGAGGCCCCCATCGACGAGGACCAGGCTTGGCATTGGTTTATGCTCCTCCTGCAGACGTCGATAGCGGCGCAGGACGACTTCTCGCATGCTGGCAAAATCATCCACGCCGGTGACGGTTTTTACCTGGAACTTGCGATATTCGGATTTGTTCATCGCGCCTTTTTCCCATACCACCATAGAGGCGACCGTCTCCGCGCCGTGGATGTGGGAGATGTCGAAGCACTCGATGCGCTCCGGCGGCTCGGGGAGATTCATCGCATCCTGCAGTGAAGCCTGAATGGCGGCAATGCTGGGCTGGAGCACGCGGAAGCGCTGGTCGTAGGACTGCTTGGCATTCTGGCCGGCGAGGTCGAGCAGGGAACGCTTTTCTCCGCGCTGCGGCACGGCGATCTCTACCTTGTGACCGCTGCGTTCGCAGAGCAGGTCGGCCAGCGGCGCGCGGTCGGGAAAATCCACTGGCACATAAATGTTGCGCGGCACATATTGCTGATCGATATATAGCTGCTTGAGCAGCGCGGAAAAAAATGCCGCGGCAGAAAAAGCATCGGATGTCGGGGCGGCAGACTCCTCGATTGCCGGTGTTTCGGAGATTTCCGGTTCGGGAAATTCGGGCAAATCTTCCCAGAAGAATTCCCGCCGATCGACGATCTTGCCGCCGCGCACGTGAAACAGATTCGCCGCCAGCATTCCATTTTCATAGTGAAAGCCGAAGACGTCGGCGTCGTCGTCGGAGGCGCCGGCGATGCGCTGTTTTTCCTGCAGCTGGCTGAGCGTGATGACGAGATCGCGGTAACGGCCGGCGAGCTCAAACTGCTGGGCAGCAGCGGCGGCATGCATGCGCTGTTCGAGGGACTTTTGCAGTTCATCCGCATGGCCTTCGAGCATCATGCGCACATCGCGCACGGCTTCGGCGTAGAGGTCGGGTGTTGTCAAACCCTCAACACAAGGGCCCAGGCAGCGATGGATGTAGAACTGCAGGCAGGCGCGCGGATGATAGCGCGACAGATCCACTTTGCAGCTGGGGATGAGGAATGTGCGGTGGATCAGATCGACGATGCGATAGGCGAGATTGCCGGGAAAATAGGGGCCGTAGTAAACGCTGCCATCCTTGCGGACGCGGCGCGTGACCATTACTTTGGGATAGCGATCGCCGAGTGTGAGTTTCACATAGGGGTACGTCTTGTCGTCGCGCAGCAGGACGTTGAAGCGCGGCTTGCGTTGCTTGATCAGGTTATTTTCGAGAGCCAATGCCTCGTGTTCATTGTCGACCAGGATGTAGTCGAGATCGACGGCTTCGCGCATGAGCGAGCCGGTTTTGGCGTTGGCCTGCGATGCCTGCAGAAAATAGGAACGCACGCGCGACCGCAAATTTTTCGCCTTGCCGACGTAGATAATCTCTTCCTCGGCATTGCGGTAGAGATACACGCCGGGGCCGGTGGGAAGGGTGCGGATTTTCTCGTGTAGATCCATGCAGATATGCGTCCTAAGAACAGTTTATCGCCGGGCTGGGTACGGCTGGCAGGGTGCGTTTGCCGATGAACGCCATGTAAAAAATGCCTGCTTTGAGCCCTCGGGAGCGACCTTGATACGACCGTAATAGACCGGGAATCATTGGATAACTTGTGTATTGGCAACGATTCTATGGATTGGCTAATAAATTGCATCTATCTAAGAAAAGGGGCGGGTGTATCGCCATGGGGGAGTGAGAGTATGAGAAGCAAATATGTTCGAAAAATGCATGGAAACAAACGGATTCTTCTGGCGGGCGCGTCGGTTTTTCTGATGCTGACTGCCGGTTGCGCGACCAAGAATTACGTCCGCAACC
Source organism: Acidobacteriaceae bacterium (assembly GCA_965276585.1). Classification (GTDB taxonomy): domain Bacteria; phylum Acidobacteriota; class Terriglobia; order Terriglobales; family Acidobacteriaceae; genus JAKAAZ01. Next base: position 150,369 of record CBDIAZ010000003.1, on the reverse strand, counting down.
AGACCACGCCGCTGGTGCAGCACACGAATGAACTGGACGACCAGGCGGCGGCGAACCACCGCAATATTCAGGATGTCGACACGCGGGCGACGCAGGGTATACAGCAGGCGCAGACGGCAGCGACCACTGCCGACCAGAAGGCCGTGACCGCCGGCCAGGCAGCGGACCAGGCGCAGTCTTCGGCGCAGGAAGCGCTGAACCATGCCGATTCGCTGGCCAGCGTCGTCAGCAATCTGGATACGTATCACCAGGTAGCGGACGCGAACGTGCTTTTTGCCTTCGATAAGGCGACGCTGACGCGCAAGGGCAAGGCGGAGCTGGACAATTTTGCCGGTCAGCTGGGCAATACGAAGTCCTACATTCTGGAAATTACCGGAGGGACGGATTCGGTCGGCGACAAGGCTTATAACTATCAGCTGAGCGAGCGCCGCGCAGAGACGGTGGCGCAGTATCTGGCGGCGAAATACAATGTTCCGCCGCACAAGTTTTACCTGATCGGTATTGGCAAGGATGTGGAAGTGGCGAGCAATCGCAATGCCGCCGGTCGCGCGAAGAATCGCCGCGTGGAGATTCAGTTGTTGTCGAACAGCCAGAATGCGGCGCCGCAGCAGCAGGGAAATGCGACTGGAGATGCAGCTCAGCCCCAGCCGGCCGCGCAGTCACAGGCCAGCACTACGGACACGCAACCGCAGCAGTAGATTTTTCTATTTAGAGAAAACGCCGGAAGCAATTGCTTCCGGCGTTTTTATTGCGGGCGATTCGGGTGAGCTTTGCAAGACGACTCGGTGTAACCGGTAACTGCCAGCGGTACAGGTGTTTTATTTTGTTGTGTTCAATTGCAAGCCAATCTACCCAAAGACTTATCTGCGGTCTGAACCCCTAATTCTCTATTCCATATTTCCGCGATAGAGGGTGGGATTCAGGTTCGGGTCGTTGTACATCTTCAGTTGACGATATTGCTGGAAGCGCGCTTCTCCGTGCAGTACGCGCTGCCATAGGCGGTCGAGGCAGGCGGCGAGATCGTTGCGCTGGCCTTCGAGGATAGCGAGGCGCTGGCGGTTGCGTTCGCTGTGACCGGGCGGTGCGTCGGGCCGGGCTATTTCTTCGAGCGTGTGATAGCGCTTCAAGGTGAGGATCGAAAGCCGGTCGAGCATCAGCCCCGGTGTTTCCGAATGCAGTTCGGACTGCGGGTTGGGAAGATTTTGTGCGGCGAGTTCTTCGAGCAGCAACGCATCGCATTGTTCCACCTGGTCGTTGCGCCGCTGGTTGATGCGGTCGATGGCGCGCTTGGCGGCGGCGATGGCGGCATCTCCGGCGCGATGGTCGCGGGCCTTGTCTTCTTCATGCCACAGCTCAAAATTCGCGCGGTGCAGATTTTCAATCGCGAGATGGAGTGGGGTGGCGCTGGCGGAGATATTCGGGTCGACGTGCCAGCAGACGGTCCAGTCGTCGAAGAACTCGACCAGGTGGGTTGCGTTGAGGTGGGCGGCGGAGACCATATCGAACATCATACCGAGTGCTCTATACTGGCGGCGATATGAAGACAACGGATGCGAGTGACGAAACGATTCTGTGTATTTCCACGCGGAACGAGGGGCATGCATTGTTGCGCGAGCTGGCGCGGCTGAAATGCCGAGTGGTTCTGCTGACGCTGGAAGAGCTGCGGGACGCGGGATGGCCGCAGGAGGTTCTCGAAGATCTCCAGACCATGCCGGGTGACCTGACCCAACAGCAGATTACGAACACGGTGACTTACCTGGCGCGCACGCGCAGGTTTGCGCGGATTCTTGCGCTGGGTGCGGTCGATATGACCATTGCGGCGGCGCTGCGGGAGCACATGCGCATTCCCGGCATGGGGCTGACGACGACGCGCTATTTTCGCGACCGGCTGGCGATGCGGGCGAAGGCGAACCACCTGGGGATTCGCGTGCCGGCGTTTACTCGCGTTCTGAATACCGACGATCTACACGCGTACATGGAGAGCGTTCCCGCGCCCTGGCTGCTTCGCCCGCGCTGCGTGGTTTCTGCAACGGAAACGCAGACGCTGCACGGACCGGAGGAATTGTGGCGTGCCCTGGAAGAACTGGGCGACCGGCAAAGCGATTTTCTGCTGGAGCAGGCAATCCCCGGAGAACTGGTTACGGTTGCGGGAATTACCGCGGACGAGAAGAGCATGTTCGCGGCGGTTTCCGGGCAGGTGCGGGGCGATTCCACGGACGAGCGGGAACTGAAATCGATGCTGGCGAAGCTGCTTCCCGGTCTGGGGATGGTTCGCGGCGTGAGCCATACAAAATTTCTGCGTTCGCTTGCGAGCGGCAAGCTGTATTTTCTGGAGACGCTGGCGGGGCCTGGGGATACTTCCGTGGTGCAATCGATCGAGCAGAATTATGGGGTGCATCTCTGGGAGGAATGGGCCCGGGTGGAAGTGGCTGCGCTGCGGGGGGAGAGTTATCGGCTGGCTTAGTTTGTGGAGGCTTGATCATAGAGGATGCGAACGATGAACGTCCCAGCATGGCAAGGGCTATCTATAGGATTCGCCCTCGCAACGGCGCTATTCTTTACGGGCTGCGCAAACGGTCCAAACTCTACACCTAATCAACCGCTCGCGATCACCGTGCAACCGTTGAGCCAGACCGTTCCCATTGGTCAAACTGCGACTTTCAGCGTCACTGCTACCGGGACAGCGCCGCTGAATTATCAGTGGAGCGAGAATGGCGCGGAGATTAGCGGAGCCACCGGCGCTTCATACACGACGCCTGCGGTCGCACTGGGGAATGGCAGCTCGACTTCGGTTGGCTCCTTCGAGGTGACCGTCAGCAATGCCTCCGGGTCGGTGACGAGCGAGAGTGCTACGCTGAGTGCCGGCCCGCGTTCGCCCAAGGCGGGCGATCTGCGCTACCTCCTTTACCAACAGGTGAATGTCCCTAAGTTTTCGGATTCGGCTGGTAGCGGATCAGGCGATATTCAGGTTGCTCCCGGTCAAATTATCAGCCACTCAGATAGCAACGCGTTAGGAACTCCCATTGAGATGGGCTCGTCCAATTTATGTCAGGGTGGCACATGCGTGTGGCAATACGGTTATAACCTGTTGCCTCCGCCCATCACCGGCTACGAGATGTATTACCAAGGCGGCTTATATTCCAATTTTGTATCGGACATGCAATCCTTTGCGGCCCTAAATGTGGTCTTCACATCCCTGGATTTGGAGCCCTCCGAGAATGCCTACGCGGTGTCGTGGGTAAAAACGGCGCAAACCGGCGGATTCGATTACCGGATGGATCCCATGATTCCTCCTGGAGCAGACCAGCAAGCGCAGATTCAAGCTCAGGCGACTCTGGATGGAACAGAGAGCCGGGTGATTACGGCTGTTTCGTTCGATGCATCCGGCAACGCCCTGCTGATCTCCTACGGCTGGACCGGCGACACCACCACCGTATATGAAACGCAAGCTGTTCTTGTTCCGGTCGCCGGCGATATTAGGAACGAGGTTCTATCCGCGGCGACCACCCTGGCAAATAACGGATACATTATCAGCGCCTTCGGCGGTAACGATACAGATGGCTACGTCCTAATCGGTATGCGTGTTCAGGGCGATAGCTTGCCTCGTTCCATCAATAATCTGGATATCATAAATAACGATACACAGGGGCAACCTTACTTCACTAGGGTTGCAACAATCCATGAATTTACTGGCGAGACAATTGTGAATGAACAGTAAGCGATTGCGCTACATCGCAGCTACATCGAGGTCTTCGCTGCGGCATTCATCGATTAGCATGGGGAGTGGTTTTTAATTTCCGTTTTGAGAGGTCTTGTTTCGATTTTTTTTTATGACTGAATCGACCTGGCAGCAAATTCCGCATCGCCGCTACAATCCTTTGCGCCGGCAATGGGTGCTGGTTTCGCCGCATCGCACGCAACGCCCGTGGCAGGGTGAGGTGGCGAAGACGGAAACCGCGCCGGCGATTCACTACGATCCCGATTGCTATTTGTGTCCCGGGAATATGCGCGCGGGTGGGCATAAGAATCCGGAATATGACGACGTGTTTATTTTTACGAACGATTATGCGGCGCTGTTGCCGGATGCTCCGGCGATCCCCGATGCGCCGCATGACGATTTGCTGTGTGCGGAGCGCGAGCGGGGAATCTGTCGCGTGATCTGTTTTCATCCTGACCATGATTTGACGCTGGCTCGCATGGAGCCGGGGGATATTGTGCGCGTGGTGGAAGCGTGGACAGCACAATATGCCGAGCTGGGCGCGCAGCCGGAGATTCGTCATGTGCAGATTTTTGAAAACCGCGGCGCGATGATGGGGGCGAGCAATCCGCACCCGCACTGCCAGGTGTGGGCGACCGAACATATTCCCGACGAGCCGCAGGCGGAGTTGCTGGCGCAGCGGGAGTATCGCAACGCGCATGGACGCTGCCTGCTGTGCGAAACAGTGAAGAGGGAAGTGGAACTGGCGCAGCGTATCGTTTGCGAGAATGAGGAGTTCGTCGCGATTGTGCCGTTCTGGGCGGTGTGGCCGTTTGAGACGCTGGTGCTGAGCCGTCATCATCTGGGTGCGTTGACGGAGATGAACGACGCGCAACGCGCGGCCCTGGCGGATATTCTGAAGCGGGTGACGACGCGCTACGACAATTTGTTTGAGACACGTTTTCCCTACACGATGGGGTTGCATCAGACTCCCACGGATGGCGAGCCGCATCCGGAATGGCATTTTCACGCGCATTTTTATCCGCCGCTGCTGCGCTCGGCGACGGTGCGGAAATTTATGGTGGGGTTTGAAATGCTGGGCATGCCGCAGAGGGACATTACGCCGGAAGGCGCGGCGGAGCGGCTGCGGGCGCTGAGCGAAGTTCACTACAGCCTGCAGCGTTGAAAGAGGGAAATCCATTGACCGACACGCCGCTGGCATTGAACGGCCAGGCACTCACGCTGGAAGAGTTAGCGGCCGTAGCGTACAGCGATCTGTCGGTTGTGCTGCACGAGGATGCGCGGCGGCGCATGGAGGCTTCGCGCGCGGTGGTCGAGCGGCTGCTGGCGGAGGGCGCGACCGTCTACGGCATCAATACCGGCTTTGGAAAGATGTCGGAGGTGAATATTCCCGCGGCGCAGCTGGTGGAGCTGCAACTGAATTTAGTGCGCAGCCATGCCTGCGGGATTGGCGAGTCGCTGACGGAGGCGGAGATTCGCGGCATGCTGCTGCTGCGCGCGAATGTGCTGGCGAAGGGGACCAGCGGAACGCGCGTTCTGGTTGCGGAGCATCTGTTGGCGATGATCGAAAAGCGTGTACATCCGGTGATTCCGGCGCGAGGGTCTGTAGGGGCGAGCGGTGATCTGGCTCCGCTGGCGCACCTGGCGTTGGGAATGATTGGCGAAGGGGAGGTTTTCTATCAGGGGAAGCGGGTTGCGGCGAAAGATGCGCTTGCTGCTGCCGCGCTGACTCCGCTGTCGCTGGCTGCCAAGGAAGGATTGGCGCTGCTGAATGGAACGCAGGCGATGGCGGCGGTGGGTGGGCTGGCGCTGCTGCGCGCGGAACGGGTTGCGCGGTTGGCATCGCTGGCGGGCGCGATGACGCTGGAAGCGCTGAAGGGAACTCCGGTGGCCTTCGATGCGCGGATTGCAGCGGCTCGTCCGCATCCGGGAGCGCAGGAGGTGGCGCGACATTTGCGAGCGCTGCTGGCGGAGAGCGAAATTCGGGAATCGCATCGCGAGCACGATCCGCGGGTGCAGGATGCGTATTGTCTGCGCTGCATGCCGCAGGTGCATGGCGCAGTGCTCGACGGCATTGCGCATGGGCGGCGGGTGCTGGAAGTGGAAATGGGTTCGGCGACGGATAATCCGCTGGTGTTTGTGGCGACCGGTGCGACAGCGGATGAAATTCTTTCCGGCGGGAATTTTCATGGTGCTCCGCTGGCGCATGTGTTCGACTACGCGGCGATTGTCATGACCGATCTGATGAGCATCTGCGAGCGGCGGATCGATCGGCTGGTGAATCCCGATCTGAACGAGGGGCTGCCGCCGTTTCTTACGCCGCAGGCCGGGGTATCTTCCGGCTACATGATTGCGCATGTGGCGGCGGCGGCGCTGCTGGCGGAGGCGCGGGTGCTGGCGCATCCGGCGTCGGTCGACAGCGTGCCGACTTCCGGCGGCAAGGAAGACCATGTGTCGATGGGAATGACGGCGGCGCGGAAGCTGCGGCAGATTGTCGAGAATGCCGAGGCGGTGCTGGCGATTGAGCTGATGGCGGCTGCGGAGGGATTGGAATATCGCCGGCCGTTGCGGCCTGCGATGCGCGTGGAGGCAGCGTGGAAGCAGGTGCGGGAAATTGTTCCGCGGCTTAAACAGGACCGCAGCTTGCAGCCGGATATTCGCGATCTGCAGGCGGCGATCGGTCGCGGGGATTTCGATGGCTGGACGCGGTGATTGCAAAACGGGAAGAAAAAATCTTAGAGCAGTTTCACGGTTGGCGTATAGCGGAGAAAAGCAGGTCCCTCGACTACGTCATTGCTATGCAATAACTCCGCTTGGGATGACATTTTTTAAGCACTACGCGGTATTCCTGAAGTCGCTATAAAACCGCAATTGATGCTTATTTCAAGCTGGAAATGAAGAAGCCAACCTGGAGGGTTGGCTGGCTGGGATTATTTTCCCGTGTCTGGTGAGCGCGCTGGGACTCGAACCCAGGACCCACGCATTAAAAGTGCGTTGCTCTACCACCTGAGCTACGCGCTCTCACCATGATCCAAATTATCACAGAGATGGGCCTGGTTTTTGTGGTGGGGCGGTCATGTACGTCTGGATACAGCGCTGAAAAACGAAAATAATTCTGTTCACAGAGCGATGAATATTTGCTACTCTCGTTGCAGTTTCCAAACTCTCTTACTGTAATTTCCCGTCCTCGCAGGCGGTTTGCACCCGTGTGTTGTTTTTGCCGGCTCTTGATAATTGATAGAGATTTTTCTCACCGGATTTATGGCAGATATTTTCCTGCCGGTACGCGCAAGAAATTTCGTTTCGAGGATTGAAATCCGTCTTTCCGCGCCTGGGCCGGGTGCGGCGCGAAGCGGGTTCCTCGCAGTCTTCCACTCGTTCGACCTACTGAAGAGCAACGAGGAGTGTTTCGATGACGCGCCGAGTTTATAAATTCATCCTGAAGACGCTGAAAGAGGTTTCGTTCGTGGGCACGCGGTATTATCCCGTGGACATCGATTCCAGCCTGTCGCCATACACAACAGTTCTGGCTACGATCTGGGATGAGGATCACATGGTGGGCCAGGTGAACCAGACGGAAATTCTGGCGTGGTGGTCGGAAGTGTACCAGGAGCCGCAGCCGGGAGCGGAGCTGCGGGACGGCGGCGCCGCGCGGGAAGACCATGCCGTGCGAACAGCCGGCAAACCGGAAAGAGTTTTACAGGCGAACAATCCGTAAGCTGCCGCCTGTACGTTCCACAGATATCCGGCGGGCGCACGCGTCCGCCGGACCGAACATTGTCTCCCCTTGCAGCAATGAAGTTTTTTCTCCGTTCGCCGATATAAGGACAAAGAAGACCCGAAAATAGTGATCGAAATACGTTGCCGGACTTTGTCTTGATGTTTCCGTGAGTGTGAGAACTATGGCTTGTCCTCCTCCGTTTGAATGCACATCGGCTTCGTTGCAGATCGTGACGGATCGGCCGGTCGCCAATCCGCGCGATGTGGCGGAACTGTTCGATTGGCTGGACGTGGAAAATCTACGATACCGGGAATTTCAACTTCCCGACGACCTGTCTGCCCCAGACTTGCGACCGAGTCGAATTTCCTCTGGCTTTGAAGCTCCGCGACGGATTGTCGAGCCAGCGGAGATGCGGCCGGTGCTGGTCGAGCGCGCGACGGGCAGCCGGTGAACTAGATAGATGGCCCGGTTTAGCAGTAGCTCCGGCAAGCCGCAGCGATGGATCGCTGGTCCGGCGGAACTTTTCCTGCTGCTCGGATGCCTGGGCATCCTGGCGGTCGCAGGAGTGCTGCCGCTGACGGCAGCCCAGCAGTGGGTGTTTGGCGGGTGCCTGGTTGGCATGGCCCTGTGGGTCGATGTGGCTTCGCGGTCGCATGTAACCACGCTGACGATGATGCTGCTGTCTTCCTTCGCCACCTTCCGCTACGCGGTCTGGCGCTACGGCACATTGATCGAATTCTTCCGGTATCCGTCTCCGGAGCGCAGGCCTCTCGACATCTTTTTCATGTCCGCGCTGGCGCTGGCCGAGCTGTACACCATGATCATCCTGTACCTGGGATATTTTCAGATGGCGTACCCGCTGAAGCGGAAGCCCGTGGCCATGCCGGATGAGTTGGAGTTATGGCCAGATGTCGACGTTCTGATTCCGACCTACAATGAGCCGCTGGAGCTGGTGCGCTATACCGTGCTGGCGGCGATGAACATGGACTGGCCGCCGGAGAAGCTGCACATTTTTCTGCTGGACGATGGGCAACGGCAGGAGTTTCGCGCGTTTGCCGAGCGTGCCGGCGTTGCCTATGTGGCGCGCGCCGACAATAAGGGCGCCAAGGCCGGCAACATCAATCATGCGCTGCTGGGCGCGCATTCGCCGTATGTGGCGATCTTCGACTGCGATCACGTGCCGGTGCGCAGCTTTCTACAGTTCACAATGGGATGGTTTTTCCGCGACCGGAAAATGGCGCTGGTGCAGACACCGCACCATTTCTATTCGCCGGACCCGTTTGCGCGCAACCTGAAGCAGCATCGCGAAGTGCCGAATGAAAGCCAGCTGTTCTATGGCATTGTCCAGGTCTGCAACGATTTCTGGAATGCGAGCTTCTTCTGCGGCTCCTGCGCAGTGATTCGCCGCGAGGCGCTGGACGAAGCCGGGGGAATTGCCGCCGAGACAGTTACAGAAGAAGTGCACACCTCTCTGCGTATGCAGATGGCGGGTTGGAACACGGCGTATCTGAATACGCCGCAAGCCGCTGGGCTGGCTACGGAGCGGCTATCGAGCCATGTAAAACAGCGTATCCGCCGGGCGCGGGGAATGATCCAGATTTTGCGGCGCGACAATCCGTTGATGGCGCGAAAGCTGAGCTGGGCGCAGCGCCTTTGCTACTTCAACGCGATGGTGCATTTTTTTTATGCGCTGCCGCGGTTGATTTTCCTGACGGCTCCGCTGGTCTATCTGCTGTTCGGTTATAAAGTGTTGCCGGGTTCCTGGGGTTTGATCCTTGCCTTTGCCACGCCGCACCTGCTGCTGGCGCAGATTACGAACTCGCGCATTCAGGGCGAGCATCGCCACTCCTTCTGGAACGAAGTGTATGAGGCGGTGCTGGCGCCGTATATTTTGCTGCCGACGCTGCTGGCGCTTGTCAACCCGAAGAGAGGCAAGCTCGATGTGACCAATAAGGGCGGCATTGTCGAGGAGTCGTATTTCGACCTGCACATGGCGCGGCCATTTTTCATCCTGCTGTTCTTCAACCTGCTGGGGCTGGCGATGGTGCCGGTGCGGATTTTCTATCTCGACCGCATGCATCCGGGCACGGTGCTGATCAATGCGCTGTGGGACCTGCTGAGCATCGTGATCGTGGGCGTGGTGATTGGCGTGGCCCATGAGTCGCAGCAGCGGCGTTCGTCGATCCGTATCGCCATGCGCACGCTGGCCTGGATTGTGTTGCCGGATGGCAGCGCGTACGAAGGCAGCACGGTCGATCTTTCCGCCGGCGGCTCGGCGATTCATCTTGACGATTATCTGCCGCCGTCGGGAGGCGTGGAGGTGCAGGTGGTTCTGCCGCAGCCTTCCGGGACGAATGTTTCGTTGCCCGCGCGGATCGTGGGCGGTGGAGGGCGGGTGGTGCGGGTGCAGTTCCAGGAGCTATCGATCGCACAGGAAAGAAAGCTGGTCGGCGTATTATTTTCCCGCGCCAATGCATGGCTGAACTGGGCCGAAAACACCACTCACGATAGTCTGTGGCGCAGCTTTGGGCTGATTGTGAAACTTTCCGCCAGGGGGATTGGACAGGCAGCTCGCAGCTTGTTCACGCTGCATCCATTTCGGCCTGCCCGGCGCAGGAAGCCTGCGGCGACCGCGCCGGCTTCGATGCTGCTGCTATTGCTGGCGCTGGGCGGGCTGGGGATGATTTCGCCAGAGGGAAATGCGCAGAGCTTTTCCTCAGCAATTGTCCGCGCGCGGACGGTTGCGAGTGAGAACGCAACTTCCAGCGCAATCGCGCAGTCGGTCAGTATTCTTCGAGGGAATTTGTTCTCGTCTCACCGGCTGAGAAATTCACTCCATCACGCCGGCAAACTTTCGCTGTGGAATTTTCTGTCGGTCGAACTGGCCGCCTTCCCGTGGGTGGGTGCGCTGGGATTGCTGTTTGTCTGTTTTCTGCTGGCGTTGCTGGCGCAGTCCTCGCTGCGGCGGCGCGCATCCGGACGGCTGCTTGATCGCAGTGATCGCGGAACAGTGGGAGGGGGCGATCGGCATGAGTGGGTTTGGAAGGCGTAGGTTGAGAAGGCTTTCGATTGTGCCGGGCAGTATGCGCCGGACCGCGACCGTATCTCATTTCGTAGGTTTTTGAGGGGCGGCACATCCTGTTAAACTTAACGGTTTAGAGCTGTTTTCCTATTCCTATGCAGTAAAGATATTGTCGAAGCGCCGTTTTTCTTGGAGAAAAACGGCGCCGAGATCTCGCTTCGGCCTACAACTATAGGAAAACAGCTCAAGCCAGGAAGCCGCGAATGAATACTACAAGCCTAAGAACTCCCCTGAAACCCACCGCGTTACGCCCCATCGCAGCCGACACGATGGAATTGGTTGGCAACACACCGATCGTGCATCTGGGGCGCATTTCGCCGCCGGATGGCGCAGCCGTTTATGCCAAGCTGGAATTTCTCAATCCCGGTGGAAGCATCAAGGATCGCGCCGCATTGGGAATGATTCTTGACGCGGAGCAGCGCGGTGTGTTGCAGCCCGGCGGCACGGTTGTGGAAGCTACGGCGGGCAATACAGGCGTGGGGCTGGCCTTCATCGGCGTGCGCCGCGGATATAAGGTAGTGCTGTTTGTGCCGGAGGGATTCGCGGAAGAAAAATGCATGTTGATGCGCGGCTTTGGCGCGACGGTCGAACGCACGCCGGAGGAGGAAGGCATGTCGGGCGCAATCCGTCGTGCGCTTGATCTGGCGCGGTCGATTCCTGGCGGATGGATGGCGCGGCAGTTCGACAATCCTGCCAATCCGGAGTTTCATTTCCACACGACAGCGCAGGAAATTCTCGATCAGATGGAAGGCCGTATCGATGCATTTGTCGCCGGCGTCGGTACGGGTGGAACGTTCAGCGGAGTTTCCCGCCGGCTGAAACAGGAATTGGGCGATGTATGGACGATCGCAGTGGAGACGGAAGGATCAGTGTTGCAGGGCGGTCCGGCGGGCAAGCACCGTATCGAAGGGATTGGCGTCAGCTTTATTCCGAAGACATTCGACGCCACGGTATGCGACGCGATTGTGCGTGTGGCCGACTGCGATGCTTTTGGAATGGTGAAGCGGCTGGCGCTGGAAGAAGGCGTACTGGGCGGCTCCAGCGCGGGCGCAAATGTCTTTGCAGCAATGGAACAGGCGCGCACTATGCGGCCCGGGCAGCGTATCGTGACGATCATTCCCGACTCCGCCGAGCGCTATCTCTCGAAGAAAATCTTTGAAGGCGGCTGCTGATCGGCTTGCCGCTATTCTGCGAAAAAGTTAAGGACGATTGATGGCTGAAAAGAAGAACGGCTTTTCTACGCGCGCAATTCACGACGGGCAACCGGCGGACCCTACGACCGGCGCGGTGAATGTGCCCATTTACGCCAGCTCGACCTATGTGCAGGAAGAGATCGGCAAGCATAAGGGCTATGAGTATTCCCGTGTCTCCAATCCGACGCGGACGGCGCTTGAAGAAAACTTTGCATCGCTCGAAGGCGGGACGTCCGCGCATGTGTTTGGCAGCGGCATGGCGGCTATCACTGCGCTCTGCACGATGATGAAAACCGGCGACCATATCGTGTGCAGCGACAACATGTATGGCGGCACGACGCGACTGTTCAACCAGGTGCTGGTGAACTATGGGTTGGAATTTACCTACGTCGATACGTCGAGCGCTGAGAATGTCGGCCGTGCTATCCGCCCCAGCACAAAGCTGGTGCATATTGAAACGCCGACGAATCCCATGATGGCGCTGACCGATATTCGCGCGGTTGCGGATATTTGTCACCGTCACGGTGTCGAATTGAGCGTCGACAATACCTTTATGTCGCCGTACTTCCAGCGGCCCATTGAATTTGGCGCCGACCTGGTGATGCACTCGACAACAAAATTTCTGAACGGGCATTCTGACGGGCTGGGAGGAGTGCTGGTCGGCACGAAACCGCAGCATGCGGAGACATTTCAATTTGTGCAGAAATGCACCGGCGGAATTCTGTCGCCGTTCGAATGCTGGCTGCTGTTACGCGGCGTGAAGACGCTGGCCGTGCGGATGCGGCAGCATGATGCCAATGGACGTGAGGTTGCAGAATGGCTGGTGCAGCAGGGAAAAGTGCAGAAAGTGTTCTATCCCGGGTTGCCCGACCATCCACAATATGAGCTGGCGAAGCGGCAGATGTCCGGCTTCGGCTCGATGATCAGCTTTGAACTGGGATCGCTCGACGCTGCCAATCGGTTGCTGAAATCTGTGCAGCTTTGCTCGCTGGCGGAATCGCTGGGCGGCGTGGAGACACTGATCTCGCATCCGGCGACCATGACTCATGCAGCAATCGGAGAAGAGGGCCGGCGTAAGCTGGGCATTACGGATGGGCTGGTTCGCATCTCCGTTGGGATTGAAGATGTGGAAGATATCGTGGCCGATTTAGATCAGGGGCTCCGCGCAGTATAGCGCGGTTCAATTAGAGAGCTACTCGCGCGGTTTCTTGCGAATCTCGATGTTCAGGCGCTTGATCTTCTGGTTTAGCGTGGAGAGGGGTACGCGAAAGGCTTCGGCGGCGTCGGTCTGGTTCCAGTTGCAGGTTTCCAGGCGATCGGTGATCACGCGCTTTTCAATCTCTTCCATAATTTCAAACAGCGATGCGTTGGGACTGTGCTCCATCAGGCTGGCGGCGTAATTGCGGCCGGTCAAGTGGTCGGGCAGCAGGTCTTTCTGGATTGTCTGCTCCGTCGATAAAACAACGCAGCGCTCGACAACGTTCTCTAACTCCCGCACATTGCCGGGCCAGGAATAATCGAGCAGCAGGCGCATGGTATCGGGAGAAATGGTGCGCAAGGGAAGCTGATTTTCTTCGCAGAACCGTTTCAGGCAATGCGCGGTCAGCAGCGGAATATCTTCGCGGCGGTTGCGCAGCGGCGGCAGCTCAATCGTGATGACATTCAGCCGATAATAAAGGTCTTCGCGGAAGCGGCCTTCGCGGACGGCGAGACGAAGATCGGCATTGGTGGCGGCGACGATGCGCACATCGACCTGAACTTCCTGCACGCCGCCGACCAGCATGAATTTGCGGTCCTGCAGTACGCGCAGCAGCTTGGCCTGGGTGTCGAATGCCATGGTGCCGATTTCATCCAAAAACAGCGTGCCGCCGTTGGCCACTTCAAAGAGGCCTTTTTTCGAGGCGACGGCGGAAGTGAATGCGCCTTTGACGTGGCCGAACAGCGTGCTTTCGAGCAGGTCCGCAGGCACAGCGCCAGTGTGGACAGGAACGAATGGCTTGTCGCGGCGCGGGGAATGAAGATGGATCGCTTTCGCGATCAGCTCCTTGCCGGTGCCGCTTTCCCCCTGCACCAGAACGGTGGAGCGGCTGGGAGCGACCTGGCCGACGAGGTCGAGCACAGTCTGCATCGTGTCGCTTTTACCGATGATGTTTTCAAAGCTGTAGCGCTGTTTCAGTGCGCGCTTTAGATGTACATTTTCCGTTTCCGCGCGATGCTGGCCGATGGCGGCGCGAATGTCGGCTAAAAGCTTTTCATTGTCCCACGGCTTCTGAACAAAATTATTGGCGCCGTGGTGCATGGCTTCGACAACGTTCTGGACGGTTCCGTAGGCGGTGATCATGACCACGGGAAGATTGGCGTGACGGGCGCGGATCGCCTGCAGAATTTCAAATCCGCTCTGACCCGGCAGCGCCAGATCGAGCAGGACGAGATCGAAAACGGAATCTTCGAGAACCTGCAAACCCTTTTCACCATCGGGCGCGACTTCCACGACAAAGCCTTCCAGCTCCAGCAGAATTTCGAGCGACTCGCGGATGGCGGCTTCGTCATCGATGATGAGCACGCGGGGCCGCAGAGCGGCGGCTTCGGAGTTGGTCGACTTGGCGGCGGATACGACGACATCAGGCATGAACGGGCTTCCTTAACATGGGAAATTCAAGGTGGAATGTGGTCCCATGGCCTTCTTTGCTTTCCACCTGGATCTTGCCGGCGTGCTCCTGAATGATGCCGTAGCTGACCGACAGCCCCAGCCCAGTGCCGCGGCGACGGCCTTCTGCAACCGCGGCCTTGGTGGTGAAAAACGGATCGTAGATGCGGCGCAGATTCTCCGCGGCAATGCCGGAGCCGGTGTCGCCGATGACGACTTCAACATGGCCGTTGGCCACGGTCGAAATGCGCAGCACGCCGCCGCCGGCCATGGCGTCCTTGGCGTTCAGGAATAGATTCAAGAACACCTGTTGCAGCTTGCCCATGTTTCCCAAAATCTCCGGCAGGTCAGGTTGCAGCAGAAGATCGACAGAGATATTCGCGGTACGGAATTGGTGCTCGAGCAGCGCCAGCGTTTCTTCGAGCACATGATTGATGCTAATGGCCTTGAATTCTATGGTGCTGGTGCGGGAAAAATTCAGCAGGCTGTTGACGATTTCCGAGGCACGGAATGTCTGCTGGGTGATCTTGTCGAGCAATGGCGCGACGCGCTCATCGCCGCGAATCTGCTTGGCCAGCATCTGCGTGTAGGAAGAGATGACGGCGAGAGGCGTGTTCACTTCATGGGCGACGCCGGCGGCCAGAAGGCCAATCGACGATAGCTTGTCGGCCTGCATCAACTGGCTTTCCAACTGCACGCGGTCGGTGATGTCGCCGACCAGGATGACGCGTCCGACCGCGGTGAAGTCCTTGTCGACCAGGGGCGCGATGGTGATGTTGGCGATGCGGATTTCGCCGGCGCGTGTCGCCAGATGAAATTTGTACAGGTTATGAACGCCGGTGTCGTTTTTGACGCGCTCATATTCGACCATGAAATCCGGCGGGAACAGATTGGCCAGCGGAGATCCGAGGGCCTCTGTGCGTTCAACGGCGTACATCGATTCCATCTGGGCGTTCCAGCTGTCGATGCGATCGTCGAGATCGACGGCCAGGATGCCGATATTGATCGACTCCACGATATTTTCGTTGAATTCTTTCAGCTGCTCGTACTCGGCAATCTTTTCTTCCAGGCGCGCGTAGAGGCGCGCATTCTGGATGGCGATGCCGACATAGCTGGCAAGAGTTTCGAGCAGCTCGACATCTTCGCTCGACAGAAAATCGCCATTGGTGGTGCGGCCCAGGCCGAGCACGGCGATGCTCCGCTGCTGCACCAGGCAGGGCAGATAGTAGTTGAGGTCGAGGAGTTGAACCGCGCGACGTTGCGATTCCAGTAGATGTGGGGCATTCTGTGTACTCTCGAAAAAAATGTGCGAACCGTCGCCGAGCCCGTCGAAGCGAAGAAACCCAGTATCGAGGTTTTCCGCAAAGCTCTGCACGGTGGCGGGAATTCCGTGGCTGGCCGCGAGCCGGTAATGACGCACGCCGCTGCCTTCTTCATCGAGAAATACGCCTATCCGCGCCACCTGCAGGATGCGCGGCAGCCGGTCGACCAGCGCGCCCAGCAGCGCTCGCAGATCGGTTTGCGAATTCAGGCTGCGGGCAAATTCGATCAAGGTGGCGCGCGAATCCAGGCGCTTGCGGTCGAAGACTCGATCCACGCGGTCCTGAATGGCCCGCTTCATGGGATCGAAGACCAGGGCGGCGACGATGATGGCGGCGGCAAGTCCCCAGCCTCCGGCAGCGGGCAGTTTCGTGTGCACGACTTCTCCCGCGAACGCTACCGCGCCGAAATAAAACGCGACCAGCGCTCCGGTGGCCAGCGTATAGGTGACGCCGCGCTTGAAGATCAGATCGACATCCATCAGCCGATAGCGAACGATGGCATAGCTAAAGGTGAGCGGCAGAAATACCAGGCACAGCACGCCAACCTGGCTGATTAAGCTGGCCGCGGAAGGGCCGGAAACCAGATAAGGGATGGCGTAGAGAACGGTGAAGGGCACCACCGCCAGCAATGTGCCACGCGTCAGCCACTTCAGTTGCTGGCGGGTCAGGGGATTGTCCGCGCGCCGGTAATTCACGAAAAAAACCAAAGCGGCCGCGACATAATAAACGGCCATGTATCCCACCGCAACCTGGTTCAAGCGATGCAGCAACAGTTCCGTTGCCGCCCACAACCGGAACGCCGCGACAAACAAACCGACCAGCGCAATGCCGGGAACATAGAGCAACCACGCCAGCCGCCGGCGGCGCATGGTGGGATTCGGCTCCGGGAAGGTGAAGGCGAAATGTAGAAACAGCGCCGGCTGGGCCGCGCTGGCCAGAACATTTCCCCAGAAAACAATCCAGTCAAAAGGGTTCAGCTTACCGGTGTAATGGAACGCGTAAAGGACGAACGAGCAGAGGCAGAAAATATAAAAATGAACGGAGCGCGGCGCGGTCCATCTTCGGAAAAGAATGTAGAGGCCGATGAGCAGGTAGACGAGCGCGATGAGGCGCAGGCCGTAATTGATGCCGCGATCTGTTGGCACCAGGATGACCGGGATTTCCAGGCGAATGCCGCCGCGGCTGACGGAATAGGTCGCTTTGCTGTAGATGCCGGTGCTGAAAATCTGCCGCTGTAGCGACGCAATGCGAAGCGTGGGGTGGTCATTGACGGCGCGGAGCAGGTCGCCGCGTTCAATGCCGGCGCGCTCGCCGGGACTGGCGGGCAATACTTTCTGGGCGACGAGGCCGCCAGTGGCTTCCGCCCACCAGACTCCATCGGTGGGCAGTTGAAAGTCATTTTCGTGGGTGTAATTGATGGACGCGAAGACGATAGCGGTAAGGGTCAGGACGGCCAGAACGATGGCGGCGATTCGGAATGGGATGTTCCGTGGCATGGTCCTGGGCGTTTCAAAACGAATCTTGCTACGTGAATACCGTGGGCCACGAAGAGGCACACCCATGTGGCCGACTAGCTAATGGTGCAACTTGCGTGCCATGATGGAATCCGATGATCTATGGCAGCCATGTTGATGCAATCGCTTGTCTAATCGGCGTTTCGGGAGTGGTGGCTGGCCCGTAAATCCTTATTTATCCACAATTGTAAATTGAAATCTATGATTTATGGAATTGCGGAGCGAGCGACGGAAGAACTTACGGTGTGCACTCTGACAAAAGAATCCGCAGGTCTCGCAGATTGTTCCCCGAAGGCCCGGTGACGAGGGTAGCGTTGTGCGTCGTTAGAAATGGATGTGCGTTGAATCCGGCCAGCGCCTGGAGAGACGCATTGCGATCCGCCGGTTCAGCAACGGTTTCCTCGTCGATCACGGCTCCGGCTGCGGGGCTGTTGCCGTCGATTCCATCGGAGCCGACGGAGAGGATCGCGACGGCTCCATCAGATGGAGACAACAGCGTGGCTGCGTAAAGCGCGAATTGCTGGTTGCGTCCGCCGATGCCGGCACTGTTTGCGGGCAAACTGACGGTCACTTCGCCGGCAGAGATCAGGCAGACACGCTCGTGCTCGCGCTGCAAGTTTCGCAAACGATCCAGCAGATATTGCGCGGCCTCTCGATAGTCCCATTCGTCGCAGCTGTTGTCGACGATTGCGGTATAACCGAGCGCTTGAGCTCGCTGGGAGGCGGTTTCGGCCAGGTTTTCCGAATCGAGCAGTGTGCACGTCACCGCTGTGAGCTGCGATTTTTTGGAAGTCTCCGGCAGCGCCGATGATTCAAAAAAACGCCGGACCGTGGCGGGGAATCGTGGCAGCAGATGATGGCGCATAAGGATTTCGCGGCACTCCTCGACGGTCGTCGAATCCGGAACAGTGGGGCCGGAAGCGAGGGCATCGCGGCGGTCTTTCGGCACGTCGGAGATGAGCAATGAACGGCAGAGTGCCGCTTGTGCGGCCTGCGCGAGGCGACCCCCTTTTATCGCTGAGAAGTGTTTGCGGACGCAATTCATCTCGGCAATCGGAGCACCGCTCGCGACCAGGGCGAGATGAAATGCCGCGGTTTCTTCGATAGTGATGGATGGATCGAGCGGCAACTCCATCATGGCGGAGGCTCCGCCGCTAATTAGAAAAAGACAGAGTGTGTGCTCGGCCTCGGTTGCCGCGGCATGTGCCATTTCGAGCGCCGCGCGGGCACCGGCAAAGGACTGTTCATCCGGCAGCGGATGGCCGCCGCGAAAGAATTGAAACCCGGCAAGGGTCTCGGGCGGAATCTCCGGCGCGATGACCACTCCGGTAACGGTGCAGTGTGGAAGCGGCGGAAGCCTGCGCAACAACGCCGACAGCATCGGATTCGCAGCCTTCCCGGCAGCGACGATCCGGATATGATGCAGCGCACTGAGGTCGATGCCTTCTCCGTCAAGGTACAACTGGGCATCCTGTACACACACGTGCCGTGCCAGGGCTTGCTCGATGCTGCAATCAGTGAGTGCCTGATGAAAAATAGTGCGTGCCGTGTCGGATAGATTTGTCATCGAATTCGAGAAAGAAATCGGCAGCATTACTCTCCGCGCAGCAGCGTGGCTGGTTCCAGCCGCCGTAATACGCGCATGGGAACCGCAGCCGCCAGTATCGCGACGATCAGGTTGAGAATTGCAACCTGGGGAATAATCTGCCACACCGGAAAAACTGTCGTATGGAAATTCCATTCTCCAATCAGATATGCGATTCCGCAACCGAGAATGTAGCCGCAGAACATCCCCGCTACGGCCAGCGCAATTGCCTCGACGAGAAATAACAATCCGACCTGGTGCTGCGTTGCGCCCAGGGCTTTCATCACTGCAAAGTCGCGGCGGCGTTCGAACACAGAAGCGGTCAGCGTAGCCAGCACGCAGATAGCGACGGTGAGCGAGATCAGCAGCAGAGAACTGAGCATCAGCGAGCGCGTTCGCGAAACGACGTTCGCTTCGGCGTCGACCAGTTGGTGCACGGCGTGGACATCCGCAGTCGGCAAAGCCTGCCGCAACTGCTGCAGCACGGCCTGGATTTGCGCTGTATTGCCGGCAGCTTGAATTTCCAGCGTCGTCGGCGAGACGCCGGTCCATGTCTCGAATGCATCTAATGGAAGATAGACGCGGCTGTCCTCGGCATCGCCGGTTTGCAGCGTGCCTGCGGTTTCGAACTGCACGGTTTTGCCGTTGTAAGTGAGAGGGAAGCTGGGAGTGCCGAGCGCTTTTTCTGCTCGAACCCCAGTGAGTGCCTGGATGGGAGTAGCGGATTGTTGCGGCGGCCATTGGCTCACCTGCCACCAGGAATTCATTGCCCGCACGCCGCGGAAATCTGTCCCGGCAACGACAATTGACGTGCCCGCCTGTGTCTGCGCCACGGCATAGGCAAAGGGAACCACGCGGGCGTCTAAGCCGGCCGCTTGACGAGCAATGGCCAGCGCGTTGGGCGGCAGGGTAGAGGGCATGGACGCGCCATTGTTTTTCGAAGTCACCACAATGTTCGCGCCGAAGGCACGAAACTGATGATGTAGTTTCATGTCGAGCGAAGCATAGAGGGTGAGCAGTGCCGTGGCCACCGCTGCGCTCACCGTCAGCGCAACCAGTTCGGCCACAGTGCGGCTGCGCCGATGTACCAGCGACCGCCGCAGCAGCAGCGGCAGCGAAAGGCCAGCCTTCATGCTTCCTCCCGCAATATCCGGGCTGGCTCCATCTGCATTGCGCGCCATACGGAAGGCGCGCTGCCGGCGAGCGAAACGAGGATCGCCAACAACAATGTCGCGGGCAAAATTGTGGGATTGAATCCGATGCCGCTGCCGAAGACCTGTTGCCCGATGCGGCCTGCAAGGAGCGATCCGAGCAGATAGCCCAACAGACCACCCAAAATTGCCAGCACGGTAATCTCCGCGAAGAACAGCGCCGCGATGACGCCGCGTGTCGCGCCGAGCGCGCGCATAAGTCCAATCTCCTGGCGGCGTTCCACGATTGCTGTCGTCATGGATGCCGCTACTGCGAGGCCCGCAGCAAACAGAGCCGCGAGGGCCACCAGCCACATGAAGCCTGAGATGCGCGACAGAATTGTGCTTTCGCCCTGCGCAATGCGGCGAATTTGCTCCGCGCGCGTGTGCGGCAGAGTTTCCTCAATCTGATACGCGATCGAATTCGCGTAGGGAGAGCAGTACCAGCGATCGCGCAGCTTAGGAGAAAGCGTTGATGGATTCTTGCGTGCCAGTGTGTCTTCCGGCTTGGTCAACGCACTGACGTACACGCGCCGAACAGCGTCTGGACGTCCCAGCCACTGTTGCGCCAGCGCCAACGGGACCAGCAGCGTGTGCTCGCTGGCATCGCCACTTGCAATCATTCCGGCAACCCGCACTGGCGTATTGTCTACTTGCATTGTGTCACCGACGCGAACATGCAATGTGCGCGCCAACTCGCTGCCGATAACGATTTCATTCCGTGATCCGTCACGCGGCCATGCGCCCTCGATTTTCCACCAGGGATGCAGCGCTGTTGCGCCCATGGTCCAGGAATCGTCGCCGGAGCGCAGAATGTGATGGAACCAGTAGCCGACCGCGGGGACTTGTTGCTCGCCGCTCGCGGTTTTTACGGTAACGTTCAGGGGCAGCTCGGGAGAAATATCTTCGACGTTGTTGCGCCAGAAAATCTTTTTGATTCGGACCAGGTCGGCTTCGTTCAGATAGCTGCCCGCGGTCGCAGGGCGGATGTTGATGCCGCCCACCTGCACATCCAGCGTGTCCGCGGCGGGATAGACGACGATGTTCGCGCCATAGGCCGACAGCTCGCGATTCATTTTGTCACCCACGCTGGCGCCGATGGCGAGCATGGCAGTGACCGCTGTCGCGCCCAGCAGAATGGCTAAGCAGGCCAGCAGCTTTCGCCGCCGCTGCCGCAGAAAACTCTCTATGATCAGACGGGGTAGCATAGGCGCGTTTTCTTCCTGCTCACTTGGCGGTGCGGGTTAGGATTTCGCGAACGTGGGCGCCATGGCTACGAGCGCCTTTGCCTGGATGATGACAAATCCGCCCGCGGTTTCGGATTTCAGCGGAATTGGATTGCAGCCGCCGGCCATTCCGAGCGATTGCGCATTCACCGGCGAAGCGCACAGCTTGCAGATGATGTTGTTACCGCTCTTGTAAAAACCCACTGGACCGCAGATGGTGCAGGCGTCGGCGACGGAAACGATTTTCCCATCCGATTTGCGGTAGAGCAGAAAGCGCACGTTCGTCCCGTTCACGTTGACCACGTAGCGATGCAGCGAATCATCCTGAATCTGCGCGACGGGAACCGTTACCTGATTTCCGGTCAGGGTTACGGGAGCCGCGGGCGAGAGTGCCGTCGTGCTCATTGCATAGATAAACTGCGCCGTCACCAGGAAAATAAAGATGAAGCTGCAGGTGTAGACCGCGGCCATCCAGAAGCGTTCGCGCCGTGCAACCGAAGCAGCCTTGCGGCGTTCTGCGAGGTTGGCATCGGCGTGGAGAACGTTCGCACTCATCCGCTTGCGATATTCGAACAGCACCATCAGCCCCGCCAGCGCCAGAATCGTGACAAAAAAGAAAACTTCATTGCTCACGATTGGCCCGACGATCTTCATTTCCAACCGGCTGGAGGGCAGAATTCCGAATTCCGAAAGTTCATGTAGCCCTGAAACTATCAACTGGAAAGCAACGAAATAAAGGATTACTGAGGTGACGTGGAAGAAGCGCTGGATGTTGATGCGCACGCTGCCCTTGACGAACATGAAGCCGAAGATGACAGCCAGAGAGATACCGGCCAGGGTGCCGAAGAAGCTCATCAGGTCGCTTGAGTTCAACGAAACCGCTGACAAAATCAGCACGGTCTCCACTCCTTCACGAAACACCATCAGGAACACAAAAAGAAACAGCCCGGTGCGGGAGCTGTTACTTACCAGAGAGCCCACTTTATGTTCGATCTTGCCTTTGAGCGCCTTTGCGGTGCGCTGCATGAACCAGATCATGCTGATGACGAAGAACGCCGCCACCAACATGACGATGCCTTCAAAGAAGTCCTCATTGAAGAACGGCAGGCGCGAAAGCGCTACCGCAGCCAGCACGCTGCCGACGACCGCGGCGACCACTGCCTGGATGACGGTGCGCTTCAGTTCCGGACGACCAACTTTGTTCAGGTAGGCAAAGACGATGCCGACGATCAGCGCCGCCTCAACGCCCTCCCGCAAAGTGATGACAAACGCCTGCAACATAAAGTCGATGCTCTCAAACTTCCAAATCTTTGCAAATGCTGAAAAGAGGACCACAACAGTCCTGATTCTAAATCGGACTAAATTGGTCGTCAATTCATAATCGTGTTCTGCTGAATATGAGAAAGGATAATTTTTCGTCTCTTCTCTCTCTCACAATCGTTAAATTCTTCCTTGGCAGCGGCCTCGTCAATGAGGACACGATTCCGTCAAAAGTCACGCTGAGGGGAAGGCCGAACATGGAAATGGTGCGCCCCGAGAGATTCGAACTCCCGGCCTTCTGGTTCGTAGCCAGACGCTCTATCCAACTGAGCTAGGGGCGCACTATGGAACCTGGCGGTTCCTGCTTGTAAAAAGCTGCAGTTTTAAAGTTAGCAGGAGGTGTGCTCCGGTGCAAATTTTTTAGGCTGCGGGGGTCTCGTTTTCGTCGGCTTTTTCTTCCGGCGGAGCGGACGGCGGAAATGCGGAAATCTGCTCCGTCACCGAAAGCCCGGCGCGGCGCAACAGCTGAAAAACGTTGGCGACGCCGAGTCGCGTGGCGTCATACTCCACCAGTACGGAGCGCTCCGGCTGATTCAGCCGCACGCGGCGAATGCCGTACACATCGTAAAGATCGGCCACGGCCCGCATGGTGGCTTCCGCGGGATGTTGTGCGTAACGAAACTGCACGTCGATGTTCGTCGTCATGGAGAAATGATAAATGGTCGCGTATCAATTTTTCGCTTTCAGCATGGAGGTGAGCGTCTCCAGAATCTCCGGGCTGGTCCAGTCCTGCTCGCTGACATATTTGCGAACGATGTGTCCAGAGCCATCGATCAGATAGCTTTCCGGAATCTGCACGGTGCCGTAGCGATGCATCGTGTCCTCGGATGGATCGCGGATGGTGGGGAAGTCGATGCGATACTGTGCCAGAAAGTTTCGATATGCCTGCGGGTCGCTGTCGATGCTGACGCCAAGGATTGCGAGGCCCGGCAAACGATGATGCAGAGCCAGCAGGGATGGAAGCTCATCCACGCAGGGCGCGCACCAGCTAGCCCAGAAATTCACCAGCACGATGCGGCCCCGATACTGGCTTAGGCTGACAGTTTGCGCGCCATCGTGAATGGTAAAGGCCGGCGCAACTTTCCCCAACTCCTGTGGGCGCTGGCCGCGGTCGCACCCAGCGCTCAGCAAAACGCAGATACAAATCGTTGCGATCCCGGCAAAGCGTCTCACGTTTTCCATTCGTTCTATGATACGAATTTGTTGCATGGGGCAGGAAATAAATCACGGAATTGGCATCGAAGAGCAGTCAGCAAAGCTGCTGTCGGTCATCGTGCCTGCGCGGAATGAGGCTGAGTCGATCCGCGCCTGCCTCGCTTCTCTCGTTCGGCAAAGTGAAGAAGGCTTTCTACTCGGCAGCGACTGGGAGCTGTTTGTCATCGACGACGACTCGACTGACGACACGCGCCGTATTGCCATGGAATTCGCGGGCGTTACCTTGCTTCAAGCACCGCCGTTGCCAGATGGCTGGACGGGAAAGGCGAACGCGGCCTGGTTCGCGGCCGAGCAGGCGCAAGGGAAGTGGCTGCTGTTCACCGATGCGGATACGGTGCATGAACCGGGCAATCTGCGGCGGGCCATGCATGAGGCGGAGCGCCACCATGCGGCCATGCTTTCGTATTCTCCGCGCCAGGTGGTGCACGGCTTCTGGCAGCGCACGCTGATGCCACTGATTTTTGCCGACCTGGCCCAGCAATATCCGCCGCGGCTCATCAACTTGCCGGACTCGCGTGTCGCGGCTGCCAACGGACAATTTCTGCTGATTGGGTGCGGCTTGTACCGGCGCATCGGCGGCCACGCAGCCGTGCGCGGCTCCATGATTGAGGACATTGAGCTGGCGCAACGAGCAAAGCAGACGCATGCGGGCTTGCGCTTCCGCTATGCGCCAGACGCTATCAGCGCGCGCATGTACCGCAGATTTGGCGCGATGTTTCAGGTCTGGCGAAAAAGTCTTGCGCAGCTGTTTCCGGACGCGCTGACACGCGGGCTATGGAAATTCGCCCAGGCCGCGCTGCTCTTCGGCCTTCCACTACTCGCCATCTATATGTATCTGATCGTCGTCCGAGCTCCGGTGATCTGGGCGGTGGGGTTATGGTGGGCGTGGCGGTTGCGAGTGCATTACTCGCGGGTATCGAAGGCCCATTTTTCATTGTTCGATACCGTACTGTCTCCACTGGCGTTGCCGCTGTTCGGCTGGCTGTTGCTCGATAGCTGGATGGGCAAGCATTTCCACAGGCCAGTGCAATGGAAAGGCCGCAGCTATCCTGCATAATCCGATGCCGAGCCGGGAACGATGCGACCATACACTCGCCGCATGAATCCAATATGCTAGGGTTTATGGTGCTTCTGACACGCAAAGCGGAGTTTTCCTCGGCCCATTATTACTACAACGATGCATGGTCGCAGCAGGAGAATGAAAGGGTGTTCGGCAAGTGCGCCAACCGCAATGGTCACGGACATAACTACACGCTGGAAGTCACCGTCGCGGGCGAAATCGATCCTGTCTCCGGATTTGTTGTCGACCTGAAAGCGCTGAAGGAGATCATCGATCGCGAAGTGATCCAGGCCTACGATCATCGCCATCTCAATCTTGAAGTTCCGGAATTTCAATCGATGCAGCCGACGACGGAGAATATTGCCGTCGCCATTTGGAAGCGGCTGGAGCCGAAGCTGACTGGCGCGCGACTCCATCGGGTTCGTGTCTACGAAATGCCCGACCTGTTCGCCGACTATTGCGGGGAGCGATGAAAGCTTATTTATCCCGCCGGTATCATTTCAGCGCTTCGCATCGTCTGCACAGCGATGAGTATTCGTCGGAACAAAACCGCGCAGTATACGGGAAATGCAACCATCCTCACGGGCACGGCCATAATTACACCGTGGAAGTCACGATGAGCGGCTCGGTGGATCCGGTGACAGGGATGGTGTGCAATCTCGGCGATCTGGACAATTTTATGCAGCGCGAAATTGTAGAGCGCTTCGATCAGTCGAATCTAAACTTGGATGCCTGGTTCCAATCTCTGGTTCCTACGACGGAAAACCTGTGCGTGGAAATTTACAATCTCGTGGGATCAGGTTTCCCTCACGCGAAACTGGAAAAAGTTCGCGTCGAAGAGACCAGCAATAATTTTTTCGAATACGCCGGATAGAAAAGTTTCTCCACGAAAGGACTCCAATGACCCAATCCGCCTTGGTAAAAGAACCGGCAGAGGATGCGCTGTCAAAGATATCGACGGAGGAAATCTATCGCGAGTTGCTGGGCCGCTTCGGCGAAGATATCTCCCGCGATGGCCTGCTGCGCACGCCGGAACGCGTGCAGAAATCGATGGAGTTTTTGACCAAAGGCTATCGCGAAGATCCCCGCAAGATTCTGCACGAAGCGCTGTTCGAGGTCGATTACGACGAAATGGTGATCGTCAAAGACGTGGAGGTATTTTCCCTCTGCGAGCATCACATGCTGCCGTTTTTCGGCAGGGTCCACGTGGCCTATATTCCGAACGGAAAGGTCATCGGGCTCAGCAAAATTCCTCGCCTGGTCGATGTATTTGCCCGCCGCCTGCAGGTGCAGGAGCGGCTAACGCGGCAGATTGCCGACTCCATCCAGGAAGCTATTGAGCCGCGCGGCGTCGGCGTCGTGATTGAGGCGCGTCACCTTTGCATGATGATGCGCGGAGTGGAAAAGCAGCATTCCTCGACGGTGACATCCGCAATGCTCGGCGCATTTCGCGAGCATCAAACGCGTCACGAATTTCTGTCGCTGGCCCATGGCCGCGGAGAGAACGGGATTTAAGAACTGCCGATAATTGTTTTCAAATCTCATGAATGGCCTTTTGATCGTAAACAAGCCGGCGGGCATCACCTCGCACGATGTTGTGTCACGGGTTCGCAAGCTTACCGGTGAATCTTCGATCGGACACCTTGGTACGCTTGATCCTATGGCGACCGGCGTGCTGCCGCTGCTGCTGGGGCGCTTCACCCGGCTGGCGCAGTTTTTCAAGCAGGATGGAAAACGTTACACAGGTACGATCCGCTTCGGCTTTGCGACCGACACCTACGATGCCGAAGGCGATTCCACTAGCCCCCGCGTCGAGCCGGATTTGAACCTTGCGAAAATTCAAGAAAACGCTGCGCGATTTGTCGGTTCGATCGAGCAGATGCCGCCACCATTTTCCGCGAAGAAGTTGAATGGAGTTCCCGCATACAAGCTGGCGCGTGAAGGTAAGGCAGTTGAACTACGCCCGGTGCGGATCGATGTTCGCAGCTTCAAAATTCTCGACTACGAACCGCCGGACGCTGCTTTTGAAGTGGAAGTTTCTTCCGGCGGCTATATTCGCTCCATTGCGCATGATCTTGGGACGCAGGCAGGCTGCGGCGCGCATCTCGCCTGCCTATGTCGTGCTCAGGCTGGAGAATTTACGCTGGAGAAATCTTCCACGGTGGAGCAGATCGGCGAGTGGATACGCGAAGGCTCATTGCTCGACCGCATGCCGCATCCGCGCAAATTGCTGCCACAGATGCCGTCGGTAACGGTGAGTGAGGGGACGGCGTTGAATCTGCGCAATGGAATGGCGTGTTGCCTGCCGGATTATTCTGCCGCGCCGCACATTAAAATCTTCACCAACCAAAACGATCTGTTTGCAATCGGCCGTCGCCTTGCCGGCACGTTGATGCAGCCGATGGTGGTGCTGGGCTGAATCATGTTTCTATCTGCGGTCAGGATTTATGCAGCAAAGGCAGAAGCAGCGGAAGAAAATTCTTCGCTACCTGTTGATTTCCCCTGGATGTGGCATGGGTTTCATCGTTCTGCATGTCGCCGGGCACGCCGTAGACATCCATCAACATGAACGGCAGCAGCGGCACATGATAGGTCTTCGCCAGCCCGGCATACACCGCATCGAATTTAGAGATGTACTCTTTGCCATAGTTGGGGGGCAGGGTAATTCCGCCCAGAATGATTTTGATATGCGCATCGTGCAGCGCCGAAAGAATTGTTTTCAGGTTGGTTTCCGTATCGGCGATGGGAATGCCGCGCAGACCATCGTTGCCGCCAAACGCTACGATGACCACTGCCGGATGGAGGGCCACAACCGTCTGCACACGCACTACGCCATCTTTTGTAGTGTTGCCGCTGATGCCTTCATTCACGACACGGTAACGATACCCGCGCGCGTTCAGGTCGCGTTGTAGATAATCAGGGTAGCTCTCTCCGGCGTTCGTTCCGTAGCCTGCGGTCAGACTGTCGCCAAAGGCTACGATTACGGGGCGGTTATCTTTTGCAGGCGGTTGAGGAGGCGCGGGCGTCTCGGTGCTTAATGATGAAACCTGAGTTTGAGCTTGAGACTTCGAGTGGCCGCATCCCGTCAACAATGCAGCCATCACCAATGAACACGAAAGAAGCATCGAAGAGGACTTCAACATCATCTCTTTAGACTCTAGCAAAATGCAGACAGACCAAAATGCCATGATTGAAGTTCGCGGCCTGACCAAGACACTGCGCTCGGGCTCGACCGCGCTCGACATCCTGAAGGGGATCGACCTCAGCATTCCGCAGCGCCAGTTCGCCGTCATCATGGGACCTTCCGGCAGCGGAAAAAGCACGTTGCTTGGACTGCTCGCGGGGCTCGATACGCCGACCAGCGGGACGGTTTCGATCGATGGGGAAGAGATCAGCCGTTACGGCGAAGATGCCTTGGCGCGCATTCGTGCCGCAAAACTCGGATTCGTTTTTCAGTCCTATCAGCTGATTCCAACGCTGACCGCGCTGGAAAATGTCCTGTTACCACACGAGCTGCATGCAAGCGATGACGGCCGTCCGCGCGCGGAGTCGCTGCTTACCTCGGTGGGTTTAGCCGAACGTCTCCATCATTATCCCGTCCAGCTTTCCGGTGGCGAACAACAACGCGTTGCGCTGGCGCGCGCTTTTATGCTGCGCCCGCCGGTCATCCTGGCCGATGAGCCTACGGGCAATCTCGATTCCGTCACCGGCGCGCGCGTGATGGAGCTGCTGCTGGAGCTGAATCGCAGCGAAGGGACCACGCTGGTGCTGGTCACCCATGATCCCGGTCTGGCAGAGCTGGCCGAAAGAAAAATTCTTCTGCGCGATGGCCACATCGCCTCCGATGATGTATTCAGCCGCAACGGCGCAGGTGCGCGTGAATGATGCAATCTTCCGGAACCCTGGCGTGGAGCACGGCGTGGAAGATTGCCTGGCGCGATCTGCATGCATCGTGGGCCAAGTTCGCCTTCGTCATCGTCGCGGTTGCGCTTGGAGTCGGTTCGCTCACCGGCCTGCGCAGTTTCAGCACTGTCTTTGAACAAACGCTGCTGGGCCAGGCGCGCACCATCATGGCCGCGGATCTTTCCGCGCTCGCATTCCATCCGTACACGGACGCGCAACTGACGGAGCTCGATCCACTGCGCGCGCTCGGTGTCGAGCATACGCTGGTCACGCAGACCGTCTCCATGGCGTCGACCGCGACCAGCCCCAATCCGGTGCTGGCTGCGCTGAAGGCCGTCGATCCTGCGCAATATCCGTACTACGGCACTGTGCAGTTGGCCTCTGGCAGGCCATTACGCGACGTGCTCGCCAACGATACTGCCGTTGTCAGTGAAGAATTCCTGCTGCGCATGCATGCTCCCGTGGGCGAGAGACTACATCTTGGCAATAGCGAGTTTCATATTGTCGACGTAATCCGCTCAGAGCCCGACAGGATTTCTTCCTCCTTCGGCATTGGCCCTCGCGTGATGATCACGCAGGCAGCACTGTCTGCAACCGGGCTGATTCTTCCCGGCAGCCGCGCCAGCGAACGCATGCTCTTCCGTCTTCCGTTGCTGAAAAATGGAAGTAAGCCTGCGCTCAATATCGATCAGCTGCGCAAGCGAGTGGAAACAATTCTGCCGCAGGCGCAGGTGACGGATTATCGTGAGGCCAACCCCGCGCTGGCAGACGGCTTGCGCCGTTCGACCGCGATGCTGACACTGGTCAGTCTGGTCACCATGGTGCTGAGCGCCATCGGTGTTGCCATGGCCATGCACGCCCACCTGCAGCAGCGCCTGGAAACTATCGCCATTATGAAAGCGCTGGGCGCGCGCTCTTCGCAGGTAATGCGGATTTATCTGCTGCAGACGCTCTTTCTCGGGTTGACTGGCGCGCTGGTCGGCATTGTTGCCGGCTCTGCCGTAGCGCGCGCGTTTCCCGTGCTGGTGGAGCGGCTTATCGCGTTTCCCATCAACAGCCACCTATCGCTCGGCCCAGTGCTGGTCGGCCTGCTGACAGGAGTTTTGACTACGCTGCTGTTCACCTTGCCGCCGCTGCTGGAGATTCGCAACTTCCGTCCGCTGCGAATTCTTCGCCGCAATGTAGAAGAAAACTCTGAATCCGATCAGGCGCAAAATCGCAGCAGCTTGCTGACGCGAATCTGGCCCCGCATCTTTCCTCGCGATCCAGTGCAGATCGTTGCCATCGGAATCATCCTCGTAGCGCTGGCAATCATCGCCAGTACGCTTACGCAATCTGCCATGGTGGGCGCATGGTTCGCAGGCGGTCTGTTCGCCGTGCTTATTTTTCTCCTGCTTGCGGCATCGGGAATGCTGATCTTTGTGCGCAGGCTACTCGAACGCGCGCGCGCCCATTTCTCACCCGCGGCCCGCCAGGGATTGGCAAATTTATATCGTCCCGGCAATCAATCCGCCGCCGTGTTGACCGCACTCGGCGTAGGCGTCATGTTGATTATGACCATCTATTCCATGCAACACGCTATCCTGCGCGATCTCAACAACACGGATGCCTCCAAAGCGCCGAATGTTTTTCTTGTCGACATTAGTCCAGAGGAATTGCCCGGCATCACAAAACTGGTCGCGGCGCAATCGGCGGTGCATGGCAAAATTGAAACCATTCCGGTTGTTTCCGCCAGCATTCTTTCCATCAACGGATTTACCGCAGCCCAGCTGCACATCTCGCATTATCCAAAACGCTGGCTGCGCTCCACATCCGTAACCTGGGCTGGGAGCCTGCCCGTTGGAGAAAAGATTGTCGCCGGACACTGGCCGAAAGCAGGCTCCAACCCGCAGCTGGCTGTCGTCGACGACACCGCGAAGCGACTGCATCTTAAATCAGGCTCGCAGATGGTATTTCAGATCGGCGGCAAGCAGATCGCGGCTACAGTGGTCGCGATCTATCGCTCCGATGGTCAGCATGTGTACTCGCACAGCCAGTTCATCCTGCCGCAATCTGTGCTCGCCGGCCAATCTGTCATCTGGTACGGAGCCTTCCACGCTGACCCTGCCCGTGTCGGCGATATTGAACGGACGCTGTTCGCGGCCTATCCCACCGTCACCGTGATCAACATCGCCGATATCATGCAGATGATCCAGAAGGCCGTCGATCAGATCGCTACGATCATCCGGTTTCTGGCGGGATTTGCCATGCTTGCCGGAGCCGTTATTCTTGCCTCCAGCGTGACCGCCACGCGTTTCCAGCGCGTGCGCGAAGTAGCGATTTTGAAATCTCTGGGAGCGCTGCGCAGCCAGATCGTCTCCATGCTGAGCATCGAATTCCTGATGCTCGGCGGCATTGCCGGAGCCGCCGGGGTTCTGTTCTCGCTCGCGCTCTCGGCCGTTCTGCTGCATACATTGGAGGTGAGCTTTCATCCCGGCTGGCCTATTTCCATCGCGGCTGTGTTCGCTACAGCAGTTCTCGCCGCCGCCATCGGCTGGCTGGCATCGGTGAGAATCCTGCGACAGAAACCGCTCGAAGTCCTGCGGGAGGAATAACCCGCTATCCTTCCTGGCAATTCCTGCTGCACGACAGAAAGCATTGCAGCTTACTCTTTCTGGGAGTAACCTCAAACACATCTTTGTGTCAAAAACCCGAAACAACATTCCCCTTAGGGAGAAGCAGTTCTGTGAATTGCGGAACCCTCGACGAAAGGAAATCAATGCGCGGAATTAAAACTCTCCTGTGTGCAGTGATGCTGCTCGCATCTCTGGCTCTGGTGCCAAAGGCCACTGCACAAGTCTCCGTCAACATCGGCGGTCCACCGCCAACATGTCCCTACGGCTACTATGGCTACGCACCCTATCGCTGCGCGCCTGCCGGATATTACGGGCCGGCTTATTTCTACAATGGCATTTTTCTCGGCGTGGGTCCCTGGGCCAACTGGGGCTATCGGCACGGCTGGGGAGCGCATCGTTTCCGCGACGATGGTCGTGGCCGCTATCATCCATATCGCTATCGGGATCGGCACCGTGGCTGGGATAGACATCGCGGCTGGGACAGGCATCGCGATGGCTACCGGCACTAGGGCAGTTCTACTTGCGTTTGATTTCTTTCTTCAATGGCAAAACATTGCGATGAGCGTCTCATGAGAGTACGCTCATCCCAGCCTCGGCTCTGTACGACGGAAGGGAGAGAGGATACGGATCGTTGTAATGGATTTCATTTCCCCGAACCGCAGACCTGCAATCAAAGGATGAAAATGCGCGGACTCAAAGTTCTATTATGTGCAACAGCAATGCTCTTGCCTTTGACTCTGATTCCAACGGCCAAAGCACAAGTCTCCATCAACATTGGTGGGCCGCCTCCATCGTGTCCATACGGATATTACGATTACGCGCCCTATTCCTGCGCCCCTTCGGGCTATTTCGGACCGGGCTATTTCTACAACGGCATTTTCCTGGGCGTCGGTCCATGGGCCAACTGGGGGTATCGACACGGCTGGGGTAGCCATCGCTTCCGCGGAGGAGGAGGAGGACGGTATCGTCCCGGCGGCGGCTATCACGGCAGGCCCGGTGGCGGATACCATGGCGGTGGCCGACCGGGCGGGGGGTATCACGGTGGCGGCAGGCCCGGTGGCGGATACCATGGCGGCGGCAGACCCGGCGGCCAACCACACGGCGGTGGTAGACCGAGCGGTGGTGGTAGGCCGAGCGGCGGTGGTCAACACGGCGGTGGCGGCCATAGTGGTGGCAATCGCGGCGGACACTAGACAGTAGCTGCGCGGTTAGTAGGCACACACAACAGGAAGCGGCGGAACCAACAGTTCCGCCGTTTTCTATTTTCGCAGCGCGTCCATGCTCATTTCGCGGCTCATTTTCACATGCGCCTTTTTTCGATTCCAACAATCCGCTCGCGTTTGCCAGATTATTGACCGGAAAGCGCTCGACAAATATATTCAGTAAGGACACACGTTCATCTCACGTGTCTTCGCACTGCCCCTTCGTTCAATGGTAGGACAGCTGACTCTGAATCAGCATATTGGGGTTCGAATCCCTGAGGGGCAGCCAAATTTTTTCCGACTCATTCAGAGTTTCTTTCCAAAAACGCCGATTTGCGTCAGAATCAGTGCATTGTGAAAATCTTGTCCTGGTGGAAGCGCGGTCTTTCTCTGCTCGCAGTCGTCTCTTTCGTTTGCCCGCCGGTCACGCATTTTCTGTGCGCCCAATCGGACAGTCAACCCCAAGTAACAATTCTTGCGCCGGAAGAGATCAACAAGACGATGCCCGCGACCGTGTTTTTCCGCGGTCAGTCTGCGCCTGTGCAGTTGCGCAACACGTCCGGTTTGCGTTTTCCGGGCGGCGGGTTGATGCTCGCAGCACTTGTGGATACTGCCGGATATTCGAGCGGACTCAAAGAAAAATATCAAGGCTATCTTCTCAGTGAAACTCCGCTGACTATCGGTGGACAGAGCTTGCCCGCCGGAGCTTATGGGTTCGGCTTTCTGGCGAACAATCGTTTCGTTGTGATGGATATTGGCGGCCATGACGTTTTGCGGGCTACCTATCGGAAAGATGCTGCGTTAGCGCGTCCGCGTCCATTGACAATCTTGCCCGGCAAGATGCCCGGCAGTAGTCGCCTGTACGAAGGACGGAACTTTGTTTCCATCCGGATGAAGTAATTGTGGGCCGGGAGCATGAAGCAATTTTCCGCGCGAACCGGTTGGGACCTGCAACCGACAAAGTATGCGGCCGCTCTGGAAAAGCTGCGCGCCGGCGATGAGCCTTTTTTCGACCTGACTGCTTCCAATCCCACCACCTGCGGCTTCGATTACGACAATGCGGGAATTCTCCGCGAATTCAGTACGCCGGAAAGCCTGCAGTATGAGCCCGATCCGCGCGGGCTTCTGCTTGCGCGCAATGCCGTCGCGCGATATTACGCCGAAGTTGCGCAAACAGGGGTTGGCCTGAATCAAATTTTCCTGACCACCAGCACCAGCGAAGCCTACAGCTATCTCTTCCGCCTGCATTGCGATCCCGGCGCGGAAATTCTCATCGCGCAACCCAGCTATCCGCTGTTTGAGTTTCTCGCCGATCTCGACGATGTGCGGCTGGTGCCGTATCCGCTGTTCTACGATTACGGCTGGCACCTCGATCTGGCTGCGCTTGCCGCTCGCATCACGCCGCAAACCCGCGCCATTGTGATCGTCCATCCAAACAACCCGACCGGGCATTTTACGGCTGCCTCGGAAAGGGAAGTGCTGCACCAGATCTGCCGGGAGCACGGGCTGGCGTTGATTGTCGATGAGGTTTTTCTGGACTATGCGCTGAAATCGGACGCGCCGCCGAGCTTCGCCACCGGGGAACATCCCGTGCTGACGTATGTTCTGAGCGGGTTGAGCAAGGTGGCCGGGCTGCCGCAGATGAAATTGGCCTGGATCGCCGCGTTCGGGCCGAGCGATGCATTGGAGCAGGCTACAACTCGCCTCGAAGTGATCGCCGACACGTTCCTGTCGATGAATGCGCCGGTGCAGCACGCACTTCCGTATCTGTTGGCGAGTCGTCACAGTGTGCAGCGGCAGATTCTCTCTCGTGTCCAGGAAAATCTGGCGGCGCTGGATGGCCGGCTCAGCGATGCGCCTACAATTTCGCGGCTGGAGGTTCAAGGCGGATGGTATGCGGTTTTGCGGGTTCCGGCGCTGCGGAGCGGGGAAGCGCTTGCCATCCGCCTGATCGAACAGCAGAAGGTGGTTGTGCATCCGGGTTATTTTTACGGCTTCGATGGCGATGGATGGATTGTGCTGAGCCTTTTGCCGCGCGCAGAGGAATTCGCCGAGGGAATCCGGCGGCTAGTCCGCGACCTTGCGGGCTCTGAGATTGTGAATCCCTAAGAAGACCGGGTCAGGAAGGGATTGGTTTCGCGCTCTTGTCCTATGGTTGTGGACGCGCCGTGGCCGGGGATTACTTGGGTCGCATCCGGCAGCGGTAAGAGGCGGTCCTTGATGGAGCGCAGGATTTTCTTCATGTCGCCGCCGGGCAGATCGGTGCGGCCAATCGATTCGGCAAACAGTGTGTCGCCGGCCAGCAGCAATTGACGGCTCGGCAGATGGACGCATATGCTGCCCTCCGTATGCCCGGGTGTATGCAATACCTGCGCCGGCTGTTCTGCAATCTGCAGGTTCATGAGGTCGCTGGCGTCGACATCCGGAGTGGAGACTTCCGGGGCGGCGATTCCCAGCCAGCCGGCCTGTACGTCCATCATTTTCAGGAGGGGCAGGTCGCGCTGGTTCATCGCGATGGGCGCGCCGGTGAGACGCTTCAACTGGACCGCGCTGCCTACATGATCGATGTGCGCATGGGTGATGACAATCTGCTCGACGGTCAGATTGTGTTTGGCCAGAACTGCGAGAATCTTCTGGATGTCGTCGCCGGGATCGACGACGGTGGCCCGGCGCGTGGTCTCATCGGCGAGGATGCTGCAGTTGCAGGCGAGCGGTCCTACGGGGAAGATTTCGTGGATCATTTCGCGGATTATCGCCCAGAACGATTACTTGTGCTTTGCGGGGGTGGAGGTCGTCTGCGCCGGTACGCCGCTCAAAACGGAACGTCCGGAACCGTGGCGAGCGACGAGAACTGTTAGCCCGATCGATGTAATCGCGAAGACAATTGCCAGCCAGGTGGTCACCTTGGTGAGCAGGCTGACGGTGCCGCGCGGGCCGAAGGCGGTCTGCGAACCCTGGCCGCCGAATGCTCCGGCGAGGTCGGCGCCCGTGCCCGGCTGCAGAAGAATGATGCCGATCAGGACGAAACATACGACGACGTGAATCACGGTAAAGAGATAGATCATTGCGGGTCACTTTCGAGTAAAAGCTTTTTGGATGAATGCAAGAATGCGTTGTACATTCAGGTAAATTTTGACGTTTGGTGCGGAAGGGGGGACTTGAACCCCCATGCCTTTCGGCGCCACCCCCTCAAGATGGTGTGTCTGCCATTTCACCACTTCCGCGCTTACCAATGGACGCCTTTTGATGGTATCGTGCCGCGACGCGTACTGCAATGTGTAGGGATGGATTGGTAATGGGTCAGTTTCCGAATAGCCGACAGCTCGGGAGCTACCCAGTGCCCCCCTTCATTCAGAGGCGAAGCGAATCGGTCTCCAGGCACCTCACAACGAACAACCCGCCGCCAAGGGCACGATTCACGAAACCGATGTATGCTGTCGGAATCGATCAGGAAATAGTAACTTCGAACATTACGGCCACGGGTGAGATGTGTTTGGACTGAAGGTGCGGAAACACTATGGGATGGCTGGAGCAGCACTGCTTTTGTTGGTGCTCTTAGGGGAATTGACATTCTCGATCCGACAGCAATCGTTGTCCTGGGATGAGGGTGACCATATCTTTGCCGGCTATATGTCGTGGAAGAAAGCAGACTTTGGCATCAATCCGGAGCATCCACCTCTGGTTAAGGCGTTAGCCGCGATCCCACTTCTGACGATGCAACTCAACGTGCCAGCTCCCAAAGAGCTTGCATCATTCAAAGACGAAGCATACTTCGACGGACGGGATTTCATCTTCGGCAATGGTGGAGAGGCCGAGGCGGATCGCATTATTTTTCGCGCCCGGATGGCGGCGGCAACCCTCACTCTTTTGCTGGGACTGCTCGTCTTTCTGGCAGGGCGAGAGATGTTCGGCGACGGTGCGGGACTGTTTGCATTGGCGCTGGTGGTTTTCGAGCCAAACATGATCGCGCACGGCGCCTATGTCACAACGGACATGGGTATTTCCTGCTTCATGTTCGCCAGCATCTATGCCCTCTACCGCTACGTGAAGGCGCCTTCGGTCGGGAGGCTGATCGTTCTCGGCCTGGCGAGTGGGCTGGCTCTGGCGTCGAAACACTCAGGTGTACTTCTCCTTCCGTTCGGCCTGGCGCTCATTCTTACTGAGATATTATGGCCCTCGCCTAATACGCGGACCAACAAAGGGAAAGCAGCTTTGCGCCTAATTGGCGCCTTTGTGGCTGCATCGGCGATTGCCATCGTGGTGCTCTGGGCTTTCTATGGTTTTCGCTACGCCGCCAGGCCAGGTGGAATACCACTGAGTCCCTCACTCACTGAGTACGCGCAGGGATTGAAAGGAATGGAGCCGCACGTTTATCTCGCGCTCGCGCGTTGGCACATCCTGCCGGAGTCTTATCTTTACGGGTTGGTGGACGTGCGGCTGATCTCAGATTCGTTCTCTACGTATATCTTCGGCAAGGTATACGCGCACGGTGTCTGGTTCTACTTTCCCGCGGCCTTCATCATCAAATCCACGGCGGCCTTCATGGGTTTGCTGCTGCTGGTCGGCTTCGCGATCGCTAGCGGAAAATTGCGCGCACGGCGCGAGATCTTCTTCCTCACCATTCCTCCAGTCCTCTATTTGCTGATTGCGACGGGCACTGGCCTGAACATCGGCGCCAGACATATTCTGCCGATGTATCCGTTTCTCTGCGTGCTGATTGGGGGCGCAGCGCTCGCACTGGCACATAGAGACCGGCGTTGGGCCTATGTCGTGGGAGTATTGCTGGCATGGCACGTGGTGTCTTCGGCGCGAGCTTATCCGGATTACCTTGCCTATTCGAATGAGTTCTGGGGCGGCCCGGCGAACACCTATAAGTACCTGACCGACTCCAACACGGACTGGGGTCAGCAGTTGAAGGCGGTCAAGAAGTATTTGGACAATCGCGGAGTTAAGGGCTGTTGGTTTGCATATTTCGTCGAACCCTCCATCCACTTCAGCGCGTATGGAATTCCATGCAAACCGTTGCCGACGGCGGATAGCGGGTGGACGCACTATCAAATCGATACACCACAGACGATCATGGGGCCTGTGCTGATCAGCGCTGGAACACTCACCGGCTACGAGTGGGGATCTAACGTGTTAAATCCTTACCGGCAGTTTCGGACGCTGAAACCAGCTGCTTTTATCCAGGACGGCGTTTTTGTCTACGATGGGACGTTTGACATGCGTTTTGCCTCGGCACTCGGCCATGTCACGCGTGCCACAGATCTCACTACGGCCGGGCAGTTAGCGTCCGCCCTGGTAGAGGCGCAGATGGCCGTTGCCACCGACCCGGATGAGTTGCAGGCACAAATGGTTCTCGGCGACACATTGACTGCGCTCGGCCGGCCGCTCGCCGCGAAGCCCGCGTACGAGAAGGCGCTCGCAATCGCGAAGACGATGGAGCCCAGCGCAGAAGCGATATGGGTGCAGAAAATTCAAAAGAAGATGGCCGGCCGGTAGCTATGATACCCACTTCATGAACTCCCAATAGTTTCCGAGGCCCCCGGTAAACACGAGTGCACCAAGCCTCGACGTACAGGGGAACTCTCGAGACGTTACGGAGAATCGTCCACTTGGATTCTCAGTTCCCGAAAAACGGAGTTGCCGGAAACTTCGCAGAGTTCTAGGTATGGTTTGCTCTCAGGTTCATACGTCCGTTGGCGCATAATCGCCTAGTCACCCGGTGAGATCATCAAAATACCCCATAGGCTGGCCGTTTGGATGACCTATGCTTTTTTTCAGAAATCAATTCTTTGCGCCTTGGATGGGGCAATCCTGCCAGATGTACTGCAAGGCTTCGGGGAGGGTTTGTTCTTTTGTGGCGTGGTCTACGTGGCCGGCGTTTTGGGCGAAGACGAACTGGTAATGATAGCCTTTGGCGGTTAGCGCGGTGGCCATTTTTTCGTTGGCTGCTACCCAGTCGTGCATGTTGTCGCGCATGCTGTTGGGATTCAGAAGGTCTCGGTCTCCGACCTCCATCCAGATGCGCAAGGGCTTGGCGGGAGTGTGGGGGATGAGGTCCTGATGAAATCCCCAGGCACCGTGGGGAGTTTGCGGGTTATAGGGCCACTGCTGGTTGACGTAGGTGCCGGAGTATGTCAGGACGCGGTGATATAGATCAGGCCGATACCAGGCCATGGCGAATGCGGCTGAGCCGCCGGAACTGCCGCCCATGGTGGCGCGACCGTTGGGATCGCTGGTCAGCTTGACGTGGTATTTCGCCTCGACGAGAGGCAGCACTTCTTTCTCTACAAACTCCGCATACAGGCCGGACATGGTGTCGTATTCCAGGCCGCGCTCGCTGCCCTGGGCGTCGCCGCCGCCGTTGCCGATAGAGATGGCGATCATGACCGGTACGCGGTGCGCGGCAATCAGATTGTCGAGAGCGGTGAACAAACTGCGGTCGGGTCCGTCGGCGCCGACGATGAAGGGTGCCACGGTGCCGGGGATGTATTGTTTGGGGACGTACACGGCGACGTGGCGGACATACGGAGCGGGGTGACTGGTGGTGACGATGAGCCTTGCGGGGTTGGCTGGATCGGGCGTGCCGAAGGTGTGGAGCTCTCTGGCGATGCCGGGATAAATTTTGCTGTCCGCCGAGTTCATGGTGAACTCGAATACTGATCCTTTAGGTACGGCGGCCTGGGGCTGCATGTCTGGAGAAGGCGGGTGGGTTGGGCCGAGGATGAAATTTCCGTCGGCGTTGGCGGGTGGAGTGGTGTTGTCGGGTAGCTGCGTGGCCGGGATGTTGAGGGCGCGGGTGGGCGGTGCTGCGCGCACGGCGGATGTTTGGGGGATGGCTGGGACTGCTCCCGCGATGAGGGTGATTAAGAAGGCGGTGCTCATGCCACGGAGCATGGAGGGTCTCCTGTTTGTGTGTGCTGCGAGGCTGCGAAGAACGTTTGCATTCCCGGCATTCTCGGCAATACCTGAGGTCCTTCCCCTTCGCTTCGCTCGAGGGTCAGGATGACGACTTCTCACAGCCGGCGCGCTCACCACCATCGGGAGAAATGCTTTATGCGGGAAGCAGGCCGAGGCCGGGGCGATTCGGAAGGATCAGTTTTCCGTTTTCTACAGTGACGCCCTTGTAGGGATCATTCGCAACCAGCAGATTGCCATCGAGGTCGGCATAATCGACCAGCGGAGAAAGATGGGCGGCGGCGCTGATGCTGCAGGAGCTGGAGACCATGCAGCCGAGCATGGTTTTGAAGCCGAGGGCGCGCGCCATGAGAATCATTTGATGTGCAGTGCCCATGCCGCCGGTTTTGTCGAGCTTGATATTCAGCGCATCGAAGACGCCGACCAGTTTGGGAATGTCCGCGGGCTGGCGGCAGGATTCGTCGCCCATGAGCGGCAGGCTGGCGCGTTCATGCAGCCAGCGGAGGTCTTCGATGCGGTCGGCGGGCATGGGCTGCTCGACGAACTGCACGTTCTGTTTGGAGAGCCAATCGATTTTGCGGGC
Source organism: Acidobacteriaceae bacterium (assembly GCA_965276585.1). Lineage (GTDB taxonomy): Bacteria > Acidobacteriota > Terriglobia > Terriglobales > Acidobacteriaceae > JAKAAZ01. The sequence continues at coordinate 110,352 of CBDIAZ010000003.1, read as the reverse complement.
GGCGACTTCGCGATCGGTCCAGCCTTCATTGGCATCGACGCGCAGCGGCTTCTGGGTGACGCTGCGCACGGCGGCGATGGTTTGCTCGTCGGTGTCGAGGCCGACTTTGATTTTGAGGATGGGAAATTTTTCCGCTTCGCGCACCTTCTGGCGGGTGATGGCGGGCGTATCGATGCCGATGGAAAAATCGGTGATGGGGGCGTCGGCGGGATCGAGCCCGTAATATTCGTAGAGCGGGATGCCGAGTTTTTTCCCCATCCAGTCCATCATGGCGATGTCGATGGCAGCCTTGGCGGCCCACTCGCCGGGAACATGGGTGCCGACCTGGGACATGACGTTATGAAACTGCGCCGGGTTGGAGGCGTCGAGCAGCGGGAGCACGGAATCGATCGCAGTGCGCGCGCTCTGCGCGCTCTCCTTGTAGCGCACGATGGGCGCGCCTTCGCCGACTCCGGTGATGCCGTCGTGTTTCAAATAGACGAAGATGGTGTCGCGCCAGTTGCTGGCGGACATGACGGTGGTCCAGGTATGGCGCAGGTTGAGGCGGATGATGTCCGTGGTGACGGCGCTGGAGTTCGTTTCTGCAGCGAAGGCAGGAATTTCTTTGGGCAGACAGGCCAACAGGCCGGCGGCTCCGGCAGTTTTCAATAGATCGCGACGATTCATGGCTTCACTCTCCGTTGGGCGACCAGAGCCTTGCGCCAATAGGCATCGAGCGGGTCGATTTGAATGATGGGATGGTCGTGGGTGGTGGCGTCGATAAATTTTCCGTCGCCGATATACATTCCGGTGTGGGTGATCTTGCCGTGTCCGCCGAAGAAAAGTACATCGCCGGGACGCAGATCGGAAACGCTGACCGGCTCGAAGCCGCTCCATGCGGCCTGGATGTCGGCGTCGCGGGGAATGGAATATCCGCGCTGCCGCATCAGCATCTGCACAAAGCCAGAGCAGTCGTAGCCGAAGCTGGAGCGGCCGCCCCAGGTATAGGGAAGGCCGAGAAAGCGATGGCTGAAGTCGATCATCTGCGGGACGCTCATGTCGTTTTTGGGGATGTCGGCTGGGCTTTTATAGAGCGTGACATCGCCCTGTTGCAGCCATGCTGTGCGTCCATCCGGCAGATGCGCGAGGAGCCAGCGTCCGCCGGGTTTTTCCTGAACGATCTCGAGGCGGGTTTCAAACGGTACGGTTAACAGGGGCGCATGTTTGGTCAGGTCGGGCTCGCGGTAGAGATGAGCCTCTAACTCCTGGACGACGGCGATCTTTCCTGCGGTGGCGTAGCTCCCGTTACTATCAACCAGGTCGGCGCGAGGAACCCAGCCGGTGTAGGCATCTTCCGGCGTGCGAATTTTCACCCAGCCGGGCTGCTGTTTCAGAATGTCGATATTGCTGGCGTAGATGGCCTGCGAGACTACGTCCGTGTCCGCGGAAGGAGCGGAGAACATGTTGGCGACAGGTACGGCAACGACCGCGTGGGTCGGTTGCGCCAACGCTGGAAAAGATGCCAACAGCAATGCGGCTGAGGTGAGGAAGATCGATCGACGGCGAAGGATGGTGTGAAAAATCTCTTTGCTCCTTATGCGTTGAGGGTAAGGGCTGGCAGTCCCGTGGACTCGTATCTCAAGCTAATATGGATTCGCTTTGCGCGCAAACGTTCGCTTCCTAGAAAATGCAGGCAATGCCAGGTTATTGACAAATCGATCATTGTGTATCTCAGGCGTTAAAGCGCTTAAAAGAAATTTCAAGGACTTATCCTCCAGCTGAAGCCCGGCGGTCTACCCCAAAGCCTGCCCCCGGCCTAAGAAGCCGAGGCTACCCAACGGCCAAGTTTGTCATCCGCTTGGAAACGTCTGCGGTTTTCGACTACGCGTTATGAGCAATTTATGCCGTGGAGTAGATTAGATTGCAAACTGCGGCCTTGCTTCGGCCGCAGAAGGAGTGTGTTTTGCGTCTGCGTATTGCTGCTGTTGCCGGTCTCATTGCATTTCTTTCTTTAATGTCAAACACCGCGCAAGCGCAGGCTGCGAGCGCTTCGCCCCAAGCTGCGAGTCCATCGCCGCAGGCGCCAATGGGCGGCAGCAGCACGGGCGGTGTTTTCGCTCCGGTGCATGATGCAGAGAACCGGCCAATCACTGCGGGCGGTTTCGTTAAGGCAGGTCCGGTCGTTTTTCAAGACATAGCCCAGCAGGCCGGGCTTACGCGATGGCGGCATACGATGGGCACTCCGCAAAAGAAATTTATCATCGAGTCGAACGGATCCGGCGTGGCGCTGCTGGATTATGACAACGATGGATGGCTCGACATCTACATGGTGAACGGTTCGACCTACGATGCGCTGTCGGGGAAAACGACGCCGCCCCATGCCGCTCTATTTCACAACAATCACGATGGAACTTTTACCGACGTGGCCGCCAAGGCTGGGGTTACGAATGATCGCTGGGGGTTCGGCGTGGCGGTTGGAGACTACGACAACGATGGCTGGCCGGATATTTACGTTTCGAACTTGGGCAAGAATCGTCTGTATCACAACAACCACGACGGCACCTTTATCGATGTGGCGGAGAAGGCCGGCGTGACGCTTGGCAACTGGTCGACAGGAGTGACTTTCGGAGACTACGACGGCGATGGGCGGCTCGACATTTTCGTCGCCGGATATGTGCATTACGATATGAAAAATCCTCCCATCCCGGGTTCGTCGGCGGTCACGACTCCTTTCTGCAGATTTCGCGGTGAACCGGTGATGTGCGGGCCGCGGGGATTGCAAGGCGAACGCGACCATCTCTTCCATAACAAGGGCGACGGTACGTTTACCGATGTGAGCGTCAAGGCAGGTGTGAGCGATCCGAATGCGTACTACGGGTTTACTGCGGTCTTCGCCGACTTCAACAATGATGGCAAGGTCGATCTTGCGGTGGCCGACGATTCGACGCCGAATTATTTTTACATCAACAAAGGCAATGGCGCGTTTGAGGATGACAGTTATGCCTCCGGCTTTGCGCTGAATCGTGATGGACGCGAAACGGCCACCATGGGCATCGCTGTGGGAGATTACCGGAACGACGGCCTGCTCGACATGGCTACTACGGATTTTTCCGATGACTACAAGGTGCTGTATCGCAATGACGGCGACGCCAACTTTACCGATGTGAGTTACCAGACCGGAATCGCCGCAGCGACGATTCCGTTTCTCGGCTGGGGAATCGGGTTTCTGGATTACGACAATGACGGCTGGAAAGATCTTCTGATGGTGAATGGCCATGTGTATCCGGAAGTGGACAAACAGGATTGGGGCACCAGTTATGCCCAGCGGCCGCTGCTGTATCACAATGACGGTGGAAAGAAGTTCGACTTGATTCCGCCGGTTGCAGGAACCGGGCTGGCGACGGTGGTGAGTGGACGCGGAGCTGCATTTGGAGATCTGTTCAACGACGGCAAAATCGATGTTGTGATCAATGTGCAGGATGGGGTGCCCGTCCTGCTGCGCAATGTGAATCCGGATAAGCACCACTGGGTCGAACTGAAATTGATCGGCGGTCCCAAGAGCCCGCGGGATGCCGTTGGCGCGACTGTCTATTTAACGGCGAACAAATTGCGCCAGCGCGGAGATGTGTTGAGCGGAGGGAGTTATATTTCCTCTAACGACCAGCGTGTGCATTTTGGTTTAGGCGATGCCGACAAGGTGGATGCGGTGGAGATTCATTGGCCGAGCGGCGCGATCGAGAAGATTCAATTGCCTCGCGTGGACCGCATTTACACCATTCAGGAAGGGAAGGGAATTGTGCGGCAATGATGCTTCCGGTTAAACCTGCCTTGCCGGGCCGCTGGATTCTCGAGGAGTGAACTGCGTGGTTACGGCGACTTCCGTGCCCTGGTTTTCTTTATCGGTCAGCATCTGCTGTAAAAGTTGAAATGCGCACAATCCAATTTCGTCTTTGGGAATGCCGATCGAGCTGAGCGGCGGATGGCCATATGCGGCGAAGGCGATATCGTCCGAGCCGATGATGGAAATGTCATGGGGAATATGCCAGCCGGAGCGAAGCGCTTCGCCCATGGCGCCGATGGCAATCAGATCGTTGCCGCAGATGATAGCGGTGGGGTGAAGCTTTTTGGAGCGCATCTGCTGGATGGCAGCCGCGCCGCCGGTGGGGCGATTCTCCACCTCGACGCAGTCGACTACCTGCATGTCATGCTGACGCACGACGTCGATCAATAATTTGCGGTACCGCTTTGCGGACAGGACTTTCAGGGGGCCGTGGATGATCGCGATGCTGCGATGGCCCAGCGATTCCAAGTGATCGACGGCTTGCAGAACGCCTCTGGAGTAATCGACGTGAACATTGCTTTTGTTGCGCTGCAACCGTGAATCGTTCAATCGCACCACCGGCGTGTCTCGATCCAGAAACCGGTCTACCAGCCGGGAGTCGAACTGCGAAGTCATCACGGCGACTCCGCGCACTTTATCCTCGATCATGCGCCGGACGGTTGCTTCCGCATTGATCTGCTCGTAGTTCGTCATACCCAGCACGAGTTCCAGATGCTCAGCGTGGCAGGCTCGTTCAAAGCCTTTAATGAGCTGCGGGTAGAAAGGATTCTCGATGTCCGAAATAATCAGTCCGAGCGCATTGCTGTAGCCGCGAACCAGCAAACGTGCCGAGGTGTTCTTGTAATAGTTCAGGTCTTTGATGGCCTTCATCACGCGTTTCCGCGTTTCTGGCGCGATGGGACGGGTTCCGTTGAGAACATGGGAGACGGTCGTGATCGAAACATTGGCTGCTTCGGCGACATCGTGCATTGTGATTGTCATCGTCTCTCGATTGATAAGAACCCTGCGGGTGAAGACCAGAAACAATCAAGAACAGCCGATAACAACAGCTGTTCACAAGAAATATTATTCAAACTTTTTGAAACGGCAGAATGCGATCGTGCGGACTTTTATATCAAGACTCCTGCAGACAAGATATAAAAAAATATGTTTTGACCGCTATGCAGAATCCAGTTGAAGACATGGCGCGACAATTCAACGCGATTTAATGAGTAGCATTTGGGCTGTTCCGCGCGTGCTGGCCAGCCAGAAGCTGTCCGCAGATTTTCCGCTCGTGCGCTGCCTCCGCGGAACGGCCCAGCATGCTGAATGCTGTTCCCAATACAAAATGCGCCTGGGCGAAGGTTGGGTCGGACTTTGTCGCCTGCTGTAACGGCGAAAGCGCTTGCTGCGGCTGATTCAGGCTGATGTGGCATTGGCCTAACTCCAACAGGGCGGACGTGTAGTTGGGATTTGCTGCAATCGCCGCCTGCAGATAGGGAATTGCCTGAGCCGGTTGATTCTGTCGTCGCAGAATCTTTCCCATCATGTAATTGGAAACCGGATCGTTGGGGTATTCAGCCAGCTCCTGCTTGAACTCGGCCTCAGCCTCAGAAGCTTTATGCAGTCGCCAATCGATGAATCCCAGGCTGGAGTGAACTCCTGGGTAGTTCGGGTCGACGGCGAGAGCGGCTTGAAATTCCTTATACGCGTCGTCCTCTTTGGACTCCACATCGTAAGCCAGCCCCAGCATGAAGTGGGCCTCCGCGGAGCCGGGATTGATCGCCATGATTCGATCAAAGACTTTTGTCACTCCGGGGTAGTTTTTTGCCCGCCAGTATGCCTTGCCTAAAATATCTAGCGTTGGGATATCGCTGGGCTGCAACTGATTGGCGCGCTCGAGATAGACAGAGGCCTCCGCATACTTGTCGAGTGCGAAAAGATCGATCCCGGTAAGATCGAGCGATTGAAACATCGGCGTTGTCTTGGAGAAAGACTCCAGTAATGGAAGCGCTTCTTTGTAGCGATGCGCCCGGAAATACGCCACGCCCAGATTTCGCTGTGTGATCGCGTCGCCGGGCTTCAGGTGCAGCGCGTGCTCATACAGGGCGATGGCTTCATCTTCCCGCCCTTGCCGCGCGATGGAAATGGCGAGATCGTTCAGCACTTCTACCGACTGCGGCGCCAGCTTGTATGCCTGTCGGAATGCGGTTTCAGCGGCTGCATTATTTCCTTGCTGCAGCGCTTGCGATCCCTGCGTAATGGAAAGTAACAGCTTCTGCCTGGACGGGGAATTTTGGGCTGGAACTTTCTGGCTCAAGGCGTGAGGGCACGCGTGTCCGCACAGCGCCAAAACAAACAGGACGGCAACGATATTTGCTGTACTACTAGCCGATCGTGCGGGTTTGTGTGCGGTTCTCAGGAAGTTCATGGCGCAGGAGGTGAAAAATGATTCGCCTTCCCAAAATATCATTGGAATTTCTGTTCACGGCTTCCGAATCTCTGCGGCAGGCCTATTCGGAGTGCCGGCGCTTGCAGACAAAGACGCTTCGATGAAGAGGCGAAACGAGAGGCAGAATTGAAACCGTATCGGGGCGAGATCCATTGTCGGCCGTAACGTTCCATCGCAGAATGAAAAAGTAATACTGCGGATTATAAAAGTTTTGATTGACAACCCCCTCTCAGGCACGATATTTTTGGTTTTCATTAGACGCAAACGTTTGCGGAATGCGGCGATTGCGCAAAGAAGCCAACTGCAGATCAACCTTTTCGAGAGGTCACTCCGGATGTCAAGACAAAAATTACTCATCGCCATTCTCACGTTTCTCCTGTTTGGCTCACCCATGCTGATGATGGGCCAGGAACTGGGAGCCACCCTGAATGGAACCGTCACCGACCCTTCCGGTGCGGTGATTCCAAGCGCCACCGTGACGATCGCGCAGAACGGCGTGAACGGCAACTCCCGCACTATCCAGACGAACACACGCGGAAGTTATACCGTCACCAACCTGGCAGCCGGGAATTACACCGTAACGGTGAATGCACCTGGTTTTCAGGCCTACTCAGCACAGAATGTGACGTTGTTCGTCGCTCAAACGCGCTCTGTGGACGCGACGCTGAAACCGGGCGCGACCAACACGACGGTTATGGTGCAGCAGAGCGGAGTAGCTCTCGACACAACTACCAGCGCGCTGGCGGGAACTATTTCCGGAACTCAGGTCCGGGAGTTGCAGTTGAATAACCGAAATTTCGAGCAGTTGTTGACGTTGCAACCTGGCGTGGTGAGCGCTCTGCCGGATGAAGTGGGTTTTGGCTTGAGCAACACGGATCAAATTGCAGTGAATGGTGCGCGAGGTTCGGCTAATAACTGGACGGTGGACGGCTCGGATATCAACGACAGCGGCTCCAACCTCACACTGCTGAACGTGCCCAGCGTGGATGCGATTCAGGAATTTACCCTGGAGAGAAGTACCTACGATGCAGGCTATGGCCGCAGCGGCGGCGGCCAGGTATTGGTGGCTACAAAGTCCGGCACCAGTTCCTTCCATGGCGACGCGTATGAGTTCAACCGCAATAACATCTTCAACGCAAACAGCTACTTCAACAATCAGGCAGGATTGCCGCGAGCGATTGAGCGCTATAACAACTATGGCTTCACGATTGGCGGTCCGCTGTATATTCCAAAGGTTTTCAATACGGCGAAGAACAAGGCGTTCGTCTTCTGGTCGGAGGAGTGGCGCAAGGTCAGTGCGCCGGTAACCGGCAGTGTTACGCCTCCGACGAACAATGCTCTGAACGGGATATTTCCCGGCAACCTGGTCGCGGGACCAGACGCAGTGAATGCACCCGCGGGATGCGTGACCTACGATGCGACCACCCAAGAGAGCACGATCAGTCCGGCGTGCTACAGCAAGAACGCAGCGGTGTATCTGGCCAATCTGTTCAGCAAGTTCCCCGCGAACAACAGCGATGGCACCCAGTATATTTTCAGCTATTCCCAGCTGAACAACACTCGGGAGGACGTAGTCCGGCTGGATTACAACATCAGCCAGAAGCTGCACTTCTTCGGGCGCGCCATGCAGGATGAGACTCCGGAGAATTTCCCGCAGGGCCTGTTCTCCGGAGGCAACTATCCGGGTGTGGCTTCGGCCGCGGTGAACGCACCGGGCGAAAATGTGGTCGGGAATCTGACCTGGACCATCTCTCCGCGTATGGTGAATGAAGCCGAATTCGCGTATACACAGGGAACCATCAACTCCAGCTTTGAACCTAGCGCCATCGTCAATTCGCCGGCGGTGGCCAAGGCGCTTACCAACAATACGGCCTATGACGATCCTTACGGACGCATTCCGAACATAACTTTTCTAGACGGAACGGAAGGATTGACGGCAGGCTCGACTCCGTATTTTGAGCGCAACCTGGATCGAACTCTGTTCGATAACTTCTCCGTGACTCTCGGGCGGCATACGGTACGTGTGGGCGCCACGGTTTCGAATATGTTGAAGACGGAGAACGCATCGAGCGGAATTGCCGGTTTCCGATTCGCCAACTTCCAGAATTTCCTTTTGGGAAACAGCTATCTCTACAGCCAAGCCAGCAAGGACACGATTCCCGATCTGCACTACTTCAACTTCGAGTGGTATGCGCAGGACGACTGGCAGGTTTCGCAGCAACTAACCCTGAACCTGGGGCTGCGCTATAGCTACTTCCCATCGCCTTCCGATGTCAATGACACATTGAATAATTTCGACCCGCTGGTCTTCGATCCAACGAAGGCGCCGTTAATCGATTCGTCCGACGCCAGCGCATACGATGTAAATGGCAATCCCATCAATCCAGACGCAGGCAATTTTGTGGCGAATCAGGGACAGATTCCGGCAACGTACGTGAACGGCATAATTTTTCCGACCGGAAAAGCTTGTGCGCAGGCCCAGGCGATCGCTCCAGGCGTCACCTGTTCCCCATACGGGGCCCACGTAAATCCGGACCCCAAGAATAATTACGCTCCCAGAGTTGGTTTTGCGTATGTTCCCGCTTCGAACAATAACGTCGCGATCCATGGCGGCTTTGGCATGTTTTATGACCGTATGCTGAACGGCATCTGGGAAGACAATGCGTTCAGCGATCCGCCACTGGTGCAGTTTTCTACTGTAACCAGCAGCAGTTATAACAGCTTCGACAATCCACTGGGCGGCACAAAGAGCGTTGCTCTCGGACCTAGCGCAATTCAGTCTACCGGAACTCCGTCCATGAAGAACCCGTATCTCATGGACTATAACTTGTCGGTGCAGGATCAAATTCTCCCGAACACGCTGATGGAGATCGCTTACGTTGGCAATCTGGGAAGGCATCTTTTGGGCGAGCGGGACCTGAATCAGCCGACGCTGGCGGAAAGGCAGGCGAAACCGCTGGCGTATGTCACCGCGGTGGTGCCCTATCAGGGGTATTCCACCTTCACGTCGTACATTCCGGAGTACAACAGTAATTACAACTCACTGCAGGTATCGATCAATCATCGGACGATCCATGGTCTGACGCTGGGGATTGCCTATACCTGGAGCAGGATGTTGACGACCCAGTCGAACGATCGTGCAACGGCGACGTACAACACCTATGACGTACAGGCGGACTACGGTCCATCTCAATACAACCAGCCGAATACCTTTGTCGCCAATTATGTGTATGAGCTTCCTTTCTTCAGGGAGCAGCATGGAATTACCGGGCACATTCTCGGCGGATGGGAGCTTTCCGGAATTACACAGTACGACTCCGGGCAATCGCTCATTCTCCGGCAGGCAGCCGATCCGTTCGATTGCGTGACGCCGGCGAGCGGCATCGCTCCGCCACCTTCAAAAGCTAGAGAGGGTTGCATTCCAGGCACTTATCCCGGTGGCGTCAACATCGATGCGAGTGCGATCGCTCCTCGCCCGGACCAGGTCGCCCCGGTTCATTTGGTGAAGAAGCAATCGGAGTGGTTTACCACGAACTCCTTTGCCCCAGCCGTCGGTCACTTTGGCACCGCGCCCAACGGAGTTTTACCTAGCCCCGGTCTCGAGCTTTGGGACCTTTCCGCGATTAAGAACATCAGTCTCGGCGGAGTCAGAAGTCTCCAGTTCCGCGGCGAATTCTTCAATGCATTCAACCACACCAATTTCGGAGCGTCAGGAATTACTGGAGGCGGGATTGGAACGAACGTCAGCGCTTCCGGTACCTTTGGAAAGGTGACCGCTGCCCATGATCCGCGCGAGATTCAGCTGGGCGGCAAGTTCTACTTCTGACCCGGAGTTTGTCTGGTTTGACCTGGAATGACAACGTGCTGCTTCTCGGAAATACCCGGGAGCAGCACGTTATTTTTAGAGCCAACCCGTAACCCACCATGGAAGAAATGTTTTATGGAGGAAGAATGCTTTCGAAATCACGGGTGCGGAAACATCTGCCTGGTCTCCGAACTTTCAGTTGCACGGTTTTAGTCAGTTTCCTATATTTGTCCACTGTTTCGTTCGCGCAGAGTGCGACACCTCCAGCTTCTGTCAGTGCTTCGGCTTCCAATTTGGCTCTGGTTCCTGTGCCGCGCGAGGTCCATGAAGGCGCAGTTCTCTCGCTCGACCACGGCATTGGCATATCGGCGGATGGAAAGGATCCGGAAGACAAGTTTGCCGCGGATGACTTAGCGGCCACTCTTAAAGCACGCAGTATCGATGCACGTGCCGATAAGAAGGGTCATGTCCGAGTTATCCTGCTGCGGCGGGAGACAAAAAAGGCAGCCGATATTCTTGCGCACGCGCAAATAAGTTTCGATCCGGCCATGCATGATGAAGGATATGTTCTCGTGACCGATGGGAACAATATGTACGACATCGCCGCGACCGGCGCTGGCGTCTATTATGGCGCACAGACGATCAAGCAGTTAATTGTTGGTCGTGGGACGAATGCTGTTTTGCATGGAGTAATTATTCGCGACTGGCCGGCAATGAAATATCGCGGACTGGATGACGACTTATCGCGCGGGCCGGTGCCAACGCTCGCATTTCAGAAACATCAAATCCGCGTGTTGTCGGAGTACAAGGTGAATCTCTACTCCCCTTACTTTGAGAACACGCTGGCATATGCCAACCCGTTGGCCGCGCCTCCGGACGGGGCGATGACTCGCTCCGACGTTGAGGAACTGGTGAAGTATGCTCAGCAGTATCACATCACCATCATCCCCGAGCAGGAGGCCTTCGGACATCTGCATCACGTCCTGACGTTCGATACCTATTCCGCACTGGCGGAAACGCCCCACGGCGATGTACTCGCGCCAGGTCAGCCGGGGTCGCTGCCGCTGATCCGGCAATGGTTCACGGAAATCGTTGCGATGTTTCCCGGCCCATTCATCCATATCGGAGCGGACGAAACTGTCGACCTGGGAAAGGGACAGACCAAGGACCGCGTGGAGAAAGAGGGACTCGGCGCCGTCTACATTGATTTTCTAAAGCAGATTTATACCGAACTCGCTCCACTGCATAAGAAGATTTTGTTCTGGGGCGATATTGCCATGCATAGCCCGGACTTAGTCAAGACGCTGCCTAAGGACATGATCGCCATAGCGTGGGTATACAATCCGCAGCCGGATGGGTACGACAAATGGGTTCTGCCATTCATCAACGCCGGGATGGAAACCTGGGTAGCTCCCGGTGTCAATAACTGGCGGCGCGTGTATCCAGACTTTAACGCGGGCTTCGACAATATTCAGAAATTTGTCGCAGATGGCGAGAGACTGGGCGCCACCGGCGAGTTGAATACGGTGTGGAACGATCAGGGCGAGGGGCTGTTCAATCTGGATTGGTATGGCGTTTTGTACGGCGCAGCGGCTGGCTGGCAGCCGGCGCCGAGCGATATTCCGCAATTTCAGAATAGTTACGGCCAGGTTTTCCACGAAGATTCAAGCGGCAAAATCAATCAGGCACAAATGGAAATGATGGCTGCGCAGAAGGTGCTGGAAGATGCCGGACTGGCTGCCATCAGCGGGCATGTATTCTGGGTCGATCCGTGGAGCGCGGATGGACAACAGATCTCCGCCAAACTTCTACCTGTCGTACATACGATGCGGGTCCATGCCGAGCAAGCCATCATTCTGATCGATCAGGCGCGCAGCACAGGTGATTTGCGCGAAAAGAACGTGTTGGATGCAATGGATATGGGCGCGCGGCGAATGGATTTCCTTGGCTACAAGTTTGAAGCCGCGCAGCAGATCGTTGAGGAATACGATCGCGCCTACCAGGAGCAAAACAATCCTACAGGCAAACACGATGTGAGCCATGAGCTAGGAACGATCAGTGGAGTGAACGCCCAATGTCAGGACCTGCGGGATGGATACGGGCTGACCCGCGATCTATATCGCCGTGCATGGCTTGCAGAGAACCGACCTTACTGGCTGGACAATGTAACGGCGCAATATGAGCTTGCCATGCAGTTATGGATTGAGCGCGGAGACCGTTTCGCGGAAGTACACCGTCAGTGGTATTTGACCCATACGCTGCCTAAGCCGGAAGATATAGGATTGCCCGCGCTGCCTGCTGCGACGCCTTCGACACAGACGGATCTTCCATCCGGCGCGGGTAAGTGATGGAATGACCGATGCCGGCGAATTTATCCCAGTTAGAATTCCAACTATAGCTTTGCGCGGATAATTTCCCTCATGCGGACACATTTTTCCTGGTACCCCGCGTTTCATCCGCATGTGCATGCACTGGATATGCTCGTCATCGCAGCCTATCTTGCCGGCATCACATGGTTCGGTCTGCGATTTCGCAAACCTGAACGCACGCTCAGGAGCTACTTCCTTGCCGATCGCAACATCCCCTGGTGGGCAATCATGTTGTCGATCGTTTCGGCGGAAACCAGCACCCTTACCATCATCAGCGTGCCTGGCCTGGCGTTTGCTGGAAACTTTGGATTTCTACAGCTAGTCTTCGGATATCTTCTCGGGCGGGTTGTGGTCTGCATCGCATTCCTTCCACGCTATTTTCGCGGGGAATTGCTGACTGCGTATCAATTGATAGGCCGGCGCTTCGGCCCCAGGCTGCATCGCGTGACTGCACTGTTATTTTTGCTGACGCGCGCCGCTGCGGAAGGCGTTCGCGTCTTTGCCGTCGCCATCATCGTTCACGCGGCGCTGGGTACTGGAGATATTGCGTCGATCGCGATCATTTCCATACTCACGCTGATATATACGTTTGAAGGCGGGCTGGCGGCGGTCATCTGGACCGATGTGGTGCAGATGGGAATTTATGCGATAGGCATCGCTTTGGCGCTGTGGATTCTGGTGATCCGTGTTCCCGGCGGCTGGCCCGCCATCCATGGGGTCGCGGCAGCAGCAGGCAAGTTCCATCTATTGGATTTTTCCCTGAACTTGACCACAACCTATACGTTTTGGGCCGGGTTGATTGGTGGATGCTTTCTGACCATGGCCAGCCATGGCACGGATCAGTTGATGGTGCAGCGCCTGCTGGCGGCGCGCAATTTGCGCGACTCGCAGCGCGCGTTACTGACGAGCGGTGGTTTAATTTTCGTGCAGTTCTTCTTTTTCCTGTTGATTGGCGCGGCGCTGTTTGTCTATTACACTCGGGTAGCTGCCGGCGTTCATTTTGTCAGCGCGGACCATGTTTTCCCGGTATTCATTGTTCAAAAATTTCCTATCGGATTTGCCGGCCTGATGATTGCGGCCGTTCTCGCCGCGGCCATGTCGAATCTGAGCGCGGCCCTCAACTCACTCTCTTCGACCAGTGTCGTCGATATCTATCTGCGTCTTCGTCCCAAGGCCAGCCCGACGCAGCGTATAACAGTTTCCCGTGTCAGTACAGTGATCTGGACGATTGTTCTATTTGTTCTGGCGATTTTGTCTCGCACCGGCGGACATGTTGTCGAGCTGGGGTTGTCGATTGCGTCGGTGGCCTATGGCTCACTATTGGGCGTCTTTTTACTGGGTGTGCTGACACGTAAGGCAAACGAGTCCGGCACGATTGTGGGAATGATCTTTGGATTTGCGCTGAATATACTGTTGTGGCTGCAGCCCCATGCGCTGCATTTTTTCCTGGCGGGAAACCCATTTACATTTCCGAAGATTGCGTGGACCTGGTATGTGGTCTTCGGCGCGATTTTTACTTTTCTTATCGGATATGTGGCGAGTTATTTCTTTTCTCCGGCTCAAACTATCGAGGAAGAAATTTCTGCTTGAGAATAGACTCTGGATATTGCTCCGGGTAGAGGAGTTAAGGATGCGAATCATGAACTTATCGATAGCTGTTCGAAAGTGCGGACGGAAAGTATCTCCCTTAGTCATTTTGATCGCTTCGTGTGTCTGTACGCTTCGCGCAATAGGACAGCAAGTCGCTTCTCCAGACTTTAGCAGCATGGATCGAATCATGGCAGCCGCATTGGAGGCGCACAAAGTACCGGGAGCCGTGATTGTAATCGGTCATGACGGCAAAGTGGTTTTTCATAAGGCATATGGAAACCGTTCTCTCATGCCTGCGCCCATTCCAATGACGGAAGACATCATCTTCGACATGGCATCGATGACCAAGGTGATGGCTACCACTACGGCGGCGATGGAACTCTATCAGCAGGGCCGTTTCCTGCTGAACGATCCGGTCGCAAAATATCTTCCCGCCTTCGCCGCCAATGGCAAGCAGAACATCACCATTCGCCAGGTAATGACGCATTACTCCGGCCTTCCCCCGGATGTGGATTTGAAGCAACAGTGGTCGGGCAAGCAGACGGCTTACGATATGGCCTTTGCAGTGAAGCCCGATCATCCGCCGGGCACCGTGTTTCGCTACAGCGATATCAACTTCATCGTGATGGGCGCCTTGATTGAAAAACTGAGCGGCATGACTCTCGACGCATACACGGCGAAGTACGTCTTTGCGCCGATGGGGATGGAGCACACGCGGTTTCTGCCGCCCGCGTTCTGGAGCGGCAACATTGCGCCGACTCAATACGATGAGAATCACCACATGCTGCAGGGCGTGGTGAACGATCCTACCTCCCGGCGCATGGGCGGGGTCGCCGGACATGCCGGAGTGTTCAGCACTGCCGGCGATGTTTCCATCTTCGCGCAAAACCTTTTGGATCTGCTGGCGGGAAGGCCGAGCAAATTTCCGCTGAACCGTGTAACTGCGGAAAAGATGACGACTCCGCAGCAGCCCGCGACCGGCGTATCCCTGCGTGGGTTGGGCTGGGACATCGAGAGTCCGTTTTCCCGCAATCGTGGAGAGCTGTTCCCGGTGGGAGGTTTTGGCCATACGGGTTGGACCGGTACCGATATCTGGATCGATCCGTGGAGCGATAGTTATGTAATTTTTCTCAGCAATCGCACTTATCCGAATGGCGGTCCCAGCACCGTGCCGATCGAGGCAGCAATTGCCACCGCCGCCGCCCAGGCGCTCGATATTCAGGTTCTCGAGCGGGGCAGGGAAGTTTCCCGCCTCACAGGCTATAACGAGTCGCTGACGAACATGCGCCGATGGGGAAGCAGAAACGGCACCGTGGAAACGGGGATTGATGTACTCGAAGACGAGAGCTTCGCGTCGCTGGCTGCGCTCAAAAAAAAGCACGGCGGTCGACTGCGTGTGGGAATTCTCAGCAACCAGACCGGACTGGACAGCAGCGGCAGGCGCACGATTGACGTATTGGCGAACGATGCGCCGGCGAAGGTTCCGGGATTGACGGTGACTACGCTGTTCAGCCCGGAACATGGGATCACCGGCGCAGCGGATACCACGCACATCTCCGGCAGCACGGACACAGCCACGGGGCTGCCCGTTGTCAGCATGTACGGCGCCACAGATGAACAACGCCGTCCACCGATCGACAAGCTGCGCAACCTGGATGCTGTGGTGATTGACCTGCGCGATGCCGGCGTCCGCTTCTACACGTACGAAACCGCGGTGGCGTACTTTCTTCAGGCCGCTGCTCACACCGGAACGGATATTGTGATTCTCGACCGGCCCGATCCCATCAATGGATCGTTTGTTCAAGGACCGGTCTCCGATGTTGGGCATACCAGTTACACAGGCTTTATGCCTCTGCCGGTGCGGCATGGAATGACGATGGGAGAACTGGCCCGATATTTCAACGGCGAAGGCCATCTAGGCGCGGCGCTTACCGTGATTCCCATGAAGGGGTGGCAGCGCGGCGATTGGTACGATTCCACTTCTCTGCTCTGGGTAAATCCGTCGCCTAACCTGCGCAACCTGAACGAAGCCACGATGTATCCCGGCATCGGAATGATTGAGTCGTCGAATATCTCCGTGGGCCGAGGGACTGATACTCCTTTTGAGTGGATCGGCGCGCCCTGGATCAACGCGACCGAGCTTGCGTCTGCTCTGAACCATCGCTTTATTCCGGGGATTCGTTTTGTTCCGGTGGAGTTTACTCCGCGTGCGCCGTATCCATATGCGGGGCAGCTTTGCTATGGTGTGGGGTTTGTGATCACCCACCGCAATCAACTGAATGTTCCGGAAGTCGGCGTCGAGATTGCATCGATGCTGTACAAACTCTATCCAACCCAATACCACCTGGAATCGATTGCACCGCTGCTGGCGAATCAGGCAACGCTGAAAGCACTCGAAAATCACGAAGACCCGCAAACCATCGACGATTCCTGGCGGGAGGGGATTCAACAGTTCAAAGACCGCCGCAAAGCCTATCTGATTTACACCGACAGATAGCTTCACGATGGACTACTTCAGAACCTTGTCAAAAAATTCCGCGCTGGCTGCATAGGCGGCGACCCAATCGCGGTGCAGCAGAAAATCGTGGACTTCATCGGGAAAGATAAGTTCCTGAAGCGGCACCTTCTGCTGGCGCAACGCTGCAGCCAGTTGCACTGTTTGTAAGAACGGTACGTCGCGATCGTCGTCGCCCTGGATCAAAAGAACCGGCGAGCGCCACATTTTCACGGACGCGAGGGGTGAAGAGTCCCACGCCAGACGCCAGCGCGCATTTGGATCGGCAGCCGTATCGGAGATGGCGAAATTTTGCGGATTGTCGACGTTCCAGTCATGCACTCCCGACATGTCGACGCCAGCGGCAAACAGGTTCGAAGCACGTGCCAGCGCGAGCGCCGTCAAAAAGCCGCCCCAGCTTCCTCCCCAAATGCCAATATGCGCAGGTTCGACATCGCTGCGGCTGCGCAAATAACGGCCCGCACCTTCGACATCGCGGAACTCACTGGCTCCGGTGGGGCCGTAATTCAATGCTTCGCGAAAATTGAGTCCGTATCCGATCCCGCTGCGGTAATTGATCGAGAAAACAATATATCCGCGGCTGGCCAGGTACTGGTTCAACGCATAGGAATTGGAATAGTAACCCATGGAATGCCAGCCCAGCAGCATCTGGCGCTGGGAGCCTCCGTGGACAAAGACGATGGCTGGATGGCGCGGATGATCGGCGTTGTCGGCAGGCAGAAATAGCTGTCCGTGAATTGGCATGCCGTCGGTGGCTTTGAAAATAACCGATTGCGGAGTGACCATGTGCGCGGCTGGAAAGCTCGCGGGTATCGTTTGCGGCGCGAGATCGTGAAGCCGGCTGTCGCTGCCAAGAATCGCTGGGCGTATCGGGATCTGCGCGTCCGAGCGCAGGACGGCGACGGTTCGATTGTCGCTGGCGACTACTGGAGCGGTTTCAATTCCGTTGCCATGAGTTATCTCCGTCAGGGTGCCGTCTGCAACAGCAATTCTCCACACATGACGGCGGTCGATGTCATTCTGGTTGGAGGAGTAGACGATGGTGTTGCGATCAGGACTGAGAGAGACATCCTCTACCTCAAAGTTGCTGGGAGTCCGCAGCGCGGCTGTCCCACCCTGCGCGGAAACTGTGTAGAGATGGGTCCAGCCATCGCCTTCCCAGGGGAAAACCAGACGATTATTTGCGCCCCAGAATAATTGGCGATCCCCTTCGATCTCGCGGAAGACACTGCCAGGGCCTTCCTGTGCTGTCCAGATGGCGTGGCCATTGCCGGTCGCGACATCCGCGATCCGTATCGACCAGGGCTGACCGGCGCGATGCGGCGCATCGAAATTTTCTTCCTTGGAATATGGAACGCGGACGAAGGCAATCGTCTGCCCGTCCGGCGACCACACAGGATACTTGTCGTGATCGGTGCCCGGATCGAGATAGCGGAGTGTGTTAAAAGAAAAAGAATAGACGCCGATAAAACTGTGGCTACCGCGATCGCTGACGAAGGCAAGCTGGTGGCCATCGGGCGACCAGGTGAGAGAACTACTATCGCCGAGCGTATGCAGCAGTTGCGCAGGCTGGGCATGGGGGCTATCGAGCTTTTCGGACCATATCTGCCCGTTGAGTACCCATGCGATGGCATCGCCTCGGGGTGAGATTGCAGGCGCGCGGCCTTGGCCGAGTTCGCGTGGCGCGCTGCCATCCAGAGAAACTATCCATACATCCTGCTGCGTGCCTTGCGGGAGAAGCGCAGGATTGGGAGACATCTTCTCCGGGTCATCGGAGTCGCCGCCACGGACATACACGATCGACTTCGCATCCGGTGACCATTGAAGGTCTGAGACTTCCTGACCATCGTCGTGGTCATAGTGTGTGATTTGGCGCGATGTAAAACCGTCGCCGCTGTCGGCCGGCATGGCGACCCAGATATTCCGCCTTCCTTCGGCGTTCGATAGCCATGCAAGCCTGTTCTTTGTTGGCGCGGCAATCAAATTGGAATTGAATGGCGCGCTCATTACCTGTTGCAGCCTAAAGTTACCTGCAGCCGGCTTTGCAGCAACGGCAAGTGGAGAAATGGACGACAGAAGAAAAGCCGCGGATACGATGCGCGCGATTATGGGCATAGGAAAAACGACCTCGAAAGAGAGCTGCCGCAAATGGTCATGGCTGCAAAGTAAGAGACTTTAAAAGACGATAGTAGAAAGCTACTCCATCGTAATAGGAATCAAGTTTCACGCGTTCATCTCTTCCGTGTTCCCGGTTGTCATCGATGTCGATGGCAACGCCGGAAACTCCATACGTTGGCATTCCAGCGGCATTCGTATATTTTCCATCGGTTGCACCGGCCGACATGGAAGGAATTACAGGTGTCCTCGGCCACATCTCCGCTGCGACCGTATTAATTGCCCACATTACCTCTGGGCGAAGAGGGGCCGGTGGCTCGGCTTCCTCGTTTGCATCCGTGCTGCCTGGATCGCCGGAAATGTGAATTGCAATTTTTGGATCAGCCAATATTTCGATCAGCTTCTGGCGTATCTGTTCCCGCGAGTGGCCCGGCAGGATGCGGCAATTCACGTTGGCTTCCGCGTGTTGAGGAAGAGCATTGGTCGCGCCGCCTGCCTGGAAAGTGGTCGCCACACAGGTGGTGCGCAGGAGTGCGTTGTCATCCGAATTTTTTGACAAGCGCGAGACAGCGGCAGGATCGGGCGGCTCCTGCAATATCGCTTTCATGTCCGCTGCCCGCTGGCCATGAACGATCGTGCTTTCCTTTTCGAAATAGGCGCGCGTCACTGTATTCAGTTCGATGGGAAACTGGAATTGTTGCAGCCTCGCAAGACCATCCGCAAGCTGGTAGATCGCATTGTCCGGCCGAGGCCGCGAACTGTGACCACCGCGATTGGTAACCACCAGAGCATAGTCGGCATACAGTTTTTCGCTGGCGTCCACTTCCACGAAGATGGCCTTCCCGTGTTCCGTTGTCACGCCTCCTCCATCGGGATTGAGGACAAACGCGGCTTCGATCAGGCTGCGATGGTTTTTCAATAGCCAACTGACGCCGTTTGCGTCTCCGCCTTCTTCATCCGCAGTCAGCGCGAGAATGATGTCTCGGTCGGGTCGAAAACCTTCCCGCTTCAGGCGAATCAGATCGGTGACCATGATTGCATCGCCGTCCTTCATGTCCTGGGTTCCGCGGCCATAGACATAGCCGTCTTTTTCTACAAACTGGAACGGGTTCGTGCTCCAGTCCTGGCGATGCGCTTCCACAACATCAAGGTGACCGATCAGCAAAATTGGTCTATGTTTTCCTGCCCCGTGGTATCGAACTACCAGGTTCCTCTTTTGATCGTTGGGACCGATGACGACAACATCGCTCGGCGGGAATCCGGCATCGAGAAATCGCTTGGCCATGGCTTCGGCAGCCGCGGTTGTCGATTCGGTCGTGTCGATCTCAATCAGCTGCTGAAAGATCGATTTCGATAATTGACGATTTGCTGCGGATAATTGTGCCGAGGCTGTTCCCAGAAAAGTGCTCACGAAAACCGACATCAGGACAGAAACTATTTTGCACAGATTCATTCGGAGACAATCCCGTCAATTCCCGTGAGATTCAGCGATCAGCGTACCAGTAATTTTTTGTGAATGTCCAGAATCCATAGACGCGAAGGGCGGTTTCATGCAAGTCTGATTGCAACCTTGAACGAGCCTACATCCAGTCCCAATCTTCCTCGCGTCCTCGGCCCATGGCAGGCGACCTCCATCGTTGCCGGGACGATTATCGGCAGCGGCATTTTTCTGGTTCCGCAGGAAATGATGCGGGCCGCGGGTACTTCCAGCCTGGTTTATCTGGCATGGATCGCAGCCGGCCTGCTCTCTCTGTTCGGCGCGATGACCTATGCCGAGCTGGCTGCCATGCGCCCGTTTGCAGGCGGAGAATATGTCTATCTCCGCGATGCGTATGGGGAGCTGCCATCATTTCTCTACATGTGGACGTGGTTCTCCGTGGCCAAGCCGGCTTCTATCGCCAGCAGCGCCATCGGCGCCGTTCGTGTGCTGGGAATCTTTGTTGCGTTTCGCTGGTTCAGCCAACCGCTCATGCTCCACCCCTGGCGGCTGGAGTGGGGGCAGATCGCCGCCATCGTCCTTACTTGGCTCATCACCGGCCTGAACTATCTCGGACTACGCCGCGCCGGAACTTTTCAGCTTATCTTTACGATTTTGAAGATCGTTCTGATCGTCGGAATTATTTTCTTTTGTTTTGCCAGCCCGCTCGGCCACGGCAGCAATTTCTCTACCATCTTCCCTGGAGGACACGGCGGCCTGGCCGGATTCACCGTGGCGATGATCGCCGCGCTCTGGGCTTACGATGGCTGGAACGATCTGAACATGGTCGCCGGCGAAATCAAGCGACCGGAGCGCAGCATTCCTCTCGCGCTGATCGTTGGCGTAGCTCTGGTGGCCCTGCTCTACATGCTGACCAATGCCGCAGTCGAGTATCTGCTGCCCGCCTCTGCTATCGCCGCTTCGCCGCGGCCGGCTGCGGATGCAATGGTTCTCGCCGTGGGCCTATGGGGCGCCGGACTGGTTTCCATCGGCATGGCTGTCAGTATCCTCGCTTCGCTGAACGGAACCATTCTCTCCGGCGCGCGCATTCCCTTTGCCGCCGCGCGCGATGGAATGTTCTTTCGTTCCATGGCGCACATTCATCCGCGCTTTGAAAGTCCGTCGATTTCTCTCGGCGTGCAGGCGGCGATGTCTACTTTGCTGCTCCTGCTGGTCGGGCGTTTTCAGGCATTGTTCGAGCTGGCTTTGCTGGGTGAATGGATTTTCTATATGTTCACCGCGACTACGCTATTTGTCTTCCGCCGCCGGGAGCCCAATCGTACGCGTCCGTTTCGCGTGCCGGGATATCCGTGGCTGCCCGCGATATTCATTGGCTCCGCTGCGCTGGTGATCCTCTATCTGTTCGAAAGCAATTTGCACAATTCAATCGGCGGTCTGCTGGTGATCGCGCTTGGCCTGCCCATGTATGTGTGGATGCGACTGCGCCGGACAATGCCCACAAAGTCGGCGGCCACAAAAACAGACCGCGGATAGCATCATTGCGGATGGAAAGTGTCGAAATCCAGGAGTCCGTCCGGAGACCATGCCGACACAATCGCCTTCGCCAGCTTGGCGATGGTGAGTTCTGGCTCATCGTCAACCGACCAGATCTGGTCGCGATTGTCATAGGTGAAGATGGACAGGATCAGCATTCCTTGTTTGGAGTCGATGGCAGCGACATCGTTGCGAACCGCATCGAGCGCGCCCGTCTTGTTGGCGATGGCCGCATCCGCATTCGGATACATCGTTTCCAGGTAGCGCGGAATTCCGCCGCGATAGAACTGATTGCGCAACATGTGGAGCGCGACGCCGCAGAGCTGCTGGTCGCCCGGCTGCCGGGGTGTACCCAGATCGCAGGTCACGATCTTCTGCATCACCTCCGCCATTTCCCGCGGTGTCGTCTTGCCCAGGCCAAACCGTTTCTGATCGGCCGGCATCGGTCCTTCGGCAGGCTGAAAGACCTTTCGATACAGGTACGTGTCTTTGAGACCCAGCGTTTGAATGCGGCGGTCGATATTGGCGAGCCCGAGGTGATCGATCACCAGGTTCGTTGCCGTGTTGTCGCTCATAATGATCATCATCGTGAGCGCATCTTTCAACGTGAGGGTAACGGGCGTGTCGAAGAACAATAGCACTCCGGAACCTTGGACCTGATCGGTTTTACGCAGAACAATGGGGTCGTCGAGATGCACCTTTCCGGCGCGGATCTGCTCCATCGCTTCATAAAGAACCGTTAGCTTAATGACAGAAGCCGTCTGCACCGGTTCATCCGCATGGATTCCGACCGTCTGGCCTGTCTTTAGATTCTCTGCAAACAAGGCGGCATTTCCATGATGCTGGGCAACGATCGCCTCCAGAGTTTGATCGAGCGGTGCAGGCTTCTGCGCGCGTGCCACGCAACTGGCACACAGGAGTGCGGCGAGAGACAAAACTCTCCATTGAACAGGCATAGTAACCCTCACGAATCGTTCTTACTGCGTTTTGTTTGCCTGCACCAGCAGCTGCACGGATGGAGCAACCATATCGTACACAGTGGCCTGGGGCTTTTCCACGGATTGCAAAAATTCGAGATCGTGCCGGCGCGCATCCTTGTTCATTGTGCGGCCATTCTGCAGATTGCTTAGGGCTTCCAGACCGATCACAGCCACTTGATGCAAATTGTGCGACAACGGGACCAATTCTTCCGTGAGGGAGGACTTCACCAGGATCGGCTGTAGCTGCGCGTCGTTATCGCGCCATAATGCAAGCCATTGTTGCGCTTGTTGCCAATCTTGAGGTGTGGCCGTTTTGGCGACGATGCGCTTTGCAATCTCGTTAAATTCTCGCGCCTGGGTGCTTTGCGGATGGGTCGAGTCCACCATACGGTTCAGAGGGGTAAAAGCGTCCGCCGGGGACAGATGTTCACGCTTGTATCCCTTGGGAGGCTGCACCACAGCAGCAAGCACAGTCAGCGGCGCTGGATTCAATTGTCCACTCATCCTCTCGAGCATTGCATTCACGTTGGCATCGGAATTCAGGCCGTAATATTCCAGTTTCAGCGAAACGATTCCGAGTCTCCGATACATAGAATCGACATCGCGCACCGATTGCGGCGACCAGAAGCGCTCCGCGATCGCCGCGAGATATGGCCAGATGCGGCTGTTGATATTTTCCGAGGTGGCAAATTCGCTCCACATTGCAGCCTCGCCACCGAGGATGCGCGCCTGCTGTTCTGGAGTCAGCTTGGCTGCGTCGTCGCCTAGTGGGTCCGCCAGATAATATTCCGATGTCGGCGAATTTAAGTTGAGATAGTAGGGCGTCGAAAGCATGCCGCGATTCCCTTGCCGCGCCGCCTGTGCCAGAGAGGCCAATCCCCGCCAGGATTGAATCACGACATCCTTGGGTGTTTCCGGCTGCAGCACTTCATCCCAGCCTTCCATGATCTTATGGTGACTCGCTACCAGTTTCTGCACCCTGGAGGTAAAGTACGCCTGCAGCGCCGCGTTGTTGGCAAGATTGTGTGCATGCATGAACTGCTGGATCTGCGGATTGGCGTCCCATTCTTTTCCATCGCACTCATCGCCGCCGATATGAAAATATGCGTCCGGAAAGAGCGGGGCCATTTCGCCAATGAAGGAGTCGATGAATTGATATGTTGATTCCTTGGTCGGGTCCATGGCCTCGTCGAGGACGCCCCAGTTGCGGGCGATTTGAAATGGACCCTTCGCGCTCGCCAACTCGGGATAGCCGACGAACCATGAAGTGGTGTGGCAGGGCATATCGAACTCAGGCACTACGCGGATTCCGCGATCCCGCGCATATTCGATCACCTGTCGAACCTGATCCTGCGTGTAATACAGTCCGTCCGAGCCTTTTTCCTGCAGCAAGGGAAACGTCTTGCTCTCCATACGGAATCCCTGATCGTCCGAAAGATGCCAATGGAAGACGTTCAGCTTGACCGCTTCCATGCCATCCAAATCGCGTTTTATGGTGGGAATGGTCACAAAGTGGCGGCTGGTATCGATCATCAATCCACGCCAGGGAAAGCGTGGCTTGTCGTCGATGGTGACGGCGGGAACGCTGAAGCCCTGCGGAGTGACGCGCACCAGTTGCAGAAATGTTTGCAGTCCGTGCAACACCCCTAGCGGGTTGGCTGCCGTAAGCTGTACCTGCGTCGGAGAAATCTCCAGACGGTAGGATTCATCTTCACCCAGCTGCTGCACCGCATCGCTTGGCCCGGCGGTGTGGATGGTGAAGCTGGCATGGTTATATTGCGCCCGCCAATACAGCGGAATTCCGGTTTCTCGTGAAAGCACATCCAGAAAACGCTGCTGCGCCCGCACCAGGCGAGGTTCTGTATAACCGTCCAGGGCTATGCCGAAATTCCCGTTGATCGGGAATTGTCCCTCACCGACGACAGCATGGGCGGGCAATGGCATGATCGCAAGCTGCGCAGTTGCCTGGGCACGCAAGCAGCTGGGAATACTTAACGCGTAGCTGAGAAGGAAGAGAAAATATGCGGAACGGGTGAGCGAATATTTTTTCAAACGATTTTCTCCAGAGGAAGCTGCCGATCAGAATCGCCTTCACAAAAGAATCGCATCATGCGCAAACAAAATCATAATGCATCGAGCATTTTGTAATCGGCGCGTTCAGGCTCATGCGTAGATTTAGAACGGCGAATTACGCATCTGCAGCGATGAAACAGCCGGTGCATCGAAACCAAATTCTTTATCGAGCACATTCGCAATCGCCAGAACAATTTCATCTTCAAATGGCCTCCCGGCAATCTGTACGCCAATCGGCAGCCCTTCGTTCGATTTCCCAACTGGCACAACCGCCGCAGGTGCGCCCAGCAGATTGAACCACTGCGTATATCGCATGGCATCGAGATAGGTGACGGCTGTTCCTTCGATATTCCAGGCACGCTCGCCGTGGCGAAAAGCGGGAATGGCGCAGACCGGGCAGATAAGGATGGGGAAGTCCCGCATTTCGCTGAGAAGCTGGGTCCTCACGTGATCGCATTCCGCCCAGGCGTGGAGCAACTCGTCTCCCGTGAGTGGCGGCTCTTGATGCGCGATGGAAAGAAAATCGGCAAACACCGGGCTCAACTGCTGCGGATGGTCGCGCACAATCGGATCGAGAAACATGGCGCCGCAGCGGACAAAAAATTTCCACCACAGCTTTCGCGCCGCTTCCAGACTCTTCGGTCGAAATTGGCGAAGATGAAATCCACGGGATTGAAGTGCCCGGACGGCTGCCTGCACCGCATACCTCGTCTCCGTCGTGACTGGCACCAGTCCGTCGTCTTCAAAATATCCAATCGAGATGGACTTCAATTTCTCCCGGTTCATCGTGCGGAACGCGACAGGTGGACTGGCCGGATCGGTTTCATCTTGTCCGCTGAGAGTGTCGAATAGAAGGCTGACATCTTCCATGGTTCGCGCCATCGGACCAACAGCGCCGAGAATAGAAAATGGGCCGAGGCACGGCGGCTGATGTCCGGCAGCGGGAATGCGCCCTGGCGTGGGCTTGAGCGAACAGATGCCGGTGAAGTGCGCGGGCGTTCGAACCGATCCGCCGCTATCACTGCCCATTCCCGCGGCAGACATTCCCGCGGCGATGGCTGCGGACTCTCCACCGCTCGATCCGCCTGCGGTGTACTCCGCGTTCCACGGATTTTTGGTTCGACCATAGAGCCGGTTGTCGGTTTCATAAGCCATCAAAAATTCCGGACAGTTGGTGGTGCCCAAAATGTTTGCGCCAGCCTGTCGCAGGCGAGACACGACGACCGCATCGTTTTCCGATAGAGTGCCTTGCCGCAGCAGGCTGCCCAGCTCGCAACGGTGGCCCGCAATCGCAATCGAAGATTTCACCGTTACAGGAAGACCGTAGAGTGGGCGGTTCGAAGATTCGGACTGTGAAAGGGTGCGCGCCTGTTCGCGCACGCGCTCCGGATTGAAGTCGATAATGGCGTTCAAGCGCGGATTGATTTTTTCGATGACGCGGATGTGTTCTTCCGCCAGTTCCAGCGGAGAGATTCTCGATTCATGGAGCATGGCTAGCTGCTCGACTGCGGAAAGCAGGGTGACAGGCTTCAATTCATCCTCTTCGTCGAACCTGTCTGCTGAATCGGAAACGAGATGGCCGGAAGGTAGTTGAATTTATATTGCTGCGGGCTTTGTCCGGAATTGAAACGATCGTTCCATCGCAAGCGATACTGCAAGGTTGCTGGATTCATGGGGTAAGATTGTGAGCCGGAATAAGGATAGGTCTTCATCGAATGGAATGGTATTTTCTCGATCGAAAATGGAGAGGCTTCGTAAAAATCCATATCTTTGACAAAGCCATTCGCATAAAAGAAATAATCCCGCTTCCAGTGCGCCGGTAAAGCCGGCAAAGAAGCAGTGCTGAACTCGGCATCGACGTCTTCTCCGCTGCCGAAGATGACATATCGATCGTCGACATTCTTCAATAGAGGAGTCACATTGCCGTAATGGGTATACTCCCCACGCTGGCGTGCGAACGGGCCGGTTGCGCTGATGCGGTCATAACGATAGGTAAGATCGCCGGGAGTTTTCCCCTCAATCTGCTGGGGGTAGCCGCGGAATTCCAACGTCGACAATGCAAGCGGCAATTCCGTCTGGCGAATCTGGTTGGATGCGTCCGGCCCGTTGTCGACCAGAATCTGATCCCAATAAATCTGCAGGTTCGTCACCATGCGCAGCCGGTGCGCGCCCGGCGGAAGCTTGCCCGTTAGATCGACGGTGATGGTGCGCGGCAGTCCGGCGGGAAATCCCATGTCGTTCAGGATGCGCTTCCAGCTTCCATTCGGCATTTGCGCTTCCAAATACGGCGGCATCGGCTTCAATCCAGCCTGCCAGGCCGCATACATGGAAGACGCGCTGAAGTATTCGATATATCCATGCAGCAGCAGATGAAGCGGATGCGCGGTCGACCACGGGCCGATATCCATTGTCAGCATGTGAGGATTGGCGAAGCCGGCAAAGGGAAGATTGGTGAAGTCGCGCACATAGCGACGATCGCGATGCAACAGCAGCGGAGAAACATCCTGGCCGCGATCATTCCATGCTGCCGTAAGCGGATGCGCCGCACTCGCCACAACTACCTTTTCGCTGGGGAAGGGTGGCCTGCTCAAGAAGCGTTCATTCGGATAGACCGCGGTTCCATCTGGATGATCGACGGCGACCAGCCGCAACTGATCGATGAAATTGACCTCTTCCATCGGCTCGCCAAAACGCAGGCTGAGATACCCATTGCGCGGCTGCAGCTCAGGGCCGTCGATTTTGATCCACTCGTCGGGATCGGGAATATTCGTCGATGTCGGCGATGTCCAATGCCCAATGACCGCTGCGCCAATTACGTCGGAAATAAATCGATATTGCTTCCCGTCCCAGGCAAACAGGACCGGGCAGGAACTTCCACGGCGATCGATCTCGCCGATAGAATTCGTTTTATCGGCGGCAATATTCAATTCATCCTGCAGCACCCCTGTAGGCCACAGCATGCGGACAATATCCACGTGTGTTTCGTTTCCCAGCCCGGCCAGAATCTCCGGCGAGCCTTGCCCCATGTATCCGGTCGCGCCTGCGATCTCCCACTTTTGCCAGAGGTTTCCAGCAAAGACCTGCACCTTGGTTCCAATGGCGGATTTATTGTCCGCCAATCCCTTCAGCGTAAGCCGCACCCAATGGTTGCGATTGCCTCCGTCGTTGCGCAACAGCACAGGTGCGTGATCGAACTGCGTAACGATGAGATCGGTATCGCCATCCTGATCGACATCCGCGGCGAGAAGTGAGCGCGGGTGATCGAGCTTCAGATGCTCCAAGCCAACCTTCGCCGTCACGTCTTCAAATCCTTTCGCACCAAGGTTGCGCAGGATACGCAATTGCGGGCCGCGCGTTGTGTCGATCAGCACGGCGAGATCGATCCAGCCATCGTTATCGAAGTCAAGCGCCGTCAGCCCCCAGCCTCGCGTCGCGTCCGCGATTGGAAGAGGTACGCGCTCAAAACGCTTGCCATTCATGTTGCGCCACAGCGTAATCCCGGGCGCGCCAACATGCGTCACGGCTACATCCATCCATCCATCTTTATCGAAGTCGAAAACATAGATGCCGCTGGTCGGCGGCAAAGTTTTCCCGTCATAAAGCGACGATGGGCGGAACTTTCCTTCGCGTGGATTCGCAAAAAATGTGGGCGCACTGCCGGAGCCGGTCACTACCAGGTCGACAGCGCGGTCATTATTTATATCGGAGAGGATGGCATTGCCGGTTGTTCCTTCGCCTTCGAGTCCAGCCTGCTTCGTCCAGTCCGTGAAGGTTTGATTTCCATTATTTCGCCATAGCGTATTTGGTCCTGCGCCTGTGCTGGATGTACCCGTGACAAACAGATCCAGGTCGCCGTCGTGATCGTAATCGACAAAGGTTAAACCCGCAGGCTGATTGGTTGGTCGAATCCCGACGGACTGCGTGACATCGGCAAATTTTCCATCGCCAAGATTTCTGAAAAGTATCACGCGATCGCGCATCGATACCGCAAGGTCAGTGTGCCCATCGTTATCGAAATCTCCCGTCGTGCAGGCGATCGCATCGCCATCGATATCCAGGCCGACCTGCTTCGCGGGCACTTCTTTCAAACCGCCATCGCCGAGATTGCGAAACACATGAATGGCGTTCTGCCCGTCATCGAGCGTAATCAGATCCATTCGTCCGTTGCCATCAATATCCAGCATGCAGCCGCCACCGCCAGCCGCATCTGGGTCCGGGAGTTTTCTTTGCGTATAGAGATGACTGGCAATCGACTGCTCCGTAAAGCGCACAGGAATCATCGCGCCAACTTGCGGGGAGTTATCGTGGATCGAAATAGCTAACGAATATCGGCCCATTTCTCCGTAAGCCATGGCCATGGGAGAGCCGATTTTTTCGCGGGTGATGCGCTCGAAGCGTTGAAATTCCTGTTTCGCTGCATCTGCTTTTCCTTCGTGCAGGAGTGCGCGGGCAAGGCTGTATTCGGCGGATGCATGCAATGGATTCAGTTGCAGAGCATGCTGAAACTGCCGAATTGCATCGGCGTCGTTTTTGTTCTCCGCGTAGCTGGCGCCTAAAAGATAATGGGCATCGGCATCGGAAGGATCAAGCGCCAGCACATGCTGGAAATCGGCAACTGCCTCCTTTGTACGGCCGCTGCTGCGTGCCAGCAGACCCAGGTTGTACCAGGCGGCAGCATTCGCCGGATTTTGTTTTACGACGTGCTCCAATGCTTGTTGCGCTTCAACCGGTTTCTGCATGTTTAACAGCGCGATCCCTTGATTGAGTTGCGCCATGATCATGCTGGGATCTTCACGGTATGCCTGCTGGAAGAGCTGTTCCGCCTTCGCCATATTCTGCTGATTCATGTACGCCACGCCGAGATTATTCAGTTGGATGGCATTCATCGAATGCGAAGAAGTTTGTGCTGCACAGCTCAGCATGGCGAAGACGATCAGATAGAAGCAGGGAATAACTCTTCGGAAACATGCAGGCATGAACGAGGAACCTTTCGCAGCACCACGGGCCGGTGCCCATCGATGTATCAGTCTACTAGAGCAGGAAGGAACAGGAATTCATGGGATATTCCGATACATTGGAGGAAGTAATCCGGCGGGATTTGTAATTGGCAAACCATGACGGCGATTAAGCAATCGACGGAGGATTGGGAACCACTGCTGGGCCGCTCCACAGCGGCCCACGATCCGGAGCAATTCTCCGCACTCCATAGAGAAAAGGCCATCGTGATAACCGGAGCCGGCGGGTCGATCGGCTCCGCGCTCGCGCATCGAATTGCACCATCGAACCCGCGTGCGCTGATCTTGCTCGATGCTTCCGAGCAAAGCCTCTATGAGATTGATCGTTCCATTACTCGCCAGAACAATTCGGCTCCGAAAATTTCCATTGTCGGCAGCGTGTCCGACCGGCAGTTGCTTGAGGATATGTTTCGGCAGCACCGGCCTGATCTTATTTACCACGCAGCCGCGCACAAACATGTTCCGCTGATGGAAGCCAACCCGTTTGC
This sequence comes from Acidobacteriaceae bacterium, assembly GCA_965276585.1. Taxonomy (GTDB): domain Bacteria; phylum Acidobacteriota; class Terriglobia; order Terriglobales; family Acidobacteriaceae; genus JAKAAZ01. The sequence goes on along the minus strand of CBDIAZ010000003.1, from coordinate 80,180 downwards.
AGCGATCCGCAACAATGCACTCGGAACCTGGTGTCTGGCGCAGGCAGCGCTGGAACATCGTGTGCCGAGTCTCCTGATGATCTCTACGGACAAGGTGGCAAATCCGGTCAGCATCATGGGCGTATCCAAACGAATTGCCGAGTTAGCCTTGCAGGTTTTCAGTTGCACGCAAACGCAGATGAATAGTATTCGCATGGGAAATATTCTGGGTTCGCAGGGCAGCGTCGTACCGCGCTTCCTCGATCAGATTCTCCATGGCGATCCGGTGACCATCACCCATCCAGACGCGGAAAGATTTTTCTTCACTATGGATGAAACTGCCTCGCTGATCTTTGAAGCAGCAAATTACGAACGTGGTGGACAGATCGTGGTCCCCAAGACGAATCGAGCGATCAAAATCCAGGCGTTGGCAAACTATCTGATACAGAAACATGTCACAGCGCCGGCGAAAACAATTCCAATCGTCTTTACGGGTCTACGGGTAGGAGAAAAATTGCAGGAGACTTTTATTGCCTCTGACGAAATGCCGGATGAAAGCATCAGCGATCATCTGATCCGCGTCCAAAGCAGTTCACCGCCGGCAGATGTCTTTGCCTCTGCAATGGAAGAACTGGAACGTACAGCCCGGACGCGAAATTTAACCGAAATGTTGCGAATGGTTCAATGCCTCGTTCCGCACTATAGTCCTGGCTTCCTGACGGATTCCAACACAACTCCTCTGGATGATCTGCATGGGTAAGAAGCGAAAGATTGCGGTGGTGACCACCTCGCGTGCGGACTATAGCCATCTTTATTGGCCCTTAAGAGATCTTGCCTCACACCCGGACGTCGACCTGCGACTGATCGTTCTCGGCTCTCATCTGTCGCCTGAGTTTGGATGTACCGCGCAGCAGATCGAAGCCGATGGCTTTTATGTCGATGCGAAGATTGAATGTCTGTTAAGTTCCGATACGGATGTTGGCATGGCGAAAACGATCGGATTGGCCACGCTTGGGCTCGCCGACACACTCGGCACGATGCGTCCAGACCTGCTGCTGTTGATTGCAGATCGTTATGAGATGCTGGCTCCCGCATCGGTCGCTCTCGCGCTGCGAATTCCGATTGCGCATATTGAAGGCGGCGAGGTCAGTATGGGCGCGATTGACGACGCGGTACGAAACGCGTTGACCAAGATGAGCCACATCCACTTCACTTCGACAGAGATCGCGCGGAGACGCATCATCCAGATGGGGGAAGAAGCCTGGCGCGTGCATCGTGCCGGAGCGCCATCGCTCGACCATTTGCGGCGCAGTACGCTGCTGACGCGTGCAGAACTGGAAGAGCGTCTGCAAATCGACTTACGCGAAAAATCCGTCGTGATTGCATATCATCCGGTCACTATTGCGCAAAACACCGTTCGCGAGGCAGACGCATTGTTTGCCGCATTGGAACGCATGGAGGGGCGATTTTTGTTTTGTTATCCCAACGCAGATGCGGGCAGCCGTGAATTGCTGGATCGTACCCATGCCTTTCTCGCGGCACATTCGGATGGACGAATCTTCGTCAACCTCGATCCGATTACGTATTGGAGTCTTCTCTCTCAGGTCGATCTGCTCCTCGGCAACTCCAGCAGCGGCATTATGGAAGCCGCCTCGTTCGCGTTGCCCGTGGTCAATATTGGAATTCGTCAACAAGGCAGGGAACGCGCGCTGAACGTGCTCGATGCCGATGCAGATGCAGACTCTATCATCGAGAAAATTGAGGAAGCCCGCAGCGGGAAGTTCCGCCGCACATTGAAGGATATGAAAAATCCTTACGGCGATGGGAACGCTTCGCATGCGATCGTGAATGTTCTCACCAGCGTTCCACTGAATGAGCAGCTTTTGATGAAGCAACCTTCGCCACTTGCCACGTCGCCTGCGGAAAACTCGGATAGTGCAAAATGACGCCAATGCGAATTCCGCTTTCCGCCCCCGATATCATAGAAGCGGAGATTCAAGCAGTCGTCAGCGTATTGCGGACGCCGCAGCTGAGCCTGGGTCCGCAGATGGAGCTGTTTGAGCGCGAGATGGCAGCCTATGCCGGGACCGAATATGCCGTGGCAGTGAATTCCGGCACCAGCGGCCTGCATCTCTGTATGCGCGCCTTTGACATTCAGGAAGGCGATGAAGTGATCGTTCCATCGTTCGCATTTATTGCCGCCGCGAACGCGATTCGCATGGTGCGGGCTACGCCGGTTTTTGTCGATATCGATCCTGTCGCTCTCAACCTGAATCCCGATCGAATTGAGACTGCAATCACACAGCGTACTCGCGTCATTCTCGTGGTGCATACCTTTGGTCGTCCGGCAGCGATGAAAGAAATCCTGGCAATCGCAGAGCGGCATCGGCTGCTTGTCATTGAAGATGCGTGTGAAGCGATCGGTGCGGAATATGGTGGCCGTAGAGTAGGCGCGCTGGGCGATGCAGGTGTTTTCGCTTTTTATCCCAACAAGCAGATCACCACCGGCGAAGGCGGCATGATCGTGACCAATCAATCACGCATTGCGGAACGTGCCCGCTCGCTGCGCAATCAAGGGCGGACCACCTCAGGCGAGTGGTTCGATCACGCGGAGATTGGGTACAACTATCGATTGTCGGAAATGAACTGTTCTCTGGGCCGAACGCAGTTGCAACGGCTGGACAGTATTCTTGAGCGCCGGGCGGAGGTTGCAGCCTGGTATGACGCATGCTTGAACGCCAACCCCGATCTGATATTGCCTGCCCTGAACATTCCGGAGGGAAGGATCAGTTGGTTCGTCTACGTAGTCCGTTTGAGCGAGCGATTTCATCAGGCGGAGCGTGACAGCATAATCCGGCTGCTAGGTGAGCAGGGAATTCAATGCGGACGATATTTTGCTCCGATTCATCTGCAACCGGCGTATCGAGATATGCCAAGTCCGAAAGAGAGGCTTTCTGTCACGGAACAAGTCGGGCAGCGCTCCATTGCATTGCCATTTTTCAATGCCATTTCTTTTTCAGCCATCGAGGAGGTTTGCCGCAGTTTGCAAGAGGCGATGCGAACCGTCTAACCGTACCGTTTTAGGCGCGTTTATTGAACGGCTGCTTCTTTACGATACCGGCTCCTTCTTTCACGGTGATAGTCTGACCGCCAGCAACATTGGTCAAGTGATCGGCGGCTCCGCTGGGCCAGTGAATTTCAATCGAGTCCGCTTTGCTGGCATGGCTTAGCCCGAAGGTAAGGACAAGCTCACTCGAAGAAAGATAGCTGGAGCCGCTGCGTAGCATGAGCTTCTGCGTGATTCCGCCGGAATGCACGATGGCAACTGCGCCGATTCCATCGCGATTCGATTTAGTACCAATCAGCTGGATACGCAGGCTCTGATTAGTAGTGCCTTCATTGCGAAAAAGGACGGCTGGACCGCCATTCGTGGTGATGATGAGATCGAGAGCGCCATCGTTGTTGATATCGCCATACGCCGCGCCGCGAGACACGCGTGGCAGATCGAACGACCGTCCTACATCGGCGGCGACATCATGGAAATTTCTCTTGCCAAGATTGTGGAATAAGTGCGGAGGTTCAGCGTAATGGATGGTCTGCTGGATGTGTTCGATATCGGGATCGAGATGACCGTCCGCCACGTATAAATCGAGCCAGCCATCCAGGTCGTAGTCGAAAAAGAAGCAGCCGAATCCTAGGGTCAGCACACTACGCCGGCCCACTTCCGTTTGCGGAGCGACATCGACAAATAGCCCGTTGCGCTCATTGTGGTAGAGCGAAAGCATCTGGTTGGAAAAATTTGTGAACACCAGGCTGGGGTATCCGGAATGATCGTAGTCCGCCCCATCCACGCCCATGCCAGCCCGGGCAACGCCGTCCTCACTGAACGCGACGCCGGCAGACACACCTTCTTCTGTAAACGTTCCGTTGCGGTTGTTCATGTAAAGCTTGTTTGGCTGCGTATCGTTGCTAATAGCGATGTCCGGCCATCCATCCTGGTTCACGTCGAGAATCGCAATGCCCAGGCTTTTTGAAGACGTATCGTAGAGCCCGGCTTTTTTCGTCGCGTCTTCAAAGGTTCCATCGCCGCGGTTATGCCAGAGCCGCACCGACGTGCCTTTATAGGATTCCGGCGTGCAATAGGATTTTGTTTTCCCGTCCATCGAGCAATAGAGATCGGCCGCCGGAGACCATTGCACATAGTTGGCGACGATCAGATCGAGATGACCGTCGCGATCGTAATCGACAAAGGCCGCGCTGGTGCTCAGCTCAGAAGGTCCCCAGAGTCCGGCCTTTTTCGTGACATCGGTGAAGGTGCCATTGCCGTTGTTGCGGAACAGATGGTTCTGCCCATAGGCAGTCACGAACAGATCGTCATACCCGTCGTTGTCAAAATCTCCAACCGCAACCCCCATGCCATACATCGGGATTGCAAGGCCGGCCTTTTTTGTAACGTCGGTAAACGTGCCGTCGTGGTTATTGTGATACAGCAACGGAGTCGTTACGCGGCCTGGGTGCCCAGGAAAATTCGTTCCGTTGACGATGAAAATGTCCTGCCAGCCATCCCTGTCGTAGTCGATGAAGGCAACGCCCGGGCCTAGCGTCTCCGGCAAATATTTCTTTCCAAACGCTCCGTTGTTATGGACGAAATGAATGCCCGCCGCACGTGTGATGTCTCGAAAATGTATCCGGTTGGGCGAAGCATTTTGCGAAGCGACCGGCTTTCCTGGAGCGGCGAAGGCGGAAGCGCACAGAACGAAGGGTGCAATCAGGCTAGGAAAAAATTTCATCGGTTTCCAATTCAATTGCCGCTCCTATGGGCAGACGCTATATCCGCGGAGGCTTGAACCATCGGCAACGGAACCGAATCATGCTCGTGGATCGGTTGGCGTTCGCGATTGTCGTCCGGGTGCTTTTCACGATACGGGCCGGTCAGCGCCTGCGCCGATTCGTCCGCCTTGAATCGCAGGAAACGCTGTTGATAGCGCATCGCATCCGCCCGATCGCCCATGCCGGTGGAGCAAAGCATCAGATTGTAGTTTGCTTCAAGATTCTCCGGATCGATCGCCAGCGTTTTGTGAAACTCATCTTCGGCCGCAGCATAGTTGTGCTGCAAAAAGAACACGCGTCCTAGATCGTTGTGAACCACGCGGTCTTCAGGATATTGCTGCAGCACGAGACGAAGATGCGCGATGGAGCCGTCATAGTCGCCGGTCTGGCGCAACACGCGCGCATAGAAATAATTTGCGCGCGCCAGCGAAGGCGATAGCTGGAGAGCCTTCTGCAGCACAACCTGAGCGCCCGAAAGATTGCCGGCCAGCAAACGAACCCGGCCAATATTTACCCAGCCATCCGGATTGTTCGGCGCAATCTGAGTGACTTTCGTGAACGCCGCTTCCGCTCCTTTCAGATCGCCTTGCAGAAACAGGCCGATGCCATAATCGTTCCACCGCTGCCAGTCGGCCGCCTGGAGCACTACCTGCGGAGTAGGTTCCGGTGCGCCGGGCGGCAGTACATTTAGCGTGGCCCGGTCGCTCGCCATCGTCACAATCGGCGGATTCGGAATCGCCTTGATCTTTCCGGAGACCAGCCGCGTATCGCCGATGTAGCTCATCGGGCGATCGTCGTACGCCTTCGCGACTTGATTCGGACCCGTTGTTTGCGGCACGCCTGCGAAAGAAAACTGTGTATAGCCCCAGGCGAATTTGCGGTAATTCATCTTGGCTTCGAGATGGATCTGGCCGCGAAGATTTTTCGGCACATGCAGGCGGAAGTGCACGGTGTCCGCCGCGCCGGGAGGAATCAAATGCACATAGACGGTCGCGCGCGCCGCCCAGGCATTGCGCTTGTCGATGGGATTTCCATGCGCATCGATGGCCAGTGAACGATAAAAATGCGCGCTCGGCTCGACCGAGCCTTTGCCGTTATTCTCCACCATGCCGCTCCAGAACAACACATGCCCGGCATCATCGGTGGCTTTCAGTTCCAGCCAGCAATCGAACGCGTCCACCGTTCCGCCCGGAAAGAAATGGCCCACCGTCAACGTGCGAACGACTACATCGACACGCACCGTATCGCCGGCGCGCACCTGGGCATTCACCCGGTTGAGCGGTGCGGTTACCGGAGCTGGAGGCGGAGCTTCCTCTGTTCCTGCGGGAGCTTTCATCTCCGACTCTTCGCCGGTGGCAAAAGTGCTTTCAATCCGCATGCCGGAATCCAGCGCCGACTTGGCCTGCGGTAAAGGCTTGTCCGGCGAGATCGCAAAAATATCTACACGGACACGTTTGTTTTCAAGAAAGTGTTCCGTGTCGGCGAGCTGGGTCTGATCTTTGTCGACGAACGGAAGCGCTGTATTCGCCGCCAGAAATCGGTGCGAATGAATACGTCCGTGGACATTGCCTGCATCCTGCGAAGCGACCAGCTCCATGTGGCAGTCCACGCAGTTCTGCGGCTTGGGCGGATAGTAAAACGAGCGTGCGCCCAGCCCGGCGACCCCGCTGGCCTGCCAGTTGTCGTAATCGTTAAAGCCGCGGCTCCAGCGATAGTTGTTGACCGGCACGTCGAGATGAACTTTATGGCATGCCGAACAATACTCCGCTGGGGCAGTCCGCATAAAAGGCTTGAGAAATGTGCGCCGGTGCGGCTCCGGATTTTCCTCGATCAGAAAATCGATCATGCGATGCAGCACCGGATTCTTGCTGGCGACCAGTTTCTGCAAGCCCGGATATTCCAGAACGAAATCGCCATTTCCCATTGTGCTTTTCACTTTGCGGATGGAGTGGCAAACGACGCAGCCCATGCCGGCCTGGGCTTCAGGAGTAAAAACGCGATGCTCGATCGGCGTGTTGAAATTGCCCGGGAAAAACAGTGCGGCATCGTGGCAGCCGGCGCACCATTTCGACGATTGCACGCCGTTCACCTGCTGCATGTAAACAATGGATTGTCGGTACCACTGGTTATTGAACGATGAGTGATGATGTGCGGAACTTTCCCACTGTTTATAGATGTCGGCATGGCATTGTTTGCAGGTCGTCGAATCCATAAAGTAATCTTCCGGCACGGTTTTGCCGGTGGTCGTTTCTGCGGAACTGGGAAAGAAGGGGCTCTTCGGGCCGCCGCCTTCCCGATTCATGCTGGCTGGAGCAATCGATGGATTGTGAATCGTATACCCGCGCTGCCAGGGAACGGTCCGCACCCACCATGCTCCCGCGGCAATTGCTGCTATCCCGATCAGGCACACGCCGAATCGCAACGCAGTCCTTGGGGCGTTTCCTCGCAGCCATCCACGATGGCCTAGCCAGATGCAAAGCAGAACAGCGCATGCAAATGCAGAGACGACCTCATGGGTGTAGAGGAGCGGCCATTCCGCACGCCTGGCTCCGGTAAAGATGATTGCAAAGCCGAGTACGCCGCCGGCGACCAGAACAATCCAGCCCACGCGTTCCAGAAAACTTCTTCCGCCAAGCAGTCGCTTGAATGCCGGAAGAGCGAGCGCCAGCAATATCGTTCCACCCACGATGTGGAAGACGACGACCGCTTCATAAGCAAGAGTGGGAGCAGGGAACGCGACCAGAACCAGCGCGGAGAGAGCCAGGGCAGCGCTCAAAATGATGAACCAGCGTCTCAATCAAATTCTCCAGTACGGTTTGCGCATGAATCGTTTGCTATCGGCCGATGGGCCAAAATGCATTTTCTCTCCGCTGGTGTCTTCACTCGGAATCCTAGCATCGTGGGACAGCTTGCGCGTGGAATTTATCGCGCGCATCAATCGGACAATCGATCGCCGAAGTTGAGGAATTCTTGCTGTATTGTTAATTCATCCAAATGGACTGCGAGGGCATTCTTGCTTGAGAAGTATCGGATTGTTCGCATTTCTTTGTACGATTTTCGCTAGTGCTCCTTGTATGGCACAAAGCATCGCGCAATCGAAACCGGCGGAGTACAGCCCGGTCAGTATCTCCATCTATGAGCGGGCTCGCGCCGACACGTGGCAGTGGTTTACCGCGCCGCCTACCTCTTCCACCTATCCTTATGGGGAATCTCAGTTGCGTATCGCGGTGGCGCAGCGCGTTCAGCACTGGGACTGGGAACTGGAGTTGATGCAGCCTGCGCTGCTCGACCTGCCGAACGACGCCGTTGCCCCGGTTGCAGCGCAAGGGCAGCTTGGGCTGGGAGGCACATACTACGCGGCGAATGGAAATAACTCCTACCCTGCGGCAGCGTTTCTGAAACAGGGTTTTCTGCGCTATCACTTTAACGGAGCGGATAAGAACCTGCGTCTGGGACGGTTTGAATTTTTTGATGGGCAGGAGACACATCCTCAAAATACAACCATAGCCTGGCTGCAAAGCCATCGTATTGCGCAGCGGCTGATTGGCAATTTTGGATTCACGAACGCGCAGCGCAGTTTTGACGGCGTGGATGGACACTATGGATCTGGAAGCTGGGATGTGACGGCTATGGCTGCCCGCGCCGACCAGGGCGTCTTCAATATGAACGGCAATCCTGAACTGAACGTCGACTTGCAATACCTGGCGTATACGCGATCTGCGTTGAATCAGCACTTGCTCTGGCGCGCGTTTGCGATCGGCTACCACGATGGCCGCACGGGAATTTTGAAGGTAGACAACCGTCCGATGGCCGCGCGTGTGGCGGACCTTCATAACATTCGCATCGGCACCTATGGCGGCGATTTACTTGCCAGCATTCCGGCAGGTCCGGGGGCAATCGACGCGCTGGCGTGGGGAGTGCTGCAGAATGGAAGCTGGGGCGTGCAGAGTGACCATGCCGGCGCAGCTGCACTCGAAGCAGGATACAAATTCAGCCGCGTTGCTACTACGCCCTGGCTGCGCGGGGGATGGTTCCGCGGCAGCGGCGACAACAATCCGACGGACAACAAGCACGGCACCTTTTTTCAGCTGCTGACCACTCCGCGTGTGTATGCGCGATTTCCCTTTTACAACCTGATGAACAGCAGCGACGAATTTGTCCAGGTAATCGACCAGCCTGCCAGGCGGCTCGCGTTGCGGTCAGACCTGCATTGGCTGCAGCTTACCTCTTCTCAGGACCTGTGGTACTCCGGTGGTGGCGCCTTCGATAACAAGGTGTTTGGATATACCGGGCGGCCGGCGAATGGCCATTCTTCCTTCGCGACCGTCGCCGATATCAGCTCCAATTGGCAGGCCACAAAAAATCTTGCAGTGAATCTCTACTATGGGCATGCTTTCGGCAAGAGTGCGATTGCGGCGATTTATCCGACTGGCAGCAACGCGCAGTTCGGTTACGTGGAGCTGGTGTATCAGTGGACTCGGAAACAGGGAAAGTAGATCGCTCAGCCGGCTTTCCGGCGCAAGTACAACGTCGCGCGGTTTCCTCTCATCTGACTCCACTGAGGTGACACAAGTGTCGAATAACGACAACGCAATCAGAGTAGTACGGTCCGTAATTCAGGTGCTGCACGACGGGCAGAAGGGGCTTGCCGCCATCGCAGGCGAGTTGAAGGATGAATCCGCGAAACATTATCTGCTGGAAGAAACGCAGATGCGTGCCAGCTATGCGGCGGAGCTCGAAAATGAACTGCATCGCCTGGGCGTGCACGATGTCCACGAGGCTGGCACGGCTGCCGGAACTGTTCACCGCGTATGGGGCGATCTAAAGGCGAAGCTCGGCGGCGGCGACCACACACTGCTCGAAACAGCGGAGCAGGGCGAAGATGAAGCCAAGGCAAAGTATGCCGATGCCCTGAAAGAAACGCTGCCCGGCAACATCGCCGACCTGCTTCGCCAGCAGCAGGTGCATATCCTGGAATCGCACAACACCATCCGCGATCTGCGAGATAGTAAAGCCAGCTAACAAAATCCCAAAGGAGATTCATGCCCAAAGCTGGAACCGTGCGGGTAGGGATCTCCGGCTGGACTTATAAGCCATGGCGCGGCGTCTTCTTTCCCAAAAAGCTACCGCAGAAGCGAGAGTTGGAATACGCCGCCAACGCCTTCCGCACAATTGAAATCAACGGCACGTTCTACTCTCTGCAGCGGCCATCCAGTTATCAATCCTGGGCGGAACGCACGCCGGACGATTTCGTCTTCTCCGTCAAAGGCTCGCGCTACATCACCCACATGCGTCGCCTGCGGAATATTGAAATTCCGCTGGCAAATTTCTTTGCTTCCGGCCTGCTGAAGCTGGGCGCGAAACTCGGCCCCATCCTATGGCAGTTTCCGCCAAGCTTTCAGTATTCCCATGATCTGGTAGAGGAATTCTTCGCGCTCCTTCCAGACAATACTGAGTCCGCCGCCACGCTGGCAGAGAAGCACGATCAACTGGTAAAAGGAAAAACCTTCTTCGAAGTCGACCGCAAACGGCGCATGCGGCATGCCATGGAAATTCGCCACGCCAGTTTTGTCACTCCGGAATTTATCGCTCTCCTGCGCAGGTACAGAGTCGCATTAGTCTGCGCCGACACCGTCGAATGGCCGCGGCTGATGGACATCACTTCTGATTTTCTCTATTGCCGTCTGCATGGATCGGAAATATTGTATGCAAGCGGCTACGACCCTGAAGCAATTGAGGAATGGGCGGCTCGCGTAGCGGACTGGGCGCAGGGCAGGGAATCGAAAGACGGCGATTTCGCCAGCGGCAAATCCGCAGCGAAACGCAGCGCCCGCGATGTCTATGTCTATTTCGACAACGACGCCAAAGTCCGCGCCCCGCACGATGCCAAGGCACTCGACTTCAGGCTCGCCGAACTGATGGGCCGGAAGAGCTATTTACACCGCTCCTCGGAGAACGCACAGAAATCGATAGAATGGCCATCTTAAGCGGAACGGCCGCCTTGATTCTCTTCGGCCGAAAAGTAAATTCCCTCGCGGTGGAACAAGTCATCGGCAGATGCGTTCCACGGCTACCGCGGCTAGCAATTGACGCTTATTTAACGTTGATATGGCCAACAAACCGGAGGGCAACAGCACGCTTATCTGAGCCATCCGATTAAATAAGGGATATATCCCCGGATGGAGAAAAATAATGCCTAACGATCTACATAATAAAGCCGCCGAACACCATGAGAATGCAGCGAAATTCCACCGCAATGCGGCGGAAAGCCATGGCCGCGGCAACCATGAAGAGGGCTATCAGCATTCAACGAAGGCACACGAGCATTCTACGAATGCTCATCAGGCTTCCGGTCAGGCCCACGAACGCTCCAAGATGAGCCACTCCGAAGCCGGCTCAAAAGGCGGCAGTTCACAAAGCCACGAGGAGCATTCCCGCGCCGGCTCTCAATCTCACAAAAGCGACAACCGATAGATACAATACCGATTGGATCAAGGGCTCGCTCTACAGGGCGAGCCCTTTCTCGTGCAGCGCGGGTATCCGTCGACAGGCACCAGGCTACGACTCGAGTCGCACCGCATAAACTCCGGCTGAATTTTGCTACAGTGGAATGCATCCGATGCATACGCGCGTTCTGCATTCCCTGGTCCATCTTTTCGAGTTCTTCCCGATCGCGTTCAGCGCCTTATTCCCGCTGATCAACCCGCTCGGATCGGCGATCATATTTCTTGGTCTGGTTGGCCCTGCGGACGCCGTTGTCTATAAGCGGTTGGCCCGCGGCATCGCCATTCGAACGGTCCTTTTTTTAGTCGTCGTCGATCTGGTGGGTGCGCTGGTGCTCACCTTCTTCGGAATTTCTCTTCCGGTAATTCAAGTTGCCGGCGGTCTTGTCCTCGCTTCAATGGGTTGGCAGCTTCTCAATGATCCTGATCCCGGAGAATCCGTTCAAACGCAGCCATCTACCTCCCTGCAGGTGCTCGATTCGAAGATTTTCTATCCATTCACTTTCCCGCTGACCGCCGGTCCGGGCACTGTCGTCGTCACTCTCACCCTGGCCGCACACGCTGAGCAGCCGACTTCTCTCGACAGCATCTTCAGTCAGCTGGGCATGTTTCTCGCCATCGTGGTCCTGTGCATCATGGTGTATTTCGCCTACGCCTACGCACCGGCGATCTCGCGCAAGGTGTCTCGGCAGACCATTCACGGGTTTCTTCGCATGATTGCGTTTATCCTGCTGGCGATTGGAGTGCAAATCTTCTGGCGCGGGGCAGAAGAGCTGCTGCGGCAGGCTTTTCCCAAATAATCGATTGCCTAAGACCTTCTCTCCTGAATTCCGTCCAAAGAGATGAGTCTATTGCTTATACGGGGAATAAATCGTAGAATAAGACTTGAACTTTGCCTTGGCAATATCCTCCCCGCAGCCAAGTGCTGTATTGACTTCGTTTTATCACTCACTGCACATCACTTTTTGCAGGCAAAGGAATAGCGAACCTATGGCAAAACGTCGTGGAAATCCGAACTGGGGCAAGCCGGAGCCGATCGGTCCCGTAGTCCCCACCGTGACCTCGTTCGAACAGGTTGTGAAGGAATATAAATTGACTCCGGATCAATACATTCGCTCCACCCGCTTGCGGGAATGGGCGCGCAGGAATAAGAACTCAAAATACATTCCGGAAGCGCTGCTCGAAGCCTGGGGTTTTGAGATCGAATCGTCCCTGTAACAGCGCAATTGTTGCAAAAGAAAATGCCACCCCATGCGGTGGCATTTTTCTTTTATAGCTGCTTTCATTCGTGGAAGGTCAAAGCCCGTCATTCTGAGCGAAGCGAAGAACCTGTGCATTTGAACTTTCTCCCTCTTCGATCCAATCCCGATACAATACCCATGTGAGCACGCTCCACAACGCGTTCGTCGATGTCCCCACGGCGCTCGATGAAATCCGTGCCGGACGAATCCTTGTCGTCGTCGACGACGAAGATCGCGAGAATGAAGGCGACCTCACTCTCGCCGCCGAGTTCGTCACGCCGGAGGCCATCAATTTCATGGCCCGCTTCGGACGCGGCCTCATCTGCCTCACCCTGACCGAGGACCGCGCCGACCATCTAAGGCTGCGGCCCATGACCGAGGAAAACACTTCGCGCTTCGGCACCGCTTTCACAGAAACCATCGAAGCCCGCGAAGGCGTCACCACCGGCATCTCGGCGAAAGACCGCGCCCATACCATTCGCGTCGCCATCGATTCGAAATCCACCGCCGCCGACCTCGCCCGCCCTGGCCACATTTTTCCCCTCCGCGCCCGTCGCGGCGGCGTGCTGGTCCGTGCCGGTCAGACCGAAGCCTCTGTCGATCTCGCCCGCATGGCTGGCCTGATCCCCGCCGGCGTCATCTGCGAAATCATGAAGGATGACGGCAGCATGGCGCGCGTGCCCGACCTGATCGAATTCTGCGGAACCCACGGCCTGAAGATGCTCACCGTCGCCGAGCTGATTCGCTATCGGCTGCAGAACGAGCGCTACATCCATCGCGTAGCGGAATCCATGCTGCCCACGCCCTTCGGGGAGTTCCGCATGATCGCGTATGAAAGCGAAGTCGACGGTGGCGAGAGCCATATTGCTCTCGTGCGCGGCGACGTAGCGGAAGCGGCGGACCCCGTCCTGGTCCGCGTCCACACCCACTGCCTCGCTGGCGATGTCTTCGGCACGCCGCTCTGCGACTGCCAGCAGATCGTGCGTCGTTCTCTCCAGATGATCGCGGAAGAAGACCGCGGCGCACTGGTCTATCTGCACAACAACACCAAGGGATTCGGCATCGACCCCAGCCATTCGGCGCTTCCGGACGGTCAACTGCCCAGGCTCATCTTCCACCGCGACCTGCGCGCCCACGAACGCAGCGAAGACCGTCAGCAGCGCACGCTGCGCCAGGTCGGCCTCGGCGGCCAGATTTTATCGGATCTGAAGATCCACCAGATCCGCCTGCTAACTAACACCCCAACCCACGTCCCCGCACTCCAAGGCTTCAACGTAGAAATCGTCGAGCAGGTGCCCATCCCGCTCGAACCCGCGCCCCGGCACGTGTTCGATAGCAAAACATCTGTATAAACAAAAGGACGAAAGAAACTACGGCTTTAGGGTAGTGTGTCGCCTGTCTCTCTCTATTTCAAAATTGGAGCATAGGATGCCGAAATTACTCGGTTCAGGTCTCATTGGGAAATGTCTGGCTGCTGCCGGGTTGGTGGCAATAGGAATAACAGCGGCGAATGCCCAGAACTCCGCCGCTCCGCCGCCAAAGTTTATTCAGCTCGCTCCGACTCCTCCCATGGGATGGAATAGCTGGGACAGCTACGGCTTGACCATCGATGAAGATCAGTTTCGCGCCAACGCGGCGGTCGAAGCGAAAAAGCTGCTGCCGCTCGGCTATCGCTACGCTGTGATCGATGAGGGTTGGTATATGCAGAACCCGCTCGATCGGGCGACGCCGGACAAGCTGCGGTATCAGATCGACCGATACGGCCGGTTCGAGCCGGTGCCGGCGCGGTTTCCTTCCGCGGCACGCAAGGGCGCTGGCCCGCAGGATGAAACTTCCTTTCGTGCAGTCGCCGACTCTGTACACTCGCTTGGCCTGCAGTTTGGAATCCATATCATTCGGGGAATTCCCAGGGTTTCTGTCTCGAAAAATCTGCCGATCGAAGGCAGCCGTTTTCATGCCGCCGATGCCGCGGATACCAGCGACGCATGCCCGTGGGACCCGACCAGCTGGGGCATACGCGACAATGCCGCCGGGCAGGCCTGGTATGACTCCCTGCTGCGGCAATACGCGGGTTGGGGCGTCGACTTCATCAAGGTCGATTGCATTGCCAACAATCCTTATAAGGTGAGCGAAATCCGGATGATCCGCAAAGCGATCGACAAAACCGGCAGGCCGATGGTCTTGAGCTTGTCCCCCGGTCCGACGAACTTATCGCATGCCGCCGAGGTTGGACAACTCGCCGAAATGTGGCGTATCTCCGACGACATTTGGGATTACTGGAATTCGCACAAGGATTATCCCCACGGAATCGGCCAGCAGTTTGACGCTGCCGCGGCGTGGGCTCCGTATGCAAGACCGGGCAACTGGCCGGACGCGGACATGTTGCCGCTAGGGCGGCTGGGGCCTGTGCCGGGTGAGGGAACTGCTCGCATGACGCGCCTGACCCGCGACGAGCAGAGAACGCAGATGACATTGTGGTCCATGATGCGTTCTCCGCTCATTCTGGGCGCGAATTTGACGGAGCTCGATCCCGGGACGATGGCGCTGATCGCCAATCGTAATGTACTGGCGATCGACCAGCACAGCCACAATGGAAGACAACTGGAACACGCCGGCGATCTGATCGTGTGGCGCAGCGAAGGCGACAACGGTCGCAGCTATCTCGCGTTGTTCAATGTCGGTGAAAAACCGATGCAACTGCATCGCGAACTGAAGAGCTTCGGCTATGCGCCCGGTCTTTATCAAATGCGGGATTTGTGGAATGGGAAAACCAGCCGGGTGACGGCAATTAACGCCACCGTGCCGATCCACGGATGTCTGCTGGCTGAGCTGCGGCCATAACAGGTTTGTCACCGCGATTCGCGCTGGTTACACTAGGGCAGTGAAGCTCGCCCTCGCCCAGATCAACCCGACCATTGGGGATTTTCCCGGCAACATCCGCAAAATCGTTGAGCGCAGTGTCGAGGCGCATCGGCAGGGCGCGCAGTTGGTCATCTTTCCGGAGCTGGCCGTCTGCGGCTATCCGCCTGCCGATCTCCTCGAAAAACCGTCCTTTCTCGTCAGTGCGCACGATGCCTTGGTGGAGATCGCCGAGGCGGCTACAGCCAGCCGCGAATTGGCGGTTCTCTGCGGCTGTCCAACTCCCGCGCCCGCCGCTCAGGGCAAGCGCGTCATGAATTCCGCCGTGCTGCTGCGCAATGGGCGCCTCGAATTTATCCAGTCCAAAATGCTGCTGCCCTATTATGACGTGTTCGACGAGCAGCGCTACTTCACGCCCGCCGAGTCCCAGAGTGTGATTGAGCTGGCCGGCGAGCGCATCGCCATCACCATCTGCGAAGACGCGTGGAACGATAAGAATTTCTGGCGGCAGCGTCTCTATCCCGTCGATCCCGTCGAGAAGCTGATGCATCAGGGCGCGAGTCTCATCGTCAACATCTCCGCCTCGCCCTATGCGCGCGGCAAGCGCCAGACGCGGCACAGGATGCTATCGGCCATTGCCGAGCGGCATCATGTGCCTGTCGTACTGGTCAACCAGGTGGGCGGCGACGACAGCCTGATCTTCGATGGCAGCAGTCTGGTGATCGGCAGAGATGGAAATCCGATCGCGCAGGCGAGATCCTTTGAAGAAGATTTGCTGCTCATCGATCTTGCGCATCCGCCGCAAGCGCTCCCAACTCCAACGGAGTCTGAGGCCCAGGAAGACGCGGCTGTCTATCAGGCTCTGGTGCTCGGCACCCGCGACTATGTGCGCAAGTGCGGTTTCTCCCAGGCCATCGTAGGGTTGAGCGGCGGCATCGACTCCGCTCTGGTGGCCGCGATTGCCACCGAGGCATTAGGCTCTGAGAACGTGCTCGGCGTCGGCATGCCCAGCGAATATTCCTCGCAGGGCTCGATCGACGACGCCCACCGGCTGGCGGAGAATCTCGGCATCCGCTGGGAGCAGATTCCGATTCGCGATTTGTTTCAAGCGAATCTCGCCGCGCTGCAGCCGCTGCTCCAGAGCTACGCGTCCGACATTACGGAAGAAAATCTGCAGTCGCGCATCCGCGGAACGCTGCTGATGGCGCTCTCAAACAAATTGTCCGCGCTGGTGCTGACCACCGGGAACAAATCGGAAATGTCGACCGGATACTGTACCCTGTACGGAGACATGGTGGGTGCGCTGGCAGTGATCGGAGATGTGAACAAAACCTGCGTCTACCGGCTGGCGCAGCATGTCAATCGGGAACGGGAAATTATCCCCAACAACACCGTGATCAAGCCCCCCTCGGCAGAGCTGCGGCCCGGTCAACAGGATACGGATTTATTGCCGCCGTACGATGTGCTCGATCCGATTCTGGAAGCGTATATCGAACGGCATGAGACCGCGGAAGAAATCGCAGCGAAGAATTATGGCGGGCCGATCAGCCTGGAATATATTCGGAGCATACTCAGGATGGTGGAACGGAGCGAATACAAGCGCCAGCAGGCTGCGCCGGTCCTCAAAGTAACCCAGAAATCTTTCGGTTTCGGCCGGAGATTTCCCATTGCGGCAAAGGTCAAGATTTAAAACCAATACTTTAAAAACATAAGGATATCTGCATGAAAATAAAAAATATTGCAATGCTGTCCGCATTGCTGATTGCATCCAGTGGATGGGCCGCCGCACAATCTGCTCAACCCGGAAATCCGCAACCTCCAGCACGTACCGGTCCTCCTTCAGGTCCCGCGCCGCTGCAGTTGAACAGCATCGCCCCGCCGAAAAAGATCCAGTTTCCTCCCGCCGATCCGAAAAACTTTACCGCCCCATCGCCGACCACTGCGGAAGTGAACGCATTTCTGCGGCAGCTCTGGGGCTACGATCCCAATCGTGTCTGGCAGGTAGCCGCCATTCAAACCACCAAGGCTCCGAACATCAGCCGGGTCACGATTGAAGTGGCGGAGCAGGGAGTGTCGCACACTCCGGCGACGACAGTCTTCTTTGTTACGCCGGACGGACAGCATGCAATTGCCGGCGGAGACGTCATTGCCTTTGGCGCGCATCCGTTTGCGTCCATTCGCCGCACGCTGAGTGTGGAAGCGACTGGCCCGTCGCGCGGAGCAGCTTCAAAAGAACTGATGCTGGTTGAGTTCGCCGACCTGGAATGCCCCCACTGCGCGGAAGCGGCCAAGACCGTGGATCACCTGGCCACGGATTTTCCCAACGCGCGGATTGTGTTCGAAAATTTCCCGCTGACCAACATCCATCCGGCTGCGGAACAAGCCGCTGAGTATGGCGTCTGCGTGGCGCAGCAGAAAGGAAATGCCGCCTTCTTTCAGTATGTCCAGGCGGTATTCGATTCGCAGGCGGGCTTGACGACCGGTGCCGATCAGACCTTGAAAGCCGCCACCACCAAGGCTGGAGCCGACGCTGCCCAGGTGAGCGCCTGCGCGGCCACCGCAGCGACAAAGGCCAACGTACTCGCTTCCGTCAAGTTGGGGCAAACTGTGGGAGTAGATCAGACGCCATTTCTTTTCGTCAACGGCCGCCCTGTTCCCATCTCCGGCATTCCCTACAACACACTGAAGCAGATCATCACCTACGCGGCAAGCGAAGGTGGAGCATCGACGACCGCCAGCAAATAAGCGCGTTCGAGCAATTCCATAATGCGCAAAGAGCAGGTTCGAATGAACCTGCTCTTCGTGTTTTCAAAATCATTTATAGAACGAATTCAATCCCGAGCTTTAGACGCTTCGGACGCAAATCTGCTACACTCCTGTGTTTTGACTGGGGAGAGGAAACACGATGGGTGAAATTCATTTAGTCGGTGTCATCGGCGCGGGCACCATGGGCAATGGGATTGCGCATGTACTGGCGCGCAGCGGCTATGACGTGGTGTTGTGCGAAGTGGAGCAGCGCTTTCTGGATCGCGGACTGGAAACGATTCGCAAGAATATGGAGCGCGAGACGGCAAAAGGCAAGATTACCGCCGAGACCGCACAGGCTGCGCTGGCGCGGATTACCGGCGTGCTCGACCGCGAACGGCTGGCAGTGTGCGACCTTGTGATTGAAGCGGCCACGGAAAAATTCGAGACGAAAAAAGCGATCTTCGCCGATCTTGACCGGATCACGCGCGAGGATGTGATTCTGGCTTCGAATACCTCTTCCATCTCGGTAACGAAGCTGGCCAACGTGACCCGCAGGCCGGATCGCGTGATCGGCATGCATTTTTTCAATCCCGTGCCGGTGATGAAACTGGTGGAGGTGATTCGCGGCATGGCGACCTCACAGGAGACCTTCGAGCAGGTCCGCGATCTGGCGGTAAAGCTCGAAAAAACTCCAGTCGAAGTCAACGACGCGCCGGGATTTGTTTCCAACCGCGTGCTGATGCCGCTGCTCAACGAAGCCATGTACGCGGTGATGGAAGGCGTCGCGACCCCCGAAGCAGTGGACGAGGTTTTCAAGCTGGGAATGGCGCATCCGATGGGGCCGCTGACACTGGCGGATTTTATCGGCCTCGATGTCTGCCTGGATATTATGCGCGTGCTGCAGGATGGCTTCGGCGATCCCAAGTACCGTCCATGTCCGCTGCTGGTGCGGATGGTCGATGCCGGCTGGCTGGGGCGAAAATCCGGGCGCGGATTTTATACCTATTAACGGGCTGCATATCATTGAGCGTGCAGTCGTCATTCTGAGCGAAGCGAAGAACCTCTGTATTGCGGAGAATGCCCGAGTGCAAAGATTCTTTCCTGGCAACTGAAGAAGCCGTCTACCGATACTGTCTGCAGAAATCCGGCGCGCTCTGGCCAATCATGGCGCAACTGCGTTTGATCTCGCTGGCGATCATCGCGCAGGAGTTCTGCGCGTTGCAGGGCGGGTGCGTCGCCGGGGAAACCTGCAGGCACTCGCTTACCAGGCGATTCGCCTTGACTGCTCCTGC
The DNA here is from genome assembly GCA_965276585.1 of Acidobacteriaceae bacterium. Classification (GTDB taxonomy): domain Bacteria; phylum Acidobacteriota; class Terriglobia; order Terriglobales; family Acidobacteriaceae; genus JAKAAZ01. The sequence continues at coordinate 60,728 of CBDIAZ010000003.1, read as the reverse complement.
CTCTTCGAGGCAGCTGGGAGAATCGCCTTCGTCCATCCTGCGCATCGCCCGGTTTCCAAAATGTTCGGGATAACCGTAGGCACTCGCAATCTGGTGGATCTCGGTGCGAATCTTTTCCCACCGATCGGTGACGCGTGGCCCAAGGTCGAGGGAATTGACGCTCGTATCGATCTGCTGCGCTGTGGTCATCAACTCATTGAACTCGCGCTGGCCATTGCGGGTTTTCTTGAAGCGATTGAGAAGAATTTCGGTTTGCCGGACGAAGGCTTTGGCCTGGTCCCTGGCATCGCGTTCCTGGCTGGTCTTGCGGATGGTGCTCTTGCGGATCGCGGCGTCAAAATCCGGACGGAAGGTCTTGGCGTCATCGCGCAGATTCCTCATCAACGCTTCCATGTCTTTATCGTTGATGCGCGACTGAGCCTGCGCGGAAAGACCCAGCAGGCCGGGGAACAAACCGAAGATAAAACTGAACATCAGCGCCAGCAGAAAGGCGCGTCCGGATTTGCGGCGAGTTTGCATTGTTGCCTCTCTTTCGTTCTAAAAAATGGAAACGAGAATGTGTAGCCGAATCATTGCAATGGGAAAACACAGCAGAATTTTTAGATGCGCCTTGCAGGAGATTTTTTGCCCGGCAGGACACTGTTTCCACATCGAAAAGCGATAATCTTTGCATATGGTTCGCATTACGGTTCTGGCTTCCGGCTCCAAAGGCAACTGCACCGTGGTGACGACCAGCCGCACCCGGATCATGCTCGACGCCGGTCTGAGCTGCCGGGAAATTGTGAAGCGCATGCGTCTGCGCGGCGAAGAACCGGAGAAGCTGGACGCAGTCCTGATTACCCATGAGCATCAGGATCATATCCAGGGGCTTTCCGTACTGGCGCGCCGTTGGAACGTGCCCGTGTATGCGACCGAGCCCACGTACGCGGCCTGGAAGCGATGGATCACGCCGCGGCAGACGATGAGCTTCAATGCCTGGCTGGAATTGCGCAAACAACAGGCCACTGCGGAGCCGGTTGAGATTGCCGGGCTGGCAGCCTGTGAGGAAGAGCCGCCGCAGCCAGTCCATGCGCCACAGCCGGTTCACGAGGATCTGAAAAATTGCGAGCAGGAATTGTTCGTCAGCCCGGAAAGTGAAGACCCCGCCTATCTGCCCTGCGTGGAACACTTTCGTGCCGGGCTCTCATTCCAGATTGGCGATATCACGATCACGCCGTTCACCATTCCACACGATGCCGCCGACCCGGTCGGATTCGTGTTGCAGGTGGAGGGGATGCGCATCGTGCTCGCGACCGATCTCGGGTATCTCGCGCCGAATGTTCGTATGCACCTTCGGGGCGCCGACCTTTTGATCCTTGAGTCGAATCACGACGTCGAGATGCTGCGCGACGGCCCGTATCCCTGGGCAGTCAAGCAGCGCGTCTTGTCGCGCGTGGGCCATCTTTCCAATGATGCGGTCAGCGAGTATCTTGCCGGGGAATACGACGGCGGCGCACGCTACCTGATCCTCGCGCATATCTCCGAAAGCAACAATCTGCCGGAGCTGGCACGGCTCTCCGCCGAGCGGGCACTCCGCGACCGCATGGGATTGTTGGCAAATCAGGTGCTTTTGGCATCGCAGAACACTCCGCTCGAATCCATTTATATGTAGGTATACGCTGGGTTATAGGCCGGATTTCACGTTGTACCGCAAACGTTCGCCGTCCGCGAAGGACTTGGTTGCACTGTGGGGAAAGATTTTCTCTTGTGGTTACCGACAGGTTACAATAGAGTCAATATCGGGTACGTAAGTTTCAGAGGAATCAGGGGCAAATGGCGAAAGTCCGTTGTATCGATCCCACGGTTGGGGACATCCTTTCCGGATGGCGGTATGACATCTCCGGGTTGCATTCCGAAATGCGGACCGACTATGAAGATCACCTCAACCGGTGCAAATACTGCCATTCCCGGCAGAGCCTGCATCGGGCGATCGATGTCCTATTGATTGGCAGCACAACTGTTGCCATTGGCGCGTTTGTGCTGGCGCTGATTGTCCTCCACCACATCGAGCCGCTGCGGGACTGGGTCGTGCTCAATCTGCAGGTACATCAGATGTCGCTGGTGGTAAGCCTGGAACGCGTGGCAATTCTTGGACTTCTGGTCTCTCTGCTGGCATGGATTCTGGTGGCGATCATTACCCCCGCGCCTACTTATCTGTCGCAGCAGGCGCGGGCGTTGCAGGATCGGCTGCCCGAGGAACTGCGCGAGCGGCTGCCGAAATTATCCTGAAATCAATCAGTTAGGCTGCTGGCTTATCGGCCAGAATCAGCGGAGATGGGCCCGGCGCGTCGAATTGCCGCACGTTGGTAAAGCCTGCCTGCTGCAGCCACTCTCGAATCTCCTGAAATGAATATGTCCCGCCGGCTGTGGTGTTTACCAGCATGTTCACGGCGAAGATCAACCCGCCGACAGGTCCGGTGCGGTTTTCATTCACTAGAAATTCGGCAATTGCAATGGTTCCTCCTGGCGCGAGTGCGTCCAGTGTTCTCTTCAACAATTTCTGGCTTCTTTCAGCGCCTTCGGAATGAAGAATATGGCCGAGGGTGGCGAGCTGATGGCCGGAGCCAAAATCGGCCTCCAGCAAATCTCCGGGTGCGAAGGCAAACCGGTCGGCCAATCCAAATTTTGCCGCCACTCGCTTGGTGACGGGCAGCACCCCCGCCCAATCCACGGCGCGGACCTTTACCTTCGGCGAAGCCTGCGCCAACGCGATACCCCATACTCCGGAGCCGGCAGCAAGGTCGAGCACGGAAACTGGACGATCGGCGTTTGCAATCCCCAGACCCTGCGCCAGCGCATGTGCAGCGCCGTAGCTGTTGGGGAAGATGTCTTCCACGAACTGTTCGAAGAAGCTTGTTCCGTTGGATTCGGTGTCGACGTTCTCCGCCGGTTTTCCCGTGCGCACAATTTCTGTCAGACCCAGCCAGTTCGGCATCAGTTGCCGGCTCATGTGCTTGAACATGCCACCCTGAAAACCGGGCCGGGTGCTCACCAGAAATGCATGGCTTTCTGGAGTCAGCGCATAGCTGTTTCCATCGGATTTCTCAAGGAAACCGAACCCGGCCAGCATGTCCAGCAGCGCGGAGGTTCCACGGAGGGAGCAGTTGGTGTCGCCGGCAATTTGCTCGGCGGTTTTCTTGGTGCCGTCCAGCGTGTCGAACATGCCGAGGCGGACGGCGGCCTCGATCGCCAGCGGTGGCGCATACCCCCATGCCAATTGCATCAACCGTTCAGGTGTAACTTTTGTGCTTGCCGTTTGAGAATTCATCGCTCCTGCTTTCGCCTTGATTTTTGTTGATGGCAAGCGTAACACATGCCAATGAAAACAAGACAATTGCAGCGACTGATTCCACCGGACGCAGCGGAGATTAGGGTTGGGCGTAGTAAGAGGTGCGGGTGCGGGCGGTCATACCCGGTTTGTCGACGTGGACGGAAATGGCGCGGTAGTCGTTCGAACGGCTGGTGGGAGGCGAGTTGATCTGGATAGTGTAGGAATTGCCTGCATCCGCCGCTGCGGTGGCAATCTCACCGGCAACGTCATTGCCGGAGTTGAAGACCAGACCGCCGGATTGCAGCGCGAGCACTTGCAGCCCAAGATCGCCAATCTGCATGTCTTGGGCAGAATGAACGCCCTTCGTAAACTCCTTGTAAAACATGGTCCGATAGGTATCGGCGTCGGCGGTGCCAATGGGATCGACGCTGGACAGGGTGATACGGGCCTTGCGCAAGGAGGCGGTGAGGCTGACCAGCGTGGAGAAGAACGCTTGCTGATCCTTGTCGGACAATTCCACTTCGGGGCCGGAGAGGAGCGGCCAGCCTGGAGAAATCCAGATCAGGAGCTTGCGGCCCGGGCGCGTTTGCTCTTCGGCAGCGAGACGTTCGAGTCCGTAGATGGAGAACTGGAACTCGTCTGTCCAGCCCCAGAAGCCGGCGGAATGGCTGATATCGCGCAAGCCGATCGTCGTCTTATCCAGAACCGTGGCAAGTTGGTTTCCGTTGCTCGATGCCTGCGTGATCTCGATGCCGGTATCGGAGAGGACCGCCAGGGTGACAGGATGGGCCAGCTGACCATGGTTCCGTTTCAGATAGCGGTCGATCTGGTTACGCTCATAGCCGACGGTAGTAATGCGCGTGTTGACGGAGTCGATCAGCAGGATAATTTGGACAGGAGTGGAAGCCGTGGCCTCGACGCTGCCAAACTCGGTAATCGGTTGCAATTTCTTGTTCAGGTTGACGGTGAAATTCTGCTGCTGAAGATCCGTTACGGGTTTGCCGTCATGCGCGGAAACTACGACATCCAGGCTGAGAGCGCCGGAGGTAGAGACAGGCTGCGCGGCGATGGGAGCAACGTGTTTCGGAATTGGTACTGTGACCTGTGCGGAAGCGAGAGTGGCGAGAGCCAACACACCGCTCAAAAGATATCGCATGACGATCTCCGATCACGCTTCGGCCGGGATAGCAGAAATCGAAACACCCTCAGTGCTGAGCCGTCTTTTTCCGTTTCATTTTCTCCGCGCATTTTGTCAGCACAGCCTGCTGCAGTTGATGTCGAATCGTCTCCGGCAATTCAAACAATTCTTCATTGCGATAGATTTCAATCGTCTGCCGTGTCGTGTTCAGGGTCACGGTGCAATGACTGCAATCGGCCATGTGTTGTTCGAGTTCCGTGCGCAGGGAGGCCGCGGTCTTCGCGTCAAAAAAATCGGTAAGGTTGGCTAAAAATTCTGTGCAGTTCACGCCTGTTCTCCTGTGGGAACGCGAAAATAGCGGCTGAGCCGTTCGCGCAATTGCAGGCGTGCGCGCAATAACCTGCTTTTCACCGCCGGCACGCTCAACCCCAGCGCCTGCGCGGTTTCTTCCGTGGACAAACCGTCGATATCGCGCAGCGCAAACACGGTGCGAAAGCCCGGCGGCAGGCCCTGGATGGTGCGGCGCAGAATATCGGCCAGCTCGGCCTGGTTGTAATTCTGCTCCGGGTTCGGCATCCAGTCCGCGAAATCGCGGGGGATGGAGCCTTCATCGGTCTGGATGTCTTCATCCATGGAAACTGTCTTCTGCGATTTGCGCTTGCGCAGCCGCATCAGCGATTCATTCACGGCAATGCGCACCAGCCATGTATAGAACTTGGAATTGCCCTGGAACTGCTCCAGCTTCTGGAACGCCTTGAAAAACGTATCCTGGACAATGTCTTCCGCATCTTCGCGATTCTGCGTAATGTGCAGGGCGATGCGAAAGATCTGCCGATCATACTGGCGCATCAGCGTTTCAAAGGCGGACAGATCCCCAGCCTTCACTCTTTCAATCAGCGCAAGGTCGGGATGAACCGCGTTTTCGTCCGGAGGTGCAGTCGTCGTTGCCATGGGCAGCCTTTCGATCTCGCTGCTCGTCATGGGCGTGATAGAAATCGTTGCCACAATGCCTCGCAGTACTTTAGATGGTAGACCCAGGCGATGGTTGCGGACAAATTTGCGTCTGTGCGGGTATCCTCGCGCAGACTTTGTTTTTCAAGGGCATCCCGCTACAGTCATACATATATGCTGTCTTTCAATTCTGCCTTCGCGGCTCGTTCGGTTGCGAGCCCTGCCGCAAGGCGATCCCTGTCGCCTCGGGTGGCCGCTGTATTCTTGATCGCCATTTCTGCCGTTCTGTGTCTGGTTCCAGCGAGCGAGGCGGCAACGCATCAAAAGCATCGCCCTGCAAAGCACGGCAAGCACGCGCATTCCAGATCGACAACGCATCCTCACAACCGCACCCATCGTGGCCGCCAGAAAACAGAGCGAAGCCGGTCCCATCGGCACAAGCGCCGGCATGTAAGCGCGCGCAGGCTGGCGCGGACGCACCAACTGCGGCGAGCCTTCGTGGCCTCTTCAGAATTGCGGCCCATGGCGCAGCAACTGATGACGGAGCGCACCCCGCAGGCCTATGCGGGCGTGCTCCACTTTGCGCGGACGCACTCGGGTGAGGCCTCCGCGGCTGCCTACATGGCGCTGGGCCAGGCATATTTTGACGACGGCAAATTTGCCGATGCCGCGTCCTCTTTTCAAGAAGCCAACCGTGCCGGGCAGGCGCTCGACGACTATGCCGACTATCTCGGCGCAAAGGCCGACTTTGCGCAGCAGCAGTATGGCCCCGCGCAACAGCTTGTTTCGGGCTTCGGCGAACGCCATCCGGACAGCATTCTCATCGACGGGGCAACGCTTCTGTTGGCGCAGATTGACCTGAATCAGGGCGATCCGCAGTCGGCCTTGCAGCAGTTGAAAAACCTTGATGGCAGCACGATAGCGCGCTCCTCGGCCTATCTTTTTACTTTGGGCCATGCGAATGAGCTGGCCGGCAATCGCAGCCCGGCGCAGCAAATCTATACGCGCATCTATGTCGATTACCCCATTAGCAGTGAAGCGGCCCTGGCAGAAAACCAGCTGCACCAGATGGGCGCGCCGCCGTTCACGGTTGCGCAGAGCATCCGTCACGCGGATGGTCTGTATCTCGCAGGACGCTATGGCGCCGCAGCGTCAGCATACGAGGCTCTCGCTAGTGATCCCGCAGTTGCCGGAACCGCGCAGGGAAACGCTTTGTACGCCCGCGCCGCGGTCGCAACGTATAAGCAAACCCATCATGTAGATCTGTCGCAGTTGGCGCGGCTCTCCGATACCAACGATGAAGCCGGAGCGACGCGGCTGTATCTGTCCATGGAAGCGGCGCGCGATCGCAACGATGTCCAGCAGGTGAAGGCGCTCATCGATCAACTGGAGCAGCGTTTTCCCACCAGCCGCTGGACGGCGGAAGCATTGTTTTCCGCCGGCAACATGGCGCTGGTGGCAAACGACTCGCCCTCGGCGATTCAATATTACGGCGACCTGGCGACGCGCTTTCCCAACAGCACCATGGCGCCAGTGAGCCACTGGCATGCGGCATGGCTGAACTATCGCCTGGGCGATAAAAAGGTCGCAGCGCAATTGTTCGATGAGCAGATCGCGCGCTATCCGAACGACTCCCATGTGTCCGCCGCAATCTACTGGCGCGGCGTCGTCTATCAGGAAGTCGAAAAAAATCCCACCATGGCGGCCGCGTATTTCAAAAAGCTGGACGAAGGATTTCGTCATTATTACTACGCCAGCCTGGCGCGCGAGCGGCTGGCTGCCCTCGGTGCAGTGGTTCCGGATGCGGCGCCGCAGCTCGCGAACATCGGCGACCCCGAAGCTCCCGAGCTGACCGATCAAATCCCGGATGACGCCATCCATGTCGAGCGGGCGCGGCTGCTGGCCAACGCGGGATTGAATCATTACATCGTTCCCGAAATCAGCGCCAGCGAGGACAGCGAGGAATGGGGCGCGTATGCCGAGGCGCAAATCTACAGTTCCTATGGCGAAAACTGGCGCTCGCTGCACATCCTCAAACAGAAGGTGCATTCCTATTTCGCGCTTCCCATCGATTCGATTCCGCGCAGCTACTGGGATCTGCTTTTCCCGCAGCCGTACTGGCCGGTGCTGGAAAGGGAATCGCAGCAGCAGGGGCTCGACCCATATCTGGTTGCTTCCCTGATTCGTCAGGAATCCGAATTCAATCCCGGCGCCGTTTCCTATGCCAATGCATGGGGGCTGATGCAGCTGCTTCCCAACGTAGGCCGCGATCTCGCGCACAAAGAACATGTGCGTCCATTCCGCACCTCGTATCTGCTCAATCCGGATGTCAATCTAAAACTCGGCACCGTATATTTCCGCGAGCTGATGGATGAATTTCAAGGTCATCCGGAGTATGCGCTGGCAGCCTACAATGCCGGCGACAATCGCGTGAAAGCGTGGCTGGCGAACGGCCCCTACGCCAGCCTGCCGGAGTTTGTGGAGTCGATCCCATTCACCCAGACCCGCGAGTATGTGGAAGCGATTCTGCGCAACCGCGAAATCTACCAACAGTTGTATGGGACCAGCCGACAGTCCGCTAAAATCAAGTAGCGCCGCGACCATCGTGCCGCCCGGATGGCGAAATCGGCAGACGCAGCGGACTTAAAATCCGCAGAGGGCAACCTCATGGGGGTTCAAGTCCCCCTCCGGGCACCAAACAATGGAAAACTAAGATGGCCAAAACATATCAGCCACTCGAAGCCTCAGAACCAGGCCATCTTCGCGTTGTCGAACAAACACGATGTGCATGGGTAAGCCCGAACAATCCGCTGATGCTCCAGTATCACGATCGCGAGTGGGGCGTCCCAGTTCACGATGACCGAAAACATTTTGAGTTCCTTATACTCGAAGCGGCCCAGGCAGGCCTCAGTTGGTCGATCGTGCTCAAAAAGCGGGAAGGGTATCGCCGCGCCTTCAGCGCGTTCGATCCCGAGAAAGTGGCGCGATTCACCGAGAAGCGAATCCAGAAGCTCATATTGGATCCAGGGATCGTTCGAAATCGCTTGAAAATTAATGCCGCGGTTCACAACGCGCAGGCATTTCTCGCAATTCAGAAAGAGTTCGGAAGTTTTGACGCGTATTGCTGGCGTTTCGTCGATGGACGACCCAAGCTCAACCGATGGAAGGCAATGCAGGAGATTCCGGCGACCTCAGCTGAATCCGACGCATTCAGCAAAGATCTCAAGCGCCGGGGATTCAGTTTCGTGGGGTCGACCGTCGTTTATGCGCACATGCAGGCGGTCGGCATGATTAACGATCATCTCGTCGACTGTTTCCGATATCGCGAGGTTCGGCAGCTGGATTCTGGAATAAAGAAACATCTCCCTCGATAAATCGCCCTCATTGAACTCCTGAAATTCTGGCGCTTCTCCACGCCGGATGACGAATCCTATCGGGCCTCAGGTGAATCTGAATGTCATCGAGGAAAAACCGAGATGATTATAACTTTGACGATCGTTTGCTCCGTTGTTCTGTTGGCCGCTGTACAGGTCAAACGTGCCCGAGACCGGCATGAAATGGAGCGATACAGCATCACGCCGGAAGCTCTGCATGCATTGCTGGCTTCCAATCAGGATTTGCTTATCGTTGACGTTCGCCAGCCCCTCGACCTGTTGGCGGATTCTGTGATTATCCCAGGCGCAGAGTGGTTTGCCCCACGAGATCTGCATGAGCACCCATCGCTCATTCCTAGGGACAAAGACCTGGTTGTTTATTGCACGTGCCCGTCCGATAAAACCAGCCGCGCGGTTCTGCATAGAGCTCTCGCTGTGGGATTCTTACGGATCAAATTCCTCGCAGGTGGGTTGGAGGCCTGGAGAGCAAAAGGCTTTCCGGTCGAGCCTTACGAAAAACCCTTCCATCTCGATTCGAGCAATAGCAGTCAATTGGCAACCGCGAGCTAGTGTGGTGAGTCTTTAATTCACTACATAAATCTGTCATTCCGAGCGGAGCGCAGCGAAGTCGAGGAATCTGCTTTTCCTTCAGCTTGCAGTGGAACCACTGCTGACGTTTACTGCGACGAACTTTTGACTCAGGACACGCGGGCGGTTTTTTTGAAGCATGGTTCGCGGGGTTCAAGTCCCCTCTCGCACCATGCTAATTCCATAAATCGGCACGCGATTTATTCAGGCAGCGGGCCAGGAATCTCGACCTGATACTTCGCGCAAAGCATCGTCAGTCTTTCAACATCCGGCGGCAACGGCAGGATCAGCTCTCTGCCAGCCGATTCCAGTCCGATATTCTCCGTATTGGGCATCCGGCCCGCAGCACTCCGATTCATATGCATCTATCCATTTTGCAGGTCTGTCATCGTTGGAGTGATTCCTAAATGCCCTTGACCTCGCCTCCGTCCATCCGTACCGATGTGCCGGTCATCCATTTCGCCGCCGGTGAAACCATGAAGGCGAGAAGATCGGCGATCTCTTCCGGCTTTCCATAACGGCTGATGCCTGCTTCTTCGGGAAACTTTTTCGTCGCTTCTTCGACGCTCATGTTGTGTGCCGGAGCCCATTTCTCCAGGTAAGATCGCCGCCGCCCCGTCATCACCGCTCCGGGTACGATACTGTTCACCTGAACGCCATCCTTGATCCCTTGTTCGGCGAATGCTTTGGCGAGCGCAGTGATAGCTGCATTGGTGGCCGCCACGGCGGCGAAGGCCGGCTTCGGATCGAGCGCCGCACTGCCGGACATGAACACTACCGAGCCCTTCGCCTCCTTGAGCGCCTCCCAGGCACGGATCGTCAGACGGCGAGCCCCATGCAGCTTGAGTTCCATCCCCGCCTTCCATTGTTCATCCGTCATTTCAAACAGATCGATCTGCGGAACGGCGCCGGCAATATTCAACAGCGCGTCGATTCTGTTGAAGCGGTCCACTGCGGTTTTCACCAGAATCTCCGCGGATTCGATCTTGCTGAGATCGAGAGCGCAGACGACAGGCTCAGCGCCAGCATCTTTGACCGCGGCGGCAACTTCAGCGAGTTCATCGGCATTGCGTGCGGCAAGTACCACCGCTGAAAAGTCACGCGCCAGCCGAATCGCAGTAGAGCGGCCGATACCCTGGCTCGCCCCGGTGACAATGGCAACAGAATGATTCATCGTGTTCTTCTTCTTTCGCAAAAATTAGAAATTTACTGAAGGCAGAACGGAATCAAGAGTTCAGCACACTTGTCCTTAGAGCGTGGCGTTCGCTGCTTCCAGGATGATGCTCACCACCTTTTCCGGCGCTGTCAGCAAAGGAGTGTGATCGACCCTGTGAGACTGAATCGTGGCCCGCATCCGTTCCGCCATGAAGCGCTGCGTGTTTGGATTGATCATGCGGTCTTCTTCCGCAATCAGGAACCACGAGGGCTTCGACTTCCACGCCGGCTTGGGAACCGGCTCCTGAATGCACTTCAGCGCGATCGGCCTCTGCACCGCTTCCGATAATGCGAACTGGTCTGCTGTCGCATTTTGCGCGAAGGCGTTGGCGAATCCGTCTCCCGGCATCCAGATCCAGCCGTCGCCATCCGGCGCAAGCTTGGGAGCTTTGGCATGCGGTTCATCCCGGTAAAAGACATCGGCGACCGTTTCTCCCTCATCCGGCGCAAGCGCCGCGATGAAGACCAGCGCCTTCACTCGCTCCTCCTCGGTCGTCGCAATCACAGCGCCCGCATACGCATGTGCGGCCAGGATCACCGGACCTTTTGTTCGAGCAAGCGTACGTTTGAGCGCAGCCGCGTCTTCGCTGAGTGATGTCAAAGAAATCGGCGCAGCCACAACCTGCAGCCCCTGTTTTTCCAGCGGCAGGATAACCTTGGCCCAGCTCGAACCATCGGCCCACGCTCCATGCACCACGATGACCGTGGCATTCTCCGGGAATGACATATTAAAAATCCTTTCTTTCTTGTGTTGAAAAAATGTTAAGAATCAGCAGGACAGATTACCCGAAGAATTCCCGGATATGTTCCGCAATGAACTCGCTCGAATCTTCAAGAGCGAAATGGCCAGTGTCGATGAGGTGCAGCTCCGCTTTCGGCACATCGCGCTGATACGCCTTGGCCCCTTCAACCGTGAAGAACGGATCGTTCTTTCCCCAGACAATCAGCATGCGCGGCTGTTTGTCGCGGAAGTATTTGTGCCAGCCGTCATAGAGCGCTACGTTCGACTGATAGTTATGGAGAAGATTGAGCTGGATGGCGTCGTTGCCCGGGCGATCCAGAAAAAGCTGGTCCACGGTGTACGAGTCCGGGCTGATCTTGTCAGGGTCTTTCACACCGTGCGTGTACTGAAAGATCGTTGTGTCCCTTGTCAACAGGCCGCGAACCGGCTTCTCCGTTTCCGCGTTCCGATTGGCCCAGAACGGCTTCATCGGATCGAACGCGCCGCCGATCCCTTCCACATACGCGTTGCCGTTTTGCACCACGATGCCTTCGATTGCATCCGGATGCTTCGACGCAATTCGATAGCCCACCGGCGCCCCATAGTCCTGGACATAGATGATGAACTTCTTCAAACCGAGAGAGCCGAACAGCAACTCCTCCACATGCGCGGCAAGATTGTCGAAGGTGTATTCAAACTTCTTCGCGTCCGGCGCGTCGCTGTATCCGAAACCCACATAATCCGGCGCAATTACATGGAATTTTTCCGCCAACTGGGGAATCAGATCGCGGAACATATGCGAAGAACTCGGAAAGCCGTGCAGCAGCACGATCGTGGGAGCATCCTTGGGACCGGCTTCGCGATAGAAAAGTTTCTGTCCCTGTATGGTGGCGTGATGATAGCTCGTCATGGCAATATCCTCTCTGTTGCTTGCTTCCGAAGCCTGTCGGCGTCGACCGTCAGGCTTCTTCAGGATCAGGGTACACAACACCGCCAAACGTTTCAACAACGGTGTCATAGTATCTTGTGGATATTCTCAAAGCGGAGGGGGAAATGCGCGTCGCATCTCAACTACCCGAGGAATGGGTGGATGGCTTTCTATTTGTCGGCAACCTGCCGGTGCTGGATTTCCTGAACACGAAACCCATCCTGGAAGGCACGCCCACGGAGCTGCTGTCCAACCCCGCCGCGCTCGAAAAGTGGTTGATCGCCTCCGGGATCGCAGCCTCTCCCCGGGCGCGCGCTTTGTTGCGACGCTGGCGCGACACGCCCGCGGCAGCGCCATTCCTCAAGAAGCTTCTCGCCTTCCGCGAACGTCTGCGTGCCGCAGTCCTCCGGCTGCAACAGGGTGTGCCGGTAAGCGATGCATTCGTTTCGGAAATCAACCGGCTCCTGGTGGAGCATCCCTCTCGCGTCGCTTTATGCAGGCAGGGGGCAAAGCTGGAAAGCGTGGCTGTCTTTGAACCGCGGCAGCCGGAAGACGTATGGGCGCCGATCGCCGCTGCTGTCGCCGAGCTGCTCTCGCATATCCCCGTCTCGCGCATTCGAAAGTGCGAATCTGAGTCGTGTGTCGTTCACTTCTACGACACCAGCAAAAAAGGATCGCGCCGCTGGTGCAGCATGAACATTTGCGGGAACCGATTGAAGGTCGCCGCCTACCAGCGAAGGAAACGCGGCGCGGAGCTGTAAATTCGAGCCGACGCGCACTTGGCCAAAAAAGTTCCGCACGGAACCAGCCTTCCGGCCTGACGCTCACGTAACAATTGCCGCTGCGGGTTGCCTCAATCCGTAAAAAAATTTCACCCATCGACTACTTCTTACCTGATCCCGCAACTGATTCAATCCCCTGAGAGATCTTTTTCCCACATGCCAACTTTAAGATAATAAACAAGTTGCTGGAAATTTGCACGAAAGTACCCAAAGCAGAACTGGATTGGGCTTTTATGTGCAATCAAGGTGCTAGACTAATCCCCAATTTGCCATCATTTTGAGCGGATAACAACACCCTGGGTCTGCCGGCTGCGTTCCTTCCCGGTCCTGGGGATAAATGCGTCTCCGCTAAAAATGCTTGCAGACGAAAATTCCGCCGCGCGGACGTTTTCAAAAGGTAGAGTACGTGAACAAAAATTTGGTTTGTTCCCCCCTAACCGAATTTGCAACATGCGGTGTGTTTCAACGGAATGACCAATCGCGACAGAATCGTCGCCGCGAGTGCAGCCGCGTCTCATCCCGTGGGCGCGCAGCCCTGCTTCTATCGCTGGGCATCTTGTCATGCGGCCTCACCGTCGTGCTGTCCGGCTGCTCGAATGCAATTCCCGGAACAGCCGTGGTGCACGGAGCCGCCACGGGAACTCTTCTCGCCACACCCGGCACTGTCTCCTTTGGCACCGTGTCTCTCGGCCAAACCGCAAGCAAGCAGATTTCTCTGGCCAACAGCGGCTCCGCTCCGGTCCAGATTTCCCAGGTGAATGTGACCGGGCCCTTCATGGTGACCGGTCAAAGCGGCAATATTCCCGCCACAGTCGCTGCCGGTGCGTCCTTCGCAGTAAGCGTGCAGTTCATTCCAGCCGGCGCCGGCACGCAGACCGGTCAATTGACCGTCAGCAGCAACTCTTCCAGCGGCAGCGCAGCCATGATCGCGCTCAGCGGGACGGGTGCCTCGAGCGCCTCCGTCACTCCGCCGATCGGTACCGGCACATTGAGTGCGTTTACGTGCAGCAACGCGTCCATCATAGGAGCTGGAACGGATCTCTGCACCATAACGCTCAGCGCGCCAGCAGCGGCCAATGGGTTGAGCGTAAATCTGTTGAGCAACAATGCCGCGGTGAAGGTACCCTCCACAGTAACGGTGCCGGCGAATGCGAGCAGTGCGGCGTTCTTGGCGAGCGTGACAGCCGTCGCCTCCGCGCAGTCGGCGACCGTGATCGCGAGCGCGGGAACCGTCTCCAAAAGCTTCGCTTTGCACCTGAATAGCGACACAAGTACACCGCCTCCGGCAGGAACGCTGAGTGCGTTGACCTGCAGCAATGCATCGATGACCGGAGTGGGGACAGAGCTGTGCGCCGTGTCTTTGAGCGCGCCGGCAGCCAGCGGGGGACTGCGGGTAGGATTGTCGAGCAACAACGCGGCCGTGACATTGCCGGCTGCCGTGACCGTGCCGGCCAACGCAACCAGCGTTGGATTTGCAGCAGCGGTGAAGGCGGTCGCCTCAACCGAAACGGCGACGCTGACAGCGAATGCAGGAGGAGTGTCGCAGAACTACGCAGTGCAGCTCAAGAGCGACAAGACGCCATCTCCGGCAGGAACGCTGAGCGCGTTGACCTGCAGCAACCCATCGATGACGGGAGCGGGCACAGAGTTGTGCGCGGTGGCTTTGAGCGCACCGGCAGCCAGCGGAGGATTGAGCGTGCGGCTGTCGAGCAGCGACGCGGCCGTGACATTGCCGGCTGCCGTGACCGTGCCGGCGAATGCCAGCAGCGCGGCAGTTACCGCAACGGTGAAGGCGGTCACCGCGAAACAAACGGCAACGCTGACGGCAAGCGCAGCCGGAGTGTCGAAGAGCTATGCGGTGCAGCTGAATGCGCCCGCTCCGGCAGCAACGCTCAGCGCGTTGATCTGCAGCAGCAGCGCGGTGACAGGAGCGGGCACGGAATTGTGCACGGTAAACTTGAGCGCACCGGCGGCCAGCGGAGGATTGAGCGTACGGTTGTCGAGCAGCGACGCGGCCGTGACATTGCCGGCTGCCGTGACCGTGCCGGCGAATGCCAGCAGCGCGGCATTTACCGCAATAGTAAAGACAGTAACCTCAAAGCAAACGGCTATGCTGACGGCAAGCGCAGCCGGAGTGTCGCGGACGTATGCAGTGCAGTTGAATGTACCCACGTCCGTGGGAACGCTGACCGCACTGTCTTGTAACAACGGATCGATGACGGGTGCCGGGACAGAGGTGTGCACCGTGGCCCTGAGCGGGCCGGCGGCGAGCGGAGGATTGAGGGTAGGGTTGTCGAGCAGCGATGCGGCAATAACATTGCCGGCCGCCGTGACCGTGCCTGCGAATGCCAGCAGCGCCGGATTTACCGCGACCGTGAAAGCGGTCACCGCAAAACAAACAGCAACGCTGACGGCAAATGCAGGTGGGGTATCGAGGACGTATGCAGTGCTGTTGAATGCGCCCACGGCAAATGCAACCTTAAACTCGCTGTCTTGCAATAACGGATCGATGACGGGTGCCGGGACAGAGTTGTGCACCGTGGCCCTGAGCGGGCCGGCGGCGAGTGGGGGACTGAGCGTGGGATTGTCGAGCAGCGATGCGGCGATAACATTGCCGGCAGCCGTGACTGTGCCTGCGAATGCAACCAGCGCGGCGTTTTCCGCGGCGGTAAAGGCGGTCACCTCAAAGCAAACGGCAACGTTGACCGCAAGCGCAGCTGGAGTTTCGCGGACCTATGCAGTGCAGTTGAATGCACCCACGCCAAATGCAACCTTAAACTCGCTGTCCTGCAACAGCGGATCGATGACGGGAGCAGGCACGGAGTTGTGCACAGTAGCCCTGAGCGGGCCGGCGGCGAGTGGGGGATTGAGCGTGGGATTGTCGAGCAGCGATGCGGCGATAACATTGCCGGCCGCCGTGACCGTGCCGGCGAATGCCAGCAGCGCGGCATTTTCTGCGGCGGTGAAGGCGGTCACCTCAAAGCAAACGGCAACGTTGACCGCAAGCGCAGCTGGAGTGTCGCGGACCTATCCAGTGCAGCTGAATGCACCCACGCCAAATGCAACCTTAAACTCGCTGTCCTGCAACAGCGGATCGGTGACCGGAGCCGGGACGGAGTTGTGCACAGTAGCCCTGAGCGGGCCGGCGGCGAGTGGGGGATTGAGCGTGGGATTGTCGAGCAGCGATGCGGCGATAACATTGCCGGCCGCCGTGACCGTGCCAGCGAATGCAACCAGCGCGGCATTTTCTGCGACGGTGAAGCCGGTCAGCTCAAAGCAAATGGCGACGCTGACGGCAAATGCGGGTGGGGTATCGCGGACCTATCCGGTACAGTTGAATGCGCCATCCGTCGGCACGCTGACCATCGATGCAACCAGCGTGCCCTTCGGCAGCGTGGATCTGAATACGACGGCGACGCAGGCGGTGACCCTAAGCTCGACCGGCGGGGCAGCGGTGACAGTCAACTCCGCGACCGTGGCGGGAACCGGCTTCACATTGTCCGGCGGCAGCTATTCCGGCACGCTCAATCCAGGCCAGTCGGTGACCCTGGCGCTTGAGTTCGATCCCACGACTGCGGGACCGGAGACCGGGCGTCTCACCGTCAGCAGCAATTCTTCCACCGGGAGTTCGGCCGTGATTGGGCTCAGCGGTACGGGCCAGGCAGTAACCCATGAGGTCGATCTGAACTGGGATGCCCCCGGCAGTTCGCCCGATCCTGTGGCGGGATACAACATCTACCGGGCCCCCGGCGGCAGCTCTTCCTATCAACTGTTGAAGTCCGACAATTCCGTGACAAGCTACACGGACAACAGCGTCCAGAGCGGCCAGACCTACGACTACATCGTGAAGAGCGTGGATAGCTCCGGGGTGGAAAGTCCGGCATCCAACATGGCCGGGGCGACGGTTCCCTAGGCTTCAACCGGGTGCCCCATCCGTAGCCTGTCCTTGTATCTCTAATAGAGCGACATTGCATGCGAGAAAATGTCGCAAGGGGGACCGGGGCATCGGTTCCCTGCGGGTGGGCGTCTCCCGTCTACCCTGAACTTGACGAATGGGCGCCTTCCCGCGAGAGAAGGAGAAGTAGCACCTTTTCCAGTGCAAAAGGGTCCAAAATCAATACAGTAAAAATTACTATATTCATGCAGAATCAACATGGAAAAACGATGCTTTCCCATCCCAAAATGCGAAATTGGAAATTTGTATCCTGTGCAGAATCAATAACTTGCAATAGAGCACAAACGGATAAAACACCGGTATTGCAGTCAGTTCCCGGTTACACCCCGATCCTCTCGAAAAGGTCCCATTTCCCCCGGCCCTGAATCGCTCAGAAAAAACGCCACAAAATCGACTTTATTTACGTTTCCGCAACTCTCTCGATTCAAACCACATAGCGGAGGAATTGCGTTTTTCCCTTCAATTTCTCAAATGTTCCACGTGGAACATTTTGCCAAATCGCCGCCCAAGCCGCATCCGACATTTCCCGAAAATGCCGAAATCGGCACAAAAAACCGTTTTTTTCACCAAGATTTCAAAAAAAATATCGTGATGAATCCTTAGAGATTGCCGGCGATTTCGAGCGCCAGCACGGCGTAGCCGGTCGCGGCATCGCTCATAAAACGGCCGATGTCGCTGTTGGGATCGCGGCGCACGTTCAGCGAGGAGGCACGCCAGCTGCCATCGGTGGCCTGGTGTCGTTCCAGCCAGACGATTCCTCGATCCAGCATCCTGTTGCTTCGGTCGACTCCGGACTCCTCGAGCGCCAGAACTGCCAGGGCCGTCGCGCATCCATCGCTGGCCGAGGTATTCTCGAGCCGTCTCCAGCGCGCGTTCTTGTTCAGCGCGAACAGGGTCCAGCCGCCGTCGCGATGCTGCAGGCTGCCGAGCGCGCCCAGCAATTGGGTTCGCTCGGCCGGGCTCAGCAAGCCCGGCATACGTGCCGAGGCCCATAGCACATAAAGCTGGCTCATCAGCGGTTGAGCCGCATACTGCCGCCGCAGGTACTCCTGCAACAGCTGCACATGTCTGCCAGCCGCAGGGTCGTCGACATAGCGATCGGGAGCGTTTCCCAGCGCGATCGCCAGCAGCGCCGCGCCTTGATAGGCCGACTCCGACGACTCCCAGGGAGCCAGATGGAAATCCTGCCACTTCCAACCCCCGGCATTGGCGCCAGCCTGCTCCTGCAGCGCCCAGGCATGGTCCAGGGCGGTGCGCGTAATCGGGCGCAGCTGCCCATGACGGGCGTCATAGCTGGTGAGGATCACGGCATTCAGCACCGCCTCAGTTGCGCGAGATTCCGCCGTCTTGCCGGGACCGTCGACGGCGTCGGAATAAAACGGCCTCATCTCCGACCAGTTGCCGACACGCTTTTCCACGCTGTTCATCAGGGTCTGCTCTGCCGCGGTCGCTCCTGTGCGGCCTAACTGCTGCTGCAGCCCTGGCCGCGCCAGCGCGTACGGTACGACGGTGTGGCAGGAAATGCAGATGGTTCCCTGATCCATCTGCGCCGGCGGCCAGTTCTGCCACCAAACTTGACGCTCATCCAGATAGTGTGTCGCCGCTTCGGGGTTCCAGCGGGTCAGATAGGTGATGGAGGAGTCGCTGGAGCGCGCATGGATACGCAGGGCTCTCCAGAAACCCATGCCGGCGACGCACAGGGTCAGCAACAGAAGAACAACGACTGCTCTGATCCTCATGAATTTTCTCGCTGTGTTGCGGACGGCACGCCGGGAAGATCAGTGGTTGGCGCGAAGGAGTAGAGGCTGAGCTTGAAGTGGGCCAGCCTGCGAGGAAACAGCCGCAGGGAGCATGCTGCCGGCTGCGGCGAGCGCTGGGATCGATCGGGCAGCGGCATGAGTTTCCGTCGCGATCCTGCCGGTTTCGAGCCCCAGCCTCTTCTGGTCGCACAGAATTTCCAGCCAGTTCCGGTAGAGGGAGACAGCCGGACGGTTCCAGGTGTTTTCGATCTGCACCTTGCCTAAAATCGCGGAGACTTCCGCCAGGACGTGTTCGCGCTTCTGGGTGCGGGATTCGCCCTCGAGCATAGCCAATGCCATCGTCGTCTCGCGGTCGAAATAATCGAGCGGCATTGCAGGATAGGTGTTGGACTCGCCGCGCAGGTAGCGGCCGACATCTCTGCGGTATTCCAGCAGCAGGGTATTGGACTCATACTCCGGATGGCCCTGTAGAAAAACAAACAGGCTTTTGTGCTGCTGGAGGAACATATCGACGCCGCTACCAGCGCGAGTGAGTACGCGATATCCGCATGCCGTCAATTCATCTTCCGCAATGCCGTTCCAGCGGGAATGCGGAACACGGATGCGCGAGGGCAGCCCGGCAGTCAGCGGATGATCCGATACTTTTGCGCAATCGAAGACGCCGCAGTGTTTGCGGTCGCTCTTGATTCGATCGATGCCATCCATGTACAGAATTGCGGCATGCGCGGCCAGGCACGACCAGATGGTCGAGCCGGTATGGTTCCGCGCCCAGTCGAGAACGCGGGTGAAACTCTCCCAGTACGGTTCATCCGACAGCTTTGGCGTCAACGGTTCTCTTCCCGTCACGATGAGCCCGTCGAGCTCGGCGCCCCATAGATCGTCAACGCTCGAATACGCGTTGTCGACGCGGCGCGTAAAGGACGCGCTGCGGGAAACCCCGGGCAGCGAATAGAGCGAGAGGCGGATGGAAATGCCGTCGGAAGCTGCGTCGAGCAGGGAAAGGAACTGGCGTTCGGTGGCTTCAAGAGCGCCGTCGGCCATGTTGTTGATCAAGCCGATGTGAATGTCATGGTTGGTATTTTGGCCCGGCCGTTCCATAAGTCCCGCGGATGGTTTGGAAATGGTCATTTTTTTGTCCGGCTGCGGATTGTAGCCGAATGGATGGGAATTCAGGGTTACAGGCATAGGGGTTTCTCCAAGGACAGCGAAGTGAGGCAAGATACAAAACTCTTCAGGCGGTCGCCGCGAGCGCCTGATCCAGGTCGGCGAGGATGTCGTCGATGTGTTCGATTCCAATGCTGAGGCGAACCATCTCCGGGGTCACGCCGGCACGGTGTTGCTGTTCCGGCGACATCTGCCGATGAGTGGTCGAAGCCGGATGGCAGGCCAGCGATTTGGCATCGCCGAGGTTCACCAGGCGCGTTACCAGTTTCAATGCGTCGTAGAATTTGACGGCGGCGGGCAGTCCACCTTTGATTCCGAAAGCCATGAGAGAGCAGGCGTGGCCGCCCAGATATTTTTGGGCGAGCGCGTGATAAGGGCTGTCGGGGAAGCCGGCGTAATTGACCCAGTCTACGCGGGGGCTGGTGCGCAGAAATTCGGCCACCGCTTTAGCATTTTGCGTGTGGCGTTCGACCCGCAGCGCGACGGTTTCAATTCCCTGCAGCAGCAGAAACGAGCTTAACGGCGAAAGCACGGCGCCGGTGGTGCGCTGATAGACGCTGCGGCATCGTGCGATATACGCGGTTTTCCCGAAATGATCGGTGTAAATCAGGTCATGGTACGAAGCGTCGGGCGTGCTGAACATGGGGAAGCGCGAGGCGTGCTGCTTCCAGGGGAAATTGCCGCTGTCGATAATGGCACCGCCGAGGGTGGTGCCGTGGCCGCCGAGAAATTTGGTCAGCGAGTGCAAAACGATGTCGGCTCCGTGCTCAATGGGCCGCAACAGGATGGGTGTGGCGACCGTGTTGTCGACGACGAGCGGCACTCCATGTTTATGGGCGATTTCGGCCAGTGCTTCGATATCGCAGATATTTCCGGCGGGATTGCCGACGCTTTCGCAGAACACGGCGCGTGTCTTGTCATCGATCAGCTTCTCGATGGCTGGCGGATGATCGGAGTCGGCGAATCGGACGGTAACTCCCTGGGAGGGGAGAAGGTGCGCGAACAGCGTGTGCGTGGTGCCGTAGAGTTGCGGAACCGAGACGATGTTGCTTCCAAGCTCTGTAAGGTTCTGTACCGCGTACGAAACGGCGGCCTGTCCGCTGCTGACACACAGGGCGGCGAGCCCTCCCTCCAATGCCGCGACGCGACGCTCGAGGACTTCCGTAGTTGGATTTCCGATGCGGGTGTAGCGGTATCCCTCCGCCTCAAGGTTGAAGAGTGCGGCGGCATGGTCGGCGCTGTCGAAAGCATAAGAGACAGTCTGGTAAATCGGCACGGCGACGGACTTGGTGGTTGGATCGACTTCGTAGCCACTGTGGATGGCGATGGTTTCCCGCTTCATGAATTCATCCGTTTTGGTTTCATGCGATGTTTGATATTCCAACCATCGCCATCAGAAGAATAGAACATTCAACATTACACGGCTGCAACGCAATGCGCGGCACTTTGTGCGACGAGGCGATTCATCTCCCCGACTACCGAATGGATGTCGCTTTCCGTGGTGCGGAAGCTGGTGATGCAGGCGCGCACGACCGGCGTGCCGCCGAGTTGCGCTTCCGACATCCATGCAATCTGGTTCTCGCGGAGCGATGTGAGAAATGCGGGGATATCGAGATTGTCGCGAGTGAAGCAGATCAGCGGCAAGGGGGTTCGATTCGCGATACGCCAGCCGGAAGCAGTCAGAGCGTCACGCAAGATATGTCCCATCCGGGTCTGATGTTCGATCTTTGCAATCATGCCCGACTCGCCTTGCTCGGCCAGCGACAGAAAGAGTTTGAGGCCGATGAAGCGCCGGGACCATTGCGCGGATGTCGTCAGCGGGTCGTATGTCGTCGATGGATCTGCGGGGGTGCTGCCGGCTTTCCGCGGCATGTAGGTGATGTCGGCGCGGAAGGCCTCGGCAACGGTGTCGGCATGTCGGCAGAAGAACATTCCGCAGCCCATCGAGACCGAGAACCATTTGTGCGCGTCACAGGTGATAGAATCAGCGAACTCAATTCCGGAGAGATGGTGCCGGAGAGCTGGCGACAGGATGGCCGCTCCTCCCCAGGCGGCATCGACGTGAAACCAGAGGCCGGTCTCGCGGCAGAATTTTCCAAGATCAAGCAGGGGATCGATCACGCCGGCCGCAGTCGTGCCTGCGGTACCGACCACCATGAACGGGGCAAAGCCGTTGTCGCGGTCTTCTTCGACGCGTCGCGCAAGGTCCGCAAGGTCGAGCGTCAAATCGGCGTTGGTCTTTATGATGCGCAGCGCTTTTCTTCCCAGCCCCGTCATGTGCGCGATTTTGTTGAAGCCGTGATGCGCCTCTTCCGTGAGGTAAATCGTAGGATCAGCGGCGAGGGAACGCAGCCCGTGTTCACCATAGCCGGGGAAAGCGCGAGTCATGGCGACGACGACGGCTGAGAGATTGGCCTCCGTTCCTCCACTGGTGAAAGTCGACCTGCTCCCGGCTGGAAGACCGAACTTTTTTGTCAGCCAGGCGAGCGTGTGCCGTTCGATTTCATTCGCAGCGGGTGAGGTTCGCCAGTTTGCCAGCTGCGGATTGTACATGGCGACCAGCGTGTCGGCTACGACCGATGCGAGGGTTACGCTGGGGTTGAAGAGGCCGAAGTACCGAGGATGGGTCACCTGTACTTGCCAGGCACGCAGCATCTGTTCCAAGTCAGAAATGACCTCATCGAGAGGCATCGCCCGGCTGAAGTCGAAGCGTGACGCAAGATGGCGCCGGATTTCTTCCGCCGTTACATTGGGAACGATCGGGCCTTGCTGGATTTGCTCCTGCACTCGCGTGAACTCGGACTGTAGCTGATCCGTAAGCATTCTTACTTTTTTCTCCATAGTGCCGATGCAAAAGTTAACAGGCCTCGCGATGGAATCGAGAACTGGTGGGCGCTTTGATCTCCGGGGCCATGATGAAATTGTGTTGGCTGCGCAAATTCACGCCGACATCGAATTCTACCGGGTTCCCGCCGACCCAGCGCAGACGCAAATGCTCGGCAATCGTCATCAGATGGATCTGCATTTCGATCCGGGCTAGAAATTCTCCGATGCATTTTCTCGGGCCAGCTGAGAAGGGAAGCATGGCCAGCGTGGGGCGGTTTTGCGGCGGAACGGACGCAAACCGCTCCGGATGGAAGCGATCCGGAGCTTCCCAGTACGCGGGGTGGCGCTGGATTAAATAAGGAGAAATATAAATTTCCGTTCCGGCGGGAACGAAATAGTCGCCCAGCCGATCGTCTTGCCGTGCAGCGCGGGTCATCAGCCAACCGGCTGGATACATGCGCAGAGTTTCTTCGATGACGGAACGCGTGTAGACGAACTCTGGTAGAGCGCACAGAGCAGGCAAACCGTTCGACGGTACCGCATGCAGTTCACTCGAAAGCTTTTCCTCGACGTCGGGATTTTGCGAGAGCAGATACCAGGCCCAATTCA
Organism: Acidobacteriaceae bacterium; assembly: GCA_965276585.1. Lineage (GTDB taxonomy): Bacteria > Acidobacteriota > Terriglobia > Terriglobales > Acidobacteriaceae > JAKAAZ01. The sequence goes on along the minus strand of CBDIAZ010000003.1, from coordinate 37,407 downwards.
ACGTGCTGGCGGTGGTTTCATGTCCGGCGACTATCAGCGTCAGGATTTCGGAAACCAATTGGCGATCTGGCATGGCCAGGCCGGTGTGCCGGTCGCGTGCCTCCATCAGCATGCCGAGAATGTCGGTGGCGATTCTATTTTGTTTCCGTCTTTGCTCGACGACTTCGACAATGAGCTGCCGCAGAGGCTTGAACGCCTGTACCAGTTGCAGGGTGCGCGCTGATTCGTCGGAGAGGATGCGAAAATGGGGCGCCAACAGCTCGGTATCGTCGCCGAAAATGGAGAGCAGGGTAACGTTCAGCACCATCAGGCTGGTGTCGCTGGTGACATCGACGCTGCGTGCTTCCTGCGCTGCCTGCTCCCATCGTTTGAGCAATGCGACGTTGGCCGCTTGAATGGCATTCGCCAGTGTGCCGATCGCTTTGTCGTGGAAGGCAGGCTGGATCATCTGCCGCTGGTTCTTCCAGAATTCGCCCTCGCTCACCATCAGCCCGTTGCCTAAAAGAAAGGCAATGCGCCGGGTGGTCTGGCCTTTCTTGTAGTTCTGCCAGTTGGTGCGGAGGACGTAGTCTGCGTACCGCGGGTCGCTGACCACGTAAACGTCTGTGCCGTAAATGGAGGCTCGATAGATATCGCCGTATTGTTGGAAATTGTCGCTCAACCACTCCAATAAATTGTAGGATGCATCGTATTTCTCAGCAGGTCCATCCGGGATTCGACAATGCATTGAGGTCATTTTCGACACCTCGTTTATGTCGCATATCCGCCCACCTTTCGCAAAACATGCCCATTCGACAAGCTCAGGGCAGGCTCCGGATGGGGCACCCGCATGTTCGCGATTGCGGCAAGTTCACAAGCGAATTTGCCCTGCCTGAATGCGGTCGTACAACGGTTTGTCGAGGGGAACGAATGTGCCCGACTCCGGGCAGCTGAAGTAGAGGATGTCCTCGGTCGCCGAGGGATCGTATCCCTGCTTTACGAGATGAGTTTTCGAATATTTGAAGGTGCCGGTGACTTCGATGTCGTCCTGGAGCCGCAGAAACAGTGGACGCGCATAGAAAGGAAGACAAGAGATCAGATGCTGACGAAATGCTGCGAGGTTGAGATCGTTTTCGACCACCAGCGCGGCCATGCCGGCGCGGCCTGCGTTTGCGGGAATTGTCACACCGTAAACATTGGCGCGCAGCACTCCGGGAAATGCGCAGATGGCTGCTGAAACTTCCGACGTGGCGACGTTTTCGCCTTTCCATCGAAACGTGTCTCCGATGCGATCGACGAAATAGAAAAATCCCTTTTCATCCTTACGCATCAGGTCGCCGGTGCGAACCCATGCATCGCCGGCTTCGAAAACGTTACGCAGGATTTTTTTCTCGGAAGCCTGACTGTCGGTGTAGCCCTCGAACCGCGTGCCGATGCCGGCTGCATCTTCAACAATCTTGCCGAGCGCTTCGCCGGGCTCGTTGGCAGCGCAGGGAATGCAGAATCCCCGGGCATCGCGGATGGGCTCGCGTTTATCGACGTCAAATTGCACCAGCGCCGGAGAGAAGCGATGCGCGAGATATGGTGGAATGCGGCCAATCGCGCCGGGTTTTCCTTCGGCGTTGAAGAGCGAGACGCCGCCTTCGGTGGAGGCATAAAACTCGAGGATTTGCGGAATCGCAAAACGTTCCTGAAAGGCATTCCATACATCGGGCGCAAGGCCATTGCCGCAGGCCAGGCGGATGCGATGGTTCCGGTCGTGGGAAGAAGGAGGTGCGTGGAGCAGGTAACGGCAAAACTCGCCAATGTACTGGAACAGGGTGCAATCCCAGCGAGTGACGTCACTCCAGAATTGGCTGGCTGAAAATTTTTCGCGAACCACGACGCTGCCGCCGCCACAGAGAGCCGCGCCGGGTACGAGCACCCCACCGATGCTGTGATACATCGGCAGGCAGCTATACAGGCGATCCGACGGCTGCATCCCAGTCATGCCTGCGAACCAATAGCTCCATTGCAGGACGCGCGCGTGGCTGACGCTGGCTGCCTTGGGCATGCCCGTGGTGCCGGAGGTGAAGATGTAAAGTGCGCGATCTTCGATGGTCAGCAACGGCCGTTCGCTGGGACTGAGCGTTTCCACAGGCTGGCGATTAAGCTCGAAATCGATGCGCTGGAATTCTGGATGATCGGCGCCGTGAGACCAGACTGCCGGCGATATGTTGAGGCCGGGCAGGGCAGTGTTCAGGGAATCGAAATATTCCTCAGTAACGATGAGGTGCTTGGGTGCTACGACATCGATCGAACGGGAGAGCGAGGGCCCGACTAGATTCGTGTTCAGCAAGGCCACCACTCCGCCTACGCTCGCGATCCCAAGCCATGCGGCAAAGTATTCCGGCCGGTTGGTCATCAACAGGCCAACGACCTCTCCCTTGAGGAGACCCTGTTCGACGGCCCAGCGGGCATATTGATTGGAGCGCCCGACCAGCTCGCGATAAGTAAAGGATTCGCGGTCCGACAACAGCGCCGGCGCATTTCCATCGCGCTCGGCGAGTGCCTCGATCACATGCGACAGCAGACGGCTGGGATGACGAGGGATCGACGCGGTGCGCTCCAATGCCCGCAGCCAAACCTTGGCGGAGGACTTGGCGGCAGAGCCGTCGGTTGGGATGGGAAGCGTGGTCTGCAGTTCCATTACGCCGTGTTCCCCGCGTCGACAGTAAGTACGGTGCCGGTGATATTTTTCGACTTGTCGCCCAAAAGAAATTCCACCGCATTGGCCACATCGTCGATTTCGGCCAGACGCCGGAGCGCGCTGCGGCGTTCGATCTGCTGGCGTTGCTCGTCTTTCAGGGCCTCGGTCATATCTGTGGCAATAAACCCGGGAGCAACCGCATTGACGTTGATCCCGGCGCGGCCGACTTCGCGCGCAAGCGATCGAGAGAAGCCGATGAGAGACGCTTTGGTGGCGGCATACACGGAGAGACCGCTGTAGCCGGTGGAAGCAACGATGGAAGCAAGGTTGACGATGCGCCCGCCTCCATCCGCCATCATCGAACGCACAACATATTTCGCGAGCACGATGGGGGCGAGGGTATTGATGCGAAGCAACTGCTCGATCTGCGCCGTGGGCATCATCGCGAGCACGCCCTCGAAACTGATGCCGGCGTTGTTAACCAGTCCGTAGATGGGGCCGAAATCCCTGCGCAGGGTTTTGATGAGGTCTGGAATGCCTTCGATCTCAGCAAGGTCGAAAGGAACGAAATGGAAGGGGCCGGGATTCGCGTTGGGGTTTGTGCGTTCCGCTTGCTCGATTGCCTCGGTGAGCTGGCTGTTCTGTTTCCGCGCGATTACAAGGACGCGGTATCCGGATGCTGCCAGCGTGCGCGCAATGCCCAGGCCCAATCCGCGGCTGCCGCCGGTCACGATGACGTTACGCATGGCCACGCAACATTTTCCCCGACTCCGAGACGGCCAGGCTGGGAATGAAATGAATTGCCGCAGGAACTTTGTACGCGGAAAGGGATTCGCGGCAGAGCAGCAGGATATCGTTCTGCAGCGCCCGCGTATCGCAGCCGGCAGACTGTGGCGGCGTTCGTAGCACGACATCGGCGACGACGATTGCGCCAGTCACGGGAGATTTTTTTGTCCGCACGAGCGACATGTGCACATCGGGATGACGATTGATGACGGCTTCGACCTCTTCGGGGTGCACCTTGCGGCCGCCCACGTTGATCATGCCATCTCGTCTGCCGACGAAGTGATAGCGGCCATCCCGCAATTCGACCATATCGCCGGTATTCACAAAGCCGTCGGCGCCGGCCAGTGCCGGAGATCCGTCCCCGAGATAACGGGTTGCGTTGCGTGCGGAGCGGATATGCAGCGTGTCGTCTTCGATCTTCATCGCGACGTTAGGGGTATGCTCCACGACGGCGGCAGAAAATCCGGCGAGACCGTCGTTGACGGCAAACGCCACGCCCGCCTCAGTGGATGCGAAGGCGTGAGCGATCTTACTGCTGGGATAAACGGACCGAAGATGGTTCAGGATTGCCTGATCGGCGATTTCTCCCGACAGGCGGACATATTCCGGATCGATCATCTGCGCGAATGGACTCATCAACGCGCCGCGCCAATGGGACGGCGTGCCGGAAATATGGGTAACTCCGTTGGCGGCTGCGCGAGCGAGAAAATCCGCAATGTGTTCGGTTGGGCTGGAGAGCACAAGCGATGTTCCGGTCAGCATGGCGCGAAGAAATATCTGAAGTCCGCCATACCGGCGAATGTCGTAGAAAGTGCTCCAGACAACATTGCCGAGAGAAGCATGGTGGGGTTCGATTGCGTCCGTCAGGCTGGACAAGGTGTGGACGACAAATTTCGGAGGCCCAAGCGTGCCGGAAGTGAGGAGAATCCATTCTGTCTGCTGTTGCGCACTCTTGTCATCGTTTCGCGGCACGATATTGTGCGCGCACGGCATTACATATCGTACGCGGGAGATGTTTGGGCCAAAGCTGGTTCGATCGGACACAATGGCATCGACATTCGCCGTTTCGACGACCGATGGAAGATATTCGAGCGACAAATCGGGAGGGTACAGGACCAGACGACGCGCGACGCCGTCGAGCTCCAGCAGTACCAGCGCGGCTGTGAACTGGTCCGTTGTCAGGACGAGCACGGACCGCCCGCTGAGCTCATTGCCGCGGCCGTCGAGGACGGACCCTGCAGCAAGATCGGCGAGGGGCACGCGCGCTTCCTGGCCGATCAAAAAGCGGCCGGAGAGATCGCCGGCGGCAGTCAGTGCGTCCGAAAGAGAGCAGAGATTATTTTGCAGCGTTTTCATAAAAGCCAACAAATTCCCCAAAGGTTGCGGGAAAGAGAATGTCTTCCGAGGCGCTGAAGGGATCGAAGCCAAGCACTTCCTCCAACCGAACAACGATAATCGCGAAGCACAGCGAATCGAGTCCTGAATCCAGGAGTTCGGTATCGTCGGTTAATGGAGCCAGCCGCTTGCCCTGTTCCTGGGCGACGTCGTTGAATTGAGCGATGATTTTGGATCGAATGTCCATGGTTGGCGATTTTCTGCTTTCAGACGCAAAGGTTGCCGGTACAGGAATTGTCATGTAGTTTCTCGTGGAGTGTATTTTCTACGGATTCGAAAGATGAGCTGCCGCCAGTCTGCTTTTCCTGCTTGCCTCGTATAAAGAAATCATGCAACCAGGATGCGGTCTGCTGCCGGAGGGCTGCCCGTCCCAGACGGTTCGCAAAGGAATGATTCGCATCGTCCAGAACTTTTACTGTGACACGATTCCTGCGACCTGCCAGACCGACAATGTATTCGATGTAATCGAACTCGCCGACCTTGGATTTCCGGCCGGTGACTTTCCGGCTGGGCGCTTTGAGGATCAGAATAGGAAGGTCAGTGGTCGCCAGTTTCCTCCAGCAGCGAAGGAGGGGAAGATTCGCATTCTCCGGAGGCATGTTCCCGTAGAAAAAGAGTCGAATTTGTTTCAGAAGATCGAAAATATTGCTTAGAAATCCGCCAAATTTGTTCTGCAATGCCCAGACATGCAATTGTTCCCGCACCTTCGACGGCGCTCCCTGCGGCAGGTGAAAATAGGGCTCCATCAATACGAGGCCTTTGCATTTCCGGCTGACTCCAGCTGTATAGAGCGCAGAGATTGCGCCCGCGCAATGCCCCACCAGGATGATTCCCGATAAGTCGAATCGCGCAACCAGCTCGTCTACTTTCGCCGATGCGATGGAGGTATATCCGCCCTGGTTCACAAAGGCTAACCATTCGGATGGCGGATCTCCTTCGGAGTCTCCAAAGCCTGGCAGATCGATGCGAAAAGACGGGTAGCCGCGCTCCGCGAAAGAATCGGCCCAGGAAACTGCTGCATCGCCGTTCGAGGATCGGGTCGCAGACAGGCCATTGAGAAACACTACTCCGACACGATGTTCCGGAGCCAGATTTGAGCGCAGCCCGAAGCTATCCCCGTATGGCTTGTGAAAGGTGCCGCGGACAGGAACTCCGAATCCATCGAGCATGAATAGCTCACGTGTATCGATTGACTTCTTAATTGTGTCCTCCAATCGGTAACGCCAGGGACTCGGTGGCCCACTTGTAATTATCGGAATACAACCAGTTGAGATCGGACTTAAATTCTTCATACCGTAAATACGGCATCGCCAAAGGGGCCGATTCTTTGCCGAAGCGGACAAACTTGATCGACTTGTCCGTCTCACCGGACGAACTGGAGTCTTGTATGTTCGTCGGCAGGTTGAAATTAAATGAATCGCGCCAGAGACGGCTTGACCATTCATATCCCTGCACTTCGATCGAGATGCCTTGTTCCAGTTGCCGGATATATTGAGAGGCGGTTTTCCGGTTTTCGGACGATTCGTAGAGTTGCTCCAACCCCGACCATCGTAGCAGGCTCGAGCGCAGCACCTGGTTCGCGTTCGCGGGCGGAGACCAGAGCAGCAGGGCGTCGCCCGTGCCCTCACGGAAACTTTTGCCGGCAAGGATGGCGCCAAGCTCGAATCCGTGGAGCATGAAAGGCAGGCCGGGAGACCGACTCTCCATCCAGTCAGCGAGAAGGCGGACGTCTTCACTCCAGTTGTCGAAGCTCATCTGGTCGAATGCGCCGGTGCTTTCACCGACGCCGCGATAGTCGTAGCGAAGAACTTCGATTCGCCGCGCGGCAAGAAAGCGCGCCCAGCGAACCCAGATATGGTAGGAGAAATGTCTTTCCGAGGCGAATGCCCCCACCAGCAGAACGCGGGCCACCGGATCTTCTACCGGGTGCAATACGGTGAAGAGATGCGCACCCGGGACGGCGAAGTATCCGGCCTGCTCCGGCAATGCAGTAGTTGCAGGATATTGAATCTGCACTTGAGATGTCTCCTGTCAGGAAAAATCAGGCTGAGAGCGCGTCCACTTGCCCGGAAACAATGGTCTGAATCAGGTTGCGAAGGAGAAACACGCCCTCGTACAAATCCTGATCCGGACTGAGCGGACTGATCTCCATCTCTACCGCGAACGCGCGGAAGAGTCCCTCGGTATGGGCAATGTCGCAGACGCCGTGCACGTCGGTGTACTCCATATCGGTCGAGCCCTGCGCCGCGGCCAATTCCGCCAGATAGCCCATGAACCGCTGAATGAATCCTTCAAAGAAAGCCATCGTGAGAAGCGACTGCACCGGCGAGAGCTTGCCCAGAAACACGCGCATGTCCGTCAGTTCTTCATCAACAGCAAGCGCGTCGACGTCGGTCGGAAACGCCTGGGCAGCGATTGCGAATCGGCGCATCATGTTCGGGTGAGAGTCGCGCACTTCCTCATGAAGGTTGTCGAGCAGGATGGGGCGCGCTTCTTCCGATTGAACGGAGAGCAGAGTGGCAGTCATCCAGTAGATGAAATTGCCTTCCAGGACAGCGGTGTATCTTGCAATAATTCCGCGGCGCTCCGTGCTGGTTAACAGGTTCACGTCCGGCAGGGAAGCCATAAGTTCATCGATCATGCTGTTGATGTTCTGTTTGATGGAGCCGTCTACTAGGTGAGTCTCGGACTGCGGCAGAAGCAATGTTGTGTTCATATATTTACCTTCTTTCAGTAGTGATTGGTTTTTGCATGAGTAATGCGGCGGTATTGGATTAGGGGAACACTTTGTCCAGATAGAAGGGAGCGGGTCCAGGCTAGAACCGACGTGGTATTTTCGCACTTCTGGATGAGGATATTCTCTGAATGGGGCGGGGCAGGGAATGGTTGCAATCGAATTCGTTGATGCGTTTAGTTGGAACTATTTGGGTTTTCTGTTGGCGGAGAGCGAAGCTTACCCACTAAACCTGAAATAAAGTATGCACCGGCCGAAAAACAGCTTCAAAGCTTCGAATCGGAGATACGGTGCTTTGTCCGGCCGGTGCGTAGCGTGAGAATGTCCTGACGCAGAATCAGTGTGCAATCGCGGTGAGGCTGCTTGCAGGTTGCGGAGCCTGACTGATCGCACCGTCTCCATAGCACTTGCTGGCGTTGAAGGACAACGGTCCTCCAGCCCCTCCGTCAGTGCCGCCCATTGTGTTCAGATAGCAGGCCTGCGCCGGATTTCCATAGCTATGTCCTCCGGGGCCGCTGCCACCGCTGACGTCTGGCCCGGTGGCGGGAAAGGGCAGCGAGCCCCACCAGCTGGGTCGGCCAGATAAATAAAACGAGGGCGGCAAGCTCTGCGAAATGCCAGAGGCCCAGGTGAGCGAGCCGTCTGCGTTATTGTAATTCGCGTCGAAGAAATCGGTGGCCGAAGTGCCCGCGCGATGACACGGCGGGTTTCCTCCGGCGCATCCTGTTCCGGTACCATCGTCACTCGCTTCCCCATAACCAAAAGACCACCCATAGGAAACCGCGTCGTAGCTGCGCGTAGCGGGATATTCCACCGAAGCGGTTTGCGCAAGCGGGTTGGAATAGCCGATCAGCGATTGCATCTTGGCGCTACCCACCACGTTCCCAATAAAGTTGTTGAGCGTTGTGAGATACGACATCTGAATGGCACGAGCGGCTTGGAATCCATAATGACCGTTGGATCCGGAGCAATTGACCGTGCCGCGTCCGCTGATCGGGCTGCAAATGTGGTTGGTGCCGACCACCCAGTTTCGAAAGGTCGTCGTTTGGCTGGACGTTCCCCAAGTTGAATCCTGCGACATTTCCGTGATCACGTTGCCTTCGAGCAGATTGAATTGCGGATGCGCTCCATGAAAAGAAGTTCCGCCGATGAGTGCGTCGGTCGAGCCGCTGTCGAATTCTCCCATGGTGTAGTTGTAGGAAACAACGTTGCCGGCTGCACCCCACTCCAGCATGATGGAGGTATGGGTACGCTCCACAATATTATTTTCAATCAGGCTGGCGCTGGTTTTACTCGCGATCTGGATATCGGAATCATGGGTTCCCGGGGTATGCAAAAATGCGTTTGAAAAATAGCTATCGCGTATCTCGTCGCGATAGCCCCAGTACACTTCGACATGGTCGCCGTCGGTGTAATTCGATTCCACACCCTTCACCCAGCAGTACGCGCATGCTGACATGCCGAAGTTAGCGGCATAGCCGGTGTTATTCGCGTACACCTGCAAGGCCTCGACTCCCGCATACGATGCCGACATGCTGAATGGAACGGCGATCGGTGTATTTGTATATGCGCCGTACAGTCCCGGAGAAATGGCGACGGTATTACCGCTCACACCGGTTACCGCAACGATCTGCCCGCGGGCAAGACTGCCTGTGCTCGTCCAGCTTCCGTCGCACCAGTTGCAGTTGCCTTCGCTGCCAGCGGATGATACGTAGCTGGGATTATTCGTTTCAGTGATAACGAGGTAATTGCCCATAGTGATGCCGGATGGGTTGCTGACCGTAATGCTGGTTGACCCGGCGGTCGATCCGCCGGTGATACTGATCGGGTGATAGGTAGGTCCTCCGGATCCCAAGCTGACTACGTCTCCGCCGCGGCCGGTTGCGTTCAGAATGGTCTGGTCCGCGCCTGCCCCTCGCAGAGTCACATTGGAAGGAACGTTAATCGTCCCCGGAATCGAATAGGTGCCGGCCGCCAGGTAAACCGTCTGGCCGCTGGGGCAGGAAGCAAGTGCCGAATTGATCTGAGCCAGGGTTGCGGCTGACGTAAGGCTGGCGCAGTTGGTGGTCCGCGCGGGAATGCCGCCCACTCCGGAAGTTGACCAGTCAATCGCCTGGTTGGAGTGCAAAATGGGTGACCAGATCTGAGCCTGGCTGTAGATGGTGAATACAAAAAAGGTTAGAAACAAAAGTACTATCGTACTGGTTTGGGGGAAGTCCTTACGCATGCTCATCTCCGTGAGAAAAAAAGTCGGATGGGCAGGAGTTATCCAGTCATGCAGATCAGCGATGTCCCAGCTGTGATTTTCTACAGAGTATAGAGATTTGTCAGGAAATACGCAAGGAATCAGAATTCCGGCGATGACGAAAGGCATCTCGTCCGGCATCTCATTTCGGAACCTTAAAATCGCATTTTTGGGCTGCCATTTTATCGATTTTTGAGAGCAGACCGAGGCTGTCATCGGAGAATTTTCGAGCGAACAACAGTTCGGAAGGTCCCTCGAACTGGTTGAATATTTTCTCTTGCAATTCGAAAAACTCAATGTGCTTCTCCGTGATCATCTCTGGGCGACTCCCGCGCGCGGACCAGTCTTCATACACCAGGTTTCCGCGAATCCGAGACCGAAATTCAGAATTACCCAGAATTGTGTGAAAGAAAGCCTCCTCAGGAGTAGAAATGTCCTTGAAAAAGTCTGTCACCTGCGGATTATGGCGAACGAACTGGGTGATATATTCGCACGCATTTCTGGTCAGGGCCCACCATGTGCAGCCAGAGTATGGTTCCATCTCGCCCAGGTGCTTTCGATAGTCCCGCTGAGCCATGCCAATTTTTGCCAGTGCCCGCGATGCGAATCTCCGGACCGGCTTGTCAGATTCATATCGAAGAGTGTTAAAGGTGGACAGGGGTTTCCCCGGCGCCGGAACTTTTACCATTCGGATGAATTCGGAGCCGTTGTTTGCTTCCAGGAAGCGTTCTATGTACTGCCAGCTTCTCAGCGGATATTCGCTGCCGCTCAGGAGAACCAGATACTCATAGTTGCCGGAGCTTTCCAGGGCCCGTTCGATCAATAGCAGGATGGCGCGCACACCGGAAAACTCCGCCCAGTACACAGGGATACGCTGCTCAGTAAAAAAGACATTGTCTCCCTTGATCGCGGCAAAGTCGCGGAGATCGCTTTTGCTGTCCACATGGATAAAGAATGCCGAGTCGGCGGAAGTGAGAGCTTGAATTTCTTTGGCGATGAGTTTTGGATTTTTGTACGCAAATATGAGGTATGCAATCTTCATGATGAGCGCTCACTTACTGTCGAAAATGCGAAAAGAGCCACTATGGGCTATAAACGTGCGGTCCATATCTTGAGTCAACATTCACGCTGTCAGACGATCCACCAAGTCCAGATATACGTGACTCTTTACGCCCCAGTTGTTGCGCGCGATGAACTCTGAACTGGATTCGCACATTGCGGCGCGACGAATGGGGTTCTGCATCAGGTCGAGAATTTTTGCCGCCAGGTCCTCGGCATTGTCGGACTCGAAGAATTCGAGCAGCCCCTCATTGAAGTAATACTGATCGATGAGGGTGCGCGAGGCGACTACGGGCACGCCCATCGCCATGAACTCCATGATCTTGGTGCTGAACGCCTCGTTTCCAAACGAGTCGCTGCGCTTGGGCACCACTCCCAGGTCGATGACGTTCATGGTATCGGCTACCTCTTCGATGGGAATGAAGCCGCGCAATTCGACGCGATCTTCCAGATGCTGGGCTCGCACCATGGCCTTCAGTTTCTCGCGATCGGGCCCGTCGCCGACGATGAGAAATTTCAATCTGGGCGCCTCATCGCGCAATAGCGCGACAGCATTGATGGCGAGATCAAGTCCCTGGTGCCAGTTGAGCGTGCCGGGATAGCACATCAAGAAATCGCCGTCGCTTCTGGTCTTTTCTCCGCGAGAGCTGAAAATGGAAAGGTCTGGGTAGTTGATGATTGCGGTGCATTTGTCGGCACGCACGGCTCGCTTAGTGATCTTCTCCTGCCAGAGATGGTTGGAGATAATTGCGTGGCTGGAATATGCGATCGACAATTTTTCTACGAGCAGCAGGCAGCGAAATGCCAGGGAACGCTCGCTCACTTTGAATTTGCTGGCGTAGAACTCGGGAACAATGTCATGAATGTCCAGGATGACCCGCGCTCCCATGAGTCGAGGGATGAGGGTGGCAAAGACCTGAAAGTCGGGCACGGAATGAACATGGATGACATCGTATGGTGCCTTCAAATGGCGTACCGTGAGCAGCCATGCTGAGCGAAAGAAGAACATCAGCAGTTTTCTGAGATAGGTGAACGGGCCTCTTTCGTCGATCTGGCGCTTCTGAATCCGATACACGCGTACGCCCCGTATGATTTCAAAGCGCTTTTGCCCATCCCGCCTCAGCGCGATGGCATCGACCTGGTCTCCTCGCTTGACCAGCGCCTCGGCATAACGCCGCACGCGATTGTCAGCCTCGTAAAAGGTGTAGGCGACCATGCAAATTCTTTTCATTCATTGACTCCGATTCCTTGCCGTGTGGCGGCGCCTTAAAAATTAAGGTAAGTTCGGCATTCGTGTAGCTGCAAGCAACACGAGGTCCCTCGACTGCTTCAGATTGACAGTCATTTTCGAGGCTGTACTACGCGCCGATCCCAGTCCCGCTGAAGCATTCGGTTTGCATCTCCGCGACTGCTTCGATTTCCTGCGGCGAATTGTTTCCGGCGGCGGTGCCGCCCATAGTCGCGGGCGACGGCTGTAATTGTTTGCGGTGGGATATCATTTCCATAAATAGTCTAGCCAACTGCCGCAGCGGAGCGAAACCTCGATGCAACGCGATCACACCGCCGAGATATAGAACCAGAAACAACGATGAGACCGCGGCCAGGCGGGCAACTGCCCACAGCGTACCTGGTGCTGTAGCGAGAGCGGGCATGGCGCGTACAAGCAACAAGGCAGCGCCGCCAGCTGCCAGAGACGCGACCACATACTTCCATATGACCGCGATGACTGGCAGAATTCCGAGATGGATCGGTTTGCCGGCGTACCAGATCGCAGGCAACGTGATGACGTAATACGAGATCACCCAGGCGGCGGCGATGCCCGCGGCGTGCCAGTGCAACCCGACCACCAGGAACGCTGTCGTCACTACCAGGTCCACCATGCCCCAGCGCAGCCAGCGGTTTGCGTTGCCGAGCGAAAGGTGAATCCAGACATGCGTGCCGTAAAGAAGCATGAGACCGATCCCGGGCGCGAACAGCGTGAAGAGCCATCCCGACTCACCCCATTTGGGGCCCAGCAGCACCAGAATCAGATCTCGGCCCACCAGGGTGAGATCCCCGCTGATCCCCATGCCCACCAGGGCCATGACACCGAGCGCGGCGAGAAGATGCCGTTTGTACTGTGCTATATCCCGTTGAAACCGGCTCAGCGCAGACACGGCGACAACGGTCAGACCGCTGGACAGCTGGTTTGAGGAGAGCCCGAAAAGATCGTATGCCTTTTTATAAAAACCCAACTGCACCGGGCCTAGCCGCCAGCCCACCAGGAAGTTGTCCAGGTTGTTGGTGAAATATCCGGTTGAGAACCGTCCGTAGGTATGGATCGCATAGCGCACCATGGAACCTGTGCCGGCAACGCGGCGCGGCAACCCGGGAGTCCAGCGGCAGAGGATCCATGCCCCTATGCAGGTGCTAGCGGCGAGCGCGATCGCTCCAGCGACCAACGCCCAATATCCCCACCCGAGCCAACCAAGGATGATCGAGACTGCGACCGCAATCGTCCGGGCGAATATGTCGTTGGCAGAGGCAAGGGAAAACCGCATGGTTCGTTTCAGCAGCGCCAGGTGGATCACGGAGAGGCCGGTTAAGAAAATCGTGAGCGCCATCCATTCGGTGACGGCGGTGACTCGCGGATCCTTGAACAGCCGGGCCAGCAAAGACCCGGCGGCGGCGAAACCGATGGACAGCACTGTGCTGCCGGCAACGTTGATCCAGAAAAGATTGCTCACCAGCCTATGGGTGATGTCTTCGCGATGAACGATCGCTTCCGTGAAGCCGTTCAGACCGAAGTTCATAAAAAGCAGGCTGAAGGTCGTCACCATCGTGACCAGACCAAAATCCTTGGGAGTCAACAGCCGGGCCAGGACAGCAGCTGAGACGATCTGGATTCCCACTCCCACGCCGCCGGAGGCCAGTGTAGCCGCCACACCCCGGACTGCAAGCCGCCGTAAGATTGCGCCTTCGTTTGGAATGACCTGTCGGAGCATTCCGGAAGCATCAAAGGGTTTCAAGCGAACTCCTGCACAAGATCCTCGGCTTCGACCGGGAGTACGTCCCGCTCGATTGGGAGCGCGGATCTTCGTTGGCGCTTCTTCGGCTGCAATTTCAGCGGAACGCAGGTAATCGCTAGAAGAAATGCGATCCAGATCGGGCTCATCATTCGGAAGCCGGCTTCGGTGAGGCTGTAGATTACGCCCGCGGTGAAAAAGGCCAGGCGAAGTCTTCCGGCATCGGGGTCGCGGCGGAACACGCTGAGCGCATGACGATAGCCGGTTACAATCAGGCCGGCCAAGAAGGCTACGCCGACCAGTCCCAGGTTCAGGTATAGCTCCAGGTAGCCATTATGAGCTTCTTGAATGCCTTTGGCCGTCATCGCCCAGACACGCTCCAACCGGTCTCCCATCCAAAAACTTTCAAAGCCGGAACCGAGCAGGGGATTGATGTGAATCGACAATACCGCCTGCCAGATTGCTGTTCGTCCAGTCAATGTTGGATCGCGTCCCAGGGATTCGACCAGCGATCCACCGGCATCAACGAAAAGCGAGCACAGCGACAGAGCCACGAAACCGCCGATGAGAGCGTGCACCACACGGGTCCGCTTCGCCACGAATCGAAACATGGTCATAACCATGACGATGCCGGACATGATAAAGCAGGCCAGCGAGGTCATGGAATTGGCAATGATGAAGAGCCAGATGGCGAGGCCGAGAGCGACTCCGTGCGCGATCAGATGCCGGCTCCGATGGGCCATCTTGCGATTCTCCCAGGCCCCGAGAAACGACCAGAGCGATCCCAGACCCAGTACCAGACACACCATTCCCAGTTCATTCTTGAAGGTCGTCACCCCGCAATACATCGGAATCCAGGTCCACTGGTTGTAGGAGCGTCCGAGGTCCGGATAGTACTTGATGAAGAGAACGGAAAGCGGCAGCAGTACGAACGCACAACGCGAAAGAAAGCGCTTGGTGGCGGCCAGCGGATCGGGATCGGTCAGCACGATCAGGATCATGACCAGATCGCCAATTGCCTTGCTCCACCGCTTGAAGGCGACGAAGGAATAATCGGACCAGATAATGCTGAGGGCGCAATAGGAAAAGAACAGCAGCAGCGGCAAGTTTGCCCGCAGAAATCTTTTTACTTCATGCGATCGAAGGCACAGAACCAATAGGCCGGCGGCAATCAGGATTCCGAAAACGGTCGCATCGATCGGGCTTCCCTCCGTGTACTGCGCCGCCTGGGAGATTGTCGGACCCGACTGAAACCACATCGACACCGGACGAGATCCGACGATCATCAGCCAGAGCACCGGGATCCAGAGCGCCTTCGAAGTGCGCTCGTTTGGATTCCGATCAAGCAGAAAAAGCGCGACGATCCCGGCGATGTAAACGATTGTGGCAAGCTGCTGGTTCATTGGGGGTGGTCAATCAATTGAAATCGTTCACTGGGGATCGAGGAACAGTCTGTGCAGGTATTCGAGCGTCAACACCTTGTGGATGGATGTGGTGTAATTGCCGTCTCCATTTAGGTGACTGTTCACCATGCGGGTGAGAGTATCGCGGTGTAAGTACGGCCTGGCGAGCGTACGAGAGTCGAGCAGCATCTCGCGCACGTATTTGGAGAGAGCGTCGCGGTACCAGATCCGGAAATGAGTGAATTTATGTCTGCCGAGAAAAATCCGTTCCAGGCGCAGCGAGGACAGTCGCTGATCGAGGCGCGCCACCCATTGCGGCATGCCGTAGTCGTATGCGTATTCGGTGCGCATGGTAAAGCGATGAAACCGGCTGCTGAGCTCGGCCGCCAATCGGCCGCCGCGACCGGCAAAGCCAAGATCCGTCCGGATATTGCACAACTCACGGCTGCCATCCCCGATCAAGCGTACGCGCAAATCGTTGTTCGAGAGCGTGGATGCCGGCGCGCGATAGAGAGCGCGAACCAGCTCGTTGTCCATGTATGGAGTCCGCATGGTCAGCTGTGAGGACTCGAGTGCTAGCAGGCCATGGTAATGCCAGGGCACCTGCCGGAACGCAGCAAAGGTAAGGGCATGTCCCTGCGCGCTTCGGTTGTAGGTTTCTCCCGCTACGGCGACCTGGGTGAGCAGCTCCGGACGGAACAAGCCCAGCGCAGGCGAATTGGGACCGAACACGCTTAGATGGCGAAGTACCTGATCTCCATAGTTGCCGGTCATGCGGATCGGAGCAATCTGGCGGGCAAGCTCGTTCACGTAGAGATCGGGAGCATGGTTCACGCCGGTGCATCCGTCGGTCAGATAGACGGTACGCTCGGCATAATGGGCGAAGCGCGACAGAAACTCGTTTCCGACCGGAATCACCTGATGCGGCTGACCGCATACTTCGCCTACCTTGCGTGCAATGCGAACGTCGCGGCAATCGCGGTAACTGCCGCCGAACGTGTAGCACGGTAGAGACCCAGGCGCGGGCCTCTGCCAGGCAAGCATCATCCGGGTGTCCAGACCTCCAGTCAAAGACATACCGGTTCGTTCCGGCCCCTGAAAATATCGCGGCAGATTGCGCTCGAAGATTCCTCGGATTTCCTGATAGTAAGGTTCGGGCTCCAGGTGAGACTGGCTTTCCCATTCCGACGGCGAAAAATAATTCTGTTGCCGCTCTATTGCGCCTTTACGAAAAACCCAGGCCGCCGCGGAGGGCAACACGTGAATGCCGGTAAACAGTGTCCGGTTTTCGAGAACGCAGCCACAGGCAACAAACTCTCCCAGGCCTCGCGAGTCGAGCGACCGGAGTTCCGGATGAACTGCGAGGATGGCCTTGGCTTCCGCGGCAAAATAGAAGGCATCCTTCGCCTGGTGATAGTAGATTCGATGCAGTCCGTAGCGGTCGTTGAAGAGCGTGACCGCCCCGCTGGTCCGGTCTGCCAGGATGCCGTGGAATTGGCCGTTCAAGCCCGCCGGGAAATTGGGATCTTCCTCGGCGAGATGAACCAGATACGAGCGCCCGTCTTCGTCGAGCGTATGGCCGCTCTGTTTCAAGCGCCGCGCAGTTCCAGGCTCGGGAAACTCCTCGCCGGAAAACACGAGAACCTTCTCCCCGGACTCGTTCTGCAGCGGCATTTCCTGGGCGGATAAAGATTCCCGCTCGATCGACCCGGCATATACCCCCAGCGATACATCGATCCACGTCCGTTTTTTGTAAAACGGCTCATGGCACATAGTCTCGACCATGCGGAGCAATTGCGTCTCGGCGAACTCGCGCGGCAACTTGGTGATGATTCCGACAATTCCTGGCATAATATCGCTGCTGGAGCTACGAAGCCTCTCCTGCCGGTTGGAATTTTCGGCTATACCAATTGTGACGAATCTCGCGAAGTTTTTGCGCCAGCGGCTCGGAGACATGATCCGCCAGCCGGTGATGCAGGCCCATGCGAAATGCTGCTGAGCCAAGAGTAGTCAGAGGTACATAGTAGCGGGGCACGTCGACCCGGCTGAATCCATTCCGCGTTTTGAAATCGACGATGCTGTCCTGTTGCTTGCGGCCATAAGCAAAATTCGAATAAACCAGGTAGGAGATTTGCCGCTCGGCGCAGGAGCGTACCGCCTGGGCAACCAGCGCATTCGTCGGAGCTTTATCGCGATGCGCGATCTTCGAGACGATGTTCATCAATCCTGCCTGCTGACGCGACTCGTCAGCCACCAATTTGATGAAACCGATCAACTCCTCGCCATGGAAAGCGCCGATGAAGGTGCTGCTGTCGAGATAGGTGGCTGCTTCTCGGTAGATCGTATCCAGGCTCTTGCCGTAGTGAGGGAACCGTCGTCCCTGGCGCACGGGAACTTCATTGTAGATATCTGAGATTCCCTGGACCAGTGTTTCATCAAATGGGACCTCGCGAAGGACGACCCCTTTTTTCTCCGCTTGCTTGGCTTTGTTTCTCGCCTTAAAACCGATCTGCTTATTCCACCAGTTTTCAAAGGTTGAAACCGGCAGCACGGCCAGGTTGTCCCATTCCATCGGATACCGATATCTGGGCTCGGTTGCCGGCAGGCCTTGAAGGAAGGTGAATAGATCGATACGCTGCCCGGAGGCGCGTAAACCCTCGATCAACGGTTCCGGGTCCGATAGAAACTGATACTTGTCTGCATCGAGACGCGCTGTACGTACCAGGCGGCCGGAAATTTTGATTTCTCTGTTGCAGATATACATTGGAGATTCAATCCTTAACGATGACTCGTGGGTAGGAATTTACGCCTGCGGTCTAAAAAAGTTGGCGGAGAGGGAAGGGATTTGAACCCCCGAGTGGTTGCCCACTGAAGCCGATATTCCGGCTGCTGCCTTACCGACGGCGACCTCTCCGCGGGTAAAATTTTGGTTCTCGAAATTATTCCGAAACATATTCCTCGCGAATCGGATTGATACCCATTACAGCGAGCAGTTTCCCCGCGTGATCGGACAGCTTGACGAGAATCTCCATGAAGCGGTGATGCCCAACCAGCAGCGCAAAGGGCAAAGCGACTGCATAGAGCGGAATCGCAATCATCGATTTCGTGATGCTGGCGATTCCGCAACTCGGTTGTAAGGCTGCGGTGGCGCCTCGAAGCAGCCCCTTTTTTAACAAGTACATGCGTTTCCAGCGGGCCGGAGGCACAGTTTCAAACGCTTCCGCCTCCGCCGACCAGATGAAGATGTGACCCTCTTCAATTTTCCGTCGAAAAAAATCCTGGTCCTCTCCGGCCCGAAATTCCGGACGAAAGGGGGGTGCATCGCCGAGAAGCATTTGTCGCTTGAGGAGGACATTGCCGGTTCTGGCTTCGTGCCACTCGACCTGCATGCCGGTGGGATTGACCCGGCGATCGTAAAATCGGCTCTTCCGCATCCAGGCCGGCGGAGCTTGATCGAAATGGCGCTTTACCGGGCCCAGCACGCCATCCACTTTGTACTGCTTGCAGGTGCGAAATAATGTCAGCAGCCATTCCGGGGCAGGGAACTCGTCATCGTCGATGAAGGCGACAAACTCACCCGTCGCATTTTCGACCACCTTATTTCTGGCCAGCGCAATATTCTGTCTCGGCTCAAAACAGTATTTTATTGGAGTCGTACAGGTCGAACGCATTTCGCCTATGACAGCTTCGGCCGATCTCGCCTGGTCATTGTCCGCTACGACAACTGAAAAAGTGAATTGACCGCCGGTGTTCTGACGGCATAGTTCTGTGAGAAGACGCTTGAGCAGAAGTGGCCGTTTGTAGGTGCAGACGCAAACGCTGATGTGGGGAGCATCTTGACTCCAATCGGAGTTCATGGAAGCCGCATTATCGATTGTCTCCGACTCGGCGATGCCGGATAGGTTCATGCCATGACTCCTATATCCGCCGCGCAACCGTCGGAGTGCAGGAGATAGCCGGGAGCAATTGCGACCTTGCCAGAGCTGCCCATCAGCTTTCCCTCCATCAAAAACCTGTATTCCTCGGCGTTCACCGGATGAGTCTCGATTTCAACCCTGAAACGGTGGGCGAGGTCCAAGATTCTTTTCAACCGGCGTATGTCGAGCGGGGGCAGGGAGAAAAAAAAGTCTGTCAGGCGGTGACGCCGAGCCAGTCCGCGATCTTGCCAGCCGCGGTAGATGCGATTGATGGAACTCTTCTCTCCAGGCCCGAAGGAAAAATTTCTGCGAACAATGGTGCCTGTTGGCAGCAGTTTTTGAAAAAATACGTTGGCGCAAAGATGCATGTGATGGTGACCATCGATCCGACTGGGCGGAGCGCCGTACAGCCGTTCATATTCCTCAAGCTGCGCTCCGACGACATATTCAAACGATGCGGCCAACTCGGGACGATAGACGATCGACGCAAGCCGATATGACCGCAAGAAACGGGAGATTTTTTGCTGATGTTCCGCCAGCCGGGAAGCGCATTGCCGCGCCGAAAAGATCGACGTCAGGTTCAGATGGAGACCCGCGTCGACGCCGTGCCGCTGCGCAAGATCTGCCCCTCGTTCCGAGTCCTCCATAAATACCATGGCGCTCACGGAGGAGACCGCACCTTGCAACACACAGTCCAGGGAGCGATCGGTGGTCTGGAGGTCCCGTCCCCAGTCATCCGCGTTCACGATAATGGTGGCATCGGTCAATGGCATTCGTGCTCGCAGGCTATCGAGGTTCCAGTGCGTTTGCTGCAGAAAGCGCCGCTTTCTTGCCGGAGAAAGCTTTCCGCGTGAACATTTTTTTGAGCCGCTGCATCTGTTCCTGCCGATGAAATGCGATCAACTCGCGGGACACAGGTCTTTCCGAGCGCCGCACCGCCGCCCAGAGATACCCAGCCCCCAGCGCGAGACCTCCCAGGACGAACGGCCTCTTCGTCATCTGATAGAGGCTGCGGAATAATTCCCACCCGGGATGGTTCCCGATGGCGTAGTCTTTACCCCCGAACTTGAATTTTGCCTGGATAGGACCGCGCTGTGCGGTGCCCATCTCGCGATGGTGGAAGCAGAACTTCTCGGTGAAGGTGCGAGTCTTCCACCCTTTCATCCTGGCGCTGATCACGGCGATATTGTCGATTGCGCCGCCTTTCACCGGCAGATAGCCGCCAATGGCTTCGAAGCATTCCCGCCGGAACATCTGGCAGGCTCCCGAAACATGTTCAATGCTGACAAATCGATAATCGTAGGTTTCGTTCGATAGCTCGCGGAATGGCGTGCCGACTAAACCGAGCTTTGGATCGGCAGCTAACTTCGCGAGCAGGAAGGAGAAGTAGTCGCTGTCAAAGGTGATGTCCGCATCCAGGCTGACGATGACTTCGTACTGCAGATTTTTGAGCTTTGCCAGACCGGCATTGAACGCATGCACCTTGCCGGCAAAATGCCGTTCGCGGCGCTCCGGCATGCGAACCAGTTCGATCCACACATGCCGCGCGGAATATTTTTGAACGATATCATCGGTCCCATCGGTCGAACCGTCGCTGACGATAAGCCATCTGACGGGCCGCTCCGTCTGCGCGACCACAGACTCTATCGTTGCCTCGATCGATCGGGCTTCGTTGCGCGCCGGAGTCACCAGCACGTAGCTCGGAAGCTTCAGCAAGGCTGCACCTCAGCCAGCCGATGGAGCGGCTCAGTGGACGGAATTGCGGAATCGGCAAGTAGCTTGGTAAGGGCAAGAAACATCCAGGCCTGCGTCCATCTCATGTACGAGGTCCGAATTGTACAAAGGCGGAGAATCCTGTAATAGAAAAACCCATTTTTTCTGTCCCACATCCGCTCTGTGGCCCAGTCGAACACCGACCGCGCCAACTGGACGTTGGCTGGATCCAGGTCCTTCAGCTCGAGCAGCGTGATGATACTTTGCGCGATGCAGTGTGTATCGATCGGATAAAAACGGTTATGGTAGTAGCCGACGGCTCCATCTTCGCGAAAAAAATGCGAGCGGTAAAATTGGAAACCGCGGGCGACCGATTCTTCAAACTCCGCGGTATCGAGCGCGAGGCCAATGGTGCGCAATGCGCTCAGGTTGAATCCAGTATGGAAGTTATCGATCCATTTTTGCGTGGAGGATTCTCCATAGTCCCACCCGCCGTCGGCGTGCTGCTGCTCGACTGTGTAGCGGGCCACCTTTCGAGCGGGCATCAGAAACTTCTCCTGACCCGTGTGCCGGTAGACCCGGCAGAACAGCGCTGCGGCGAGAAGATTTGCATTATGAACCTGGTGGCGGATATCCGGAAGAGGATAACCGAAGCCGCAAACCGAATTTCCGGATTCCCAGTAGAGGTTGTCGAGAAGGAACTCAGCAGCGCTTACGGCCATGTCCAAGTGACGTTCATCCTGATGCAGTTCAAACACATCAAGAAGACCGCTAGCAGCAAAAGTTGTGCAAACAAGGTTCGGCGACCATCGGGGAACGAGCACGGTGCGCGTCTGCCAGGGAAAGTTATATCCCCAGCACCAGTAAGGCGTACCGGGTGACCGGAGTGCAACTAGCTTATCCACCATCGGCTGAATCTGTCCCTCTCCCGTTGAAATGCCTGCACGGGAAAGGTTCACGAATGCCGAAAGAAAAATTCCGAGAGCCTTGGGATTCCGGGTCTTCGGAATCCGTAACAGAGGACGTATGTTGATTGGGCTACGCTTCAGAAGCTGCGTGAGGATGAGACGCGGAATCCGCGTATTTAGGATTGGCAACGCAGCGAAAATGCCGCTGTTGGTCACGTCGTAGGGCTCATAGCCTTCCCACTCGTTTTTCTGACAATAGCTAAGCAGCTTCAGGGTGACGGATTGGATGTCGTTAGTCATAGTTACCATTGTTGATTTAAGAAATTCAAGGAAGCGTTGTCTCCGGTCGTTCTTATACGGGTTGTTCTACGGGTAGGACAAGATTCTCTGCATTCTTATCCGGTTTGCGTGGAGTCCCGCAAGTAAAGATTGAGATCGCCTCCGCGACTCTCGCCTGCTGTTCCGCGGTGAGCTGCGGGAACATGGGCAACGAAACAATTTCGGCTGCAACCCTTGTCGCCACAGGAAAATCTGATGGGCTGTAGTTCAGCGATGCGTATGCCTTCTGCAGATGCAGGGGAACCGGATAGTGAATCCCGGTGCCAATGTCGGCCTGTTTTAAATAATTCATCAGACCATCCCGATCGGCTACGCGGATCACGTAGAGGTGATAGACGGCGCGAGACCAGGAGGGTTCATACGGAGTGCTGACGGCGATGTTCGCAGCCAAGAGACGGTTGTATTCAGCGGCGCGTTCGCGGCGCTGCGTGTTCCATTTCTCCAGATGAGCAAGTTTCGTCTGCAGGAGTCCGGCCTGGATCGCGTCCAGCCGTCCGTTATAGCCCTCCACATCATGGTGGTATTTCTTCGCCTGACCGTGATCGCGCAGCACTCTGATCTTTTCGGCAACCTCGGCATCGTTGGTGGTCGCAGCTCCGGCTTCTCCGCAGGCTCCCAGGTTTTTCCCGGGATAAAAGCTGAACGCCGCCGCGCGTCCCATGGACCCGGCTCGCATCCAGCGATTCAGTTTTCCGGAGAAATACTCCGCTCCGTGCGCCTGGCAGGCATCTTCAATCACCGCCAGATCGTACTGGTCGGCCAGCTTCAGGATCGAGTCCATGTCTGCCATCTGCCCGTAGAGATGCACCGGCACCACTGCAGTGACGGGGCGTCCGCTTCGCAGGCTGAGGAGCTTTCCCGCACTGTCCCGTGTGCACTGTTCTTCGAGATATTGCTGCAGCATCTCGACCGACATGTTGCAGGTGTACTCGTCGATGTCGACGAATTCAGGCAAAGCTCCCGCCTGTGAGATCGCCTCCGTCGTGGCGATAAACGTGTGCGGCACGGTCAGCACGACATCGCCGGGTCGCACTCCGCAGGCCATGATGGCAAAACGCAGCGCATCGGTACCGCTGCTGACGGCGACAGAATGACTGGTATCGCAGAAGGCGGCAAACGACCGCTCAAAATCCTCAACCATCGGGCCGCCGATAAAGCCTGCTGTGCGCAGAGCCTGGCGAAAGACTCCGGTTAGTTCCTGCTCAAGCTCCATGTGCGGAGCAATCAGATCAAGAAAAGGGATGCTATTTGATAGTGACATTCGGGCCTTCCACGGGTTGTTCGATTGAACGCAGAACCCTGGCCGGATTGCCGGCCACGATCGAGTTGGGTGGGACATCTTTGACGACAACGCTGCCGGCGCCGACAATCGCGTTTTCGCCGATGCTGATGTTGGAAAGAATGGTGGCGCCCGAGCCGATTGAGGCGCCCTTTTTTATGACCGTACGCTCGACCTTCCAGTCGGCTTCGGATTGCAGATTTCCTTCCGACGTTGTCGCCCGAGGATAACTGTCATTGATGAAAACCACTCCATGTCCGATGAAGACGTTGTCCTCAATGACGACGCCTTCGCAGATAAAGGTGTGGCTGGAGACTTTGCAGCGTTTGCCGACGATCGCGTTTTTCTGAATTTCGACGAATGCGCCGATTTTCGTCTCGTCGCCGATTTCGCAGCCGTACAGATTGATGAACTTCGACAGCCGGACGTTTGTGCCCAATTTAACGTCGTCCGCGATGCAGTTCCAGGAATTCGTCGGTGAATTCATCGGGGCGTTCATAGATAGACCAGAGCCCCTCTTTTATTGAGCGATTCGCTGGCTGCTTCGAGCATTTGGACGACTCGCAGCCCCGCGCATCCATCGTTAAATGGCTCCTGACCGTTCGAAATACAATCGACAAAATAAGAGAGCTCCTGGCGCAGCGCCTCGACCTGCTCCAGCTGCGGTGCCCACATATCTCCGGAACGGTAATTGACCAGCAGTTCGTAGAGACCCTCGCGGTTGGTGATGTTCACGCCCTTGTCGTACACCTTCACTTTTTCGTCTGCTTCGAGATCGTTCCAGACCAGCATGCGCTTCTCGCCGCCGATCAGCGTGGTTCGAACCTTTACCGGGGAAAGCCAGTTCACGTTGATATGCGCGATGACTTTCTCCGGGAAGTACAGCGTCATGAAGGCTACGTCTTCATGGCAGTTCAAATGTTTCTGCCCGGTCGCGACGATCGCTTCGGGACTCGCTTTAATCAGGTAATCCATGATCGAAAGATCATGCGGCGCAAGGTCCCAGAGTACGTTGATGTCGTGCTGGAAAAGACCGAGGTTGACGCGCGTGGAATCGTAGTAATAGAGCTGGCCGAGAGTTCCTTCTTCGAGCAGTTGCGAGATTTTTTTCACCGCGCCCGTAAACAGGAATGTGTGGTCCACCATGATCTGGAGATTCTTTCGCCGAGCGAGGTTGATCAGCTCCTCTCCCTGCGCGACCGTGCTGGTAAAAGGCTTCTCGACGAAAACGTGTTTGCCGTTCTCGAGCGCTGCCTTGGCCAGTTCATAGTGCGTCCACACCGGGGTGACGATGGCAACCGCGTCGATCTCGGTCGACGAGAGGACCTCGGAAGTATCCGCCGTGACGAGAATTCCGGGATACGCCTTCTGCGCGCGAAGCCGCGCCGCCGGACTTAGCTCCGCAATTGCGAGGACGTGGGAGTCCTCGAGGCTGACAAGATTTCTTACGACATTCGGCCCCCAGTAGCCGAAACCGATGACACCAAAATTCACTGTGCGCTCACCTTGGAAAAGAATTGAGGGAGATATGGTTTTCAGAAAAACAAGTCCGACAAAATGACAGGCAAACCCAAAAAAAGATCGAAAGGGAACTCGGTTGAAACTTTGAACTTAGTGTGCGCCCTTGATCACTGCCCCCGGAGTACGCATGAGGATCTTGAAGTCGAGCCAGGGCGACCATGATGTCGCGTACCGCAGATCGAGCCGCACCATATCGTCGAACTTGACCAGGCTTCGCCCGGTAACCTGCCACAACCCCGTAATCCCAGGTTTGAACTGCAACAGGCGACGGCGGTGCCAGGTTTGATAGGCTGCCAGCTCGTAGGGTATCGGTGGACGGGGACCGACCAGCGACATGTCTCCCTTGAACACGTTCAGGAACTGCGGCAACTCATCCAGACTGGTCTTTCGCAGAAACTTGCCGATTCGCGTAATTCTCTTGTCGTTGGCAAGCTTGTAAACGCCTTCGCCGTTGCCGTTTGAGGCAATGCGTTCCGCCTCGCCGGCAATCAGCTTTCTTACATATTCCTGATGAATGCCATGATCGTTATCGATGTGCATGGAGCGGAATTTCAGGAACATAAAAAGCTTACCGTGCTGCCCAACCCGCTGTTGCCGAAAGAGTATCGGACCTTTGGAGGAAATTTTGATCGCCAGTGCGATGAATAGGAACAGAGGCAGGCAAAGGATCAGCAACACGGCGCTGCCGACAACATCGATTACACGTTTCATTACCAGCAGAGACTGTTTGCCGCTTTCCGAGCGCAACAAATCGGGATACAAAGCCGGGTTGCTCGGACGCCCGGAATCGTCGTGGTCCCAGTCATCCGGGAAAAAATGGAACGAGATGCTGACTCGGTTGAACTGATCGAACGTCAACTGGCTCCGCAGCGCAGTGCTTACCTTGCTCAATATCGTGCTCAGGATTGCGTTCTTGTCATTGCCGACGAGTCCCGTAAACAGTACCCCTACAACCGTCCGATCTTTGTACCATCCGGTGAGATCCGTTTCTCGCGTTACGGACAATAACGCAGACATGATGTTGTCGAGAGCTCTTCCATCTTTTTCAGAACCCTGACCATTGCCTGCCTCCAACAACATAAGGAGGAATGGTTCCTTGGTACGTTCCGTTCTCTTGCGCTCGATGGCAATCATCCTGTTGAATGTTCGTTCGCTCAGGACCTCGCGTTCCCCCGTCGCTATCGACGTGAATAGGGAATCCGCCAGAATAGAAGCTTTATCTTCGCCGGTCAGAATCACGATTTACTCCTCTTGCGACAAGTCCGCCCTTGTCGTCGTTCTTCATCAAGAAAAATTGCTGGTTTGCACTTGCCGGGGTGTGCGTTTTCCGGGAGCAGGAGCGCGGATGGATGGTCATAGGTATTGCAGTCCTTCATTCCACTCCGGGGGCAACATGCGGACTTCCGGACGATGTAAGAAAAGATCGGAAGCATGCTGGTTATGTGGAAAGGAAAGACAGCGGATTGGAATGAGTGAAATTATTCTGTCGAAGTTTTGGCCGGCGATGCAATTGCCGGTGTCTCGCGTTGGTAATAGTAATCGCTGTCGGCTGAGTCTCTGGAGGAGTTCAACAACGCGCCAATCAGCTTCTTCTGGTCGACCGCTTCGAGTCCTCTCTGCAGTTGCCGTTTCTCGGTTGTTCCCTGGCGAGTCACCAGCAGAATGCCGTCTGCCAACCGTGTCCAGACGCTGGTGTCGGCCACCGGAAGCACCGGCGGCGAATCGATGACGACCCAATCGAACCATGCGGTCAACTGATCCATCAGCACGGATAGTTTTCCCGATTGCAGCAGCTCGAGAGGATTGCCGGAAGTACTACCGGCCGGCAAGATCCAGAATCCCGGTTTTTCCAGCCGATAAATGCTGGGGATTAGGCTGCGCTCTCCCTGCAAACATTCACACAGGCCGGGAACTTTTCCCAATCCAAACATCCGCGATATGGCTGGACGCCGCACGTCTCCTTCGAGCAGCAGAACTCTCTGCTGTTTTCCTGTCGCGAAGGCGCAGGCCAGGTTGGCCGAGACCATGCTCTTGCCCTCTTGAGGAATCGTGCTGGTAATCAATACTTTTTTAAGCGGCCGTTCCCGGCGAAGATGCCGCAGTCGCACTCCAAGCAGGCGAAACGCTTCCACCGCAGGGCCCTGGTTCTCCATCAGGAACGCCAGTCGGCTATCGGCGGAGAGAGAGATATCGACAGGCTTGAATTGGCTGAAAATTTCCAGGCGATCTTCTGCCGATGCAAGCTCGGCGGAGAGCGGAGTATCCAGCGCGAATGCGGCCGGCGACACCGATCGCCCTTCGGATGAGATCCGCTCGACGCCTGGCGCAGTATCGGCCTGCTTCGGCGGCAGCGCGGTTTCCCATGTCGAGACGGCTCGGCGCTCGGCACGCTGCAGCAGCTCGGTCGCTGCCGAGACCGCCGACAGGTCCACCCCGGAGCGCTCCGCTTCCGATCTTTGTAAGGCGTCAAATATATTGCTCATGTTTGCTCGCTTCGACGGCTGCAGCCACATCCAAATCCGGGTCGCCCGCGATCGGTTTTCGCAGAGCGGCATAGTGTTCGATGATGAGGTTCGCGGCCCGTTGGATATCCATCTCAGCCTGGCTCCCGGCTCTTTGCGGTACAGGCGAAGAAACCACACCCAGACGGAGATCGGTTGCCACCTGCCCGATGATCTCCGGCGTGATGGCAGGCAATTGCCGGGCATAGCCGGCGATTAAGGCATTCTCGCAAATGGTGTTGATCAGGCGAGGGAAGCCTCGCGAATGGCGATAGACTGCCGCTACGGTTGGATCGGGAAACAACGGAGTCCGGCGCTGAGTTGCTCCGGCAATGCGCAAGCGCTGTTCAATGTAGCCTTTGGTTTCGTCGACATCCAGAGGAGCAAGCTGCGCGCGCAGCGCGATCCTCTGTTTCAGTTGTCGAAGCCCGACAGAATCCAGTTTTTCATCTAGTTCAGGCTGGCCGACCAATACGATTTGTATCAGCTTGTCATCGGACGTTTCCAGGTTCGACAACAGCCGAATTTCCTCGAGAATATCGGCCGATACGTCGTGAGCCTCGTCCACGATCAGCACAGTGGTTTGCTTTTTCGAACCTCTCTGAATCAAGAACTGAGCCAGCTCCAGCAGCATCTCGCTTTTGTTCTTCCCCGCGGAAGGAAGCCCGAAGTCCGCGAGGATGTACTGCAGGAATTCCGTTGGAGATAGCCGGCTGTTGAAGAGATACGCGTAGGCAACGTCCTTGCTCTCTTTCAGCAACCGAAGCAGACAGCGCAGCAGCAAGGTTTTTCCCGTGCCAACCTCTCCGGTGACCACGACAAATCCCTTATGCCGCCGAACGCCGTAATGCAGCGCCGCCAGCGCCTCATTGTGCCGCCGGGTGGAGAAGAAATAGGCGGGATCAGGCGCGAGATCGAAGGGGTTGCGCTTGAGATTGTAGAAAGATTTATACATAGTGAAGCGCACCTAAGCGTGTAGATAGCTGAAAGCAGTTCCCGCGAGAAGTACCGCGAGCACCAGTGCCGCCACGGCCCATCCCAACACCATTTTCCGTCTCTGGCGCCGCTCATCGGATGGGAGGGAGACCTCCGGAATTTCAGAGATCACCGCGACCGGCAGCATGTCCTTGATTTCTTTCTCGCTGTGCAGGCGATCGTCCATGAATTCAAATCCGCCGGCTACCAGGACGCCAAGCGCCAGGCCGAAGCCCGCTCCCATTCCACAGAATTTCAGGCGATTCGGAAAGTCCGGCTTCACCGGCAAACTGGGTGGATCGAGAATGCTGAATCGCTCTCCTTGCTGCGTCTGCTCCATGCTGGTCGCCATCTGCGATTCGCTGTCTTTTTTCAGCAGATCGTCGTAATTCGCCTTGGATTGCGCGTAGCCCCGGGTCAGATCGTCCAACTGCTGCTCGCGCACAGGTTCCGCATTCAAACGTCCCTGGTAATCGTTGATTTTGGCTTCCAGGCTGGCGATCGAACGTGTGCGATTTGCGATTTCGGAGCGAGCCGCTTGTAGTTGACCTTGCAACTGCAAGGTCGGAGAACTCTTCGATGGGTCGGCGGGGTCGCGCAGATCGGCGGCATCCTCTGGCTGTGCGCCGGCGCTGGGGTTGTTCTTCGCGTTCGCGATCAATGCGCTTCTCGCCTTCTCGGTCTTCGCAATCTCACTTTTCAAGACCTGAATATCCGGATAGCTGTCGGTATAGCGAGTGCTAAGGTCCGCCAACTTTGTCTTCAGCTGGTGGAGTTGCAGATTGATTGCGGTCAGACCTGCCGGAACAGGGGCACCCGTGTTCCCAGCCCCATCGATCGCGCGATACTGATCGATCAGCGTCTGCAAATAAACCTGCTGTTGCTTCGCGGCGTTCAACGCATCCTGTTCGCTCTGCAGCTGCGATTGCAGCCCGCTCAGAATTTGCAGATTGCTCACCTGCTGGGTAGGCAATTCACCTGGATGCTCGCCCTTGAATTCGCGAATCTTGGCTTCCTGTGCCGCCAGGCCGACGCTCGCGTTCTGCAGCTGGTTTTCAATAAACTTGGTCGTACCCTCCGATTCCTGCTGGCGCGCCGCCAGGTTCCCGTGGATGAACAGCTGGGTCAGCTCAGTCGTTACCTGCTGGGCAATATGGGGATCGCGGGCCGAATAGAAAATCCGAAATGCGGTGATCGCCTGATCCTGCTCGTTACGCACCAGTTCTATTTCAATGTCTTTGCGCATGCGCGCGACTTTTTCATCGGGCGTAAGCCGCATGCGTCCGCCGCTGTAAAGGTTCAACCGGTCGATAATGAGAAGCAGCCGGGTCCGACTCAGAATCTGCTGCGTGATGCTCTGCAGCCGGCCTTGTAAATTGTCGGTGACATTCGGCGTCACATAATTTTTTGGCACCGTCGGCTCTTCCACCAGGATCAGCGTGCCCGATTTGTACCGTACCGGCAATATCCAGCTCGCTCCCCAGACGAGAAGCCAGCCCAGCAGGAATGGCACCAGAAAATGAAGGTGGCGCCTGCGAGCGATACTCAAGTAGCGCTGCAGGTCGAACGGTTTTGAATCTTGATCTTCGATGGATTCCGGCATGATTCTCTTCCTGACAATGAGGGGACTGAACGGTCGACGATAAAAATCAAACCGCGGTCGCGATGGGAACGAATGGATACCGCCGCGCGGGTGCTGCCGTGGCGATGCCTGGCGTCGGAATCGGTTCGACATCGGATGCGTCGATTTCCACGGCCACCGACTGCGCCAGCATGTCCACGGAAAGCACCAGGCGGAACAAATTCTTTTTCCGAATCAGAATGCCTTCGACGCCTTCCATGCAGCCGCGGATGACGCGGACCCGCTCGCCGCATTTCAGAAACGGATGCGGTTCGATGCGGCAAGGGCCTTCCACGGTCCGCCGAATCGCATCGATTTCATTTTCCGGAATCAGGGCGACGCGCTCGCCATGGGCCAGAACCATGTGGACTCCCGGCGTGGTCACCACCTGCAACCGGCGATCGAGTCCGCCGCGGACGAATACATAGCAGGGAAACAGGGGCAGGGAAAGCATCTTGCTGCGATCTTTCCAGCGCCGCAACGACTCATAGAGTGGCAGGAAAACCTCAAAGCCTTTGGCCGATAGCATGTCCGCCACCGTCTTCTCGTGCTGATGACGGGTATAGAGCACCCACCAGGGAGAGCTTTCCTGCGTTTCAAGATCGATACTCTGCGAGGTCAGCATTGCCGGTTCACCTTTCCCTACAAAGGACGGTAACTCGTGTCGGTCGGAAACAAGGCATAGCTTCGCCCTGTGAGCTACAGTCCGCGATTTTCCACTATGGCCCAAACTGCGGGCGTTTCGCCCCTAACTTGAAAGGAGCGCGATCTTGCCTTGCACAATGCCGGGGGGCCGCCCATTTGAACATGATGGGGCGAATCATTGTCTTGCATGAATGTCGCGACCGGTGCTCGAATTTACCGCTTCAACCATTCCTCATTCGGGCTGCCTGACGAAGGAACCTCGAATAAGCAATGGTGGAAGCGATGGCAACCGCACTGGCTTGCGCATAGCACTGCGACGTTCTTACAACGACTCCGCGGCAGAAAACTTCAGCGGCACACTCTCCGTACAGTTCAACAGGTAGAAAAAACTTCATTTCAATAGTCGTGTTCGGATCCAGGGAATGGTCTGTTCGAATCAGTACTCCGGAAGTGCTGATGTTTTCCGTCATACCTTCGCGCCATTTGCGTTCCCCTCGAACGCGATAACGAATTGCTGTGCCGATCACATAGCGGCGGGCGCGAGAAGTCTTGCCCCCGTCCTCTGCAGCCTGGCCGCTCTCCGGTCTTGTATCCATGGCGGCTTGTTGGCTCGTGCTTTCTATATGCGGCATTACGAGTTGTAGACTAGCTGTCCCGGGAAGAGGCAACAATAGCCAGAAGGTTCTATAGGAGTAGGACTATGCCGTCTATCGGCGTAGAACTGTGGAGTGTTACCAATGTGCGATGAAATCGACGCAAACTGGTGACTATCGGTCTGTGGGAGTTTAGAAATGAGTACAAATCCGCCCCTGGAAGACCGGTTCTAGCCATCGCAAAGCGAAATGTGGAAGGTCAACGTGCAGTGGCGATCTGCTGTTTGGTCAATGCCTGTTCGAAAGTCTTCTGAGCGCCAGCGACGAAATGCTGATAGCCCACAGGGTCGATAAAGACGCGGGGGCCATCCTGCGGATAGTGCTGAAGCTTCGTGATCATATCGAAGTAGCTCCCGTGTGCCCCAAGGAAAACGTCACAGGGCAAAGCCCGCAACACGGCAAATGTATGTTGGAAATCCTGAACAATGCCGGGGTAGCTTACGGGGTGGTTCGGGCTGGCGACGAAATGGTACTCCGACCAAAAGCTAACGCCGCCTACGATGACGATGTTGCGCAACCTTCCCGCTGGTTCACCGGGGATATGAGCGCGCATCGTCCATGTGGTACAGCCGCGCGTATGCCCTGCAGTCTTATGGGCTGTCAGTGTCACACCGCCCAGGGTGACAGTGTCCCCGTCATGGAGGATCCGATCTACAGGAACAGGTGTGTAGGTGGGGATATTGAGCGATGGAGCGAGAAAATCCGTTCGCGCGCCGGTCTCGACGACGCTTACGTCGCTGTCCATCACCATGTTCTTCGCATGCGTTTCACGAATCACCTCAGCCGCGCCGCCCATGTGATCGAAATGGGCCTGGCTGTTGAGCAGAATCTTGGTGTCAGTCCAGCGGTAGCCCAGCTTCTCCACGCTCGCGCGTATCTGCGGCGGCGAGGTAGCCAAGTTGGCATTGATGAGAATATTCCCCTGCGGAGTGACGACCAGGTAGCTGGCAAGGTCCTGGCTCCCCACGTAATAGAGGTTGTCGGCTATTCGGAGCGGAGCGATGGGTGTAGTCCACGACGGGTTCGTTCCCGCATGGACGAGCATGGATGTGCAGAACAGGAGGAGCAACACACTGGAAAGAAAAGCGCGCATTCTCCTTCTATAGCACAAGAACTACCTATGGCATTTGCGGGGCGAAGGCCTTCGATCGAGATCAGGACATATCGTCGGTCAGTCGATGATTGACCGTGAAAAGCGCAAGTTCCAGGCGGTTGGAGACACCCAGTTTGTCGAAAATATTGCTGATGTGATGTTTCACCGTCTGCTGGCTGATCGAGCATTTCTGCGCGATGTCCGGATTCGAGTAACCCGCAACCACTAGGGCCACAATCTCCAGTTCCCGCGGCGTCAGGCCGAAATTTCGGGCCTGCGGGCCTGCCTCCTTGGTCGATGTGAGGCGCCGCAACGTCTTTACCAGGTCGGAGACGCTTTCCCGGCCGATCCAATACTGGCCTGCCATGACGCAGCGGATGCAATCGAAAAGACGCTGGGTGGTGGACTCTTTCAGAATCACGCCGCAGGATCCCAGCTCCAAAGCCCGCACAATCTGTGCCTTCTCGATCGATGCCGTCAGCAGTAGCGTCCGCCCGGTAAATCCCACAGCCGCGAGTTCACGCAAAGCATCCATTCCATCCAGGCGAGGCATCGACAAATCGATCAGAATCAGATCCGGCTTGGTCTCCAGCGCCAGCGGAATCAGTGCCTCTCCATCCCCCGCTTCGCCGACCACCTGGAATTCCGGTTGCGTCTGCAACAGCCTGCGCAGACCATCCCGAAACAGGGGATGATCGTCCGCGATCAGGATACGAACCGGGGTGACGGGCTCCTTGGCTGCTGCCCCCATCGAGATTCTTTCTTCGGGGATTGGGTTTGCGGGTTGGATCAGGTTCGAGGTCATGTCGGCAGACGATCGGTGCAAATTAGAAATCTCAGAGCGTGCCGCTCCCTGTACGGCGCGGTGTGGAATGGCTCAATTTTGATTAGCTAGGGCTACTATATAGGGCCACAGAGTTATCCTCCGATGAATATTTGGAATTGCTCGATTTGTCCCGCATGGGACATGCTTGGGATGGTTTCCGCCGCCTCGAAGCAATCCAGCTATGGAGCCAGGAAGATGCCTACAAAATCCATTGAATGCGTGTCTTTCATTTGTTGTTGACACTCAGGCTTTCCACATGATATGAAGATACTCCCCCAGGTAAAGTATCCAACAATAAAATTAGTCAAATAGCACCATGCCGGATGGCGGCCGTACAGGGTTGCGACCCGGTGTCGATCCGCGCAGCGGCCGGAGCTTCGATTGAAGAACGACGGGATTGTGCCATCGGATTTCGTGCATTTCTCCGGATAATGTGGAGTGGGAATTTGAACTCGTGCCGTTCTCAAAAAAACGGCCACGCATGGAGAATTTCACCATATCATCGGAGCAGGAAGAATGTTCTTAGGATGTTTTTGAAGTTCATTGCATTGCCAAAGGTTCCAATGAGGGGAAATCGAAATGAGCACCGTTGTCGTGCAACCTAAACCCGGCCTTCGGGCAAGCTCCGTTGAACGCGAGCGAATCGCACGCGATCTCCACGATGGAGTCGTCCAGTCGTTGATCGCCACAGAAATGCGGGTGGATCTGTTGCGCCGCCAGAGCGGGAACCCAGGAGCCGCTCTCGACGCAACCGACACGCTGGCGGACGTCCAGGACCTCCTTCGGTTTGAAGTCCGCAAGCTTCGCGCGCAGATCGAACAATTGCGCTCGACGACTCCGCCGCAGTGGATTTTGCGCTCCCTGGCGGAAATGATCGAAGGCTTCCAGTACGAAACAGGAATTGCCACAACATTTTCCTGCGGCGTGCCGAAAGGCTCGATCCCGCGCCATATCTCCCACGAGGTGCTGCGCATTGTGGAGGAGGCCCTGAACAACGTAAGAAAGCATAGCGGCGCACGAAAGGTCGAAGTCAGCCTTTCTTCTCGGCAAAACACATTGCTGTTGACCATTCAGGATGATGGCAAAGGCTTCGATTTCACCGGTCGATTCTCTCTCGCACAGCTGGAGACAATGCGAAAAGGGCCCAGGGTTATACGCGAGCGAATCGATTTGATCGCCGGGGAACTAGTCTTGGAATCCCACCCGGATCGCGGTGCTCGTCTGGAGATACAGTTTGCATCCAATCGGGCGCCGAAGGCTGAAGCCTGACAATTTCAGCGGTCTGGGACTCTATCGAGATGCCCAGTAAGTCGAAGTCGTCATCCTGATTCTGAGCTTGCCGAAGGGTCACAGTCACCCCAAAGATTAGCACCAAAAATGATGCAAACTGGGCAAAAATCGATATCGTAAAAATTACTATATTCCTGTCAAATTTATGCCATAAAACCGGCGTTTTTCCTTCAAAAAATGCAAAATTGTAAATTGTATCCTACGTAGAATCAATGACTTGCATTTTAGGAAAATCGAATTGGATACCGGGAATGCAGGCCGTTGCCGGTTACACCCGGTCGTCGCGAAAAACAGCCCATTTTCCCCGACCCTGAATCGCCTGAAAAAAACGCCGGCAAATCGTCTTTATTTGTTTTTCCGCAACACTCTCGATCCAGGCCACATAGCCTGGGTTTGGCACGCTAATTGCGTTTGGCCCTTCAATTGCTTTAGTGTTCCACGTGGAACATTTCGCCAAATCACCGCCTACCCCGCCATCCCATTTCGAAATACCCAAATCCAGCATGAAAAACATTTTTTGCGTCAAAAATTCCTATAACTTACTTGCAATCCACAAGTAATGTTTGATACCGTTCCGCCGTGGCTGGAAAACAAATTTCAGAACGCAGGTCCGGCTGCCCCGTAAGCATTTCCCTCGAGATTTTTGGAGATCGTTGGTCGCTGTTGATCATCCGCGACATAATGGTCCGCGCGCATCGCACATTTAAGGAATTTCAACAATCCGGTGAAAGGATCGCCACCAACATCCTGGCGGATCGATTGCAGAAACTCGAGGCATCGGGGATTATTTGCACCGAAGTAGATGCTGCAGACAAAAGAAGAGTGAATTATCGACTGACAGAGAAAGGGATCGATTTGGCGCCGGTCCTATTGGAACTGCTCATCTGGGGATCGCAACATGAGGAAACCGAAGCGCCGTGCGCGGTAATTGCAGAGATGGCGAAAAACCGTGAGTACGTTCTCGCAGAAACACGGCGACGATGGCGGGAACGTGATTCCACCCCATTGCTGCCGCGTTTTGACGCTGGCGAAGTGAAAACAAACGCAGCAAAAAAATCGAGGAATAGGAAACCGAAATGAGCAAGGTTCGAGTTCTGGTAGGTACACGCAAAGGCGCGTTTGTTTTGAACTCCGATGGCAAGCGCAAGCAGTGGAATGTCAGCGGTCCTCACTTTGGCGGCTGGGAAATCTATCATGTGAAAGGGTCGCCGGTCGACCCGAATCGGCTCTACGCCTCGCAAACCAGCGGCTGGTTCGGGCAACTGATTCAACGCTCGAATGACGGCGGAAAGACGTGGGAGCCCGCCGAGAACAAGTTCACATACGACGGTGTCCCGGGCACGCATCAATGGTACGATGGCAAGCCGCATCCCTGGGAATTCAAGCGCGTCTGGCATCTCGAACCTTCGCTCACCGATCCCGATACGGTTTACGCAGGGATAGAAGACGCCGCCTTATTCTGCTCAAAAGACGGCGCAAAAAGCTGGCAGGAACTTTCCGGGTTACGCAAGCACGGCTCCGGTCCGCGCTGGCAGCCGGGAGCCGGCGGCATGTGTCTGCACACCATCATTCTCGATCCCAGCGATCCGCAACGAATCTTTATTGCTATCTCGGCCGCCGGCGCGTTTCGCACCGACGACGGCGGCGAGACTTGGAGACCCATCAACCAGGGCCTCCACTCGCAATACATCCCTGACCCAACCGCCGAAGTCGGCCATTGCGTCCATCACGTTGCCATGCATCCGGCGCGTCCGGGCGTGTTGTTCATGCAGAAACATTGGGATGTAATGCGTAGCGACAATGCCGGCGATTCCTGGCAGGAGGTCAGCGGCAATCTGCCCACCGATTTCGGTTTCGTCATCGATGTGCACGCGCACGAGCCGGAAACAATTTTCGTAGTCCCGATCAAAAGCGATTCGGAACACTATCCGCCCGATGGCAAGCTGCGCGTTTACCGCAGCCGCAGCGGAGGAAATGAATGGGAGGCGCTGACGAATGGCCTGCCGCAACAGAACTGCTACGTGAACGTTCTGCGCGATGCCATGGCGGTCGATTCGCTCGACGACTGCGGCATCTATTTCGGCACCACCGGCGGCCAGGTATACGCCTCCGCGGATGCCGGAAACAGTTGGAATCCGATCGTCCGCGACCTTCCCGCGGTACTCTCGGTGGAAGTCCAGAC
Organism: Acidobacteriaceae bacterium; assembly: GCA_965276585.1. Classification (GTDB taxonomy): domain Bacteria; phylum Acidobacteriota; class Terriglobia; order Terriglobales; family Acidobacteriaceae; genus JAKAAZ01. The sequence goes on along the minus strand of CBDIAZ010000003.1, from coordinate 649 downwards.
GCTGGCATGATCCGCATCGAACTCCCGGCACATCTGCGCACGCTGGCGAATGTCCCTGGCGAGGTCAAGCTCGATCTTGAAGGACACATCACGCTGCGTTCTGTGTTGGATGTTCTTGAAGATCAGTATCCTATGCTGCGTGGAACCATCCGAGACCATGCCACAAAAGAGCGGCGGCCATTCCTTCGTTTCTTCGCCTGTCAGGAAGATTTGTCGCACGACTCACCGGAGGCGCCGCTGCCGGATGCCGTCGCATCCGGAGCGGAGCCCTTAATTATCCTTGGAGCAATCGCTGGCGGTTGAAGTTTGCAATTGAAACTGCATCGGCCATCTTGCATCGGCCATCTATTGCTGTGACGCTTCAACATTAAACGGAGTGAATCGCATGAAAATCGTTGCAATCATCGCGCGCATACTTCTCGGATTGGTATTTCTAATTTTCGGTCTCAATGGATTTTTCCAGTTCATCCACGCGCCCATGCCTACCGGACTTGCGGGAACCTTTACCGGTGTCCTGGTGGCTTCGCACTATTTCCTGTTCGTATCCGGTGTGCAGGTAATTGCCGGCGTGTTGTTGCTGATCAATCGATTTGTGCCTTTGGCTTTGGCCCTGCTGGCGCCGGTGCTAGCGAATATCCTCGTCTTTCAT